>JAPPBN010000003.1:0-132780 GCA_026705025.1 Chloroflexota bacterium | reverse complement strand
TTGAACCCCCCAATTCCACGATCTCCAGTCCAGAGCAGGAGATCGTCCAATCTCAGCCCTCCGAAGAAAAAATCCCCACCCAACCCATCCGTCCCCCCGTCGAACTCTCCCGCCCATCCCGAAACGGAGCCAAACCCAGCCCAATCCAAACCCCCGCCGCCGGCTAACGCACCCGGCCGCTGCTCCCTTCTGGCCCCCTCTCCCCGAGGGAGAAGCCTGCCCCGCACTTGATGCGGGGGGCTGGGGTGAGGGCCCTCCCCCCTCCGATGCCCCGTGCTTGACACGGGGCCCAGACCGCGATCTACCTACGCAGGCCCGCCGTCCCTCTGGCAGCCAGACCGATGCCCTCCCCCTCCGATGCCCCGCACTCGCTTGCGGGGCCCAGACCGCGATCCTTCCGCGCAGCTCACCCGTCCCCTCCCGACACAACCACCCTCTACGATCCCCCCATGACCCACCGGATCGTCGTCATCGGAGGAGGCCCCGGCGGCTCCACCGCCGCCACCCTCCTCGCCCGGCAGGGCTTCGATGTCACCCTCTTCGAGCGTGAAATCTTCCCCCGAGAGCACGTCGGCGAATCGCTGCTCCCCGCCTCGATCCCCATCCTCGAAAACCTCGGCGTCATCGAGGAAATCGAGGCCGCCGGCTTCACCCCCAAGTACGGCGCCACCATGGTTTGGGGGAAAGACCCCGAGCCCTGGTCCTGGCACTTCGCCGAGACCAACGCCAGCTATCCGCACGCCTACCAGGTCTCGCGGCCGACCTTCGACCAGATGCTGCTGAACAACGCCGAACGCCACGGCGTCGATGTCCGCCAGGGCTGGCGCGTCGTCGAAGCCACGGTTGAATCGGCCGGGCCTCCGAGCCTGAAGGTGGAATCGAACGACGGCGCAACGGAAACAGTCGAGGCCGACTGGATCGTCGATGCCAGCGGGCAGAACGGCTTCCTCGCCACCCGCCTGGACCTACGCACCAACGACGAGTTCTTCCGCAATCTCGCCGTCTACAGCTACTTCCGCGGCGCCGACCGTCTGCCCGAGCCGGACGCGGGCAACATCTTCATCGAGGCCTACGAACACGGCTGGTCCTGGGCTATCCCCCTGCCCGACGACGTCATGTCAGTCGGCGTCGTCGTCGACGCCGCATGGGGTGGCGCGCAATTGACTGAGCAGCCCGCCGAGCAGTTCTACCGGCAGCAACTTTCGCTGACCGGCCGAACGGCCGCGATGCTCGACCATGCCCAGCTCATCGACGACCCGCGCGTCATCCGCGACTGGTCCTACAACTCGCAACGCCTCGTCGGCGATCGGTTCATCCTCGTCGGCGACGCCGCCTGCTTCATCGACCCGCTCTTCTCCTCCGGCGTCCACCTGGCCATGTCGTCAGCCGTGCTCGCCGCCGCCTACGTCACCTCCGCACTCCGAGACCCGGAAATGCAGAAGCCCGCCGCCGAGGTCTACACCCAGCTCTACATGCAGCAGTACCACCAGTTCCGCGAGATGGCCGCACTCTTCTACGCCTCCAACCGCACCTCCGACTCCTACTTCTGGGAAGCCCGCCGGTTAACCCAGACCTCAGACGACGTCTCGCCCCGCGAAGCCTTCATCGCCGCCGTTGCCGGACAGCCGCCCCAGGGCTACGAGCGGGTCGTGCTCGAGCGCGGCGAAGCCCCAGCCGATTTCGTCGATGGCGTCGCTGCCGTCGAAACGGAACGAGCTCAGCGAGATGCCGAGATGGCGAAACTGATCGATTCCGCCTGGCCGGATCGCAGCCCGATGCTCGACGCCGTCCCCGCGCTCGCCGACGGCGTCAGCCTGGCCCGGAAGCCGGTGATCGGCGACGGACAGTTCGAGTGGGGCGCCGTCATGTCCTCTCCGACGCGACCGCAAGGCGCGCCAATCTCAATGGTCGTGGCCGCGCTGGCAACACGGATCGACGGCCGCCGCACCGTCCGGGCGCTACTCCGGGACCTCTTCGACGGAGTCCCCGACCAGCAACAGACCCAACTCCTCCCCGGCCTCCTCACCGCACTCCGCGTCCTCTACGTCGACGGCATGATCGCCAGTTGGACACCTGCGCAAAACTCTCCCATCCCGTTCTCCCCCCGCGAAGCGGGGGGAGATGTCACGCAGTGACAGAGGGGGGTTCCCCGAACGTGAGCGCTCATGCGCCAGGTTCTAGAATCATGCCAGTCGAGGTTCCAAGGCGGATAGTGACATGACCACAGCCAAATCCAAGTCCACCGGACGCATAGAGCAGCTCAACGTCTCCGCGGGAGGCGTACCCAAGCGGGCAGTCCCCGAAGCCGTCGTCAACGAATACGGCCTCACCCGAGACCGCCAGCGCGACCGACGCCACCACGGCGGCCGCGAGCGCGCCGTCTGCCTCTTCTCCGCCGAGATCCTCGACGGCCTGCGCGCCGACGGACATGAGATCGGTCCCGGGACCACCGGCGAAAATGTCACCGTCCGCGGTATCGACTGGAAGAAACTGGTCCCCGGCTCCCGCGTGCATCTCGGAGAACAGGTCATCGTCGAGATCACCTCCTACGCCGCCCCCTGCAGAATCATCTCCCACTGCTTCCGCGACGGCGATTTCAATCGCATCAACCAGGCCACCCATCCCGGCCGCTCGCGACTCTACGCCCGCGTCGTCCGGCAGGGCACGATGTACCCGGGCGACGATGTCAGCATCGAAGCCGATTCAGCCGCCGATCGAGGCGCGCGATTGCAACCCAAAACCACCCGCTGGCGCCCGCCCTCAAGCTGATCGACCAACCCCCAGAATCGAATCAACACGTCGATCCCGCTCGCGTGCGCAGTGATACTCTGCGCGCACGCGAAAAGCACGCGATTCGACACGTCAGGACTGTGAAACGGGAGAAGAACGATGACCACCGACGCATCCGCCCGCCAAGCCGCCCTGATTGCCCGCCGCTATCCCAGTCGTGCCACGCTGCGCGGCGGCCGGGAAATCGACATGCGCCTGATGAGCCCTGCCGACAAGGCGCGCTTCCTTGCCTTCGCCCGTTCCCTCTCGACCGATGACCTGCTCTACCTGCCCTGGGACATCACCGACGAGGGAGTCGTCGATCGCTGGCTCGAGAACATCGCCGAACACCGCACGACGACCGTGCTCGCGGTCGACTCTGGTGACATCGTCGGCGAAGCCTCGCTGGTCCACAACGAGGCCGGCTGGACCAACCACATCGGCGAAATTCGAGTCACCGTCAACTCCCAGATTCGAGGACAGGGCTTGGGCCGCTTCCTCGCCGAGGAGATCTTCGCGATTGCCGACTCGATCGGCCTCGAACGCATCTCCGCCCGCATGACCCACGACCAGCTCAGCGCCCAGGCCGTCTTCGAGTCCCTCGGCTTCCAGCCCGTCGCGACCCTCCCCGGCTGGGTCATGGACCGCAGCGGCCGACTGCGCGACCTCGTCATGATGGCCTACGACCTTCGCGCCCGCGGCGCCCCCACCTCCGCCCAACGCTAGGCAGACCTCCCAGAGGGAGAGTGGTCACGCTATGACGGGGGGCTCCCGACGAGACCCCAGACATACAATCGGTTCCTGCAGCGCCTATCCTGTTTGAACAACCCATGGCACGACAGGACGCTGCATGACGACCCCGACCCAGGAAGCACTACGCAAGCAATCACTGGAACACCTCTGGATCCCAACCCAGTCCCACGCCGACCTCGCCGCCGACGACGGACTGCTCGTGATCCAGAAGGGTGAGGGAATCTTCCTCCACGACGACCAGGGACGCGAGTACATCGACGCGATGTCCGGCCTCTGGCTGAATGCGGTCGGCCACGGCCGCAGCGAGCTGGCCGACATCGCCCATGAGCAGATGTCTAGGCTCGCCTACCAGAACACCTTCGCCTACGCCTCCGAGCCCGCGGTCGGGCTGGCGACCAAGCTGTTCGAGCTGACGCCGTCCTCAATCCGCAAAGCCGTCTTCGTCAACGGCGGCTCCGAGGCAGTCGAAACGGCGCTCAAGATCGCCAAGCAGTACCACAAGCTGCGCGGCAACAGCGCCAAGTTCAAGGTCATCTCGCGAATCGGCTCGTATCACGGTCAGACGGCGGGCGCCCTGTCCGTCAACGCCGCCACCTACTCCATGCGCGCGCCGTACGAACCGCTGGTGCCCGGTTCGATCCACGTCCCAAATGTCAACTGCGACCGATGTCCATACGAAAAGACCTTCCCCGAGTGCGACGTCTTCTGCGCCCGCACGATCGAGGATGTCATTGTGGCCGCCGGGCCAGACACCGTGGCGGCGATCATCGCCGAGCCGATCTCGACCGCCAACGGCAGCTACGTCCCCGACCCCAAGTACTGGCAAACGCTTCGCGACATCTGCGACAGGCACGACATCGTCCTGATCGCCGACGAGGTCATCAACGGCTTCGGGCGCACCGGCAAGTGGTTCGGCATGGACCACTTCGGCGTCGAGCCCGACATCATGACCACGGCCAAGCAGATCTCCTCCGGTTACTCACCAATCGCCGCGACCCTGGTCAACGACACCATCGCTCGCGCCTTCGAGGAGGCCGGCAAGGACGGCACCATCGGTGGCATCACCTGGGGAGCCAATCCGGTCTCCTGCGCCGTTGCGCTAGGCAACCTCAACATCATCGAGCGTGAAGGCCTGGTCGAAAACTCCGCCCGCGTCGGCGAGCATGTCCGCTCGCGCCTCGTCCAGCTGCGCGAGGAACACCGCACGATTCACCAGACCCGAGGCATCGGCCTGATGCAGATCGTTGAGCTGAAGAAGGACCCGTCGACGGGCGAAGACTTCGACGAAGCCGACAACGTCCAGGCCCGCATGACCCAGTACATGCGCGACGAGGGTGTGCTCGCCCGCGCAGGGGCAGCGATTCCGTTCGCGCCGCCGCTGACTACCAACCTCGAAGAGGCGGACGAACTGGTCAACCGAATCTCACGCGCGATCGCCAGGCTGGAAAACGAGTTGGGTCTCTAGCCGGCCGAACATCCAACGTCGCTTGAATGTCTCGCCCCGACTGCCGGCGAGACATTCAAGCGACGTGTTCTGTACCGGACGAACGACGGTCGTTAGACGAAGGTGTTCAGGGCCCCGGGTCGATCGTCATGGATCGGAATGATCTCGGAGAATCCCGAGAACTTGAACACTTCCTGAATGTGATCCTGAACCGCACAGAGAGCGAGTTGGCCAGCCGACTGGCTCGTGCGCTTCGCAGCCATGAGCAGCACGCGCAAGCCCGCCGAGGAGATGTAGTTGATCCCCTCGAAGTTCATCAGGATCTGCGTGTCACCGGCATCGATCCTCCCCAGCAGCGCCTCTTCGAACGCCTTGGCGTTCGTGCCGTCGATGCGACCCAGCGGATTCAGGACCAACACGCTGTCGTCGTACTCGGGATACAGGTCTACCATGCTGTTTCTCCTCAGTCACATGTCGCCGGGGTCAGGATAGCCTAATCCGGTTCCTCGTCGGGAGTCGCCCGACTCTGTCGCAGCATCGTAACGTTCCGGTCGGCGGCCCGCTCATAACTCACATCGTCGAAGGTCGAGGCGATCAGCTGCAGCCCCAGACCGCCAATCGGCCGCTCGTCCAGCTCCAATTCCGTGTCCTGCTCCGTCGCTTGCAATGGATTGAACTCCGGACCATTGTCCTCGTAGCGCACGATCACGCTGTCTCCCTCACTGCGGATTGCGACAGAGATATCCGCCTCCTGCTCTCGTCCGGGAAATCCATGCTCGATCGTGTTGGTCAGCAGCTCGTCCAGCGCCAGATTGATTCGATAGATCTCGCCGGCCGAAAATCCTTGCGCCTCGGCGAAGCGCTCGACGAATGCCGCCACCCGCGGCAGGGACGTCTCCAGCGTCGGCTGCACCACCATCCGCCGCCAGCCCGACGCCAGGTGCGTCTGGCCGCGTCCAGGGATGTACGGCTCCGGCGATGCCCCGCCGACAAATTGCAGGGCCATGCACGTGATGTCATCGAACTGTTTGGCGTCGCCGGTAAACGCGCGCAGATCGCCAAGAATGTCATCCATCAACACCTGAGGACCAGCGCCATTTGTGCCGGCCAGCTTCTCCTCCAGACGATCACGTCCGAACTGTTGGCCGCTGGCGTTCTCCGCCTCCGTGATGCCGTCCGTGTACAGGTAGAGCGACGTTCCCGGATCGAGCGGGATGGTCGTCTCTGCATAGTCAAGCTCGGGTAAGACTCCAAGGGCAATGCCGCCCGTATGGGGAATCATCTCCGGCGCCTCGTTCGGGCGGATCAGGTAAGGAGGATCGTGTCCCGCGTTGACATACGTCAATGTGCCAAGATCCATGTCGATGACACCAAAGAATGCGGTGATGAACAGCTCCTTTGGGTTCATGCTGCAGAGCTGATCGTTGGTCGATGCGACGGCGTTGCTCGGATCGGGGTGTTGATTTGCTGCGCTGCGCAACAGCGCCCGCCCGACAGCCATCATCAACGCCGACGCCACACCCTTGCCTGAGACATCCGCGATTGCAAAGGCCAGCCGCCCGTCATCGGTCAGGAAGGCATCGTAGAAGTCGCCACCGACATCCAGCGCCGGCGTCATGTATGCAGCCACGCCCGCGCGAGGATCCTCGGGCAGGTCCGCCGGGACCAGCGCCGCCTGGACCGAGTGCGCCATCTCGAGATCGTTGCGAATCTCGCGCTGCGCGTCCTCGAGCGCGCGATTCTTCTCCGACAGCTCAACAGTCCGCTCATCTACCAGAGCATTGAGCTGGATCTCCCGCGCGCCAACTTCGCGAGCCATGTCCAGGAAGACGCCGGCCAGTTCCCCATATTCGTCACGAGTCAAGGACGTGTTACGCAACGAAGCTGCCACGCCCGGTTCGGGCTGTCGGCCGTCTTCCACCGCCCTGGCGGCCCGAACCATCAGACCAATTGGTTTTGCCAGCCGCCGGGCCAGGAACCAACTGGCGAAGACCAGCGCCAGCAGAATGAGGATCACGCCGACGATGTACTCGGTGCGATAGAGCTCGAAGTGGGTCCCGATCTGGCTGGTGGTGAACTCAATCCGCACCGCTCCGATGGTCGTGCCGTCGGCGTTTCGCACCGCCGCCGTCCCGGCGTATCGTCCGTCCGGCAGAGCCTCAATCACCGTCTCGGTACCCGGATCCAGCACTCGACGGGCAGAGAGTATCTCGGCGCGATCAATGGTGCGCGCGTCGCTCGAAGAAGCTGCGAGCCGCGCCTGGGAGTTGAAGACCCAGATGGTTCCCAGCTCCACCCCGGCAGCTTCACTATCTGCCGCTGAGGGCGCCTGGACACGGAGCATTTCTGCAATCTCCGCATCCGCCAGTGACTCGACGTCGTTCGCAACCAGCCAGCGCGCGACAGCCTCGGACAACACCTTGGCGGTCTGGCGCCCAGAATCCTTCTCCGAGTCGAGGGCCAGTGTCAACAACACCGCTGCGGCGGCAACGACGCCAACGAGCGTCAATACCGAGATCATGCCTACGATTCGGCCGGCCATACCTGGAGATTAACGGCCTGAGCTTGTCGACGCCACGAGTGACACTGGTGTGCGCATGTTTCACATATTGATCAGGCTGGCGGCAGAACTGGCTCCGTATGCGCCGGCCATGTCGCCCAGAACCGCCTGCGCGGTAGCGATCCCGTCGGCGGCGCCGCGGGACACGATGCGCAGAAAATGCCATTCGCCGACCGGAGGCCGGTGCAGGTGCAGGGTGATGTCGGCATTGACGTAGCCGCTGCGACCTGGCTGCATGTTCGCGAACGGTGAGACGAAATCAGCGATTCCGGCGGCTCGCACTGCTGGTGTGAGTGGCGTTTCAGCGACCACACGTGCGTCGGTTCTCATCCAGACCACTGGTGGTTGCGAACCACCCGGCGGCACGACATGGCGCATCTCCAGGGTCCCCGGATACGACACCCAGCGATTGCCAATCCGATCCACCCTGTTCGGCGTTGCTTCATCAGGAGACAGGGGCCGCTCAGTCATGTGCACGGCGCCGACAGAGCCCAGAGTCTCGTTCGCGCGCAGACAGAGCGTGGTCGCCTGTGTCAGCAGCTTGCCTTCGCAACTCAGACGCGACTGAAACACCGCAACCCGGCGCCCTTCGCGAATCGGCAAGACCTCGACCGACAGCGATCCGTACGGAACACGTCGAAACAGGTCGATGGTCTGGCGGGCGATCCTCAAATCGCCTGCCTCGGTCGACGCTGTACCCGACTCAAGCAGCCGCTGTTCAACGCAGTAGGCAATCAGCGCCGCGACCGGACTTCCATGCAGGGAGTCGAACGTCCAGGGGCCGCGCGCGCGGTCGGTCGGAATGAAGTAGTCGCCGTCCCTGGTGAACAGGGCGCCGTCAGGTGCATCCGGTGCGGCCGCGCTCTGCTCCGCGGAAGATTCTGCCAAATGTTGGGACACCTATTGAATCGGCGACCGTGGGGTGGCTTCGAGCCGCCTGACCGAGATGCTGTCGCGGCTCATCATGTCGCCCACCTGCGGCGCGATGTCGTTCTTCCAGTGATCGGAGTTGTAGACCGCGTCATACAGCCGCTCGCGCTCTTCCTCGGAGTGGAAGCGTCGAATCCAGACGTAGGTGTTGTCGTCTTCCTCGGAGATGAAGGAGCCCAGGATCGTCATTCCCTGCGCCGTCTGGAAGGGAATGATCTGCTCTTCCATCAACTTGACGAACTGTTCGCGCTTTCCCTTGTTGATCGTGTACTGACGAAGTTCGAACAACATGCGTTCATGCTCCTTGACAGGTGATGTATGCGGGCGGGCTGCCCGCCGCGACGACCGGTCGCGTGCGAACGTATGCTAACTGTTCGTTGCCGTTTACTGGTTGCCCAGCGGTCGGGCCCCGAATGTGGTCGTCGAGGTCACAACCGGCGGACCGTCGCTTCGCGCTGCCGGCGCGGCACTGCTCTCTCCTGCGCCGCCCGCGATCAATGCCCACCGATTCCGACCGGTGTTCTGGATCTCACCCATTTCCTTCATCCGCTGCAGCGTCGACTGCAGCGTCGGCATGGGCTTGGCCGACTGCGGCGCCGCATCGTTCCTCTCGAGGAATGCCAGGATCTCGGTGGCGTGAACCGGACCACTTTGCTGGCCCAGGAACTCCCGCACCTTTCCGGTGATCAGTCCCCTCGGTCGGCGCGTCCGCTTCGCCGGAGCGCCGCCCCGTCGAGCTGCGCGTCTCCGAGCCGGCTTGGCCGTCGCTGCTCCAGAGGATCCGGCGCCCGACTCATTGCTCAGTAGCTCGTGGATCAGCCTGCGCTTCGTTTCCAGACGATCGATCTCCGTCTGTATGCCGGCAAGTTCTGCTTGCAGTTGTTCTTCAAAGTTGCCAGCCATTGACGTGCGTCCTCTCAGTACCGAGATCATCGCTGCGATCGTGCCGAGTCGACTGAACAGCGTCCGGCCGGCCGCGACGACATTATATGCAAACGCTCACCGAACACGTCAACTACGTCTCGGCACCCAGGAATAACTTATGATCGGCACAACGAATCAATCCATCATCTATGAGCGACTGTTCGGCCAACGCGACCCGCGACCGCCTGGCTCCTGAACGCCTCGCCACCTCCTGCAACACTCGATCACGCGGGAGCGGATCTTCTGCCTCTCGCAACAGCGACAACAACAAACCTCGAATCTCCCGTTGCGATCCGACGAATGACGGTTGAGCGCGAACCGCTTCCGCCCTTGCTCCTGCCTTGAACTTCGTATGGGCGTCGCACAGGCGAGTCAGCGGACACAACTCACACTTCGGATTTGGCGTGCAAATCGATGCGCCAAAGTCCATCAACGCAGGATTCCAGCGCGTGGCCTGATGGTCGGGCAGCAAACGCTCCGAGGCCCAACGTATGTCGCGTGCCGGCGTCTCGAGCGCGGGTTGCAGGGCCCCGTACAATACTCGACCCAACACACGTGTAATGTTCGTATCGACAGCGGCAGCATCTAGTCGGTGTCCAAAGTTCAGAATGATTGCCGCCGTGAACGGACCGACTCCGGGTAGTCGTTCGAGCGAGTCGCGGTCCGTCGGCAAATGTCCTCCGTGTTCGTTACATACAACCTGCGCGGTTTGATGCAGGTACACCGCTCGGCGCGGGTAGCCGGCTCGTCCCCACACACGAATCGCCTCAGCGCTGTCGGCTTCAGCCAGATCCTCGATCGTCGGAAACGCTTTCATCCAACGGTCGTAGATTTCAAGCACGCGGGACATCTGCGTTTGCTGGGCGCACACTGCCGCCACAAGGGCGGCATAGGGATCGCGAGCGCTACGCCAGGGAAACGGTTGCTCATTGTCGGCGTACCACTCAAGTAACCGCTTGCGAATTGCCCCCATGCGCTGCGGCGACAGCGGTCGTGGCAGTTGCGGTTCGTATCGCTTCACCGGCATCCGGTTCAGGTCAACCCGCACATGTCGTCGTAACAGTCCCGACCAACCGGGGTGACATAAACCCGGTATGCCGAATCTCCGACGTGTGTGAGATCAACCAACCCATGCTCGGCCAGCTTCGCGAGGACGCCTGGGTGATATCCCGTGTGGCGCAGTGCTGGACGAAAGACGAGACCGTCCTCTGCGACCGCATCCTCGACGATGACCGCGCGCGGTGTTGGAGCATCTTGAAACTCGATCAGGTCCTCCAGCATGGCGCAGTGGTACTCATTCAGCCGGACGTGTCGGAACTGGATCACTGGTCGAGCGAACTGAGCCTGGTATCGACGAACTGCAGCACATCCCGGGCGATCTCGATGGCTCGGGATGAGTCCGTTTGATCGTAGACATCATGGGGAATGCCGCCGGGGAGACCGGTCGGATATCTGGTCGGGTGATAGTACTTGTCCAACAGCATCGCCACCGACTTGATCACATCGAACGACTTGTCGAGCTGCATCGCGTCCTCGCACAGGTCCGCCAGAGCGTGTCCCCACACGTGGTCGGCGCCGTGGGCGAAGAGGTAGCCGGCGACAGCCTTCTCCCCGGCCTGCTGTGAGAGAAAGCAGGCCAGCGCGTGAAATCCACCGTCCGACGCGTGTTCGGCGGCCTCCAGATCGCGGCGCGACTGGGTAAGCCAACGCTCCGACTCCGGCCGGGCGATCACACGATCACCTCCTCGCTCAGGCTCGTCGCCTCAATGATCACTCGGTCACGCTCGCAGAGGCGGGCAAACTCTTCGGGCGTGTAGACGATGAAGGTCGTTCCCACCTGCGGTCTCAGGTGAGTCTGGAAGAAGTCCGAGCGGCGGTGAAAGGGCTGCTCGGTTTCATGCACAACGAGCAGTTCGAGCTCGGAATCGGGTCCGATCTCGTTGCGAGCCAGATCGCCGGTCAGCCAGAACCGCTGGGCGCCCAATTGCCGCATCGATCCGGCAATCCGCAGGAACTCCGCCTCCAGTTGTTGGCGGCGATGCGTGGCGAAGCCGAAGACCATCGGCACTGGCTTCGCCCGATCTGTTCAGACGCGACCTACGTAGTCGACAGCGTTGGCGCCCGCAGCTCGGCCATGATCTGCTGCTCGGTCAGCGGCTCGGCGTCCTTCTTGTAGACCTGAACGCGGTGGCTGCCGAAATCGCAGATGTAGAGCCGGCCCTCGTGGTAGCGCACGCCCTGCGGGAAGCGCAACAGCTTCTGCTCTTCCAGGGAAGTCATCTCGCGCAGACGCAGCGTCTTCTGGTTGGCGCGGATGTACTCGCGACCCATCCGGCCGAGCGTTGCCGCTCCGTAGAAGGACTCGACGTAGCGTCCGCGATGGTCGTACATCACGACCCGGTGCTTGTTGCGCTCTGCGACATACAGGTCTCCGTGCTCGTCCACCGCGACGCCGCACGGTCGGCCCACTTCGTAACCCGGCCGCGTGCCGAAGTCCATGATGTGTTCGCCCGACGCAGTCAACTTCTGGACTCGGTCGTTGCGCCAGTCGGAGATGTACAGATCCCCAGCCGCATCGAAGGTGATCCCCCAGGGCATGTTGAACTGGCCGGGGCCGTCACCGAACTCGCCGAAGCCGCCGATCAGCTCGCCATCAGCCGAGAACTGTTGGATCCGGTGATTCTGCGTGTCGACGACCCAGACATTGCCGTCTGAGTCGAAGGCGAAGCCCGACGGCCGGTCCAACTGTCCCGGTCCTGAGCCGTGCTCGCCCCACTGGTTCAGCTTCTCGCCCTCGGGCGAGTAGGTCGTGACGTTGTGGTTGCCTTCGTCGAGCACGTGCAGGTTGCCGTCCTCGGTACGCAGCAGGCCGACGGGCCAGAGGAGTCCGGTGTCGGCCATCGTGCCCAGATCACCGTGCGTGAGGTCATCGCCGAGCTCGTCGTCGGTCTTCAACGAGACCATGCGGATGTTGCCGCCGACCCCGAGCTCCGTACGGCCCACCACGTAGATCCGGTCGTCGCCGATCGCAACGTCGACCGGGAACGTTGTGACTCGGCGCATGCCCATCACCCGCTCATATGGGTAGCCGCAGCGCAGCATCGCGTGTGGATATGCCATTCGGAACCTCCTCTTTGGACCTCCCGGAACTCCCAATCAGGGGGAGTTGCCGAAGGCTGTGGGGGCATCCGGTACGTCGCGAGCGGCCCCCTCAGTCGCTCCGCGACAACTCCCCCACAGGGGAGCTCTGATCGTGCTCGCTAGTTCGACAGCATGGTCTTCTTGAACGGGTGGACCTGTTCGAAGTCGCCTACGACGATTTCCTCAGGCTCGACGTCCATCCACTGCTCCAGCATCGTGCCGTAGATGCCGCGGAAGTCGACGGTGTGCTGCAGGTCTTCGCCGTTCAGCCAGTCCTTGGGGTCGACCGACGGGTACTCGGCATAGAGGCCGCCCTCGACGTTCTCGCCGATGATGAAGGCGCCGCCACCGGAGCCGTGGTCGGTTCCCGAGCCGTTGTCCTTCATCCGCCGGCCGAACTCGGTGAAGACCAGCACCGCAACTTCCTCGGCCGCGTCGTGTTCACGCAGGTCGGTGAGGAAGTCGTCGAGCGCACCGGTCATGTCTCGCAGCAGACCCGGGTGAACCGGCGGTTGGTGCGAATGGGTGTCGTAGCCGATGTGGTTGGTGTAGAAGACGCGAGCGCCGAGTCCGGCGGTGTGGATCCGGGCGACATCGCGCAGGGCCTTGGCGATCGGATTCGCGCCGTACTCAACCGACGACTCATACATTCCGGGAACAGGAGCCAGCATGTCGGCCCCGGCCAGCGAGTCAACGCCAGTCTGGCGCAGGTAGTCCATCACAATCCCGCTGCCAATCGCCGGCGTGTACATCCGCTTGAAGATCTCCAGATCGCGGTTGCGATCTTCCTCTGCCTGGATGTCTGGCATCAGGCCGTAGTTGTCGAGGTCGCCCACGGACGTCGCCGTCACGCCGGCGGCCGCCATGGCGCGCGGCAGACCGCGGCCGATGTTGATTCCGGTCAGCGGATTCTCGGAGTCCGGGTCGAGCCGCTGGATCAGCTTCGCCACCCAGCCCTCGGTCGAGATCCGATCCGGCTCACAGGTGTGCAAGATGTCCATGCCGCGGAAGTGCGAGCGCGATGCGTTGGGATAGCCAATGCCCTGGACAACAGCGACATCGCCGTTGTCGTACATCTTTTTCATCCGCTCGGCGGCCGGATTGAAGCCCAGCTCGTCATTGATCGGCATCACCTCGTCCTGAGGCACGCCGACCAGCGGTCGGGCGTCGTAATAGTGGCCCTCGTTGTAGGGAACCAGGGTGTTCATGAAGTCGTTGCCGCCCGAAAGCTGGACAATGACGAGGACCGGGTCCTTCTTCTCGCTGTGTCCGTTGCCGCTCATTGACTTGTTCCGTTCCGTTGCTTGCGTTGGTCCCCTCTCCCTGAGGGAGAGCGTTCGGGGTAAGTGCCGGTTTAGGCGAACTGATACTCGGGAGAGGCGATGACGAGTCGCAGGGCCTGCGCTGCGCGCTGGCCTGTCGCTTCGATCGCCTCGTCACCGTCGAATGAGAGCGCGCCGCCCTCGGAGGCTGCAGCGAGCAGGGCTTCTCGGGTGTTGTCCGACACCACCAGCGGGCCGGCGAAGTCGAGCGCCGCGTCGACCAGATCCTCCGGGCTGCTTGCGCCCTGTTCCTGCAATCGGCCGACCAGTTCCTGGACGCCCGGGGCAGACGGATCGGAGACCAGCTTGGAGGCGAAGTTGATCCGCTCCATCAGCGTGCCGCCGTCGATCCACTCCTTGCCTGTGTGCCAGCCTTCGACCGAGGGCGGGTCCATCAGGCTCTGGCCCATGGCGCCCATCGTCATGTGCAGGTTCCACATCTCGGGCTGCGGAACCCCCAGGGTTCCCGACAGCTTGTATGCGCCAGCGACCCACTCGGCCGGGCACTTGACCCGCTCGTAGCGGGCCTCTTTGAACCACTCGGCGTTGAACAATACGCGCATCACCGCGCGCAGGTCGCCGTTCGACTCGGCAAAGGCGGAGGCCAGTTCGGCCACGGCCTCTGGGTTGCCCGGGTCGGTCACCGACCAGGCCGAAACACCCGGCTCGTCCTTGACGAAGAAGTTGTAGAGGTGACGTCCAATGAAGCGGCCGGTTGCCGGCTGCTGGACGATGATGTCGATGATGTCCTCACCGTTGAAATTGCCCTTGTGGCCCAGGAACTCCTTCTCGGAGTGGTCGTGCAGATCGTCGCGGTAGACGAAACGCGCCGGGTAGCCGCCGTGCGGGTACAGCGGAATCGGCTGCTCGAAGGTCCAGCCGGTGAAGCTGTAGGCAGCGGCCTTGATGTCGTCTTCGGTGTAGTTGCCCACACCCATCGAGAACAGCTCAAGCAGTTCGCGGCCGTAATTCTCGTTCGGCGCGCCGACAACCGACTCGCTGTTGTCCAGCCAGAAAATCATCAACGGGTCGCGCGACAGTTCTTCCAACAGCACGCGCATGTTGGCCATGCCGTGCTGGCGGAACATCTGGATATGGACCGGCATCGATGGTCCGTGCTCCGACTTGAACCAGGCCGTCGCGAACACGTGGTGCCAGAACAGCGCCATCTTCTCGCGCAGCGGCGACTCGGAGTTGACCATCCAGTAGATCCAACGCCCGCTCCAGGGCCACGGCGTGTCCGAGTTGGCCAACGCCGGGAAGTAGCGGAAGACCAGATCGTCATCATCTTCCGCCATCGTCGGATTGATCAGGTCTTCAACAACTTCGGCGTAGGGCCGCTTGGCCAGCTCATCGAGCTGAGCGGGCGTCGCGCCGGCGCCGGCGCGACGCATCAGGTGGGCGACCAGTGCTCGTTGGTCGTCAGACATGTGGGGCACCTCTCCAAGAAAAGTCCATGCGCAGGTACGAAAATTCCGTCAAGCCCGCGCGATTGCTCTACAGGGGCAATATACGACATGGAGGACGGAACATTCGGCATGAGTACGGGTCAGTTCGTTTCACGTTCTCCCCTCCCGCTCGGCCGCCGTCCCACATTTCCGCCATACCGGCGCTTGCCGCGGGTATCTTGCCGAGACCAGAACGGACCACGCTCCCAGGCAGTACGAGATTGCCGCGCCGAGTACTGCGTTGTCGGCGTGATTGCCGCCCGGTTTTGGACGCGGGACCCCTCGCTATACTGCGCATCAACTTCAGCAATTCCGTATTCAGTGCCTGGAGCGCTCAATGGGCCTGCACAAGACATCCGGTACCGGCGACAGCGGTTCGTCCCCTGCCTACATGGATCGCAAGACAGCGGCCGCCTACGACCGCTACCGCGAGACGATCGTCGAGCGCGATAACACGTCGGCCCTGCACCAGGCCTTTGACCTGATCAAAGACGGTCGCCCGACAACGGAGATTCTCTCCGAAACCATTCGCGCGCACGCCCCCTACACCCACGTGCCCTATCACCAACGGATCGACTCGGGCATCGTCCGATTCGTCAACAACGATCATTGCCTGCTCTCCTCGCGGGCGACGCTGGGTCTGCAGAACATGGTCTCCGAAGAGATGCGCCACCTGCCGCTCAGCCAGACCGCCTGGTACGTGCCCACCGGCCTCGACATCTGGAACCAGCTCAAGGGCAGGATGCCCGGCCACTACTCCCGACGCACCTACGACCCCGAGAAGTACCCCGACGGCCCGGCCCCGCCCGCCGCGCACTGGGACGACCAGGAGCCGGCCGACTACGACGGCAGCCTGGAAGAGGGGCTGAACGACTGGCTCACCCTGGTCCAGTACGGACACGTCAACGAGGAGTACTCGCTCTTCCTCGGCCTCTGGGACAAGTTCCCCGAGCGCCGCGAGGAAATCCTCGGCCAAATGATGTTCGCCGGCCTGATCGACGTGCAGGACCGAATGTTCTGGAACCGCTCGTACACGACCGGCCACAAGTCATTCCGTGCTCGAAGCACGATCCAGCTCGGACGCGCAATTGGCTGGGACAACGCGCACCACGTGCTCTACGCCGGCGTGCCCGACATCGCCGTCGGCCCGCGTTGGTACTCGCTGTTCGAGTCGGCCTGCCAGATCATGATGTACCACCTCGAGGAGGAGCCGCCCGCATCCTCGCTCAACGCAACAACCACCTCGACCCGGGACCAGGAACTGTTCACTAACCAGATTCCGCTCTCTCCGCCCGAGGCCGAAGGCCTGATCCGCTCGATCATCCGCGAACCCGAAGAGTCGTACATCGAAGACATCGTTGCGCTGCTCAAGGCCGGACGATCGCCCAAGTCGATCCTCGACGCAATCCAGATCGCCGCGGCCCGTGTGGTGCTCGAATGCGGCCTGCCCGCGAACTTCTCGATGCCCCAGCATGGCTACGAGTACACCAACATGCTCGGCTGGTTCTACGAAAACTTCGACCACCCGCACAAGACCAAGCTGCTCTTCATCGCCGCCAACTTCATCAATCAGTGCGCCCACTGGGTCACCAACTCCAAGGGCAACAAGACCCGCGGCGCCGCGACCTACTTTGCCGGCTACTCGATGGACGAGGACGCGCCGCCGATGTCGCAAGGCAAGCTCCTGGGCGAGCTCAATGAGGCCATGCTGGCCCTTGACTCAGAACAGTCGGTGTTCTGGGTCGAGAACTACCTCAAGCAGGGCTACGACGACGCACCGCTGGTCGAGACGCTGGCCGACGGCATCGCCAAGCAGGGCAACGATCCGCACAACCAGGAAATCGGCCTCTGCATGCTCGAGGATTACCGCCGCACGACGTCCGAGATGCGCAACACACTGCTGCTTTCGGCCGCGCATCACACGGCCGGTCACATGAAGTACGGCGACCAGTACCAGTCCTACCGCTACTTCGCCGACGCCTTCGACATGCAGGTCGAGGACGGCTGCCTCGGCGAAACCCCGGTCATCGAGAACCTCGCCGACGACGTCGAGGCCGAACTGCTGGTCTCCGAGGCCGCCAGAGCCGACTAACCCGATTCGCCCTCCCTTCCCCCGGTCCCCTCTCCCTCCAGGAGAGGGTCAGGGTGAGGGCCTCCCCGCAGCCTCCTCTCAGTCGCGAGTGATACGATCCGACTACATGACAACCGCCGAGATTTCCAGCCGAGCCACCGACGACGATCCCGAGCCGCCACATAGCGAGGTCCGGCTCGCCGACGGCCGGACGTTGAGCTGGACCGAGTACGGCGATCCCAGGGGCGAGCCGCTCTTCTTCCATCACGGAATCCCGTCGTCTCGCGTTGCCGCCGCGGTCATGGATCCCGGCGCCGCTCGCGCCGGCGTGCGCCTGATCGCGCCGGAGCGACCAGGATTCGGCTACTCCGACCCGTTGCCGGGCCGCGACATTCTTGACTGGCCATCCGACCTGCGCCAGTTGGCCGATTACCTCGAGATTGAAAAATTCTCCGTTGCCGGCATATCGGCCGGGTTGCCGTACACGCTCGCCTGCGCCCTGAGGATGCCCGAGCGCCTGCATCGCGTCGCCCTCGTGTCCGGCCTGGGCGCGATCGACTCCGGCGAGGTGCTGGAGGGTATGTCCTACGAGTGGCGGCTGATCTACACCCTGTTCCTCAAGTCGCAACGCCTGGCGTCTCTCTGGATGCGAGGCTACGGCCGTTCCGTGCAGAAGCGACCGGACCGCGTCGTGGCCGAGCAGATCAAGCGGATGCCACCGGTCGACGGCGCCATCCTCGGTTCTGAGCCGACGCTGACCAATCGGATCACCGATCTGCGAGAAGCGTTCCGGCAGGGACCTGCCGCAGCCGGCGACGAAGCCCGCCACCACCTGGAGCCGTGGGGATTCGAGTTGCGCGATGTCCAGTTCCCGGTCGTGCTCTGGCACGCGATGCTGGATGAGTCCCATCCCATCCAGATGGGTCGTCGGATCGCCGCCGAACTCCCGGATTGCCGTCCGATCTACGTCGACGGCGTCGGCTCACTCGGATTCATCGAGCACGCCGAGTCGATCTTCAACGCCCTCTTCAGCGAGGGCCCCAGAGTCCCCAGAACCGTCAACCCCGTCGAAACCACCCCCGTCGACGAAGAAGCCGAAATCTTCGGCGGCCTCCTCGACGTCCTCCCCGAGCCGGTCGTCGGCGAGTAAAATCGCCCCGTCTCTTCTCCGGTTCCCCGCCTCCGAGCGGGGACCAGTCCCCCGCCTACGCCAGTTCGTCCGACAGATCTCTCCATTCAGGATTCTCCGCCTCGATCAATTCATCCTTCCACGCTCGATCCCATCGCTTGAGCCGGTAATCCCGCTGCATTGCTGTCGTCACGGACTCATGCTGCTCAAACCAGACGAGCTTACGGATGTTGTAGCGGGCGGTGTGCCGACTCCCTGTTCCGGCCTTGTGTTGCTCAATCCGATTGGCGAGGTCGGTCGTGGAGCCGACATAGATTGGGCGGCGCCCCGCATCAGGCTTGTAGCCCGCCAGAATGTAGACGTAGGCTTCTGTGCTCATATGTTCATAATACGTGATCAGCCCAAGTCAGTAGGGACTGGTCCCCGCTCGGAGGCGGGGAACCGAGCAACTGAGTAGAGACGGTTCTGCTTGTTGCTCAGCCCCGCGCCCAGTTGATGCTGTTCTTCAACAGCTGACCGTACTCCTCGGTCTCCCAGGTGAAGCGCAGGGTGCGCGGCATTTCGCCGTCCGCGTCTCTCGCGTTCTCCTCGACGAACGGCTGCGAGTTCGTTAGCGGCGAGTGGCAGTGGCCCAGGGCGATGTAGCAGACGCCGCCCTCGCCGATCCCGCGGGTGTAGCCGAAGACTCGCGTGACTCCGTCAGCCTCGAGCGCCGTGTCTTCCTCGTAGTCGAAGCCAAAGTCCGGATAGTTGTCCGGACCGATTGGCGCCGTCAGCAGGATGTCAGTGTTCGGACGATCCGTGATCTCAATCATGTACGGCTCGTCGATCACATCGAATTGCTCGGGCAATCCCTCGAGGATCGGTGAATCGACATTCTTCACGTCGACCGTGAAGCGCTTGATCGGCGGGTGGTTGATGAAGAAGCCGCCCAGCGTCTCGTGGTGCTCCATCTTGACCATCGCGCGCTTGCCCTCGCCCATGCGGGCCGCCTTGCCGCCCGACGTTCCGTGCAGCCCCACCCAGTGTCCGCCGTTGCCGATCCAGTCGCGCAGGATCTCGTTCTGCGGGTCGTCCGCATACGGGCCGGCCGTGTAGGTGATCAGCACGTCGGTGACGGGCAGCCACTTCCACATATCGGTGAAGTCGTTACCAGTCGTCGCCCGGACATTGCCGTCGGAATACAGCATGTCGAGCAGCCGCAGGCGGGCAAAGTCCATGTCGTGCCCCCCATGCTGTCCCGGCGGGAATCCACCTGTCACCACATGTACGCGAGTCGGTGCACTGGCCATGTCGACCTCATTTCAGGTTCAGCATCGAACGATGGCCAAATGATAGGCCAACCAAGATCCCCCTCCGACCCCTCTCCCCGAGGGAGAGAACTTGTCCCCGCGTAGGTGGAGGGCAGGGGTGAGGGCCCATCATCGGTCTCCGGGAACTATTGCCTGGTTTACATCGTCTAGCTCTCCAACGGGTCGACAGCCGGTCGTCAATCTGTCGCCCCGAAGTAGTCGGTCAGGAGGACCACGTGACCCAGAACCAGAGTCGAGTGAAGATCGGCAGGTGGATACGCATCCTCGCCCCACCGCTGATCATGCTGGCCATTGCAGCCGGCGCAGTGTTGTCCGTCGCCTGCAGCGACGACGCGCAACAGGCTGAAAGCGAACAGCCAACCCGCGTTGAGCAAGCCGTGACGCAGGCCGAACAGCAACAGCAGGAACAGCAGGCACAACAGGAAGCAATGCAGCAACAGGAAGAAGTCGAATACCAACAACAGGCGGCGCAACAACAGGCTCAGCAGGCCGCCGTCGAGTACCAGGAGGCCGAGCAAGAGCAGGAAGCGATGGAGCAGGAGCAGGAGCAGCAGGCGTCCGCCGACAGCTCGCGCTCCAGATCCCGCCAACAACAACAGCACTCGAGCGAAACACGCCAGACTCCCCGCCGCGCGCTGCCGGGAGCGACCAACTTCGAGGATTACCCAACCATCGGCTGGCGCGAAACCGTCGACGATGACACTTCCACGTTCTCCCTCGACGTTGACCGCACCTCGTACTTCCTCGCCCTCAACTGGGTCGAAGCCGGATACGCCATTGAGCCCGCTTCTGTACGAGCCGAGGAATGGATCAACGCGTTCAGCTACAACTACGACCTCCCCGAGGTCGATGACAGCTTCGCCGTCACCACCGATATCCTCAAACACCCCCTGCACGATGATCTGCATCTCGTCCGCATCGCCACCCAGGCGCCCGAGTTCGTCGACAACACGCCGCTCAACGTGACGCTGGTGCTCGACGCATCCGGCTCGATGCAGGAAGGCAATCGTGTCGAGATCGCCCGCGCGGCGGCAGAATCGATCCGCCGCGGACTGAGCTCGGACGACCGTATCGCAGTCGTGCTCTTCTCCGACAACATCGTCGCCAGCGAGTCTCATCAGCGTCCTGACGATCGCGACGTCAGGAGAATCATCGACCGGCTCGGACCAACCGGCTCAACCAATGTCCAGGCCGGCCTCAACCGTGGCGTCCGATTTGCAGATGAGATCCGTCGCGAACGACCCAACGCCCACAACTACGTGATCCTCATGTCCGACGGCGTCGCCAACGTCGACGCTACCGACCCGTTCGCCATCCTGCGGACGGCCGAGGACCGCGATGACAGCAACCCGCTCCGTCTGATCACGGTCGGCGTCGGCATCGCCAACTACAACGACGTTCTGCTTGAGCAGCTCGCCCAGCACGGCAACGGCTGGTACCGCTACCTGCAGGACGTTGGCCAGGCCCGTTCAACCTTCAGTCGGGAGAACTGGCTGGCGCTCTCGATTCCCTTCGCCGACCAGGCTCGCGCCCAGGTCCGGTGGAACAACGAGTCGGTCGTTGCCTGGCGACTCGTCGGCTACGAGAACCGCGTCACTGCCGACCGTAACTTCGAGCAGGATCGCAAGGAGTTCGCAGAAATCCCGATGGGATCCGCCACCACCATGTTCTTCGAGGTTGAGTTGAGCGACGCGGCAATCCGCGATGGCGTCGTTGACCTCGGCGAGGTCGAACTGCGCTGGCTTACTCCGATGTCCGGCGAATCCAATCGCCAGCAGATTCAGATGGTTTCCGGCATTTCGCGCTTCGGCGACGACGCCATGCTGGACCTCGGCTCAGTCGTTGCGCTCGCCGCCGATCGCTACAGCTGGTTCGGCCAGGACGGCCTCAGCGAAGAAACGATGAACCTGGCCGCCGACCACCTGGACGAGATCGCCTACTGGTTCGAAGAACTGCCAACCGACATCCTCAACACCCAGGCAGGGGATGACTTCGCGAGACTCCTCGTCGCCATGGGCGCCATCGCCGAAGAGTACGAATCGGAGGACCCCGGCTACTCGCGCTAAGCGGGGCAACTAGCCGCCAACGGTCCGCCGCGCGATGATGTGAGGGGTCGGCGCACGCCGACCCCTCACTGATTGCGAGCTACTTAATGTCCGACTCGACCATCGTCGACCTGCGCTACTACCTGATCCACCCCACCGCGCCCGACACCGGCCAGCCCGACCGCTACATCGCCGGCAAGAACCTCTGCTTCGTCCGACTCGAAACCGCCGACGGGCTGCACGGCTGGGGCGAGTGCTACACCCAGTCCGACCGCGACATCCAGATCACGGCCCACCTCGAGGCCATGCGGCGCTACATCATCGGCTGGGACTCTGCCCGGATCAAGCCCTGGACCGACGCGATTCACAACGACTTCGGCAACCGCCGGGGCGCGATGGATCTCTACTCCGCCATCTCCGGCGTCGAGCAGGCCATGTGGGACCTGGCCGGCAAGCGAGCCGGCATGCCCGTCCACCAGCTCCTCGGCGGAGCTGTGCGCGACCGGCTCCGCGTCTACGCCAACGGCTGGGCCAAGATGGACGACCTCGAGGAACTGCAGGCCCGCGCGCGGGCGATGGTTGAGCGCGGCTTCACGGCGCTCAAGTTCGATCCCGTTCCCGGCAAGTGGCGCAGCTACGTGGGAATGAACGAACTCCGCCTCGCTGCCGAGCGCGTCCGCGCCGTCCGCGAAGCCGTCGGCCCCGACGTCGACGTGCTGCTCGAGATCCACCGACGGCTGAGCCCCTCCAACGCGGTCCGACTCTCGAAGATGGTCGAGGAATATGAACCGTTCTGGTTCGAGGAGCCGGTCTGGGCCGAAAACATGACCGCGCTCGCCGCCGCCACCGCGCAGATCAACATTCCCACCGTCACCGGCGAGGAGCTCTACACCAAGTTCGAGTTCCGCGAGGCCTTCGAGCAGCGCGCCGCCGACATCATCAACCCCGACGTGGCCAATGTCGGCGGAATCAAGGAGCTGACCGAAATCGCCGCCATGGCCGAGATCTACTTCGTCGCCGTCGCCCCGCACAACTACAACTCCACGACGATGGCCCTCGCGTCAACCCTCAACGCCGCCGCCACCATGCCCAACTTCATCATCACCGAGTACTTCGTCAACTTCGAACCCTGGGGACAGCAAGCCGCCACCCCCGCCTTCGAGGTCGAAGACAGCCACATCCAGCTCCCCACAAACCCCGGCCTCGGAATCGACCTCGACGAAGACGTCCTCAAAGGCCATCCGGCGCGAGACTTCCCCACTCGGACGATCGGTGACTAAAGCGGGATCGGAAACGGAGCTCCCCTTGCAAGCACATACTCCGTCCGCCCGCGGATTGAGTCGTCCTCTTCGACATGCGGCAAGATGTAACATCGCCGCTCGATGATCGCCTCCACGACTTGGTCCGCAATGTCCTCCGGATCCATCGCCGTCGCCATGAACCCTTCGATGCTCTCGGCCATCTCATTTGGAACCTCCATCAACCTCTCCCCCAGATCCCTCGGTCGATTGCGCTCGGCTCGATGCAGGTTGGTTCGCACCACCCCAGGACACAGCGCCGACGCGCTCAGGTTGGCCCCGATGTGCTCGAACTGCTGATACAGCCCCTCGGTGAGCGCCAGCACCGCATGCTTCGATACGCTGTAGGCGCTTCCGCCCGGCAAGAGGCCCGCCAGCGAAGCGGTGTTGACCACGTGTCCTTCCTCGTGGTGCGCCAGCATGTGCGGCACGAACGCCTGAATTCCATACAGGACTCCCCAGAAGTTGACCCCCATCACCCACTCCCATGTGTTCAGGGGAACGTCCCAGGTCAGGTTCACGCCGCCAATCACGCCGACCGCATCGTCCAGGCCGGTCACCCCGGCGTTATTGCACAGGAGGTGAATGTTCCCAAAGTGGTCGATCGCGCGATCGCGAAGCTCCTCCACTGAGGCGCGTTGCATGGTGTCTGTCGTCACCCCGAGCACGGCGCTTCCTTCGCTCATGAGCTGAGCAACTTGCGCTTGAAGTGCGGACTCTTCGATGTCAGCCAGGACCACGTTCATGCCCTCGGCCGCGAAGCGGCGCGACATGGAAAGCCCCATTCCCGAGGCAGCGCCTGTTACCACCGCCGTCTTACCTGCAAATTCCTGCATGGCCGCCCCTGTTCCCGAAATCAGCGTCGATCTGGAGAGAGAGTACCGATTGCATCCCACGGCCAGCAGTGGAACGCTCTCTTGTGAGACACACCCGAATGGCAGGAAGGTCATGACACATGCGTCAACTCCGCGCCATCCTGCCGGTTAACACTCACACCTACGGTGGCGCCCCCTGGGTCGCCAGGTTCTACCTGTTCCTCTCCCTCGTGATCACATTCCGCAGCCTCGTCTATGTCTTCCAGGAGAACAGAGGCGCCGCCTCAGTCGTCGACCTCGACCTCGATAAACAGGCCTCAAGGCGCAACCCGCCTAGATGTTCCCAGCCCGAACCATCGGCGATTTGGAGTAGCATGACGACATGCCCGCCTTGAGTGTCAATCTCTCCGATGAACTCAGGTCCTTTGTCGACCGGCAGGTCGCCGAACGCGGCTTGGAATCGTGTAGCGACTACATCCGCAACTTGGTGCAACTCGAACGAGATCGCCAGCACCTGCGTGATCTGATCATGGAGGGCGTCAACTCGCCATCGGCGGTTGTCGCCGATGACGCGTTCTTCGACGAGATCCTCGCGCGCATCGACCGGGCGGAGCAACAGTGGCACGTAAGCCGCTCGTCCTGAGTGAACGTGCTCGGCGAGATCTCGTATCCATCATTGACTTCTACACCGCCGAAGCATCCTTCGATGTCGCGAGGTCGTTCAGCAGCGCCTTGAGAGCCGAGTTTGACCACATCGGCCGGTTTCCCGCCAGCGGATCGCCCCGCTTCGCCCCCACAGTCGGCGTGCGCGATGTTCGCTCATGGCCCGTTAGGGGCCTTCCCTACCTCTTCTTCTACCCCGAACGAGGGGACCGAATCGACATCCTGCGAGTCCTGCACACCGCCCGCGACATCCCCACATCGTTGCGCGAGGACATGGAGGAGTAGTCAGGTGCGACGCCTCAGCGGAATCCTGCCCTCAGATGTACATCACTATCGCGGCGACCCCTGGGTCACCAAGTTCTACCTCTGCCTCTCCCTCGTCATCACCTTCCGCAGCCTTGTTCACGTCTTCCGCAAGGACGGCGGGGCGAACTCCATCGCTGGCATCGACCTCGACGTCGAGGGCGGACAGAACGTCGTCGCCATCTTCGCCCAGTGGGGACTCGAGCAGCTGCTCCTCGCCGGACTCGCCTGGCTCGCGCTGTTTCGATACCGAGGCCTGATCCCCCTGATCCTGCTGATCAACCTGCTCGACAACATCGGACGCATCCTGATCGGCCGATCAAAACCGCTCAAGATCGACAAGCCCCCGCCCGGCGCCTACGGACAGGTCATCATCCTCCCGTTCCTGGCCCTGGCGCTCTGGCGATCACTACCGAAGCGCGAAGAATCCTAGATCAACGCCTCGTAGACGCCCTTCTCGAAGTCCGTCTCCAGGTAGGCGACTGGGTTGAACTGGTACATGAACACGTGCGTGAAGAACAGCCCGGCCAGGTTCTCGGCCGGGTCGACGAAGAACCACGTGCCTGCCGCGCCGCCCCATCCATAGGTGCCGACGCTGCCCGGATACGCAGTCCCCGCAATCCGGTCGCGCACCGCGTAGCCGAATCCGAATCCAAACCCCGGTCCGGTCAGGTCAATCTCGGTACCGCAAATCGCCCCAAGGTGATTGGCGGTCATCAGCTCGATCGTCTTGCGACCCAGCACGCGCGCGCCGTCCAACTCGCCGCCGTTGAGCAGCATCGCCGCGAATCGCGTGTAGGCCGCCGGGGTCATCAACACGCCGCCGTACAGACCGTTCCCGGAAATCTGCTGGCCGAGCGACTCTCGCACCTTGTGCGAGTCCTCCGGCCGCTCAACGGGATTGAGCGAGCCGTCTTCGGACCAGTGATGGTTGGTGACCAAACGATCGGCGTCTCCAGGCGGACAATAGAAGCCGCAGCCCTCGACTCCGAGCGGTCCGAAGATCCGCTCCTGGAAGAGCTCGTCCAAATTCTGTCCGGTCGCGCGTTCGAGCAGCAGCGTCAGGACATCAAAGTCGGCCGCGTACTCCCATGCTGCGCCCGGCTGACGTGCGTTGGGCAACTGCGCCATCTGCAGCACGCGCTGCTCCGCGGATACTGACGTGTCGACTACTCCGGGATTGGTGATCCCAAACTCAGTCCCGCTCCATGCCGGTTCGAGCAACGGGAACATCGCCGACGGAATGTTGCCGAACGACGGCAGACCTGAGGTCATCGTCAGCAGGTCGCGGATGGTGATCTGTCGAACCATCGGCACCGTCTGGCCCATGAGCAGGCCCTCTCCGCGAACCTTGTTTGGCGGATCAAAGGGTGCCAACACCTGCCGGTTCTCGAATTCCGGCAGCCACTTGGTGATTGGCTCATCGACGTAGAACACGCCCTCTTCCTGCAACTGCATCGTCAGCGCCGCCGTCACCGGCTTGGTCTGCGAATACATCCGGAACAGCGCATCGATCGGCAGCGGATTCCTACGCTCGGCGTCGAGGTAGCCGTGCGAGGAGACGTGCGCCACATGTCCATGCCGGATCAGGACCGTCGTCACCCCGGGCACCTCACCGTTCTCGACGGCCTGAGCCATGCGCGCGTCGGTGCGAGCCAGACGATCGGGGTCAATACCGAGCGAAGCGGGATTAGAGGAAGGAAGATCGGCGAATTCGGACATCGTGGCCTCCTGTTGCTGTGATTGGCGCACTGAGGATAGGCGCAGCGATCACCTAGCCTTCAACCCAGCGAGGGGGGCAACCATGGCGTACGAATACGACCGCAACATCCGCGACAGGGTCGCCGTGATCGGCGTCGGGGAAACCGAATACACCAAGCACGGACGCATCGGACGCCCCGAGTTCCGCCTCGCCCTCGAAGCCATCCTCGCCGCCTGCGCCGACGCCGGACTCGAACCGCGGATGCTCGACGGCTTCTCCTCCTACTCCGCCGACCGCAACGACCCGAATCGCCTCTCGACTGCGCTTGATCTGCCGCACTACGCATTCGCCTCGATGGTCTACGGAGGCGGTGGCGGCGGCGTCTGCGCCGCCATCGGCAATGCCGCAGCGGGAATCACCGCGGGCTATGCGAACTTCGTTGTCGTGTATCGGGCCCTCGCACAGGGTGAGTTTGGCCGCTTCGGCCTATCCCGCCGAGGCGGACGCCTGCGCGGACAGTACGCCTTCAATGTCCCCCAGGGCTTGATGTCGCCGGCCCAGTTCCTGGCGATGAAGATGCAACGCCACATGTATGAGTACGGGACCACCTCAACCCAGCTCGGCCAGATCGCCGTCGCCGCGAACAAGCACGCCCAGAACAATCCCCGAGCCGTGATGAACGGCCGCCCGATCACCCTCGAAGATCACCAGAATTCGCGCATGATCGCCGACCCGTACCGCCTCTACGACTGCTGCCTCGAGACCGACGGCGCAGCCGCCATGATCCTCACCACCGCCGAGATCGCCCGCGACTTCACCGACAACCCGGTCTACCTCGCCGCCTCGGTGCAGGGCTCCGGCCACCGACAGGGCAACGTCGTCGACGGCTTCTGGCACGACGACTTCATGAGCTCCAACTACACCACAATGGTCGACCGCCTGTACTCCGCCGCCGGTATGGGCCCCGAGGACATCGACTGCGGACAGTTCTACGAGAACTTCACCGGACAGGTGTTGACCTCGTTCGAAGATCACAAACTTTGTGAGGTCGGCGAAGGCGGACCGTTCTGCGAGGGCGGCCGGCTGGAGACCAAACAGGTCGCAGACCCCGCCGCTCCGAACGCCGGCGCCTTCCCGATCAACACTTCGGGAGGGAACCTCTCCGAGGCCTACACGCACGGCTTCAATCTCGCAGTAGAAGCGGTCCGCCAGCTGCGGGGCGATTCATCCAATCCCGTCGAGGGCGCTCACACCTGCCTCGTCGCCGCCGGACCCGCGTCCGCCCCAATCTCCTCGGCCATTTTCCGAAACTGAGTCGAAGTGCCGACCCGGCTCAGGACAGCGCCCGCTTGATGCAGTGGCTTGGAGGGTCCGACCACTGACCAGCTTCGCGGAGCACGATTGCATCGGCCAGAATGGCGCCGATGAAGTCCTGGAGCTTACGCGAACCCACCCAGGTGTAGAAGCTCTCCTGCATGATGGCGACCACGTAACGCGGCTGACTCCCCTGCGACGGCGCGGTCAGCCAGATCGCGGCGCTGTTCATTCTGACCAGCACGCGGTCTCTGCTGGCCAGTTGCTTGAGCGGTGTGTCGCCTTCATCATCCCGAGCCTCCGTCGGCACGTCGTACAGATCGCTGAGCAACGTGTGCCGGTCCAGGTAGTCATGCGGGTCGATCTTGGCAACCGCGTCTCCACCTGCCGATTCGGGCAGGGTGAAGTTGCCGGTTTTGATCAATGACTCCCAGCCGGGAAGCGACTGCTCGGGGATCGTCGCGCCCCATCGATGACCGTCGACAACGGCTCTAAGGAGATCGAATCCATGTTCACGGGCCAGATCGGGGACGGTCTCTGACATCGCCAGCGCCGCGAAGAGCCGCGCCAGGTGGACTGGCTGCGCTCGACTCGCGCCCCAGCGCGAGCGGTGCGAGAGCTCAATCAACTCGGGAACGCCCCAGCGCTGGTAGAAGTCATTCAACCCCTGCAGACCGCCGATCATCGAAAGCAGTGTGGTGACATCGGGATTGAATGACAGGGCGACCATGTAGAAGAGCGAGTCGCGGTGCACTTTGGTCAGCGGGCGGCCTGCTTCATAAGCGTCGCTGAGGACGGCCCAGGCGATCGGCGGTTTGATCACGCTGTGGAGCGCAAACGGTCCGGTGTGGCCGCCGCTCCAGATGCTGCCGGTCCGCAGGTCGTACACCGCCGCGCCGACAATCGCGTCGTTCGCCAACACCTGTCGCTCGAAGTCTGGAGAGAGCGTGCACAGGGGCGCCTCCGCCGACGCTTGTGAGGCGATTCCGAGCCAGATCAGGACAGGAAGGAGGACTACCGCTAACAGTCGACGCATGCCGGATCAGGCTACAAGCTCGGATACCCGTTACTCTCGCGATATGACTAGTGGCCCGGATCGAGCAGAATTTCTCGACGCTCCGTTCTTTCCCGAGGGGATGACGACACCGGATCCCGAAGACCCGATCAACGGTGGTTACTTTGCCGCCGCTGCTGAGGGCCGTCTGGTGGTCCAGGGCTGTGCTGACTGCGACGTCAGGCAGTTTCCGCCGGAGCTCAACTGCCACACCTGCTACTCCTTCGACATGGAATGGGAAGAATCTGTTGGGACCGGAACCGTCTGGTCCTGGGTCGAGGTGGTCCATCCCGCTCATCCCGCCTTGCGCGAATTCGGTCCCTATGTGGTCGCCCTGGTTGAACTGGACGACATGCCCGAGATCAAACTGATGGGCGCCGTCGTCGACGCGCCGCTCGGGGGGGCGATGGCGATCGGCGCACGCGTGCGAGTGGTGTTTGAACGCACGGCTGACGATCTCGTACAGCCGCGCTGGCGCATGGCATGACCACTCAAGCCTCCGCTGCTCCATCGGCGAGCTCAACGTCGCGCCGGCGCTGGATAATCCTGCTCGTCCTCGCGGGCAGCCAGATGCTGGTCCAGCTCGATGCGACGATCATCAACACGGCGATGCCCGCGATCAAGCGGGCCTTTGAGATGTCGGAGGCCCAGTCGCTCTGGGTCGTCGACGCGTACATGGTGATCTTCGGCGGACTGCTCCTATTGGCTGGCGCGTTGGGTGACCGGTTCGGACGCCGCAAGATCCTGATCGTCGGCATGGGGATCTTCGTCGTCGCTTCCATTGCCATCGCCTTCTCGCCCGATGCCAACTTCATGATCGTCGGACGCGGCCTGCAGGGACTGGGCGGCGCGCTGGTCATCCCGCAAACGCTGTCGATTTTGACCGCCGTCTTTCCGCGCGAGGAACGAGGCCGCGCGATCGGAATCTGGGCGGGGGCGATGGGCTTCGGCATGGCCTTCGGCCCGCTGGTCGGCGGCGTGCTGGTCGATCTGATCGGCTGGGCCGGGGTCTTCTGGGTACCGGCTCCGATCGCGGCGCTGTGCATGTTCGGTATGGCCGCGGTCCCCGAGTCTCGATCGCAGTTGCACACCAAGCTGGATGTGCCGGGAGCGATCACCGGAACGATCGCGATGGTCGCGATCGTCTTTGCGATCATCGAGGGTATCCAGAAGGGCTGGACCGACCCGCTGATCGTCGGCTCGTTCGCCGTCGCCATCGTCTCGGCTCTGATGTTCATCGTCATCGAACGGCGCACGGACCAGCCCTTGCTGCCCATGGCCTTCTTCAAGCAGCGCGACTTCACCGGCTCGATGGTCGGAATGTTCTTCATCATGTTCGCCCTGATGGGCGTCATGTTCTACCTGCCTCAGTTCTTCCAGCTGGTCCAGGGCATGTCGGCGTCCGAGAGCGGCGCGCGCTTGATGCCCCTGGCTCTGGCGATGATGTTCTTTGCGCCGGTCGCTGCCAAGTTGTTGCCGAAAATCGGACCGCGCCTGATGCTCTTCTGGGCCCCCGCAGTTCACGGGGCCGGGGCGCTGTTGATATTCAGCTTCATCCTCGACATCGACACGCCCTACTGGATGATCGGCCTGACGATGGCCTTCCTCGGCATGGGCGGCGCGATGCATATGCCCGCCACGACCGACACGGCGATGGCGTCGGTGCCCGTTGACCTGGCCGGCAAGGCGTCGGCGGTCAACAACGCGGGACGCCAACTCGGCGGCACCTTGGCGATCGCCATCCTCGGCTCGTTCGCCGCCGCCGTGTACTCCTCAGGCGTCACCGCGGGACTCGGTCCGCTGGGCCTGGCGGACGAGTCGGTCGAGATCCTCGCCACCGGGATCGGGGCCGCGCAGCAGGTATTGCCGACGCTCGACCAGTCACTGCTCATGCCGACCCAGTTGGTGCTGCGTGAGTCGTTCGTCGATGCGATCACCGACACGATGAGATTCGGAGTCATCTTCGCGCTGATCTCGGGCATCGTTGGCTGGATCCTGGTGCCCAAACGCCAGCGCCAGACGCAAGCGCAATGGGAGGGCGGCCAACCGGTCGAGCAGGCGTCTGCGCCTGCAGCAATGTCGACGAACGGGGCGAGCGCGAACGGGTTGTCTGCCAATGGCCTGGCCCCGGCTCCAACAGGGGGGCGACGGGAAGTCGCGCCACAGGCCAGATCAATGGCGCTCCAACGCCCACAGAAGACGGGCCCGCCATAGCGCCGAGTTTCGATTCGGCTTGATTACGCTGTCCGCGATGAGTGTCACGTCAACGACCTCAATGCCTGGGCGGAGATGGTCGTGAATCCCACTGCCGACGGTCATGTCGCATCGGTCGACGTCAGCCCGCGACGGCGCTGGTTGACCCTGTTCGTCCTTGCCGGCGCGCAGGCGATCGTCATGCTTGATGCGACGATCGTCAACACGGCGCTGCCGACCCTGAAGCGCCACTTCGAAATGACCGAGTCGCAATCGCTCTGGGTGGTGGACGCCTACCTGGTCTTCTTCGGCGGTCTGCTGCTGCTCTCCGGCGCGCTCGGCGACCGCTTCGGCCGTCGCCGGATGCTGATGCTCGGGCTTGTCGTCTTCACCGCGGCTTCGATCGGCGTCGCCTTCTCGACCACCGCGGAAATGCTCATCGTCGGCCGAGGGTTGCAGGGCGTCGGTGGCGCGATGGTCCTGCCTCAGGGCCTGTCCACGCTCACGGCCGTGTTCCCGCGCAAGGATCGCAGCAAGGCGTTCGGCATATACATGGGGTCGATGGGCATCGGCATGGCCCTCGGTCCGTTCCTCGGCGGAACACTGGTTGATCAAATCAGCTGGTCGGCCGTGTTCTGGGTGCCGGCCCCGGTTGCCGCGTTGTCGCTGGTTGGGCTCACCCTGGTCCCGGCGACCAGGTCGCTGCAGCACACGAGACTCGACGTGCCCGGCGCGGTGACGGGCACCATCGGCATGGTCGCGCTGGTCTTTTCGATCATTGAGGGCATTCCGCGCGGCTGGGGCGATCCGGTCATTGTCGGCACGATTACCACTGCTGTGATCGCCCTCACGGTGTTCATCCTGATTGAGCGGCGGGCCGAGCAGCCGCTGTTGCCGTTGGGCTTCTTCAAACAGCGAGACTTCGTCGGCGCAATGGTTGGCATGTTCTTCATCATGTTTGCGCTGATGGGGCTGCTCTTCTATCTGCCCCAGTTCTTCCAGCTCGTGCAGGGCGTATCGGCTGCCGAAAGCGGCCTCCGGGTGATGCCGCTGGCGCTCGTGATGATCATCTGCGCGCCGATCGCAGGGTTCATCCTGCCCAAGATCGGACCCCGCTTCCTGCTCTTCTGGGCGCCGACCATACACGGAGGCGGCTGTCTGCTCCTGCTTGGCCTGGTCCTGGCGGTCGACACGCCCTACTGGATCATCGGCCTGGCGCTGGCCTGGTTGGGCATCGGTGGGTCACTGCACATGCCGGCGACGACCGATACCTCGATGGCCGCCGTCCCGGTCGACATGGCGGGCAAGGCCTCGGCCGTGACGACGACCGGCCAGGAGCTGGGCGGCACGATGGCGATCGCCATCCTCGGCAGCTTCGCCGCAGTCATGTACGCCTCCGGAGTCCGAGACGGCCTGAGCGATCTGCCGCTGTCGACTGCCGAGGTGGATGTCATGGCGTCGGGGATCGGCGCGGCCTATCACCTGCTGCCGGGCCTCGACCCCGGCGTCGTCGGAGAGGTGCAAAGCACGCTGACCGATTCCTTCGTCCAGGCGATCAAGCGGACCTTCCTCTTCGGCATCACCTTCGCCGTCATTGCCGGAGTCGTCGGCTGGTTCCTCGTGCCCCGCCGCCAGCGCCAGGTCCAGGCGACCTCGCTCGATACACCGGCGAGCGTCTCTGCGACGACCCCATCTACGTTCGAAGACTCGCCAAACGGCGCCACCCCGCTTGGATTGGCGGCCCGCAATATGGCATCGGCCAGACCCCAGAAGTCGGGCGTTCCCTAGTCACCCAGCATCGACTCCGCCACCCGTTCGCCGATCATGATTGCCGTCAGATTCGTATTGCAGCTGACGATGTCCGGCATGATCGACGCGTCTGCGACCCTCAGGTTCTCGACCTGGTGGACCCGGCCCCGCTGATCGGTCACAGCCAGTGGATCCGTCGAGGGACCCATCTTCGCCGTTCCGCAAATGTGCCAGGTCGTCGAAGTCGTTCGACGGATGTAATCGGCCAGCGCATTGTCCGACTCCATCACCGAGGCCCGAGGTGCGATCACGCGCTCAACGAACGGCGTGATCGCGTCGGAGTGCATGATCTCCCAACACAGCCGCGCGCCGTCCGTCAGCCGGCGCAGATCCTCGGGGTGTGCGGCGTAGTTCATGTCGAGCTGCGGCTGCTCCGACGGATCGGCCGAGCGCAGCGTCACCGATCCGCGCGAGTACGGCCGCTGGATCACCGCGCCAACTCCGAACGACGGATGCTGTCGCGGTGCTTCGGTCAGTCCGCGCACCTGATCCTCGTCCCAGATCGTCGAGATGGCCAGCTGCATGTCGTTGAACTGGTCCGAGCCCGGCGCGGTGTAGCGCACGCCGACCTCCGTGACGACGTCCGGATCGTGCACGACTTCCGCTTTCGGAAACGCCTGGACGCCGGTGCCGAAGTGGTCGATCAGGTTCTCGCCAACCCCGGGCAAGGGCACGCGCTGCTGAATGCCATGCGGCGAGAGTTTCTCCGCCGGTCCGATTCCGCTGCGCAGCAGGATCGCCGGAGAGACGGCCGAGCCGGCCGAGACACAGATCCGCCTGCCGTTCACGACCTCGCCATCACCGAGCACGACCCCATTCACGCGAGTGCCACTGTCGTCCTCGAAGCTGAGGCGATTGACCAGCACGCCGTGCCGGATGGTCAGGTTCTCCCGGTCGCGAATGCCGAGCAGATAGGCGATGTTGGTCGAGATCCGGTTGCCGTTGCTCCGATTTCGTGGCCACGGCCCAACCCCGGTTGCGTCGGGCAGATTGTGATCCCAGACGTCGTCGAATCCGTTGTCGCGACAGGCGTCATAGAAGGCGCGCTGCAGCGGCTGCCAGTTTCCCGACGGCTCGCGCTCAATCGGCACCGGACCGGACTGCCCGTGGAAATCGCCGCCCTCGGGATCCGACTCCAGTCGCCGGTAGTACGGCAAGACGTCCTCAAAGCCCCACTCGTCGCAACCCATCGCTACCCACGACTCGAAGTCGCCCGGCACGCCGCGCAATGCGATCGTCCCGTTGACCGCTGAGGAACCGCCCATCACCTTGCCGCGGTGCAGAGGGAACTCGCGCCCATGACGCGCATTCGCCTTGAATCCCCAGTCGTGATCACGCCACGAGACCCAGGGCTTGAGCAAGTCCCTCGGCATGTCTTCGACTCGGGTGTAATCGGGTCCGGCCTCCAACAACAACACCCGCCGGCTTGGATCCTCCGACAGCCTGGCCGCAATCACCGCCCCCGCAGACCCGGCCCCGATGATGATGTCGTCATACGTCGTCATGAAGTCCTCCGCCTGTGGCTACCGCCGCCGGTGGCTAGATGCTAGGTCAGCATCGGTTCGAGTTGGCGGGATCTTCCGATAACGTGACGCATACCGGCCCAGCGCAACGAGGGACGTCGTACGAGTGCCTGACACATCACCGGTTCCGGCCTACGAGGGCCTGGTCGTCGTCGATCTCTCCCGACGCATGTCCGGCGCCTTCGCGGCCCGCCTCTTCGCCGATCACGGCGCCGATGTCATCATGCTGGAACCGCCCGAGGGTCATCCGCTCCGGCACGAAGCTCCGTTCCTCAACGACGCTCCGGGTCCCGAACGCTCCGCCCTGCACGCCTACGTCAACTGGAACAAACGCTCCCTCGTGATCAGCGAGCCCTCCGACGCTGCACACTCGATCGTCGTCGCAGACATCGTCATCACCACGGACGGATACAACGATCTGCCGATCTGGCCCCTCGACGACATGCGACCGGACGCTGTCCATCTCTCCGTCACGCCGCACGGGCTCGAGGGCCCGCTGGCCGACGCCCCGGGCAGCAACCTGACCCTCAACGCCCGCTGCGGCTGGGCCTACGTGAACGCTCTGCGCGATGAGTCTCCGCTGAGCCTGCCCTCCCGTCAGTTCGGCTACATGGGCGGCCTGGCCGGCTTCGTGGCCGGATCCGCAGCCTTGCGTCGCCGCTTCGAGTCCAACACGCCCGAACGCGTCGACGTCCGCGAACTCGAAGCCATGACGCACACGGTCTACCCCTGGTCAATCGGCGCGATCTACCAGGGAACCGGATGGTCGCGCGGCGCAACCGGCGGTCGCCCGCGAGGCGAACCGGGACCGCTCTGGGACGCCGCCGATGGGCGGATCAACTTCGGCTTCGGCGACTGGCACAACTGGCGCGAAGCAATGGACCTCTTCGATCTCCCCGAGCAGGGAGCGCGTGAAGACCTGCAAGCCCGCAACGCCCGCTACTCCAAGGATCTCTCCGCCGTGATGGCCGGAGTCGCGCGCGAGCTGCCCACCATGGAGAAGTGGCCCCTGTTCCACAAACTGGCCCGGCTGCGCTGCATTTCGGGCGTGATGCAGACGATTCCCGAACTCGTCGAGAACGAGCAGTTCGACGCGCGAGGCTTCATTGTCGAAACCAAACTGGACGGCAACTCGGTGCGCGCTTCGGGCGATCCGCATCCAATGTCGCCGCCGAGTTGGTCGCTGAAATCACCGGCCCCAAAGCTGAACGCCGTCTCATCTAATCAGCCTTCCTCTCCGTTGCCCGATGAAATCTCTCCACGTTCCCGTGAGAGTGATAGCAAGGTCTTTTCTCCCCCCGCGAAGCGGGGGGAGATGCCGAAGGCAGAGGGGGGTTCCCGCTCCCTGAGTGGCCCCCTCGACGGCGTCCGCGTCCTCACCTTCACCCAGGCCTGGAGCGGCACGTTCGCGACAGAACTGCTGGCATTCCTCGGCGCGGACGTGGTCCAGATTGAAGCGCTTCGACGCGTCGACATCTGGCGGCTGCTCCGACCCTGGGTGCCCGACGCAATCCGCGACGACTCGAAGACCCAACACCCCGTCAACCTCCAGGGCGTCTACAACGCGGTCAATCTGAACAAGCGCGGGATCACGCTCGACCTCAGCACCGACGAAGGCAAGGACATCTTCTGGCGGATGATGCCCAACTTCGACATCATTTGCGAGAACTTCCGCCCCGGCGTCCTCGACGGCTGGGGCATCACCCTCGACTCGCTGGCGGAGAAGCGTTCCGACGTCATCCTCGCTTCGATCTCCGGCTACGGCGTCACCGGCCCGTTCTCCTCCTACCCCGCGAACGGCGCCACCACCGAGCCGATGTCCGGACTCTCGTCAATCCACGGATACGAAGGCGATCCGGGCATGAACACCGGCGGACTCTTCCCGGACTCCATTTCCGGCTACTCGATGACCGCCGCCATCATCGCCGCCCTGGCCCGGAGAGAGCGCGTCAATGGACCCCAGCGGATCGATGTGGCCATGCTCGAGGCGATGGGCGTGGTCGTCGGCGACGCGATCGCCGAATTCGACGCCACCGGACGAATGCCGGTCCCGATCGGCAATCATGACCGGCAGCGAGCTCCACATAACATCTACCCCTGCGCCGGTGAGGATGAGTGGATCGCCATCTCGGTCGCAACCGAGTCCGAGTGGCGCGCGCTCGGTCAGGAACTCGGGCTGGCCGAATTGGTGGATGATCCCAAATTCTCGACCACTGCGCTGCGTAAGAGCAATGAGGGCGAGCTGGACCAGATCATCACGGCCTGGACTACCGATCAACAGTCGGATGCGCTCGAACAGCGCTTGCTGGCGGCCGGCCTGGACGCGGCACGGGTCTCCCGGCCGTACGACCAGTTCGCCGACCCCGATCCGACCTACCTGTCCAGTGGATTCATCCAGTCGGTCGACCATCCCGAGGTCGGCGAATCGTGGCTGCCCGGCGCGCCCTGGCGACTGAGCGGCCCGGAAGATCGCAAACTCAGGCCCTCGCCCTGCGTCGGCGAGCACTCATTCGAAGTCTTCGCCCAGGAACTGGGCATGACCGAGGCCGAGTACCAATCCCTGGTCAAGCGAGGAATCAGCGGAACCATGGACGACGTCGCCGCCTCAGGCTAGAGCCCAACCACACCCCCAGATCAAGATCCCCCTCCGCCCCCCTCTCCCTCCCTCCGATGCCCCGCACTTGCCTGCCCCTGGCTTGAACAGGGGACGCGGGGCCCAGCCCGCGATGTCCTACTCCGACGACGCCCCCTTTCCCGACGCCCCGCACACCCCCTCCCCTTCCGATGCCCCGCGCTTGACGCGGGGCCCAGACCGCGATCACCACCCGCGCCCCGCCCTCCCTCCCGGAACACCCGCCGTAAGCAGCCACGTCTCCATCCCCCAACGTCAACAGCAACACAACCCCACCCACACCACCGTAACAGAACATACATACGATGTAAGAAACCAGTCAGCCCTCAGCAAAGGAGCTCCCGAACATGTCCTTCCCCCACTACCCCAACCCCGCCCGCCGCGCCCGCATCCTCGAAGCCCAACAACTCCGCATGCAGGGACTCACCATGCGCCAGATCGCCGAGCGCATGCAGTGCTCCGTCTCCACCGTCCACGCCTACCTCAGGGACTACGAACTCTTCCGTTCAGACCTCATCCAGGAGCTCGCCGCCGACCAGATCGTCGACCACCTCATCCACTTCGCCAACCCCGACGACCCCCTCCACGAGCAGCGCCGCGCCGACCTGCACGAACTGCGCCTGCTGCTCTCCGCCCTCCCCCAGATCCGCCGCGACGAATCAGACCGCTCCGCCGAACTCCTGCAGGGCGGCGTCGCCGTCGACCGCTACGGCGCCCGCTACCCCAAAGCCGACCGCCTGCACCCGCCCACCCCAGAAGAAACCGAACAGATGCAGCAGCCCGCACCCGCCTCCGAAGCACCCGACCCCGACCAACCCCTCGCCTTCATCCCCGAATCCAGCCGAACACAACCGAACGCAGACGAACAAGACCTGAGACCTCCCGCTCCGGGGGAAGCCTGCCCCGCACCTGATGCGGGGGTGTCGCGCAGCGACGGAGGGGGCCGCCCGCAACCAACCGAACCCGATCCCACCCGAACAGAACCGAACACAGCCGAACAGAAATCCACCCCAAACCCAGCCCAGGACGCCACTTCAGCCGATTCCGACCCCAAATCACCACCACCCGAACTCCAACAGGCCCTCGACGAGGTCGAACGACAACTCCAGGACCTCCTCAGCCACCGAGACTGGCTCAACGACTACCCCCAACACAACCCCTGGCACCCCCAACGCCAACGAGCCCTCCGCCTCGTCGAAAAGAGAGACGCCCTCCTCGCCCAAACCACCGCAACCACCCCTTAAGCCCGCGGCTACCTCCACTCTGATCCCCTCTCCCTGAGGGAGAGGGCTAGGGTGAGGGCCCGCGAAGCCTTCCCCTGGCTTGAACAGGGAATGCGGTACTCGGACAGCTACGCCTCCCGACGGGAACGCCCCCCACGTCCTCACCCAACCCACTGATATCGTGACCTCAGCTATTGAGTTCACCCGTCGCGTGTCCCGCCTGAAGTTGGAGTGACCTATGCCGCCCAGTGGGTCTGTGTCGAAACTACTCATCGCCAATCGTGGCGAGATCGCCATCCGTGTCGCGCGGGCAGCCTCCGACCTGGGCGTCGCGACCGTGGCAGTGCACTCCCAGGACGACGCGAAGTCGTTGCACGTCCACGCGGCTGACGAAGCCGTCGCGCTCGACGGGCTGGGCGTCCCGGCGTACCTCAACATTGACGGTCTGATCCAGGCCGCCAACGACTCCGGCTGCGACGCCGTCCACCCCGGGTACGGATTCCTTGCCGAGTCCGCCGAGTTCGCTCGCGCCTGCCGCGACGCCGGCATCACGTTCGTTGGCCCCACCCCGCACCTGCTCGACCTGTTTGGTGACAAGGTGCGCGCACGACAGGCGGCTCGCGAGGCCGGCGTTCCGGTCATTGAGGGTTCAGACGAAGCAGTCAACTTGTCCGACGCGATGGAGTTCTTTGAATCGCTGGGCGACGATTCCGCGATTATGCTCAAGGCGGTCGCCGGAGGCGGAGGCCGAGGCTCGCGGGCAGTCACCGACATCAACGAACTCGAAGCCGCCTGGGAACGCTGCGTCTCGGAGGCGCAAATGGCGTTCGGCTCCGGCGCGCTTTACGTGGAGCAGCTGATTCCTCGCGCCCGGCACATCGAGGTTCAGGTGATCGGCGATCTGCATGGCGGCGTCGGTCACCTCTGGGAACGCGAATGCTCGGTCCAGAGGCGATTCCAGAAGATCGTTGAGATTGCGCCCGCGCCGCATCTCGGAGCAGGGACTCGCGACGCGATCGTGGAGGCGGCGGTGCGGATCGCGCGGGACGTCGGCTATTCGTCGCTGGGCACGTTTGAGTTCCTGCTCGACGCCTCAGAAGGCTCCGGCGACCGCTTCTACTTCCTCGAGGCCAATGCGCGCCTTCAGGTCGAACACACCGTCACCGAGCAGGTCACCGGTGTCGATCTGGTCCAATCACAGCTCCGAGCCGCGCAGGGCTCGACGATCGCCGACCTCGGGCTCGACGATCCGTCCTGGCTGCGACCTCGCGGCTATGCGATCCAGACCCGGGTCAACATGGAGACCCTCACCGCGGACGGCTCAGTGCGTCCGGCGTCCGGGACGCTCAAGGCCTACGAAGCGCCCTCCGGCCCGGGAGTCCGCACCGACGGCTTTGGTTACGTCGGCTATCAGACGTCCACGGCGTTCGACTCCCTGCTCGCCAAAGTCATTGCCCATTCGCCCACACCCAACTTCGAGGACGCGCTGACGCGATCGCTGCGGGCGTTGTCCGAGTTCCGGATCGAAGGCGTCGCCTCCAACATCCCCTTCCTGACGAACGTGCTGGAGCACGAGGATCTGGCCGAGGGGCGCGTCCACACCCGATGGGTCGACGAGCAGATGGCCGAACTGGCCGCAACCAACGGCGCTCAGCGGATTCGGTATCTCTCTACGGAAGCGCCTGCCATCGATACCGGTTTCGCCGGCGCGCGCGTCGACTCCCGCGACCCGCTGGCGCTGTTCCAGCACGACCAACGCGTCAAGCAGGAGCAGTCGCTCCAGGTCATTGAGGAAGAAGCGCCCGACCTGACCGGCCCCGACGGCTCCATCGGTCTGCCTGCCCCGATCCAGGGCACGATCGTCTCGATCATGGTCGAAGAGGGACAGGAAGTCCGCAAAGGTCAGGACCTCGTCGCGATGGAAGCGATGAAGATGGAGCACGTGATCCAGGCCGACCGCGACGGGATCGTCAAGGCGTTGGCCTGCGCGATCGGCGACGTGATCCGCGAGGGGTTCCCGTTGGTCTTCATCCTCGAAGCCGAGGTCTCGGTCGAAGCGGTTGGCGGCGGCGAGTTGATCGATCCCGACTTCATCCGTCCCGACCTGCAGGAGAACTACGACCGGCACGCCTACACTTACGACGAGAATCGTCCAGTGGCAGTCGCCAAGCGCCGCGGCCGGGGCTACCGGATGCCGCGCGAGAACATCGAGCAGCTCGTCGACGAAGGCTCGTTCCAGGAGTACTGGCCCCTCATCGTCGCCCGTCAGCATCAGCGCAACACGGACGAGCAGCTCCGCGAGAACACGCCCAACGACGGCTTGCTCGCCGGCACCGCAACGATCAACCGCGACCTGTTCGACGACGAACGCGATGCGCGCGCCATCGTCGTCCACTACGACTACACGGTGCTCGCCGGCACCCAGGGCGGGCGCAACCATTACAAGCAGGATCGCATGTTCGAGATGGCCCGCCGCTTCAACTTCCCGATCGTCTTCTACACCGAGGGCGGCGGCGGACGCCCCGGCGACGACCGCACCGGTCCCGGCGTCGCCTTCGACACCTATACGTTTACCCAGTTCTCGAAGCTCAGCGGACAGGTTCCTCTGGTTGGAGTAACAAACGGTCGCTGTTTCGCAGGCAATACTGCACTGCTCGCCTGTTGCGACGTCATCATCGCCACCGAGGGCTCGACCGTGGCAATGGGCGGCCCGGCGATGATCGAGGGCGGCGGACTCGGCATCTACACGCCCGAAGAGGTCGGACCGATGTCGTTCCAGGTGCCCAACGGCGTCGTCGACATCCTTTGCAAGGACGAGGAAGAGGCGACTGAGGTCGCCAAGCAATACCTCAGCTACTTCCAGGGTCCGATCAAGGAATGGACCGCGCCCGACCAGCGCCGGCTGCGGCACATCGTGCCCGAAAACCGGCTGCGTCTCTACGACATGAAGGAGATCATCCACACGATCGCCGACGAAGGCTCGGTGCTCGAGATCCGGGAAAAGTTCGGCATCGGCATCATCACCGCGTTCATCCGCGTCGAAGGACATCCCATCGGGGTGATCGCCAACAATCCGCATCATCTGGCCGGCGCGATCGATTCCGACGGCTCGGACAAGGGCGCGCGCTTCCTCCAGCTCTGCGACGCCTTCGACATCCCCGTGCTCAGCCTGATGGACTGCCCGGGCATGATGGTCGGCCCCGACGTCGAGGCGACCGCCCTCGTGCGCCACTGCGCGCGGATGTTCAACACCGGCGCCAACCTCAGCGTGCCGCTCTTCGGCGTCGTTGTGCGCAAGGCCTACGGACTCGGAGTCCAGGCCATGTGCGGCGCGAGCGCCCTGGTCGGATTCTTCACCGTCGCCTGGCCAACGGCCGAGTTCGCCGGAATGAACATCGAGGGCTCGGTCAAGCTCGGCTACCGCAAGGAACTGATCGCGATCGAGGATGCAGACGAGCGGATCGAAACCTACGAGCACATGGTTGAGCGAGCCTACGACAACGCCAAGGCCGTCAACGCCGCCGCCGGCGGCGGCCTCGATGACGTGATCGACCCCGCCGAAACCAGGACCTGGATCGTCAACGGGCTGAATCGTCTGCCACCAACGCCAACAAGAACGGGAAAGAAACGCCCGTACATCGACACGTGGTAACAGGAGTCCAGAGCCAGAGGGTTGTGGTGGCGACCCCGAGCGGATTCGAACCGCCGGTCTCCACCTTGACAGGGTGGCGTGTTAGGCCGCTACACCACGGGGCCGTAGGCGACATCTTACGCCGACTGGTGGAGTTCGGCAACACCGCGTAACGTGTAACCACAGCGTCGGAGGTTGCAGATGGCACGCGGATCACGACGAGGACGAGGCGGCTCGAACCGGGCTCAACGAGCGGCCCGCCCGCAGGGCCGGCGCGGCCAGCGTGGTCGAGACGACCGGCTGCCGACCGCCCAGGCCGGCGCCGCAAACGCCCCTGCCGGCGCGTCGATCAGCGGCAACATCCAGCAACCGACTCGATTGGGATCGCGTGCCGGGCGAACGGCCGGAGGTCCCCGAGATGGCGCCGTCGGAGCGGTAGAACGACGCGATCGCCGTGCCCGCGCCGCCGCCGCCATGCACGATTTCCACTATGTGCGAGGAGACCTGCGCTGGGTCGCCATCACGGCCGTTGCCAGTGTCGGACTGGTCCTGGCGCTCTGGGCGGCGGTTACGTTCTAAACGATCACTCAGGCGGATCGACAAGCGCAAACGTCAGCCGACCCTCCGCCGCCGTCTCGCCGTCAACCGTCGCCGTCGCGGCCGCTCGCCCGATGCCGCGGCGTAGCCGCTCCATCTCCACCTCGAGCCTGAGTTGATCGCCCGGCACCACCTGCCGGCGAAATCGGACGCCGTCGATACCGGCGAACAGTCCAAGCTTGCCGGCGAACTCCTCTGCCGACAGCGCCGCAACGGCGCCGGTCTGGGCCAGCGCTTCGACGATCAGCACGCCAGGCATGATCGGGTTGCCGGGGAAGTGGCCTTCGAAGAACCACTCGTTCGTCGATACGTTCTTCAGTCCGACGGCGCGCTGACCGGGCTCCAGCTCGACGATTCGGTCGACCAGCAGGATCGGAAATCGATGCGGAATGATCTGTTGAATCGCTCGCACGTCAAGTGGCAATTGCAGGTCGGTCATGGCGAGAGGTCTTTCAGGATCTGCATGAGGCGCGCGGACTGGTGGTCGGGCATCGGAATCGTGCCCGGTTGAAGCTCACCCGGATGTAGTCCATGAAAGTCGGAGCCCACGGTTGGAATCAGGCCCAGTCGCTGCGCCTGCTGTTCGCCATTCGCGATTTCGTCGGGTGAGTCGTTGCGGTAGTAGATCTCAAGCCCATTGCCCCCCGCCGCAGCGAAGGCAGCTGTGGCCGCAGGCGGATCGCCATATCGGGTCGGATGCGCCAACGAGGAGAATCCCCCGTTTCTGTGGATCATGTCCACTGAGTCAGACAGGCTGAGCAGCGTTCGCGGCACAAATGCCGGTCCGTCATTGCGCAGAAAGCGATCGAACGCCTCCTGCACCGACTCAACATGCCCGGCCTCGACCAGGGCTCGGGCGATGTGCGGTCGCCCAACCGAGGCGCCGTCCGCGATGCGGGTCACCGTTTCGTAGTCGAGCGGCGCACCCAGTTGATTCAGTCGCTCGACAGTCCGTCTGGCGCGAGACTCGCGCTCATCTTGATACGCCGAGAGTTGTTGCTCGAGCTCGTCGAGCGCTGCGCCCGGGGCGAAATATCCCAGGACGTGCAGTTCGCCCAGGTCGGGATCGTGGACGCCGATTTCTACGCCGCCGACAACCTCGATGCCGCATCGGTGGCCAGCGCTCTGGGCGTCCTTCACGCCGGCAAGTGTGTCGTGATCGGTCAGAGCGATCAGTTCGGCGCCGTTCGCTGCGGCCTGCTGCACGACCCATTCGGGAGGCTTTGTCCCGTCGGAGCAAGTGCTGTGCAGGTGCAGGTCGAGGCGCGCCATTCGGCTCGTATGGTTCTAGCGCGCGTACTCCGCGGCACGGGTCTCGCGCAGGACGGTCACACGAATCTGGCCGGGATACTGCAGCGATTCCTCGATCTGTTTCGAGATGTCCCGCGCCAGCCTCATGGCGCCGAGGTCGTCGATTTCCCGCGGGTCGACGACGACGCGCACCTCGCGACCGGCCTGGATTGCATAAGCCTGACCCACACCCTCGAAGGACGTGGCGATGTCTTCGAGCGATCGCAGGCGCTCGATGTAGCGCTCCACCGACTCGCGCCGCGCGCCCGGTCGTCCGCCGGATATGGCGTCGGCCATCTGTACGATGATCGCCTCGACGGTTCGCAGTTCGACTTCATCGTGGTGCGCCTCGATGCAGTGGGCGATCTCCTCGGACATCTTGAAGCGTCGCGCCAGGTCACCGCCGATGATCGCGTGCGTGCCCTCGACCTCGTGATCGATCGCCTTGCCGACGTCATGCAGCAGCGATCCGCGGCGCGTGATTTCGACGTCCGCGTGGATTTCCTGGGCAATCATCGCGCCAATGTGAGCCGTCTCAACCGCGTGGCGGAGTTGGTTCTGTCCATAGCTGGTGCGGAAGCGCAGCCGGCCGAAGATATCCAACATTTCCCGCGGCAATCCGCTGCAGTGAGCTTCGATTGCCGCCTCTTCTCCCGCGTCGCGGATGATGCGGTCCACGTCGCGCTGCGCCTTGGCGACGGTCTCCTCGATCCGGGTCGGATGAATCCGACCGTCGGAAACCAACCGGCTCAGCGACATCCGGCCGACCTCGCGGCGAACCGGATCGAAGCCCGAAACTGTGACCACATCGGGAGTGTCGTCAATGATCAGGTCGCAACCAAGGGCCGACTCCAGCGCCCGAATGTTGCGGCCTTCGCGGCCGATGATTCGGCCCTTCATCTCATCGGACGGAATCTGCACGACCGAAACGGTGGATTCGGTCGTGACCTCGGATGCGACACGCTGGATTGCCGTTGCGACAATCTTCCGCGCACGCGCTTCCGCCTCGTCCTTGGCCTTTTGCTCGGCTTCGCGGACGAGTCTGCCCGACTCGTCGGCGACCTCGCGCTCGACCTGTTCAAAGATCACCGCGCGAGCCTCTTCTCGGGTGAGATTCGAGACCTCTTGCAGCCGCTGGTCGTGCTCGGCCTCAAGCTTGTCGAGGTCCGAGCTTCGCTGGTCCAATTGCTGGCGTTCTCGATTGAGCTTCGAGTCACGCTGGTCCAGAGACTTGACACGATCATCAAGGGAGGATTCGCGCCGGTCGAGCCGATCTTCGGCTCGTTGTAGATCGGCCCGCGCCTCTCGGGCGTCGGCCAGAATTTCGTCTCGTTCCGCTTGTGCTCGCTCCCGCGCTTCTTCTAGCCGATCACGCGCCTCTCGTTCGACCCGTTCCTGGGCCTGTTGAATGATGCGTTCGGCTTCGAGCGTGGCCTCGTCTCGGGGATCGGGCCCGCCGCGCAGGAGCCTCATCAGGGCTCCCCACATAGTGTCCTCGACTCAATTGAATTGGCATTGCTCGTGCATTGCCTGCCATGGTTGTTTGGTTCGCTCTGCCTTGTCGCCGGGTTCCAAGCCAGCGAGTGGCCTTCGGGTGTTCTCTAACTAGCAGGGTACGCGGCTCAGCGACCGCGCGCCAGTGAGGCCTCTGTCAGTTCTGTCCACGCCTGCTTCAGAGCCTGGGCCGAATCACGGGCGCCGAAACCACGTAGTGCCAGTCGTCGCCCGTGCGTGCTGCGGAACCGTGACCAGGTCAAATCGGGATTCCGGCTCAGTTCCCTGCTCAGGTTTCGTCGGGTCGACGCCAACGCGACGTGATAGTCAACCAGTTCACCACGCTCTACCAGCTCGGTTAGCGCTGTGCCGATGTGCGGCTCCTGAATCCCGGCTTGCTGCATTCGTACAGCGATTTCTCTTCGGCTGAGGCGGCCACGTTGATTGAGCCGTTCAGCCTGAACGCGCGCGAGATCGGACGCCGCCGAGTCGCGCAGCCGATCGACGAACACCGGATCGATCTCCTGTCCGCGGGAGATGTTCGATCGACGGATGAAGTCGCGCGTACAGCGGATGGACGTGCCGTCGTCGAAGTTGACCGTGGATATGGAGCCGGTTGGCCGAACGGACAGGATGGCGGGCACGTGGCAGCCTCTCCCCGATAGCGCGAGTGTGACTTTGGCTAGCTGGCCCGGGCGCGGCCCTTCTTCTTCGGCGGAGGTTTGGCGATGGGCGTCGGCTCGCCGGCGCCTTCCTCGGCGAGGAGCGAGACAGCCGCCGGCAGGCCGCGTTCTTCGCGAATCCGAGATTCGATCTCCATTGCCATGTCGGAATGCTCGCGCAGGAACGCCTTGGTCCGTTCGCGTCCCTGGCCCAGCCGGGTGTCGCCGTAGGAGTAGAACGTGCCCTGCTTCTTGATCACCGTGGGCGAACTGGTCGGAGCGCCGGGTGCAGCCTCGACGCCCAGATCGATCAGGCAGCCGGTCTTGGAGATGCCGTACTCGCTGGCGGTGAACATCAAGTCGAATTCGGCCGTCCGGAACGGCGGCGCGACTTTATTCTTGACGACCTTGGCCTTGACACGGGAACCGATCACCAGCTGACCGTCCTTAAGCGTTTCCGCTCGGCGCAGTTCGATGCGGACTGACGAGTAGAACTTGAGGGCGCGTCCACCAGGCGTGGTTTCGGGGTTACCGAAGACGATCCCGACCTTCTCGCGCAGCTGATTGATGAAGATCAGGACGGTTTTCGAACGCGATACGACCCCGGTCAGTTTGCGCAGGGCCTGAGACATCAGGCGCGCCTGCAGGCCGACCTGAACGTCGCCCATTTCGCCTTCAATCTCCGCTCGCGGCACCAACGCGGCGACAGAGTCGACCACCACCACATCAATGGCGTTGCTGCGGACCAGCGCCTCGGCGATCTCGAGCGCCTGCTCACCCGTATCGGGTTGGGCGATCAGCAGTTGCGAAATGTCAATGCCGAGCCTGGAAGCGAACTCAGGGTCCAGCGCGTGTTCAACATCGACGTAGGCGGCCTGCCCGCCCAGTCGCTGGGCTTCGGCGATCACATGCTGCGCAACGGTCGATTTCCCGGCCGACTCCGGCCCGTAGATTTCAACGATCCGGCCGCGCGGCAGCCCGCCGATGCCGAGCGCAACGTCCAGCGACAGGGCGCCGGTCGGGATGCCATCAACAGTCAGACGCGTGCCGGCGTCGCCGAGCCGCATGAGCGCGCCTTCGCCGAAACGGCGCTCCATGTCTCCGAGCAGTTCGGTCACGGCAGGGGGTGGTTCGTTGCTGGTCGTCATGGGCAGCGGTTCCTGTGTGTCGCGATCCAGCTCCGGCGCCAGGGCGATCGGGGTTGGGCCGTCTTCGGTCGTGCTACGTGTCATAATATGCGCTCTCTCCGTGGACGCTGCCGGGAGTGCGAACGTCCGTGCTGCGCACGCTACCGAAGGGTTGGCTCAAAGTCAAGCAAACGTTCTAAGAATCAGACGGACGAGGTTCGAGGCGAATCAGGCGCTGCTCCGGATCGCGTTGCCGAGGATCTGCAGCCCGATCAGTACGACCAGAGGCGATAGGTCGATCATTCCGATCATCAGGTATCGCCGCAGCGGAGCGAGAACCGGCTCGGTGACATCCAACAGAATCTTGACCAAGGGATTCGACGGATCGAGGGGTCGATTGGTGAACATCGGGATCCAGCTCATCAGCACCCGGCCCAGGAGAATGAAGGAGTAGATGTGGATCACCGTGCCGATGACGAACAGGACTTCGCTCATTGCCGACCCAGTTCCTCGGCCCGCCGGTGCGCGGCGGCAACGGCGTCGATCAATGCCGATCGCACGGCGCGCTGCTCAAGCACCTGAAGCCCGGCTGCCGTCGTGCCGCCGGGTGATGTCACCATATCCTTGAGCGTCGCCAGGTGCTCACCGGAGAGCTGAGCAAACTCGCTCGATCCGATCACGGTCTGCAGCACCATCCGACGCGCGTCGTTCGGACGCAGGCCAATGTTGACCGCCGCGTTAATCATGGCCTCGATGATCAGGAACACGTATGCCGGTCCACTGCCCGAAACTGCCGTGATCTTGTCGATGGTCGACTCATCAGCGACGTACAACTGCTCGCCCATGGCGTCGAGCAATCGGCTGACGAGCTGGCGTTCCTCCGCGGTGACGCCGTCCGTGGCTGTCCAGGCAGTAAACCCCTTGCCGATTTGCGCCGGCGTGTTGGGCATTGCGCGAATGATCCGTTCAGCCCCCGTTGACGCTTGTACTTCACTGATCGTAGAGCCGGCGAGGATGGAAATCAGGAGACGCGACTGCGCTCCACTGTCGCGAGCCAACGTGCTCAGATCCTGCGGTTTGACCGAGAGGTATATGGCGTCGCACAGGTCGACGGAATCTGCCAGATCTCCGGTCACGCACAGGCCATCAAACTCGGCCGCCAACCACTCACGGCGCTCGGGAACGATCTCGCAGACGGCAAGGTCGGACAGATCGACGACCCCGGAGTTGGTCACCGCCCGGATAAACGTGACGCCCATCGTCCCGCCGCCGACAACGGCGATCTTCGTCATCCTCCGGCCTCCGGCCGGTCACCGAATATGGCGCGTCCGATCCTGACCATCGTGGAGCCTTCCTCGATGGCTACAGCGTAATCGTTGGTCATGCCCATGCTGAGTTCAGGAAGATGCAACTGCTCAGCTTGACGGCGCAGCGCGTCGAACACCGGACGGACATCCTCAGGGTCCACGACCTCAGGCGCCACCGTCATCAGACCGTCGACGCGAAGGCGTGGCAACGCCCGGATTTGTTCGAAGGCCCTCGGCACCTCCTCGACCATGAAGCCGTGCTTCGTGGACTCCTGTCCGACGTTGACCTCGAGCAGGATCGGCAGTTCGCGATCGAGCCGGCGCGAGATCGCTTCGGCCAATCTCACAGTGTCAACCGACTGGATCGAGGCGAACTTACCTGCGTGGCGTGCCTTGTTGCGCTGCAAATGTCCAATCAGGTGGATGTTGATATCCGCATCGAGCTGCGCGGTCTGTTCGATCTTGGTCAGACCCTCCTGCACGCGGTTCTCGCCAAACTGCCGATGCCCGCATGCCGCTGCTTCTGCAATTGAGGCGAATGGGAAGGACTTGGACACCGCGATCAGGGTGACCTGAGGTGGCTCGCGGCCAGCCCGGGCGCAGGCGTCGGCGATCCGCTGCCTGACCCGATCGAGGTTGGCCGCGACGGACACCTCAGACTCCGGCCACCGCTTCAAGGGGCACGACGCTCTGATCGCTGAATTGCAACGTGGGTGTGTACGAAGGAATTTCATTGCCGCCGCAAACTCCGCACATGTTGCAGCCGATCTCGGGAGGCGGACACGCGATCGTCGACTTCTCGCGCCGGTGCTTCGACAACTCACGCTCGAAGAACCGTGCGGTGATGCCGGTCTCCACCGCCGACCATGGGACCGGACCGCTGCCCCAGGGCAATGGACCGTCTAGATTCCACTCGCCCGCGGCGCGCATCCACTCACGTGCCGAGGGGGCTTCCATTTCGAGGATCGCGTGGGCCAGGCGCTGATCGGAGCGTGAACAGATGTCATCAATCCGCGCCCAGGTCGGACTGTCGCCGCGCAGCCGGATCCCCGTCTTGCGGAATGCCGACTGCAGGATCCGCTGCCGGTGTTTGACCAGGCCGGCGTCGGACTGGACCAGTTCCTGATACGCCGTCGCCGGTTTCGGGACGAGCGGCCCGACCGACATGACCAGCTCGGTCCCGTGTCCATGCGCGTCGAGCCGCTGCTTCACGGCAAGCCCCAGGTTCGCCATCGCTTCGACATCTTCATCCTCTTCGTCTGGCAACCCGATCATGAAGTACAGCTTGAGCCGGTTCATTGCGGCCGCGCCGACCTTGTCCGCCGCCTCGATGATCTGTTCCTCCGACACCGCCTTGTTGATCCGCTGGCGCATGCGCTCGGAGCCTGCCTCTGGCGCCAGGGTCACGGTTCGCGTCCCGCCGCGGGACAATACGTCGAGCAGTTCCGGCGCCAGGTTGTCGACTCGGAGCGAGGACACGGAAACCCGCCCGCCCAGGCGATCCGCCTCAACTGCCAGCTCTGCGAGCTGCGGATGGTCGGCCACGGCCGCCCCCAACAGACCGACCCGGTCACTGCGCTCGAGGCCCGTCTCGACCTGGTTGAGCAGGGACTCCAGCGGCCGATAGCGAGGCGGCCGGAAGACGTAGCCGGCAATACAGAATCGGCAGCCGCGACCGCAGCCGCGAGCCGCCTCGATCAGGGTCATCTGGTTGAACTCGGTCTCGTCGGTCAGGACCAGTGACATCGCCTCGGTGGTCGAGATGTCTCGAACCCACTGGCGTTCGACGCCGGAACCTGTCCCCAGCGCCGGGACAAACACACCAGGAATTCTGGCGAGAGCGTCGAGCTGATCGGCACGCGGGCTATGGGCGTACTCACTCAGTGTCTCGATCAGCTGATCGAGAATCGGCTCGGCTTCGCCAATGACGAAGGCGTCGAAGCAATCGGCCAGCGGAAGTGGATTCGTGATCACTGCTGCGCCGCCGGCAATGATCAGCGGATCGCCGTCGTCTCGGTTGATGCTGAGCGGCTCAATCTGCGCCGCCTGGAGCGAACGAACGACGTGGTAGTAGTCGATCTCGTAGGTCAGCGTGTAGGCGACGACGGGGAAATCCGCCAGCGGTCGCTGGGACTCGATCGTGACTGGTCCCAGGGACGAGTCATCGCCGCGTTCGGACTTGTGGGGCGGGTCGTAGAAGGCCCGCTCGCAGACGATCTCCGCTCGCCGGTTGAGCAAGCCATAGATCGTTTGCAGGCCCAGGTTGGACATGCCCAGGTAGTAGCTGTTGGGATAGACAAGCGCGACCGGTAACCGTCCGCCCCAATCCTTGAGCACGGCCCCGGATTCTGCGGCCAGCCGTTGACGGGCTGCGGCGACGTTGCGGGCGATCGTACGTTGAGCCATCGTTCTCAGTGTAGGCGCGGCAGGCTACCGGTCTTAGCGCCTAATGTTCAGTGTCTCCGGCTATCAATTGCAGCGCGTGTGGCAGGATGGGAGCCAGGGCATCGAGGTTCTCTCGGACCGCCCGCTCCGATCCGGGCAGATTGATGATCAGCGTGCCGCCTGCGATCCCGCAGACACCTCGCGACAAGGCCGCCATCGGCGTCTTGCTCAAGCCGTCGGCGCGCATCAGCTCCGCCAATCCCGGCGCTTCACGCTCGATCACGCGTCTGGTGGCCTCCGGCGTGTTGTCCCGAGGGCCGAAGCCGGTGCCACCTGTGGTCACAATCAGGTCGAGCCCCTGCGCAACCCATTCCCGCAAGCGCGCCACGGTTGCATCGGGATCATCCGACTGAATCGCGTGATCGCCGATCGCGATTCCCAGTTCTGCCAGTCGTTCGCGGATCGCGGGTCCCGACGTGTCCTCACGATGACCTGCTGCGCCCTGATCGGAAAGCGTGAGCACTGCGGCGGACGGTTTCTCATTCATGGTTGGCGTTCCATCGGGATCTTCTTGGCGTACCTGGGCAATCTATCCACATTATCCACCAGAACTGCCAGCTTGGGGAGGCTTCTGGCTCCAACTCGCGCCTGGCAAGCAGACGAGTTGCTCCAGATCCAGGATCTGGGCGTGAATTCCCTGATTATGGTCTTGAAATCCCTGTCCTTATGTGATTAGAGTGCGAGGTGTCCCCAGAAATGGGGAAAAGTGGGGCAGGCGACATAGGTTGACTACAGAGAGCAACAGGGGTTTCTCACGTGGCGACGGTCGACTTCACCGGGGAATACGAACATCGTCTGGACGACCGTGGTCGTCTGGCGATTCCCTCTGCCTATCGCGGGCTGTTCGAGCACGGCGGCTATCTGCTGCCCGGACCCGAGGGCCAGCTCGAGCTCTACACGCCGGAGGCGTACCAGGCCGAGAAGCAGATCCGCACCGTGAACGACAAGCTGCGCCCTGCAGCGCGACGGCTCGCGCGCAGCTTCTTCGGACGCGTGCGCCGCGTCGAGACCGACCGTCAAGGTCGAATCCTGATCCCGCCCCAGATGCGCGAGGAACGAAGCATTACCGGCGACACGACGATCGTTGGCATGGGCGAGTATCTCGAGATCTGGAACTCGGAGGCGTGGCACTCGGAACAGGCGGAAATCGACGAGTCGTACGGGGAGTTACTGCAGGCGCTTGCCGACAGCCTCGAGCCATCGAGCAACAGCGAGGGGTCGTCATGACGTCCTCGTCAATCCACAATCCGGTCATGCTGGATGAAGCGCTCGATCTCCTGAACGTTGGGGCAGGCAAGCACTACCTCGACGCAACCGTGGGCCTCGGCGGGCACGCCGAAGCGATTCTCAGTGCGTCGGACCCTTACGGAAGACTGCTGGGCACCGACGCCGATCCTGACGCGCTCGCCCAATCGGCCAATCGGCTGCTTCGGTTCGGGGATCGCGTGCAGTTGCGCCGGGCCTGGCTCGACGCTGCTCCACGTACGGCGACGGATGCAGGATTGACGCCGTTCGACGGTGTGCTCTGCGATCTCGGCCTCTCTTCCCTGCAGCTCGACAGCCCTGAACGCGGATTCTCGTTTCAGGCCGAAGGGCCGCTCGACATGCGACTGGGCCCGTCTGACGATGCGCAGACTGTCTCGGCGAATCAGATCGTGAACGGATGGACCGCCGACGAGTTGGCCAGCCTGATCTACGACTACGGCGAAGAACGACGCTCCCGGCGGATTGCTCGCACCATCGTCCATCAACGCCCAATCGAAACCACGACCCAACTGGCGCAGTGCGTGGTGGACGCCGTCGGAATCCGTCCAGGCGCTCGCGTGCATCCTGCCACGCGCGTGTTCCAGGCGATTCGACTTGAGGTCAACCGCGAACTCGAGCGGTTGGCAGCATTCCTTGCTCAGGTGCGCGGTCTGCTGCGTATCGGCGGACGGCTGGTGGTGATTGCCTTCCACTCGCTCGAAGACCGGATCGTCAAGCAGGTCCTGCGCGAGCAATCGTCGGGAAGTGAGCCGGCGTTCCGGACGCTGACTCGTCGGGTGATGCGCCCGTCCCGGACGGAATCGGAGCGGAATCCACGAGCGCGCAGCGCGCGGCTACGGGCTGCGGAGGCGATTTGATGTCTCGCACCCAAACTCACACACCCGGAACGCAAAGTGAACAGGAGCGCCGATCGAGAATCAGAACCGCTCGGAGATCGTTGAGCGGATCGTGTGCAGGGGACTACCAACTAACCACAACAGTGAAGGAGAAGCCCCGCCGCCAAACCACTGGAACACGGTTGTCCGTGGCCTTGGGCCATGGCGAGCGTGAACCACGTCCCCCTGTCTGCGCGCACGATCCGCTCAACGATTGCCGAGCATTCCGACCCCCAACGCAGGGGTCTGCATTTCACTCTACGACCCAATTCCGCGGTTGGAGCCATCGCCGCGCACTTTTCAGTAAATCATCCGCAAGCGATTTGCAATCGCGATGGCAGCGGAGCAGGGGAACATCCTTCCGGCTGTCGGCGTTCAAATGACAACGGCCAAGCCAGGCACGACGCTCGATGCGTCGCTACCCATTTCCGCAGCCAGTGACTCGCATCACGCCCAACCTCGACCAATCCTTCCGCGCCGGCCACGCTACACCGGCCGCATGCCGGCCTGGGCCTGGCTGGCCGTGTTCGGACTCTGCATTGCCGCGACGCTTCCCGTCATCCGCGTTTCCAGCGTGACCGAGAGCGGCACGGAGCTGCGAATCCTCGAGGCCGAGCGCGAACGGCTGCGATCGGAGATCCGCTCGCTGGCCGCGCACATCGGTCAGCTCGGCTCATTGGCTCGAGTGAAACAGCAGGCTGAGGAGCGACTGAATATGGTTCCCGCGCGGCCGACGATCGTGCTCGAAGTCCAGCAGCCGCCACCGGCTCGAGTCCTGCCTTCCAGATTCCTGCCACCCGACCAACGGACGAACGGCGCTGCACCCGTCTCGACGCCGATGGACAGTCAGTCGGTCATGGGCGCGATGTTCGACGTTCTGATCATCGACTAGATGACGACGACGAAAGGGCGATGCGTTGGCGAGTCGGCCGTCGGATAGCGGGTTTGAATCCGTCTCAACCTGGCGGATGCGTGCGGTCATCGCCCTGTTCATCGGACTCGCGGTGGTCGTGGTCGTTCGCCTGGTCATGATTCAGGTGATCGAACACGAGCGTCACGAGGTGCAGGCGGATCGAACCTGGGCGATCGAGACCAAAGGTCCCCGGGGCGCCATCCTCGACCGCAATGGTTTTCCGCTGGCCACGTCGATCGACGCCTGGGAAGTGCATGTCGACACGAGGCTGTGGGCCCGTTCCGAGTTCCAGCCGACCGACGCCTCCCGACGACTGGCTGAACTGCTGCGTGCGCCTGAATCCGCCGTGCTGTCGCTCGCCGCGCAGACTCACGCGGGCGGCGGCCACGATGCGCTGATTGCCTATGGCCTGTCCAATGCGCTCGGCGCGCAGATCCATGCCGAAGCGCTGCACGGCGTGCAAATCCGCAAGACCTCCTCTCGGCGGTACATCGAGGGCTCGATGGCAGCGCAGGTGATCGGCCTGGTTGGCCGCGACGAACAGGGCCTGGCCGGGCTCGAGTACCAACTCGACGGCGTCCTCGCCGGCGAAGCGGGCTTGCTGGTGCAGGAAGTTGACGGACTCGGCCAACCGATCCCGTTTGGGCCCCGAGCCGAGCGGCCCTACCAACAGGGCGCGTCCGTCGTTCTGACGATCGACCGCAACCTGCAATGGCTGGCCGAGAGGACGCTCCAACGCGCCGTTGAGCAATGGCATGCGCAGGGCGGGCACATCATCATGATGGACCCTCACAATGGTGACATCCTCGCGCTGGCGTCCTTGCCGACCTACAACCCGATGACCATCGACCTCGACCTACCGGAGTCGATGGCCCTGTTGCGTACGCGGGCGGCCTCGGACATCTATGAACCCGGTTCCACCATGAAGGTGATCACAATGGCCGCCGCGCTCGACGCCGGCATCGTTTCGCCCGACACCACCTTTGTCGACACGGGCGCCGTGGTCATCGACGACCGAACGATCAAGAACTTCGACCTGTCGTATCACGGCGAGCAGACGATGACACAGGTGCTTCAGCGCTCGCTCAACACGGGATCGGTCTGGGTTGCTCAGCAGTTGGGCGCCCGCACGTTCTACGAATATCTCTACCGGTTCGGTTTCGGGGACTCGACCCTCTCGGGCCTTCCCGGTGAGATCGGCGGGGTCGTCACCGATTCGACTGATATCCGTTGGTCGCCGGCCCAGCTCGCGACTGCCTCGTTCGGTCAAGGCGTCGCCGTCACGCCGTTACAGATTGTGCAGGCTTACGCAACCATCGCCCGGGGCGGCGTGCCGGTCCGCCCACGGCTGGTCACTGCCGTGATCACCGAGGACGGCGTACAACGCTTCGAGCCGCAAACCGGAACGCGTGTCATTAGTCGTCAGACCTCCAGCACCATGACCTGGATGATGCAGGCCGTCGTTGATGGCGTGCTAGGGCATCCCGCCCAGGTCAACGGCTGGCCCGTCGCCGGTAAGTCGGGGACGTCCGACGTCGTCGAATCCGGTACCTATCTGGTCGGCGAGTCGCTGGCGTCCTTTGCCGGATTCGCGCCGGCCAACGATCCGCGAGTGGTGGTGCTCGTCCGTATCGACCGTCCCCAGGGCGAGATCTACGGCGGGATCGTGGCCGCGCCGATCTTCTCAGACCTGATGGCGCAGGTGCTGCCCTACCTCGGCGTCCCGCCGACCGCCTACATCGCCAACCCCGGCGACTGGAACACCGCGCCAGGAATCGATCCGGACGACACTCGGGAAACCAGCGACGGCGAGCACCAGCAGGACGCGCTCACGGCTGACGTCGCGGACGATGAAGAACCGGCTTCGCCCGTCACCTACATCCAGGACGAGGAGGACGATCAATGATCTCCTCCAACGACATCGGTCTGCTGCTTGGAGACCTGTTGCTCAATCAACCGGAGACCAGCGCCGAGCCGTTCTCGGAGATCGTGATCGACTCCAGGGAGGCAACCCCGGGTGCATTGTTCGTCGCGTTGCGCGGTGAGTATCAGGACGGCCATCAGTTCGTCGACGACGCGCTGCGCCGCGGCGCGACCGGCGCCCTTGTCTCGGAACGCTCGGGTTTACGCGGTTCGTCGATGTTCGTCGTCCCCGACCCGCTGTTCGCACTGCAGGAAGCAGGCCGTCGATGGCGCCGTCAAATGAGCGCGCAGATCGTCGGCATCACGGGCAGCGTCGGCAAGACCACGGTGCGCGAGGCGACGCATCAGCTGCTCTCGACGACATTCTCGACTCACCAGTCGCCGCGAAACTTCAATGGAGACATTGGCCTGCCGATTGCGCTGCTCGGGATCAGCCCGGCCGACAAATGGGCCGTGATCGAGATCGGCCCGTACTCGCAGCAAGAGATGGAGCTGTTGGTCTCCTCCGCCCAATCTGATGTCGGAATCGTCACCAACGTCGGGCCAACCCACCTCGAGCGATTCGGCACCATGGCCGACACGGAGCGGATCAAGGGTCTGTTGCCCGAGTCCTTGCCCGCTGACGGACTGGCCGTGCTCAACGGCGATGACCCCCGCGTTCGCCGCATGTCGGATCGCACCGCTGCCGAGGTCTTCACATTTGGGCTCGGTCTCCACTGCCATTTGCGAGCGGAGAACATCGTCACGCATGGGTTCAGGGGCATCAGCTTCGAGTTGCACGACACGCTCGTCGACGAACGGATCAGGGTGGAGTCGCCGCTCATTGGCACACATCAAGCGATGACGGCGCTAGCTGCATCGAGCGTGGGCCTTCGGGCCGGTCTGGAGCTTGGGGAACTGGCGGAGGCGCTGGCCGCATTGAATCCCGGATCCCGCCTGGCTCGGCGCTCCGCCGAGAACGGGGCAACCATCATCGACGACTCATACAATGCTGCGCCGTTGTCAATGAAGGCCGCGCTGGATCTGCTGGCCGCCAGCGAGCCGAGACGAATCGCACTGCTGGGCGACATGTTTGAACTCGGCAGCGAAGAAGAGGCAGCTCACCGTGAGATCGGTGCATATGCCGCCGAGCGTTGTGATTGGCTGCTCGCCGTGGGTGAACGTTCGCGCGACCTGATTGATTCCGCTCGCGATTCCGGACATCCACAGGCCTGCTGGGTTGCGGAGGCGGATCAGGCGCTGGAGATCTTGCGCCACTCGCTGCAGCCCAGCGACACGCTTTTGGTCAAGGCCTCTCATGCGATGCACCTGGAGACGGTTGTCGAGAGGCTGGCGGCACGATGACCACGTTCTCGCTCGGCACGGCCGGCATCGCCTTCGTGGTCGCCCTGGCGATTGGTCCATTCGTGATTCGCTGGCTGCAACGACGCAGCTCTGGAAAATCAATCTCCGACGAGGGACCCACCAGCCACATGGCCAAAGAAGGCACCCCGACGATGGGTGGACTGATCTTCCTGATCCCGATTGTGGTGTTGACGATCGTGGCCAACCTGGTCGAGGGCGATCGTTGGTCCATCCTGCTGCCGCTGGTTGGCATCGTGGCGCTCGGCGCAATGGGTTACATCGACGATCTGGGCACGCTCATCGGGCGCGTTCAGGCAGGTTTGACCTGGAAGCTGAAGTTCGGCTTGCTGGCGCTGTTCTCGATCGCCGTCGGGCTGGTGCTCTACTTCGCGCTCGATGTGCAGTCGATCAACGTGCCCTGGGCGGGGCAGTTCTCAATCGGTCCCGTATACGTCGTGATCGCGGCGGTGACGGTGTTCGCCACCATCATTTCGGTCGCCATCTCCGACGGACTGGACACGCTGTGCGGGGGGACAGGGGCCATCGCAATCGCCTCATTCGGAGTGATCGCCGTGGGACAGGAGCAGGACTTCCTCGTCCGCTTCGCCTTCACCACCGTGGGCGCCGTGCTGGGCTTCCTCTGGTTCAACGCCCATCCGGCCAAAGTCTTCATGGGCGACACCGGCGCGATGGCGCTGGGCGGCACCCTTGCCATCATCGCCCTGATGACCGGTCATTGGCTGCTGCTGCCGGTGATCGGGATCGTCTTCGTGCTCGAGGCTGCCTCCGACATCGTGCAGGTCGGCTGGTTCAAATGGACCCGCCGCCGCACGGGTGAGGGTCGACGCATATTGCGCATGGCCCCGTTGCACAACCACTTCGAGATGGGCGGCTGGTCGGAGCCGCAAATCGTCACCCGGTTCTGGCTGATCGGCATCGCCGGCGGCATTCTCGGCGTGGCGCTGGCACTGCAGGTGCCGCAATGACCTTGCCCACGCCGACTGAAGCGCCCCCAACGTTCAATGGCCAGAAGGTCGCCGTCGTCGGACTCGGGATCGAAGGCCGCGACGCCGTGACCTTCCTCGAACGGGAAGGCTCCGAGATCGTCAGGGTTGATCGAAATCCCGAACAAGCCGATCGAGACCAGGACGATCTGACCATCCTCGACGAGGTCGACGGGATCATTGCCAGCCAGGGCGTTCACTACCAACAGCCGCTGTTGGCCGAGGCGGACCGACGAGGCGTTCCTGTCTACGGGCCCACCCAGATCTTCCTCGAACGCTGTCCGGCCCCGGTGATTGGCATCACCGGCAGCGCTGGCAAGACGACGACCACCACGCTGGTGCACCTGATGCTTCAGGCGGCCGGCGTCCGTTGTCAGGTGGGCGGAAACATTGGCCGCGGTCTGCTGGCTCAGCTGCCGGACATCACAGCGACCGACACGGTGGTCGCCGAGCTTTCGCACACGCAATTGCTCAGAACCACGCGCAGCCCCCGCACCGCGGCGATCACCAACATCACTCCGAATCATCTCGATCAGTTCAGCTGGGAGGAATACCAAGAGCTCAAATACCGGATCGTCGAGTATCAGTCCCCCAGCGACACCGTGGTGCTGCCCTTCAATGACGAGCTGGCCGCCGCAGCGACCGCACGAACGGAGGCCGGCCAGCGCTGGTTTGGCATCGACGCTCCGGGGATGCCCTGGTACTGCGCGATGCGCAGCAGCGACGGAAAGATCCTGCACAACGATCGCCCGCTGATGTCGGTCGAAGAGATCAAGCTCCCGGGAGAACACAACCTGCTGAATGCGCTGGCCGCCCTGGCGATCGTCGCCGATCTTGTGCCCGACGATGTCGCGATCGATGTACTACGGAATTTCTCCGGTGTGCCGCACCGGTTGGAACTGATTGCTGAGATCGAGTGTGTGCGATTCATCAACGACTCGATCGCCACTACTCCCGAGCGCACATTGGCTGGACTTCGCGCAACGTCCGGCCCCATCATTCTCTTGCTCGGCGGACGCGACAAGAACCTCCCGCTCGACCCTCTCATCGATGAAATCCGGAGCCATGTCCGCCGGGTGGTGCTGTTCGGCGAATCTGCGCCCGGCTGGACCGCCTGGCTGAGAGAACGAGACATTGCCGCTGAAGATGCCGGTTCGTTCGGGTCGGCCGTTCGGCGCGCAGCCGACTGCGCTCGCTCCAACGACACGGTCCTCATGTCACCAGGCGGCACATCGTTCGACGCCTACCCGAACTTCGAGGCCCGAGGCCGCCACTTCCGGGATCTCGTCGAGGAACTTGCCCGCGCTTCGGAGGTCGTTCAATGACCACTCAACGCGCCGCGGTTCCCAATTCGAGCTCGGAATCTTCTGGCGTGCTGGGCCGCGTCAGGATTCCCAATCTGCGCGCCACCAGAAACCTGCGTGATGGCGAGCATGAAACGGTCGGCCGCCGTGTCGTTCGCCGACTGCGTCGTTCGGCCTCGCCTCCCGACTGGGTACTGGTCGGCAGCGTCCTGGCCCTGGTGTTCATCGGACTGATCTTCGTCTTCTCATCTTCCTTCGCCATTTCCCAGGAACTGCACGGCAACACACGCCACTTCGCGACTCGGCAGTTGATTGGAGCCGGCATCGGGCTGATCGCCTTCGTCCTACTGGCCCGCATCGACTATCGGGTCTGGCAGCGCCTGTCCTCACCGATCATCTGGATCTCGCTGCTGCTACTTGCGGCAGTCTTGATCCCCGGTATCGGTCACGAAGAAAACGGCGCCACTCGCTGGATCCAGATCGGCTCCCTCCCGGCGCTCCAGCCGTCCGAGTTCGCCAAGCTGGCGATCTGCATCTACGTCGCCGCCTGGTTGGCGGCCAAGGGCGACGAGATCAAGCGCATCCCGCTCGGCCTTGCTCCGTTCTGCATGATTATCGGCGTGATCGGCGGCCTGCTGATGCTCGAGCCCGACCTCGGGACATTCGCAGCGATCGCCTGCACAGGCGTGGTCATGTTCTTCCTCGCCGGCGCAGCGATTCGGCACATGTTCATGCTGTTGGTTGGCGGATCGGCGGTTCTCTTCGCCATCGTCGTCGGTGCTGGATACGGCATGGAGCGGATCCGCACCTTCTTCAACGCCGAGGAGGTCGCCCAGGAAGCCGGCTTCCAGATCATCAATCTCGTCTCGACACTCGGATCGGGTGGCTTGACCGGCGTTGGACTCGGCGCATCCCGGCAGAAGTTCTTCTACGTGCCGTCGGCGCACACCGACGGGGTGTTCGCCATCATCGGCGAGGAGACCGGCATGCTGGGGGCGCTGATCGTTCTGACGATTTTTGCCCTCATGATCTACCGCGGCATCCGCGCCGGAATGCGCGCCGAGGACCGTTTCGGCACCTTGCTCGCCTTTGGCATCGTCGCCTGGTTCACGCTGCAAGCCTTCTTCAACGTTGCCGGCGTGATGCGCACCATCGTGCTGACCGGCATCCCGCTGCCATTCCTCAGCTTTGGTTCCTCGGCGCTGATCGCCTCCATGGCCGCGGCCGGCATCCTGGTCTCCATTTCCCGGCACGGCCGGGGCAAGTTGCCCGAGCCGGCCGACCCCCCGCTCAACGACGAAGCGCCCACCAGAGATGCGGCGCCCATGCGTCGGACGAAGCGACCCAGGGTCTCGCCGTTCCATAGCGGCCGCGGAGACGGAACCTGATGACCGTCCTGCGGGTGCTGCTCTCCGGCGGTGGCTCAGGCGGGCATGTGTTTCCCGCCTTCGCCGTCGCCGATGCCCTGCGCCAGTTGGTCGACGCAGAGGGCGGCTCCGTCGAGTTTCGTTTCGCTGGAACAGCGGACGGCATCGAGTCGGAGCTCGCCGTCGAGGCCGACTTGCCCTACTCGACGATCGCGGCGCGTGCCCTGCGGGGGCGCAACTTCCTGTCCAAGTTGCTCTCGGTTGGAGCCACCGCCACCGGTGTGCTCGACGCGCTCGCGCTGATGTTGCGGTACAAGCCTCATCTGGTGTTTGTGACGGGTGGATACGTCTCAGCACCGGTCGGCATCGCGGCCTGGCTCACCAGACGTCCGATCGTTCTACTTCAGCCGGATATCGAACCCGGTTGGACTCTTCGCGCATTGGCGCCGCTCGCCAGCCGAATCTGCGTGACTCATCAACGCTCGACCGAACGCTACCGCCGGGACAAGTGCGTCGTCACCGGGTATCCGATTCGGCCCGGCTTCGAGGATCTGGACAAGCCAATGGCGCGGGCGTACTTCCAGCTCAATGGTGGCCCGGCCTTGCTGGTCACTGGAGCTGTTCGAGGCGCTCAGCGGATCAACGACTGCGTCGCAGACCACCTGGAGCGATGGCTGGAACAAACCCAACTGATCCACATCTCAGGCCGCAACGATTTCGACCGCCTCTCGCTCATGCGAGAAGCGCTCCCGCCGAAACTACAGTCTCGTTACCGCTTGTACTCCTACATGTCCGAGGAAATGCCCCTGGCCATGGCCGCGTGTGACCTGGCGATCTCCCGCGCCGGGGCGTCGGTGATGGGCGAGTATCCCGCCGCCGGATTGCCGGCCGTGCTGGCGCCGATCGGCGAAGCCGGCGGCCATCAGCGCTACAACGCCGACCTGCTCGCCGACGCCGGCGGAGCGGTCACGATCAACAACGAGGACATCGCTGAGAACCTGTTCGAGCTGACGACCGCTCTGCTCGCCGATCATGATCGGCTGCAGCGGATGCGGCGGGCGATGCTCGAGCTTCGCCGAACCGATGCCGCCCGACGCATTGCCGAAGTGATCGTTGCTGTGGCAAAGTGACGTAACGATGACCTTGAACGTCCACTTCGTCGGCATTGGCGGGATCCATATGTCCGCCCTCGCGCACATTCTGCTCGACGATGGCCTCGTCGTATCTGGTTGCGACCGCGCCGACAGCCCGATTCTGCAGCCCCTCAGAGACCGAGGCGCTCGAATCATGATCGGACATAACGAGCATCACGTCACCACCGCGACGCACGTCGTCCGTACGGCAGCGGTGCCGGAGTCGCATCCAGAGATCGCCAGGACCATTGAACTCGGTATTCCCCTGCAGACCCGTGCGGAGCTGCTCTCCGAGATCGCCGCGCCGCGCGACGTCATCACCGTCGGAGGCACGCACGGCAAGACCACGACCACCGCCATGATCGCCCACGCGATGCGAGCTTCGGGCCGCGACGCCGGCTACGTGATCGGCGGCGAAGTGCCCGGCTTCTGCGTTCACGCCAGACGCGGCAACGATCCCTGGCTCGTGCTTGAGGCCGACGAATATGGACGCGCATTCCATCACTACACCCCGCAGGTCGCTGTGCTGACCAACTGCGAACCCGACCATCTCGACTACTACGGATCACAGGCAGCGCTCGAAGAGGCCTTTCTGCGCTACGTCGGCACGGTGAAGCAGGGAGGAACCCTGATCTCCGGTGTCGATTCACCGCTTGCCGTCGAGATTGCGTCGAAGCTCGAGGTTCAGCGTCCCGACGTTCAGATTGTGACCTGTTCCTCCCGCGTAGCGGCCGACTACCGGATTACATCGAATGGTGAGGACTATGAGCTCGCCACTCCGAGCTCGAAGATCAGCGGTCGTCTCAGGCAACCGGGCGAGTATCAGCAGCAGAATGCGGCCGCTGCCCTGGCGGCGCTGGAAGTTGCCGGTTTTGATGGCCCGGCCGCGGCCGAAGCGCTGTCGACCTTCAAGGGAGTCAACCGACGCTTTCAGCTTCACGGCGAGTCCAACGACGTTCTCGTGCTCGACGATTACGCCCACCATCCGACGGAGGTGTCCGCCGCGATTGCGGCAGCCCGCCAGCGCTGGCCAGACCGCCGCTTAGTTGTCCTCTTCCAGCCGCATACGTACACACGCACGTCCTACCTGCTCGATGGCTTCCGCAGCTGTTTCGCCGCGGCGGACATCGTCTACACGGTCGACACCTACGCCGCCCGGGCGATGTCGGGCGAGGAGATGACCGCGGAGCAACTGGCCGGTGAGATCGTTGCGCCGAAGGCGAGCTACGCCGGATCGGTCGAACGGAGCGCCGAACTGGCCGCCGACCAGGCCCAGGCCGGCGATCTGATCATCACGATGGGCGCCGGCGACATCGACGCCGCCGGACCCATCATCCTGTCCCGATTGGGCACCGAATCGTGACCAGATCGCAGATCCTTCAGGCGCTCATGCAAGAGTTGGGAGCGCTACATGGCGAGCCACTCAGCCGGCACACATTCGTCCAGGTCGGTGGACCGGCAGAGTGGTTCGTCGTCGTCCGCGACCGTCAGGCGCTGATCGACGCGGTTCGCGCGGCACGTTGTTCCCAGGCATCACTGACCATGCTTGGCGCCGGTTCCAATGTCCTCATCAGGGACGGCGGAATCCGCGGCCTGGTGATCAAGAACGAAACCCGAACCTGCCACAGGGTCGGCGATGCGATGATCGAAGTCGACTCGGGTACTCGGTTCGCCACGCTGGCCAGGTCGACCGCCCGCGCCGGCCTGGCTGGACTCGAATGGGCCGCTGGCATTCCGGGAGCGATCGGCGGAGGGCTACCGACCAACGCCGGCGCCTACGGTTCGGATCTCTCCGATGTGCTCGTTTCAATCACGGCAATCTCGCCTGACGGCCAGGTCGATGTCTACACCGCGGACGAACTCGGACTCTCATACCGCGACTCGAAGCTGCGTAGCGGCGAGCTCCAGGGGCACATCGTCACGTCGCTCACGCTCCAACTGGAACCAGGCGATGTCTACGCATCCCTCGCCGAGATCGATCGCGTTGAGGCGCTGCGCAAGTCAAACGCGCCCACTGGACCGTCGCTCGGATCCACCTTCAAGAACCCCGTCGGCGACGAGCGGGCCGCGGGGCAACTGATCGAAGCTGCCGGCCTGAAGGGCGCTCGAATTGGAGCCGCCCAGGTCTCCGACTTGCACGCCAACTACATCCTCAATGTCGATGTCCGCAACGCTCGCGCCTCCGACTTTCTCGCGCTCATCAGGCGCGTACAAGACCAGGTAGCGGACCGATTCGGCATCCGGCTCGAACCGGAGATCGCCGTGTTGGGCGAGGAGGTCGGCATTGACGACTGAACCTGGCGTTCTCGGAATCGTGCTCGGCGGCGCCTCCGTCGAGCACACGATCTCGACTCGGTCCGCCAGGGCCGTGATCAACGCGGTCGATCCATCTCGATGGCGCACGGTCCCGTTCGCGGTGTCCCGAACGGGCGGGTGGCTTGATCCACAGGAGTCGCTGGCGGCGATGAAAGACATTGATCGCGGCGCAGTCGAGGAGATTCCCGAACCGGCCAATCCAGGGCGAGCTCCAATCAGCCCCGAAACGATCGCCGCGCTGCTCGAATGTGACGCCGTCTTCCCGCTGATTCACGGAACCACGGGAGAAGACGGCATCCTCCAGGGCTTCCTGGAGACGCTCGATCTCGCCTATGTCGGCTCCTCCGTCGCCGCATCGGCGATCGCGATGGACAAGGCCCGCTGCAAACTGATTCTGACCCAGGCAGGCATCCCTGTTGCTCCCTGGATCGGCGTCAGCTGCGACGACTGGCGCAACGACGCCAGCGGCATGATTCGCCGGGCTGCCGAGATCGGCTATCCGCAGTTCATCAAGCCGTCCCGCGGAGGCTCCAGCATCGGCATCACCAGAGTGAACAGTCGTGAAGAGATCGGCGATGCCATTGAGGCCGCGTTTGGCGTCGACGACGAAGTCTTGATCGAAGAGGCGATGCCGTCGCCCAGGGAGATCGAATGCGGCGTGCTCGGGACAGCGGGTGGCGGCCGGCCGATTGCGTCTCCTCTTGGTGAGATCCGCACCAGGCGCGAGTTTTACGACTACGCCGCCAAGTATGAGGACCCGGACACCGAACTGATCGCACCGGCAGATGTCGACGATCACACGACGCGTCGAATGCAGGACATATCTCTCCGGGCCTGGGACGCCATCGGAGCAGAGGGCATGGTGCGCGCTGATTTCCTGCTCGGACCCGATAACCAGCTCTGGCTGGGCGAACTCAACACGATTCCGGGATTGACGTCCGCCTCCATGTATCCGCGCCTGCTCGAAGTAGCCGGTCTGCCACTCGGCGCGCTCGTCGATCGCCTCGTCGATCTTGGCGTTGAACGACATCGGAGCCGCGCTGGTCGCAGGGGTCCTCGAGAACCGGAGGCCGGTTCGTGAACGGGATTCCTGACGCCGCCAACGATGACGGACGAAACGATGTCCATGAAGCCGTCGTTCAGCCGGTTCCCCTATCGCGGAAACGCCAGGTGCTAACCAGGCTCATCTCGATCTGCTCGCCCGCGTCCCTCGTCGGTCGGCGGGTTCGCTGGTCCCGTCTGATGTTCGCGGCGGTCGTGCTGTCGGTTGCCTCACTCGCAGTCATGATCGCGCTGCTCAATTCGCCGTTTCTGGACATCGACAGCGTGGAAGTCGAAGGCGCCGATGTCGTCTCGGCCGCATCAGTCAAACAACTCGTCGGACTCAAGGGCCAGCACGTCATGTTGGCCGATCTTGAGTCCGCACGTCAGCGGGTGCTGACGTTGCCAATGATCAAGGAAGCTTCCGTGCTTCGTGACTGGCCGAATGGCATAAAAGTTGTCATAGTGGAACGTACGCCGTGGGGCCGGTGGCGGGCCGACAACACCGTGTGGGCAATTGACGCAGAGGGCGTGGTCCTCGAGGGCGCTGCGCCGTTATTCAACGGACCGATCGTGACCCAGGTCTCGGCGTTGCCGGCAATCAAGGCCGGAGCGGTCGTCGATACCAACGCGGTCAACATGGCCGCCGCGCTCCATCAACGCGGCGCGCCGCTGCCGCTCCCCGGCATCCTCTCCTTCGAGTGGTCCCTCACTGAAGGGCTCGTGGTCATAACCGAACACGGACGCATCGTGTTCGGCGATGCCGACGGCTTCGATTACAAGTACGCGGTCTGGGATCTGCTGGAGCGTGAAGCGTTGCAGCGATCCGAGCCGTTGCTCTACGCAGACTTGCGCTTCGGTCTACGTCCCAGGGTCGAGATTGGTCTGAATGTCGGGCGCGGCATTCGCAACCATGATCATGCCACCGCCAGCATTTCCGACTAGTCCAACAACCAGCGAGATCGACAGACAAACACGTCTGGAGCACATATGCCGCCAATCTCAACTGCCAGCGTCGCCATTGATCTCGGGTCGTCCGTCATCACCACGGTCGTGGGCGGCCGAAACGAACATGGCCGGCTGCACATTCTGGGTGTCGGGCAGTCGCCCTCAGCCGGGATCGAAGCCGGACAGATTTCCCACGTATCCCGTGCCGCCGGTGCGATCCGACACTCGATCGAACAGGCTGAATCGTCTGCAGCCCGGGAGATTCTCTCCGTCGGCATCGCCGTATCGGGGGCCCATCTACAGAGCATGAACAACCGCGGCGCCGTGGCCTTGCCGTCGTCCGGCGAACCGATCCGCGACGCCGACCTGCTCCGCGCGATCGACTCGGGCCGCGCTGTCACAATCAACGCTTCCAGCACCCTGCTGCACGCGATCCCTCGCTATTACGTCGTCGATTCCGAGCGCCGATCGTTCGATCCTCGCGGACAGCATGGACAGCGGCTCGACGTCTCGATGCACCTGGTAACCGCCTCCCAGAGCGCCATCCAGAACGCTGCTCACTGCATTCAGAACGCCGGGGTCGATGTCGAGCTGATCGCCGCCAAGCCGGTCGTTGCGGCCGAACGCGCCGTCCGCGGCGACGAAAAAGAGTTCGGAGTGCTGGTGGTCGGCCTCGATGCCGGCACGACCACGCTTACGGCCTTCGAGGACGGCGCCATCTCCCACACATCAGCCATCCAGATCGGAACATCGCACATCGCACGCGATCTGTCGATCGGCCTCCATTGCACCAGCGAAGAGGCCCGCCGGGTCATGCATCTCCACGGTCAGGCCGTTCCACAGCTGGTACCCGACCATGCCGCCGATATCGAGTTGCGCGGATTCTCGCCCGGCTCCGGGAACAGCCAATCGGCGCAGCCATCGTTTGTCGCTGAGATCATCAACGCGCGGGTGTCCGAGATCATCTCAATGATCTCAGCCCGGATCACCGAGCACCAGCTTCAACAGGCCGTTGCCGGCGGCGTCGTCCTGACCGGTTCCGGCGCAATGCTGGGTGGCGTTGACCTGCTATTCAGCAAGGCGATGGAATCCCCCGCCAGAGTCGCGGGCGCCGGCGACCTCTACGGGCTGACTGACAGGTTGAGCCGTCCCGACGCCCTGGGGGTGGTCGGCATGCTGGACTGGATGCTCGACTCCAGCGACGTCATCCAACCCAATCGCAATCGTGCCACGAGCAGAAGCCCGGACAGCGCTGGCTCGATGCTTTCATCGATCGCATCAGGCGTCGCCGGCCTGGCTCGCGTCTTTAGTCCCAACTCATAACCAACCCATGAACCGGCTGCCCAATGTGCGGGCGGCGGTCAACAGACACTGAACCGATCGACACAGCCACAGGGACGAACGAGAGGAACCAGCAGATGAGCAGACGACTCCACAACAGCCGAAGCGAGGGTATTCCGCCGATCACCGTCGTTGGCGTCGGCGGCGGTGGCTGCAACGCCGTCAACCGGATGATCTCCGACAAGATCCGTGGCGTCGAATTCGTCGCCGTCAACACTGACAACCAGCAACTCTCAAGCTCCCGGGCCGAGACCATCGTCCGCATCGCCGATGCGGAGTCCGACGGTCTGGGCGTCGGTGGCGACCCGGAACGCGGCGCCCGCGCGGCGGAGAACAGCCGCGACGAGATTCGCAACATCTTCAGCGACGTTGACATGGCCTTCATCACGGCAGGCATGGGCGGAGGTACCGGAACCGGCGCCGCTCCGATCGTCGCCGAAATGGCCCGGCAGGCCGGCGCCTTGACCATCGCTGTCGTCACCCGACCGTTTGAATTTGAAGGCGTCCCGCGATCAAGCGCCGCCCAGGACGGCATCGACCGCCTCAACGACGTCGCCGACACCGTGATCGTGATCCCGAACCAGCGCCTGATCGACAGGAATGACCGCAGTCTCACGGTCACGCAGGCCTTCCATCGCGCCGACGACGTGCTGCGCCAGGCCGTCCGTGGCATTTCCGACGTGCTCACCGTCCCCGGCGAAATCAACCTCGACTTCAATGACGTCAAGAAGGTGATGGGCGGCGGCGGACACGCACTGATGGCGCTTGGCCACGGCTCCGGCGACAACCGCGCCATCGACGCCGTCGAAGAAGCAATCCATTCACCGTTGCTCGAGGACAGCATCCACGGCGCCACGCGCGTGCTCTACAACGTCACCTCCGCTGGCGACCTGGGCATGCTGGAGCTGTCCCAGATCGCCGACTTCGTCCGCGAGAAGGTCCACCCCAACGCCGAGATCATCATGGGCACCGTGGTCGACGAGGACCTCGACGGCGACATTCACATGACGTTGATTGCCACCGGTTTCGTCGACGCCGCAGAGCAATCGAGCACCTACGGCGCTCCGGCGTTCGCCGCCGCACAACAGACCGCGCCTGCCTTCGCCGAGCCGGCCGCGCCGCTCCCGCCCTCTCGTGAAGACATCCTCGAGAACTTGACCTTCAATCCGGTCGAACCTCGCAGCGCCGAAGAACTCGCGACGCCGGCCTTCCTCCATCACCGCCAATCCGTGACCACCAACAACGGCGGAAGCGCGGGCGGAGGCAAGCGTCGCTGGGATCCCAATGCCGCGTTCGGCCGCGACTAAGGCAAGTCTGAAAGCCGCACCGGGTGATGCGAATCGACGTCATCACCATCTTCCCGCCGCTGCTCGCGGGCGCGTTTGAACACAGCATCATCAAACGCGCCCGCGATCGCAGGATCGTCGAACTCCAGGTCCACGACCTGCGCGACTACACCGACGATCGCCACCGGACGGTCGACGACTACCCGTACGGCGGCGGAGCGGGGATGGTGATGAAGCCTGAACCCTGGTTCCGGGCAGTCGAGACGCTGCGCAGCCAGGACAATCCCGGCCACGCGGTGCTGCTGACCCCGCAGGGCCAACGCCTCGACCAGGCGCTGGCGCGGCGCCTCGCGCGCGAAGACAGGTTGATCATCCTCTGCGGTCGCTATGAAGGCGTCGACGAACGAGTGCGTGAGCACCTGGTCGACGAGGAGATCTCCATCGGCGATTACGTGCTCTCCGGCGGCGAACCGGCCGCTGTTGTGCTGGTCGACGCCCTCGTCCGGCTCCAACCCGGTGCGCTCGGCTCACCCCAGTCGACGGTAGAGGAGTCATTCAGCGCCGGACTGCTCGAGTATCCCCAGTACACGAGGCCGCCGGAGTTTCGCGGATGGCGAGTTCCTGACATTCTGCTCAGCGGCGACCACGGCGCAGTGGAGCGCTGGCGTCGAGAGCGGCAGATCGAGCGCACCCGCGCCCGCCGTCCCGACCTGATGTCCGAGGACGATGATGTGTCGGAGACAACCACCTGACCTCGAGGCCGCAACCACGATCGGCTAGAACGCAAGCCGGGTTCGGTCGTAAGATGAAACCACGACCTCCAGCCCATTTCCCAACCTTCCCATCCGGAGCTGATCATGGACCGCAGCGACCTCCTGACCTATGAACGCAATCCGGATATCGAGGAATTCCAGCCCGGTGACACCGTCCGCGTCCACGCGGTGATCGTCGAGGGCGACCGCGAGCGCACCCAGGTCTTCGAGGGTGTCGTCATCCGCCGCAAGAAGCAGGGCTCGTCCTCCAATTTCACCGTCCGCCGCGTGACCAAGGGCATCGGCGTCGAGCGCACCTTCCTCTATCACTCACCGAGGATCGAGAAGGTCGAGGTCACCCGCCGAGGCCGAGTCCGCCGCTCCCGCCTCTACTACCTCCGCGAGCGAACCGGCCGGGCCGCCCGAATCCCCCAGCGCCCTCGAAACGCCAAACGCGCGATCCACTCGTACTAGGCGGCTCTTCCATACTCCCGTTCTGGTCCCCTCTCCCTGAGGGAGAGGGTTAGGGTGAGGGCCCGTCGCCTTGCCGTATTCAGTTATCGGTCCTGCCCCGCATGCAAGGCAACTGCATCCGCTACCAATCCTTGAATTGCCTTAGCTGGGAACTCCCTATCGCACCACACCTTGAGATGCCGCATCCCCTTGCCCGTGCCCTCAAGCCGGGCCTCGGCCTCAGGTAGTTCCGCGCCGCGAAAAAACTGCAGCCGCACGTATCCGTTGGCGCCCATGATGCTGCACATATTGCCGCGTTTGCCCGCATACACCCAGGCCGGATAGCTCCACTTCGTCGTCTCGGAAATCTTCGGATTGCCTCCCACCGCGTCGCGCAACGCATCCCGAATCCGGTACGCGACGGCACGCTCCGCTTCTTCGAGCTCTGCGAAGTATCGGTCGAACTTCGACTCACTCATCCAGCTCCTCCTCACTCTCCGACGACTCGACGATCGCCGTGAGCCCTTCCATCCCGATCACGTTGATCGAGGTTCCCTCCGCGATCTCAACCCCGGCGGCGGCCCTCGCCGACCACAGCTCTGCGTCCACCATCACGGTCCCGCCCGGCGACAGCGCGCTGTGCGCGTGACCGACCTTGCCCACGATTCCGTGAGATGCCTGGAACGACCACTTCGGCTTGCGCCGATCCACGGCAATCAGAGTGCCCAGTCCGAACACAACCACTCCAACCAGCCCGGCCCCGACCACCAGCGCCCAGATCGACACCTTCTCCGCATCAACCGAGGCGTCACCGATTAACAGCAATCCCCCCAGGACCAACGCAATGATCCCGCCAATGCCAAGGAACCCAAATCCGGCGACGAACACCTCCGCAACCAGCAGGATGATCGCCAACACCAGCAACGCAATCCCGGCCGGGTTGGTGTCGAGCGGCCCCAGTGCGAAGAACCCGAAGATCAACATGATCACGCCGAACACGCCCGGTCCGACCAATCCCGGAGAGAACGCTTCGATCAGCAACAGCAGGCTCCCGATCGATGTGAACAGGAAGGCAATGTTTGGATCCGCAATCACGTCCAACACCGACTCGGCAAAGTTGTAGTTCGTCTCCACGATCGGTGCATCCGCGATATCCAGCGTGATGCGCTCACCGTCCGGTTCCAACAGAATCGACCGTCCGTCAATCTGGGCAATCAGGTCGTTCAAGTCGGCGGCGACCAGATCGACCACATTCAGTTCCACCGCCTCGTCGCCGGTGATCGACACCGACTCCCGAACCGCTTGCTCCGCCCATTCCTCATTCCGACCCCGATGTTTCGCGATGCCGCGTATGTCGGCCGCTGCGTCGTTGGTCACCTTGTCGTTCAGGTCACCCTCGATGTCTTCACCGCTGCCCGCGATCGGATGCGCAGCGCCGATCTGCGTGTTCGGCGCCATCGCAGCGACGTGCCCCGCCAGGGTGATGAACGTCCCCGCCGACGCCGCCCGCGCACCGGCCGGACTGACGAAGACAATCACCGGTATCTCCGCCGCCAGGATGCGCTGCACGATGTCATCTGTCGATGTGATCAGCCCGCCCGGCGTGTCAAGCATCAGGATCCATGCCACCGCGTCCTGCCGCTCGGCCCGATCAAGCGCACGGTTCACGAAGTTGGCCGAGACCGGTCCAATCTCCTGGGCCATCTCTGAGACATGCAACCCGCCAGGTGGGTTGTCCGAGCCGCAACCGCTCAGCAGCGCCGACCCGATTCCCAGCGCAATCAGCACTACGGCCAGCGCGCGCAACGGTCGCTCGACAAACCACCTCATACGTCAAGAATACGCAGGAGAGATACACTCCGATCATGCCCCCGCTGGTGACCCACATGATCGCTGCCGTCCGCGCCGGTGGACAGATCAACTCCGACGGCCTCTCGCTCAACGGTCAAAATGGCGACTATCTGCTGGGCGCGACCACCCCCGACATTCGCGTCCTGACCCGCTGGGACCGGGAGCGCACACACTTCTTCGACATATACGACGACGGCCACCAGGATTGCGTCGAGAACTTCTTCAGCTCTCATCGGACGTTCCGCGACCCCTCCAATCTCAACACCGAGACCATCGCCTGGGTCGCCGGTTATCTCACGCACGTGATCATGGATCAGGAGTACGTCCTGCAGATCTACCGCCCGTTCTTCGGTTCTCGTTCCCTGCTCGGCGGCAACTCGCACGCCAACCTGCTCGACCGTGTCCTGCAGTACGAACTCGACCGCCGCGAGCGCGAGTCGGGCGAGCAGATGCAACAGATACGCCGCGCGCTGTTCGGTTCCGCTGTTGAGATCGACGCCGGGTTCGTCGACCGACCCTTGCTGGAGCGCTGGCGCGATACCACAGCCGCCATGACCGAGCATCCGCCCGATTGGGAACGTTTTTCTTTCATCGCCTCGAGACACCTCAAGAGCGCCGGAATCGAGAGTGAAACGGGACTGCGTCAGTTCATGGAGAACATTCCGGAACTTCTCGACGAGACCCTCACCCACGTGGAGCAGAGCGCGCTCGACGGATTCTTCGAATCGACCGCCGAACGCACGGCATCCGTCTTGAACGACTGGCTGGGCGCGGACTGATGGTGAACGCCACCGACATCGACATCCCGATTTGGCGCGGCGCTGAAGCCGCGCGAGCGCAACTGCTCTCCCGTCGCCGACCCGATGACGATGAACTCAGCGAAGTCGAACGCCGGATCCTGCGTCGCCTCTTCGACGACGAACCGGATTTCGAGGAGGCCGTCCGCCGGATCATCGAGCAGGTCCGCACCGGCGGAGACGCTGCCTTGGTTCAGATCGCGGAAGCAATCGACGGCGCCGCCCCCGACAGCCTAATCGTGTCAGAAGAGGAATTCGCGGAAGCCCGCAGTGAAGTCTCCGCGGAACTCGTTGCCGCCCTCCAGCACGCCGCCGACCGCGTTCGCCGCTACCACGAGATGCAGCTGGCACACGCGGCAAAGTCGTTTTCTTCCGGCGGCCTCGGTCAGCTCGTCCGACCGCTCTCCCGTGTCGGTCTGTACGTGCCGGGCACGGCCGCCGTGTACCCCTCGACCGTCCTTCACACTGCCATCCCGGCGCAGGTCGCCGGGGTGCCTGAGGTCGTCATCGCATCACCCGCCGTCCCCGCCGAGGCCGGAACCGCCAGGGTGAACGCGCTCAAGTTGGTCGCCGCTGAGATCGCGGGAGTTGACACCGTCTACAAGGTCGGGGGCGCACAGGCCATTGCCGCTCTGGCCTTCGGTACCGAGTCGATTTCCGCCGTCGACAAGATCTTCGGTCCTGGGAACCGCTTCGTCACCGCCGCCAAACGACGCCTCTATGGAGTGGTGGGCATCGACGCGATCTACGGTCCGACCGAGACGATGATCATCGCCGACGAAACGGCCAACCCCGAGCTCGTCGCCGCCGACCTCCTCGCGCAGGCCGAACACGACAACCTCGCCGCGCCAATTCTCATCTCAACCAGCGAGGCCCTGGCGCGCTCGGTCGCTACCCAACTGGCAGCCCAAACTGCCGACCTCCCGCGCCGCGAGATTGCCCTCACTGCCCTGCGCAATCGCGGCGGTCTGGCATTCGTTTCTCACCTCGACGAGGCGCTGGCCATCGCCAATGAGTACGCGCCCGAGCATCTGGCGTTGGTCGTCGACCAGGCGGATCAGCGCGTCGGTGATGTACACAACGCCGGTGGTCTGTTCGTGGGAGAAGCCTCGCCCGAAGCCCTGGGCGACTATGTCGCCGGACCATCGCACGTCATGCCGACTGGTGGCTCCGCCCGCTTCGCCTCGGCGCTCAACGTCGGCGAGTTCATGAAGATCACAACCGTCGTCCAGGTCGCCGACGACCTGCTCGACGAGGTCTCCGCCGACGCCGAGCTGATCGCGCACGCCGAACAGCTCGACGCCCACGCACGCTCGCTCGAACGCCGGCGACGAGACCGATGACCTCTGAGCCTCCGCAGGTCCGGCCGCACCTCGCACAGCTGCCGGGCTACGCGCCCGTCGTTCCACTCGCCGAACGCGCCGCCGCTGCCGGGCTCGCGCTCGAGGATTGCCTCAAGCTGGACGCGAACGAGAACCCCTACGGCATCCACCCGTCGGTGCGAGACACCCTGTCAGCCGCCCTGGCCGATCCACACTTTGGCTCCATCTACCCCGACCCCAATCAGACCGAGCTGCGCGCCGCGCTGTCGCACTACACCGGTCTCGACCGCGACATGATCGTCGCCGGTGCCGGCGCCGACGAATTGCTCGACCTCACGCTGCGCGCCTTGCTGCGGCCCGGCGACTCCATCGTCACCTGCCCTCCATCATTCGGCATGTATCCATTCCTCGCCGATGTCAATGAACTCAAGCTGGTCGAAGCGCCTCGAGGCAACGGATTCGCGCTTGATGCCGATGCGTTGTTGAGCGTGGTTGACCGCGCCGCCGCAGAGTGCGTCGTCGTGCTCACATCGCCAAACAACCCCACCGGCGATCTCGTCCCCAGAGACCTGCTCCGCGACATCCTGGCTCGAGGCGCGACAGTCATGCTCGATGAGGCCTACATCGAGTTCGCCGGATTCGAATCCTCCGCGCAGGAGTTGCTCTCCGAGTTCTCACGTCTGATCATCATGCGGACGTTCAGCAAATGGGCCGGCATCGCTGGCCTGCGTCTTGGATACGAGTTGGCTCACCCCGATCTCGTGGCCGACCTGATCAAGATCAAGCAGCCGTACAACATCAACCAGGCCGCCGAGATAGCCGGGATCGCGGCCGTCGACCACGTAGACGAGATTGCAGAGCAGATCAATGCCATTCGCGGCACGCGAGAAGAGCTCTACGCCACACTACTCAGCATCGAAGGCCTTGCTCCCCTGCCATCCAGCGCCAACTACATCCTGGTTGACGTGGATCCCGCCATCGGCACCGGCCGTGACCTTCATGACCGATTGGCCGCTGTCGGCGTCTTCACACGCACCTACAGCGACCCGCTGCTGACGAACCACCTCCGCATCTCAATCCCCCGCGCCGACCAGCTCAACACGCTGATCGAACGCATCAGCTTGGTGCTCTGAGACTCGATCGTTCTATCCTGCCCACGCTTTGGCAACGTCGAGCCAGGATGCAGGAGGACGCGATGCGGCTTTCGGAACCACGACTGCAACCGTTGACTGTCGAGAGGGCCGAGGGTGAGTCGAAGGCCCAACTCGAACGCGCCGAAGCGCGCGGCGGACCGGTGCTCAACATCACCCGCACCCTCGCTCACTATCCCGAGTTGTCGTCGGCCTGGGGCTACTTCGCCCGACACGTCCTCGCCGGTTCGTCCCTGCCCGAACGCGAGCGCGAACTGATCATCCTGCGCATGGGCTGGAACTGCAGATCCGGCTACGAGTTCGGCCAGCACCGACGCATCGGCCAGCAAGCCGGACTCTCGCTCGAGGAGGTCGAGCGAGTCAAGCAGGGTCCCGACCACGACGCCTGGACTGCCCACGAAGCCGCGCTCCTGAGAGCCGCCGACGAACTCCACGCCGACGCCTTCCTCAGCGACGAGACCTGGAATCAACTGGCCGAACAGTACGACACCCGACAAATGATGGACGTCGTCTTCGCCGCCGGTCAGTACAACCTCGTCTCGATGGCCCTCAACACGCTCGGAGTCCAGCTCGAAGCAGGCACGCCGGGCCTCGAACTCGAATAGACAGACAGGCGACCGACATGCCCGGACCGCTCGAAGGCCTCCGCATCCTCGACTTCACCTGGGCGCTCGCCGGGCCCTACGGCTCGATGATCCTCACCGACCTCGGCGCCGACGTTTACAAGGTCGAGCACGTCGAGACCAACGAGCGGCACCGGGGCGCGGGACCCTACGTTCACGGCGTCTCGACATACTTCTTCAGCGTCAACCGAGGCAAGAAGTCGGTCACACTCGACCTCAAGCACCCCGAGGCAGTGCGGATCATCAAGGACCTGATCGATCCATCGGCCGGCGGCATCGACATCCTCACCGAGAACTTCCGTCCCGGTGCCATGAAGCGGTTGGGCCTCGGCTACGACGACCTCTCAGCCGTGAATCCGCGCCTGATCTATGCCTCCACGTCAGGATTCGGACACACCGGCCCCTATCAGCACCGACCCGCCGTCGACGTGATCGTCCAGGGCATGGGTGGCGTGATGAGCATCACCGGACACCCCGGCGGTCCGCCTGCCCGCCCCGGCTACTCGATTGGCGACATGGCCGGCGGCATGTACACCGCGATCGGCGTGCTCGCTGCGATGCACGAGCGGGAGCAGTCCGGCCTGGGCCAGCACGTCGACGTCGCCATGCTCGACGCTCAGGTCGCATTGCTCGAGAACGCCGTCGTCCGCGCCGCCAACACCGACGAGGTCCCGGGGCCGATTGGTACTCGGCACCCGTTGGTCACTCCGTTCCAGGCCTTCCCGACTCTCGACGGCTGGATGGTGATCGCAGGCGTCAAGGACTGGCAGCTCTTCTGCGCCAAGATCGAGCGCGACGACCTGCTCCACGACGAGCGCTTCCAGACCAATCCCGACCGCACCGATCACCACGCCGACCTCGAACCGATCCTGAACGAAGCCTTCAAGAAGCGCACCACCGCCGAGTGGGAGGCCGAGCTCGAAGGCGTCTGCATAGCCGCTCCGATGAATACGCTGCCCGAAATCATCAACGACCCCCACATCCAGGCACGCCGAATGATCGCCGACCTCCCCGTCGCCAAGTCGCAGAAGAGGATCAAAGTCTCCGGTTCCCCCGTCCACCTCTCCCGAACCCCAATCCACCTCAAGCGAGGAGCCTCCGCCATCGGCGAACACACCCGAGAAGCCCTCGAACTGATCGGCCGCACCTTAGAGGAGATCGACGGTTTGGCCGAGGCCGGCGTCGTCTCGCTCGACGAAGGAGACCCGCAATGACCGATCGTGCCGCCTTCGCCAACCTCGTCCGCTCCGGACAGCCCATCCTCGCGCCCGTCGCCCTCGACCCGCTCTCTGCCCGGCTCGTCGAGTCGCTCGGCTTCGAGGCTGCCTACCTCTCCGGCGGCGGATTCGGATTTCAGCTCTCCGTCTCCGAAGCACTGCTGACAATCACCGAGGTCGCAGGGCTGACCCGACAGGTGACCGCACGCTCCGACGTCCCGCTGATCGTCGACGGCGGCGTCGGCTTCGGCGACGCCCTCCACACCACACGGGCCGTCCGCGAGATCGAGGCGGCGGGCGCCGCCGCTATCGAGATCGAGGACCAGGTCGCGCCCAAGCGGGCCCATCACCACAAGGGCGTCGAGCACCTTGTGCCGGTCGAGATGATGGTCGACAAGGTCCGCGAAGCCGTCAACGCCCGCCGCGACGATGACTTCATCATCATCGCCCGCACCGGCGCCGTCCGCAACGAATCCTTCGAGCGCGCCCTCGAGCGCTGCGCCGCCTACCGCGAGGCGGGCGCCGACGTGCTCATGCTCTTTGCCAGCGATCCCGAGCAGATTGCCGAAGCCGGCCGGGTCCTCGGCGGACCGCTCTCGCTGATGGGCCAGGCCGACCGGCTCGACCGAACGATGTTGGCCGAGCACGGATTCAACGTTCTCATCGACCCCTTCACCGGACAGGTCGCCGCCTACGGAGCGATGCGTGACGCCTATCGAAGTATGGCCGCAGACGGAAGCTCGGGCCGCGACGTCGACGAGATCATGTCGCTCTACCGAGAGGTCCAGAACATGGCCGGCATGGACGAGCTCTACGCGGTTGAAGAGCGGAGCACCGAGCGGCCGCAGTAGCGCCTGCCCTACAAATCCCAGTGACGCAGGATCGCTTCGGTCTCTTCGACGTGGCTGGTTTCGTCCCGGATGAAGTCTTCGAGTGTGACCTTGAGCGCGATGTCGCCGTAGGCTTCGGCGTCCTGGATCCGCTGGGTGTAGCGGCTGACCGCATCCCGCTCCATGCTCAACACCTCTTCGAGCATGGCTCGGTTGCCCTGCGGCAGTGGCACGCTGGCCGGAACGGTCGTCGGTTCGCCGCCCATGGAGACGATCTTGTTCGACAGGTAGGTCGCGTGGACCTGCTCGCCGTTGACTTCGGCGGTGAAGAACTGCGACAACTGCGGCCGATGCGGACCATCGACGCGCGCCGCGTAGGTGATGTAGGTGACGATCGCGCCGAGTTCGGCGGCGAGGTCGATATTGAGTTTGTCAATCAGATCTGCACGGTCCATATGTTCCCTGCCTGCGCTCTCTGCCCCGCTCTGAACCGAATGCGCGTGATTTCAGTGTAGGACGGCACTGGACAAGCCCCGCCATCTGCGACACAGTGGGCGCATGCGCAGCGCAACCGTCACTCGCGAGACCGGAGAGACTTCGATCCGCGTCGAACTGGAGCTCGACGGCTCCGGCCAGGCCGCCGTCGAGACCGGCGTCGGGATGCTCGACCACATGCTGCACCAACTGGCGCGGCACGGCGGCTTCGACCTCACTGTGCAAGCGACCGGGGACCTTCACGTCGACGCTCACCACACTTCCGAAGACGTCGCCATCGCCGTCGGACGAGCCTTCGACGAAGCCCTCGGCGACCGCGCCGGCATCGCCCGCTTCGCCGACCGCACCGTGCCGCTCGACGAAGCCCTGATCCAGGTCGCCCTCGACCTCAGCGGCCGGCCCTACGCCGCCATCGACCTCGACTTCCCCGCCCCGATGATCGGCGAACTGCCGTCCTCGATGGCCAAGCACATCCTCGAGACCATCGCCCACGAAGGCCGCCTAGCGCTCCACGTCCGCCAACTCGCCGGCGAGAACGAACACCACATCATCGAGGCGACGTTCAAGGCGCTCGCTCGCTGCCTCCGCGACGCCGTGCGAGTGGTCGAAGAGTCCGGCGCGCCGAGCACCAAGGGAACGTTGAGCGAGTAGTCAGGGCCCCTCCCTGATCGCCACCGAGTAATCCTCAATCACCGGATTGGCCAGCAACTGATCCGACATTTCGTCCGCCAGACGCTGCGCCTCCTTCGATGACTCCGCCTCCAGCCAGACTTCGATAAACTTGCCGGCTCGTACGGAATCGACTGTTTCGTAGCCGAGTGAATGCAGGCCGCCGCGGATCGCGAGACCCTGCGGATCGTTGACCTTCCGCTTCAGCGTCACATGGATTTCTGCTTTGTACCGCATTAGTACTGCATCGCGGTCGAAATCATCCGGCGACAATCAGGTCGCGGCCGGTGACGCGCTCGTATGCGGTTCGGTAACGGCTGCGGATGTTCTCGACGACGTCGTCCGGCAGCGGCGGTCCGGGCGGTTCCTTGTCCCACCCGGTACCCGTCAGCCAGTCGCGCAGCGGCTGCTTGTCGTAGGACGGCTGCGATTGGCCGGGCTTGTAGATTTCGGCGTCCCAGAAGCGCGACGAGTCCGGAGTTAGCGCCTCGTCGATCAGGATGACCTCGTCCTCGCCCTGGTCGTTCTGGGCGACCCCGAACTCGAACTTGGTGTCGGCCAGGAAGAATCCCGCCTCCTGCGCCCGCGACAGCCCGAACGTGTACAGCGCCATCGAGCGTACCTTGACCGTGTTGGCCACGTCCGCGCCGACGATCCCAACCGCCTGCTCATAGGTGATGTTCTCGTCGTGCTCGCCGACCTCGCCCTTGGTCGAGGGCGTGAAGATTGGGTTGGGCAGCGGCTCCGACTCGGTCAGCCCGGGTGGCAGTGGAATCCCGCAGACCGTGCCGTCGCGCTGGTATTCGGCCCAGCCCGAACCGGCCAGGTAGCCGCGCACGATCGCCTCCAGCTTGACCGGCTGGGCCTTGGTCACCAGCATCGAGCGGCCGATGTACTCGGGACCGAGCGCCACCGGCAGGTCGGGATTATCGGTCGAGTCGATCACGCGGATCATGTGATTGGGCACGACCGACTCGGTGGCGTCGAACCAATACGCCGACATCTGGGTCAGCACGCAACCCTTGTCGGGAATGCCATTGGGCAGGACAACGTCGAACGCCGAGACGCGGTCGGTCGCGACCAGCAGCAGCCGGTCGCCGAGGTCATAGATATCGCGAACCTTGCCCGAGTGCTTGGGCAAATCGAGGTTGGACTCCATCATCAAGCTCATCGCAATTGCCTCCTGTGCTGATCATAATGGGGCCGATGTCCTGACCAATATCTTCAATCCGGCGCTGTGGATTGCAGACTCTTGTGAAAAGTGTCCTGGTGTGTCCAGATTTCTCTGGATTCGTCTGACATTGCGCAGTGAACGTCTGCCTGTATCCAGACCGATCCACGGAAGTCCGAATTGATGCCCATGTGCATGGCGCTCCTGTGGCTCCGCTACTGCTGATCGATGAGCGGACATCGTACAGTGGCTGCGGCTGGTCTCAGGGAGGGTGAGGTGGCGCCGACGACAAACGGCCTGGCCGGTGGACTGCTAAGGCGGATGCGCCTGCCAGCAAAAATTGGTCACTTCCAGCTCCTCTGGCGGAGCGGGCAGGAGAATGTCCACTCCGTTCGTCAGTCTCTGCGCTTTAGCTGTGTTTCCATCACGACTAAACGTCGTCAGGTTGCCGTTAGCCCCCCGCGCGCCCCATCGTTCACAGATGAGGCCGTTGGGTCCGACCGAGAGCAGAACTGGAGATTCTGCAACGTCAATGGAGTAAGCGCCAGTTTCGTCAGTGATGGACCTCCCGCAGCCGTTATCTCCACACGCCGACACGTGCACGTCTGGGGCGCCCTTGCCGTCTGGGGTCAGGACTCTTCCTCGAATCGGCTCGCGCCCTTCAGCCTCACGACAGGTTGACCATCCGCGCAAATCCGATGCTGCGCCTGGCAACCGGATTCGGCGCTGCTCCGAATTGCCCGACCCTGCATCGATCCAAGCAGCGGCAAACCACGGAACAAGGTTTCCGCCATGCTCGACGTATCCGTAAAACGTGCAACTCGTTTCGCTGTGTACTCCCAGGCGGTAGGTTCCCGCGCGGACGGCGATAGAGAAGTCTCCAGTTGCATCGGTTTCCGCATTACGACTCCAGCCTCCTGTCTGGGGATAGGCGTGAATCTTGAGATTCGGAACAGGGCGACCGGAATCGTCCAGCACCGTCCCGGCAATGCGGTGCGGCCGCGGCTCCTCAAAGTCCGAGGAGTGTTCCTCGAAGCGTTTGTAGAACTCCTCGACTCTCAGACCGAACGCAATCTCGAAGGCCAGATCCCAGTTGGTCCCGGCGCGAGAAAGCTGCCGCATGTACCTGAAGAGTGCGTCGTCGCCAGCGTGAGCCGCGAGCCATTCTGCGGCCAGAAAGCTGAACGAGTATGCGTAGACGATGTCGAGCCCGCGGAAGTCCTCTCTGCTAACCAGTCGTTTCAGTGGAAGCGTCACTCTACGCTCACGAGCGATGTCGATTGCGTCTTCCCTGAAGTCTCTATAGCTCTTGTAACTCATTGCATCGCGATACCGGGCCGAAACGTATTCGGCGGCGCCTTCAATCAGCCAAGCAGGTTCTGTTTCCCACGAGGATCCAATGCGGCCTCGCGCCAGCTGGGCTTGAATCACATGAACGAACTCGTGGTCGAAAGCGATGGGATCGCGACAGCCTTCCAACAGCCCGATGGCGTCGCTCCAGGCGATTCCGCATGCATACTCGGGTCACCAATCTGTGTCGAACTCGTTGCCCGTCAAGGTCTTGAAGAGGTGAGACAGGCCTTCGACATCGGACAAGAGCATCACCGCATACGATTCTGCGGCGAGACCAAAGCGAGCGGCCACATATCCGGAAAACTCTCTCACCTGTTCGCGCAGCACAACACTCGCCTCGGGGTCTACGTCTCCAAAGGTGGAGTAGTTCGGCGACCAGATCCACGACTGAGTCCAGGTAGCGTCCTCCCGCATGTGGATGGCCAAAAGATCCCCTCGAGATAGCACCGCATCCAGATCGCTCAGTTCAGTCGGAGATACTCCGACATCTCTATGGCAAGACGCCGTCTGATCGTCGAACCTGACGATCGACTCAATGCTCGGGCCGATCCAACGAAAAGCGTCGCGAATCGTGACCGACGAGCCTTCCCTTCCCCACCATCGAACGAGATTGATGCCTTGCTCGAGCTGAATCACGCCGCCCGCATCATCAACATTGATGACGTTCGGTGGGTCCTGTGCCTGAGGTTCCACCCACACGACCATAGAGCGCAGCAGCACTTTGAATGGCGCCTCTTCGATTGAGTCACGCCTGGCCGACAGAAACGCCCCGCTTGGAGAGTCCCAGTGATGCAGTGCGGCGATCTCGGGATGCTCTTCGAACCAGTCTTTGAGGTTGAGCGGCGCATCGAGCCAACGCTGCCAACCGCATTCGGAATCGTGCTCAGCTGGCAGCGTCGCTGCATGGGGGAGTTGGGACGGAATGCGGTCGGCGCATGCTGAGGTTGCCAGAACCGCCACTATCGCCAGTGCGGCGCCAATCGCACTCTGCGTGGTTGGGCTGGGCACGCGCTAGAGGCCAAGCCGGGCGAACGAGGCGTCGATGTGCTGGGTGAAGTAGGCGGGGTCGAAGACGGCGTCCATGGCTTCTCGATCGAGGGCGGCGGTGATCACTTCGTCGCCCTCGATCAGGTCCCGGAACTGGATGCCTTCGTCCCAGGCTGTCATGGCGTAGGACTGGACTCGCTTGTAGGCGTCGTCGCGGCCGACGCCGGCTTCGGTCAGGGCGAGCATCACGCGCTGGCTGTAGATCAGGCCGTAGGAGGACTCGAGGTTGGCCTGCATACGGTCGGCGTCGATGACGAGGCCGTCGATGATCCAGGCGAGCATGTCGGTGATGTAGTCGAGGGCGAAGCAGGCGTCGGGGATGGCGATGCGCTCGGCGGAGGTGTGGGAGATATCGCGCTCATGCCAGAGGGCGACATTCTCAAGCGCGGTTAAGGCGTTGGCGCGGATCGTGCGGGCGAGTCCGCAGACGCGCTCGGCCTTCTCGGGGTTGCGCTTGTGCGGCATGGCCGAGGAACCGGCCTGGCCCTCGGCGAAGGGCTCGCGGACTTCGCGGACCTCGGTGCGCTGGAGGTGGCGGATCTCGGTGGCGAAGCGCTCCAATGATGCGGCGATCACCGCCAGCGTGGAGAGGAAGTGAGCGTGCCGGTCTCGCTGCACGACCTGCGTGGAGATCGCCTCGACGCCGAGGCCGAGCTCGCGGCAGACGCGCTCCTCGATATGCGGCGGCACGGTCGCGTGGGTGCCGACGGCGCCGGAGATCTTGCCGACCGCGACCGACTCGATGGCGTCGGCGAGGCGCCGGCGGTTGCGCCTGGTTTCGTCGACCCAGCCGGCCAGCTTGAGACCGAACGTGGTCGGCTCGCCGTGGATCCCATGCGTGCGGCCGATGCAGAGCGTGTGCTTGTGCTCGACGGCGCGCTTCGTGATTGCGGCCTCGAGGCGCTCAAGGTCGTCCTCGATGATCCGCGCGGCGTCGCGAATCTGGAGCGCCGAAGCAGTGTCCCAGACGTCGGAGGTGGTCAGTCCGTGGTGGACCCAGCGCGACTCGGGGCCGAGCGTGTCGGCGACCGATTGCAGGAACGCCAACGTGTCGTGGTGGATCTTGACCTGGTAACGGTCGATGTCTGCGACGTTGTAGCCGGCGTTGGCGGCGATCAGCTCGGCGTCCTCGCGCGGGACGACGCCCTCGTCGGCCCAGGCGTTAACGACGGCGATCTCGACATCGAGCCAGCGCCGCCACTTGGCGTCATCGGTCCAGAGCGCGGCCATCTCCGCGCGTTGATAGCGGGGGATCATTAGGGGATGTACTCCTCGCGGGCGGGAGAGAAGATGTCGAGCGCAACCGCGTCTTCGAGCGCGGTGACTTCGTGCGGGACTTCGGAGGGAATGATCCAGGAGTCGCCGGCCGAGAGTTCCTTGACCTCGTCGCCGAGTTCGAAGCGGACGCGTCCGGAGACGAGGTAGCCGATCTGCTCGTGCGGATGCGTGTGCATCGGCACAGTGCCGCCTTCGGCGATCTGGATCTCGTGGATCGAGGTGCGCTCGCCGGCGTTCAGGGTTCGCCGGGCGATGCCTTCGAACATCTCGATTGGCGGTACGTCGTCGTGGGACTGGAGGTTCGGTTTGATCGTGCGAGTCGTCATGACTAGAGCTCCCTGAGTGCAATGTCTGTGCGGTGGAACGAGCCGTCGAAGGTGATGCGGCGGACGTTGTCGTAGGCGATGCCTCGTGCTTCGGCCAGCGTATCGGCGACGGCGGTGACGGCGAGCACGCGCCCGCCGGCGGTTGTGGTGCGTCCATCATCGTCGATTGCGGTGCCGGCGTGGAAGACGTCGACCGCGTCATCGACGGCGTCGAGGCCATGGATCGGCTTGCCGGTGTCGTGGGGGCCTGGGTATCCGCCGCTGACGATCGCGACGCTGACCGAGGCGCGCCCGGAGTGTGAGATCGCGTCGCGCGGCATGGCCTCCCCGCGAGCGGAAGCGGCGAGAACGGGGAGCAAGTCGCCGTCGAGGAGGGGGAGGACGGCCTGCGTCTCGGGGTCGCCGAAGCGGGCATTGAACTCAAGGACGTTGAGGGCTCCGTCGTCGATCATCAGACCGGCGTAGAGCAGTCCGCGGAACTCGATGCCGTCGGCGGCCATCTGATTGACGACCGGTTGGTGGATGGAGGCGAAGACGTCGTCAGCGTCGCCGACGAAGCCGGGTGGCGCGTAGACGCCCATGCCTCCGGTGTTGGGTCCGTGGTCGTTGTCCATGATCCGTTTGTAATCGCAGCTGAGCGGGAGCGGGAGGATGTCGGCGCCGGAGACGATGGCCATCGCCGAGGCTTCCATGCCGGAGAGGCGATCTTCGATCACGACGCGCTCGCCGGCCGAGCCGAAGGCGCCGGCAAACATCTGGTCGATGGCGGCGTGGGCGTCGTCGATGTGGTCGGGGACGATGACGCCCTTGCCGGCGGCGAGGCCGTCGGCCTTGAGCACGGGCAGATCGTCGGGTCCGAGGATTTCGAGCCACTTGTGTGCGGCCTGGGCGGTCTCGAAGAGCTCGCCTCCGGCATGGGGAACGTTGGCAGCCTGCATGATCGACTTGGCGAACCACTTGGAGGATTCGATCTGCGCGGCGTCGCGGGTGGGACCGAACGCCAGAACGCCTCGTTCAGTCAGCGCGTCGACGAGGCCTGCGGCGAGCGGCGCCTCGGGGCCGACGACGACGAGGTCGATACGGCGCTCGGCGGCGGAGTTGCAGATGGCTTCGATGTCGGAGTCGTGGATTGGGAGGTTCTCGCCGACTTGCGCAGTGCCGGCATTGCCGGGCGCGGCGAACATCGCCTCGTAGGAAGGAGACTGAGCCAGCTTCCAGGCCAGCGCGTGCTCACGTCCACCGCCGCCGACGATCAGGATGCGCATGGGCCGAGGCTAGCCGACCGCTGTCTGAATCTCGGCCGGGATGCGGCTGAGGTCGCCGTCGATCACGACTGGATCCATGGCCAGCATCTCGGAGCGGTAGGGGGATTCGGGGAGGTCTTGCATGAGGTAGATGGGGATGTCGAGGATGTGGGCGAAGCCCATTTCGAGAAAGCTGTTGCCTCCGATGTAGCGGGGCTTGCCTGGCAGGTCCTCGTTGAGGACGAGGATGGCGTCGGAGACCTTGATCTTCTCGTAATGGGTGCGGATCAGGTCCTTGTCGCGCTTGAGGTCGGCGCGTTGGCGGTCGTTGGCGCCTTCGTAGTCGAACTCGCGGGTATCGACTGGGGTCAGGACTTCGTGACCGGCTTGCTCAAGGATGCCGCAGATTTCAGGCAGCCGATGCCTGAGCGACATGCTCATGCAGATGGTGATGACCATCTCGGTTCACTCCCACTCAATCGTGCCGGGGGGCTTGGAGGTGATGTCGTAGACGACTCGGTTGATTTCGGGGATCTCGTTGACGATCCGGTTGGCGATGGTTCCGAGAACGTCGTAGGGGAGACGGGCCCAGTCGGCGGTCATGGCGTCGTCGGCGGTGACAGCCCGGATCGCGCAGACCCAGCCGTAGGTGCGGGCGTCGCCCTGGACGCCGACGGTGCGGGTGTCGGTGAGGATGGCGAACGACTGCCAGAGGTCGTCGTAGAGCCCGGCCTCGTGGATCTCGTCCATGACGACGGCGTCGGCGAGTTGCAGGACTCGGACCTTCTTATGGGTGACAGGGCCGATGATGCGGATGGCGAGGCCGGGGCCGGGATAGGGTTGTCGGCCGACGATCTCCTCGGGCAGTCCCAGTTCGCGTCCGACTTCTCGGACCTCGTCCTTGAACAGGTGGCGCAGGGGCTCGATCAGCTCGAAGCGCAGGTCATCGGGGAGGCCGCCGACGTTGTGATGCGACTTGATCATCGCGGTGGCTGAGCCATGCCCGGAGCCGGCGCTCTCGACGACATCTGGGTACGTGGTGCCCTGGACGAGGAAGTCGACTCCGTGATCGTCACGGGCGATGTCGATGGCGGTCTCTTCGAAGACGGAGATGAACGTCTCGCCGATTCGCTTGCGCTTGGTTTCGGGGTCGTCGACGCCGGCGAGTTCCTCGAGGAATCGGTCGCCGGATCGGGCGACGCGAAGATCCATGTGCATGTTGCGCTCGAACGTGTCGACGACCTGCTCGGTCTCGCCCAGTCGCATCAGGCCGTTGTCGACGTAGATGCAGGTGAGCTGGTCGCCCACTGCTCGGTGGACCAGGGCGGCGGCAACTGAGGAGTCGACGCCGCCGGAGAGTCCGCAGATCACGTGGTTGGCGCCGACTTGCTGCTGAATCTCGGCGACGGTCTCGCTGATGAAGTGGGCAGCGTCCCAATCGCCCGCGCAGCGGCAGATTTCGTAGACGAAGTTACTGAGCAGGTGGAGGCCGTGCGGCGTGTGGACGACCTCGGGATGGAACTGGATGCCGTAGCGGTGGTCGTCGTCGCCCATCGCGGCGATCGGGATGCTGTCGGTGCCGGCCAGGGTGCGAAATCCGTTCGGCATCCGGTCGACGCGGTCGCCGTGCGACATCCAGACCGGCATCGGACGGGGCAGATCGTCGAGCAGACGCGACTCGTCCCGCGGGTAGATGTGAGATGCGCCGAATTCGCGTTCTCGGCCGCTCTCGACGCGACCGCCGAGCTGATTGGCCATCGTCTGCATGCCGTAGCAGATGCCGAGCACCGGCATGCGCCCGTCGAGGGCCCAGTCAGGGGCGGTTGGAGCGCCGTCGTCGTGGACGCTCGCGGGTCCGCCGCTGAGAATGACGCCCTTCGGATTCAACTGGCGGACCTGCTCCCAGGACGCCGTCGGGGGCACCAGCTCGCAATAGACGTTGAGCTCGCGCACGCGCCGGGCGATCAGCATGGCGGTCTGCGAACCGAGGTCGACGATGACGATCGATTCGTGCTCGGTGGAGACGAGAGAAGCCTGGCTGTTCACGTCATAATGATACGCGCGGAGTATGATGGATCCGTGTTTAACGGGGAACTTGATCAGGCAGTTGATCATTTGCGGCGCGGCGGGGTCGTAGCGCTGCCGACCGACACGCAGTATGCGCTGAGCGCTGTCGCCAGCGACGATCGTGCGGTGGCGTCGGTCTTCCAACTCAAGCGGCGGCCGGGGGGCGAGAACCTGCCGGTCTTTCTGCCGCCCGCGCGCTGGCGGGAGCACCTGGAGGAGATGGCCGAGCCTCTGAATGAGCGGGTCCTGGCGCTGGCAACGGAGGCCTGGCCGGGCGCGGTGACGCTGATCGTGAACAAGCGGACGGATTGGCGCACCAACGCGGTCGACGGCGGTACGATCGCGCTGCGTATTCCGGACCACCCGATCGCGACTGCGGTGCTGGACCTCGTCGATGCGCCGTTGACCGGAACGTCGGCAAACGTCCATGGCGAGCCGGCATCTCTGACGGCAGCAGATGTGCGCAGTCAGTTCGATGGAGACGCATCCACCAATAGCTTTAGTGAATCACTTCACATACTCTCCGAGGGCGGGGTAATGCCTGCGGGTGCCGCCTCGACTATCTTGGATTGCACGGGCCGGATACCGCGCGTTCTGCGTCGTGGACCACAGCTCAGCGCATCTGTCGGAGAGTTGCTCATGCGGCACTGGGGCCTCTCCGATTTGGAGTCGGTTTCCTGAAATCACGGCCTGCGGGTCTGGATAGGGGCAGCGGCACGTGCGTATCGCGATCGGCAGCGACCATGCGGGCTTTGAGCTGAAGGAACGTCTTCGCGAACAACTGGCGACGCAGGGTCATCAGATCCGAGATTTCGGCCCCGTGTCGAAGGAGCCGACCGATTACGCCGATATCGCCGCTCCGCTTGCCGAAGCCGTCGTCGATGGCCAGCACCAGCTCGGCATTGTGATCTGTTCGAACGGCGTCGGCGTGAGTATCGCGGCCAACAAGGTCCGGGGCGCCCGTGCGGCGCTGTGCACCGACACCTGGTCGGCGCGCCGGGCTCGCGAACACACGGACTGCAACATCCTGGCGCTGGGCTCATATGTGACCGGCCACGCATTGGCTGCTGACATCGTTGACGCATTCGTTGAAGCCGAGTTCGAGGGCGGCCGGCACGTGCGCCGACTGGCCAAGCTGGCCGCGGTCGAAGCCCGACACAGCGAGGGGCACAGCGAGCTGCCCGGCCGCGCGCTGGACGAAGGCAACGAACGACAGGCGGAGGCCGAACTCTCTCCAATGGCCTGACCCGACATTCGCGCCGGCGGATCCGGCTCGCGATGACCCTGGATTGCTTCACGATGAGTAACGTTTCGATTCGCAACCTGGATCTGGCCGGGAAGCGAGTCCTCCTGCGTCTCGACCTGAACGTGCCCATGGACGGCGCTCGGGTGCTCGACGACACCCGGATCCGGGCTGCCGTACCGACCGTCAAATATGCGCTGGAGCAGGGCGCGTCGGTGGTGGTCTGTTCGCATCTCGGCCGGCCCGGAGGTGAGCGTAATCCCGCGTTCGATCTGACCCCGGTCGCGGTTCGCCTGGCTCGCACGCTGCGGATGAACGTCCGCATGGCTCCCGACTGCATCGGCGACGTCGCTACCCAGATGTCGTCCGAGCTGAAGTCGGGTGAGGTGATGGTGCTGCAGAATCTCCGCTTCCATGAAGAGGAAGAGGAGGACGACAACGAATTCGCGGCGCAACTGGCCGACCTGGCCGATGTCTACGTCAATGACGCCTTTGGCGCGGCGCACCGGGCGCATGCCTCGACCCATGCAGTGGCAACGATGATGCCGTCCGCCGGCGGACTGCTGCTGGACCGCGAGATTGAGGCGCTGGAACCGATCCGGCGGGGCGAGGCAGGCAAGTTGGGGTTCATCTCCGGCGGCGCGAAGGTGTCCGACAAACTGGGACTGCTCGAACGCATCGCGGAAATCTCCGAGGTGATTGCGATCGGCGGGGCCATGGCGAACACCTTCCTGCTCGCTCGAGGCCTGCCAACTGGCGCTTCACTGCTTGAGCAAGACATGGTGGAGGCGGCCAACGAGATCACCGCCACGGCGCACGATGAGCAATGTGAACTGTTAATCCCCGGTGACTGCGTGATCGCTCGCGGCGCCGACGAACCACCGCGGGCCAAGCCGCTCGTCTTCACGGAAGAAGAGATTCCGGAAGACTGGCAGATCCTCGATGTCGGACCGACCACCGTGGAGACGTTCGCCGAAGCCATCAAGGACTGCGATACGGTCGTCTGGAACGGTCCGCTGGGCCTGTTCGAGCGCGAGGCCTTTTCGGGCGGTACCCGCGCGATGGCAGAAGCGCTGGCCAAACTGGAAGACGCGACGACCGTGATTTGCGGCGGCGAAACGGCCGCGGCCGTGGCTCAGTTTCGGCTGACCAACAAGATGTCGCACGTCTCGACCGGAGGCGGCGCGGCCCTGGAGTATCTGCAAGGGCTCGATCTGCCCGGCATCGCAGTCCTGCCCGAGGCCGCCGCCGATGTTGACGAGGAGGATGACTGATGGCCAGAACGCCGATCGCGGCCGGAAACTGGAAGATGAACGGCACCAACTCCGAGGCTCGCGCTCTGTGCCGCGGACTGGCCGGGATTGACGACATCGACGGAGTCGACGTGGTGCTCTCGCCCAGCTTCACCCAGTTGCCATTGGTCTGGGACTTCTGGTGCGGCACCGAGGTGCACATCGCCGGTCAGAACATCCACACCCAGCCATCCGGTGCGTACACCGGCGAGGTCTCGCCCGTGCAACTGGCCGAAGTCGCCGACTGGGTCATCCTGGGACACTCCGAGCGGCGGCAGTTCTTCTGTGAGGACGACCAGGCGCTCGCACTGAAGCTGCGCGCGGCCGAGGCACACGGTTTGACGCCGATTCTGTGCGTCGGGGAATCTGAAGCGGAGCGAGAGAACAAGCGAACGAGCACCGTATTGACTCGGCAGGTGTCGATTGCCCTGGGAGACGACCCGGCGCCGGCAGGGCTCGTGATCGCCTACGAACCGGTCTGGGCGATCGGCACGGGCCAGGCCGCAACGCCGGACGAAGCCCAATCCGCCTGTGCGCACATCCGCTCGGTCGTAGCGGACACGGTCGGGTCGGAGGTCGCCGCCGGCGTACGCATCCTCTACGGCGGGTCGGTGAATCCGTCCAACATTGCCGATTTCATGGCCCAACCAGACGTCGATGGGGCGCTCGTCGGCGGCGCGTCCCTGCAGGCCGATGCCTTCCTCGCCATCACCCAGGCCATTGCCGACAGCGCCTGAACCGAACGCAGAGCCGCTGATCGCGGTCGTCGGGCTCACCGCCTCGGGGAAGTCCGACTGGGCGATGGAGATCGGCCGCCGGTTCAACGGTGAGATCGTCTCAATCGACTCGCGCCAGATCTACCGTTGGCTCGACATCGGCACGGCCAAGCCCACCGCCGAGATGCGGTCGGAGATTCGGCACTGGTGCATCGACGTCGTCAAGCCGACCGAGCGCTACTCGTTGGGGGAGTATCTCAAGTCCGCCCGGGCGGCAATCGAAGACATCCGCGCCAGGGGCAAACGACCAATCGCCGTTGGCGGCAGCGGTCAACATATGCGCGCGTTGCTGGAAGGCTGGCAGATACCGCCCGTGGCCGAGGATTCGAAACTCCGTGACGCGCTCTCGGAGGAGACTGCCGCGTCGCTGTTCGAACGGCTGAGGGACGTTGATTCGCATGCAGCGGAGCAGATTGGCTCGACGAATGTCAGGCGGCTGATCAGGGCGCTGGAGGTCTATCAGGTCACCGGCAAGCCGATTTCTGATTGGCAACGGGCGCGCGAGCCGGTCGACTACCGGGCATGTGCGCCGGACCTGTCGCTGGATGAGCTTGACGCGCGGATCGCTCTGCGCACCGAGGCGATGTTCGAAGCAGGATTGGTTGACGAGGTTCGGCAGCTGCTCGCGGAAGGGTTGCCGGAGAGCGCCCCCGGCTTCGACGCCATCGGATATCGAGAAGTGCTGGCACATTTGCGCGGCGAGTGTTCGCTGAACGAGGCGCTGGAAGGCGTGGCGCAGGCGACTCGACGCTTCGCCCGCCGCCAGCGAGCCTGGTTTCGGCGCGACGATCCCTCGATTTGTTGGGCGGCTGATGTTCCGCTGGCAATGCTTGAGTAAGATGCAGATCAATCGCCGGAGAGCAGCATGTCCATTCCGTTCCTCAAAGTGCAGGGCGCTGGCAACGATTTCCTGCTGATCGACGCGCTGGGTGAGAACGCGCACCTGAACGACGTCGATTGGCCGGCGCTCGCTCCCCGTATCTGCGATCGACACTTCGGCGTCGGCGCGGACGGGATCCTGATCGCGCAGGACACGGACGTGGCGGCTGCGCGGATGGTGATTGTCAACTCGGATGGATCCGACGGCGAGATGTGCGGCAACGGTTTCCGCTGCTTCACCAAGTACCTGGTCGAGCGAGTCGGAATGACGCCGACCGACGGCGCGCTGGCGATCGAGACCGGGGCCGGCGTCTTGCAGGCCGATCTGTCCACGATGACCTCGGCAACCGTCGATCGCGTGCGAGTCGACATGGGACAAGCCTGGCTGCAGGCCAACGAGATCCCGGTCGTGCACGAGGGACCAGCGCCGATTCTGCATCATGAGGTCGTCGTCGCGGGACGCTCGTTCGACCTGACCTGCGTGTCGATGGGGAATCCCCACGCGGTCTGGTTCACCGATGAGGATGTGGACGATTTCCCGCTCACCGAAATCGGTCCGCTGATCGAAACCCATCCCGACTTCCCGAAGAAGACGAACTTCGAGATCGTCAACGTGCCCGCGCCGGACCAGCTGAAGATGCGCGTCTGGGAGCGCGGCGTGGGGATCACAATGGCCTGCGGCTCGGGCGCCTGCGCGGTGCTCGTCGCGGCTCGCCTGCGCGGCCTGGCCGACCCGACCACGACGGTCTCTCTGCCCGGCGGCGATCTGGAGATCGCCTGGGACGGACTCGATGATCCGTCGGCGTCGGTCTACATGACCGGCCCTGCAACATTTTCGTTTGACGGACAACTGGACGCGAACCTGTTGAGCGTCCGTTAGCCATGCACATCGTTTCTACCCCGACTCACGAGCGAATGGACGACTGATGGTCACACCTGACTACACGCGGCACGCCCAGGATGTCGCGCCCGGTTTCGTGCGCGAGCTGCATGAAACGCTGGCGACGAAGAATCTCGCCTATCGCAATCAGCCGGATATCGACTTCGACGAACTGGTCCGTCTGCCACGGATGCTGTCGACGCAGTGCGACGACGGCTACGTGATCGGCATTCCCTACGGTCGGCACCTGCGCATCTTCTACGAGTTCGACACGATCAACCACATCCGGCTGCACCTGACCAACCTGCTCAACGAGATGGGCGAACTGGCCACCGAGCACTCGGAATCCGAGTTGATGGTGATCGACTACACCGACTTCCCCCATCGGCACTACGTCGAACCGATGCTGATCGGCGCGGGCTTCACCTCGCCGTCCGAGGTGTCGGTGATGCGCTGCCGCGACGTGCGCGATCAGACGTTGCCGGAACTCGCGCCCGGGATTGTCGTCCGCGATGCATCCGAGGACGACGCGGAGGCTGTGGTCGGAATTGAACAGGAAGCCGCCGGAGACGGGGCGCATGCGCCGCCGCTGGCGACTCAGTTCTTCGGCGACTCCGAGTGGATCGGGATCGCCGAATGCGACGGCGCGGCGGCCGGGTACATCCGCACGATTCCGACCGAGAAGCGCGGGATCGCCGCTGAAGAGCTGATCGTCCACCCGGAACAGGACTTCACTGAGGTCTCGCGTGCGCTGCTCGCAACGGCGATGCAGCGCGGGGCCGAGGCGAATCGGCGGGCGATGACGCTTCGCGTGTCTGGTGAGAGCGTAGGCGAACCGCTGCTGCAAGAGCTCAACTTCCGTCACGTGACCAACGAGCTGAGCTATCAGCGGCCCGCCGATCCGGCCGAGGTCCAGCGCCGCTACGACGATCGGGTGACGACCTACGTCAAGGTCGGCAAGATCTGGGGCCGCTTCTAACCTCGTCTCTCTCCCCCTTTGCAGGGGGAGATGCCGCAGGCAGAGGGGGTCTGCTCCCAAGCTGAGAGAGTCTTCATGCGCACCGCTGAACGTGTCCGGAATCTTCCGCCTTATCTCTTTGTCGAAATCTCGCGCAAGATTGCGGAACAGCGCGAGAAGGGCGTACGGGTGATCTCATTCGGCATCGGCGATCCCGACCTGCCGACGCATCCGCACATTCTCGAAGCGCTGCACGAGCACACCGACGTGCCGGCCAATCACCGATATCCGGAGACCGAAGGACTGCCCGAGTTGCGCGAGTGCATTGCCCGCTGGATGTCCCAACGGTTCGAGGTCGCGCTCGATCCAGCCACGGAGATCGTCCCGTTGATCGGGGCGAAGGAAGGGATCGCCAACTCGGCGCTCTGCTTCATTGATCCCGGCGACGTGGCGCTCGTCCCCGATCCGGCGTATCCGGTGTACGCAATTGGCACCATGTTTGCGGGTGGCATTTCGCACACCATGCCGCTGACCGAAGAGAACGGGTTCCTGCCCGATCTCGACGCGATCCCTGCCGACGTGCGCGAGCAGGCGCGCGTGCTCTGGATCAACTATCCGAACAATCCCACCGGAGCGCTGGCCGACATCGACTTCTTCGAGCGCGCCGCACGGTTCGGTCTGGACAGTGAGATCGCCGTGCTGCACGACAATGCCTACTGCGACGTCACCTTCGACGGGTATGAGGCGCCGGCGTACTTGCAGGCGCCGTCGGGCAAAGCCGCCGGGATGGAGTACTTCTCCCTCTCGAAGACGTTCAACATGACCGGCTGGCGCCTCGGCTGGGCCTGCGGCAACGCCGAGCTGGTCGACCCGCTGCTGCGGGTCAAGTCCAACATCGACTCGGGCATCCCCCAGGCGATCCAGCAGATGGCGATCGCCGCACTCGACGGAGATCAGTCGGTGATCGAGGCGAACAACTCGATCATCCAGAAGCGTCGCGACAAGGTCGTCAATGCGCTCCGCTCAATCGGTCTTGAGGTGACGAATCCGAAGGCGTCGCTCTACATCTGGGCCAGGATCCCAGAGGGGGACACATCCGCCGACTTTGCCGCCCGCCTGATCGAGGAACAAGGTGTCGTCGTGACTCCCGGAAACGGCTATGGGCCGGCCGGAGAAGGCTACATCCGCCTGAGTCTGACGCTGCCCGACAACGAGGTCGACGAAGGCGTCGAACGGATCGCGGCGTTCACTTCGCAGTAAGCTGGAGTCAATCACCTCAAGAAGGGGTCCGCGCTGACATGTTCAACTAGCTCCGTCTGTTGCTCTGACTAGACTGCACCTCGTCCGATGGCGTCAGCCGTCTGACGTAGCGACGGAGACTACGATTCCACGTCAACGCAATCGGCGACCCAAGAGTGGTCGCCGCAAGCACCATCCGACACATCCACCCTTTGAGCGGGCGATCCTCGTGGGCGTCGACTACCGTCACGCCGGGCACTGGGACATCGATTCATCTCTGGAAGAACTCTCGCAACTCGCCTTCACCGCCGGCGCGATGCCGTTGGCGAGGGTCAAGCAGCGGCTTCGCCATCCCGATCCCCGCTCATACGTGGGCAAGGGCAAGTTGGAGCAGATCGCTGAGCTGCGCGATGAGCTCAAGGCGTCGCTTGCCATCTTCGACGACGAACTCACGCCCGCTCAGCAGCGGAACCTTGAGAAGCGGCTGCAAATCAAGATCATTGATCGAACGGCGCTGATCCTGGACATCTTCAGTCAGCGGGCCCACACCCGCGAGGGCGTCGTGCAGGTCGCCCTGGCCCAGCACGAGTACCTGCTCCCGCGTCTGACCGGGCAATGGGAGCACCTGGAGCGAATGGAAGGCGCGATTGGCTCCCGCGGACCCGGTGAGACCCAGCTCGAGACCGACCGCCGGCTGATCCGTAATCAGATCAAACGGCTGAAGAAGGACCTCGAGCGGGTTCGCACTCATCGGCAGCAACATCGCAACAAGCGCGACCGGGCCGGGATTCCACTCGTGGCGCTGGTCGGCTACACCAACGCCGGCAAGTCGACGCTGATGAACACACTGACCGACGCTAGGGTTCGCGCGCGAGATCGGCTCTTCGAGACGCTCGATCCGACGACGCGCCGCTGTCGGCTGTCCGACGAGCACTCCGTGCTGCTGTCCGACACGGTGGGGTTCATCCAGAAGCTGCCGACGCAGCTCGTCGCGGCCTTCCGCGCGACGCTCGAGGAGCTGGAGGAGGCCGATCTGCTGCTGCACGTCGTTGACGGCACCTCTCCCGATGTCCTCGAACAGGTCGCCAGCGTCGAGCGGACGCTGCGTGAGCTCGGCGTCGATCAGCGCCCCACGCTCACGGTGGTCAACAAGATCGACGCGATCGAGCAGCCGTTGGACGAGGTAATGGAGGCAATTGCCGAAGAGGTCGGTACCCGGCCGATCGCGGTCTCGGCGCAGGAGCAGGTCAACCTGGACGAGCTCCGCGGTGCAATCGCAGATCTGATCCCGAGCCTCCAGGGAGTCCACATCATCCATCGCCGCCCGGATCACGCGGCGGCCGCGAGCTAGGCCTTCCCTTCCGATCTCCTCTCCCCGAGGGAGAGGGAGTCCATTGGCTGGGCCTCTTGGCCTTGCGGTCTCCCGGTATCATTCAGCCCATGACGACCGATACCGCTGCCGGACCTCTCGCTCCCTTTCGTGTCATCGACTTGACCAACGAGCTGGGCCAGCTCGCCGGTCGGATGCTCGGTGATCTCGGCGCGGAAGTGATCAAAGTTGAACAGCCCGGCGGCGACGAGTCGCGATTCATCGGACCGTTCCGTGGCGACGTGGTCGATCCGGAGTATTCGCTGCACTGGTGGACATTCAACGCCAATAAGCTGGGCGCGACGCTGGACCTGACCACCAACTCCGGCCAGGAACTCTTCACCCGGTTGCTGGACAGCGCCGACTTCCTGATTGAGACCTGTCCACCCGATGCTGCTGCGGCGCTGGGTCTGGGTGTCGAAGCGGTGCGCTCATCGCATCCGCGACTGGTGCACACGTCAATCACGCCGTTCGGTCGCGAGGGACCGTATGCCAACTGGAAGGCGACCGACCTGGTCGGCACGGCGATGGGCGGCCTGTCATCCCTGTGCGGCGCGCCCGGGCGTCCGCCGATCCGGCCGACCGCCTCGCAGGGCTTCACCCAGGCCTCCGCGCAGGCGGTGGTTGGCACGCTGATCGCGCATTACCAGCGCACGAAGACCGGGCGCGGCCAGCACGTCGATCAGTCGATGCAGGAAGCAGTCACCTTCACTCATGACAACGCATCGCCGACCTGGGATATTCGCGGGATCAACAACGGCCGTCCGGGTAACGGGCGCGAGATTGGCGGATACAAGTCGGGTCAATACGTCTACGAGGCGGCCGACGGCTATGTTGCCGCGCTCTCCTATGGCGGACTTTTTGGTTTGACGGCGCGGCAGACGATCGAATGGCTCGACCATCACGGCTTGGCCGGCGATCTGACTTCGGACGAATGGCTGGCCAAGCTCGACGCGACGCAGGGCATCCTGATTCCTCCCACCGGGGAAGACGGCGACCATCTCAATGATGTGCTGGTGGCGTTCTGCAAGCGGTTCACCCGCGCGCAACTGGTTTCCGAGGCGCAACAGATCCGCAATGGCTGGGGCATTGTGCATACGCCCAGCGATCTGCTCGAGAACGAACACCTTGCTGCCCGCGACTACTGGACAGAGGTCGAGCACGAAGAAGCCCATGTCACGTATCCGGGTCCCTGGGCCAGGTTGAGCAAAACTCCTATCTCAATCCGCCATCGAGCCCCGCGGATTGGTGAGCACAACTTCTACGTCTACGGCAATCTGCTCGGTTTCTCGGACGACGAGATTATGCAGCTATCCGACGAGGGCGCGATCTAGGAGCGGCACATGGTGATCAGCACGGTCTTCGAGGGCATACGCGTCGCTGATTTCGCCTGGGTGGGCGTTGGCCCGCTGGTCTCCAAGTACCTCGCCGACCATGGCGCAGAGGTGATCAGGATCGAATCCTCCGTCCGGCCCGAGCCGCTGCGGCGCGCTCCTCCCTTTGCCAATGATGAACCGGGCCTTGACAACAGCGGCTACTACGCCGACTTCAACTCCTCCAAGCAGTGCGTGTCGCTCAACCTGCAGCATCCCGACGGCGTCGCAATCGCCAAGCGGATCGTCGAGCACTGCGACATCGTGACCGAATCGTTCACGCCCAAGGCGATGCGCGCCTGGGGCATGACCTACGAGGACCTCTGTGAGGTCCGCCCCGACCTGATCATGATCTCGATGCCGATGTACGGCCTGACCGGCCCCTGGTCGATGTGGCAGGGCTATGGGCATGTGCTCCAGGCGGCGGCCGGGATCTCTCACCTGACCGCCTACCCGGGTGAGGAGCCAATCGGCACCGGTGTCGCCTACACCGACTTCCTTGTGCCGCATTTCGCCGCTTCGGCGCTGCTGGCCGCGCTCGATCATCGCCGGCGCACCGGCGAAGGACAGAACATCGACTTCGGCCAGATGGAGGCCGCGATCCACGCCACCGAGACCATGGTCCTCGATTACACCGTCAACGGCCGGGAGCAACAGCCCCTCGGCGCGGGCCATCCCGACTATCGCCCCTATGGCACCTACCAGTGCGCGGCGCGGGGAGATGACGACGACCGCTGGATCGCGATCACCGTCACCAGTGAAGCTGAACTGGCAGCGCTGGCGGATGTGGCGGGGCAGCCGTCATGGACCTCGTTGCAGGCAGACGCACTCGATTCGGAACTCGCCTCCTGGACACGGACTCAGCAAGCCGAGGTGTTGATGCAGCGATTGCAGAGCGCCGGAGTCCCCGCAGGCGTCGTGCAGACGCCCGAGGATCTGCGCAATGATCCACAGCTTGCTCACCGAGGGCACTTCTGGATGCTCGATCACCCGACCATGGGCCACCGGGCCTACGACGGCCCCTCGTTCCGCCTCTCCGAAACTCCGGCCGAACTGACCAAGGCCGCCCCGCTGCTGGGCGAGGACAACGAGTACGTCTACAAGGACATCGTCGGTATGTCGGAGGAGGAGTACGTCGAGCACCTGGTCTCGGGTGCGTTCGACTAGGCAGCCGTGTCCCTCACCGTCGAACCCTACGACGCCCATCAGATCCTGACACCCGGCGCCGGATACCTCCGCGAGTACGACTACTCGCTCAACCCGTACGTGGGTTGCAGCTTCGGCTGTTCCTACTGCTACGCCGCCTTCTTCGCACCGTTCGACAAACAGGCGTCGTGGGGCGACTGGGTCCGAGTCAAGCAGAACGCCGCGCTCAAACTCTCCCGGATTCGACGCTCGCTTGCGAGCAAGACGATTTACCTGAGCAGCGCCACCGATCCGTACCAGCCGATTGAGCGACGGCTCGAGCTGACGCGGTCCCTGCTGCCGATCCTGGCTGAGAAGGGTGCTTGGTTGGTTGTTCAGACTCGGAGTCCGCTGGTGACTCGCGACATTGACCTGCTTCGACGATTCGACAAGGTCTGCGTCAACTTCAGCATCACGACCGATTCCGAGGACGTCCGCCGAGCCTTCGAGCCTCGCAATCCTCCGATCCGCGATCGACTCGACGCCGCCGCGACTGTTGCCGCAGCCGGTGTACCTGTCGCGATTACGATGACGCCGCTCTTGCCCATTGCGGATCCGGATGGCTTCGCGTCGCAGGTCGCCGAGACCGGCGCGCGCCGATTCGCCATCGATCAGTTCGCCGACACATCCGGACACTTCCGCGCCGGCACCGGCGAATCGGCCAGATGCCTGGCGGACGATCTCGCGTGGGACTCCGATCGGTACCAGTTCGCCAGCGCTGTGATCACTGACCGACTGGCGCCCAACATCCGGGCAGGCATCGCCGGATTTAGTCCGGATTATCTGCTGAGCAATCCCTCGCCACGGTGATCATCGTCTCGGCGACGGCGTCCGGGCAGCGCATGGGGATGAAGTGGTCCGAGTCTTCGACCACCGACTCGAACGCATTGGGGAAGACTTCGACCGCATTCTGGCCGGTCGGCGATGCGTGTCCGAAGCTCTCACCGGCTCGCAGGATCAAGGTCGGTTGTCCCGCCCTGGCCATGTCCGGCCATGGATCGACGGTTGGCGCGTACTCGAAGCACCAGGCTTCCACCTCGGGGTCGCAGGCCAGCTCCCATTCTCCGAGCGTGCCGGTCGGGTTCAGCCCGTAGCGGACATAACTCTCGACGGCGTCCCTGGGCCAGTGCGTGAAGGCGCCGCGGCCGGTCAGCGAGTCCGCCATCTCCCGCGGACTTGACCAGATTCGTCGACGCTTGCGGGCGGCGACTGAGAGGCTATCGGGAGGCGTCGGCGGCATCGGACCGCGAGGATTGACCAGCACCGGATCGATCAGCGCCAGCGATTCGATGCGATCGCCCGTTGCAGCCGCGATTGTGCAGACGCAGCCTCCCATCGAGTGTCCGGCGGCAACCACATCGGTGAGATCTCGCTGCACCAGCCACTCGTTGAGATCGGCCGCCATCTCACGCCAGTCCGCTCCTGCCTTATCGGGCGGCGCTTGCGAGGCGCCGTGTCCGCGCATGTCGAGTGCGAACACGCGCCAGTCCTCGGGCAAGAGCCGGACGACCGCGTCCCAGGTCCGGGCGTGAAATCCGGTGGCGTGGACTAACACGGCCGTCCGAACCGGATCGCCGCTCGACGGCCACTCCCAGACCCGCAGCGCATAGCCGCGGACCTGCGCCGTTGACGCCGTGGGTAGTGGTCGCATCGACGACATAGAGGATTAGGTCCGGCGCTTCAGCGCGCCGCGGCCGTCGCCGAATGGGTCGTCGCGCCACTCGAGCGCGACCTTGAGGCCTTTCTCGCGGCCGATGTTGATGAACTCGTTGATGCTCGGCGCTTCGTGCCAGATGGCGTCGAAGTCTGCGCCCTCGGAAGCGGCGACGCGCAGGCCCATCAGTTCGAACCAGCGATTGGTCGAATGCTTGTGCACGGTCAGACCGTCCAGCGGGACGTTGGCGATCCGCTGGCAGTAGGCCATCGTCTCTTCTTCGAGCAAGTCTTCGGGGTAGGCGCGGTTGATCATCCCGATCCGCTCGGCCTCGATTCCGTCGACCGTGTCGCCGCTGAACAGCAGTTCCTTCGTCTTCAGCATGCCAATCTTGGCCGGCCACATGCCCAGCGTCGGCGGAATGCCGATCGCGCGACCGGCCGGGTGTCCGAATCGCGCCGTCTCTGAGGCGAAGACGATGTCGCAGGCGCCGATCATTTCGCCGCCGCCGGCCAGGCACCAGCCGTGGACCTGGGCGACGATCGGTTTGCGATAGCCCCACATCCAGAGCCAGCGATCGACGGAGACGCGCAAGTTCTCGCGGTCGAGCGCGATCCGTGACTCGCCCAGCTCCCAGGCCTGGTCTCCGGTGCGCTGGTTCGGTCGCCAATTCATCGCCCCGCCGCCCGGCGTCAGGTCGTAGCCGGCGCAGAAGGCGCGGCCGGCGCCCTTGAGCCGGATGACGCGGACGTCGTCGCCGGGATTCAGCTCCCGCAGCGCCGCTTCCAGGTCGTCGCGCAGCCCGCCCGAGATCGCATTCAGCTTCTCCGGACGGTTCAGCGTGATCGTGGCAACTGGGCCGTCGACTTCGACAAGGACGTTTTCGTAGTCGGTCATTTCAGTCTCCTCTGCAAAAGTCGATTGAATGGTACCGGGGCGGGCACTTCCGACACCGACACGCCCTGTCGGAGTGGTTGGTAGAGATTTTTTTCCTGAGCGGTGGCGGAGAACAAAACGGACGAAGCACCGTGTATTGCTGGGTTTCGCCGATTCGGGTGGTTGAACAGTGGTTGAGTTTGGAAGGTGTTGGTCAATCGGGAACGGGTTGGTCGGAGGCATGTCAGAGGCTCGCAGCGTGCTTTGGGTCGGACAAGACTCGTTCAGCATAACAGAACTAATGTGCGCTATGGGAGCCGAGCGTGCAAGGGGAGAGTGATTCTGTGCGGGTCTCAGCGCCGCACCGCACCCCGACCGTCGCCGAAGGGGTCGTCTCGCCATTCCAGGGCGGCCTTGAGGCCTTTGGTCATGGAGATTTTGCCGAACTCCTCGATCGCCGCCGTCTCGGCGAAGATCGCGTTGAACTCCGCGCCTTCGTAGACGGACATCGTCAAGCCCATCAGTTCGGCCCAGCGGTTGGTCGAGTGCTTGTGAACGGTCAGGCCATCGAGGGGGACGTTGGCGATGCGTTGGCACCAGGCCATCGTTTCCTCGTCCAGCTGATCCTCCGGATAGACACGGTTGATCATCCCGATCCGCTCCGCCTCGACAGCGTCGATCGTGTCGCCGCTGAACAGCAGTTCTTTGGTCTTGAGCATGCCGATCTTGGCGGGCCACATGCCCAGGGTGGGCGGCTGGCCGAGCGCGCGTCCGGCGGGATGACCGAAGCGCGCGCTCTCAGCTGCAAAGATGATGTCGCAGGAGCCGACCAGGTCGTTGCCGCCTGCCAGGCACCAGCCGTGCACCTGGGCCACGATCGGTTTGCGATACGACCAGATCCAGAGCCAGCGATCCATCGAGTCGCGCAGGTGCTCGCGATTGAGGGACGCCATCGACTCGCCCAGTTCCCACGCCTGATCGCCGGTCCGCCTGTTGGGAACGAACTGGAAATCGTTGTCCTCGGGCGTGATGTCGTAGCCGGCGCAAAACGCGCGACCTGCCGCCTTGATCCGGATCACGCGAACCGCATCGCCGGGATTCAACTCGCGCAGGGCCGCCGCCAGGTCGTCGCGCAGCCGCTCCGACAGCGCATTCAGTTTCTCCGGTCGATTGAGCGTGATCGTCGCCACCGGGCCATCGATGTCAACGAGGATGTTCTGATATTCCTTCATCATCGATCCCTCGCTGATGCCGCTGTCTCGCGTTGCTGCCTGGCGCGGCGAAACTCGATGTACTCGTCGTAGTGCCGACGGCAGAATCGACGCTCACCCAACGCGGTTGGCAGCGGGGCGGCGAGATCATCAGACTCGCGACAGTCCTTCCAGGCGCATTCCAGCGGCGCGTCGCCGACCGGTTGTGAGCGCCTCGCTCGGTTGCGTGGTTCGCGCTCGGTGCGGTCTCGTGACTCACGTTTGCGCCTGGTTCGTTGAAGCTCTTCCACCGTCCGTCTGCGCGTCTCTTCAGTACGCTGCCGCGCCTCCGCTGCCGCTGATTCGCGTTGCTCGCGCTCGGCGTTTCGGCGCTCCTCTTGCTCGCGCTGCGACTCTTCCCGCTGACTCGCCTCGAACGCCGCCCGCCGTCGCGCCATCTCCTCCTGGAGCGCGTCATTCTCGCGTTGCGCGCGCCGCGCCTGACCCTTGACCGCCGATCGCCGCCGAGACCTTCGCCGCTCTTCCGCCTGCCGACGCCGACGGAAGGCATTGAGGATGCCCTCTCGCTCTTCGTCGCTCACATCCTTCGCCGGCCGATACAGGTCCTCGCCCGCCTGCGGCAGAGACGCGCCATTGATCCGCTCGATGAGCAGATCGTGCGCGTCCTTGAGCTGCTTGAACCGCTCCGCTGCATCCGGCGCATCGGACACGTCCGGGTGCACCGTTTTCGCCTTGCGGCGGAACGCCTTGCGGATCTCGTCCTCCGACGCGCCCGAGGCGATGCCGAGGAGCTCGTTTGGGTCGTAGGCGTCGAGCATCAGGTCGCAGCCTTATGCAATCGCAGCGCATAATCCGACACGCGAGCTCCCAACTTCCTCGCTTGCTCGCGATCCAAATCGGTCACCTTCCGCACGGCGGTGGCGCCGTAGTAGCTGCCCGAGTGGTTCATCGTTGAGGTCCACGGCAGCCCGACGATCAGCATCCCGTGACCGATCAGCAGGTGGACCAGTTGCAGCAAGGTCGCTTCGAGGCCGCCCGATGGGCTCCAGCCGGCGCTGAATGCGGCCGCTGGTTTGTCGGCCAGCTCTCCCGTCTCCCAGAGGTCGCCGGTGTAGTCCCACCAGTGTTTGAGCCGTCCGGTGATCCCGGTCCAGTTGGGGCTGCCCAGGATCAAGGCGTCGCACCTGACCAACTCGTCCTTGTCGGCGATGTCGAGGGGCCGATCCCAGACCTCGACACCGTCCACCGAGCTAGCACCTTCAACGATCGATTTCGCGAGCTCCGCCACCAGCCCCTGTGAGTCGTACAGCACCAGCACCACCACGTTCCCGGCGTCGTCGGGCATCAGATGTCCGTCTCGAACCAGGCGGCCTGACCCGGCATCTCCTCCACGCCGACTCGCAATCGCGCCAGACCCTGCGGTCCGGAGAGCTGAAGCGACTCGATCAGTTGTCCGGCGATGTACTGCGACAGTCGTTCCGCCGTGCTGTTGTCAATTGGCAGGGCGGCCACGTCGTGTTTGGGCAATCGGTATGACAGCTCGTCGCGGTATTGAATCAGGTAGTGAGTGTCGTCGTCTCTGATGGTGAGCGTCCGCGAGTCCATCTGCAAGAGAAACTTGTGGTCCAGGGTCTCGCAGACTTCGCGGGTCAGACGCTTGAGCAGTGAGAAGTCGATCACCCACGACTCGTCGGTCAGCGGGCCGACGACTTCGATGAAGACGTCGTAGTTGTGTCCGTGGATTGGCTCCAGCTCGTCGGCGAACGTGGCGAAGTGTCCGGCGGCGAAGCGCAGGCGCTGGCGCTCAACCGTCACGGAGTGGCTGCTGGGGTGTTGGGCCATAGGGGCAGCGTAGCCTGCGCCCATGACTCTGCCTCCGCCGCGCGATGTCGCCCGCTGGCTCTGGACCTGGCGGCAGATCATCCTGCTCGGCATCCTGACATGTGGGGCCTACGGGCTCGTGCTCTACGGATTCGGCATCATCGCCGGTCCGATTCAGGAGGACGAAGGCTGGTCATCGGCGGCCGTCAACGCGGCCTTCATGGGTTCATACCTGCTGGGCGCCGCGGCGTCGCTGGTCTCGGGACGCGTTCTCGACGCATTGGGGCCTCGTCCGGTTCTCTGGACCGGCCTGATCGTCGGCACCGTGTTCCTGATGGCCGCCTCGTACTCCGAGAACATCTGGCTGTTCATCGTCTTCTGGACGATCGGCGGGGCGGTGACCATCGCCGGGCTCTTTTACAACGTCACCATGCCGATTGCAGCTCGGTTGTTTCCCAAACGGCAGACCGCAGCGATGACCGTGTTGGTGACGACTGGCGGCTTCTCATCGGTCATCTTCATGCCGCTGACCGGCCTGTTCACGGATGAGTTCGGCTGGCGCTGGGCGGTCAGGATCCTGCTGGTGGTGGCCGCTGCCATCTCACTCCCCGCGGTGCTTTCGGTGCGCCGATTGCCGCCAATTCCGCCACCGGAACCATCCGCGGCGCCGGCCATTGGATCGCAAGCAGGTCGACACGGCTTCGGCGGCGTGCAGGATGCGCTGCGCTCCCGCGAGGTCCAGATCATGTTGGCCATGGTCATTGCCAGCTCGTTCGGCCTCGGAGCGATGCTCAACCACTTCGTGCCGGCCTCGACCGCGGCCGGCATGTCGATTACCGCTGCAGGCGCATTGACCGGATTGCGAGGCCTCCTCTCCATCCCGGGACGGGCATTGATCGGTCCGATGGCCTCGTTGCTCGGACTTCGTCCCGCTCTGGGCGTCGGTTACGCGGTGATCCTGCTGGGAACGCTGGCGCTGCTGGCGGCAGGGCCGATCTACTGGATCTACCTCTCGGCGATCATCGCCGGTTTGGTCTGGGGACAGACAATGCCGCTGCAGGGGCTGATTGCGTCGGACGTGTTCGGTCTGCGCCGGCTGGGCACGCTGATGGCCCTGCAGACGGCGATGGGCAACGTGGCGCTAGCGATCGGCCCCTTCGCCGCCGGCGTGCTGCTGGGACTGGTCGACGACAACTATCAGCCGGTGCTGGTCGCCATCGCCGGTGTGAATGCTCTGACGTTGGCGCTGTTGCTGTTGATGGTCAGGACTCATCGCCAGCCCTTGAAGCAGCTGGCCGCTAGTCTGCTGGCGAGCCGGACTGCTCCTCAGAAACGCAAGTCCGGCGCACCGTAGCTCCATCGAATCTGTGCGAACAGGACACAACACATGGGACGACTGGATGGCAAAGTCGCGCTGGTCACAGGCTCTGCGCGAGGCATCGGCAAGGGCATCGCCACTGAATTGGCCAAGCAGGGCGCCGACGTGATCGTCGCCGACATCCTGATCGATCTGGCCTTTCAGACCGCCGGAGAGTTGCAAAACCGCCATGGTGTGACCACGCTGGCGCTGGAGATGGACGTGACCAGCGACGACTCGATCTCGACCAACCTTGAGCAGGCGATCGCCGAGATGGGCCGGATCGACATCCTCGTCAACAACGCTGGCGTCGCACCGGACAACCTGAGTGAGAACGAGGTCGAGTCCGACTGGGATCGCTGCTTCGAGGTCAACCTCAAGGCGATCTGGAAAGTCAGCAGCGCGCTGAAGTCGCACTTCATCGAGCACGGGGGCGGCAAGATCGTCAATATCGCCTCGATCGCCGCTCGACAGGGCGGCACGATCGCCGCTTATTCCGCCTCAAAGGCCGGCGCGGTCAGCCTCACGCAGTCGCAGTCCATCGAACTGGGACCGCACAATGTCAACGTCAATGCCGTCTGCCCCGGTCTGCTCTGGACCGACATGTGGCGCAAGCTCGAGGGCATGCTCATCGGCGACGACGCGGATGAAGTCGTCGACCGCCGCGCCGCGTTCGAGAACGCGGTTGCCAACAACATGCCGCTGGGCCGCGAGCAGACGCCGGAAGACATTGGCAAGGCTGTCGCGTTCTTCGCCTCCGACGACGCCCGCAACATCACCGGTCAGTCGCTGAATGTCGACGGCGGCATGCGGATGAACTGAAGCGAAGCCACAACAGGACCGAACACAGCCGAACGCCGGCCCAACGCGCCGCGAGCCTTCGCCTGCATTCGCCGCTCTGCCTCTGCGTCCCGGTGTCGCTGCCCAGGACACGGGTTCTCGCTGTTCGATCTGGTCCGTCTGACTTGCCTGCGCAGGTGGCCGTTAGGCTGAGCGGTACTAGAACTGGAGCCCAATCATGGGACGATTGAACGGCAAGGTTGCGCTGGTCACCGGATCAGCCCGAGGCATTGGCAGAGGCATTGCGACTGAGCTGGCGAAGGAGGGCGCAGACATCGTCGTTGCCGACGTGTTGATCGACGTTGCCACCGAAACCGCCGGAGAACTGCAGAGCAGTCACGACGTCAGAGTGCTGGCGCTCGAAATGGATGTCACCAGCGAGGACTCGATCTCATCCAGCGTCGCGAACGTGATCGCCGAGATGGGTCAGATCGACATCCTGGTCAACAATGCCGGCGTGCCGCCGGACAATTTCGGCGACAATGAGACCGAAGAGGATTGGGATCGCTGCTACGAGGTCAATCTGAAGGGCATCTGGAAGGTCACTTCGGCGGTCACTCCGCACTTCAGAGAGCGGGGAGGCGGGAAGATCGTCAACATTGCCTCGATCGCCGGTCGGATCGGCGGCGGCATGGCGGCCTACTCGGCATCCAAGGCCGGGGCGATCAGCATCACCCAATCCCAGGCTGCCGAGCTGGGGCGCTTCAACATCAACGTCAATGCGATTTGCCCAGGCCTGCTCTGGACCGATCTGTGGCGACAGATCGAGGGCATGTTCGCCGGCGATCACACCGAGGAAGTCGTCGACCGGCGCGAGCGCTTCGAGGCGGTGATCGCGGCCAACATGCCGCTCGCGCGGGAGCAGACCCCCAGCGATATCGGCAAGGCTGCCGTCTTCTTCGCCTCCGATGACGCCGCGAACATCACCGGACAGTCACTGAACGTTGATGGCGGCATGCGGATGAATTAGGCCGAAATCTGGACGAGTCCGGACAAATCTGGACAAATCTGGACACCGCCGAGCCGATTCCAGCCGAACGGAACCGAACAGGCTCGAACACGAGCGAACAGAAAGCGCAGGAAGCCCCGCCATGACCGAAGAACTGCTCTACGACGTCCAGGATCACATCGCCGTGATCACGCTCAATCGTCCGGAGAAGCTGAACGCGTTCTCCAACGAGATGCTCGACGCCTGGCAGGAGTCGATCACGCGCGCTTCCGTCGACCAGAACGTGCGCGTGATCATTGTCACGGGCGAGGGCCGCGGCTTCTGCTCGGGGGCTGACGTGGGCCGCGAACGTGCCGGGGCCGACGTGCTTGGCGGAGACCCCAACGCGCCGGCCGCGAACCGCAACTCGCTGCGCAACTCGGTCCAGCGCGTCCCGCGCGCACTGTTCAACTGCGAGAAGCCGTACATCGCCGCCGTCAACGGCGCGGCCGTCGGCGCGGGCATGGACATGGCCTCGATGGCCGACCTGCGGATCGCTTCGGACCGGGCCAAGTTCGGCATGGCCTACGTGCGCATGGCGCTGATCCCCGGCGACGGCGGCGCCTACTACTTGCCGCGCATCGTGGGCATGTCCAAGGCGCTCGAACTGATGTGGACCGGCAAGATCTTCACCGCCGAGGAGGCATTGGCGATGGGCTACGTCAGCCAGGTCGTCGAGCACGACGAGCTCATGCCCGCAACCTTCGAGCTGGCCGGTCAGATTTCCAGGATGCCTGCGGTCTCGGTCCAGATGATCAAACGCCTCGCATATCGCTCCGCCGAGACCGGTCTGCACGAGTCGCTGGAGATGGCCGACCACGCGATGGTCATCGCGCGCTCGACCGAGGACGCCAAGGAAGGTCCCCGGGCCTTCGCCGAGAAGCGCGAACCAAACTTCCAGGGCTTCTAGTCACACAGTTCCGAAAGGACTCGCCACAGGTGCCAATCACTCACGCAGCCGAACCCAAGCTCAGCGGCAAGACCGCCATCATCGTCGGAGCCAGCGCTGGCATGGGCCTCGCCTCGGCCCGACTCTTCGCCGAGCACGGGGCCAACGTCATCATGGTTGGACGGAATCAGCAACGCCTACAGGAAGCTGCCGAACTGATCGGCGAGCAGGCGGTTCCCGCGGTCGCTGATGTCCGAGACGAATCGCAGCTAAAGGACGCATTCGATATCGCAGACGAGCGTTGGGGCGAGCTTCATGTCGTCTTCAACAATGCAGGACCGGGCGACGGCGGCTCCCACAACATCGCTGACATGACGGCCGACATCTTCGACGATTTCATCGCCGTCAATCTGCGGGCGGCGTTCCTGGGCATGAAGTACGCGATCCCCTTGATGGAACGCGCCGGCGGCGGATCGATCATCTCTACATCCTCGATCGGCGGCATTAGCGGCGTCCCTGGAGCGGCCGGCTACTGTGCCGCCAAGGCGGGCTGCCATGCGCTCAGTCGCAGCTTGGCGGCCGAGTACTCCGACAAGCACATCCGCGCCAATGTGATTGTGCCCGGGCAGGTCACCACCCGTTTTGGGCTGCCCAGCGATGCTCCACAATCAGAAGCCGACCTGGAGGTCATTCGCGCCCGCGGACGACGGTTATCGCCGATGGAGCGCGCCGGAGAGGCGGAGGACGTCGCGAACCTCGCGCTCTTCCTCGCCTCGGACGACTCCTCCTACATCACGGGGCAAGAGTTTGTGATCGACGGCGGCATGACTGCCGTCAACCATTGGATCCGCGCCATTCGCGAGGGCTAGCCGACTCGCTGGTTGTGGTTGACCGCCGCCCTACTCGTCCGAGACGTAGATCGTTCCCTCGTCCACGCGGGTCTTGAAGGTCTGGATGTAGTCGGGCTCGATCTTGTTCTTGATGAAGGGCGGCGGAGGCGGCATCAGCTTGTGGATCATGTTCCAGATGCCGTTGGGCAGCCAGGACTTGGTCTGGCCGGTGCGCATGTCGAATTCGGAGTCGTGCCAGGGACAGACGATGTGCGCGTTCTTCAGCTCGCCGACCGAGAGCGGGGCGAAGAGGTGCGGGCACTTGTCCTGAACGGCGAAGATCTCGCCATGCACATTGGCGACGCAAACCCGGGTACCGTCAAGATCAGCGGCAGTGACTTCACCCGGCGGCAGCTCCGACAGCGGACAGACGGCGGTCTCGGTCACGGCGGCCTCCCTCTAGACGTTTGCGGCCAGTGTGACAGATCATCGCTTGACGCCGTTACACAGTCAACGCGCAATACGTCCTTGGGCCGTCCGCTCATACACTGAGCGAGTGCCGACGAAGATTGGATGAACCGACATGGACCTCGAACAGTACTTCTTCCCGCAGCGCGTGGCCGTCGTCGAAGTGGCCGGGCAGATCGGCGCGCGGCTCAACCCACGCGAGCTGTCGCGCACGTTCAACAGCATCGCTCAGAACCCGCGCTACCCCGCGGTGGTGCTCGACATCGACTCGCCCGGTGGCGGTGCAGCTGCGTCCGAAGCGCTGTATCTGGCTGCCAAGCGTCTCTCCGACAAGAAGCCCGTTGCCGCGGCGATTCGCGGAGTCGGAGCCTCCGGCGGATACATGATCGCCTGCGCGGCGAATCCAATCTTCGCCTTGCCGACGTCCGTCGTCGGTTCGATTGGCGTGATCTGGACGGCGCCGATGATCTCTGAGGCGCTAGACCGTGTCGGCGTCAAAATGCGCACCCGCGCTGCAGGCGAGTACAAGGACATGGGGTCACTGTTCCGCGAGACGACCCCGGAAGAAGACGAAAAGCTCGACGCTCTGATCCAGTCGGTCTACGAGCGATTTGTCGACATCGTGGCCGAAGGGCGGCCAGAATTGAGCCGCGAGCAAGTTGCGCATCTCGCATCGGGTGAAATCCACACCGGAGCAGAAGCTCATGAACTCGGCCTGGTGGATCAGCTCGGAGACCTGAGCGACGCCGTTGAGTGGGCGGCAAACGCCGCCGGCATCGAGAAGCGAACCACGCTGGTACGGCCCAAGCGAGGTCTCCTGCAGATGCTCATGACCCAGGGCGCCGACTCTATGGCCAACGCGCTGGTTGACGCATTCGTTGACCGACTGGAAGTCTCGAGGATTGAGCGCGCCCTGGAAGCTCGACTGCGCATCACAAGGTAGCGAGCAGCAGGTATCGCCGTCATCGCCGCGCAAGGCGAGATACCCGCGGCAAGCGCGGGTATGACGGAGCGTCGTTACAACGTCCGCATCATCTTCGGACCGTTGATGATGTCGTCGGCGTGATTGTTGTCGTGTGACGTCCACGCCTCCAGCAGCGACAGAGCATTGCCGGCAAATCCCATCCGCATTAGCACCTGGTCCTCCGTCAAGGCCGAGAACAGCATCGTCGACTTTTCGGCGCCCGCTTGCAGTTGCTCGGCCAGCGACGTGACCGGCTGGCCGAGGAAGCGCTCCGCACCCAGGGAGTTGGCCAGATCCAATTCGTGGCCTGGTACCGACGGATCTGGCTTCCACTCTTCCAGCGGCGATCCATTGAGGACGGCGTTGAGTACATCGTGATAGCGACGATCGGATGCGGCCAGGTGCGCGAGGACGTCTCGACGCGACCACGCGGGTGCGGCCGATTCTTGCAGCCAGCGCTCGGCCGGCAGAACTTCGACCATTTGAATCAGCCGACGCCGGGCACGCAACGCACGGGTCAACGGCACCCAGAGCGCTGGCACAAAGTCGTCGGCGGGCAACGGCGGAGTGGTCGCCAGCAGCGGCCGATCGTCCATGCTCTGCACGCACATTGGAGGATCTGTTTCGGGGAGCTACCAGCTCATCGACGGGTCGGGCGGGCCCATTTTCCGGTAGTTGCCGCCATAAAAGAGGATCGGTTCCTCGTTCGACTGCTGTTCAAACGCCTTCACTTCACCGACGATGATCTCGTGGTCGCCGCCTTCGAGGACCGAGTGGATCGAGCAGTCGAAGACCATTGTCGCGCTGGCCAGGCGCGGCTGGCCGGTCTCGCCGAGCACGTGCTCGTGTTCGTCAAACTGGTGCGGCGGCGGTGGACGCTTGCTGCTGGCGAAGTAGTTGGATGTGTCCATTGCGGTGTCGGGCAGGATGTTGACGCTGAACGCGGCGGTCTCCTTGAGCAACGGCAACACGCTCGCGCCCTTGTCGACGCAGACCAACACCAACGGGGGATCGAGCGAGAGCGACGAGAACGACTGGGCTGTCATGCCGACAAAGTTCGGCTCTGTGCCCGTCGTAATCACGGTGACGCCGCTGGGGAACATGCCCAAGGCGTTGCGGAACTCTCGGTCGTCGAAGTCCATGGCGATCCCCTCTCGGCGTCAGTCGGGCAGATGCTCAGTTTAACGCAGCGGGAGATCGAGCACGGTCATCAGGCCCCGGCGCGTATGCGGGATCACGCGCGCCGCGCGCAGCACCGAAGCCGCCGTCGCGTCGTCGCCAAAGACGCCGCCCTCGAATCGCAGCTTGAGCGGCGGCGTGCCGTCAATCACGATTTCGTCATACTCCTCGTCGACCGACGCATTCGCCTCAAAGTGCAGCCGAACCGTGTGGCCGTCGAACGTCGAGCCCTCCAGCGTCTCCAGCGTGCCGGCGACCAGTTCCTGTCCGGGCACCTCGCAGGGAACCATGTCGTGGCGCCAATCGACGATTTTCCAGCCGAGCGGGTAGGCGAGCAGTCGGGCCGATTCGACCAGCCCCACGTGACCGAAGCTGCCGGCGTCTCGCTTCGCCTCCCATTGCGCCTTCGAGATTCCCATCCCCACCTTCTCCTGGAAAGGAACACGGCGGCGCGATGGATCCTGAACCCGCTTGACCGAAACCGACTTGATGCTGTGCGAAATCGACGAGAGCGACGCCGGAAGCGCGTCCATGAGAAATCCGGGATTGACGCCGGTGCCGACCACCGTTCGTTCAGCTCGCCGAGCCAGTACATCGATGCCCGCGGCGATCTCGGGATGACGAGCTTGGGCAAAGGCAAGTTCCTCGCAGGTGGAGACGACATGAAGATCCTGCCGGAGCGCTTCTTCGATTTGCGGCGACACCTGCTCGAGATATGAGCCGGTGCAGTGGATCAGGATGCCGCCGTCGGAGCGAGAGTCTACCCGGGCGGCGGCAATCGATTGACGGATGGTGATCTCGGGCGCGCCGTCGACGAAGTCGGAGAGCGGCTTGCCGACCATCTCAGGATTGATCTCGACTGCGCCGACGACTTCGAGAAATGAGTCATTCAAAGCCGCCTCGGCGACCCTTAGTCCAATCGGCCCGAGTCCCTGGATGATGACCGGCAGTGGTGCGCTCATGAAGATCTCCCCGCACAGGATCGGGATACGGTGATAGTCTCGACAGTCTGCGCTTACGGTATCAACGAATCAGAGGCCGTCATGGTCGATTATCCCGACTTCAACGCCGAATCGATTCAAGCGTGGGACTCGAATGCGGAGTTCTGGGACCAGGCTCAGGGCGACGAGGGCAACTATTGGCAGCGGGTCCTGGTGTTTCCTCACACCCTGGAACTCCTGCAGCCGTTGGCGACCTCGATCCTCGAGATCGCCTGCGGAAACGGCAACTTCGCCCGGCAGCTGTCGAGGCTCGGCCCGCGCGTCACCGCAACCGACGGATCTGATCGCCAGCTCCAACGCGCCCAGGAGCGGTCCGAGGGCTACAAGATCAATTGGATTCGCCTCGACGTGACCGATCGCTCAGCCCTCGCGGCGCTTTCAGGCGCGTCGGGAGCGCCGTTCGGAGCCGCCGTCTGCAACATGGCGCTGATGGACATCGCCGAGATTAGCCCGCTCTTCGACATGCTCCCGCTGGCCCTGACCGAGAACGCGCCGTTTGTTTTTTCCGTGCTCCATCCAGTCTTTCGGCCCGGACCGGAAGTGCGACTGTTTCGCGAACGCATAGAGACCGAGGACGGACAGTTCATCGAGGAAGCAGGTGTGAAGATCACCAACTACCTCGACACCGGAGTCAACCACGGCATCGCGGTCAAGGGTCAACCGGAAATTCAGCCGTACTTTGATCGCACGCTGACTGAGCTTTTCAGCACTGCCTTCGACCGTGGCTGGGTCCTGGACGGAATTCGCGAACCCTCAATCACCGACGGCGGAGATGGCAACGCCGAGAATCGGCTGAGCTGGGATCACCTGCCGAACCTGCCACCAGTCATGGTGGCGCGCCTGCGACATCGCGGCTAAGGCATCGGCGACCACTCGGTGGGTTGGAGGATTCGGTTCTCGATGTGGTGGACGAGGGGGCCGTTTTCTTCGGAGGCGGCTCGGGCCGCTTGCCACTCGGGGTCGGCGCCGAAGTTCTGCCAGGCTTCCTCGCGCTGTCCGGCGCTTTCGAAGCTGACGATGTACCAGAGTTCGTCGGAACGGCCGCCCACGGAGTTGGTCCAGTAGCCAACGTTGTGGATCCCGTGGCGCTCGAAGAGCTCCATCGTGTGGTCCCGGAAACGCTTCATCAAGTGGCCCATCTTGCCTGGATGTGCCGTGTAGATGCGAAGTTCGTAGATCATTGTCGGTTCCTCTCAGTCCTTCAGTTGGTAGAAACGCAGGGCCGACGGATATTCACCGCCGCGCCGAATGCTATTGATTGCGGCCTGCATCTCGGTCGCCGAGTTCACCGAGCCGCCGTCGTTCGAGTTGGTCATGAACCGAGGGTAGTTGCTGCTTGAAATCTCCAGGCGGATTCGGTGGCCGACGTCGAATCGGTGGCCGAGGGAGGCCAGGTCGACGGTCAGCTTGACGACCTCTCCGGGCGTCAGCATGACTTCCTGGTCGAACCCTTCGCGAAAGCGGGCGCGCATAATGCCGTCGACCAATGACACCGCTTTGCCGTCGGGATGGACATCGACCAGCTTGGCCGTGATGTCGGTGTCCGGTTGATTGCTGGAGAACCAGATGTCGACTTCGACCGGCCCGGCAACATCGACGGCCTCGGTCAGCGGCTCGGTCGAGTAGCAGAGCACGTCGTCGCGGCTCTCTGTCCGCGTCTGGTCGCGCGGACCGGGCAGGCCAATCGCCTGCTGCAGCGTCGAGCCGCCCTCGGTGATCACCGGCTTGTAGCCGATGTACATGAACTCGTCCCAGCGCTGATCGTCGTCGGGACACTCGTCCACCAGCCGGCCGTCGCCGTAGAACATCGTCGCTCCGCCGTCGGATGCGAGGTATAGCGAACGCTGCTCAGCATCTGGCGGCGGCCAGGAAGCGGCGGTCCGCCACTCGTTTGCGCCCATCAGGAACCAGCGGACGCCAGGGAGCTCGCGGCCCTTGCCCTTCAGGTGTCGGTCAAGGAAGACGTTAATGTCGGCGATCACGTTGGCGGCGGCTGCCGCTCCGGTCGGTCCGAACTCCATCTCGCCCAGCCAGCGGTCGTAGTTCGTGTGCGCCCAGGGACCCATGATCAGGTTCTGATCGGGATTCCCCTGCTCGCGGATGCCGCGGAAGTTGCGCACCGTGCCGATGCCGAAAATGTCGAACCAGCCACCAATGTGCAGCATCGGCACTTGGAAGCGCGAGTAATCGGCAGAGTGCCTGACTGACTCCCAATACTCGTCCCGCGTCTCATGCTCCAGCCACTCGTGCCAGTACGCCGCCACGCCGTCCTGCGAAATGCCCGGCATCGTGTCGAGGGGCCGGCTGCCCAGCAGTCGGAATCCGTTGCCCATGACCGCGTCGGTCATCTCGGGCTGCGCCTCTGACGGACGCGTGTGATTCTGCTGGAGGTAGCCCGTGGCGGCCAGACCGCTGCCCCACAGTCCGACGAAGCCGAGCTGGAAGGCGCCGCCCTGGTAGGTCCAGCCGTCGTAGTAGTCGTCGGCGGTGATGATCGGGATGGCGCAGCGCAGCGACGGCGGCTGCTCGCGCGTGGCCAGCATCGTCGTCGCTCCGACGTAGGACGGCCCATAGATGGCGGTGTTGCCGTCGCACCAATCCTGGGCCGCCACCCACTCCAGCGTGTCGTAGCCGTCGGGACCCTCTTGATGGAAGGGCTTGAAATCGCCCTCCGAGGCGTAGCGTCCACGACAGTCGCAAACCACGACGGCGTAGCCGCGCTCCGCCAGCTTGAGCGCGCTGGGCATCACCGCAACCAGTCCGGCGCCCGACTGTTCCTTGTCATATGGCGTCCTGGTGACGATCCCGGGGACGGCCTGACCTGGCTGGTCGGCGCCCTCCGGGCGATACAGGTCGGCGCGCAGGATGACTCCGTCGCGCATCGGGATCTCGATGTTCTTCTCGACAACGACTCGTTCGACCGCCATGCTGTATTCCAATCACAAAATCGTTTCGACCGAACGCTATGCTAGAAAACGAGAACCGGACGGGGGCATCCGATGACGACCGACGTGGAAACGGGCGACCTGGGCATCACCTTTTCCGAGGTGGCGCGCTCCAAGCTGGTCGAGGTCTTGACCGGTTATCCGGAAGAAGTTGCCGGCCTGCGCCTCAAGATCGCGGGACGAACGTCCGAGGGCTTCGAGCATGTGCTGACGATCGTCGAGAAGGGCTTCGAGCCCGCCGGTGATGCCACCGCCGACTTCCCCGACTTTAAACTCTATGTCGAGGGTGAACGCATCGACGACCTGCGTGGTACTGCGGTTCACTACGAATTCAAAGGCCCCAACGTTTCCGGACTCGAGTTCAACAATCCCAACCCGGTCTGGCGCGATCCGCTGGCCCAGGAGATCCAACGGATATTCGACGAGCAGGTCAATCCGCAGATCGCCGCGCATGGCGGATTCGTGCAGCTGCTGGATGTCCAGGGCAGCAAGGCCTACATCGAGATGGGCGGCGGCTGCCAGGGCTGCGGCATGGCCAACGTCACCCTCAAGCAGGGCATCGAGGTCGCGGTCAAGGAGCAACTGCCCGAGATCGAAGAGCTGATCGACATCACCGACCACCAGTCGGGCGAGAACCCGTACTACAAGCCATCGAAGAAGTAGCCCGAACCACACACTGGACAGGCGTCCGATGGCGCGCGTCCTGCTGATTTCCACCTACGAACAGGGCCATCAGCCTCTCGGGGTCGCTGCGCCTGCGGCCGTGTTACGTTCTGCGGGGCATGCGGTATCCGCGTTCGATCTCGCGGTCGAATCGGTCAGTCCAGAACAACTGCAGTCCGCTGCGGCCGAAGCCGACTTGATCGGCATCTCGACGCCGATGCATACCGCTGGACGCCTCGGAGTTCGTATCGCGCGGCAACTGGAGGGCATGGCCAACAAGATTGTCTTCTACGGACTTGCCGCAGGCTTGCTTAGTGATCTCGGTCTCGGTCGGGCGATCAGCGGCGACACCGATCTACAACTCGTCGCGTTGGCAAACGGCGAAGCTACGTCAGCCATTCCCGTTTTCGACCGTGAATCTCGACTCGTCCCCGACCGCTCCATTCTCCCCGCGCTTGACCGGTATGCCAGCTATCGGGACGCCAGCGGCGGATCGCATCTTGCCGGCTACGTTGAGGCGACTCGCGGATGCGCGCACCGCTGCACGCACTGCCCGCTCACGCCGATCTATGCGGGTCGATTGCGGCTAAATGGCGCAGATACTGTGCTCGCCGATATCGACCAACAGGTCGCGGCGGGCGCTGAGCACATCACGTTCGGGGATCCCGACTTTCTCAACGCCCCAGAGTTGGCGATGGATCTGCTGCGCAGTGCTTCCATGGCGCACCCTGGTATCACGTTCGACGCCACCATCAAGGTCGAGCACCTGATTGAACACCAGGACCTCCTGCCGGAAATGACATCGCTCGGCGTCACGTTCATTACTTCGGCCTTTGAGTCGGTGGATGACCGGCTTCTGGAAGTCCTCGAAAAGGGACATACGGCAGCAGATTTGGATATCGCGCTTGATCTGACCGCACAGGCGGAGATTGCCCTGCGGCCGACCTGGTTGCCGTTTACGCCGTGGACGTCGGCAGGGCACTACCTCGGACTGTTGGAGTTCGTCGAGACGCGGCGACTGGTTGATCTGACCCCACCGGTCCAGCTTGGATTGCGTCTGCTCGTGCCTTCGGATTCACCCCTGGTCGGTCCCATGGGCGAGATCAACTCGTTGGCCTCGTACGACTCCGACGGCCTCACCTGGAACTGGCGACACGAGGATCCGCGAATGGACGATCTGCAGGCGGAGATCGCTGCGCTGGCAGAGCGCCAGGCGCCGTTCGCTGAAATCAAGCACGCCGCCTGCCGGGCGCTCGGCGTGGAACCGTGGCCTGACGTTGACGCTCCTCACGTCCATCGTCCCGGTCTGACCGAAGACTGGTTCTGTTGAGCGGAGCCGACCGGGGACCAGTTGGCCCCCCTCGGCAGCGCAGACGATTCGGCGATGATCAGTTTGATCGAGCTCTAGACACCCTCGAGCGTCCGCAAACGATCAACCAACAGCTTCGCGTCATCGAGTACCGCCTGCTGATGCGGCTGCAGGTCCTGACCCCCTGCTGTCGCCGAGTTGTCTTCGAATGGGTCACCCGCAATCGATCGCCTGCCGCTGAGTTCCTCCATGACCGCAAGTCCGCAGAAGGGGACGTAGGTCGGGCTGTAGCCGCCTTCGTGACTGAGCACCAGCCGACCTGAGCACAACGCGTCAGCCGCTTCCATGAGTAACCGAGTCATCTCGCGGAAGGTCTCCGAGTAGGCCATCATCCGGCCCAACGGATCGTACATGCCGCCGTCGAATCCTGACGGGACGAGGATCAAATCCGGCTGGAACACCTGCAAAGCCGGCACGACGACCTGTCGGATCGTCTCGATGTAGGCCCCGTGACCACTGCCGGGAGGCAGCGGGACGTTGATGTTGTAGCCGTCGCCAGCGCCTTCGCCCTGTTCGTCCATTGCGCCGCTGTTGCGTGGGTACCACTGATCCTGATGGATCGACATGGTCAGCACATCGTTGCGGTCGTAGAACGCCTGCTGGGTTCCGTTGCCGTGGTGGACGTCCCAGTCGAGCGTCGCGACCTTTTCGATGCCACGCTCGGCCAGCGCATGCATCGCCGCGATGGCGACGTTGCCAAAGACGCAGAATCCGCGTCCGCGGTCGCGTTCGGCGTGGTGGCCCGGCGGACGCACCAGCGCGTAGGCGTTGTCAACATCGCCGTCGAGCACGGCGTCGACTGCGGTGATCGTTCCGCCTGCCGCCAATAGCGCGATCTCATAGCCGCCATGCGAAAAGGGCGCGCCTTCACCCGCGTCTCCGCCGTCGGCTGCCGAGAGTTCGCGCACGCGGTCGACATAGTCCGGGGTGTGGAAGCGCAGCACCTGCTCGAGGTTCGCCGAGCGCGGCTTGAGCGGGATCAGTTCCTCAGAGAACTCGGAGACTTCCAGCAGGTTGTTGAAGCGGCGCTTGGTGTCGGGATTTTCCCAGTGCTCCCAGGCTTGCATCCAGCGCCGTAGCTCGGGATCGAATGCACGGGTGCGGCCAGTGTCGTGCCACATGTAGGACTCGTGATAGACCCAACCCGTTCGTCGCTCGGCCATATCTGTACCCCTTCACTGTTCCGACTCGCAGTCAGTCTAGTCAGCCACGTGATGCCTACCCGACGCAGTTCGGTCGTATTCTGAGTCGGCTTTGTCCGCTCAAACCGGTTCCCGAGAACAGTTCGACTTGCCGCCGCATCGGCCGCTGGCGGCGCGTTTCCTGCCTCGCAATGTCTACTACGGATGGGCGATCGTATTCGCCTGCGCCGCGCTGCTCTTCGTCTCCGTGGGAGTCGGCTACTACGGCATCGCCGTTTACCTGGGACCGCTGAGGGAACTGCACGGTTGGTCGAACAGCGACGTCTCGCTGGCAACGGGCATGTACTTCGTCTTCTCGGGCGTGACTTCAGCCCTGGTCGGTCCGCTGATTGATCGGCATGGCGCCAGACGATGGATGACGCCCGGCCTGATCCTGCTGATCGTGGCGGCGGCGGGCATCGGCTACGTGCGCGAGCTCTGGCAACTGTATCTCGCGTACATCGTGATGGCCTTGGGATCGGGGATGAGTGCCGGCGTCGCGGTCAACGCCACGTTGGCGCGCTGGTTTGTCCATCGACGCGCCTGGGCGATGGCCATCTCTTCGACCGGAGTTTCGCTGGGTGGTGTCGTGTTGTCACCGGTCAATGGCGTGCTGATCGAGCAGTTCGGACTCGAAATCGCGACGCCTGCGATGGCCGGCCTGATCCTCCTGATCGGGCTTCCGATCGTGGCCTTCGTGCTGGTCTGGGATCCACGTCAAATGGGGTTGCCGCAAGACGGTCTCGAACCGGTAGCGCCTCAGCGGACGAGCGTCGCTCGCTCCGCCGCCAATCAAACGCGGCGATGGTCTATCGCAGGTGCGATGCGGACGGCGCCGTTCTGGGCGATCATGATCAGTTTTGTGATCGTCTTGCTGGCTCAAACGGGATTCATCCTGCATCAGACGGCGTTCCTGCAGGAACGAGTCGGCTCGCTCACAGCGGCGACCTCCAGCCTTTCGATCATCGCCTTCGGCAGCATCGTCGCCCGGTTGATCGTGGGCCGCTTCTTCGCCGATCGGGTTGACCTGCGCATCCTGACGGTGATCATGTTCGTGGTCCAGGGAACCGCGGCGCTCGTGGTGATTCAGGTCGACCACATCGCCGTCACCTATGTCGCCATCCTGATCTTCGGTTTCACGATTGGCAACGTGTACATGCTGCAGTCGTTGCTGACTTCAGACGTGTTCGGGTACGTCAGCTTCGGAGCGGTCTACGGCCTGATCGCGATGGCCACGCAGATCTCCAGCGGCTTCGGACCCTGGATGATCGGTTGGCTGGAAGACCTGACGGGCTCCTACGAGGTTCCGCTCACCGTGGTCGCGATATTGACCTACGCCGCCCTCGTCCCGATCTACTTCGCCAAGCCGCCGAAGGCCGTGCTTGGTCGGGCAGTCAGCCCACTGGTCAGCAGGCCCGCGCCGCAACGTGAGAGTTGATAGGAGACAGAAACGCCGTTAGAGGACGAACTCGATCTTCGACCATGCCTCGCGCAATGCAGATTCCACTTCTGCCGGATCAGTGCCTCGGGCGAAGATGAAACCGGGATAGTCGGCGCCCTCTGGAAGCGGGACGAGCATGTCGCCGACGCGGGCCTCCATCTCGATGTCTTCGATGAGCGGGACCGCGGCCGCTTCGTCGAGACCGAGGATGGCCTTGATGCGGCCACGGCCGACGATCGGCATCATCATCACGCCGGCTGCGGTCGCTTCGCGATTCAGCGTCTCCAGAGGCGCGCTGATGGCGTGCCGCAGCACGATTTCTTCCAGCGACATACCGGCACCAAAGCGCAGCGTCCGCGCGCAGAGTCCGCCTATCGTTCTTGCTGCCACGTCCACCGGCCAGGCGCCCTCGTCGTTCAGACGCAGTTCCGCGTGCAGCGGCCCGTCGCACAGGCCCAGCGCCTCCGCCGAACGCCGCGCGGTCTCGACAATCTCTTCTATCTGTGGGTCGGGCAATCTTGAAGGAGTGACGTAGATGGTCTCCTCGAAGAAGGGTCCGTCGAGCGGGTCGGGCTTGTCGAATACGGCAAGGGTGTGCAGTTCACCGTCCCTGAGCAGGCCTTCCAGGGCGACTTCCGTGCCGGGAATGTAGCCCTCGACGAGGTAACGGTCGGCCAGATCGCCGCACTCCTGGGCCGCCGACCTGGTGCCTAGCAGTCTCTGCAGCCGATCAACTGCCCGCTCGAACGACACCGGGTCGTTTGCCCGCATGACGCCGCGCGAGCCGTTGAGACCAAGCGGCTTGACGACGACGGGATATCTCAGGGACTTTGCGGGGGACTCATCCTCGAATCGATAGACCTGCCACCACGGCGAGCGCACACCGTGGGCATCGAGGGATCTGCGCAGCTCGGATTTGTCGCGCGTCCCGATCACCGACTCGGGTGAGTTGCCGGTCAGCTGCAGTTCGGCCGTCGCGTGTGCTGCCAGAATGGTGCCGGGATCGTCAACCGCGACGACCGCGTCGAGCGGGAAGCGATCCGAGTATCGCGCGACGGCCTGCGCACCACGCTCGACGTCGTGGTAGGGCAGCGTGAGCCAGCGACCGGGGTACATGTCGGCCAACGGTTGATCGATGTCTGAAGCAACGACGACGTCGAGGCCCAGCTTGTCGGCGGCCGACATAAAGTCGGGGGCTCGATAGGAGGCGGTCGGAATCAGCAGCATGACGCGCGGCATGGGGTCAGCCTAGGCGCTGTTCAGACTGTGCGGAGGGAATCTGCGGTGTCCGGACGGATTTTCGGGGGTGATGGCTCGATCTGCTGTTGAGGACTGAGGATCGGGCGTTTTGGTGTCCGGATTTGTCCAGGTTCTTCTTGATTGGTCCAGATGTGGCTCAGTTTGGTCAGGTTTTGTCCGTGGAAATCCAGGGAATTGCAGATGTTTGCTGTCGGGGGCTGGTTGTTGACTGAACACGACGGACATCTCCCGATATGTCAATACATGTGTTCTGATCGTATCCGACTTCGGTGAGACGTGCGTGCGGCGGAAGCCGGTCTCGGTGGCCGTCGCCGACATATGCTGCAAACAATGACGACGGCGACCGAGCATCAGACCCAGACGTTGCGGATCGAGGGGATGCACTGCGCCGCCTGCGTCCGGCGGGTCGAGAGGGCGCTGGTCAAGATTGACGGGATTTCTGAAGCGTCGGCCGATTTCATTGCCGGCCGCGCGGTGATCGAGGTTGAGCGACCGATCGAGCAACCGTCTCTGAGCGCGGCGATCAGCGGCGCGGGATACGAGTTGGTTGATTCGCTGGAGGACGACCCAGCGGAAGGCGTCGGCGCTCTTGTGCCGCTGCTGCTTCGCGCTGGACCTGCGCTGTTGCTCGGCTGGGGCATTTTTTTCGCCATGCAGGCCAATCGCTGGGGCGAGTTTGGCTGGAATCCCGACCTGTTTTTCCTGATCCTGTTCGCGGTTGCCACGCCGACGATCGCCTGGAGCCTGTGGCCGATGATCCGCCGCGCGGCGCTCGCCGCGTCGCGGCGGACCAGCGATATGGACACGCTGATCGTGCTGGGCGTCGTGGCAGCGTGGGGTTACAGCACCGTGAGCGCGTTGTTTCCCGGCGCGCTTGAGGGCGCAGATGCGTCGCGAGACGTGTTTTTCGATACGGCGCTGATCATCGTGGGCTTCGTCAGCCTGGGCCGGGCGCTCGAAGCTCGGGTGCGGATCCGCGCCGCTGCCGCATTGACGGGCTTGCTTGAACTGGCGCCGCAGACGGCGCGAGTTGTCAGAGACGGCCTCGAGAGTGATGTTCCCGCGGCAGATGTGAAGGTCGGAGACACGCTTCGAGTACGGCCCGGAGAACAGGTCCCTGTTGACGGCGTCGTCCTCAGCGGATCCAGCTCGATTGATGAATCGATGTTGACCGGAGAGAGCATGCCCGTCGCCAGGGGCCCCGAGGAGCTGGTCTTCGCCGGCACGATGAATCTTGACGGGGCCTTCAGCTACCAGGCAACGGAAGTCGGCGCGACGACGGCGTTGGCGCGGATCACGTCGGCCGTCGAACGGGCTCAATCCTCGAAGGCTCCTGTGCAGCGTCTGGCCGACCGAATTGCCAGCGTGTTCGTCCCGATCGTCGTGTTCATTGCCGTGCTGACGTTTGTGGCCTGGGCAGTCTTTGGGGATGCGTCGAGCTGGACCGCCGCCGTGCTCAGCGCCGTGGCCGTGCTGGTCGTCGCCTGTCCCTGCGCGCTTGGGCTGGCTACTCCGGCCGCCATCGCCGCCGGTTCGGGACGGGCGGCTCGATTGGGGATCCTCTTCCGCGACGCCGAAGCGCTTGAGGCCGCCGGCAAGATCGACACCGTGGTCTGGGACAAGACGGGCACCCTGACGACCGGACGCCATGAAGTCAGTTCATTGGAACCGCTGCGAGTCTCCGAGCAGGAACTGTTGAGCATCGCCGCGTCGGTCGAACAACACTCGGAGCATCCTCTCGGCGCCGCCATCGCCGCCTACGCAGAGGATCAAGGGATCGACCTGCTCGCGATAGAAGGATTTCGCAGCGAGCCCGGAAGAGGGGCGGTTGCAACCATCGACGGCCTCAGTGTGGCCGTTGGCAGCGCCGCCATGATGACGGAGCAGGGCGTTGAGACTCCCCCCAACGAGGGCGAGGACACGCCGGTGTATGTCGCACGAGACGGCGTCCTGATCGGAGTGATCGGTCTGAGCGATCGGGTCAAGCCGGGCGCCGCCGAGGCCATCGAGGCGCTGTCGCAACAGGGCATCCGGTCGATGATGGTCAGTGGGGACACGGAGCAGAGCGCCGAGGCGGTCGCGGCAGCAGTCGGTATACGAGATGTTCATTCGCGCATCCTGCCCGAAGGAAAGGCACGCGCCGTTGCCGGGCTTCAGTCGGACAATCATCGCGTGGCGATGATCGGCGACGGCGTCAATGACGCTCCAGCGCTGAGCCAGGCCGATCTCGGGCTGGCCATGCGCACGGGATCTGATATCGCGCTGGAAACCGCCCAGGTCGGACTGATGCAATCGAATCCGCTGCGCGCCGCCCAGGCTGTGCTGTTGGCCAGAGCGACGCGGAAGGTCATCCGGCAGAATCTCGGCTTCGCCTTCGCGTACAACATCCTGCTGATTCCGCTGGCGGCCGGTCTGGCCGTACCCATCTTCGATGCGGCCGGCGGCGTGCCTGGGGGTCTGACGTGGCTGTTTGGCGAACGCGGGCAGTTCGAACCGATCGCCGCCGCCCTGGCGATGGTCGCCAGCTCAATCTCGGTCTTCACCAACGCCTTGCGTCTGAACCGCTGGCAAACCGGGAGCGGCTAGCTCTGAGCGAGATCGACTCCCTGGTCGGGGTCGTCGGGCAATAGCTCTGCCGGCGGAATCGAGATTGACGGATTGATGATTACGAATCGGCGATGCAGTTCGGCGAAGTAGTCTCGCACTGCCTGCTCCCGTTCGTCGTCCGACCAGCCGAGTCGACTCGCCATAATGGCCGCCGTTGGGCGGGCAGCGCTGCGGCCCAAATCTCTGGTCAGGCCGACTGCCGTGCGCCTGAGCAACACATCGGCGACCGTCCGGGCGCCCTCATGTTCGACCGCGTAGGCCACCTGGGCGCCGATGTCGCGGTGCTGGGCCGAGATCGGCTCGGCGAGCGACGCGTCGGACGCCGCGTAGGCGGCAACTTCGGGCACCCGGGGTCCGTACACCGTTCGCAGATGCTCCTGGGTCGGCGGAGGGAGGAACACCGCTCTGCTGGTGGGGGTTTCCGGCAAGGCAGCGATGCCGCGCGCTCGCGGCCGGCCGATCTGTTGTGCGACCGACTCCGCCACCTGGCGTCCCAGTTCAGCGGCCGTGGTCAGCTTTCCTCCGACGACGGAGATTAGCCGTTCGACCCCTTCGGAGGCATGATCGGCAATGATTGATCGACGCGAGATTGCGCCTTCGAACACGCCGTCCCCGGCTCGCGCAAGCGGGCGAACTCCCGAATAGGCATAGAGGACGTTTCGATGTTCGATCCCGAGTCCCGGGAGCACTCGGGCGGCCTCGGCGATGAGGTAGTCGATCTCCCAACCTGCGGCTCTTACATCCGAGGGATCCTCGTCGTCGCGGACATCCGTGGTGCCGATGATGTGATGATCGAGCCACGGGGTGACGAACATTGGCCGTCCGTCCGACTGGGCGCTGGCCAGCACCGCGTGTTTCGGTCCGCGTCCGCTGAGGTCGACGACCAGGTGTGAACCGCGGGTTCCACCGATTCGACGTCTCATCGATCGCCCGGTCGCATCCAGGACGGCATCGACCCACGGACCGGCTGCGTTGATGACCAATCGGCCCGATGCTGTGGAGCGGCGTCCGGTGAGCACATCGTGAAAGTCGACTCCGCGAGCGCGTCCACCATCGACGATGATGAAGTCGACCGCCGAGTGATTTCGCAAGTCCGCGCCCGAGGCGCGCGCAGCGGCGAGGTACTCCAACGTCAGCCGTTCCGGCGACCAGACCTGGGCATCGTGGTAGAGGAATGCGGCCTTGAGATGGTCGGTCGAGATCGACGGCTCAAACCGTTGCAGCTCCCGCTCCGAGAACGACGAATGCCAGGGAGAGACCTTGCGGGGCGACAAGAGGTCGTAGAGCGCCAGCCCGGAGCGGATGTACCAGGGGGGGCGCGGGTCGCCGTCGTAGACGGGCAGGATGAAGCCCATCGGTCGGACCAGGTGGGGACGCTCGCGCAGCAGTCGCTCGCGCGATTGCAGCGATTCATGGACCAGACGCGCGTCGCCGGTCTCGAGATAGCGCAACCCGCCGTGGATCAGTTTGGTTGACGCGGAAGTCGTGCCAGCGGCGAAGTCGTCCTGTTCGAGGACCAGCGTTCGGTACCCTCGCGCGGCCACTGCCGCGGCAGTGGCGGCGCCGTTGATGCCGCCGCCGATGATGATCACGTCATAGTGTGCGGTGGCCATGACGTCTTGAGTCTATTCAGCCGGCGGAATGGATTGCACCGCGCGTCGGGCGGCGCTCCAGCGTTCGAACTTGGAGTGTAGGTCGGCGTTTGGCTCGAAGCGCCGTTCATTGATCTCGATCTCTGGTTTGATTCCTGCGACGTTCATGGCCAGCCGGGCAACTCCGAGCGCCGTGGTCTCCTGCACCGCCGGGCGAACGATGGGACGTTGCAGCGCGTTGGCCTGAATCTGCATGAGCACATCGCTGGAGGTCATTCCGCCGTCGACACGCAGCTCGTCGATCGGGGCGCCGCCCGAGTCCATTGCCTCGACGATTTCCCTGACCCGAAACGCGACCGATTCCAGAGCCGCTCGCGCGAGTTGTGCTGGCGTTGTTCCTCGAGTGATGCCGAGGATCGCTCCTCGTGCGTCAGGATCCCAGTGAGGTGATCCGAGCCCGGTGAGCGCGGGAATCATCATCACGCCTTCTGAACTCTCTGTGGAGGCCGCCAGCTGCGAGATGTCGGCGGCGGACGGGGCCAGCCTCAGCTCGTCTCTCAGCCACTGAATCGCCGACCCGGCCGTGAAGATTCCACCCTCGTAGGCGAAGCGGCCGTCGGCGGTGGCGGTCAGCACCACTCCTTCCGGTATCGACGCCGTTGAGGGGGCGTCGCCGGCGTGCGAGAGCAGGAATGCGCCGGTGCCGTAGGTGCACTTCGCGGATCCAGGACCAGTGATGCCGTGACCGAACAACGCCGCCTGCTGGTCGCCGGCGATTGCCAGGATGGGCAGCCGTTCGCCAAACAGCGACTCGTCGGTGAACCCGAACTCACCGGCGCTGGGTTTGACCTCGGGCAAGGTAGGGATGCGCACTCGCTGCCACGCGCACAATTGCTCGTCCCAGCGATTTTCGACCAGATTCCAGAGCATCGTTCTCGACGCGTTGGTTACGTCGGTGGCATGGCTTATGCCGCCGGTCAGATTGGCCAGCAGCCAGGCGTCGACCGTGCCACAGGCCAACAATCCGGCCTCGGCCAGATCGCGGGCGCCGTTTACCTGATCAAGCAGCCAGGCAAACTTGGGTCCGGAAAAGTATGCGTCCGGTTGGAGGCCAGTGCGATCGCGAATCTCTGGGCCATGAGACTGAGCGAGCTCCTCGCACACCTGCGCGGTGCGTCGGCATTGCCAGACGATCGCCGGGCCGATTGGCTCCAGCGTTTCGCGATGCCAGATGAGTGAGGTCTCGCGCTGATTCGCGATCGCGATCGCGCGGACGTTGCTGACGCCTACCTGTCGGACGGCCTCTCGGGCCGCGTCCAGCTGGCTTTGCCAGAGCGCTTGTGGAGACTGTTCGACCCAGCCCGGCTGAGGATACGACGAGTCGACAATGCGCTGCGCGGCTGCGCCAACGCGTCCCCACTGGTCGAAGACCAGCGCGCGGCTAGAGGAAGTTCCTTGATCGAGGGCGAGGATCAGGCGGGGTGCTACGCCTCGTCCTCCGCGTCACGCCGACGGCCCATCACCACGCGAGCGACGGCGGCCAACACCGCCAGAATCGCGCCGACACCAATAATTCGCTTCATTGCGGATTCCGTTCTGCTTGCGGCCGCGGCATCAAGCGGCCTGTATTTGTCGGCACAATATCACGATCTGACTGCGTCGTAGGCGGAACATCCACGCGTGGAGGTGACTAGTTCGGCAATAGTGTTTCCGGGATTAACACTCGGTCACCGAGCGCGATTCCCATCTGCTCGAACCTGCCATGAGGCATCTCCAGGACGAAGAAGTACGGTTGTTGCGGGCGCTTGGTCGTGTCGTCTTCGGCATACAGCGTCGTGAGCTCGAGGATGGTGCCATCGCGAGCGAGCCAGGCCACGCTCAGGTCGATGGGGACATTGCGGTTCCAGAATCCTCCGGTGCGCTCGCGCGTCTGTTCCCAGATGAAGATCATGCCGCTGCTCGGCGGCAGTCCGCTCCAGTACATCATGCCTCGGCTGCGGCGATCTGCTGTGTCGGCAACCAGCACGCCAAGGGCAATGTCTCCTGATTGTCGACTGACGATCACCTCGGACCAGGGGAAGACGACCTCGCTCACCAGCGGAGGCAGGTCGAGGAGTCCTGCCAGCTCTTCGGGTCGTTCGACCGCCGGGGCGATGATGCCACCGCGGGTGGCGGGGTCGCCGGACGGGCCACAGGCCAGCACTGCCAGTGCTGCCAGCCCGATCAGTGTGGAGAAACTCAGGCGCCAGGTCATGCGCGGATCGTAGATGAGCCGCTGGATAGACTGGTGGGACGGCGCGCCGACGCTCCAGGGGCCGGTAGCTCAGGGGTCAGAGCAGGCGGCTCATAACCGCTCGGTCGCTGGTTCGAATCCAGCCCGGCCCACCAACACGTACCGATTTGCGAACTCCGCTCTCCAACCCCACCTCAGCGCGGTCTGAACACCCGATCGGGCTGTCCTCGGGCATCGGGATGGTGTAGCGGATCAAGGCTCGGCCGGGCCGAACCTCGATGCCCCAGATAAACGTGCGCAGGAAGGCGCGGGTCTCGGTCAGTTCGCTGGTCGCGAGGAACTCGCCCATCTCCTCGGCGAATGCGGCGACCAACTCGGCCGAGTCGAGCAGTTCGCGCCGCTCGGTCAGCATCCGCCTCGCCTCATCAACTGCCTGCTCAAGCTGCTGTTTGCGCTGCTTGTGCTCGCGGATGCGGTCGGCGGCGTCGGCCATTTCCAGGTCGGTGCTCTCGACCAGCCGCCAGATGCGGTCGAGCGCCCGGTTGACTTCAGCCAGCTCATGCTCGACCGTCTCCAGCTTGCGCCGCTGCTCATGGGCCAGACCGTCCATCTCCTCATCGACCATCCGCACCAGTTCGCGGATATTGCGCTCCGTCAGGATGTGGCCGCGCAGCTGCTCGATGATCGTGCGTTCGAAGTCCCGGGCGTTGAGCCGGGGAGTGGGGCAGGTCTCCGAGCCTTTCTTGATCTTTGACTGGCAGACGTAGTAGCTGTAGCGGCCGCCCTTGGCCTCGGCCGCCGACATGCTCACGCCGCAGGGCTCGCAGCCGACGAGGCCCGAGAGCAGGTAGGGGCTGGAGACGCGACGCGGGTTGACTTTCCTCGGCGCCCGCGACTTGAGCAGCCGCTGTACGTACTGATACTCGTCGCGCGTGACGATGGCCGGGAAGGCGTCCTCAACCCGCACGGGCTCCGAGCCGTCTTTGGCGTTGTGTCCCCAGACGAGGGTGCCGGTGTAGGCCTCGTTGCTCAAGAGCCGGTGCACGGTCGTCTTGAGCCAGGGCTTGCCCGTCGTCGTGGGGATGCCGTCGGCATTGAGCGTGCGGGTGATGTCGAGCACGCTCTGACCCGAGGAGGCCATGTCGAAGATGCGCCGCACGACCTCGTCCACGGGCGGATTGAGCACCAGCGTCGGACGCTCTTTGCCGCCGTCGGCGACCTTGACCCGCTTGTAGCCGTAGGGCGGCCGGCTGGCCACCCAGAACCCGCGCGCGGCCGCTTCGCGCATGCCGCGCGTGACCTCCTGGGCCAGGTTCTCGGAGTAGAACTCGTCGACCGACTCGATGATCGCCTCCATCAGCTTGCCGGTCGGGGTGTCGTCGGCGTGCTCGGTGATCGAGGTGACGCGGATGCCGCGCCGGCGGAGCATCGACTTGAAGGCGACCGCGTGCTCGCGCTTGCGAGTGAAGCGGGAGAACTTCCAGACCAAGATCTCCTGGAAGGGCGCGCCCGCCTGCGCCGCTTCGTCCAGCATCTTGGTGAACTGGGGCCGGTCGGCGATGCGGCCCGACTCGGCTTCGTCGATGTACTCGCGAGCGACCACGTAGCCATTGCGGTCGGCGAAGTCGCGCAGGGCGCGCAGCTGGGCGGCGACGGAGAGGTCGACGTCCTGGCGGTCCGAGGAGACTCGGGCGTAGAGGGCGGCTGGGATCGTGGGCTGTGGTTGCTGCATGGAAGGCTCCTCTCGCGGCTGCGTTGCGCGGCGTTCCATGTTCGAAACATCGTAGCCTGTTTTCCTCCGTTTTGCTCCTATCGACCGCCGCCTTCGGCGAGGGAATTCAAGACAGCTGTGACTATGAAGTCCCGCTAGGCATTCGCGATCGCTCAACTGCTTTCGGTTGCGCAGGCGGCTCAAAGGGGCGCAAGAGCTTGGACAGCGGACTCAACGCTGCTGGCTAATCGCCCGCCATAGCGTTAGCTGTTGCGTGCCTGACGAGTGCGCTCCGGTCCTCGGCCAAGATTGATAGGAGCTGGTCTCTGACCTCAGGGTCAAAGGAGGGCAGAACATCGATCACTGACAGACGCACGATGAGACTTGGGTCGGTTGCCAAATCTCGAGTCAGTTGAAGGTCGGGAGTCTTTACGACATCAGGCATAAGCAGCGCCATCCGGCGAACCATGGCATTGGGATGCTTCGCCAGTTCAGCGCCACGGAGACCGTGGCCCGCCAGATTCGGCTGGCTGAGCATGATGGCGCCTCGGTTCTGGAACTGCCGCTCTAGTGACCAGAGCCATGCTTTCGCAAGCGAAATCACGATTGCACGCTGTTCTTCACTTATGGCGACCCGTGCGAGAAACCAGCCCGCTGCGAGGCGCAAACCGTCAGCGCCTCCCATACGGATTCGGACCCGGCTCAGTGGATGGTCGGTATCTGCCTCGTGGCGTTCGTTCTCGGACAACTTCACATCGGGCGCAACCAGGGGCTCTACTTCCCTAAAGAGGCTAAGGCGCTGTTCTTCGGGCAACATGTCCACGACGTTTCCTCCGGCTCGGAGCGCTCGGGCCCGGTTCGCGGAATGAACGTGCAAGCTGTTCGCCAGCGCCACGAGCTTGCTGACATACCGGACAATCGTCACCGGGCTCTGCTCTACGAGGAACACCCTCGGCACCTCGAAGTCGTCACCAATCTTCTGACTCCTCATAGGCCCAGTAGGATGCTCTGCCACATACTCCAAACGCTCCGACCACAAGTCCCGAGTCGACTCACTCAGATGCCCTAGGTTGGCAAGGGCTTCATCCAGACTGACTGAGGTTCGATCTGCGACCCGTTCGATCACTTCAACTAAGGCGTTTGTTTCAGGACCGTAGTCCCCGGTTGCTTGCCACCAATCGTTCGTCTTCGCCCCGAGCAGTCGCTCGGCGAGAATCTCGGCGGCTCGCTCCCGCCAGCTTGGGCGGAAGCGATACAGACTGGCGGCCACCGAGACGACGCCAGGATCCGTCCAGCGGTAGCCGTCCGGCTCCCGATCGACCGCTCGCGCCATCGCTGGCATGAGCTCATCAATGTCTTTGTCAGTCGCCTCAAGAACGACTGCACTCAGAGCTTCATACAGCGCTCGCGTCGTCGTCGGATCGTCGGGGTCGCTAATGATGTCTTTGATCAGGTCATGAGCGAGGGTCGTCGCCACTTCAGGTGGGGCGAGGTCGCCGAGGTGCTCGATAGCATGTAACGCCGCTAGCCGCACCCAGGGCGCTCCAGCTCCGACCAACGCTTGCAGAAACTCGGGCCAAGCATCAATCTGGGACGCCGCTTCCTTCGTCAGCTCCTGGTCGCCGCCGAGCACAGCGTGCTCAAGGGCATCCATCGGCTCACTCGATTCCAAGTAGACACGAGCAAGAGCGTCATGGGCCTCGATCTCATCGGAGAGGCAGCCGCTCCGAACTCCCTCAAGCACTCGATACCTGGTCTGCAGATGGGCTTCGGGCAACTCCCCAGTCGCCAGGTTCTGATATGAATACCTCGCCGACTGTGCGTTCAGGGGAATGAACGAGTCACTGCCGTCAACCGCCAACATGAGCTGATGCGCTTCGACGAAATCGTCGTATCGGTGGAGCGGCCCGTATAACGACAGGAGCGACCGAAGGGCGTTCTTGACATCAAGATCCAAGCCGGCGTCCGCGCCGTATCTCATCGCTAGGCGATAGAGCGACTCGGCCTGCTCAATCTCGCCTTTCCAAGCCGACCATCGCGCCGCACGCATGCAAACGTGCGTTCCCTCACGGGGCCGCAAGCGGAGCGCCTGTGCGTCGGCGATCATGGTGGACCACGACAGGGCCCCGTCGGCGTCGGCGAACGCGACTCGCAGCCGTAGCGCGAGATCTCCATCGGCAAGGTCGGCCGTCCGCTGGAGTTGCGATTGTCTGTCCTTGACGATGTCGGAGTTTCGCGTTGCGGCGGCGACCTCGGCCAGCAGCACGGCGATGTGAGGCGCGTACTCGTCATCGGGCGCCAACGCATCCAAGCATTTCGCTAGTTCGAAGAGTTCCTTGGGATCCTCTTGTGTCCAGCGAAAGTGGAACAACGCCTCTCCGCGCTGTCGCCTTGCGGGATCAACCAGATCGCGAAGCTTGCCCAGACCGCGCGCAACTTCTGGCGAGAGTTTCGGTTCAGACCGATCGAACAGGTCCCGCACCGCCAGTTCCATGAGAGCGTCGTGGCCCGCCTCTGGGCCAACGGCGTCTATCAGCGCAAAGGCTCGTTTCTCTCGAAACCGTTCGGCATGTCGTGGGAATCGCTCGCGCAGCTTCCGCTCAACCTCCTCATAGAGCAGAACGGCATCTGCGGGGGATGATTCTGCGAGCAGTTCCGCTTCTTCGACCTTCGAAGTCAGGCCTTGGGCTTCGACGGGGCCAAGTGAGACTGTCTCAAAAGTCATTAGACGAGCAGAAGGGGCGGGGCCGGAAGGCCCCGCCCCTTACCAGACGGTGCGTAGTGCCGCGATGCGGCTCTAGGCGCGGTTGCGGACTCGTCGGACTCCGATGCCTGCGACGGCTGCGGCGCCGAGGGCGATCAGCAGGC
>JAPPBN010000002.1:0-3709 GCA_026705025.1 Chloroflexota bacterium | reverse complement strand
AAACGGGACAATCCCGAGCAGTTGGCTGAGCGGGTTGATCTTCACATCGACTTGGCCAAGGAACGTCTTGAAGGCCAGCTTGAGCAGCATGAAAGCTGGATCGAAGTGCACGGCCTCGATCCGACCAGCCTGCCCGGCCAGTTCGGCCGGACGAGATTCGAGCCGTTCAGCCAGACCCATCTTGATCAGTTGGACGCGATCGATCAGGCGACGAATGCGCCGATTCCACAAGCGAGCGCTCGGCACATGCTCGGCAAGGATGTGTCGTACAAGGGCCGCGTCATCGCAATACAGCAGGTTCAAGCGCGAGATCCGAAGGCGGCCATCGCGTTGGCGACACGGGAGGTCACCGCAACGCTGGACTGCCTCAACTGCTTCTCCGCGATCATTCCCTACAACCGCGCCATACTGCGGGTGGCGACCAGCCAGCGCCCGCGGGGATCGGCTATCCGTTACGCCTACACGGTCGCCGGGGCGTTTCGCAACAGCCCAAAAGCCGAGATTCCCTGGGAATACTCAATGGAGCAGCTCTGGGAGCTGGATAAGTTCGCCGGTAAGACCGTGCGCCGTCTGGATGATCTCTTGCGGGAGAAAGCACGCTCGGATGTCGACGAGTTGCTGATCCGAGCGGCGCGCTGGACCGGCCGCGCCGCAGCTGCTGACACTGCGGAGTACGATTTCCTGTACACGGCCATCGCCATCGATTGCATGATGAAGCCGGTCTCGGGTCAGGACAAGACGCTGCTCAAGCGAGTCAAATGGTTGCTGTCCGACCTTGCGGACATCAATGACATCGATCGCCTTTGGCAGCTGCGTAACGACCTCGTGCATGACGGTCGATTGGAAGTGCCGGAGATCGACAAGCGAATGCTGCACGAAATCGCGCTCCACTCGCTCGGACGGCTGCTGGCCGATGATGAGCTGAAGAACATCTACTCATTGGCCGATTTGGACGAATGGTTCGATCGTCAAGTCGGCGCGTAGTCGATTGTTCATGCGCCTTGCGCGGTCGGTATCTGAGGTTTCTCGTTGAGGCCTCCAATGTACTCGGCGCGTCGATTGGATCGAGGAAGCGGTTGAGCTCGCGCACAAGGCGACTGGGGCGTGTCGGCTATCGCGTGCCCCGAGGCAATAGCCAGCGCCGCGCTGCAGGATGGTGGCGCTTGGTGCACGGTGCCGTGCAGTTGGCGTCGCGGCACGCCGGGTGAGGTGGTGAGGCTGTCGCGCTTCCTACTGGCCGCCGTGGCGCGGGAAGGGAACGCGCCCGACGACGGAGCGGCTGGAACGGCGGCTGGGCAACTTCGAGCAGGACCCTGGGGTGCATGGGAGTGATGATCTGATTTGGCCCCGGTTTGATCATCATTCCCACCGCTGCGCTGCCAGCGGTCATACACTGTCGCCAGGCCTCGGTCAGCCGACTCACGGCCGAGGCCGAGAGTCCCGTCTCGGCGCTGAAGAAAGCTGAGAGCGCCGGGACGAAGTCGCCCGTCGAGAGCCCGCGCAGGTAGAGCAGCGGTGGCACCTCACTCACCTTGGGCGAGCGGCGCATGTACGGCGGCAGCAGCGCCGAGACGAAGCGCGCCCCCGGGCGCCGGTCGTTGACCCGCGACGCCCGCACCGGCGCGCCGCCGTCCCAATCTCGCGGGCCAGGTGGTAGCCGTTGCCCAAGACCAGCCTGTGCCCATCTGCTTCGAGCGCGGCGGCGTGGCGCTCGAGGTAGGCCCGGCGCTCCGCCTCCAGCGCCACGGCGAGCATCTCCTGGGCGGTCAACCGGACCAGCTCGTCCATGCCGACCTGCGCTGCGGCGCCCGCCTCTCGTTCTCTGCGCTCATCCTGTACCCTTAACATCCGGCGTACTCCTCCCGGCCAACTTCCACCGGCGCTTACTGGACTCATGGAGAGTACGCCTCCTTGTCTATTCAGACCGATCCACAACTTCTGGGTGTACCTCGATGATTCCGAGCACGATTGAAGCATTCCCCCATGCCCCATTTGGCAGGCTGCACTGAGGAATCCTGGGGTACAACAGTCCCTTCCTGGTACAGGACCGTCGCGCTGCCACACACCGGCCAACCGTCGGAATCGCCGAGAAGAGGGCATGAGTTTCGACTGCCCTTCTGCTTCAGCAACTCCGCTGAGCCGGGCGACTCCGGCATTTGGCAGGTGGCCGTATAGCAGACATGGCGATAGAATGAATGTCGTCAGCACAAGGGGCGGTAATGACGACGCTCGATGGCTCCAGGACGGCGACTATCTCCGAGTTGTTCTTGGTGCGGGACCAAACCAATCAGCGGATTTATGACCTCCAGTGCGCGGTGTTCTGGGCCTTCGGCCTGCCGGCCGGCCTACTGCTGATTCTGTTCGCTACGCCGTTGGGCGTGATCCTTAGCGGGCCGGGGTAGGAGCCGACATGGCCGAGTACGTCACTCAGGCGGAAGCTGACGCGATCAAGCAGCGCATCTACCTCATGGAAGGCCAGATTAGTGCGGTCGAGCTACTGGTCTCGATGATTAGGCCGACCATTGTGAGTGACGGAGAAGATCTCAGCAACCAGCTCGATGATCTGTTCGGTCGAGTCGAGGAAAACTTGGATGTGGATGATGTTCGGCAAGAGCAGTTCATGGAGGGCTTCAAGGAGGCTCTCGAACGGATGCTGCTCAGTGAGCCTCCTCGTCGGGCGAGATTCACTTTGACAATCAGCGAGAGTGACTGAAGCGTGTCACCCAACGCCCGGCAGTGGAGCCTTATCATGCAGCCCTTGCAGCGGTATTGGGACCTTGCGGGTGGGAAGTGACCAAGGGAGCTTGGTTGCTTGCATCGATAGTTCCCCCGCGGAGGATGTATAGCACCTCAGAGGTCGGGTCGCCGTAGGCGGCGGGGGCGTCGAGAGTGAATTCGTGGACTCTGGCTCGGGTGTTGGTGAGGTTGGTGGAGAATCTCCCGGGGAGCTAGATGTCAAACTCGAACCTCAACTCGAGGGTTCTCGATGTAGTTCACGTCGGAAGGTGATCTGGCAGGCCTCGGTAGGTTGTAGAATCCAAGGACGCGGGAGCGATCAGAGATGACGACCACAGAGCCAAGGCTGCTGACCGCTGGCGACCTGTTCCGCCTCTACAGCGAGGGCGTCCGCGGCGAACTGATCCGAGGGGTGTTCTGCGAGATCATGTCCACGGGAGAACTGCACGGCAAGATCGTTGCGAACCTGATCGGTGAACTTTGGGTGTTCGTCAAGCCGCAGCGGCTGGGGACGCTCCTCGCATCGGATGCTGGCGTGTGGCTCGAGCGTGACCCGGACACCGTGCGCGAGCCCGACATCGCCTTCATCTCGGCGGAGCGTCTTGCGCTAGATGCTTGGAATCCCGGCTACTCGGAGGTGGTTCCCGACCTCGTCATCGAGGTGGCGTCGCCGTCTGACAGCCGTCGCGAACTCAATGACAAGGCGAGGATGTGGCTCAGCCATGGCGTGCGACTAGTCTGGGTGATTCACCCGGACACGCGCTCTGTCGACGTGCATGAGCCGGACGGATTTATCGTCACGCTCGGCGAGCACGAGTCGCTCAACGGCCACGATATTTTACCTGACTTTGGTTGCGCCGTGAGCGCGATCTTCGATGCATAGCACCAAGCAGCGTCTCGGCCCCGCCTCGCGTACGCCTACAGGCTGACAGTCCACTCAAAAGTTCGCAGTTCGGTAGCGTTACGCCCACCA
>JAPPBN010000047.1:0-43196 GCA_026705025.1 Chloroflexota bacterium | reverse complement strand
TCGCGGACCGTCACCGTCACCGAATCGACCGCCACGCCGTCGTAGCCGCCGCCCGATGCCGCATGGCTGATGGTCGCGGTGCGCCGGTCGTTGGGGTTGTCCAGATTGTCGTCCACGCCGGTTACGGTCAAAATCCGCGGCGTCCTCCAGTTGACGGTCGTGAAGGTCAGCGGCGTGGGTCTCACCGTCGCGGCGCCCGCGTCCGAACTGCTCACCGAGATCGTGACCGTCCCGCTGGGCTGCGAGTCCAGCGATACCACATAGACGGCAGTGCCGCCGGCCTCGTCCACGGTCAGCTCCCGTGGAGCAACGCTCACCGCAGGTTCCTCATCCGGCGTCGTGCTTTCGGACGCGCCTGACGCGCCTGGCGAGTACCGTGCCGAGCGCCAGCTCGTGTCTCCGTCGCCGAACACGCTGCGGACCTGGACGAGATAGTGGAGTTCCGCATCGAAGCCGGCGATTTGGTACTCGCAGTCCTCCGAGCCGCACTCGCTCCCCATAACCCAGACGTTGCCGTAGCCGGGGGCGTCCATGGAGTCCGCGCTCTGCGGCGGGGTCTCGCCGCTCACCCAGCGGAGCAGGTAGACTTGGCCGGCAACCCGCTTGTCGTCCCGCTCCCAGGTGGCCAACCCCTCGGTCGACACGGCCACGCCCGACCCGTCGTGCGCGTCGGCGGGTTCTTCTGCGCGTGGGGCGACCGGCTCGGTCCACAGAACGCCGGGCCGGAGCGGAGGCAGCGGATACAGTTTGCTCTCCAAGTTAGCGAAGTCGTATCTGAGCGTGTACCCCACGCCCTGGGGGTAATATCCCGTGCCTTGGGTGTATCCCACACCCTGGGAGTAGGTCGTGACGAGGGCGATGATCTTGTCGCCGCCCCTCACCGGTATCACCGCGCCGGCGCTCACGTTGCCGGTGGATGTGTCGATGTCGTCGTATTCGCCGATCAGTTCGGCGTCGTCTATGTCCTCACCCCTGAACAGGATCAAGTACGGGTCGAAGGACTCGGCGCAGAGACCCTGCCGATTGCAGCGGTCCTGGTCCAGGTCGGGGTGAACCACGAACCTCCCATAGTTCGTACCGTGGAATTCCTCAGGCACCTGGAACAGGTGGGCCTGATAGCGGGTGTTCTCCCTGAGGTGGTCGGGGGTGCGGCAGCTGCTGCTCGTGATCTTGCCCCGGTGGTCACCCTGCCCGTCGCCGGTACCCGTTCTGGAGACAGACTCGACCACCTCATCGCCTGACAATTGCTCGCCGCCGAGCGTCAGCGGCCTGTTCGCCAGGATTGGGGCGCAGGGGTCGCCGTCGTTGTCGAGAATCGCCACCCGCTCGTAGCCCTCGAACCGGTCGACGTAGCCAAAGGGGCTGTACGTCCCTACCCCCTCCACGACCACCGCGAAGTACTCGGTGCCCTCCACGATGTCGTCGTCCAGGATCTCGACGCGAAGCTGCGTTGTCTGTTGCGTGGTGCCAACCGGAAACCTGATCTTGTCGATGTACCGGGCGTGACCGTTTTGCTTCTGGTTGGGGCTGACGGGGAGGAAGAAGTCTCCGGTCCTGCTGGCTCTGTCCGTTACATTCCCGTCTGCGCTGAGCTCGCCCAGGCCGATGTGGTATTCGACCGCGTTGGTCAGCGCAGCCCCCGATGCGTCCTTGACGCTCACCGTCACCGGAATCGTCTGTGTGCCCCCGCCCTCGCGGACCTCCCTCGTGCCGAGCGTCACATCGAACACCGGCATTTCGGGAACGCCGTACACGTGGAACGCCGCGCCGTCGCCGCCGTCCACGACGAGGAGCCTGCCTGTGCCCTCGGAGGAGACCCCGCGGGGTTTCTGGTTGGTGGACCACAGGTTGATGTCCTTGCCCGGCAGTCTCACCCCGTCCGACAGGCGGAAGGCATAGAGCTTGTCGCCGCTCGTCTTGTCGTCGGCTATCCAAAGCACCTCGCCGTCCGAATGGGCCCCGTACGGAGACTCCATGGATTCGGGGAGCGCTATGTCATGCTCCGATGCCTTCCTCACCCTGGTGTTGCCGGGCGATATCAAGTGGTAGGCGGACACCCTCTTGTTCTGGGCGTCGACAATCCACATGACCTCGCCGTCCGACCAGATGCCGCTTATTCTGCCAACGTCAAGAAGAGAAGGGATGTCGTACCGGCTGTCCCACGACCCGTCCTTGTAGGCGTAGATTCGCTTGCTCGGGCCGTTATTGGCCACGTAGAGAACCTTGGAATCCTCGTTGTACCAGATACCCCCCAGATTCGTATTGCCCTGGCCCGTGTTCAGACGGGTGTCGAATCTCTGCTGGGGATACCGGGTGTCAGCGTGATAGGTGCGCACGCGGTTCGATCCGGGGTCACCCACGAGGATCCTGTCCTGGTCCGTGTGCAGGCCCAGCACGCTGCCCGTGTACGGGGCGAGCTTGTTGCTCGGGGTGGTGAGTGCCGAGATGTCGTAGGCGTACGCCTTGTTGTCTGCGGAGTCCACAACCCACATATGCACGCCGTCGGACCAGATGCCCTGCGGGTCGCCGTTGTCGGAGTGGAGTGTGAAGTCTTTGCCGGAATCCCGGCTCCTGTCCGACAACTTATAGGCGAACACCTTGTGCGCATCGAAGGAGACCATCCACATGGTCACGCCGTCCGACCAGAGACCGGTGATGCTCTCCACTCCATCGCCATTGACCGCGCCGAAGTTCTTGCCTGTGTTGTGGTTGCCGTTCGTGTGGTACGCGAAGACTGACCCGCCGTCGTGATGGTGGTTGATGAGGCCGCTGGTGTCTCCGGATCCATCGGAGATGTACACAACGCCGCCTCCGGCCCAGACGCCCCTCGGGTGGGGGTGTTGACCTCTCCTGTCGTGTCCTCCCTGTAGGGCTTCGGTGGTGCAACTGAGTTGCCTACTGGTAGTGCCGGAGCCAAAGAAGGTACAGAACATCCCGGACCTCGCGGCAGAGGGCCCCAAGGTGAGGACGCCGGCATTGCGGGCGACGTAGGCGGTGCTTCCGACTACGTGAAATCCCCTAGGTTTGAAACTCACGGTCCTGTCTTCACCTGAAACCCGTGCCTTGCTGGTGAAGTTGTAGGCGTAGAACTTTCTGTCATTGTTGTCGCTGATCCAAACCGTTTCTCCATCGGACCAGATGCCGAATGGATCGGCGTTGTCGGAGTGGAAGGAGAACTCTTCGGATGTGACGCGGTTGCCCTTGCCGTCCTCCGTAGCGGCGAGCGTAACCGGGGGGCCGGACGACGCGACGAAGGCGAAGATTAGGGCGGCTGTAAGGGCCGCGAACCGGAGCGCCGCTCCGGCGCTGAACGGGGTAGGGAAAGGGATGCGTCCGGGAAGGGAAAGAGGGAGCCCGGGAGCGGCTAGGTCGGAAGAATCGGGGGGGGTGCCACGTGTTGCCGTTGACGCGCACCCGCCCGGTTGCTACGGCGCATCGATTTCTCCTCAGTTCTGGGGATGGCGTGGGTCACGCCGCGCTGGTCGAGGAAACTGCTAGGGCTAAGTTCAGGAGAAGATGGAGAGGGGTCAGGCCGGGCGCGCCGGAAAGGTCAGAAGACGTATCTGGCCAGGGGGCTCGATGGGACATGACCACCTCCGCATACAAACGATGCCCAAGCCCGAACAAGGTATCACCTTGTTCGTATTCGTCGAGTATCGATTGCGTGTAGACACGTATCGCATACGAATCCCTGGATCCACCGGCTGGATCACCGAAGCGAGCCGGGGGGATCTCGTTCGGTCCTCGAGTCAGCATCCGGTTGATCGATGTCCTGCGGCGGATGAACCCTAGGCCGCGGCGGTCGTGCGTCGACCTGCCGAACATGACCAGCGGCGCCTGCCCCGGCCGCCCCGGGGCATGATCCTCGTCCGGCATTCGAAGGTCGCACTGGTGGCCCGGGGCGATGGATGACCGGACAGCTATTCGACTGCGAGTGACAGAGCCGCCGCCGTGTTCGCAGCTGGAGACCGCGGCGTTCCGCTCCCCGGCGGAGTTGGTCCGCAGCGGCGAGCGGAGCTGACACCCTCCAGTGCCGTGTACTCCGATCTCGTCGACTCGAGCCAAGGGCTCAGTACTCGTGCTGTTGGCGAGAGCCCTCACCGTCGGGCTTGAGCAGTGTCGCACCGCTGGACGGCACGCAGCCACGCGGCCCCGGAAGCACGGGCGGTGACTTCTTGTGGCTATCGCCGTGGATCAACCGCCGGCCGGTTCGGTCCGGCACTGGTGGGTTGCCTGGAAGGCGATGACTGGGCCGGCCGTAGGCGCCGAGACAACGGAAGACGTGCCACCGGAGGTTTGCAGCCGCCAGTGGACCGGCCGATCGGCGCGACTCGTGAGTGTCTCTTCAATCAAACGAGGCCGGCTTTGGGACGCCGCCGCCCCTTCCCCGAACTGCGCCCCGCGTTTAGGCACGAAAAAAGGCGCTCACATCTGGAGACCCTGGGGAGGCCATCACCCTGTCGGTGATGGCCTCCCCAGCGCGTGAGCTAGCCGCCGGCGGCGATCAGTCCAGCCTCCTGCTCGCGCTCGAGGGCCCAGTCAAACAGCGACGGCCCAACTGGTCGCGGGTTGCGTCCGCGCGGCTTCGGCTCTTCAGGCCGTTCGGCCAGGAACTCGGCCCAGCTGAACAGCGTCTGCTGCTCGTCCTGACCGTGATGTCCGCCGCAAGGGACCATCTCGACCGCTGATGAGTCCTGCCGGTCTGAGGGAGGCGAAAGGGACAGCGGTTCGGCCGCCGGCTCCGCTCGCTCCCAGTCCGCGTCGACCAGCAAGTGGTCAGCCTCGGCCACGACCTGCTGTGCTTGCCGGAAGATGTCCTCGACTTCCGCGTCGTCGGTCTCTCCCGAGACGAGCTTGCGGGCCAGGGCCATCATCAGGTCGTCGCCGGTGTCGCCGTAGGCGGCGAGCCCGTCCTCGGGCAGATCGCCCTCGACCGCCAATGAGCTCTGCAGCCTCTGCGCGACCAGCTTGAGCGCATCGGCCTGCAGTGTCGAGTTGCAACTCCCGTGCATCACGACAGCCCAATGGCGCGGTCCGCGTTTCAGCTCTTGGCGTTCTCACGCATCAGTCCGCTAGCCGACCCAGACGCCTCCGCTTCGGCAGGGGGCGTTGTCATTGCTGTGCATGCGCTGACAGTGGCTCCCGATCACGAATTGCCGTACTGTACAGCCCGCTCGGAGTCTAATCCGGCGATGTGAGGTCGTCGAAACAGGCGGGAGCGTTCCGGCTTGGATCCCCTTCTCGGCGATTTCACGGGTTGACTTCGCATGGCAACGATCCAGCTCGGCCTAGTAAGGGGCAATCGTGTTCAGGCTGAGATCGGAGAGCCGCATTTGGATCGCGCTCGCCATTCTGGCCGCGGTCTCCGCCGCCATCGCGGGTTGGTATTTCCTCGTGCACGCAGAATCGGGTCCGGCCGGCGAGTTCGAGATCGGCAACCGCGAGCACAGCGCGGTTCGGCTCACGATGCTACTTGAGGAAGTGCCCGCGATCGCCGATTGGGGCGGTGACCCGATCCAGCTGGCGAAGGGCGTGGTCGCCTTGGAGCGCATGCTGTTGCTGTGCAACAACTTCGAGATTCACGAGGACTTGGATCCGGCCTGCGACCACATACTCAAGGCGGCGGATGACTTGGAGAGCAGGCTGGATAGCGAAGTGGAAGCGGCAGCAGAAGATCTGCGGTCTGTGATGTCTCGGCGGGAGATGGCCGCCTTCGAGCTGGAGGAACCCTGGGATCGGGACATCTCCGAGTACGAGTTGGGTGGAGAGATTCGCTTGGCGATCGACGGTCTCCTGACCGCAATGAAGGCCTGCAGCGCCCGGTATCAGGTGTGCGACGAGCCGACGATCACTGTACCGGTCGCCGCCTTTATTCGCCTGCGGGGTCCAATGATCGCTGCTCGGCCGGAGGACGCACAGGGGCGAATCACCTACCACTTGACCAGTCAGCTGGTCGATCTGGTTCAGGCATTCTCTGAGACCGACGACTTGTGGAAAGACTCTGCCGCAGAGCGAGTGGTACTCGAGATCATCCGCCTCGGCATACGCTAGACGAGCGGAGTCAACTACTAAGTTCCCTTTCGTATCGTCGAGCCGTAGCGACGGGTGCGGGCGTAGGGGTGCGACCGGCGAAGCGACGACTGCACGCATCGCACTGCCATTCGAACGGCTATGCGTCACCATCTTCTGCCTGGGGCGATCGTTCAATGCGTCGTGCGAGAGGATTTGCCTGATCCTCATACAATGCAGTGAGAGATTCTCCCCTTTCGCAGGCACGAAAAAAGCGCTTGCAGACGGAGCCACGGCAAGGCCGCCACACACGCGTCGTGTGACGGCCTTGCCGCGTTGCTAACCGCCGGCGGCTAGCAACCCCGCTTGCTGCTCACGCTCCAGGGCCCAGTCGAACAGCGACGGACCCGAGGGTCGCGGGTGGCGTCCGCGAGGCTTCGACTCCTCAGGCCGTTCGGCCAGGAACTCGGCCCAGCTGAACAGCGTCTGCTGCTCGTCCTGACCGTGATGTCCGCCGCAAGGGACCATCTCGACCGCTGATGAGTCCTGCCGGTCTGAGGGAGGCGAAAGGGACAGCGGTTCGGCCGCCGGCTCCGCTCGCTCCCAGTCCGCGTCGACCAGCAAGTGGTCAGCCTCGGCCACGACCTGCTGTGCTTGCCGGAAGATGTCCTCGACTTCCGCGTCGTCGGTCTCTCCCGAGACGAGCTTGCGGGCCAGGGCCATCATCAGGTCGTCGCCGGTGTCGCCGTAGGCGGCGAGCCCGTCCTCGGGCAGGTCGCCCTCGACCGCGAGCGATGACTGCAGCTTCTGCGCGACGAGCTTGAGGGCATCGGCTTGGAGCGTGTTCCGGTAAGCCATGAACACGACCTTGACCGGCCGGTGCTGGCCGATTCGCCAGGAGCGGCGCGAGGCCTGGCGCATGGTGTAGACCGAGTAGTCGGTTTCGTACCAGACCACGGTTGGAAACTGAATCAGGTCGAGCCCGGTCTGGACCAGGCGGGGGTGGCAGATGAGCACGTCGACGCCCTCTTCGACCCGCTTGGCGACCCAGGCCTCGCGCTGCTTGGGCTGGACCCGGTCGGCCTTCATCACCGCCGTCTTGAATCCGTGCCGGGTGAGCAGGGTCTCCAGGCGTCCCGTGATGTCGCGCGTCCCGGTGTGGGTCGCATAGACCAGCACCCGCCGCCCGGCCAGACGTTCCTGCGCGACCAGGTCGATCAGCTGCTGCTCCTTGGGGTAGACGCGTTCAGCGTCGAGCGGCGGCAACTGGACGATCAACTCGCCGGTGTCCGGGTCGAACACCGACTCGCCCCGGGTGCAACCCTCGGGAGAGGCCAGGAGCGCCTGCAGGTAGGTCGAGAGCAACCGCTGAGAGCCGCGCTCGATCGCGCGCAGCAGGGCCCGCTTGAGGTCGGTGGCGAGGATGCGGTAGGCGGAGGCCTGCGAGAGCCCGTGGATGTCCTCCTCGGTGTCCATGCTCGCAACCTGGATCTGCTCAACGTAGGGCGGCAGCTCCGAGGCCACATCGGCGAGCCTGAGGAACAAGGAGTGGCCTATCAGGTGGAACAGCGCCGCCGGCGCCATCCCCGGCCGCTCCTTCTCCTGCTTGCGGTAGCTGCGCCGCCGCGAGACCGAGCCGTCCTCGGTCGGATCGTCGTCGCGGTCATGGCGCACCCGCTGTTCGAGGAAGCCGTAGCGCTCAACCCACTTGCGCTCGTCCGAGCGGCCGAACTCCGAGCGGATCTCGGGCGAGAACCGGTAGAGCAGGTGGAAGAGGGTCGAGGCGTAGCCGCCCATGAGCGTGCCGCTCAGGCTGAGCGACTTGCCGCAGGCGTCGGCCAGGATACCGGCCGAGAGGCCCTGGGCGGAACCTCTCCCCTTGTGCTCATGGACCTCGTCCACAATCAGCAGGTCGAAGTAGCCGCGCATGTGCTGCTTGACGTAGTCGGCCAGCGGGTACTTGCGCGGCCCCTGGCCGGGCGTCCGGCGCGCCACAAGGCCGGCGTTGTCGCCGCTCGTCTCGGTCTCGACCGGCCGCGCCTCGGCCGTCCACAGGGGCGTCCCGCACCCGGGGCAGTTGTGACGTTTCTTGTCCAACTGCCGGTGTGTGACGGGGACGCCTTCCGCGTCCACAATCTGCTCGGTGCAGTCGGGGCAGGCCGGGGTCATGACGAACTCGCCGGTCTCCTCGTTACGGACGGGCTGGCCGTCCTCGTCCCGCAGCCGCCGCATCCAGTAGGCGGGGCGGAAGCGGTGGCCCAGCTTCGCGCGTGAGTGCGACATGACCACGTACTGCGGTCCTGTGCCTTCCTTGCGGCGCAGTTGCTCCAGGTCGGTGATCGAATCGGCGATCCCGGTGCGGACCAGCGGGATCGTCTCCTCGATCTCGCGCTGCCATTTGCCCACCAGGTGCGGGGGACAAAGCACCAGGACGCGTCGGAAGCCGGCCAGCTGGGCGGCGGCGATGGCGATGAACGTCTTGCCCACGCCCATCTCGCCGACCACGGTCGTGCCGCGCTGTTCGGTGAGGCTCAGGGCAGCCCCGCGGATCGCGGTCTCCTGGGCGCCCATCGGTCGGCGCTTGAGTTGGGGCAACGGGCGGTCGTCCGCCTGGGGCCGGTAGCGGGGCGGGTAGCTGTGGACGATTCGCTTGGTGATCGCCTCGCGGTAGGTGTCGATAAACTCGGACAGGTTCATGGTTGGGGCTCCTCCTCGATGTGGGCCCGCGCCGCGTGGACGCAGTCGGCCAGTCGTTCGTACTCGTCGCGGTTGAGACCGCAGCGGCACCACCAGCTGAAGGTGCTGCCCGCGGTCCGCTCTCCGTGTTCATCGATGGCGACGAGTTCCTCGAAGAAGATCTCGCAGCCGTGTTCGTTGCTCCACTCGGTCATGGGGGATTACTCCTCGATGTGCCGGCGCGCGTCTCGGACGCAGTCGGCAAGGTCCTCGTACTCGTCGTGGTCGCGGCCGCAGGCGGCGCACCAGTAGCGGTAGGTGGGCTCGGCGGCGTCTTGGCCGTGCTCGTTGATCGGTGTGATCCGGTCGAAGTAGATGTGGCAGCCTTGCTCGTTCATCCAGGGGTTCATGGTTCGGGTTCCGTTCCAGCCCGACCCGCGCAGCGCACAGCCGGCGGGTCGGGCGGTTGAGTGGTTGAGATATGGACTAGGCGGTGAGCCGGAGCGGCAGCTGCCGTTCTGGCGCGGCCGTGGTGAGCCGCTCAGCCAGCAGCCGCGCGGTGTCGCGGTCGATCACGTCGTCCGTGTGCAGCAGCTCAAGCTCGAACAGCTCGGTGACGACATCGCCCAATCTGACGTAGGCGTCGAGGTCGGGCGGCGCTGGACTCGGCTCAGGCATCGCTCACCAGCCAGACTCGGTCGTCTGGCTGCCAGTCGAGCAGCTCGACCCGGTCGTCGGGCCGCCAGTGCTCGACGTAGCGGCCGTCCGGGGCCGTGCTCTCGGCCAGCACCTGGCGCTCGACCGCCGCGCGATCGGTCGTCGGCGGGTCGAACATCGGGTACTCGCGCTCGCGGGCGCCTCGCGCTTCCTGGCGTGCGCAGGCCGCGCACTGGTTGAGCGGCGCCGCCAAGGCGTCGGGCGTATAGGTCTGCTCTCCGGCCTCGTAGGTCTCGCGGCAGAAGCCGCACTGGGTAGTCTGGGTCATGTCAGGTTCTCCAAATCTGACTAGATCGGGCGAGGGGTTACGCCCCTCGCCCGCTCGCTTGGTTCGGTGGGATGCTGATTCGCTCAGCGGTCGTCGTCCGTGATCCGCTCAGCGTTCTGGGGCGTGTGCTCGGTCATGAAGCCGCAGCCGCCGCAGGGCATGCGGACGACCTCGGTCTCGTGGTAGCGATAGTCGAAGTACTCGGCCGTGGACGTGTGCCCGCAGCGGTCGCAGGCGTAGTGGACTCTGAGTCGGGGCATGGTGGTCTCCTGTTCCTGCCCGGGGTGTGCCCGGACAGATGATTAGAACTCGCGGTGCTCGCGCGGGTGTGCGCAGGCGTGCCCCATGGCGTCCTCGACGAGCGAGGCCAGCTGCTCGTGGGTGGGGCGCGCCGGGAGATAAAAGTGGTGGTCGCACTGCTCGTCGGTCGAGGGGGCTAGTGCTCCAGTCTCGTCCTCGCCGTAACCGGGCCAGGGACAGCCGATCGGCGGCAGGCCCCGGAGCGCCTCGATGTAGGCGGCGATGGTCAGCACCTCGAACGAACGCGGGCGCCGGTCGGCCTCGGCTTCCTGCTGCGCGGCGAAGGTGAGCAGCAGGCGCTGAACGCAGTCGGCGCAGAGCGGGGTCGCGGTGGTCTCGCTCTCGTCGATGAGGACGTGGAGGACGGGACCGGCGTAGGTCTCGTCCCGGTGGTGGTCGCAGTGCCAGTCCGTGTAGGGTTGGTAGTCGGGTCGGTTGGTGGTCTCGGTGGTCATCGGTTCCTTTCCGGTTGTGTCTCAGCGGCTATCTGCCGCAGGGTTGTGTTGGGGATCGGTTGGCGAAAGCGGCCTGACTGGGCCGTTACGCCTCGATCCGTTCGATCCGGCCCGAGTCGAGGTCGAGCGTGACCACGCTGGTGCGCAGCTGTTCGCGGTAGACGTCGTGCGTCTCGCCCTCCTCGACCAGGACCATCTCCTTCTTGGTCTGGCCCTTCACCAGCACACGCGACTCCGTCGTCTCCAGTTCGAGGTTGTCGAGGAAGCCGGCCGCGACCAACATCGCGAGGTGCCCCTTGCGCAGGGGCATCAGCGGGCGTGCGGTCAGATCGGTCGGCGGCCAGAACGCTTCCGTGATCTCGTCCTGGGTCCAGAGCCCGCGTTTGCGCGCCTCGGCGACCGCCTTGGTGAAGTCGATCACCCGTGTGGTGAACATCACCGGACCCGGCTGCGACATGGTGATGTCGTACTCCGGCGTCAGACCGTGGCCGAGCGGCGAGAGGTCGTCGATGCTCGCGACTAGGTCGCGCATGGCCCGCGCGTCGGGCCGCGGCTGCGGCTTGCGCACGCCCAGCACGACGACCTGGTCGAACTGCTCGACCTCGGGCTCGGGGAAGGCCCAGGCCCGCACACTGCGGTAGTTGGTCGTCAGGAAGCGGGCCGAGGTCGCGATCTGGGCGCGGGGGATGATGTAGACCAGCACGCCGTCCGGCTCCAGGTACCTCGAGCACTGCGTGAGAAACGCCTGCTCGACCCGCTTGTCCTCGCGGTCCCAGTCGTAGGGCGGGTTGAGCCAGAGCAGGTTGAACGTGCGGTTGGCGATCGAGCAGCGGAATAGGTCGCTGGACAGCGCGTAGTCGAGTTCCTCCGCCGCCTCTTGCGCTCGTTCCTCGTGCAGTTCGACGCCGTAGGTCTCGACCGTCACGTGGCGGTTGATCGATTCCGCCAGCTGCCTGAGCGCGTCGCCCGGGCCGCAGCAGGGGTCCAGCAGCCGGACGATGTCGTTCCGGTTGCGGCCGTAGCGGATCGGCGCGAACAGCAGCGAGCGGATGTGGTCTACCACGCGCGGCGGCGTGGGGTAGTAGCCGCCCTTGAGTTGGCCTCCGAGTCTCATTCGGTGTCTTCCTTTCGTTGGCCCTCAATGAGGGTGATCAGGTGGTCTTCGACGTCTTCCGCGATCTGGGCGATCTGCCAGTCGGACTGCGGCCGCTGGAGCCACCAGCGGGTGGTCTCGTCCAGACCGACCCGGACCGTGACGATGATCTCGTTGTCGGTTGGGATTGCAGTCATCCGTTCGCCTCCAGGTTTCGGAACGCCTGGATTAGCGCCAGCGCTCGCTCGACCGTGGTGTAGGCAAGCGTGATCGCGGCGCCGATCGCGTCGTCTTCCTCCGATAAGAAGGCGAAGACGACGGCCTCGTCGTTGGCTCGGTCGAAGAAGACCGCGATGTCGTTGCCGGTGGCTAGCTCGACCTGTTCGAAGCCGATGTCCGGCGTGGTCATGCGTCGCCTCCGCCGTACTGCTCAAGCAGGTTGAGCAGGTGGTCGTGCAGGTCCTCGTGCACTTGTCCGTCGATGTAGTCGGCGTCTTCCTCAAGGTCGAGGTTGTAGATGGCCGTGATCTCCTCGCCCAGGACGTCGTCCTCCGAGGCGCGGGTCTCGACCGTGACCGTGACGTAGCGCTGGCTCATGCCGCGGCTCCGTTAAGCTGGCGCGGCAGCCCGAGCGCGCCGTACCTGACGGCGGCCGAGAGCTCGCTCTCCAACTGCTGAGGGTCGTGGTGGCAGTACCAGGCGTGCAGACCCTCCGACTTAAGCGGCCGGATCGCCTCGTTCTCAAGCCCCTGCTCCCAGAGCCAGTCGGCCCAGCTGCGGTGAATGGGCAGCTCGGTGCGCTGGTTGAGGAAGCGCAGGTGCAGCGCCGGCGCTTCTCGGGCGTCCGGCGTCAGCAGCAGGAAGGCGTCGCGCTCGAACGAGAGCTCGGCCATTTGCGTGAACACCATGGCGTGATACGCGCCGGCCTGGGGCAGCCGGGCGATCTTCGTCTTCCAGGTGCCGATGCTGGCCTCGGGGATCTGGCAGCGTTCGTAGCCGCCCTCGTGCAGCTCGTCCACGGCGCCCTTGATCAGGAAGGCGGGCGAGGGCGGCGAGTTGAGCAAGGCCGCCCAGATCGCCTTGAGCGAGGTCTGGGCGCCGACCATGGAGACGAACCAGAGCTGGTTCTGCTCGGGGTCGGAGGCGAAGGCGTCGCAGGTGGCGGAGAAGCCGCCCGCTGTGATCGTGTAGAGCTGGGTGGCCTGCCCCGCACTTGATGCGGGGTTGTCTCCGTCAGGAGACGTGTTAGGGGTGTCGAGCATCGCTCGTCCTTTCCGGAAGATGAGAGGGATGGGGTGAGCGGCCTAGAACAGCCCCTCGGTCTTGATCGAGACCCAGCCGTCCGCGCCGATCACGACGTGATCGAGCAGCTCGATGCCCAGGAGATCGCCGACTTCGGCCAGATCCTTGGAGAGCTTGATGTCGTCGCGGCTCGGTTCCGGGTCTCCGCTCGGATGATTGTGCACAAGCACGATGTGCGGTGCGGCTTCGACAACGGCGGGCCGGAAGACCTCGGCCGGGCGGACCAGCGCCGCGTAGCCGTTGCCCTGGTAGATGGTGCGCTGACCGACGACGCGATTCTTGCGGTCGAGCAGCAGCACCCGCACCTGTTCCTGGGCCAGGCCGCTCATCTCGTCCGAGAGCAGGTCGACGACCGTCTCGGGCCGGTAGATGATGGGCATGTCCGGGGGGCGCTCGGGCCGGGTCTCGACCTCGTAGCGGATCGCGAGTTCACCCAGCACGTGCAGGTTCTGGCGCAGCGCGTCCAGCAGCGCCTGGCGCTCCGGGTCGTCGGTGGACGGGATCGAGGGAGAATGGTTGGCAGTGGTCATCTCGGAGTCCTTTCTCTGTGCGTGGGATGCGAAGCGGGGCCGCGTCCCGTGAGGGATCGCGGCCCCGTGAAGCGCCTCGAAGGAGGCGTCGCCGAACGATGGCTGGCTAGAAGGGCTGGTCGCCGTCGCTGTCGGCGTTGCGAGCGTTGCCCTGCCCGTTGCCCGAGCCGAGGAAGATCACCTCGGAGGCGTGGACCTCGGTGCGGCTGCGGCGCTCGCCCGCGTCGGTCTCCCAGCTCTGTTGCTGCAGCCGGCCCGAGACGTAGACACGTTCGCCCTTGCGGACGTACCCGGCCACGGCCTCAGCCTGCTTGGCCCAGCAGACGACCGTGTGCCAGTCGGTCTCGTCGTTCCCGTTCTCTCGGCGGCGGTCGGTCGCCAGCCTGAGCTGGACGACGGCGGTGCCGCCCTGGGTCTGACGCAGCTCGGGGTCGCTGCCGACCCGGCCCAGCAGCTCGACTCGGTTGATCGTGCGTGACATCGGATGTGCTCCTTTCAGAGAGCGTGTGTGGCGCGGAACTCCCGCGCCCGCGAAACGAAGCGGGTCCGGCCTCCGGGAAGTGAAGACCGGTCCCGTGGCGCGCCTCGATGTGAGGCGTCGTGGATCCGTGAGTGGTTAGAAGGGCTGATCGCCCTCGCCGCCGCTGCTGCGACCGTTGCCGTTCCCGGCGCCCGTACCGAGGAAGATCACCTCGTGAGCGTGGATCTCGGTGCGGCTCCGGCGCTCGCCCGCGTCGGTCTCCCAGCTCTGCTGCTGCAGCCGGCCCGAGACGTAGACGCGCTCGCCCGTGCGGACGTACTCGGCCACGGCCTCGGCCTGCTTGGCCCAGCAGACGACCGTGTGCCAGTCGGTCTGGCTCTCGCCCTCCCCGTTCTGGCGGCGGTCGGTCGCCAGCCTGAGCTGGACGACGGCCGTCCCGTTCTGGGTGCGGCGCAGCTCGGGATCGCTGCCGACCCGGCCCAGCAGTTCGACTCGGTTGATGGTGCGTGACATTGGTGTTGCTCCTTTCAGAGAGCGTGTGGCGGCGCGGAACGTCCGCGCCGGCTAGACGAGGCGGGCCCGCGTCCCGATTGGGAGCGCGGGCCCGTGTGCGCCCGGTCGGTCGGGCGTCGATGCCAAGGGTTGATGGGTCAGCTGACCCGGAGGTACTCGCTGACGTTCTCGGTCACGATCTCGGCCCGCTGTTCGGGTTCGAGCAGCGCGTTGAGCCGCGTGTGGTCGACCGAGTAGCGGCGGCTCTGGACCATGCCGACCGTGCGCGTCTTGGCCGAACCCTCCAGCCTGGCCTTGGATTCTCCTTTCCCTAGGAGCCAGTGCTGGAGCGTCTTGAGCGCGCCGCGCTTGTCCGCTTCGAGCGACTTGATCCGGCCCTGGGCCTGCTCGTACTCGCGCAGCGCGGCTCGCGCCTGTTCGTCCGAGACCGGGTCGGCCGGTTCGGCGTCGTCTTGAGCCACGCCCGCTCCGCCAGGCTGGCAGCGGTTGAGGTAGGGGCAGCGCTTGCACTGCCAGTCCGAGGCGGTGAAGTCGCGTTCAGGCAACGCCTCGTGGTCCGGCCCGTTGAGCGCGTGGTGCTGAGCCAGCTCTTCCAGGCGTCCGGTGGCGTTCCGCCAGGCGCGTTCCGCCCGTGCGGCCGGGATCACTTCGTAATCCCAGGTGCGCGAGCCCGTGTCGAGCGTGGCGATCACCACGTCGCGGCATTCGCCATAGAGGCCCAGCGAGTAGCAGGCCGCCTGCGCGACCGACTCGGGATGGCTGCGTTCGGCGCCCAGCGTCTGCCAGCGCTTGAACGCCTCCGGTCCGCGCGTCTTGACCTCGATCACGATGTCCTCGGTTGGCGTGTTCGGTTCCGCGTCGCCGAACAGGAATTGCTCGACGGCTGCGGCCGCTCCTCCCTCGGAAGGAGGACAGCCAGTGGCGTCGGGATGGCCGGTCACGGTCAATCCTGGGCTGGCCTCGACCGTGACAGATTGAGGATCGTCGCGGTCGGCGGGAGTCACGCTCCAGCCGGCGCGGCGCATGGCGCGGACGACGACCGGTTCGAGCGCGTTGCCCGCCTCGAGCAGGGTCAACGACTCGGACTCGGGTGGATTGGTGAACGGCTGCTCGGTGGCCGTGTACCAGAGCGCGCGGCGGCACTGGCCCAGGGCCGAGGCGCGGATCTCGAGCCCGCCGTCCGTGAAGCGGGCGGCGGGCCGGTTGAACACGTCCGAAGACGTGGATGCGGTGGTGGTCATGTCGACTCCTTTCAAAAGTCCGGTAAGGGAGAGCAGGGCGCTTCAGCCATGCTCTCCCTGGCGGCGGCGTTCGAGCTTGTCGGCGGCCGAGGCGATCAGCGGGTTGAGTTCGGCCGAGCCGAGGTCTTCCAGCGCGTGGCCAGTCTTGGCCTGGACGGCCGAGCGGACCTGCTCCTCGGTGAAGCCCTGCTCCCGGCTCAACTCGATCAGCTGGGCGCGCATGTTGGCCGCGTCGCGCTGGTCGTCCTCCATCGGCGCAGCCGGTTGCACGACCCGGCGTCGGGGTGGCTGTGCTGTACCGTGTTCCGCTGCCGGCTGCGGTCGAGGTCGTGAGTCCGGCTCAGGTGCGCGCTCATGGCGCGCAGTCGTCGGCGGGTCGCCGTAGAGGCCGTTGCCGAAGCGGTCGCCGAAGCTGCGCAGGGCGCGCTTGAGCGCGTCGGTGACCGCTCCCTTGTACGCGGTCTCGTGGCCCTCGGGGGTCTCGTCCGTGACCGGCTGGAAGCCGACATCGGTTCTCGCGGGCGCGCCGGGAACGGTGACCCGGACAATCGCCGAGTAGGCGTCGCTGCCGGTGACCTCGCCCGTGCGCGAATCGATCCGCTCGATCCGGCGCAGCGTCACGTCGCCGACCAGCTCGTAGCCCCAGCCCCCAAATCCGAAGATCTTGTTGGCCTGGTCGATCGCGGTGTGACCCTCGATGTAGTCGAACATCCGCCCCTTACGACCCTTGCGCTGGGAGACCAGCTGCGGGTCGAGCGGCTGGGCCAGCGCCTCGGTGACGCGCGGCGCGAGCGCGTCCCAGTGCAGCGCCTCCGGCGCAGGGGGCGCGGGGTTGTGGCCAACGCTCGTCGGCTGGTTGCGCTGCGCATGCGAGCCGTTCCCGTTGCCGTTCGTGGATTGGGTTGGGGCGCGGCCGTTCGGGCTGCGCCGGACCGCCGTGGCAGTCCCGTTTCCGTTGTGGTTCATCTCGTGCTCCTGTTCAAGTGGTCGGTTCGGGTGATTGCGGCCGCCGAGACAGGCGGCCGTGCGCCGTGCGCAACTTGTCCCGCACTTGATGCGGGGGCACGGTCGGTCAGGGGCCATAGTCCGGCCCTCCGTTCGGTGAGTGGTGGTGGTTGGCGGGTGGTGTCGGCGGACGTGCCGCCGAGTGCGAGCTACGGGCGTCCCGCCTGGGCTGCGCGCTGCAGGGCGTTGAGAAACTGAACTCGCCCGTCCGGGCGTGGGCCCAGCTCGGCGACATCACCGATGTCGTCGGGCAGCGTCACGACGCGGGCGCAGTGCGGACCGAGCAGTCCGCCGAGTTGGTGCGCGGCTTCCGAGCCGGCCTCGTCGGCGTCGAAGGCGAGGAACACGCGGGGCTGTCCCTGTAGAGCGGAAGCCAGCCGGTCCATCCCCTGGGTTCCCAGCGCGCAGGCCGCGGGCAGGTCCCAGGCGCTCAGCAGGAGCCAGTCGAACAGCCCCTCGGCGACCACGATCCATGACGCGGGAGCGGGCAGCCGCGAGAGTCCGAGCACCGGCTTGGGGCCTGGCAAGGCCTGGAACCGCGGCTGAACCACGGGCCACACAGCTCGCCCGGCGAGCCAGTGGACGCATCCATCGAGCAGGTCGGGGACGACGATCATCCCGCGGAAGCGCTCGAGACCCTCGCTCGTGAGGCCGCCCGAGAGGATCCGCCGGTCGTCGAAGCCCGCCTGCACGAGCCACTCGCGCAGTCCGCGGCCGCTGGCGTAGCCCAGGCCTAGTCGTCGGACGGCCTCGGCATTGATGCCGCGCGAAGCGAGATAGGCCTGGGCATCCTCGCTGAGCCTGAGTTGGCGCTGGTAGCAGCGCATCGCCGCCGAGAGCAGCGCCGGGTCTCTCACCGTCGGCGCGGGCGGCGGCCCGCTCGGGGATTGAGCCGGGGTAACCCTGGCCGCCGCGCTCGCAGGCGACGCATCCAACCGGCGGATCGCCTCCGGCAGGTCGACGCCCTCGGTGTGCTGGACGAAGTCCAGCACGTCCCCGCCCAGGCCGCAACCGAAGCAGTAGAACTTCTGCGTGTCGGCGTAGACGGTGAAGCTGCCCTCGGTCTCCTCGTGGAAGGGACAGAGGCCCTGGCGGACGCGGCCCCGCCCGCGCAGCTCGACGCCGGCGGCCTCGACCACGTCGCCCAGCGGGTGGCGTCGCTTGAGCGCGGCGATGTCGACCGTGCCGACCGAGGCCGGTGCGGCGCTCACCGCGCACCGCCCTTGGCGAGCGGCCTCAGCCCCCCGAGGCTGCGCCGCGAGGCGAGCTTGCCCGGCCGCCAGCGCATGTCCAGGACGGCGCGGACTTCGAGCGTCCGGTCGTCGCCTTCGGCACAGGGGGTGAGAACGGCGGCGCGGCCCGTGCCGGGGCGGTAGACCGACGCATCGTCGTCGCGATAGCGGCGGCGGGCCAGGTCGATGAACTCGCTGTAGGCCCAGCGCCGCTCACGGTCGGTGGCGCCGGCCAGGTCCAACTCGGCGAAGATGCCGAGCGCCTGGTCGAGGTCGCCGGCCCGTCTCAGGCGGCGCGCCTCGTGAATCCCCCGAGCCGGGGTAGTCGTCGGCTGGGCCGTGTCCTCGGGGCCGAACACGGCGTCGATGATCCGGTCGACCAGCTCCTCGAGCGTGGGCCGGGGAGCGGTCATCGGGGCGGTCGTGGCTGCTGCAGTCATGGGGGTCTCCTTTCGTTGAGGACGTCGGACTGCGGGTTGGATGTCGTTGCCCCGGGGCAACGAAGAAGGGCCGCCTCCGGAGAGACGGCCCTTCGCCTGGCTTGGATGGGGCTTGGATGGGACGTGGATGGTCTAGCGCGCTCGGCCTCCCTTCGCGGCCGTGCGTCCGCGGTTGACCAGCACGCGATGCCCGAGCCAACCCGCCCAGCCGAGACCGAAGGCGTTCAGCGCCGCGACCTCGAGGCCGTGGCCGAAGACCAGCGGCGCGGCCAGCAGGAGCACGGCGAACGGCGCCAGGGCGAGTCGCCATGAGCGTCCGCCGGTCCTGCCTGTCCGGTCCGGGCCATCGGTCTCGCCGACCTGCGGTTGTCTCGCCGCCGATGGCCGAGGCTCGGTCGTGTAGGCAGACCAGATCGACTCGCCTGCCGCCTGCTCCAGCGAGCGGATGATCTCCTCGCGCGGGCAGCCGGCGGACTTGCAGCGGACGTCGATCCCATCGCCGTCCGGCCGCTGGCGGAAGGCCAACTGGTCCTGATCCGATTCGTGGCAGAGGGCGGCGGTCCAGAACCAGCCGCGCTCAAACCTGACCCGCTGAGCAGGTGCTATCAGCTCGCCGATCCGGGCGGCCGAGGGGCCGACATAGCGGCCTCGTGTGCTGGGTTGCTTGACGTTCTCCATCGGAAACTCCCTTCGTGTTCCGGTGTTCGGTGGGTGGGGATAGCTGTGGGTGGCTGGCGACCGGCGCCGGCATCGAGCGCGCAGATCTTCGCGGTTGACGGGTGAAACGAGGTGATGGACGCACTCCGCCCGCGGTCGGGTGCCGGGACCGGCGGGAGTCGGAGAGCGGTGAAGAGGGGGTTGGGCAGTTCGGCCGAAGCGCTCGGGAGAGCAAACGTGCTCAATCCATCGTGTTCGAGCCAGGCGCGGGACACGAAGCGACCGAACTGCCACTGGAGCGGTTCGGTCAGGTGTCGATTCCGTGGCCGGCGGGCGCTCTGCGGATTGGCGGCCGCCGTCCGGGTCGTTCCGCGTCTCGAAATCGGTCCGAGGAGAGCAAGGCTCGATCACTGGACCGGTTCGCGCTGCGGAGAGCGCTTGTCCCTCAGTGGCGCCGTTCCCCAGGAGAGCAAGGCTCTGATCCCGAGGCGCGGTTCCGGGTCGGGGACGAACCCGCCAGCTTTCTCAGGAGGAAGAGCTGGCGAAAGCCGGAAACCATTTCCAGTAGTACTCCCCCGGGAGCGATGCGAACAGGGCGCGGGCGTCGAGTTTGCCCGCGCGGCCCAGTCTGTGTTGTGGATAACACTGGTGCCCCGCGCGACCGCGGATCCTCGTTGGCTATCGTCGGCACAGGGCAGACGGGAGCGACCGATGCCGACGGTCGAGCAGCTGGCCGGTGCGCTTGAGCGTGCACAGCCTCAACTCTCGGCGGCCCAGGGGCGGGCGCAGGGCTTGGCCCGCGAAGCCCAGCGCGAGCTGAATGGCTGGGGACACGAGGGTTACGAGCTAATGCTGGAGCGCGTTCAGCGGTCGCCCGGCTCTGGCGCCCTGACCTGCTGGTTCTGGTGCGAGAGCTGCCACGTCGCCCAGCTGCTGGTGCTGGACCAACCGCGAGTCCGATAGGACAGAGCGCGGCGGCTGCGGGCCAGAGCGTGGCACGCCTTGCCGGGGGCAAGATCTGGAGCGGGGTTTCCGCTGGGCCGGCCGACCGGCTGATGGCATGCTCGCGACACTCGGCATGCAGTTCGAAGCGGCTGCGGGCGGTATCGTGCCGCCCGGAGGTGCAGCGGATGAGGCAGAACGATCACAAGTCGAGACCCGCCCGGCGGCTGGAAGCGGATGCATCGGTCCAACCAGCAGCGCTGGTACACGCCCGCGGCGGCCTGGCCGCCGACCTGGACGCCTGGGGGCACGCCGGCCACCTGGTGCTCTTGCAGCGCGTGGTCGAGTCCCGCGCCGATCCCGAGGAGCGGCGCTGTCTCTTCTGGTGCGAGAGCTGCAAGCTCTGGCTGCTCGCCCGGCTGGCCGAAGCGGATGAAGGCTAGCTGCGCGCAGTCGCGCCGGTCGACGGCTCGCGTGCTGAGGTCGTGATCATTGCGCTTCACCGGGGCGCGCGCCGAACCTCGTGGTCGAGGTGACCACCGGCGGACCGGCGGCCGGGGATGATGGGGCTGCCGAAGGCGGAGCCGCCGGAGCAGACGCCTCAGCCTCGGCTAGCCGCAGCCGCCAGCGGTTGCGGCCCATGTTCTCGACCTCGCCCTGTTCCTTCAGCCGCTGCAACGCGGACTGCAGGGTCGCCATCGGCTTGGCAGAGAGCGGGGCCGCGTCTGCACGCTCGAGGTAGGCGAGGATCTCGGTCCCATGCGCAGGCTCGCGCCGACCCGCGAGGAACTCGCGGATCTTGCCCGTGATGAGGCCGCGCGGGCGGCGCGGGCGCTTGGCTGCCGGCGCCGGCCTGCGGGCAGCGCGACCGCTGGCCGCTGCAGCGGCGACCGGAGCGGCAGGACCAGCGCCGGACTCCAGGGTCAGCAGTTGCTCGATCAGCCGGCGCTTCGCGTCGAGCCTGTCCAGCTCGGTCTGGATGCCGTCGAGTTCGACCTGCAGTTGGTCGGCGAACTGGTCGGTCATTGGTGTCATTCCCCTTTGGTCACGCTTGGCCGCCACGAACCTGAGTGGTCTCTCGGGCGGCAATCCCAGCATATGGGGCCGGATTGGTCGCCTGGTCAGTGTCGATAGCCAGCGTCCCTTGACCACTCATTGCCACAGACATTTGGCTAGGTCAGCGGCGGGCAGATGGTTGGATATCAGTGTGCGGATGGGTCGTCGAACAGGCGGAGCCATTCCCGGACGGCGTGGTTGGAGGTGATCACGAAGCCGGCGGTGCGCTGGCGGGCGATGACTAGTTCGTAGAGGTCGATCGACTGCTGGTGGTCGAGCCGGTGCAGGCCGAGGTCGTCGCGTCGAGGATCAGCAGATCGGGCGCGAGGAAGCTGCGGAAGGTCTTGTCGACGGCGTGGTCGGCGCGGGCCAGGGCCATCTCGCGGAAGCAGCGGTCGGCCGGGGCGGAGCGGACCGTGTGACCGGCGCGCACGGCGGCGTAGCCAAGCACCGGTGCGAGGAAGCTCTTGCCCACTCCGATCGGGCCGACCATTGGCGGTGCCGCGCGCACGCTCTAGTCGCGGACTCTGCGATCTTGCTCGACATCGTGAGCGGCAGCAAGAATCTGACGACCATCATCATCGGCGAGAGGCTGGTGCCGTCAATGTTCAAGGATTAGTCGCACGGATAGACGGTGGCAGAGTCGTCAACGGCCCAGAATCGCCGTCCGTCCGGACGCTCCATGCGAATGATCTTCACGGCGCTGGCCTGAGGCCCCTCTCGACCGGCGCTGGTCGCGGTCATCTCTTGATGCAGAAACAGCAGGCGGCGTGAGTTGAATGACCTGTGCTCATAGTCGTGGTAGCCGCGGAGCCGACCTGCGAACAACGCCAAGAGATCGGCAGGGGGTTCATCGCCGTCCGTGAGACCGGTGTCAACCTGCGCGTTTGCGGCGTCGTGATCGGATGTTCCCTCTTCCCAGCAGTACCCGTCGGCTCTCCATAGCGACGGATACAAGTTGCGCAGCAGTCGGGTGGGAGAGAGGTTGCCGCCCAGGCCACGCGGCTCCACCAACTGGATGACCTGCTCATCAATGGCTTCAGCAGGCTGGGTGGGCGATGCCTGGGGAACGACGGAGGCGGAGTCACTGCCCCCGAGCAGCGCGCGCAGCGCCCAAAAGCAGCCGAACGCTAGGATTGCGACCAGTGCCCCTAGGCGGCGTCGAGACATCCAGCAGACATTCTACGGAGGTGTCCGTGGGCTAACGTCGCTGTTGGCGGGATAGAGGACCAGAGTTCCCACAACCTCTCACCGCGTATTGCCCCCACTTCCGTCTTGAAGTCGAATCAGCGCTACTGCCTGGGCGACGACCAACGTTCCGGGCACGATCTCGGTCCGGTTCGAGCCGGCTGATGGCAACACAACACCCACGGAATTGAACTGAACTCGAGAGAACCAGTTCGATCGCGCCCTGCTCCGACTCGTAAGCACGCCACTCTACGCGTCCGTGGCGCGCTCCGCGTCGCGAGTGGCACGGGTGTGTCGCGGCGCACGGTGATTGTCAGCCTCCATCGCGCCCCCACAACCCCAAGGTCAGCAGCCGCAAGCCCCAGTGCACAACCTGGGCCCGGCGCCGGTCGCGCCTGACCCGTCCCAGCGCCTCCCGCATCACCCGCAGTTCGGTCTGCCGCCTGAGTCCGTCCCAGGGGCGGTCGGCGGGCGGTAGGGTCAGTCCGTGCTCGCCGACCAGTTCGAGCTCCAGTTCCAGCAGCCGCTCGTCGGCCCTGAGCCTGTCGAGCCTGTTGAGCGTGTCGAGCCTGCCGAGCGTGTTGGAGGCATGCCTCCGTCTCGCCCTGGCCCGGCGCCAGGCGGTGATCGTCAGCGTCGCCCGGTCGTAGAAGCGCCGCTCGCCTGGCTCCGCCTCGAGCGTGACCAGTTCGGGGTACTGGCGCTGGGGGAGGTCTGCGCTCCTGATGCTCGTCCCCGCATGAGTCCCAGCGTGTGCCGCCGATCCGACTGAGTCGACCGTCTCCCCGTCGTCCCCTCCCCTCTGTAGCGACGCCAGCTGTTGCTGCAGTTGTTCGACCGAAGCCTGAAGCCGGTCCACAGCCCCGTGGATACCGTGGATGTCGCCGATGTTCTCGGGCAAGGCTCGTTCCAGCCTGTCCACCCGCCGCCTCAGTTGCGCCAGCTCCGCTGCCGTCTCCGTGGTCAGTGGGGTCAGCGGGGACAGCGCCTCCGACCCCGCATGCTTTGCCTCGTAGTCCTCCAGTGCCCGCAGGAACTGTTCGCTCAGTTGCTCGCCCGCCTCCGCCCGTTCCACCCGCTCCACCCCCTGCAGGCGCTGCAGTGTGCGTTCGCTCAGGCCCAACAACTCCGCCGTGCGCCGCCGCCCGTGATTGCGCAGGAGGTCCTGTAGGAGGCCGCCCAGCCGCCCCGCCCGGTCGCCGGCCGCCGCCTCCCCGCCCCCGGGGTCAGAGCCCACCCCGTTGGCCCCGGCCACGTCCTCCCCACCCGGCTGTACCCCGTCACTCACTGTCCGCCGCTCGCTTCCCGCTGTCCGACCGCGTGAGAACCGGGACGCGCAGAAACCAGCCGCCTCGCCCTCGCCCCAGAACCCCGTTCGCCCTGCAATACACCGGGCGCCGCACCTACCTGTCCGAGAGTTGTCATCTGCCTTCTCCTGTACACGGGTCCGGGGTCAACCGCCGGACATTTGCTGGACAACTCCCGGACTTAGGGCCATCGTAGTACATGTGTTCCTGTAGCGGCGGCGGGTCGACGAGGGCCGATCCGCCGTGGCCGGTGCGGTGGTCCTGGAGACAACGATGGAGTCCGATCTGAGCCCTGCCGTGGTCGAGCTGCTGGAGCAGCTGGCGCAGACGCCACTGGCCGACCGGATCGAGCTGGCGGCGCTCTCGGGCCGCTCGGCCGCCTCCGTCTACCGGGACGTCGAGGCGCTGTCCGGGCGCGGTCTGGTCGAAGCGATCCCGCACGCGACCGTGCTCTTGCCCCGGACGAGCCGGTTCCTCATCACGGCCGCCGGCCTGGCGCGTCTCGCCCAAGAGCAGGGCGCCAGCCCCGCGGAGTTGCTCCAGGCCTGGCCGGTCTCCGAGCAGTGGAGGCGCAGCCTCCTGCGCCGGCTGGACGGGGTCGGCGCCTGCTACCGGCTCGCCTCGGGCCTCGCCGAGGTCGCCTACCCGCTGCGCCTGCGCTGGTACCGCGCGTCGCCGGCCGACGCCGGGGTGGCGCTGGCCGACGGCCGCACGCTGGCCGTCGTCCGCATCGGCCGGACGGTCGAGCGTTCGGCGACCGCCCAGCGGATGCGGAGGCTGGGTCAGGGGCCGGGCTATTCAGCCGCACTGGTCTTGGCCCCGGACGACACGCGCCTGAGGCAGCTGCGCCGCCTCGCCCGCGGGCTGCCGTTCGGCTGCTTCCTCGCGCTCGAACGCCACGCGCTGGCCGCCTCGGCCGATGACGCGGTCTGGATCGCGCGGGCGGGCGGGCCGGCGCTGAGCCTCGAGGACATGCTCGGCTACGTCTCGGGTCCGGGCGAATGGGGCCGCGAGAGGACGCCCGCGCGCCGCTCGATGCCGCGCTCGGTGAGCACCGATGAGGACAGCGACGCTTCGCTGTCCAGCCGGCTGGGAGCGGCCGAGAAGCGGGCCCTGGACCTGGTCGGCGACTGGCCCTGGCTCGCGCCGCTCGAGCTGGAGGGGTTGATGGGGGTCGGCCGCCGCCGGGTCTCGCAGCTCACGGGCTCGCTGCGCGAGCTGGAGCTCGTCGCCGAGGCCCGCGTCGAGGGCCAACGCAGGCTGACGCCGACCGACCGGGCGCTGGCGCTGCTGGCCAGGCGCGACCGCGCCAGTCCGCACCTGGCGCGGCGGCGCTGGAGCTCGGGGCCGATCGAACCGGAGCGCGCGCCGCATTGGCGAGATGTGCCCGGCCGCCGCTCGCGCCAGCTGCTGCGCCACATCGGTCACACCGCGGCCGTGCATCGCTTCGCGGCGGCGCTGGCCGAGCAAGCCCGCGATTTCGGCTGCGAGCTGCTGCAGCTCGACCCGCCGCAGCGCGCCTCGCGCTACTTCCGCTCCGCGGGCGTGCTGCGCTCGATCCACCCCGACGCCTTCTTCATGCTCCGTGCTGAAGGCGAGCGGAGGCCGGCCTTCCTCGAGTGGGAACGACGCGCAATCCGGCCGCAGACGATGCGGACCCGCCTCGCGCCCTACCTGCGCTACTTCGCGACCAGGCGGCCGACCGACGATCACGGCGTCCGGCCCCAGCTCTGGCTGGTGTTCGACGACCCGCTGGCCGCCGACCGCTTCCTTACCGTCGCCCGGGCCGAGCTGGCCCGGACGCGGGTCGAACTGCCGCTCATGGTCTCGGATCGCGAGCGGATCGCGGACCTCGGCCCCTTGGGCGCGGCCTGGCGCGGGGCCGACGGCTGGGACTGGCGGGAACCGCTCGCACCCAGGTGATTCCGCGGCCGCCGTCCTGCACCGTGTGGATAACTCCACGGTCCGGCACCGGAACTGCAACCTGCGCGACAGAACAAGCACTGATGTGCGGAATCTGCCCGCGCATGGTCCCACACGCGCCCTTGCGATCCGACCTCGAGTAGGGAAGACTGTGCCACTCATAAGCACAGGTGTGCTGAAGAGGAGCCGGTCCGAGGAACCGCCCGGTTCGCGGCGGCCGCTCCGGGAGGAATGGAGGAAGGCCGTGAGCAGATGAACCACCGGTCCCCTTGGGACCTTCAACCTCGCGATACCTGTGAACGGAGCAACTCTCATGTTGGAACTGATCCCGTCCATCCCGCTCATCACCGGCATGTTGGTCGGCCTGGTCGGGGCCGTGGGCGCCGGGTTCTTCGTCTACGGCGCCACGCTCTATCTGAACGCGGCCGCCGACCTGGAGCAACAGCAGCGCGGCCGGGCGGCGATGCGGTACGCGCTCGCGGCCGTCGTGGTCGCGCTGGTCGCGTTCGGCGCGGCCGACCTGCTGGTCGAACCGGACGCCGCCCTACCGGCCCCACCAGCCTGGCTTGACGCTCAGCCGCTGCACATCGGCAGATAACCACCCATTCGAACGGAGCATCACCATGCAACCAAGACAACCCTTGCACCAAGACGAGCCCGAGCGAGGCGCCCTGATCTGGCTCTTCCTGCCGGCCGGCCGCAATCCCGATCCGGCCGACGAACTCGGCGGGACGCCTTGGCCGCCGCAGCGCGGCGGCTGGCGCGATCGGCTGCGTCCAGGCCGCCGGACCTGGATCCGAGTCCGCGACCTGGCCCTGAGCTGCCTCGCATTTGCGGCCTGGGTCACCCTGGCTGCCTTCGCCGCCGACCACGCTGGGACCGTCGGCGCCGCCGAGGCCTTCAGCGAGCTGATGGTCGTCGTCGCGGCAATCGCCGCCGGCGCGGCCGTGCTGGCGCTGCTCTGGGCCGGCCTGGTCTCCCGCGGCTGGAGCGGGCAGCGCCGGGAGGCGGAGCTGCGGGTCGCCCTCGCCGCCGCGGTCGGCGGCTTCGCCGGCTCAGTGGCCGCGCTGGCCCTCCTGCTGCTCAGCGCGCCCGTCCTGATCCCGCTCCCCTGAGCGGCGAGCACTGCCACGGCCTGCGGCCACTGAACAGCCAATCCACCATGAAACCAACCCTGCCCAACCCCTTCCGCCGCCCAGCACCGGACCCGCCCGTGCTGCTCCAGGTCACGCCGCCGCGCACGGGCGAGCGCACGCTGCTGGGCGTCGAGAACCTGCTCGGCTCGATCGCCGTGCCCGAACCGTTCTCGCTGGAGCTGGCCGCCGGCGAGGCCGGGGTCGGGCTGATGGTTCGCTGCCACCGCAGCGAAGCGGTGCGCAGCCAGGTGGCGGCCCACTATCCCCAGGCGCGGGTGCGTGAACTGGCGGCGGCCGAGGACCCGCTTGCGGTTGACGAGCGGGGGGAGGCCTGGTCGCTGACGCTGCGCGCCTCGGGTCCCGACTACGTGCCCCTGCGCACGTTCGGCGACCGCGACCTGCTCGATCCCGGCTCGGACCCGCTGCTCGCCCTGGTCGGCGCGCTCGGGGCGGCTGCGCCGGATGAACGCCTGGTCGCCCGGCTCAAGCTGCGCGCGCTCGGCCCCGGCTGGTCGCGCCAGCACCTGGCCCGGCTCTACGAGCGTTCGGGCCAGCCGCCGCAGCCGCCGGCCGCCGGCCGCGAGACCCGGCAGGCCGCTCCCGACCCCCTGGCCCTGACCGTGGGCGTGTTGGGCATCGGCGGTTTCGCCCTGGGCTACAACTGGCTCGAGGCGGGCCAGCTCTGGAATCTGGCCGGCCTCTGCGCCGCGGCCGCCGTCGCGCTGATCGGGGGCGGCTGGCTCAAGGCGCGCTGGAACCGCTCCCGCAACCGCGTCTTCGACCCGCAGCTCGTCCGCGAGAAGGTCGAACGCTCGGCCTTCCTGGCCGAGCTCGAGCTCGTCGCCGTGCTGCCGCGCAAGCCGGACCAGCCGGACGACCAGCGCCGCTCGCGGGCGCACGAGCTGTTGGAACGGGTCGCCGCGGCTTACGCGCACTACGACCATCCCGCAGGCGCCCAGTTCCGGCGCGGCAAGGTCCGCCCGTTGCCGCCCCAGGCGGTCGTCCTGCAGCCGGCCCCGGCGGGTCTGTTCGGCTCCGCCAGCGTGCTCGGCGTGCGCGAGGCGGCGGCGCTCTGGCACCCGCCCGGACCCTCGGACGAGACGCACGAGCTGGAGCGCGCCCGGGCCAAGGTGCTCTTGCCCCCGCGCCACGCCCTGCACGACGGCGCCCTGGTCGGCGATACGACCGCCGACACGCCGCGCGAGGTCCGCTTCCCCGACGATCTCCTGCGCCGTCACCATCTCTACGTGGCCCGGACGCGGATGGGCAAATCCACCCTGATGCGTCACATCGTGGCGCACAAGCTGCGCGAGAAGGCGGCCGGCCGCGACTCCGACGCGATCGTCGTTGTCGACCCGCACGCCGACCTGGTCTCGGAGATCCTGGAGCAGGTGCCCAAGCAACTGGTCTCCGACATCCGCCTGATCGACCTGGCCGACGAGCGCGGCGCGGTCGGCGTCAACCTGCTCGACACGCGCGTATTCTCCGACCGCGACCGGACCGCCGACTCGGTCGTGCGCGTCGCCCGCGGCCTGTGGGAGCAGTGGGGACCGCGGATGCAGTCGATCCTGGAGCAGACCGTCAAGACGCTGCACGAGGCCAACCAGCATCCGGCGACCGAGGAGCACGAGCAGTACACGATCCTCGACGCGCTCAAGCTGCTCTCGCACACGGCGTTCCGTTCGGACGTGCTCAAGAGAGTCCGCGACCCCTTCCTGCTTGAGTGGTGGGCGCGCGACTTCGGCGGCTGGCGGACCGAGTACCAGGCCGAGGCGCTGGCCCCGGTCCAGACCCGGCTGACCTACTACGCCTCCTCGGAGCGGGCGCGGGCGATCCTCGGCCAGCCGCGCTCAACCGTCGACCTCAGGCGGACCATCCTCGAGGGCGGCATCCTGCTCGTCTCCACCGCGCAGGGCGCGGTCGGGCGCGACGTGGCCGCCCTGGTCGGCGCATCGGTGCTCAACCTGGTCGACTCCACAATCCGCGAGCAGGAGCGGCTGCCCCAGGACAAGCGCCGGGGCGCGCTCGTCGTGGTCGACGAGATGCAGACCATCCCGGGGGTCGAGTTCGAGTCGATGCTCTCTGAGCTGGGCAAGTACGGCGCGGCGTTCCTGCTCGCCACCCAGAGCCTGTCCAAGCTGGACGCGCTCTCGCCGACGATGCGCGACACGCTCCTGGCCAACATCGGCTGCCTCGCCGTCTTCCAGGTCTCCAGCCCGGACGCGCGCGAGTTGACCTGGGAGCTGGGCCGCCAGCGATTGTCGGAGGATGACCTCGTCGGACAGCCCAGGCACCACTGCTACGTCCGCGCCTCCGTCGGCGTGGACACGCTGCCTGCGTTCTCGATGACCGTGCGCGAACCGCAGCGCGGCTCGCCCGAGGTCGCCGCGCGGATTCGCAAGGCGGCCGAGGCCTACCTGACATCGGCCGACGACATCGCCGCCCAGCAAGCCGCACGCCGGAAGCGGCTGGAGCAGCTCGAGCGGCTCGCGCGCGAGGCCGCCCAGGCCGAGCAAGAGCGGCAAGAGACGAAGACGCCAGAGGATCCGCCGGCCAAGAAGAAGCCGAGGAAGCAGCGCAGCAAGCGGACCAGGCCGACAGATCGGACATCCGAGACCTGAATTGACGCCCGCCGCGCATCATGGAGGTTCCTGCCCGCCTCCGTCGTAACGCGAGCATGCGTGTCGTTCGCCAGGGTCGTTGGGCCAGTCATTGCCAGAGTGATTGTCCCAGGTCGGCGACCGGTGGACGGTTGTGCTTCCGTGTGCGGTTGGCGCTTCAACGACCTCCTTGTGTTGGAGCACGAACCGCTGCGACGAGAGACGCTAGCGGCGGCGCTCGCCGTCGGTGACGATCAAGTAGCTGGCGTTGGCCAGCCGGTCGAGGGCGCTATTGTCGAGAGTCTGGTCCCTGTAGCCAGATGCATCTGATGATCAGCGTCATGCTCGCTCAACAACCAGACAAATGTGTCCGTTGGAGCACGGCCACGGCTAGAATTTCGACTAGCTACCGAAGAACGGAAACGCAATGGCTCACCCTTTCGAAGTGACGCCCGAGGAAATCGACTCCCTGGACGAGCATCGGCTACAGGAGCTGGTGAATAGGCTGGTCGAAATTGAGGTCTCGCAGGAGGGTCTATCGGTAGATGTCCTCGTGGCCTCGGATCGAATCCATGACAAAGACGGCGGGATTGATGCTCGGATTCGCGCTCCGGGGTTCAACGGCAACGAGTTCTTACCTCCGGACTCTTCGATCTGGCAGGCCAAGGCGGGAAAGAGCACGTGGCCAAGCTACGAGGAGGAACTGCGCAAGGAACGTGTGCGGGAAGCCGTTCTGAACGGCTACGCCTACGTCGTCGTGCTTGGTCGGCAGGTCAACGCCGAACAGTACGACGCTCAGGAGGCCAAACTGATCGCCGCTCTGCGGGAGATCACGCCGAACCCGTCGTTCAAGATTCGCTCGGCCAGCCAGATCGCCAAGTGGGCAACCAAATACCCGGCTCTCTGGCACTTGTTAGGACGTCCGCTCTCGCCGTTCTGGGGTGTGCGCGACTTCCTGGCACAGCATGAACTGCACGGTGTCGACTACTGCTGGTCGGACTCCACCAAGTCGCTGCGCGACGCAATGCGAACTCAGATCGAGGATGCAGCCTCCGGCAGAGCGTTGAGGATTCACGGCCGGACCGGAGTCGGCAAGACCCGCGTGGTGCTGGAGACGTTTGCCGAACCATCAAGCACGGCCGTGTACGTGCCGTTTGCCGACGTTCTTTCCGTGGAGGTGTTGACCTGGTTACGCGATCGTCCTGACCTCTCGGTCACGGTCATCGTCGATGAATGCACCCTCGCAGAAGCAGAGCGCTTTCATACGTATCTGTCATCCGCCAGGGGAGACCTCCGGCTGGTCACGATCGGCACGGACCCTCCGCCAGATCGATTGAACCACTTGGAAGTGGCCCCAATGACTGACGATGTAACTCGCCAGGTCGTATCGAGGATCCACCCGAGCATCACACATGATCAACGCGAGTGGATCGTGAGAAAGGCTCGGGGGTTCGTCAAATTGGCCCGGAGCCTCGCGGAGATGGCGAGACGTTCGGGGATAGATCTGACCCAGGTGAACGTACCGTGCTTGCTGGGCGCAATGTTCACAGCTGAGCAGCGGAAGGCTATGACAGTCGTGGCGCTGCTTTCCCACGTTGGTTGGGATGGCGAGCTTGAGTCAGAAGGACGGCTGTTTAGCGACCAGGTCGGCATCGACTGGGCTGATTGCAGGCGCGTCATTCGAGATCTGGAGCGACGCGGCTACATCGGCCGCGCTGGTCGCTACCGTTACGCGACACCCGAGTTGCTGGCCATCTGGTTCGCGGCGGAGGAGTGGAGCGCCAATCGCACCAGTCTGCTGGAGATGTCCAAGCAGGTTTCGCCTGAGACGGCAGACCGCATGTCAAACCGTCTTCGCCAGATGCCGCATGTCGATGAAGTCGTAGACATCGCAAGGGAGGTCCTAGGACCGGACGGACCCTTTCGAAAACTGGCCGTTCTGAATCAACCCCGCAACGCCCGGCTGTTCGGCGATTTCGCCAGGATCGCGCCGGACTCTGCGATTGCCACGCTGGAAGCGGTTTTCGACCGGCTCGATGCGGCCGAGCTTCGCACACTCGTCGGCGGGCGGCGCGAGATCGTCTGGACCCTGGAGCGTCTGGTCGCGCGCCAGAACCTGTTCCCGTCTGCAGCCCGATTGCTGCTTCGGCTCGCGCTTGCAGAAAACGAACACTTCGCAAACAACGCGACGGGCGTGTTCCAATCGCTCTTCAAGCCAACAGGTCGAGCAACAGCGGCAAACGGGGACGAGCGCCTTCGACTGCTTGGGGACGTCGCCGACTCGACTGAAGAGCAAGAGTTGCAGATTGCGATCGGCGCGTTCAAGGGCATCTTCAACGTACAGGGCGGCCACGCCATCTCTGCCGATCCCGGCGGCGAGCCTCCTCCGCCGGCATGGGTTCCCCAATCCTGGGAAGAACGCGCTAGCTACTGTCGGCAAGCGCTCGTTCTACTGGAACATCTACTTGGCCATCAGTCGGCCCCTGTGCGTGTTGCCGCAGAGACAGCCCTGTTGGAGCAGTTCAGGAGCTTGTTCTGGCTGGGGCTGGGGGATGAGGCGCTCAAGCTCGCCAACCGGGCAGACCTGTCCGAGAGCCTTCGGCGCCGCCTCGCCATCCAGTCGGACGATGTCCTTACCTATGACCACGACAAAGCGTTCATGACTGAGGACTTGATGGCTCGGCTCCGCGCCTTGCAACGGACAATCTTCGCCGATCCGCTGCGCGAGCGACTTCACCTCCAGTTGGGCTCCTGGAACGGAGACCTGTTTCATGCGGCTCGCGACAGCTCCGAAAACCCGCTGGAAGTGGAGGCGCGAGAGATCGAACAGCTCGCTTCAGAACTGGTTCGACGATCGGACATCCTGCGCGACGAGTTCGAGTGGATTACCTCCGTGGAGGCGGTCAAAGGCCGGCAGTTCCTCACGTACTTGGCCAAGCAGGACGAAGAGCGCCAATGGCTCGAACCTGTTCTTGAGGCGTCGGTCACGGGTAACCGGCCTGAGTTGATCGCGTCATACGTACGTGGGCTCACACTTTCACCCGGGGTTGGCGATGTCGATGTCCTGCTCGATCGATGGTCGGAGGACGGAGAGCTGCGACATCTGGTGCCGCCCGTCACGGCGACGCTGGGACTCACGGAGCGGCGCGTCGCTCGACTCCTGACGCTGCTCGATCACGGTCTCAATCCAGCGACATTGTTCTGCCTCGAACTCGCGCGCTGCGAAGCGGACGTTACCCCGGTGACCCTCGCCACACTGCTCCGCGCAATGGCTGCAGCCGGCCCACCGTTGACCGGTACGGTCTGGTCGATTCTGAATCATCTGCAACGTGCCGACACCCGTGTGACCTGGACCTCTGATCAGTCCTTCGACGACCTGTCTTGGGAGTTGGTGGGAAATCCACAACTGATCGGTGACTCGGGCGATGCGCACGCGTCCTACTCGTGGGCTGAGTGCGCGAAGCCGCTGGTGCGCCGTGACCCTCAACGCCTCGCAGCGGGGATTGTCGAAGCCGTACAGCTCGGCAATGAGCACCTGTATGCGGGAAGCTACGTGCGCGACGTGCTTGAGGGCTGTTTCGAGGCCGACCCTTCCGGCGTATGGGCGGCGTTCGCAGAAGCGGTCGAAGGAGTCTCTATCGAATCATGGATACTGACGAGTTGGGCGGCTGAGCAAGGCATCACCGAGAAGATCGGCATCGACAGTCTGAGGCGCTGGGCTCATGAGGATGGCGCTGAGCTTGAGGATCGAGTCTCGCTGATCGCCAAGCTCACAAATGTGGACACAGAATTGACGCCCCTCATCCGCTGGCTGGTTGAGGATCACGGCGACTCGGAAGAGATCATGTCGGAACTCGACCTAGAGCAGGGAACCCGATTCTCCTGGGGCGGTCTTGCCGATATGGAGCAGCCGCGACTCGCAGCCGCCCGCGAGTGGACGAACGACGCTCACGCAGGGGTCCGCACATGGGCCCGCCGTCGCGTGGACGAACTGGAACGGATCGTGCAGCGCTATCAGGTGATGGACGAAGAGTCGGAGTTGAGACGCTGACGTAGACCGCTGAGTGCGCTGGCCCACCTTGGAGTTTCTCCAACTCCGGCTCAGGCCCTGTCATCTTCTTCGATTAGGTCGTCCAGCATTACCGTAGGCAATCTCGGGACGCGTCGAAACTCAACATCGTTGGTGACGAAGAGATCGCATCCAGCGTGCAGCGCGGTCGCAGCGTGCAGCGAATCGGGTGTCTTCAATTGCGAGTCAGCCCGAATCCGGGCGGCCTGCTCGAACACCGCGAGGGTCACATCAAGCACTTGGAAGACGCTCGCCTCGAAGATCTCGCGGTACTGCGCTTCAATCTCTTTGTTTCCATCGCGGATCGGTTTGACCAGCGCCTCCATCACCGTGAGGCTGCTGCTTGCGACTGTGACGTCGCCTTGCTCTGCTGCCTGCCACATCGGATCCAGCAACGTATGGTAGGGTTCGACCCGCTCCACCGAGTAGATCAGCGCGTTGGCGTCCAGGTAGACCAAGCCGCCGCCGGGCAGCGTCAGCGATCCCACGAGGCGCGTTCTTCGGCCAGGTAGTCGTCGACTTCTTTCGCTGTCCTGAAGAGGCGCTTTCCCGGGCCGTCATTGATGATTTCGGTGATGGGGCGTCGCGAGCCAACGAGGTCGCGGAGCACCACCACATCAACGACCTGGCCAGCATCAAGCTCGGGACAGACGACCTCGACCTTTCCGCCGGGCAACACTGTCACCTGCTGTTGGAGCACCTTCTCCATGGCCTCACCCTTCACCGATCCGCAGGTGGTGTCAAGTGTATCGCGGTCCACCTCGGCCACTCTGAGTCCGAACCGAACAACGCACGGGGCGAAGCAGTCACTCCTGTAGCCGCAGTCTGGGCTCATGTCGCGGGCGCGCGGTTGCTGAATCCTGACCCAAGTGGAACTCGATTACACTCGCCGCGTGGGCACGTGCTGTTGGTCTGGCCTTCGCCGGCATCTCAGGCAGGTCCGATATCTCCTCTAGAGGATCCAACGGCCGCTCGGTCGTGCTCTGGGATCTGCGCGACAATGAGGAAGACATCGGTCAGGAAGCAGGACTATCAGTGACTGACCTCCGCCAGGCCGTCAAGCAGTACCTCGACGCGATCTCCACAGTCAGCCGCGTCGGCACGCCCGAACTCTCCCACTACACCGCGCTCGACAACCTCTTGGACGCCGTGGGCGACCTACTCACGCCCAGGGTCCGCGCCGTCGTCCACTACAGCGAGACCGCCTCGGGCCAGCCCGACCTCGGATTCTTCTCCGGCGAGAACACCGACCCCGACCGCGGCGTGGTCGAGGTCAAGGGCGCCGACCACGACCTCGACGCGCTGATCGCCTCCGAACAGGTCGACCAGTACTGGCAGACTCACAAACTCGTCCTCGTCACCAATCTGCGCGAGTTCGCCCTCGTCGGACAGAACGCCCGCGGCGCGAAGGCGACGCTCGAGCGCTACGCCCTCGCCGACTCCGTCGCCGCCTTCGACGACCTGCTCCAGCACACGACGCGCGCCGCCAACCGGCACGGCGTCTCGCTGGGCGAGTACCTGCTGCGCACGATGTCGCACCGCTCGACCATCTCCGAGCCGCGCGACCTCGCCCGGCTGCTCGCCTCCTACGCCCGCGACGCGCTCCAGCGCGTCGAGCAGGCCGCCGAGGAAGAGGACTCGCTCCAGCCGATCCGCGAGGCGATCGAGCAGGCCCTGGGCATGTCCTTCGAGAGCGAGGACGGCGGCCGCTTCTTCCGCTCGACCCTCGTCCAGACGCTGTTCTACGGCGTCTTCGCCGCCTGGGTGCTCTGGGCCCGCGCGGGCAAATCAAGCCATGCCGGGGGACGCTTCCGCTGGATGGACACCGTCTACGAGGTCGGCGCGCCCGTCCTGCGCACGCTCTTCCACCAGATCACCGACCCGGGCCGACTCGAACTGCTCGACCTGACCGAGGTGCTCGACTGGACCGAGGAGGCCCTGGACCGCGTCGACCGCGACGCCTTCCTCAAGCGCTTCAGCGAGGGCGAGGCGGTGCAGTACTTCTACGAGCCCTTCCTCGAAGCGTTCGACCCCGAACTGCGCAAGCAACTCGGCGTCTGGTACACCCCGCGCGAGATCGTCCGCTACATGGTCGCCCGCGTCGACCGCGCCCTGCGCGAAGACCTCGGCATTGCCAAGGGACTGGCCGACGAGCGCGTCTACGTGCTCGATCCCTGCTGCGGCACGGGCGCATTCCTGGTCGAGACCCTGCGCCGCATCGCCGAGACCGAGCAGTCCTCGGGCGGCGGCGCAGCCTGGGCCGAGTCCGTCCGCCAGGCCGCCAGCACCCGCGTCTTCGGCTTCGAGATCATGCCCGCCCCGCTGGTCGTCTCCCACCTCGAGATCGGCCTCGCCCTGGAGCGCATCGGCGCCGGACTCGCGCCCGGCCAGCGCGCCGGCGTCTTCCTCACCAACGCCCTGACCGGCTGGGAGCCGCAGACGACCAAGCCGCTGCCCTTCCCCGAACTGGAACAGGAACGCCGCAGCGCCAACAAGGTCAAGCAGCAGCGCCCGATCCTCGTCGTGCTCGGCAACCCGCCCTACAACGGCTTCCCCGGCGTACCAGACGTGCCGGAGGAGCGGGAGTTGTCCGACGCCTACCGCACGGTCACACAGGTCTCCGGACCCGACGTGCCCAGACCCCAGGGCCAGGGACTGAACGACCTCTACGTGCGCTTCTTCCGCATGGCCGAACGTCGCATCGCCGAGCGGACCAAGCAGGGCGTCGTCTGCTTCATCTCCAACTACTCCTGGCTCGACGGCCTCTCCTTCCCCGGCATGAGACAGCGCTACCTCGACGCCTTCGACACGATCCGCATCGACAACCTCAACGGCGACAAGTACCGCACCGGCAAGCTCACGCCCGACGGTGACCCCGACCCCAGCGTGTTCTCGACCAGGGACGATCCGGTCGGCATCCAGGTCGGCACGGCGATCGCGACGCTCGTGCGCCAGGAGAAGCACGAATCGGCGTCTGCGATTGAGCGACGTGATCTGTGGGGCGTTGGCAAGCTGAAGGAGTTGGAGGAATCGGCGGACTCGGAAGTCTCTCCGCTTTACCAGCCCCTTAGCCCGATCCCTCAATTGGGTCTGCCCTTCGCGCCGGTGGCGATCACGGACGACTGGTTCGATTGGCCTTCGCTGCCCGACTTGTTCCCGTCACAATTCCCCGGCGTCAAGACGAGTCACGATCAGATCGTTGTCGGAATCGAACTCGACAGTCTCAGAGAGAGGATTGCCCAGCACGTAGAGGCGAGTGACACAGACTTCATCCACTACGCCTACCGTCCGTTCGACGCTCGTTGGCTCTACTGGTCGGCGGAGAGCACTCTGCTCGATCGACCTCGGCCTGAGTACAAACCCCATGTGTTCGAAGGAAACCAATGGCTGAGCGCCGCCCAGCATCTTCGCAGGGGAGCGTCCGAGCCACAGTCTTCATACACGACCAACATGGCATCGCTGCACCTGATCGAGCGTGGCGCCAACATGTTCCCCCTCTACCTTCGAGACGACCAGTTCGGCGAGGAGGTCGACGGCGTCAAGCGCACCGCCAACCTCAGCGAGCGGGCGCGGGCCTACCTCGACTCGATGGACGCCGCGCCCGAGGACCTCTTCCACCACGTCCTCGCCACGCTCCACGACCCCGCCTACCGCGAGGCCAACGCCGGCGGTCTGCGCATGGGCTGGCCTCGCATCCCACTGCCCTACGACGGCGATGTCCTCGCCCAATCCGCCGCCCAGGGCCAACGCCTCGCCCGCCTGCTCGACACCGAGTCCGACGTCGCCGACCTGCTCGCCGACCGCACCCACATCGCCGTCCCCGCCACCATCGACGGCCAACCCATGACCCCCGAAGACTTCTACCTCACGGTCAACTGGGGCTTCTTCGGAAACAACCAAGCTGTCATGCCCGGCCAAGGCAAACTCAACCGCCGGGGCCAGATGGTCGACATCTACCTCAACGATCGCGCCTACTGGAAAGACATCCCCCTGGAAATCTGGAACTACCGCTTAGGCGGCTACCAGGTCCTCAAGAAATGGCTCAGCTACCGAGAATCAAAGGTCCTCGGCCGCGCCCTTACCGTGTCGGAGGTCGCCTGGTTCTCGGAGGTGACTCGCCGGGTGGCTAGAATCTTGAACCTCCCCCAATATGATGGCTGAACAAAGGAAGGAGGACAGAGGTGCGAGTTGATGAGTTCGAGGATGTCGGGTTCTTCTGGCTTCCAGACGATGTGGATGCTAGCCATCGTGTCCCGGGGACACTACGAGTTTCCAAACTCGGAACAGTTACTCTTGATACATTCGGTCTTGCGGACACGTCCAAGAACTCTCTTGCATCCTTCGGAGAACACAACACGGAATCCAGTGCCGGCAGGGTTCTCGGCGTTACGAAGGGGCACGGCAACGTCACGCTAGAGGGAACTCGGAAGATTAGCCGCGGTCTCGATATTCGTGGCTCGGGAACTTCGTTCTCAACCTCCGACATTCGTGCTTCCTGGTTGTTCATCGGGAGACACTTCGACGTTAAGGAGCCAATTCGCCTCGCAGGTCTTTCCTTCACAGTTGAGGGACTGGACCAGTGGCTTGCCAGATCAGGAATCAGAGCCCATTTTCATTCGGATCGCAGACATGCGACAATCGACTTTCAAGCCCCGGAGGATCTCTCTTACTCTTTCGAAGATGGAACTACCGCCGAAATCCTCACATCGTACTCGTTGCCACACGCCAATCGAGAGACAACGGAAATCAAGATGTCCCAAAGCGCCCATATACGACTGGCAACAAAGGGTTGTTGGTCCCTTGCAGACGTCGCCAATCGCTTGGCATGGTTTCGAGACCTTCTGTGTCTCGCGATAGATCGCGATGTGTCTGTCACTTCAGTCAGAGGGTACTGCGACGTACACACAAACGTCCCGATCAAACAAGGCGAGAGTCAAGTGCCTGTTTCGATGATATACGAAGCGGTCAATCAGCGGGACTCGAATCCAGACGTGTTCGGCCCCATGATGCTGTTTCAGTTCGATGCTATTGAACCTGACTTCGAGAGATATCTTGAGCGATGGCTACGTTTCAATGCTGATCATCCAGCGCCGATTCGACTTTTCTTTGAGGCATACGGGTTAAGTAGTGATATGCCCCTTGCGTTGCAGTTTCAGCGTCTCGTCGAAGCTCTCGAGGCATTTGACAAGGCGAGTGGACGACGTGCGGTAAGATTGGATCGGCGTATCGAACGCATGACTGATCCATTCGCCGAGAACATCGGCCTCACGGGAGGGTCGAGCCGATTCGCGCAGCATGTCTCGAAAACGAGGAACTTCCTCGTGCATCATGACGACAGCAAGCGTACCGACGCTGCTCACGGTCGAGATCTGTTTCGCCTCACGGTCCAGTGTGAACTACTGCTGATTTACCACTTCGTATCGATGATCGCAGGTGACCAGACCACGGCCGTAAACCTGATTGGCAAGTCGCAACCAGTGCTGCGGCGGCTTGATACCATTGCTGGTATCTAGGGAAGGCGGACATGTGAAGCGAGGGGCCGTGGACCCGAAGTTCTAATTGTAAGTGCCTTCAAGCCGCCCGTTCGATCCGCTTGATCTCGCAGGTCGTCTTGCGGGCCTGGGCGAGGTCGTAGGCGTTCGGCAGGCGGAGCCAGGTGCCCGCCGTGCTGCCGAAGGCTTGCTCGAATCGGATGGCCAGGTCGGCGGTGACGGGCGCCTCGCATGCGCAGAGAGCAGGCTAGGTTGACTCCTCGATTTGTACACGCGCCACCCCTTGACCCGGCGTCAATCCGTCCGCCTCGACGCAGTCCTCGCGAGTGGCCTGATGCGGATGAGGTTGCTTCCTGTTCCACATAGCCATGAGGAGTGACCGATCGCCTTGATGCCTCTCCAGTGCGGCACCTGTTCGGCCTGCCTCGCATCGTAGTGCCTCGGTGTTGGATCCAGCACACCAGGAAGTGCCACCGAGCATTCCGGCGAAGTTCACGACTGTTCCGACCGTGGCTAGGGTCTCTCATCCTGCCGGCTGTCCTTGTGTGGCTGTATGCACTGGAAGACGCCCCGCTGCCTCCGGGGTCTTAGCGGTGTAGATGGCAACCCTGTCTCTCGCTCTTCAGTTCCCGGCCTTCCGCGAGGTGCACACCTACAGTCCGCAATGTCCGAACCGAAAGTCTCTTGCCTCACGTTCGCGATGAGTTGATGCCGGTCGGCGACTCGCACAGCTCATCCGCACCCGAGTGCCGATTGGGGACACACTTGATAGTAGGCTCCCGGTGCCCAAAGGGCTCGGTAAACTCAATGAGAAGCCGCTTGCGCGTCTTATCAAGAGAGCGAGCACGACGATGGTGAGCTACGAGCACAAACGACTTGTCGAACATCTTGGCAGGCTGGACGAAGTTCCAAGCGATAACCGCAAGATCGACTCGTGGCTTCGTGGCGACAATCACCTACAGCTCTTGCGCGACGATCCCACCGGATCGGAACTGATGGTCACCGCCTTTGCCCCTGCCCCCCGATCAACGCGCTTTAACTCGTACATCGTTCCTGCAAGTCTTCCGAAGATTCAGGAGGGACCATTATCCTTCGCTCATTGGTCCACAACCCCTTACGACGCGAGCGCGGCTCGATACTCCTGGAGTCGGGGAAGTGACGGAGTCAACCCTTCATTTGAGACGTCTGGCGCGGGTGGTCGGCTGCAGTCCGAGGGTTCGTCTCTCGTGTTCTTTCGGAGTGCTGAAGGGTTGAGCTTTCTCAGTCGAGAGATCGCCCAGGATTTCGTCCACGCCTCCAGGATCTTCTGGCGCCGCGAGCGCAAGGCGTATTCCAAGCTCGACCATCGCGGAGACTGGCTTGATGTCGTTTCCCAATCGTTTCGCGACGACTCCGCTCCAATCGATCTAATCTCCGTGCACCGAGAGACAATCGACCTCCACCTCGTCGCCCTGAATGCAGTGCTCGTGAGAGTGTTCGAGTTCGACCTCAGTAGGTTGCCTCACGGAGTACATCCCGACTTCGAGCGTTCAACGGAACGAGAGCACACAGCCGACGGAGATCTACAGTACCGAGAGCTCACGATCGAGGGGCAGCTCAACCGCATTCGCGGTGCCCAGATTATTCGCCCCCAGCTGTCGACCGCGCAAGTCGAGCAGTTAGCGCTGGAAGGTCGGATTCAGGATCCCTCGGAGAACGAACCAGTCGAGTTCCAGGTGGACGATTGGCGGAACGCTCGAATAGCCACTGTTTCGACAGATCCATCCACGACCACCAACTACTTCGCTGTGAGAGGGAATTCACTGCCATTTGAAACGTCGCCGGCAATGTTTCGCCCAGAAGTACTGCTCAAATACAAGGGAGACAACGAAAAGTACGCTGTTCGAGAGGACTGGATTGAATGCCGAGGGGCATGGTTACTGAAACGCTACAGCATCAATGATGCCGGCCAGGCCGCCGTGTACATCTGCGACCTGCGCGAGCTGCCTCATGAGGAGCTGCTGCACTGGAAGTCGTTCAATGAAGAACCGAGAGCAGGAATCTCAGAGCGAGCGTGCAAAGCGGATTTCCTTGCGGAGTGGCCCGACGAAATGACAGCGAGAGAAAAGCTGGTAGATGTCCTCCACGGCTGGGCGAGTAGCGACGACGAATGGTGGACGTGGCGTCCAGAGGAATCGCCGGATGCCCGCGTGGTTGTGCCTCGATCCGGGAGTCGCAGTGAATGGGAATCGGCGCTCAGGCAACTGGCCAACGACGTCATCGAAGGCTTCGATGTGAAGGAGCTTCGCCAAACCCTGACAGCACAAGGCGAGGAAGTCGATGCAGGTTGGCGAAGTGTCGCTCTGTTGGAGCGCATTCTGCGGTCCTTCGGGGTGATCCAGGAGGCGGAGAGACTCTCTTCGCTTCGCGAGCTGATCGCGGCGCGGAACCTCGGAGGTGTCCACGCGCAAGGCAGCAGCTCAAAGACATTCGTTCAGAACGCGCTGGAGCAGCATGAGACATATGCAGCCCACTTCGAGGATCTTTGCGAGAGTCTTGCGGATGAACTGATGCTTGTCGCTCAGGCGCTTCGCAGACGGGTCGAGGAGTAGATGCTCGTCCCCAGCCGCTCGATCTCACAGCCCGATTAGCGCCTTGGGACGTCTCTCGGGGAGTCCGGAGGGCGGTTCAGTTGTCGGCGCAAGGCGACTCTGATGGACTCCTCGGCTCGTGTGCTGGAGTGAGTTCGGCATTCTGGACTCCGGGTCACCTCACATAACCCCAGCCAGTTAGTCGAGACGGCTCGCGTGTTGTTTCCGACCGCCAATGGCGCAGCGCGGGCTTATGTGGCGGGAACTGTGAGTTATGATGTTTCGAACACGAAGCCGGATGCAAGAGTCCATACTCGCACAGCAATGCTCAACGGCCAGATGCGGGCTCCAACAGCGGCGAAGAATGGAGAAGTTGCCGATGAACGAGTCCAGACAACCAACGCCAGCTGCCCTTTACGCACGGGTGTCTAGCGATCGACAGGATGTTGATCTCTCCGTCGCCGCCCAACTGCGCGCCCTACGTGACTTCGCCGAGCGCAACGGGTACGTGGTGGCCCGCGAGTACGTCGACGAAGCAGAGTCTGGCCGCGTCGCGGACCGACCCCAGTTCCGCCAGATGCTGGACGAGGCCGCCCAGCCCGACGCACCCTTCCAGGAGATCCTGGTCTGGAAGTTTTCGCGATTCACCAGGAAACGCGAGCACGCGGTCGCCTTCAAGTCGATGCTGCGGCGGCGCGGCATCCGAGTTACCTCGATCACCGAGCACGCCGACAACACGCCGACCGGCAAACTGATGGAGGCGATCATCGAGAGCGTCGATGAGTTCTACTCGGAGAACCTGGCCCAAGAGGTGACGCGCGGGATGCGCGAGGCGGCAGCGCGCGGATTCTTCCTCGGCTCGCGCGCGCCGTACGGTTACAAGCGAGTCAAGGTGCAGGATGGAAGCAAAGAGCGCCCGACGCTGGAGGTCGACCCGTCTACCGCGCCCATCGTGCGCGAGATGTTCGAGCGTTCAGCCAGAGGCCAGGGGCTGAAGGAGATCTGCCAGGACCTCCACAGCCGCGGTATCGCGAAGAACGGCAAGCGCTGGCAGAAAAACATGCTGCACTACGTGCTTACGAACGAGGCCTACACCGGTACCGCCGTCTGGGGCAAGACGGCCAAGGACGGAAAGACTCCGGAACCCGTCCGAGTCGCCGACGCCTGGCCCGCCATCGTCTCGCGGGAGCTGTACGACGCGGTGCAGGCGGGGCTCCGCTCGCGAGCACCGAAGATCCAGGCGCCGGCCCGTGTCGGCAGCAGATTCCTGCTCTCGGGCCTCCTTCGCTGCGGTGCCTGCGGCAAGCCGTACACCGGCCAGAGCGCGAAGAGCGGTCAGTTCGCCTACTACGTCTGTAACAGGCTGCTGCGCGAAGGCGCGGGCGCCTGTGACGGCCGTTACCTCAACGCCGGGCGGATGGAGGATCAGGTCGTCGCCAAGATCATGCAGCGCATCCTCAACGAGGAGACGATCACAGAACTCGTCCAAATGGTGGCCGAGGAGATCGACGCGCTGGCCGAGGAGCGAGCCTCGGACCTGGCGATCGTCGAGTCGGACTTGGACGATGTCCGCCGCCGCTTGGAGAAGCTCTACGACGCCGTGGAGAACAGCGACCTCACCTACGAGGCGCTCTCGCCGCGCATCCTCAAACTGCGCCAGCAGGAGGATCAGTTGGCCGCGGCCCGGGACGACGCCGCTCGCGAGTTGGAACAGCGCCGCGCCGACCTGCCCTCGACGCCCGAGATCAAACGGTACGTCGCCGAGTTCCGCGAGTTCCTCCATGCTGGCACGATCCCAGAGCGCAAGGCGTTGATCCGCAATTTTGTCCAGGGCATCAAGGTCGACGGGGATGAGGTGTCGATCCAGTACACGATTCCCATGCCATCGGACGGCGCAACCCAGGACCGAGAATCGGTTCTTGATTTCGTCCAGTTCGGCCCACCAACACGTACGGATTTACGAACTCCGCTCTCCAACCCCACCTCGGCGCGGT
>JAPPBN010000049.1:0-4500 GCA_026705025.1 Chloroflexota bacterium | reverse complement strand
AGGCGACAGGTGGAAGCCCGGTAACGGGTGCAGCTGAGTCGTACTAATGGCCGAATGGCTTGACCTGCCCTACGCCACGCGCAGCAACTGCGCCGGCGACAGGCAGCTCGAAGCAGCGTCAGACAACACGCGTACGCATCTCTTCACTATCTCCCGCGTTGCGGGATAGAGCAGCGGTAGCTCGTCGGGCTCATAACCCGGAGGTCGTGGGTTCGAATCCCACTCCCGCTACCACACCCAAGCCAAACGGCCGATGCCCGAGCATCGGCCGTTTGCCGTTTCCGGTGTCCGCAGCAGGCGCTAGGTCCGTCGCTGGCCGTCCAGCGGTTCCCCGAGCTGTTGGTCCGGCGCAGAAAACACGAACCGATCGCCCACCTGCACCTCTTCCGTCATGACCGGACTAATCAGCACTTCGTCACCACGAACGATGGCGATCAGCCGGCGATTCCCCACCCGTTCCATGACCCAGCCAACCGTCTGCCTGACCCAGGTCGCGGGGATGGGAAAGATGCCGATACCGTAACTGTCGGTCAGGGGCAGAAAGTCGCTGGCCGAGGCGACCTGGATGATATGGGCAAAACGCTCCGCCCCGTCGCGTTCGGGACGGATGACCCGTTTCGCGCCCAACAGGCGCAGGATGCGTTGGTGGCGGTCGGACGACGCCTTCGCGTAGACCATCTCGACGTTGAGCTGCTTGAGGTTCATCATCGCCAGCACCGACGCTTCGAGATCGGCCGTGGCAACGACAGCGACATCCACTTCGGCCAGTGCCAGCGCTCGCAGCGCGTCGATGTCGGTAATGTCCGCGATTCTGGCGTCGGTCACCCTGGGCGCCAGTTCATGGACATTGCTCTCGTCGAGATCGATGGCGAGCACCTCATGGCCCAGATCATCGAGCGCTTCGGCCAGGTGCGAGCCAAAGCGTCCCAGACCCAACACGGCGACCTGCATCAGGGCTCCTAACCGATTCGGACCGCTTCCGTGGGGAAGCGGAAACGTTCGCGCGGCCGGTCCGGGATCAGGCTGGCAATCACCAGCGGACCCAGGCGGCCGACGAACATCATCATGATCAGGATATTGGCCCCGGCTTGTGTTGCGGCCTGAGACGCGCCCTGAGACCAACCACAGTTGGCCAACGCCGACATGACGTCGAACGCAGCCGGCAACACATCGATGTGCGGGTCGACGGCGATGAAGAAGAGCAACCCAAACACGTACCCGGACAGTGCGATCAACACCAGTGCGTTGGCCCGCAAGACGACCGAGGCCGGGATTTCTCGCCCAAACGCCACCACTCGGGCCGAACCGATCAACGCAGAGACCACTCCGAACGTCACCACCATGAATGAGCCGATCTTGATGCCCGAAGCAGTCGAGGTCGAGGCGCCGCCGATGAACATCATGATGATCATCGCCAGCGATGTGTCGTCGCTGGCCTGATCGAGAGGGGCGGTGGTCATGCCGGTCGTGCGGTTGACGGAGAGGAACAACGAATTGACCAGCTTCGATCCAACGCTCTGGTCGGCGAACAGCCTCGACCAGTCGGCGATCAGGAAGAAGGCCATGCCCACCACCAGTAGCCCTGCCATGCCGGTAATCACCAGCTTCGTGTCCAGCGTCCAGCGTCGCCGCGGTTGTCTGAGGTTGAAGACGGTGAGGAAGGAGAGCGAGCCGAGAAACGCCGAAATGCCCATCACGATCATGGGCCATCCGTCATGTGCCTGACCGGCGAAGCTGCGGCTGCCGCCCATCAGGTCAAATCCGGCGTTGTTGAATGCGGAGATCGCGTGATATCCGGCCAGCCAGACCGCCCGTCCCAGAGAGATGTCGCCAGGCTGCTCGATCATGAACCAGGGCAAGAGCAGGATGAACGTCGTGAATTCGATGATCGCGGTGTAGACCATCACCCGGCGCAAGAGGACCGAGGCGCCGGAGCCGTCGACTCCGGTCGTCATCAGTTCAAGACCGAAGAACGCGCGCCCGCGGATCCCCAGCCGCTGACCGGCCAGCACGATCAGGACGCCCGCGTAGATGGTGACGCCCAGTCCGCCCAGCTGGAACAGCGCCAGGGTGATGAACTCCCCGATGTGGGAGAACGTCTCCTCGGTATCGAAGCGAGTCAGTCCGGTGACGCTGACCGCGGAGACTGAGGTAAACAGTGCATCCAGGAAGGGAACGCGCTCACCGCTGGCCGAAGAGAACGGCATATGCAGCAGCAGACCGCCGAACAGCATGACGAGGGCGAAGAGGACGACGACCATCCAGGCGCGGGGAGTGATCCGAATCCGTCGTTGCGGTCTGGCCCGAATGCGTTCCGGTTGCAATCTGACCCGTCGCAGCACCACATCACCGGGCCGCCGACGATAGCCGCGTCGCTGGCTCATCCACAGCCCTCCAAGTCGGAGTGTATGCCTCGCAACGGGACAGAGCGCGTCGAGTCATAAGTCGGCATCGACATGTACCATCCCTGGGGCCTGTAGCGGGGACAAGCGGCGGGACGATCGAACAGCACGAGGAGGGAACACATGACCTCGGCCGACCGGTTCCGCATTCTCGTGATCTGTACCGGCAATCGCGCGCGATCGCAGATGGCGCATGGTTGGCTGCGTCAGCTGGGCGGCGACCGCGTCGTCGTGTCAAGCGCAGGCACCGAGCCGAAGGGGGTCCATCCGATTGCCGTTCGCGTCATGAACGAGGTTGGTGTTGACATCTCACATCACACGTCCGACCACGTCGACCGGTATCTCGAAGACGATTTCGAGCTTGTCCTCACCGTGTGCGACTCGGCGAAGGAGTCGTGTCCGGTGTTCCCTGGAGCAGCGCGGACGCTGCATCGCTCGTTCGAGGATCCCGACTATCCCGAAATGAACGAAGAGGAATTGACAGCGGTCTTCCGCTCCATCCGCGACGAGATCGAATGCTACGCACGAGCGTTGCTTGAGGAAGTGCTGGAGTAGCCTGCCCGAGAGACCCCCGAGACGGTGATTCGGAGAGAAGACGATGGCAGTTGCGGCGGACATTCAGCGCGCGATGGAGGACAGTTCCTGGATCCGCCGGATGTTTGAGCTTGGCATCCAACTCCGCCAGGAGCGCGGCGCCGAGAACGTCTTCGATCTCTCGCTGGGCAATCCGATTGCGGAACCACCGCCGCAGTTCTTCGAACAGTTGCACCGCTTCGCCGCGGACGATGCGCCGGGAGTCCACCGGTACATGCCCAATGCCGGATACGTCGAAACCCGGCAGGCCGTCGCCGACGCGCTGTCGGACGAGACCGGGCTTGCGTACGGCGCCGACCAGGTTGTGATGACGGTGGGTGCGGCTGCGGCGCTCAATGTTGTCGTGCATTCGCTCTGCGATCGTGACGACGAGGTTGTGATCCTCACCCCATACTTCGCTGAGTATCTGTTCTACGCAACCAATCACGCTGCGACGCCTGTCGTGGTCGGTTGTGACGATGACTTCATGCCCGATCTGGAGGAGCTGGAAAAGAAGCTCTCAGACCGCACCAAGCTGGTGATTGTCAACTCACCCAACAATCCCTCGGGCGCCATGTATCCGGCGTCGTTCATTGAGGCGCTTGGTCATCTGCTTCGCGCGAAGTCGGCAGAATTCGGGACCGAAATCTTCCTCGTCAGCGACGAGCCGTACCGCAAGATCCTGTTCGACGAGCACGTCTACCCGTTCCCCCAACTGGCCTACGAGCGGACCATCACAGTTACATCACACGCCAAGGACCTCGCCTTGCCCGGCGACCGGATTGGCTACATCGCCGTTCATCCGGACTACGACGACGGTGGGCAGCTGATGGACGCGTTGATTTTCTGCAACCGGGTGCTTGGCTTCGTCAACGCACCGGCGATTATGCAGCATCTGGTCCGGGAGTTACAGACCGTCACGATCGACACAGCCGACTACCAGCAGAAGCGCGACTACCTCTATGACGTGCTGACCTCAGCGGGCTACGACGTGCGCCAGCCCGAGGGAGCGTTCTACATGTTCCCGAAGTCCCCGGTCGAGGACGAGATGCAGCTGGTTGCGGCGCTGCAGCGTCAGGGCGTGCTGGTCGTTCCTGGCCGCGGCTTCGGTCTGGAGGGATACTTCCGCATTTCTTACTGCGTGGAGCAACGGGACCTGGAAGGGGCAGCGCCGGGCTTTGCCGCGGCGATGTCGGAGTTGACAGGCCGATAGCCAAGCCGGTCTGGCACGCAGAACGGCATGTAAGCTGAGACCGGTCGGCCCCATCGTCTAGAGGCCTAGGACGCCAGCCTTTCAAGCTGGTAGCACGGGTTCGAATCCCGTTGGGGCCACCAACACGTACCGATTTGCGAACTCCGTCCTCCAACCCCACCTCGGCGCGGTCTGAGCGCCCGATCGGGCTGTCTTCGGGCATGGGGATCTTGTAGCGGATCAGGGCCCGCCCGGGCCTCACCTCGATGCCCTGAATGAACGTGCGCAGGAAGGCGCGGGTCTCGGTCAGTTCGCTGGTCGCGAGGAACTCGC
>JAPPBN010000005.1:0-45623 GCA_026705025.1 Chloroflexota bacterium | reverse complement strand
CGGCAGTAGCCGAATCGCTCTTCAAACGGCCCGCCCGATGAGGTTCGTTCTCGCGTGATCATGGCAATGAGCCCCCATCCTCCAGCAGCACCTGAGCAGCGGCACGACCGCTGCGAACCGCCGATTCCATCGTCGCGGGCCAGCCGGTCGCTGTCCACGCGCCCGCCAGCACGAGGTTGCCAATCGGCGTCTTCGGCCTCACTCGATGAGCGTTCATCCCGGGCTTGGGCCTGAACGTGGCCTCCGATTCCTTGACTACCCGCGTCGCCAACAGCGTGGCGCCGGCAGTTCGTCGCAGCGCCCGGCGCACCGCGCGTTCGACGCGAGCCACGATCTCAGCCTGCGGCAGATCGACGAGATCGTGCGCCCCGCTCAGTGACACCGAGATCCAGTGCGGCGGCGTCGGCCATCCATGAATCTGCGACCGCTGGAAGATGAACTGAGCATCCGAATCCAGCACGCCGACAAAGTCACGCCCCATCACCTGGCGATCCCACTGCATATGCACATTGACAATCGGGCTGACCTCATGTTGGCTCAGCCGCCAGAATGGCTCGCGCCGGCGCCAGTGGGCCGGCAGCAGGTCGAAGGCTTGCTTCGGCGGCAAGGCCAGAACGACCGCGCTGACGTCTGTCTGCTCGCCTCGGCTTGAGCGAATTCCCGTGACCTCAGAGTCGTTGGTCACAATCCCATTGACGCTGGTGTTCAACTCCAGCTGCGCCCCGCGTCCCTGGAGCTGCTCTACGGCGCTGTCGGCAACTCGTCCAAGGCCTCCGGTGAACAGACCGATGTCCGCCGCCCTCGCCTCATGGCTGAACCCTTCCTGGAAGACCTGGATGCCCTGCGTCGCCGAGACGTCCGAGCAGCGATCGTTGCAGGTTGGCAGGATGATCAGATCCCAGAACCGCTCGATCACCCGCTCGCTCTGATAATGTTCGCTGAGCCACCGGGCAAACGATTGCCGATCGAGCGCCAACCGTTCAAACTCGCTCATCCGTCGGATCGGCAAGAACGCGAACCCCAATCGCGCCTTCTCGCCCATGCTCAGATGCTCATACGTCGAAATCGACGGCAGCATGTGCAGCGGAGCCGGCAGCAAGTATGGTCCCAATCTGCCCAGAGCTCGAGGCTGCTGCCCGGAAATCACACTGACGCGATGCCCCGGTGACTCAGGGTCAATGACCGCAACCTCCAGATGTTCTTGGTAGCGAATAATGTCAGCGCAGCCGATCCGCTCAAGAAACTCCTGAAACTCGGTGCAGCAACGCATCGTGATGTGCTGACCGTTGTCCAGCACCACATCGTGATTGGGATCCTCGAATGAGTACGCCTTCCCGCCGGCATACGGTCGTCGCTCGAACAGCGCGACCCGGCGTCCCGCTTCCACGAGCTCAAGCGCCGCACTCAGTCCGGCGAGGCCGCCTCCAACAACGGCGATCGGAGCATCCGCGCCGTAGTCAGTCACCGTCGCGCTAGCCAACTCGGGCGACGTTAGGCATTGCGCCTCTGAGCCACAGTTCCAGCATCCTCACCACCCGTCCTGCTTTGGACGGCGAGACCCGTTGGCTGTAGACGTCGTACTCCCGCGCCACGATCGCATCGAGGATCATGCGGTACACGCCCTGGAGACCATTGCAGCAGGCCCGGCTGCGAGGCCCATCGAGCAGCGGGATCAGACGTTCTCCCTCGCGGTAGAAGTCGTAGGCTCGCTGCGCGTAATCCGCCATCAGGTGGCGGAAGCGGTCGTTGTATTCGCTGCCAAGAATCTCGTCCTCAGTCACGCCATGCAGCGCCAGATCCTCCTGCGCGATGTAGATCCGGCCCCGTTCCGCGTCTTCCTTGACGTCGCGCATGATGTTCGTGATCTGTAACGCCTTGCCCATCGCAACGGCCGAGCTGATCGCCAGGTCAGTCTGCCTGCGGTCGTAGCCGAAGATGCAGATGCAGATCAGGCCAATCACCGAGGCGGCTCGGTAACAGTATTGTTCAAGGTCGGCCCAGCGCTCATAGCGCGTATGCGTCAGGTCGTGCTCCATCCCCAATACCAGCTCCTCGAAATGCTCGCGAGGAATGTCGTACCGCTGGATCGCGTCGGCCAGGCCGGCCGTCAGCCAGGCCGGATCGGCGTCGCCCCCGCTGTACGCGGCCTGCAGGAGTACCTGCGCCTGGCTCAGCGCGGCCGCGCGCTCCTCTTGCGTCCCCGCATCGTCAACCGCGTCGTCAACCGTTCCGGCATACGCGTACGCCGCGTAGATCGCTTGCCGCTTCTCCCCGGGCAGCGCCGAGAACGCGATATAGAAGTTCGTCGCCCGCCGGCGGGTGAAGGCCTGGCACTGGCGGTACGCGGCGGCGACCTGGGGATCGATTCCTCGTGGCATGTTCGCGTCAGGGTAGTTTCAGTTGAATCGCCGCGCGCAACGCCAGCCAGGCTCGCGTACCCGTGCCGACTCTGGGCCGGCGCGTCAGCGTGTCATAGTCCTGCCGCTCGATCGCCTTCAGCACCGCGCGTCCGCCGTCGGTGAACAGCCGCAGGTCAATCGCCAGCTCAGGTGGCACCTCGTCGATCAGCCGTTCGCCCTTGCGGAACCAGACTTCGGCTCGGTCGACCTGGAAACGCATCATCGTCCGGTAATCGTCGGGACACTGCTGGCGCCGAATCCCTTCCGCAATGTCCTCCTCCGACAGCCCGAACCCCTGTAACTCGTCCAACGGCAGATACAGACGGTCGGCATCGAGATAATCGCGCCGAACGTCTTGCCAGTGATTCGCGATCTGTAGCGCCGTGCAAGTCGCATTCGACAGGTCTACCCGATACCGCCCTTCATCAGTCGTCGTGTCGATATCCCAGAGCGCCAGCACCATTTCCCCCACTGGATTGGCAGACAGATCGCAGTAGCCGAGCACATCCTGAAAGGTCTCATAGCGCGTCTTGTGCTGATCCAGCCGGTTGGCCTCGATCAGTCGACGAAACGGATCGACGCGCAGCGGCTTCGATGCGGCGACTTGCTGCAGCGCCACGTTGATTGGATGCTGCGCTCGGCTGCCGTCGAAGGCCCGCTCCAGGTCCGCTTGCCAGCTGTCGAGCCGCTCGAGACGCACCGCCGGCTCGGCGTCGGGATCGTCCCCCAGGTTGTCCGTGAACCGGCAAAACGCGTACACCGCTAACATCGGCGCTCGCAGCTCGCGTGGCAGAAACCAGCTGACGACTGTGAAGTTCTCGCCGTGCCGACGGCTGTATCGCCCGCACCAGCGCAGCGCGTCGGCCGAATCGCCGGTGAATGCGCTGCCCTCGCTAATGACGCTCATCGGCGCTCGATGCCTGCCGGGTCCTAGTCCTGCTCGAGGTCGGCCGGATCGAGAATACGGAAGCCAACCCCCAGTTTGACCTGGAACCAGCCAATCTCGCCGTTCTGAATCGGCCCGCGGATCTCGCGAACCTCAAACCAATCCAGATTGCGCAGCGTCTCCCCGGCGCGCTCAATCGCGTTGCGAATCGCCTGGTCGACGCCATCCGGCGACGAGCCCACCAACTCGATGATCTTGTACGTGTGATCTCGGTGTTCCGCCATGTCGTCCTCCTGATCCTTCTACTTCTGGATTTACCCCGCTCCCAGTTCGAGATCAAGGATTTCGTAACAGGCCCAACAGAGCTGCTTGCCCTGCAGCGGTATCAACGTCAACACTGCCTGGCCGCATTCCAGACAGATCAGCCGCTGCTTCGTGTCGAAGCGCATCACGACCAGGTCGTGCAACTCCCCGTCCGCCGACGCCACGTGCCGAGTCAGCACCGCATCCTCGACGAATCCCAGGCGCTCGAAGATCTTCCGTGCGCCCACTTGATCGGGCGTCATCTGCGCGATGATTTTGGCCACGTCGTCATGTAGCGCGCTCTCGAATGCGAGTCCCAGCAACACGTGACCCAGACCCACCCGGCGCGCGCCAACGTCAACCATCACCCGGATCTCCGCCACATGTCGAGTCCAGCGCAGGCGGCCACGCTCGATCGTCGCGTAGCCGATAATCTGCCCGTTCTCCTCCGCCACCACCGAACGGATTCGCCCGGCCTCGGTTTCGTGAATCCAGTCGCCAATGTCGGCGACGTTGGTGATGTCCCGCTCCTGGAACAGCAGATCTTCGTTCGGCTGCCGCCGACCAAACTCGAGCAGCGCGTTACCGTCGTCGCTGGCCAGGTGGCGCAGCCGTATCGTTCGTTCGCCGCTGCGCAGATCGCGAGGCAGCTGATGCATCTCAATGTCAACGTTGGTCTCTGATGACGTGGTCATGCCGCCCCCTCCCTGGCCATGCTTCGCGCGAGACGACGCGCACTCGATGATCTGTCATGCTAGCTGTTCCGCACGACGCAGAGCCGTCCCGGGGACTCATTCTGTCGCCGAGTGTGCGACCTATCGCGCCGCCACAGCGCGCTCGTAGCGCCCCAACGCCATCAGCGGGAAGTAGTGACGGTACAGGTGATAGTTAATCATGAAGTCGCTGGGAAAGCCCGTGCCCGTGAACTCCGGCTCGTCCCAGGTTCCGTCCTCGCGCTGCCGTTCGACGAGATAGCGAATCCCCCGAATAACCGATTCGTGCTCCGCTTCGCCCGCCGCGATCAGCGCCATCAGCGCCCACGCCGTCTGCGACGGGGTCGACGGTCCCAGACCGCGCAGCGACGGATCGGCATACGTGTCGCACGATTCACCCCAGCCGCCGTCCTCAAGCTGATGCCGGAACAGCCATTCGACGGCATTGCGAACCGCCGGTGCCGACATCGGCTCGCCAAGCGCCTGCAACGCCGGCAATGCGGCGCCCAGACCGTAGATGTAGTTAACCCCCCAGCGTCCCCACCACGAGCCGTCGGGCTCCTGTACGTCATAGAGAAACCTGAGTCCGCGGCTGGCCGGCGGATACTGACCGCTGTAGCCCAGCTGGCCGATGTACTCGAGCGCATGCGCCGTCACGTCGGCCGTCGGCGGATCGAGCAGTTCGCCGAAATCCGCAAACGGCATCTCGGCCAGGAACGTCTTCTCGTTGTCCACATCGAACGCGCCCCAACCCCCGCCCGACGACTGCATCGACAGCATCCAGTGCAACCCGCGGTCCAGCGCCAGTTGCCGTTCCGACTCCAGCCCCGGCATGGGAATCCGTTCCAGCGCCATCAGCACGACCGCCGTGTCGTCCACGTCGGGGTAGACGTCGTTGTCAAACTCAAAGGCCCATCCGCCCGGCGGCGTGTCAGGATTCTTCACCTGCCAGTCGCCCCCGCTCAACACCTGCTCACGCAGCATCCAGCGGGCGGCAGTCTGTAGCGCCGGATGCTGCGGATCCAGTCCGGCATCCAGCAATCCAACCGCCGCCAGGCAGGTATCCCAGACCGGAGACTGGCAACTCTCGGTCCAGATTTGCTCGCCCCCGTGGTCAGACTGCTTCCAGGTGAATCGCTCGAAACCGGCCAGCGCCCGACGCATTACCGGATGGTCCAGCGAGTAGCCCATCGCCCTCAGAGCCAGGATCGCATATACCCACGGCGGCTGAATCCCGCCCCAACACCCGTCAGCCTCCTGACGGTCGAGCAGCCAACGCTCCGAGAACGCCAGCGCGCGATGTTCGAACGGCCGGATTCGGTTCCGATCCAGAAACCGAAGCAGCGAGTCCACGACATAAAACGCCCTTGCTGCAGAGAACGGATTTCTCGGAGGCGGAACTGCGAAACGCCGCCGATCCGACGGCCTCACCCAGAGCTCCGGCACACCCGCCCCGGCCGGCAACGCGGCTGTCGGTCGCAGCGTCATAATCACCGTGATGCCCACGATGGTCGCTCGCGCCCAGCTGGCGAACTCATACAGATTGATCGGCAGCCAGCTGGGCAGCAGATTGATCCAGGGCGGCATCGCCGGCAGTCGGTCCCAATCGAACTCGCCAAACATCGCCAGCCAGATTTTGGTGAACACCCGGGCCCGCACAATGCCGCCCTGTTCGAGAATCCACTCACGAGCCCGCGTCATGTGCGGAGAATCGGGATCGTCGCCCGCCAGTTTCAGCGCGAAGTACGCCTCGACCGACGTAGAAACATCGCCCGGACCATTCAGGTATTGCGCCCAGAACCCCTCTGGCCGTTGTTGTGTCCGGATGTACCGAGCAATCCCGTCCCACTGCTGTCGATCGCCGATCCCCAGGTGATGCGTGAGCAGCAGGTACTCGGCGGTAATCGAGGGATTTGACTCCAGCTCGCCCCACCAGAACCCGGCCGGATCCTGCTGTTCCAGCAGCCAGTTGGTTGCACCCTCGATCGTGCGCGACAGCGCGTCATCCGTGATCGGCGAGCCGGCCGCGGTCGTCATGCGCGTACGCTAGCGGTCTCGCTCAAGCGTGAAGATCGCCAACGCTTCCAGATCGGCGACCGCCTCGCCGCGGGGATGCGCCGACTCCAGTTCGTTGCGAAAGGCCTCGTACTCCGTTCGCGCCGCCTCATCGGTTGCCCGGTCCGCGCCAATCTCCCCGAGCAGACTGTGCACCCAGTCGACTTGCTCGTCGGGCATGTCCGCGCCGTCGACTGACAAATCGGGACGATACAGATCCACCAGCTCCCGCCTCGCCACCGTCGGAGCATGGCCGAGCGCATACAGAATCGGATACGACTTCTTCCGTCGGCGGATGTCCGCGTCCGTCGGTTTGCCCAAGGCGTCAGGATCCGCCCAGATCCCCAGCCAGTCGTCTCGCATCTGGAAGCAACGCCCCAGCCTCGTGCCGGCCCGATCCAGCGCATCTGCCTGCGCCGTCGACGCGCCCGCCAGCGTCGCCCCAATCGACAGCGACACTCCCATCATCGCCCCCGTCTTGCGCTCCACCATGGCCAGATACTCGTCGACGCTCACGTCCGTTCGCTGCTCAAACGTCAGATCCAGGTACTGCCCCTCGATCATCAGCATCGTCGCCCGGTTCAGACGCCGCACCGCCTCGAGGACCGACTCCGCCGTCGCGCCGTAACTGATAGCACGGCGAAGCGCGGCGTCCGCCAACTCGCGCATCAGGTCCCCCGTATTGATCGCTTGGGCCACACCCCAGATCTTCCACACCGTCGGACGGCCCCGCCGCTCGACGTCCCCGTCCTGCACATCGTCGTGAACCAGCGAGAAGTTATGAACGATCTCCACCGCCGCCGCGCCGCACGCCGCTCTCTTCATGGTCGCGGGATCGTCGCTGATCGCCTCAGCGCCCAGCATCGTCAGCGCCGCGCGCGCCCCCTTACCCGATGCGCTCGCCGGACGCCCCTGCTCATCAAGCCAGCCCAGACCGTAGCGGGCCATGTCGTAGATCGGCAGATCAACATCCGGAAACGCCGCGCGCATCTCCGACTGCACGACCTCGTGATAGCGAGTCAGCGCGGCGGGTGTGGCAATCACGATGGCCGCCCCGACTCCACGCAGGCCCGGCACCGCCCATACACGGCCCAGTGATCGAGATCCGTCTCGAAACCGAACTCGGAGCCCAGCCGTGAGGAGAAATCCGCCAACACGTCGTGCGGCAACTCGCTCATGCTGCCGCAGGACGAGCAGACGAGATGGTGATGCGGCCGCTCGGTCCGCCAGCTGTATGTGCGCTCACCTCCGCCAAGATCGGTCTGCGAGACCAGACCGAGATCCCGAAGCTGGGTCAGTGTGCGATACACGGTCGACGGGTTGAGTTCTGGCGCGTCCCCGCGAGCGCGTTCGTACACGTCCGCCGCCGTGATGTGCTGGCCCGAGTGGCGAAGCACGCTCAACACCGCCAGCCGTTGCCTGGTCACGCGCAGCTCCTTGCTGCGCAGCAGATCCTGTGATTCAACTGTGCAGGCCATGCGATCCTCAACCCGACTGCTCGGGAACGGTAGGTGGGAAAAACGAGATACTGCCCGCCGACACTCGGCGCGCCGGAGCCGAGCCGTCCGTCGGAACGACGTAGCAGCCATTCTGAGGTCCAAAGCCGCGACGCCCAGAACCGCCGTTGCCCAGCGCCAGACCGGCGAACGTGATCCAGCTCCCGCAAGGGCTCACGATTTCGTGGGAGTGCGCAAACTGATCGTGGAAGTTGAGCATGGTTGCAAACTCTGCCGACGGTTGGAACCGAGCCAGCCGCATGCTGCCGGTGTACTCTCCGTCGCGGTTCAGGTCGTACCGGGTCAGCGAAATCATCGTGCTCGACGGTTGCGGTTCGAACGCGAACACGGCCCGTCCATCCGGTGCCCAGAAGATCCCGTTGATCGTCCGGTCGACGACCGGCTGCTGCACCCCGGTCACCGGATCGAGGATTGTCAGGTTGCGGCCCTCGGCGTCACCCTGCGACAGCGTCAGCACGGCCAGCCGGTCGTCGCTCCGCGAAGCCACGAACGAAGCTGGGCCGGTCAGCTCCATCAACTCTTCGTATTCCGCGCCCGAGCCGACCTCGCTGCGCTTCGCCCCCACGATGATCGAGCCGCCGCCCGGTCGCGGCTTCGCGAAATAGAACGCCGATCCGTCCGGCGACCATGCAGGCGAACGGAAGCTCGGCCGCACCCGCTGAATCTGGATCGGCCCCTCCGAGCCGGCCGTCAGGTCGAACAGCACCAGCTGCGCCGCACGATGCACGATCACCGCCCGCCCGTCCGGCGCCCAGGCAAAGTACAGCGGCGCCCCGTCGACGAGACGCCGCGCCTGACCCTGTCCGCTGGCCGCCACGAGATTGACCGCCAGTCCGCTGCCCACATTGCCGACAACGGCGAGCGCGCGGCCCGAGGGCGCCCAGTTGACGTAGTGCGCCAACCCGGCCGCGATCACCTGGCGGCCGTCACGCGGATTCTTGAACACCGCCTCGGTTGGACCTTCATCGACGGGTCCGCACCAGAGCTCGAGCCGAGGATCGTCGCGTCGCTGCGACGACGCTGACACCGCGATCTGCTCTCCTGTCGGCGACCATGATGGCCACATGAAGACCATGCCTTCGGCCTTCATGTCTAGTCGCGTGATCAGATCGGCGCGCCAGTCTCCGCCGGCACCGTCAATCTGGGCAATGCGCAGCGAAGCGTCGTCGGAAATCAGCGCGAGCGGCGTCGGCGTCATGTCACTCACTGAGCCGCCACGTCACTCGACGTCGTCGGTCGCGAGCGAATCGCATCCACCCCCGCCTGCTGCTCCTCATAGCGCGCCAGATCGAACAGCACGGAAGAAGCGCGATTGAGATAGCGGATCGTCTCCTCGTTGACCGGATGCCCGTGACCGCGAAGTCGCACGACTTCGCGTTCGGCGCGGCGGATCGTCGTGCGCGCCAAATCAAGGGCGGCCGAACCCGGCGATCCACCGGGCAACACAAACTCGTTCGGCGGCGGAGCGAGTCGCTCCAGCTCCTCCGCCCAGGCCTCGAGCTGATCGACGTCGTCGACTTGCGTGACCAAATCCTCTGGGATCGGCTTCCCCGGCGCAACCGCCAGCTCAGCCATGATCAGATAGAGGCGCCGCTGGATCTCGATCGCGATCTCGCGCGTCCTCGAGTCCCTCGACAATGCCCGACCCAATCCCAGCGCCGACGACGCCTCGTCGATCGCGCCGTAGGCTTCCGGTTGAGGATGGTCCTTGGCGATCCGGCCCCCGCCCCACAGGGTCGTGGAGCCGTCATCGCCCGAGCGCGTGTAGTGCGGCATGGTCCAATGGTATCCGCGAGCGGTCTGAGCTCAGTCAACCGCCGCCGGCTGCAGCTCGGACCAGGCCCCCAGCAACTCAGGGGTCGTGCTAATCCCCAGAATCACGAAGCCCTTCTTGCGCGGCCGCCGATCATCGACATAGCCCAGGAACTGAAACAGCGGCTCCCCGTCGGAATCCAGCAAGCGCCACATCCGGTCCGGCGCGTCCGGATCCAGCAGGCCCGAGTCGGCCTCATCGGGCAACGCAATGACCCGACCCTGATCAACGCCGCACCCGGCCGGCGCGAAGCCCGTCCATTCGGCCTCGCTCAGCCCGGTCACCCGCGTCCACTCTTCGGAACCCGCAGTCAGCTGCACCTCAAGGGCGCAATGGTCGATGCGACGCGACATGGCAGTCTCCTGTTAATCAATCTCGGTTACTGAACCTCGGCGGCGGCCTCAAGATTCTGCCAGACCTGCTCGAAGGCCTCAAATGCGCGCTGATCGAACAGAACGAACCGGATCGTGCGAACGCTCCGGTCGGCGCCCGAGTGTTCGTAGCACACCGTCAGCATGATCTCCGCAGCCTGCGAGTAGTCGAATCCGCCCACGCCCGTACCCAGCGCCGGAAACGCGACCGACGATATCCCCAGCTCCTCCGCCCGCTTCAGCGCATTGTCCGTCGATGCGCGGATCTTCTCAGCCGACGTGTACAGATCCTGCCCCATCGCCGCCGCGTGGATCACGTGTTTGCACGACAGATCCCCCGAACCCGTGACGATCGCCTCACCCACTTCAATAGGACCCTGCCGAATCGCCTCATCCTCGATCTCACGCCCGCCCGCGCGGACAATTGCCCCCGCCGTCCCGGCGCCCATCCAGAGATGGTTGTTCGCCGCGTTGACGATGGCGTCCACCTCTTGCTGGGTGATATCGCCCTGGACAACTTCGATCGTCGAGTCGGTCATGTCCTCAGCCTTCGTCCATGGTTCCCGCTCCACCCGTCCGCTCTCCCCCCGCGCAAGCGGGGAGAGATGCCGCAGCCAGAGGGGGGCTCCCACCAGACTTCACGCACCTAGGCTACGACCTATTTGATCGCCAGACCATTCGGTGGACTACCCGTGCCGCCGGTCACGTTCAGTGGCGCAGCCGCGAAGAAGCTCTCGTAGACCCCGTCCTCGGCGCAATCCTCGGCCAGCGCGTCCAGGGTGAACATCTCCCCGATCGCCATCCCGAATCGCCCGATAATCCAGTGGTGCAGGAACCCGTCCGGATCGGCGAAGTTCGGCGGAGGCCACGCCTCCAGCGCCGGATTATCCGAGCAGACCGCGGCCGGGTGATGGTCGAAGAGGTACGCTGCCATCTCCTCCGAGCAACCCAGGCCAGGAAACGCCAGATTCGGCATCTGCGATAGCGACTGCCGCGTCATGAAGTCCGTCTGTTCGTACCAGCCAATCCAGCCAATCCGGATCAGCAGCACGTCGCCGGCCTGCAGCTCAACACGCTGGGCAGCGCGGCACGCCTCGAGCTCGTCCGCCGTGATCGGTCGATACTCGTCCATCGGCAGCGGCTGACCCAGTGACTCGAACCAACGGCCCACGTCGAGCAGCACCGCCCGCCCCGCAATCCCTCGCTGCGCCCAGTGCTCAATCCCCAGCTTGGGCGCGTCCTGGTTCTCGAGCAGCCACTCGTTCGTCACACCACCCCAAAACCCGTGGTCAAAATCGCCGACATGCGTCAGCGCATCCCACTGCGACGACTGCTGGGTGTAAAAGTTGTCCAGCACATCATCGCCGTGGTGACCAAAGCCGGCCCGACGCATCACCGTGTGCCGAACCGCCCCGCGGTTGTACAACGGAGGCGATGGCAACGACTGATCCCAGTTCATCGGGAACATCTTGCCCTTGTTGATCAGGGACGCCGCCTGCACAATCCGATCCGGTGTCTGCAGGTTGAACATCCCCACCTGGTCGTCATCCCCAAACAGCCCCCAGGCCGTCTTCGCCGGATTCCCGGCCTTGAACGGAAGCTGGTCGTACGTCGGGAGCGCGTCAGGAATGTCGGACATCTCAGATCCAGGTTCGTTGGAGCGAATTTCGGTGAAGTCTAGCCGTTCAGCAGCTTCGCCTTCTGTTCGGCGAACTCTTCGGGCGTGAGGATGCCGCGATCCATGAGATCGGCCAGCCTTTCCAGCTGGCTCGCGATGTCGACAGGTGCTTGAGTCGATGTGGCTGAGAGACTGGATGCAGCCGCAATTGCCCTCGCTTGCTGTTCGTGCAGCATCTGCTTGCGGGCTTCGATTGCCTCTTGAATCCGGGTCACAAATGGACGAACTGCCTTGTTCTGAATAGAGCCGACTTTTCGTTCATCGCCACCGTCTTGGATCTTGATGTTCCCGAGTAGCAACCCGGTATCTCCAGTTACCGAGTTCACTCGATCTAAGTCGATTGCGATGGTTTGGATCCCTGCAAGAAATCTCTTGTCGAGTATCAGAACTCTCCTGTCAGTAAGCACAATGAGTGCGCCCCCCCCGCTGTTCCACTCCTTGCCTGTACTCTCTAGGACACCGGATCCAAACCAGATCAGCAGTTCACCAGGCATCATCACAGTAGGAAGGTGCTTTAGCTCGCCCCGTGTGAACAGTCGATCGTCTCCGATTTCCATCGCCATGCGTCGATACTCAGTTGCCCTTTCTTCCTCGGTCAGCGAAACGATCGGGACGCCTTCTTGGGCGACGCCTGAGTCGGTTTTTGCCGAGTTGGCAGGGCCGACATCTGGAGAGAGCCGAGTCGATCGCGACACGTCATTCCCCTCCTTTAGCGCGTTGCCTGATGACTGTATGAATGCTTCAACACTCTCTCTATGTACGAATGAGATAGTGAGCTTGGAGTCTCGCAAGAAGACATCGATGCGCCCTGTGCTAATCCCCTTCTTGCCGTTGATCCTTGTTATTCTGTCGAGATTTATCGACACGGCGTCCTTGGGATTGTCTTTCAGGATCAGTAGCCGTTCGCTTGTCAGCGCGATGAGGTTTTCTCGAAGGTTACCCTGCGCAGTACCGGCTGTGACAGAAAGGAGTCTTTCGCTCCTTTGCAGCAGTTCGCTCAAGGCCCGAAGTTTCTTCTGGTGTTTTCCGGGGCTTAAGCCCGCCCGCGACGCATGGGTTTGGCAATCGTCGAACCGCGGCGAAGATGACATTACGTTGTCCTTTCTGGGCTCGTAGTTTGACAGCGGACAGATCACCTGACGAGTCCGGGATACAGAATCTGCTTGATCTGACCTCGGAAATTGAACGTCCCCGACGGCATGAACTGCGTCAGGAAAATCACGATCATCTCCTCCGCCGGATCGATCCAGAAGATCGTGCTCGCCGCCCCGCCCCAGTAGTACTCGCCGATCGAGCCCACATTCTGAGTCCGCGGCAGATCCACGATCATCGCAAACCCCAGACCAAACCCAACTCCGTCGTTCGCCGTCTCCGAGAAGCTCCCCAGCGCCCGTTCCGACAGATCCTGCCCATCCGGCAGGTGATTCATCGTCATCAGCTCGATCGTCTTCGGACCCAGCAGCCGAGCCCCGTCCAACTCCCCGCCGTTCAGCAACATCTGGCAGAACCGGTGATAGTCATGCGCCGTCGACACCAGCCCGCCCCCGCCCGAGAAGAACGTCTGCGGCTCTCCGTAGTGACTCGTCGCCGGATCGTCCATCAGCCGCAGACGCCGGTCCGGCCCCCGCTCGTAGTTGGCCGCGAACCGCTCAATCTTCTCCGCCGGCACGTCAAACCCCGTATCCACCATCTCCAACGGCTCAAAGATGTGCTCCTCCAGGTACTCATCAAACCGCTGCCCTGAGATCACCTCCACCAGGTACCCGCACACATCCGTCGAGACCCCATAGTTCCACTGCTCCCCCGGCGAGAACTTCAACGGCATCTCCGCCAGCCGATCGATCATCGACTGTAGATCACGACCCCGCATCGTCCCCGCCGAGTACACGTCGGCCTTGTTGTAGGCCATCTCCAGCGAGCCCTCCATGAACCCGTACGTCAGCCCGCTCTGGTGCGACAGCACATCCCGCACCGACATCGGACGCGCCGGCGCGCAGGTGTCCGTGACCGGCCCGTCGGGATGGGACATGGCCTGCAGGTCCCGCCACTGCGGGATGAAGCGGCTCACCGGATCGGTCAGCTGGAACATCCCCCGCTCATGCAACTGCATCAGCGCCACCGACGTAATCGGCTTCGTCATCGAGTAAAACCGGAAGATCGTATCCGTCGCCATCGGCTTCCCGCGCTCGCGGTCCATCTGACCCATCGCCGACAGATGAGCCATCTCCCCGCGCCGCGAAATCAGCGTCAGACAACCCGCAATCTTCTCCGGCTCGATGTATCGAGCCAACAAGTGCCGGTCGAGCCGAGCAAGCGAGTCAATCGAGATCCCGGTGCTGCCGACGGTCGCTGTCATCGTCACTGTCGCTTTCAATGGCCTGTTCGACGAGGCCCGGATACACGATCTGCGCGATCTCCTTGCGGAACGGGTACGCGTCGCTGGGCATGTACTGGGTGAGAAAGATCACGATCAGATCCTCGACCGGATCAATCCAGAAGATCGTGCTGGCCGAGCCTTCCCAATAGTACTCGCCGACCGAACCCGGCCGTTGCGTACGGGTCTGATCCAGCACCACGGCGAAGCCCAGCCCGAAGCCAATCCCATCGTTGGCCGGATCCACCCATCTCCCGACCGCATGCGAAGTGAGCTCGCGGTTGTTCGGCAGATGATTCATCGTCATCAACTCAACCGTCTTGCGCCCCAGAATGCGTACGCCGGCGAGCTCGCCGCCGTTCAGCATCATCTGGCAAAAGCGCCAGTAGTCATGCGCTGTAGACACCATTCCGCCGCCGCCTGATAGGAATGTCGGCGGCTCCAGAAACTCGTCCGCGCCAAACATGTCGGTCGCCTGCAGCCGACCGTCAGAATCCAGTTCGTAGTTGCTGGGCAGTCGCTGATGCTTGTCGGCAGGCACATGAAAGCCGCTGTCGACCATCCCCAGCGGCTCGAACAGATGCTCCCGCAGATACTCGTCGAAGCCCTGCCCGGAGATGACCTCGACCAGGTAGCCGCAAACGTCCGTCGACAGCCCATAGTTCCAGTGGTCACCCGGCGAAAACTTGAGCGGCAGCTCCGCCATACGGTCAATCATCGACTGCAGGTCTCGCCCGCGCATCGTCCCCGCCCGGTACACCTCATGCCTGAAGTACCCATCCTCAAGCGGTCCCCCCTCGAACCCGTAAGTCAACCCCGATTGATGCGAGAGCAGGTCGCGCATGCTCATCGGCCGCTCAGCCGGCCTGGTCTCATAGTCGGGATACTCACCCCCGGCAAGCACCTGCAGATCGCGCCACTGCGGGATGAAACGAGAAACGGGATCACTCAGCTGGAACAGACCCCGCTCGTACAGCTGCATCATCGCGACCGACGTGATCGGCTTCGACATCGAATAGATCCGAAAGATCGAATCCACGCCCATCGGCCGCCCGAGCTCGCGGTCCAGCATCCCCAGAGCCGACAGATGAACAACCTCCCCCCGCTGAGCCACCAGAGTCACGCACCCAGCAATCCTCCCCGCGTCCACGTACTCCGACAGCAAATGCCGGTCCAGCCGCGCCAACGCGGCCCGATCCATCACCGTTCCACGCCCAGGAAGACTCATCGAACGCTCCATCCTGCCAGCACCGCTGAGGCTAGTCGAGTAACGACGCCCAATCCGCGATTCCAACTCCTGCCATCCCCCCCCTCTCCTTCTGATCCCCTCTCCCTGAGGGAGAAGCCTGCCCCGCACTTGATGCGGGAGGTTAGGGTGAGGGCCAGCCAGCCAAGCAGACCCCTATTGATAAAGCCGAGAATCCATCCCAATGCCCCCCATCGCCCAGACCACCACCGGACGCATCCAGGGCTCCCTCGAAGACGACCTCACCGTCTTCCGAGGCGTCCCCTACGCCGCCCCGCCCATCGACGACCTCCGTTTCCGCGCGCCGCAGCCCCATCCCGGCTGGGACGGCGTCCGAGACGCCACCGAGCTCGCCCCAATCTCCCTCCAGGAGGGCATGGACGCACTCGACGCCCTCCTCCCCTCCCCGCCGCAGGAGCAGAGCGAAGACTGCCTCTACCTCAACCTCTGGACCCCCGGACTCGACGCTGCCGATGACGATGCCTCACGGCCCGTCATGCTCTGGATCCACGGCGGAGCCTTCACCCTCGGCTCGGGCAGCGAGCCGCTCTACTCGGGAGCCCACCTCGCTCGACGCGGCGATGTCGTCGTCGTCACCATCAACTACCGGCTCGGCGCCCTCGGATTCCTGCATGAGCCCGCACTCGAAGAAGCCAACTTCGGCATGCGCGACATGATCGCCGCCCTGCGCTGGGTGCAAGACAACATCGCCAACTTCGGCGGCGATCCCGGCAACGTCACCATCTTCGGCGAATCCGCCGGCGGAGCCGCCGTCGCCTGCCTGCTCGTCTCCTCCGAAGCAAGGGGCCTGTTCCACCGAGCCATCGGCATGAGCACCGCCGGTGACCACGGCATCCTCTTCGACGGAACTCAACCGACGACCGACCAGCTCTACGACCAACTCGGCATTGACCAGCCCTCGGCAGATCAACTCCGCAGCCTGCCCGCGTCCGATCTGCTCGCCGCCCAGGCAGCCGTCGAGGCCGCCGCCTTCGAAAGCTTGAACGAGATGTGGTCCGTCCGACTCCCCTTCGGACCCACGATCGACGGAGCCTTCCTCACCGAACCGCCCCTCGCGACCGCCGCCCGCACGAGCGCAGAACGAGGCATCCCCTTCCTCTCCGGCAATCCTGATGAAGAAATGAAGCTCATCCGCGCAATGATGCCCCCCGAAGTGCTCAGCCAGGACGATGTCATGGTCCGGCTCGCGGCAATCCCCGGCGGCGCGGATCTCGTCTACGCCGCCTACCACGATGCCCGCGCCGACCGCAGCGAACCCGCGGGACCCGACGACATCCTCGACGCCGTCGCCAGCGACTTCCTCGAGATCATGCCCTCGCTCCGCTTCGCCGACGCCTGGGCCCGTGGCGGCGCGCCCACCTTCGGCTACACGCTCGACTGGAAATCGCCGATGAACGACGGCGCGCTCGGATCCTGCCACGCGCTCGACATCCCCTTCGCCTTCGGCACCCACGCAGACGCCCCCGATTTCGCCGGAACTGGACCCGACGCCGACGCCCTGGCTGACACCATGCTCGACATCTGGACCACCTTCGCCCGAACCGGCAACCCCGCAATCGACGGTTTGGAATGGCCCCCATACGACCCTGACAACGACCGGCGATCGCGAGCACAAATGATGCTGGGGCCTAATCTCCGCGTCGAAACTGCATGGCGCGCGACAGAGCGCTCGGTCTGGGATGGCGTGTTCTAAACCCCAGGGGTTTGCAACAGGCGTACGTTGGTCCGTAAGCCCATTCGCTCCAGAACCATCGACTTGAGCGGAAGGAGAACGCGATGAGGCAACCGATTGACCTGCTCAAACGAATACTGAATTGGCTCTGGACCACCAGGAACGGCCGCATCACATTGGTCGGTCTGATCGCCGCTGCCATCCCGGTGCTGCTCTTGGTCGGCTGGCTCATCCGCCCCCTCTTTATCGACACCGTCGTCGATGAAGCCTTTCCCCTGGGCGCCGATGCCACCATCCCCGAAGAACTGACCGAGGACGAGGCCACGGTCATGATGTCGGCCGCATCCAAACTCGAGATCGAAGTCCAGGAATCGATGACCGACGCCATGTCCGCGGCGACCGTTCTCAAGGCTGGTGCCTTCGTCGACGGCGACGCCTTCCATCAGGGAGAAGGTGCAGCCACCATCTACCAGCTTGAAGATGGCTCCCATGTCCTCCGCTTCGAGGATTTCCGCGTCACCAACGGACCCGCCCTCTTCGTCCTTGTCAGTCCCCACGCCGACCCCCAGGGCCGAGGGGACATCTCCGACGCCGGCTACACCGAACTCGCCCGCCTCAAAGGCAACGTTGGCAACCAGAACTACATCCTCCCCGCAGATCTCTCGCCCGAGGACATCAACTCCGTGATCATCTACTGCAAACCCTTCCGAGTCGTCTTCAGCACCGCCCCCCTCACCTCCAACTAACCCGATCCCCTCTCTCCCTCCGGCCCCCTCTCCCTGTCCGGCTCCCTCTCCCTGAGGGAGAGGGCTGGGGTGAGGGCTCCGCACCCCTCGAACCCACCCACCCCTCCGTCACCCGGTCTGAGCCCCGTCCCACCCCTCCGATGCCCCGCACCTGATGCGGGGCCCAGAGCACCCAACGCCCCAACTGGTCCAGCGTCACCCCCCGCCCCCATACCTTCCCCACAGACCCTTCCCAGTCCTGGCCCCCAAGGTTCCCCCAGTCCCGGCCCCCGAGCCGGGACCCGTTCCATTCCCCCTGACAACTCTCACTCGTCCCTCACGGGGTAGTCTGCATCGCGAACAACAACTGCAAGAGCTGGAGCATCAACATGGCAGCCATCGTCCAGACGGAATCCGGTCGAGTCCACGGCTCGTCCGAGAACGGCCTGAGCGTTTACAGAGGCATCCCCTACGCCGCCCCACCCGTCGGTGACCTCCGCTTCCGCGTTGCACGCCCTCACTCCGGATGGGACGATGTCCTCGATTGCGAATCCTTCCGGCCAATCGCCCCGCAGATCCCCAACGAAGCGCTCGACGCCATGATCGGCGCCGCCCCGCAGGAGCAGTCCGAAGACTGCCTCTTCCTCAACATCTGGACCCCGGGAACCGACGATGCCGCCCGCCCGGTCATGGTCTGGATTCATGGCGGCGCGTTCACCATCGGCTCCGGCAGTGAAGGCCTCTACAACGGCGCGATGCTCGCGTCACGCGGCGACGTCGTCGTTGTCACCATCAACTACCGCCTAGGAGCGCTCGGATTCCTCCACTTACCGGCCCTCGAAGAGTCCAACTTCGGCATGCGCGACCAGGTCGCCGCGCTGCGCTGGGTGCGCGACAACATCGCGGCATTCGGCGGCGACCCGGCCAACATCACCATCTTCGGCGAGTCCGCCGGCGGCATGTCCGTCGCCTCCCTGATGGGCTCCCCCGAGGCGACCGGTCTCTTCCACAGGGCGATTCCCCAGTCCGGCGCCGGTCACCACGGGATCGAGGATGTGCAAGCAGTCGAACACGGCCGCATGTTCTGCGACCACCTCGGTGTCAACCCCGATGATGCCGAGGCCCTGCAGGCTGCCTCAGTGGAAGACATCGTCGCCGCCCAGGCCGAGCTCGAACAGCAGATGCTCTACGTCGCCATGGAGGCCGGCAAGCAGCCCGAGATGCCCTTCCGCCCGGTTATCGACGGCGAGTTCCTTACAGAAATGCCGATCGATGCCGTCCGCGCCGGCCAAGCCGATGGCGTCTCGGCCCTTATCGGCTGCCTTGACGAAGAGAGCAAGCTCTTCGCCGCAATGGTCCCGACCGAACCGCCCAACGAGGAGGACGCGGTCGCCGTCATGGACGGACTCCACGGCGACGGCCAGCGTCTGTACGACATCTACCGCGCTGCCCGCGAAGCCCGCGGCGAATCAATCACTCCCTACGAGATCCAGACCGCCGCCTCCGGCGACGAACTCTTCCGGGTGCCTGCAATCCGTCTGCTCGACGCCCAGTCCCAGCACAGCGATCAGACCTGGTGCTACCTATTCGACTGGAAGTCGCCCATGCTCGACGGCGCCCTCGGCTCCTGCCACGCCCTCGACATCCCATTCGTCTTTGGCACCCACGGGGTCGCGTCGGCCTTTGCCGGCGAAGGGGTCGCCGCCAACGCCCTCGCCGAACTCACCATGGACACCTGGCTCGCCTTCGCCAGGACCGGAGACCCCTCAACCAACAACCTCCCCTGGCCAAAGTGGGACGCTGAGTCTCGGCAAACGGTTGTACTCGGAGAGTCAGCCCGTATCGAAGATGATTTCAGGGGGGAGGAAGTCGCCGCCTGGGACGGCGTGCTCTAGGCGATGATCCCTCGCGATCGCAAGTCAGCGATCTCCTCCGAGCCGTAGCCGGCGCTCGCGACGATGTCGTCGGTGTCCCGACCGAGCGGCGGAGACGATCCCTGCGCCGCGGTCGGTGTCGCGCTCATCTTCAGGAGCGGACCCACCTGGCGCTGCGGACCTGACAGATCGTGGTCCAGATCGACGACCATCTCGTTCGCCTCGATTTGCGGATCGTCCGCGAGCTCTTCCGGAAACTGGATCGGACCGCTGGGCACTCCGTGCGCCTCGAACCGCTCCAGCCAGTACTCGGTTGTCCGAGAGCGAACATGCGCCTCGACCTCACGCACCCGGGCGGTAGCTTCGGCGAGCTGCTCCGGGTCCGTCGGATCCAGGTTCGGGTCCGCGAAACCGAGAAAGTCCGTCTCCAGTGCCGCCCGAACCTTCGCCCACAGCGAAGCCGACAGCGCCCCAATCGCCACCGCCCCGTCCCGTGTCTCAAAGCAGCGGTAGTAGATGTTCAACGCTCCCTGTGCGCCGCGATCCTTGTAGACCTCCTGCAACTCCGCGTACGGAGCCCCCTCTGACCGCAGCTCGTTGATCCGAGCCATCTTGGCCTCCGGTAGCTCATCGGCAAGCGGCAGCTGCATCACGCTGCTGCCCTGCATGGCCAACGCGGTGTTGAGCAATGTCGTCTCCACCATCTGTCCCTCGCCGGTCTGCTGACGATGAAATAGCGCTGCGCAAACCCCCAGCGCAATCACGATCCCCGTCCCATAGTCGGCGACCGGCGCCGACACCGGCGACGGCGCCGTCCCGTTGTCGTCCAACTTCCCGTCCAACGCCATCAGTCCCGTCACCGCCTGCGCCACGATGTCGTAGCCCGGCCGCTGCGCCCACGGACCCTGCCGCCCAAACGCCGTGTTATCCACATAGATCAGGTCCGGCCGAATCGCCCGCAACGTCTCGTAGTCCAGCCCCAGCCGCGCCGCGACATCGGGCCGATAGTTGATCACCACCACATCGATCTCCGCCACCAGCCGATGCACGATCGCCTGCGCCTCCGGATCGCGCAGGGCCAGCACCAGCGATCGCTTGCCCCGATTCAGCGACTGGAACCACTTCGACTCGCCCGGCATGAACTGCGAGAACTGACGCCACGCCTCACCCTCCGGCGGCTCGACCTTGATCACTTCGGCGCCCAGATCCGACAGGTTCTGGCAGCCGAACGGCCCGGCGATGATCTGCGAAAACTCCAGCACCCGAATGCCGCTCAATGGGCCCCGGTGCGGAGAACCGTCGTGAGTCGTGGTCATGGTCGCTACCCTTTCGCTCAAGTCAACTTCGCGCCGTACCTTGTTCCCTACCCGGCGCCGCCATGGAATCGAGATGAACCGGTGCAGGCAGTATCAGTCAGGATTGCCTTACAGGTTGCTGCGTCGCTGGCAGTTGGCCTCACGATCATCATGTTCACCGCCGCCTGCGCCGACGAAATCCCGAGCACATCAGCGACGCCAGTCAGAGTCGTCGAGCCAGCCGCCACGCGCTTCATGGAAGACACCGAATCGGCCGGATTGGTCTACGTGCAGCATCAGGCCAACCCGCCGGGCGACTGCCTGTTCGACAACCTCGCCCGCGAGACCGAAGAGGAACGCAGCGGCACGCTCTGCGACGCTGAGCGCATGACGGGCGGCGCAGCCGCCGGCGACTTCGACGGCGACGGCGCCACCGACCTGCTGGTCACCAGGCTCGACGGACACGACCTGCTCTTCCGCAATCGCGGCGACGGAACCTTCGAGGAGGTCTCGGGACAGACCGGACTGGCCACTTGGGAACTGGCATCCAACGGCGCCGCGTGGGGGGACGTTGACAACGACGGCGACCTCGATCTGTTCGTCACAACGGTCGGCGACACCAGGCACTACCTGTTCATCAACGACGACGACGTGTTCACCGAGCAGGGCATGGAGCGTGGCGTCGCGGTCGACACTGGCGACCGGCGCATCGGTTTCTCCGCCTCCTTCGGCGACTACGACCGCGACGGTTACCTCGACCTGCACGTGACCGAATGGCGACCGTCGCAGCTGGTCGGCGAGGCCGTCGCCGGGGTGCGCCTTCTGCGCAACCTCGGTGCCGGATCGCCCGGCTACTTCGAAGACGTGACCGATGCGGCCGGGGTTCGGATGTCGGGGATCACATCTCAGACCCAGGCCCAGCTGACCGAGGGCACGTTCGCCTTCGGATCGACCTTCGTCGACCTCGACGGCGACGGTTGGCCGGAGCTGGCGATCGCCTCCGACTTCGGCACCAGCCGGCTGTTCTGGAACAACGGCGACGGCACCTTCAGCGACGGCACGCTTGCGGCAGCAGTCGGAACCGCGCAGAACGCCATGGGGACGACCTTCGGCGATTACGACGCCGACGGCGATCTCGACTGGTTCGTGACCTCGATCTACTCCTTCCAGCGCGGCAGTCCCGGCGGCGACCAGGAGGGGACGAAGGACGGCAACCGCCTGTTCCGCAACGACGGCGGACGGCGATTTACCGACGCCACCGACGAGGCCGACGTGCGCGACGGCTCTTGGGGCTGGGGCGCGGCCTTCTTTGATGCGGATAACGACGGCGACCTCGACCTGACCATGACCAACGGGATGGAGATGATGCCCGGATACGGCGCCGACGCGATGCGCTACTGGCAGAACGATGGCCGCGGCCGCTTCCGCAGCATGAGCACGGCCGCCGGACTGGACGACATCAAGGACGGCAAGGGACTGCTGATCTTCGACGCCGACAATGATGGCGATCTGGACGTGTTCGTGGTCACGAACGCGGCCGAACCTCTGTTCTATCGTAACACGTCGAGCGGGATCGGATCGTGGCTGCGGGTGTCGCTGGAGGGCACGATCAGCAACCGGCAGGGGTTGGGCGCGCGGGTCTCGGTGTTTGCGTCCGGCCTGCCCGAGCAGATTCGCGAGGTCGGCGTGTCGAGCCATTTCCTCGGCCAGAGCGAGGATGCGCTGCACTTCGGGCTGCGCGAGGCCGGCAGCGCGGATGTGGTCATTCGCTGGCCGGTCAGCGGGCTGGTGACGACGCTGAACGACGTGCCGGCCAACTCGTGGATTCGCGTCACCGAAGGTGAGGCCGGGTTCGACCTGGTCACTCCTCGGAGTTGATCTCGTTGATCAGGTGCATGAAGCGCTCGAGGTTTGCGATTCGGTCGCGAACGGTTTCGCCTTCGACACCGGCGCGGAATGTGTTGACCCCGGCGTCGCGGTAGACGCGCAGCCGCTCCTTGATCTCCTCGTCGTTGCCGATCACGTTGATCTTGAAGGCCAGTTCGACCGGGACGCGGTCGCGGGCCAGGTCGCGCTCGCCCGAGATCCAGAGGCGCTGGACCTCCTTGGCCGCGTCGGCCCAACCCTGGCGGCAGAAGGCGTCGTTGTAGAAGTTGGTCTTGGCCGAGCCCATCGCGCCGAGGGTGAAGGCGATCCCTCTCGCGTGACGCGCGGCGTCGCGTTCCGGGTCGTCGCTGAAGACGACTCCGCCGCCGGCTTCAAGGTCGATCTCGTCAAGGCTGCGACCGGTGCGCTCCGCGCCGGTGCGGATGTCGTCGAAGAAGACGTCGGCGGTCTCGGGGACGAATGAGGAGGCGAGCCAGCCGTCGGCGATTTCGCCGCACATCTTCAGGCTGCGAACGCCCAATGAGGCCATGTAGATCGGCGGGGGCTCGATCGGCGGCGAGCCCGAGCGGATCGCCTTGCCTTCGCCGTCGGGCAAGGGCAGCGTGTAGTGCCAGCCGTTGTAGACGACGCGCTCGCCATTGCAGACCATGCGCACGATCTCGGCGGTCTCCTTCAGCCGCGAGGTCGCGCGGGCGAACGGCACGCCGTGGAAGCCCTCGATCACCTGCGGTCCCGAGGTGCCCAGACCGAGCATGAAGCGGCCGCCGGACATCGACTGCAGGCTCATGGCGGTCATGCCGATCAGCGCGGGCGTGCGGGTGCCGCCCTGGATGATCCCGGTGCCGAGCTTGATCGTCTCGGTCTTGCCGGCCAGGTAGGCGAGCGGCGTGATCCCGTCGTAGCCCCACGCCTCCGCCGACCAGATCGAGTAGACGCCGAGTTTCTCGGCCTCCTGCGCGTAGAGCGCCGCCGAGTCCCAGTCGTCAATCCGGTCGCGGTGCAGGCCGATGGCGACTCTCACTGTTGGTTCCTTTCGCGGAGGGCCGGACCCTCACCCCGGCCCTCTCCCAGAGGGAGAGGGAGTAGCAGCCCGATCGATCCGGTTCCCTCTCCCTGAGGGAGAGGGTTAGGGTGAGGGCTCATCCGGGATAGCCCTCGGTCTCTTTGATCGCGTTGACCTGGTTGACGTGGTCGAGGTCGTGGACTCGCTGGAACATGAACCAGCCGCGCGAGTGCAGGGGTCCGAAGAAGGGATGCGCCGGGCGCGGTTCGAACGCCGGCGGCTCGGGCAGGCCGTCGATCACGTTGCTGAACTGGCGTGAGTCGTCGAGCAGGGCGTCGACCAGGTCCGGCCAGGACAGCGCTGCGGCGCGCTGCGCCGGATCGATCGCGCCGATCCCCTGCGGTCCGAGATTGGGTTCCCGCCCGAAGGCTAGGTTGGCGATCATGTCGGCGTTGCGCCGCGATCCATCGAGCACGTGCTGGGCCACTTCCTCAATGCTCCAGTCCTCGGGCGCCGGCTTCCAGGCCGCCTGTTCAGGCGAGACCCGGTTCAGCGTGTTGAGGAAGTCAATCCGGGCGTCGACGACGCGCGGCCACAGGGCGAGCCAGCTGTACTTTTCGCCCTGCGAGAGCAGGTAGCCGGAAACGCGCTGGACTTCGTCGTTGTCGATTGGTCGTTGTGGCATGGTGGCTGCCTTTCGGTTGGGGCGGACCCCCCTCTGCCTTCGGCATCTCCCCCCAGAGGGGGGAGAACAGGAGGGAGGGCCGACTCCCTCTCCCTCTGGGAGAGGGCTGGGGTGAGGGTCGGCCACATCCTGCCATCCGGCCAGGGTGGCTCCTCGAGCGCCGGCGCCCTCACCCTAACCCTCTCCCTCAGGGAGAGGGGACCGGACGTGGGAGCATCTACCGACCCTGAAACTCCGGATCCCGCTTCTCCATGAAGGAGCGAACGCCTTCCTTGAAGTCGTCGGATTGGAAGAGAGGGAGGAGCTGCAGGTAGATGTGGTCGACCGCGGCTTCGAAGGGCTCGTCCATGCCCAGGCGCATCATGCGCTTGGTGGCCTGCACCGAGAGCGGGGCGTTGGCGGCGATTTCGTCGGCCAGTTCCATCGTGCGTGTCATCAGCTCGTCGTGGGGGACGACCTCGTTGACCAGTCCCACGTCGAGCGATTCCTGGGCGTCGAGCACGCGGCCGCGGAAGGCGACTTCGGCGGCGCGGGCCCAGCCGAGCAGCCGGGGCAGGATCCAGGTGCCGCCCGATTCGGGCAGCACGCCGCGGCGGGCGAAGACGGCGCCCATCTTGGCGCGGTCGGAGGCGATCCGGATGTCGGCGAGCAGCGCCATGTCCATGCCGTAGCCGGCGGCGGCGCCGTTGAGCGCGCAGATCACCGGCTTGTCCATCTTCTGCAGCACGACCGGCGGGGCATCGCGCAGGTCGAACAGGTTGTAGCCGGGCTGACCCTCACCAGCCGACATGCGCTGCTGCTGGTCGACCAGGTCGAGGCCGGAGCAGAAGCCGCGCCCCTCGCCGGTGATGACGACGACGCGGATCTCGGGTTCGCGCTGGCAGGCGATCAGCTGGGCAGAGAGGGCCTCGAGCATCTCGTTGGAGATGGCGTTGAGCCGTTCGGGACGGTTGAGGGTGATGATGGCGACGTGTCCGCGCTCTTCGTAGAGCAGCGTCTCGGTCGCGGGGGCGGTCAAGGTGGTCATTGGGCCTCCTGGTGGTTGGTCTCGACCTGAGTGTATATGCGCCAGGTGCGCGGTCATCAGTGGGGTTCGAGGTAGCCGCGGGCGCGGCGTCGGGGTTGTTCGGGGAAGAGTCGGAAGGTTTGCGTGCGGAAGGGGCGCGGGAGTTGCTGGAGCAGTTCGTGCATGTAGCGGTCGGCGTCGAGCAGGTCGTCGTTGCGCTTTCTGGGTCTGGGGTCGGGGTCGTCGCCCGACTGCCAGACGTACTCGCTCATGCGCAGCGGGAACTGGGTCAGCTCGGGCGTGTAGTAGGAGTAGGGCGGGTCGGACGTGAGCCGTTCGTGGACGAGGTTGACGCCGTAGAGGATGGAGCCGGGCGCGCCGGAGGCGGGCACGACGTCGATGCCCTGTCGGCGCTGGTGGTCGATCCAGGCGGACTGGGAGCGGTCGGCGGCCCAGCGGATCGGGCCGTACTTGCGCCGGCATGCTTTCTGCCAGCGTTCGAGCCGCTGGATCACGCCGGGGCCGCGGTCCTCGAACTCGGCCAGCCGGATCAGGGTGTAGTGGTGTTCAGGTTTGGGCGGAGGCGTGCGCATACCCGCGCGCTGCCATTCGGAGATCGGCGGCGAGAGGCGGTCGGAGCGGACCAGGCCGGCGAGGATGGCGGCGGTGTAGTGGGCGGTCTCGGTCTGGCCGCCGAAGTCGAGCCCGCCGATGTAGCGGCTGAAGTGCGGCAGGGGTTGTTCCCAGGTGTGAGCCTGGAGGTCGAAGTCGGGGTAGACCCGGCCCAGCAGCGCGTCGAAGCGGCCCTCGATGAAGCGGTCGCGCCAGGCGGGCGGCATCAGGGCGTGGTTGACGTCGGCGTAGTTGTCGGGCAGGTGCGGGTTGTCCTCGATTTTGGCCGGAATGAACTCGACCTTGCCGCTGGCGGCGTTCAGGGCCTCCTCGGGCAGTTCGCGCTGGACGAACCAGCGCTGGAACCAACCCGGCCAGGGGTTGGAGGCGGCCACGAACCAGCGCTGCGGCTGGGCGGGATGTCGCAGCCGGGTAAGCAGCATCAGCGCGGCGTCCTCCTCGACCTGTCCGGCCTCGTCGATCAGCACCGCCCCGTACTGCTGGGAGCCGAGACCCTGCCAGTCGGAGAGATGGCGGAAGTTGACGGTCGAGGTCTGGCCCTCGGGCCAGTCGGACAGTCTGAGCTGGACGAGCTGGGTGGGGCCTGTTGGCGGCGCAGGATCAGTCCGGTCGGGCAGTGGGCGAGAAACTCTTTCATGGTGGTTGAGGAGAGGTCGGAGAGGTGGTGTCGGGCGACGAGGACGTTGTTGCCGGGGAAGGCGAGGGCGGCGTCCATCGCGAGTTCGGCGATCGCGCGCGTCTTGCCGCCGCCCATAGCGCCGCCATAGCCGAGCAGCGTGAGGCGGTCCGCGCCGGAGCTGTCGTCGTCGGGCGGGCAGGGCGCGCTGAGAAGCGCGTCGTAGAGTTCGAGCTGGCGGTCCGTCGGAGAGAATTTCCGGTACTCGTGCAACTCGGTAATCCGCCGCCAGCTCCGTTGATCTGCGTCGTCCATCATCCTCAGGCTCTCTCTCCTGCCGCCGGTCGCAACCTCAGGGCCACCGCACCTTGTCGTTTGTCGCCACACAGTACATCAGTTCGTCATTAGTAGACGTCGCACCCGCGTCCATGATCTGCAACCTTCGCCACTTCACCCCCAGCCGCCGGCCAACTGGTGAACACTTGCAGCACGTGCGTTCGTATACCATCAACTGCAAACGCACGTTCTGAGACAGGGCCAGACATGAGCAACGCACGACCAGGCCAGCAAGACATTCAGGATCGCTACTGGGCGATCGCCAATGACCCCAACGAACGCGGCTATGCGCGCGTCCGGGCGCTCGACTCGCTCGCCCGACTCCTCGACCTGTTCCCACGCTCTCAGCACCCCGATCTCTCCACGGATGAACCCGAAGCCGAACCGACCGACCCTCACCTGGCCGTCGCCGCCATGAGCGACGAGCAGCTCGACGCGTTGATCGCCAGCGAGAAGGCCGCAGCCAAGTCCAACGCCGGCTCCGAGCCGGACGACGCAGATGACGAGGAATCCAATGAGGACGAGGACGAGCCTCCCTAATCCCCCGGCCGCGTTTTTTTTCTTTCCTGAGAATCCAGTCGCCGCCTCCACTCGGAGATTGGCCCCGCACACCCGGATTCAACCCCCGCCCAAGAGCGTGGTACAGCTTCCTACGCCCCGCCCGACCCGAGGGCCAGACCCCTCACCAAGTGCGGGGTATCGGCGAGGCAGCGCGTACTGCAGGGATCGAGATTCCCGCGGCGAGCGCGGGAATGACGAGGTGGGGTGTGGTTGTTGAGGTTGGGTGGTGTGGTCGGATCAGGTTGCGGCGGCGATGGGTTCGGATGCGGGTTGGGTGGCGGTGGTGAAGGTGTAGTCGTCCTGGTAGTCGACCTGGATGGTCTGGCCTTCGGCGAAGTCTCCGGCGATCAGGAGCTTGCTGAGGGGGTTCTCGATGCGGCGCTGGAAGACACGACGGAGCGGCCGGGCTCCGAAGGCGGGGTCGTAGCCGTCTCGGGCGAGCTGGCGGCGGGCGGCGTCGGTGAGTTCGAAGCTGCGGCCTATGTCGGCGAGGCGGGTTCGCTCCTCGTCCGCGATCAGGTCGACGATCTGCAGCAGTTCGTCCTCGGCGAGCGGATCGAAGACGACGACTTCGTCGACGCGGTTGAGGAACTCGGGCCGGAAGAAGTCGCGCAAGGCTCGCGCGGAGTCCTGGGCCTTCTCGTCGTGGGACGAGTTGAAGCCGATGCCGGACTGCAGCCGGGCGGTGGTGCCGAGGTTGCTGGTCATGATTACGACGGTGTTGCGGAAGTCGACGGTGCGGCCCTGGCCGTCGGTGATGCGGCCGTCGTCGAGCACCTGGAGGAGGAGGTTGAAGACGTCGGGGTGGGCCTTCTCAATCTCGTCCAATAGCACGACGCGGAAGGGCCGGCGGCGGACCAGTTCGGTCAGGCCGCCGTCGTCGTAGCCGACGTAGCCCGGAGGCGCGCCGACGATCCGGCTGACGGTGTGGCGCTCCTGGTACTCGGACATGTCGAGCCGGACGAGCGCGTCCTCCGAGTCGAAGAGGTACTCGGCCAGCGCCTTGGCCAGCTCGGTCTTGCCGACGCCGGTGGGTCCGACGAAGATGAACGATCCGATCGGCCGGGTGGGGTCCTTGAGACCGGCGCGGGCGCGGCGGATGGCGTCGGAGACCACGGCGACGGCGTCGAACTGTCCGATCACGCGCTCGTGCAGCCCCTGCTCGATGCGCAGGAGGCGCTGCTCGTCGTCTTCGAGCATGCGGCTGACGGGGATGCCGGTCATCTCGCCGATCAGTTCGGCGATGTCGCGCTCGTTGACCGTGTCGCGTCGGGCGTGTTCGGCGTCCCAGTCGTCGCGGCTGGACCGGACCTCGTCCTGGATAGCGAGCAGTTCCTGCTTGATCCGCGCGGCGGTCTCGTAGTCCTCACGCTGGGCGGCGGCTTCCTGCTCCTGCTTGAGATCGTCGACGCGTCGGCGGAGCTCGACGACGCGAGTTGGCGGCGACTGGTTGTCGATCACGAGTCGCGAGGCGGCTTCGTCGATCAGATCGATGGCCTTGTCGGGCAGGTGCCGCTCGGTGAGGTAGCGCTGGGAGAGTCGGACGGCGGACTCGATGGCCGCTTCGCTGATTGTGACGCCGTGGTGCGCCTCGTAGCGCGGTTTGAGGGCGGTGAGGATCTCGATCGTGTCGTCGGTCGAGGGTTCGTCGAGGTAGACGGGCGCGAAGCGACGCTCGAGGGCGGCGTCCTTCTCGATGTGGCGGCGGTACTCGTCGAGGGTGGTCGCGCCGACAACGCGCAGCTCGCCCCGGGCGAGGGGCGGCTTGAGCATGTTGGCGGCGTCGATCGCGCCCTCGGCGGCGCCGGCGCCGACTACCGTGTGCAGCTCGTCGATGAAGAGGATGACCTGGCCCTGCGACTCGCGGACTTCGTCGATGACGGACTTGAGGCGTTCCTCGAACTCGCCGCGGAACTTGGCTCCGGCGAGGAGGACGCCCATGTCGAGCGACATCAGTCGCTTGCCGCGCAGGTTGTCGGGCACGTCGTCGGCAGCCATGCGCTGGGCGAGCGCCTCGGCGATGGCGGTCTTGCCGACGCCGGCCTCGCCGATGATCACAGGATTGTTCTTGGTCCGGCGGTTGAGGATCTGCAGAACGCGGCGGATCTCGACGTCGCGGCCGATGACGGGGTCGAGTTTGCCCTCGGCGGCGAGACGGGTGACGTCGGTCGCGTAGCGGTTGAGCGAGTCGTAGTGCGACTCGGCGTCGGGTTGGTCAACGCGGCGGGAGCCGCGGATCTGCTGGAGGGCGCTGTAGAGGCGCTCGGCGGTGATGCCGTGGGAGCGGGTGATCTGTGCGGCGGGGCCGCCGGAGTCTCCGGTCAGGGCGATCAGCAGGTGCTCGACGCCGACGTATTCGTCGTTGAGGCGTTCGGCTTCGACGTTGGCTCGTTCGAGCAGTTGGACGACTCTGGGCGTGACGGTGAGCTGGACCACGTCGTAGCTGAGTTTGGGCGCGGCGTCGATGGCGGTGTCGGCGTCGGCGCGGAGTCGGGCGCGGTCGACGTTGAGGGCGTTGAGGAGGTCGTTGGCCAGTCCGTCCTCGACGCGGGCGATGCTGGCGAGCAGGTGCTCGACGTCCCACTGGGCGTGGCGCTTCTCGCGCACGAGTTGCTGGGAGGCCTCGAGCAGTTGCTGGGCCTGGATGGTGAATCGGTCTCGTCGCATCATCGTCGTCGCTCCGTTCGCGGGCCGTCGGGTTGGACGGCGGGGAGTTGTTGGTCGCGGACTCGTTGGAGTTCCCGCTTGAGTTGTCGGTTCTCGATCTTGAGTTCGTCGATCTGTTGTCGCATGCGGACGATGATGTCGGCGCCGGCGAGATTGACGCCGAGTTCGTCGATCAGGCGGCGGATCAGGAGCAGGCGCTCGATGTCGTTCTGGCTATAGAGGCGTTGCCGGCCCGCGGTCCGCGCGGGGATGAGCAGTCCCTCGCGTTCGTAGGTGCGGAGGGTTTGCTGGTGCACGCCGACGAGCTGGGCGGCGATGCGGATGGTGTAGACAGGCTGGTCGGTCATTGGTCGTGGTCTTCCAGGTCACGGAGTTGTTGGAAGAGGTCGGTCTGCTCGGGTGTGAGCTGATCGGGCAGTTTGAGCGAGACCTCGGCGAGGATGTCGCCGCGTCCGTCGCGTTTGAAGCGCGGCATGCCCTGTCCGCCGAGCCGGAAGATGCGTCCGTTCTGGGTGCCCGGCGGAATCGTGAGGGCCAGGCCTCCGCTGCCGCTAAGCGAGCGAACAACGGCCTCGCCGCCGAGCGCAGCGATGGTGACGGGGACATCGACGAAGACGTGGACATCGTCGCCGCGGCGTTCGAAGACGGGGTCGTCGTCGACGTGGACGATCAGGTACAGGTCGCCGGGGGAAGCCTGGGCGGGGTAGGGGGAGTCTTCGCCCTTGCCGGAGATCTTGATCCGTGAGCCGTTGTCGACGCCCGGGGGGATGGTGACCTCGAGGCGGGATCCGCCGGGGCGCTGGACGGTTCGCGTGGTGCCGCGGAAGGCTTCGCGCAGGGAGACGGTCAGGTTGTGCTCGATGTCGCGGCCCCGGGTCGGCGCCTGGGGGGCTCGTTGGCCACGGCCTCCGAAGAGATTGCCGAAGAGGTCGCCGAGGTCGGCGGCATCGCCAAACTGCTCGCCGAAGTCGAACTGGATATTGCCTCGATTGCCGTGTTGGCCGCCGAAGGGGTGGCCGCCGCCGAAGCCGCCGAAGCCGCCCATACCGCCCCGCTGCCGCTGCATCTCTTCGAGCTGCTCGGCGTGCTCCCACTGGTCGCCCCACCTGTTGTATGCGGCGCGCTTGTCCGCGTCGCCGAGCACGTCGTGGGCGGCGTTGACTTCCTTGAAGCGGGCTTCGGCGTCGCGGTCGCCCCCGGTAACGTCGGGGTGATACTGGCGGGCCAGTTTGCGATATGCTGAACTAATGTCCTTATCTGAGGCGTCTCGAGGCACGCCGAGGATTTGGTAGAAGTCCTGAGCCATAGCGGATTTTTCCCGTCTACCGCTGATGGTATCATTGCTGATGCTGTGTTGATTGGAATAGTTGAGTGGTATACATTCAGATTTATTGACTTGTTACCGTCACCTGCATAGGGTGGCCGTACAGCCGCCGGAAGAGACTCCCGGCGGAGGAAAGGAAATCAGCAATGACTCACCTCGTTACTCGCAACCCATTCGTTCCATCCGCCCGTCGGCGGGGCATGAACGCGGGAAGCATGCCGGTCAACGTCTATGAGACTGAGACGGGGATCGCGATCGACGCGACGCTGCCAGGATTCGACAAGGACGACATCGAAGTCACCGTCGAGTCGGGACGGCTGAGGATCAGGGCCGAGCACAACACGGAGTCCTGCGAGGATTCGGGCCACGACCACTCGGATCGCCGCTACCGCTATCGGGAAGTGTTCCGGCGTACGGCGGAGCGCAGCTTCGAGATCGGCGACCGCTTCGACGCGGGCGCAATCCAGGCCGAGCTGGACAAGGGCGTGCTGCACCTGGAGCTGCCGCGTTCGGAAGCTGATCGGGCGCAGCGGATCGAGATCAACGGCAACTGAGCGACCAGGCCGGACCCCCCTCCGTCACTCCGTGACATCTCCACTCCGTGACATCTCCCCCCGCTCCGCGAGGGGAGAGCGAACAGCGGCTTCACCGGTTGGTGGAGCCGCCGTGGTTTAACCTGATCGCATGGTGCAACGGATGTTGGCTCTGGTGCCGGATGAGCAGGCGCGCGCGCAGATCGACCTGTTGAGAGCGCTGTACGACCGTGAGCAGGTTGACGCGACGCCTCCGCACATTCCGCTGACCGACCAGTTCGACGATCACTACGGGCTTGAGGATCTGCAGCAGATGCTGGAAATCATCCTCGGTCTGTTTCATCCATTCATGCTTGAGTTGGGGGCGCCTGAGTCGTGGTACGACGACGGCGAGCACTTGCTGCAGATGGTCGCCGAGCAGGGGGCGGAGGACGCGCAGCGGATCTCGTCGATTGTCTATCGTGACCTCTATCCAGAGCAGACGCCGAACGCGCTGATTCGCGCGCGCTCGCCGATGGAGCGGACGGCGCTGACGGTTGGCCGCTTCCGGCGCGAGGCCGAGGCAGTCAGCGCGGCCGAATCGCTGTCGGCGCAGCGCTACTTCCTGGTGGTGACTCACGTGGGGGTGTTTGACGTAATGGAGCAGTCGGAGGGACCATCGGGTTGGTCGTTGCGGCGCTCGTTGCCGCTCGGTTCGATGATGGCCGACGTCTAGGCGGGTGGGGATCCTCCTCTCTTCCGTTGGAGTACTCTGGGCGTGCTGACCCCCCGATCACGCCGGGGGCAGGCGTCAGCGCGGGAGGTGCGCGATGCCGGTTGTGACAGTTTCGAGCCAGTACGGCGCCGGAGCGCGCGATGTCGCGCGACGTCTGAGCCGGGAGCTTGGTCTTGAGTACATCGACCAAACCGTGCTGGTTGACGCCTCGCGGCAACTGGGCCGGACGGTGTCGGAGGTGGCCGAGAAGGACGAGCGGACGGACTCCTTGCGGGCCCGCCTGGGTCACTTCCTGCAGCGGGCGCTCGAGCGCTCGGCGGCCGGCGGAGCGATTGATCCGATGCTGGGATCGGGCAACCTGGAGCTGATGCTCTCGCAGAGTTACCAGGAGCTGTCGGACAGTGGGTCCGGCGTAGTAGACGACCGGGCGATCCTGGCAACGACCTCGCAGATCATGGAGTCGATTGCCCAGCGGGGCAATGTGGTGATCATCGGACGCGGCAGCCAGATGGTGTTGCGGGAGATGCCGGATGCGACGCACATTCAGCTGGTCGCGGAACCGGCAGTTGCGTTGGCTCGCGTGCAGGAGTGGGAGGGCGTGGACGAGATTCAGGCCGCGCGTTCGATCGAAGAGTTCAACAAGGGCCGGGCGGCGTTCCATGAGAAGTTCTGGAAGGTCGATGTGTGGTCGCCGTTGCTGTACGACGTGGTGATCAATACGACGCACCTGACCTACGTGCAGGCCGCACAATTGATTGCCGAGGTGGTGGAGAAGAAGGCGGCCGCGGCGGTCTGAGGGGGGCTGGCAGCCGCCTCTCCTTTCCCGTTCAACGTAGTTCTGTGAAGTGAAGTGGCCCTCACCCTAACCCTCTCCCTCGGGGAGAGGGGATCGGAAGGTGGGTTGCGCGCAGGTCGCCAGGGACAGGGAACTAGGTGACGAGAGTGCGGAGGATGTCTTCGGCGGCGAGGAGGCGTGGGGCCATTCCGTAGGGGCCGTGGATCTGGAGGCCTTCGGCGTCGAGCGACTCTCTGGGGCCGATGGCTTCGAGGTAGCTGGCCATGACGGGATGCTCCTGGCCGACGGCATCGGCCAGCAGTTCTTCGGTGGAGTCGCGCCAGCGCATGAAGTCTTCGGTGGTGGGACCGATTGCCCGGATGTAGCGGGATCGTTCGAGCAAGGCTTCGATCTGTTCGTTGAGGTTCATGGCGGGAAGTGTATCGCAGGTCGGTCAGCGGATTGGTCAGCGGATTGGCCAGCGCTCTTCCAGTTGTCCGCCGCGATCATCCCAACGGAGCGAAAGGCCGCCGGGCCAGCGTGCGTCGAATCGGCTCCAGGATGAGCCGTCTAACCGTTCCGGCTGTTCGGGGGTTGGCATGCCCATCAGCACACCGTCCTCGCGCGGAATCGAGTAGAGATTGGGGCGGATCGCCTCTTCGGTGAAGCCGCGGCTGCGGTAGAGCGAGCGCGCGACCGCGTTGGACTCGCGCACTTCAAGTTGAATGACCAGGCAGTTCAGGCGCTGGGCGAGCCGGATGACGCAACCGAGCAGCAGCGCGCCCAGTCCATGCCCCTGCTGGTCGGGATCGACGGCGAAGGTACAGAGGTGCAGTTGGTCGACCACGTGCCAGGTGCCGAAGTAGCCCATGATCCGGTGTTGGGCGTCGGCAAGCACGTAGAAGACGCTGATAGGCGACTGGGTCAGTTCACCTTCGAAGTAGCGGCGGCTCCACCCGGATTCGCCAAACGCGCGGCCGTCGAGGTTGGCGACGTCGTCGAGGTCGTTGAGGGTCATCGGTCGGAGGAGCAATCGTTGGCTCATGCTGGTCCACTTGCCGGTCCACTTGCCGGTCCACTTGCCGGGCCACTTGCTGGTCCACTTGCTGGTCCACTTGCTGGGCCGGGGCTGGTTGAGTCAGAGTAGGACCGTGCAATGCGGACAACTGTGCGCCGGGGGAGGCGAGACTATACTGCGGTCGAGTTATGAGTGAGTTCCAGCGGCGCGCCGACGCCAGGGCGATGCAGACCATCCGCCCGGTCGGGAGCCGAAATTGACCAGCCTGAGCAGCCAAGTCGAGCCGCAGCGCCGGTATCAGTTGCCGATCTCGATCCTGATCCTGGGTCGGGTGCTGCGGTTCGCGTTGCCCTACTGGAAGGGTTTGACGGTCACGGCCGTCGCGATCCTGGCGGCGGCCGGGTTTGCGATCGCGACGCCGGTGCTGCTGCGCTGGGCGATCGATATCGCGATTTCGACGAACATCGTGAACGGCGAGACGGTGATCGAGATCACCGGCTGGTTGGTGCTCGTCGCCGGTCTGGCGCTGGTTGGCGCGGCGGTGTTGCGCGGCACTTCGATGTTCGTGCAGCGATACCTGGCGGAGTGGGTTGGTCAGACGGTCGCCTACGACCTGCGCAACGCGATCTACCAGCGTCTGCAGACGCTGTCGTTCCGCTACCACGACGGCGCCGAGACGGGCCAGATCATGGTGCGCGCGACGCAGGACGTCGAAGTGGTGCGGATGTTCATCAACTTCGGCGGCGTGCAACTGACGTTCACCCTGGTGCTGGGCGTGGGCACGCTGGTGATCATGCTGCTGATCAACTGGCCGCTGGCGCTGATGGTCTGGGGAATCATGATCCTGATTGCGGCGCGCTCGGCGTTTGTCGCGCGGCGCCTGCGTCCGATCTGGAACGACGTGCAGGAATCGCAGGCGCAGCTGGGGACAGTGCTGCAGGAGGCGTTGTCGGGGATTCGCGTGGTCAAGGCGTTTGGCCGCTCGGAGTTCGAGGGACAGAAGTTCGGCCGCGCGGCCGGCTGGCTGCAGCAGCGCTCGTACGACGCGTCGATGGTGCAGGCGGTGAACATGCCGCTGATGACGATGCTGGGCGCGGCGGCGATCGTGTTGACGATCTGGTACGGCGGCCGCGAGGTGGTGAACGGCAACTTCACGGTTGGTGAGCTAACGATGTTCCTGATGTTCCTGACCGTGCTGCAGATGCCGATTCGGGGTCTGGGCTGGATGGTGATGATGGTGCCGCGGGCGGCGACAGCGGGGATGCGGATTTTCGAGATCCTGGACCAGGAGTCGGAAGTGCAGGACAACCCGTCGGCGGTCGCTCCTGAGCATCCCCAGGGGCACATCAAGTTCGACCAGGTTGGGTTCGCCTATGATCCGCGCTCACCGGTGCTGGGCAACATCGACTTTGAAGCGAAGCCGGGCGAGCTGATCGCGCTGTTGGGCCTGACCGGCAGCGGCAAGACGACGGTCGTCAATCTGATTCCGCGCTTCTACGACGTCAGCACGGGCCGGGTCACCTTCGATGATCAGGATGTGCGTGAGTGGCCGCTGGAGGCATTGCGCCAGCAGGTCGCGATTGTCCAGCAGGAGGTCTTCCTGTTCGCGGCGACGTTGAAGGAGAACATCGCCTACGGTCGGCCCGACGCCACGGATGAGGAGATCGAGGCGGCGGCGAAGCTGGCCCGGATCCACCACTTCATCAATCGACTGCCGGAGCAATACGACACCTGGGTGGGCGAGCGCGGGGCAAACTTCTCGGGCGGGCAGAAGCAGCGGATCGCGATTGCGCGGGCGTTGCTGATGGACCCGCGCGTGCTGATCTTCGACGATTCGACGTCGTCGGTGGATGCGGCGACCGAGTTCGAGATCCAACAGGCGATGGCGGCGCTGATGCGGGGCCGGACCACGTTTGTGATTGCTCACCGGCTGCGGTCCTTGCGCGAGGCGGACCAGATCCTGGTCCTGGACAAGGGCCGGATCGTACAGCGAGGCAAGCACGACGAGTTGCTGGAAGAGGGTGGGCTGTACCGCGAGATCTACGAACTGGAGCTGCGTGACCAGGAGTCAGCGCAGGCTCAGGCTGAAGAGTCGGGGGAGTTGGCGGAGCCGACCGAGGCGGCGGCCGCGGCGGGCGGGAGCGGCTAGATGGGCATGATGGGCGGCGGGATGGCCGGCGGTTGGTCCTCCAACCTGGGCGGCGGCGGGCATGGTCCGCGCAGTGGCTGGGCGAGTTCGGCGTCGATGGCGGACGGCTGGGACAAGGAATACGGAACGCTCTACAACCCGAAGCTGGTGCGGCGCTTTGGACGCTACATCGGACCGCACAAGAAGCGGCTGGCCGCGGCGATCATCGCCAACGCGATCTTTGCCGTCGCACAGAGCGTGCAGGTGCTTGTCGTCTACGAAGCGTTGCAGGGCGCGCTCGACAACGGCGTGATCGCGACGCTGGATCGAATCGCGGTGCTGTTTGGGATCGTGGTGTTGGTGTCGTGGGGCAGCGAGTTTGTGCGTCAGTGGCTGATGGCCAACGTTGGTCATCCGATCCTGAGGAAGATGCGGCAGGAGGTCTTTGACCACCTGATGAAGTTGGAGCATCGCTTCTACGACCGAGGCGAGGTCGGTGCGATCATGTCGCGGGTGACGTCGGACGTGCAGGTACTGCAGGAGATGTTGACCTCGGGCGTGTTGACGGTGATCGGTGACATCTTTGGTCTGCTGATCATGATCGGCGTGTTCCTCTACATCGACTGGCAGATGGCGCTGGGCACGTTCACGATCCTGCCCATCCTGGTGGTCTGCATGGCCTTCTGGACCCGTCGGGCGCGGAAGGCGTTCCTGGAGACCCGGGTCGCGATTGCGGCGGTGAACTCGACGCTAAATGAGGATTTGAACGGCGTGCGGGTGGTGCAGAGTCTGAACCGCGAGTCGGAGAACGCGCGACGGTTCGACCGAATTAACAACTGGAACCTGCGCGCGACCCGGCGTGCGGGTCTGCTGTCGGCGGCGATCATGCCGTTGGTCGAGATCCTGATCGCGGTCGCGACCGCCATCGTGATTGCGATTGCGGTGGCTCGATTGACGAACGGCAGTCTGGAAGAGGCGGCGGGCGTGGCCGGGATCGTGGCATTTGCGATCGGGATTCAGCGCTTCCTCGATCCGGTGCGCGACCTGGTGCTGCAGTACACGATGTTCCAGCGCGCGATGGCCGGCGCTGAGCGTGTGTTTGAAGTGCTGGACACGGACCCGGAGATTGAGGATTCGGCCGCGGCGAGGGACCTGCCGGATATTGCCGGACACGTGCATTTCGACAACGTGTCGCTGGAGTACGTCGATGGCGTGCGGGTGCTGTTTGACCTTGATCTGGAAGTGCAGCCGGGAGAAACGGTGGCGCTGGTCGGTGAGACCGGGGCAGGCAAGACGTCGATCACGTCGTTGATCACTCGGAACTACGAGGTGACGGAAGGCGCGGTCCGGATTGACGGGCACGACGTGCGCGAGGTGACTCGAGCGTCGTTGGTGCAGCGTGTTGGCGTTGTGTTGCAGGATCCGTTCCTGTTCTCGGGATCGGTGCTGGACAACATTTTGTACGGGAACCTTGAGGCGACGCGCGAGCAGGCGATCGCGGCAGCCAAGGTGGTTGGCGCGGATGAGTGGATCGAGCGGCTGCCGCAGAGCTACGACACTCAGCTGGCAGAACGGGCGCAGAACCTGTCGATCGGTCAACGACAACTGGTGGCGTTTGCGCGGGCGATCCTGAGCGATCCGCGGATTCTGGTGCTGGATGAGGCGACGGCGAACGTCGACTCGCAGACCGAAGCGTTGATCCAACAGGCGATTGCTCGGGTGTTGAAGGGTCGCACGGCGTTTGTGATTGCGCACCGTCTGTCGACGATTCGGTCGGTCGACCGAATCATCGTGTTGGAGTACGGGCGGATCCTCGAGCAGGGCTCACACGAGGATCTGCTGGCGCAAGACGGTCACTACGCCAGGCTGTACCGGATGATGTACGCAGACCAGGAATCGGTGGAGTTCGACGAGGACGCGGCGCTGGCAGTGTTGGACCGGATGCGCGAGCGGACGAGTTCGAACGGCCGCAACGGGACGGCGGCACCGCCGGAGCCGGCAGCGGCGCTCGACTGAGCTTCAGGTCCTTCGAACGCGGATTGAGTTAGCGGACGTTGCGCAGGCGCGGATCGAACGCGTCGCGGATGCCGTCGCCGACGAAGTTGAAGGCGATCACCATCAGGATGATGGCGGCGGCTGGGCCGATCATCGGCCAGCCGTTGCGACGAATCAGGGTTTTGTAGGCCTCGGAGACCATTCCGCCCCAGGCAGGGGTCGGCGGCTGCACGCCGGCCCCGATGAAACTCAATCCAGCCTCGACGAGGATGATGCCTGCGGCAGAGAGTGAGGCGAGGACCATGATTGGCGCCACGGCGTTGGGCAACAGGTGACGCCACATGATTCGCCAGGGTGTCGCGCCCAGCGCCCGCGCGGCGTCGACATAGACGTCGTTGCGGATCGAGACGATGATCCCGCGGGTGAGACGGGCATAGCCGGGCGACCAGACGATGCCGATCACGATCATCGAGTTGGTGATCGATGGTCCCAGGGCTCCGGTGACGGCGAGGATCAGGATCAGGCCGGGCATGGCCATGAGTGCGTCAACGATGCGCATGATGATCAGCTCGTCGAGCTTGCCGCCGATGTAGCCGGAGATCAGGCCCAGCGGCACGCCCAGCACGATGGCGACGCCGATCGCGGCCAGCACGATCTGCCAGGCGATCCGCGCGCCGTAGAGCGTGCGGCTGAGCACGTCGCGGCCCTGTGCGTCGGTACCGAAAATGTGGTCCCAGCTTGGCGGCTGGAAGACCGATTCGAGCCTGAGGTTGGTGGTCAGCGGATCGGCGGGCGCGATCAGCGGCGCGAAGGCGGCCACGATGCCGAATCCGAACAGTAGAAACGCGCCCACAACCGCAGGTCGGTTGCGGACGAACACGCGGATGATCGGCGCCGCTTCCTGGAACACACCCAGGTTGCGGAATCGTTGCAACAACCCCTGCGGCGCTTCCGAAGACTGGACGATCGCAGTCATTCGCTGGCCTCCGCTCCCATGCGGATGCGCGGATCGAGGAACGGATAGGACAGATCGATCAGCAGATTGACCAGGATTACTGAGACGGCAAAGAACATCGTCACGTTCTGCGTGACTGCGTAGTCTCGCTCCTGGACGACGGCCTCAACGAATAGTCGGCCCATACCGGGAATCGAGAAGACCGTCTCGGTAATCACGGCGCCGGAGAAGATCAGGCCTGCCTGGAAGCCGAACACCGTGACGATTGGGATCAGCGCGTTACGCAGTCCGTGGCGGACAATCACGATCCGCTCGCGCAGGCCCTTGGCCCGCGCGGTGCGGATGTAGTCGTCGGTCAGTACGTTGATCATGGCCGAGCGGGTCTGACGCATCAGCAGCGTGGTCGCGGTCAATGAAACCGCGATCACGGGCAACGCCATATGCTTCATGTTCTCGGCCGGGTCTTCCCAGAACGGGACGTAACCGAAGATCGGGAACCAGCCGAACTCCAGGCCGAGGACGATCACCAGCGCGATCCCGGTCAGGAACTCGGGGATCGAGTTACCGACAATCATCAGGGTGCTGGCGCCGACCTCCTTCTTGGAACCGGGGCGCAGTGCGGACAACACGCCTACCGGGATCGCGATCGCGATCACGACAATCAGGCTGAGGATGCCTAACTGCATGGTCGCCGGGACGCGGCGTTCGAAGTACTGGTTGATCGAGACCTCGCCGATTAGCGAGGTGCCGAGATCACCCTGCAGGGCGTTCCAGATCCAGCGTCCGTAGCGCTCGGGCAGTGGTTTGTCGAGTCCGAGCCGACGTTTGGTTGCTTCGATCAGCTCCGGCGTCGCTTCCACGCCGAGGATGCCGGCGGCGGGGTCGCCGGGCAGGATGTTCATCAGCGCGAAGACCAACACGCTGATCACCCAGAGGATGAACAGCGAGGAGACGATTCGCGTCGTGATGTAGCGCAGCATCGCCGATCAGCCCCTCAGATCAGACCTCCCCCTTGGGGGAGGTGCCCCGAAGGGGCGGAGGGGGCCGCCCGGAGCGTTGCGCAAGCACCCTGCGACGGGAGCCCCCTCTGTCGCTCCGCGACATCTCCCCCACAAGAGCCTGTCCCCGCGCAGGCGGGGAGGGGAGATCTTTGGCGGACCTTCTCCCGCCTCCAATCAGACGTTGTTGAACCAGATGCCCTTGAAGCTCATTCCCTTGGGGAATCCGAAGAAGGGGATGATCTCGAAGTTCTCGACATGCGGTTGAGCGACCCAGTTGGCCGGCCACTGGGCGATGTAGGGGAACCACATGTGTTCCTCTTCGGCCTCCCAGACCTTCTCATAGAGCGGCACCCGGTCATCCTGGCTGGCCGGTACCGCGGCATCCCAGACCAACTGCTCGGTCGCGTTGAGGTTGGCCAGCACCTGGTCGTTGGGATAGTCCGCCGTGCTGGCGCGGCCGGTGCGCGGGCCGCCTTCGGGCGATCCGTACATCCAGTTCTGCAGACCCTCAAAGGAGGGACGCAGGACCGGGTCGGGATCGAACGGCGACTCCCAGGACAGCGTCCCGATCGTCCAGTCCTGGGTGGCCAGGAGGCGCGGGATGATCTCCGCCTCGGTGCCCTTGATGTACTCCATCTCCATGCCGGCGTTGCGCATCTGCGAGTTGACCGGCTCGGTGACGACCGTCTGGAACTCGGCGATGTAGCTGAGGTGGATGCCCTCGATGCCGTCGCCGTAGCCGGCGGCGTCCATCAGTTCGTGGGCTACCTGGAGGTCGTGGCCGGGGTAGTAGTTCGCGTCCTTGGCCAGCGCCCAACTCTCGACGGAGACCGGCGCGCGCGATGGCGCTCCGAGACCTTCCCAGGCGACCTCGTTGATCGCCTGTCGATCGAGCGCCCGGTTGTAGGCGTGGCGCATGCGCGGATCGCGGAAGGCGTTGAAGGGCAGATCACCGGTGGGCGCGTTCGGGTTCAGGTTGAACCAGGTCTGGGTCCAGGTCTGGGCCGTGCCGCGGATGACCTTCATGCCGTCGGCTTCGAGCTCGGCCTGCAGATCAGAGTTGACCCCGCCAGTCGGGGCATCGATGTCGATGTCCCCGTTGAGGAAGGCGTTCCAGGCCGTGTTCTGGTCCGGGATGATGTTCTGCACGAAGCCGTCCAGGTGGACATTGTCGTTGTCCCAGTAGCCGTCCCAGCGTTCGCCGACCCAGCGCTCGCCCGGCTCGTGGACGACGTGCTTGAGGTGGCCGGCGCCGACCGGGTTGGTCACGGCGGTGTCGAAGTGCTCCGGCGAGATCAGCAGGCCGGTTCCGGGGAATTGCTGGAAGAAGGCCAGGGTCGGGCCGAAGGGCTCGCCGTTGACCAGCTTCCAGGTGGAATCGTCGGTGGCTTCAAAAGAGTCGGCGTACTGGATGCCGCCGCGGTTTCTGGTGCCGCCGGCGAGGTCCTTGACGTCGCGGATGCGCTCCATGTTGAGCTGCACCGCGTTGGCGTCAACCGGAGCGCCGTCCTGGAAGATCGCACCTTCGCGCATCGTGAACAGGTAGGTCACGTCGTCGGGAATTTCGATCGCTGAGGCGAGCATGGGGATCACGCGGGCCTGGTCGTCGAAGCCCAGCAGCCGGTCATAGATGTGGACCCAGTAACCCAGTGCGTCGCCGCCGGTGATGCCGATGTGCGGGTCGAAGCCGCCCTGCGGGTCTTCGAACCAGCTGTGCTGCAGGGTGCCGCCGCGTCGCGGACCGCCGGTCGCCTGGGCAGCCTGTTGCTGTTGCTCTTGCTGCTCAGCCTGTGCAACGGCGGCCTGCTGCTCCTGTTGCTGTTGCTGCATGGCCTGCTGGTCGGCGTCTTGCTGCTGCATCGCCTGCTGCTGTGGCTGGTCCTGTTGCTGCGCCTCCGCCGCCGCCGGCTGATCGTCATCGTCGTCGCCGCCGCAGCCGACCAGGGCCAACCCGGCCGCGCCCACGCCTGCTCGGGCTGAGGCTCGCAGTAGCGACCGCCGGCTCATTGACCGACGCCGCATCCGCTGCCAGTAGCTTCGCTCGCTCATCAGAGACTCATTTCCTTCGCCGGACCGAACAGTTCGGCATCTCGCTGAAGGCAGTATGGCCAGTGAAACTTGCCATTTCAACCGCGAGCCGAGGGCGAGAGGCCCTTGCTAACCGGACTGCGTCTCGAAGAGGGTTCCCTGGTCGGGGGCGGATGCCTGCGGTGTGAGACCGAGGTGACTCCAGGCGGCGGGCATGGCGACGCGGCCGCGCGGCGTTCGGGCGAGCAAGCCGAGCTGGATCAGGTAGGGCTCGTAGACGTCCATGACGGTGTCGGCGTCCTCGGCGACGGCGGCGGCGAGGGTGTCGAGGCCGACGGGACCGCCGTTGAATCCCTCAATCAGGGCCCGCAGCAGGCCGCGATCGTGTTCGTCAAGGCCGAGTTCGTCCACGCGCAGACCACGCAGCGCCTCGTCGGCTACCGAGTCCGTGATGATGCCGTCAGCCCGGACCTCGGCGAAGTCGCGGACCCGCCTCAGCAGTCGGTTGGCGATTCGCGGGGTGCCCCGGGCGCGTTCGGCGAGGTTGCGGGCGCCGGCCGGCTCCAGCTCGATCTCGAGCGCCTCGGCCGAGCGGACGATGACCTGTTCGAGTTCCTCGGTGCTGTAGAAGTCCAGGCGCTGGACCATGCCGAAGCGGTCTCGGAGCGGGGGCGAGATCATCGCGTAGCGGGTGGTGGCGCCGATCAGGGTGAAGGGCTTGACCGAGAGCTGGACGCTCCGCGCGGCCGCTCCGCTGCCGATCATCATGAAGAGCTGAAAGTCTTCCATGGCGGAATAGAGCACCTCTTCGGCGGCGCGCGGGACTCGGTGGATCTCGTCAATGAAGAGCACGTCGTGGGTCTGCATGGTGGTCAGGATGGCGGCGATGTCGCCGGCTCGCTGGATCGCGGGACCGCTGGTCGGGCGCAGGTTGACGCCGAGTTCTCTAGCGACGATGCGGGCGAGCGTGGTCTTACCCAGACCAGGCGGTCCGTAGAGCAACAGGTGGTCGAGCGCCTCGTCGCGCTGTTTGGCGGCGTCGACGGCGATGCGGATCGCCTCGTGGACCGTGGATTGACCCACGAACTCGTCCAGTCGCGTCGGGCGCAATGCGCGGTCGTGGCTGTCGACCTCGGTTTCGGCCGCGTCGATTACGCGTCCGACTGCCGCGCCTTCCTCGCCTGCGTCGTCCTGGGTCGTCATAGGGCTCGCCAGAGGAAGGCGTTGCGGCTGGCGACCGCGAGCGGGTGGAGCGGCTGGCCGTTGTTGAGCTGGCTGGTCAGGCGGCGTTCGAGGAACATCGCGGCCGCCGCGTAGAGGTCTTGCTCGGCTGCGGCGGCTACCGCGGCGAGGCCGGGGTCGCTGCGGACCTTGCGCGGCTCGATCTTGTCGGCGAGAAAGACGGCCAGCGCCTCGAAGGAGTAATCGGGGTGCGCGGTGGTGTGGTGGGCGATGGCCGAGAGGATCTCGTCGTGGTCGATGTACATGGTCTGACGCGCATAGGCGGCGGCGAGGGGGCCGTGGAGCACGATCGGGGCCGCCAGTTCGTCTTCGCTGATCGGAACGCGATAGTGGCGTGACAGCGCAACCAGTTCCGGGCCCTTGCAGTGGCGAAAGAGGTCGTGCCCGGCGGCGGCCGCGGCGCAGACGTCGCGGTCGAGCTCATGAATCGCCGCGAGACGCAGCGCGCCGCGCTCGACGCGCTTGACATGCTTCTGCAGTTTCTCGGGCCGGTCGATCATCACTTCGCTGAAGCGCTCACGGATCGCTTCAGGATCGGTCAGAGCGGCCGTCATCGGCGGCCTCGGCGACGGTTGCGTTCTTCGTCGGGCTGCTCCAGCTTGACGCCGATGAAGTCGGAGACGGCGTTGCCGACGTCGAGCGCCTCCTGGTGCGTGGGGAAGCGGCCGATGCGCATCATCTGTCCGTCGGCGAATGAGATATGGGCGCTATGCGAGCCGCTGAATTGGAGCAACAGCGGGCGCGAGCGTTGTTGGGTCATGGTGATCGTCTCGACGTCGTAGAGTTCGAAGCTCCATTCTCGGTTGACGACCCAGAGCATCGACTGATGCACGCGGGCGATGTCTTCTTCGAGGTCGAAGTCGACCTCGAGTACGTCGCCGCCGATTACGCCGAGGATGGCCCAGAGAATGCCGCCGCCGAAGTAGCCGGCGGCGGCGCCGATGATCGCCGCGCCGAGCGGGTCGGAACCGCCGAACAGGCCGACGGCGAGCAGCGCCGCGATCGCTGCGGGTATCGCTCCGTAGGCCCAGTTGGGGAGCGGCGACCAGAACGTGCGGAGGCGCAGCGTATCCTGATTGGGATAGGAGAGGCGCACGATGGACGAGCGCGTTTTCGGCGCAACCGGTTCGGGCGTCTCGGCGGGTCGACGGCGTCGTCTCCGTGCCATGACCAGAGGCTATCGGATGCGCGGGCCGGCGGGTCTGGCGTTGGCGTTGGCGCTCTGGTTGGGTTGGGTGTCTTCCGTCATGGCGGAAGAGATGGTCATGTCCGGCAGCCGCTACTCGGCTCCGCTGTGGGTCTGGATCGCGGCGATTGCGGTGGCGGCCGGATTGAGTGCGGTGGGTCTGGCGATCGGGTTCTGGTTCCTGCGTAAGCGATCGCGGATTGAGTCGTCGGAGTAGGACGACGAAGCGCGCTCCATTGGAGCGCGCTTCGTAACCGAATGGAACTTCGAGAGGTTAGATCTCGAGCAGTTCGGCGACCTTTTCGCGGTGATGGTCGGCGTCGCCCCACATGAGCTCGGCCATCTTCTGGCGGCGGAAGTAGAGCTGGATGATGTACTCCTTGGTGA
>JAPPBN010000018.1:0-46652 GCA_026705025.1 Chloroflexota bacterium | reverse complement strand
CCCTCCTCCAGCGCAATCGGCGAAATCAAGCGCACCTGCATCTGCACGTTGTCGCCCGGCATCGCCATCTCCACACCCTCCGGCAAGCCAATCTCACCCGTCACATCCGTCGTGCGAATGTAAAACTGCGGCCGGTAGCCCGGGAAAAACGGACTGTGACGCCCGCCCTCGTCCTTCGACAGGATGTACACCTCAGCCGTAAACGCCGTATGCGGTGTGATCGAGCCCGGCGCCGCCAACACCTGTCCCCTGGCAATCTCGTCGCGGTCGATGCCCCGCAAGAGACATCCCACGTTGTCGCCCGCCTCGCCCGTCGGCAGCGTCTTCTTGAACATCTCCACACCAGTCACCACCGTCGTCCTGGTGTCCTTGATCCCGACAATCTCAATCTCCTCACCCGAGTTGACGATCCCCCGCTCGATCCGACCCGTCGCCACCGTCCCACGCCCCTTGATCCCGAACACGTCCTCAATCGGCATCAGGAACGGCTGCTCCACCGGACGCGGCGGCGTCGGCACGTACTCGTCCACCGCCTCCATCAACTCCCGAATCGAGGCGTACTCCTCAGACTCCGCGTCGGTCGAGTCCGACTCCAGCGCCTGCAAGGCCGATCCGCGTATCACCGGAATGTCGTCCCCCGGAAACTCGTAGTCCGAGAGCAACTCCCTGACCTCCAGCTCGACCAGGTCCAACAACTCCTCGTCGTCCATCTGATCCACCTTGTTCAGGTAGACCACCATCCGCGGCACCCCCACCTGGCGGGCCAAGAGAATGTGCTCCCGCGTCTGCGGCATCGGCCCGTCCGGAGCGGCCACCACCAAAATCGCGCCGTCCATCTGCGCCGCACCCGTAATCATGTTCTTGATGTAGTCCGCGTGACCCGGCGCGTCGATGTGCGCGTAGTGCCGCGCCTCCGTCTCGTACTCCACGTGCGCAATCGCAATCGTGATCCCCCGCGCACGCTCCTCCGGCGCGTTGTCAATCGAGTCGAAACTCGAAAACGACACGTTCGGATCCAACAACCCCAGCGTCTTCGTGATCGCCGCCGTCAACGTCGTCTTGCCGTGATCCACGTGACCAATCGTGCCCACGTTCACGTGCGGCTTCGTCCGCTCGTATACCTGTCGCGCCATCGTCCTGTCTCCTGCCTGTAGGGTTCTAGCTTGCGCTGATCCTGTGAGTTGTTGCGTCGTATCGTTGGTTAGCGAGCCTCCGCGAGGACGCTCTGAGGGACTTCTTCGTAGTGGTCGAATTCGATGCTCGCCGTCGCCCGCCCCTGCGTCATCGACCGCAGCGCGGTGGTGTAACCGAAGAGGTTGGCGAGCGGCATCTGCGCCTGGATAATCTGTGCGGCCCCGCGCTCTTCGGTGCCATGCACTGAACCGCGACGGCTGGACAGATCGCCCGCAACCTCGCCGAAGTACTCTCGCGGGGTCGAAATCTCGACTCGCATCATCGGCTCGAGCTGTATCGGCGAAGCCTTACGCAACGCCTCGCGGAATCCAATCGACGCTGCAGTGGCAAATGCCATTTCGTTCGAGTCGACCTGGTGGTAGGACCCATCGATCAGCGCCACTTTGACGTCGACCACCGGGAATCCTCCAACCACGCCCGAGCGCATCGAGTCTTCGACGCCCTTGCGAACCGAGCCGATGTACTGCTGGGGGACAACACCACCGACGGTCTCGTCCTCAAACTCGAAGCCGTTACCCGGCTGGTTCGGCTCGACCCGGAGGACCACATGTCCGAACTGGCCGCGGCCGCCCGTCTGGCGAACGAACCGGCCTTCGGCCTCAGCGCTGCGACGAATCGTCTCGCGATACGACACTTGAGGCCGACCGACATTGCACATCACATTGAATTCACGGCGCAGTCGGTCGGCGATGACCTCCAGATGCAACTCGCCCATTCCGGAAATCACGGTTTGCGCGGTCTCGTCGTTGTACTCGACCTTGAACGTGGGATCCTCTTCGGCCAGCTTGCGCAGCGATGCGCCCAGCCGGTCCTGGTCGTCGGCGCTCTTCGCCTCGATCGCGATGGAGACCACCGGCTCGGGGAAGGAGATCTGGTCCAACAGAATGGGCGCCTCTCGAGCGCAGAGGGTGTCGCCGGTGAACGTTTCCTTGGGGCCGACGAATGCTGCGATGTCTCCGGCCGAGACGTGATCGATGTCTTCGCGGTCATCGGCGTGGACGCGAAGCAGGCGACCGACGCGCTCGTTTTCGTCGCGCGATGAGTTGTACACGCTAGCGCCAGCTTTGAGCGTGCCGGCATAGATTCTCACATATGCGATGCGACCGACGTAGGGGTCGGTGACAATCTTGAACGCGAGCGCCGTCAGGGGCTCCGAGGGGTCAGCAAGCCGAGTCTCGGGTCCGTCATGGCTGACGCCTTCGACCGGTGGCACCTCGTCCGGGGCGGGCAAGTAGTCAACGATCGCATCCAGCAGCCGCTGGACGCCAACGTTCTTGAGCGCTGATCCGCAGAGCACCGGCGTGAACGAGTTGGTGATAGTGCCGCGGCGCACGGCCTTGACAATTTCCTCCACCGAGAGCTCGTGGCCCTCGATGTAGGAGATCATGACCTGTTCATCGAACTCCGCGATTCGCTCGATCATCGTCTCGCGCCAACGACCGGCATCGGCGACGTAGTCCTCAGGGATCTCGCCTTCGACAGGCGGCGCGTCACGGTCGGAACTGAAGAACCAGGCGCGCTCGCGGATCAAGTCGATCACGCCTCTGAATTTGTCTTCGGATCCGATCGGAATCTGCAGCGGCACCGGAATCATCCCGAGCCGGTCGCGAATCATCTCCATCGTCCGCCAGTAGTCGGCCCCGATGCGGTCCATCTTGTTGACGAAGCAAATGCGTGGCACCTGGTAGCGGTCAGCTTGACGCCAGACCGTTTCGGATTGCGGCTCGACCCCAGCTACAGCATCGAACACGACCACGCCGCCGTCGAGCACCCGCAATGAGCGCTCGACTTCTACGGTGAAGTCGACGTGACCCGGTGTGTCGATGATGTTGATTGTGTGCTGGTTCCACTCGCAAGAGGTCGCCGCGGCCATGATTGTGATGCCGCGCTCTCGTTCCTGCTCCATGAAGTCCATGACGGCCGTGCCCTCGTGAACCTCACCGATCTTGTAGGTACGTCCCGTGAAGTAGAGGATGCGTTCGGTCACGGTCGTCTTGCCCGCGTCGATATGGGCAATCACACCGATGTTTCGGAGCGACGAGATGGGCGGGTCAGCGGGCATGTTTCGCGTGTCCTCTGCTCAGCTCTCCGGTCGATCTCTCTGGTGGGCAAACCGCACAATCAACGGCGCGGCTCTCGGTAGCAAGTGTTGCTCGTTACGTCCGTTGAAATCTGCGTTGATCCCTACCACCGGTAATGGGCGAACGCGCGGTTGGCCTCGGCCATGCGGTGGGTCTCTTCGCGGCGCCGCACGGCGGCTCCGCTGCTGCTGTAGGCGTCGAGCAACTCGTCGGCCAGCGACAGATGCGCCGGCCGACCCTTGCGCGACTGGGCCGCCGTCACCAGCCAGCGAATGCCCAACGAAGTCCGTCGGTCGTGACGAATCTCGACAGGAACCTGATAGGTAGCCCCACCGACGCGGCGGGGGCGCACTTCCATTTCCGGGATGATGTTGTTCAACGCCTGATCGAAAACTTCGAGCGGATCCTGACGGACCCGTTCCTCGAGCACATCGAGGGCTCCGTAGACGATCTTTTCGGCTCGGCCCTTCTTGCCGTTGCGCATGAGACGATTGATCACCATCTGCAAGCGCTGCGATCCATAGACCGCATCGGGCCGAATCTCGTGTCGGTCGGGCCGTCGTCGTCGCGGCACGTCGCTCAATCCATCTCTAACGCAGGCGCATCCCGGCAACGGCCGAGCTGGCCCGCAACACTAAAACGACCACCCATCAGTGGGTGGCCGCGGTGGTCAGTCCTGCCGTCTTGCGCGTTCCGTACTTGGAACGACCGCGCTTCCGCTCGGCTACGCCCAAGGCGTCGAGCGCGCCGCGTACAACCTGATAACGCACGCCAGGCAAGTCGCGGACGCGACCGCCGCGGACGAGCACGATCGAGTGCTCCTGAAGCGTGTGTCCCTCGCCTGGGATGTAGGCCGTGACCTCGATCCCGTTGGTCAGGCGCACGCGGCACACCTTGCGCAAGGCAGAGTTGGGCTTCTTGGGCGTAACGGTACGCACCGCGGTGCAGACGCCGCGCTTCTGCGGTGATCCTGAGTCCTGCGTGGTACGGCTGGTCAGCGCGTTGTAGCGGAAACGCAGCGCCGGCGCTTTGGCCTTCTTGCGGGACTTCTTGCGGCCCTTGCGGGCGAGCTGATTAATCGTCGGCACGGCTGCTCGTTCTCCGCTCGCTATTGATTCGCGCCTGGTGCACCAGCGTCACCGTGGCACGAATACAGGGCCAAAGCCGGTGGTTGAACGAACCGGCAGAGCGCCGGTGGTCTTCAACCGCAGGTCGGCCTCGACCCTCTCACACGCCGAGCCCAACGGCGTCGGGCGCGTGAAGGACAACAATATCCCAGATCGCGCTGTCCCTGCAAGATTCATCGTCTGTTGCATCACTTGGAGCAGGGACCTGTGTTGCTCACCTGTCAAACCAGACGGGCAACGAACCGTCTAGACACCGGCATAGGAGTGCAGCCCCGAGATCCACAGATTGACGCCGAGATAGGTGAACATCACGGCGAAGAAGCCCATCACGACGATCCAGGCTTTGCGAGCTCCGCGGAGCTGACGCAAGCCACGACCGTGAATGTATGTGGCGAATATCAACCAGGTAACCAGGGCCGCCGTTTCCTTGGGATCCCACCCCCAGTATCGGCTCCATGCATCGTTCGCCCAGAATGCGCCCAGGGCAATTCCGGCGGCGAGCAGCGGGAATCCGACTAGCACGGCGCGAAATGTCAGTTCATCGCAGCGTTGCGCCGAGGGTAGCCACTCATATCGCCCTCCCAGCTGTTCGACACGCAAGGGAAATCCCTGAACCAGATGCATCGCAGCGGCGCCAAAGGCTACTGCCAGGACGGCGTAGGAGAGGATCATCAGGGCCACGTGGATCGTCAACAAGGTCGGACTCTGCAGTGCCGGAACGAGGATCTCCTGACCCTGGCTGGGGAACGCCAGCGCCGATCCGTAGAGGCCACAGGCGACGGGCAACACGAATGCCCCTGCCAAACGCGTACCGGAGCGCAACTCGAAGATGCCGTACAGCAGCACGATGGCGATGCCGAACGACATTGAGAACTCAAACAGGTTGCTGTACGGGGCGTGATTCAGCGCAAGCGAACGCATCGCCAGGCCAACGATGCCCAATCCAGCCGCCGCCCACACGCTGAGCGTCGCGATTCCGCCAAGCGTGGGCGAGCGAAGCGGAGCTGGATCCGGGGCCGGCAGTGGCGGTTCCGTAGCCTCAACGCGCCCAGTCGACCACACGAGCCGGAATCTGGGTTGCAATGCATAGAGGACCGATGCGACCGCGGCGCAGCCGGCCGCCACAAAACTCGCCCAGAGCAGGAACAGTGCGCCCTCAGCCATTGGACGCCTGGTCTTCCCGGGCCTCATTTCTGGCCTTCGCTTCAGCCTTGAGCGCTTCGGAACGGCGCGGCACTGTGGCATCGCCGAATGTCAGCCGGCGGAACCCTTCGGACCAGGGGATCCGGCCCGCGCGGGCCGCCTGTCGCGAGCGGCGTTGCATCCGCTTGACCATCTCGTCACGGTTGGGCGCCTGGACCTGAGAGGCATGCCGTAGCAGTGCGTCGATTCGGCGGTCGAGCTGATCCGACACGTCTACGAAGTAGTTCGGCTCATTGCTGCCGGCCAGCAGCACGGTATTGACCCGGACGGGTTCCACTCCGGAGGCGACCTGTTCAGCGTAGGAATTGGCGTTGCGGGACAAGGGGAACACGGCATCGAGTGCTGCGATCCCCACCGTCCGGTGGTCGCGATGGTTAAACCCTCGGTAGCCGTCCCAGGTGATCATCAGTTCGGGACGGACCTGACGCAATACACCGACCAGTTGTCCACGAAACTCAGAGCCGTCTTCGACGTGGCCGTCGGGAACCCGGAGGAATATGCAACGCTTGATTCCCAGCTCCGATGCTGCTGCCTCCTGTTCGGCTTCCCGCAGTGCCCCGAGGTCGGCCGGACCGAGCATGGGATCCTTGGTGCCCTTGTCGCCGCTGGTTACAAGACAGAAGGTGACATGCCAGCCGTCGTCCGCTAGCTGGGCAACGGTGCCTCCGCAGGTGAACTCGATATCGTCCGGGTGGGCCATGACCACCAGCGCACGGCGCGGTTCCACCGGGGCCTCAACGTCAGGCATGTCGCCCCCGTTTCGCCGATTTGCGGCTGAACGCCGACCGATCTAGCCGGCTGCCACCAACAACGACTCCACCGAATCGGGACAGCACGGCTCGCGCTGCGAGCCACTGTTGGCCCGGTCGCTCAGCAGCTCTTCGTACACATCGAGAATACTGCGGGTTACGCTGCGCCAGGAGTACCTGAACATTTGGTGGGCCGCCGCCGCGCCCATCTGCCGTCGCAGCGGCTCGTCGCCCAGCAATCGATCGATCGCAGCCGCAAATGCCGGAGCCTGCCGGTCACCAACCAGCAGACCGGTCTCTCCGTCGGTGATCGTACTGGCCAGACCGCCAACCCTGGTCGCAACTGCCGGCGTACCGGAGGCCATCGCCTCGACCGCGACCAGACCGAATGACTCGTAGGCCGAGGGCACCACGCACACGGCAGCGGCGCGGTACAGGTCGGGGAGCTTGGTTCGCTCGACCGCGTTGACGAATCGAACTCGTTCCGCAACGCCACAGTCAGCAGCCAGGGTGCTCAATCGCGCGCGTTCGGCGTGATCTCGTTCGTCTCCACCAACGATCCAGAGCCTGGCGTCGGGCCGGCTCTTGATCCGCGGCAGGGCCTCTACCAACAGGTCGGCACCCTTCGACTGCTCCAGACGACCGACAAAGAGGATTCCAGGCCCATCATCGAGGCATAGTCCGGGCAGTGATGCGGCCAGACGCCTCCGCGATTGGTCAACGCCAGCCGGATGGAACATCTCAAGGTCGACGCCGCACGGTACCACCTGGACGCGCGAGGCGTCGGCCTGGTACTGGCCGATCAGGAAGGCCCGCTCGTGCGAGGTCGCACCGATCACGGCGTCCGCGCAGGCGACGACCCGGCGCTCTCCCGCGATGCGGAAGGGAGGCTCGGGCTGCTGAAACACCTCTTTCAGCGCGCCCAGCGTGTGGAACATCACGGCATGAGGCACTTGCCACTGCCGCGACAGTTCGATTCCGCTGAGGCCGGCGACCCAGTAATGGGAGTGAATCAGATCGTATGGCTTGGTGTGAACTGCGAGCTTCTGGACGCCGGCGGTGAAGTCCGATACGTGCGCCGCGATCTCAATGGGAGGCAATGAGATTGGCGGTCCGGCGTCTACGTGGAACAGCCGGGCTCCCTGACCAAGGTCTTCTACATCGGGCGCGTCGACTCGGTCGCGGCGCGTGTAGACATCTACGTCCCAGCCAGCTTCAGCCAGATGCCGCGTCAGGTCGGAGACGTAGACATTCATTCCGCCAGCCTTGGTGGTGCCAGCGCGTGCCAAGGGAGAGGTATGCGTGGAGATCACTGCCAGCCGCCGGCGGGGTTGCACTACGCTGCTCCCTCACGCCGAAGCCGCAACAGTCGCACGACGGCGTCGTTGCCGCCCAGCTCGTATTTGTACGGTTCGTCTCCGCGCAGGAAGTTCACGCTCGACATACCCCGCTCCACAGCGTCGCGGATGCAGAGCACTTTGGAGGCCAACCCTGCGGACAGGTCCCGGAATTTGGGGGCATAGCCACTGTTGTACAGCAGCAGCTGATTGCGCGCGACGAAGCACAACACCATTGCTGCTGCCTCGCCTGATACCGACATCACATAAAGCCGCAGCCAACCGGCTTCCGACAGGGACGTGCTGAGTCGTTCGAAGAAGACGCGCATCTCATCGGTCAAGAAGACCGCCTTGTCTCCGCGGGACTCGGCCATCATGTCAATGAACTCAGGCATCCGCTGCTGTACGCCTGCTGGCGTCTCCACCGCCTCGAAGCTCACAGCGCCTCGAAGTTGCCTGAGCGGCCGTAGCTTGCGTCGAACTTCGCGGCGATCGCGAGACCGGAGCGAGGCGAGGTAGTCGTCCCAGCCGCCTCGCAGTTTGATCGTGGGGCAGACGGCCTCCTCGGCGACATCAACAGTCCAGCCCCGTTCAGCAGCGGCAGTGAACGCTTGCACCCAATCAGTGCCGGGTTCTATCCCGCGAAACTCGGCCGACCGAGCGTCGGCCGATTCCAGCCGATCCAGAACTGCGGAGACCAGTTGCGGCTCTCGTCCGGCCTTCGCCACCGGACCGAGGTAGTCCGACACTTCATGATCACCAGCGAACGACCAGTGGGCACCGCCTCGCTTCAGCGGCGCCAGCGCGACGAGATCACCGGTGCCGTTTTCCAAGCCCAGCAGTTCGAGCTCTGCCTCAGTTGATTCACCGAACACCGACCACCACGCTTCGCCGAACTGCGGCGTCGAGAACGGCATCGCGCCAGTGGCACGGCACAACTCGCTCCAGCGATCGGCCAGATCGGCAAACCCGCCACTCACAACCGTGACGCTCACAGCCGCTGCGTCCCCACTAGCGAAAGGAATTCAGCCCGCGTCTCCTGCTGCTCGAGGAAACTGCCGCGCATCGCCGAGGTCAGCATTCTAGAGCCGGGCTTCTTGATTCCTCGCATTTGCATACAGAGGTGTTCTGCCTCGACTGCGACTGCCGCGCCTTGCGGCTGCAGAGTCTTCATCAGCATGTCGGCGATCTGGGCGGTCAACCGTTCCTGCAATTGCGGCCGCCGCGCAATCGCGTCGACCAGCCGGGCCAGCTTGGAGAGACCGACGACCCGACCGTTGGGCACATATCCCACGTGGGCGATGCCATGGAACGGCATCAGGTGATGCTCGCACATCGAAAAGAAGGGAACGTCGCGGAGGATGACCATCTCGTCGTGGCCCTCTTCGAACCCAACCGCGAGCACTTCAGGAATGTTGACGTCTCGTCCGCCAAGCGTCTCTTCAAACGCGGCGACCACACGTCGGGGAGTGTCGAGCAGCCCCTCGCGATGAGGGTCCTCTCCCAGCGCTTCAAGCAATTCGCGCACGGCGGCCTCAGCTCTGTCACGATCGACGCGACTGTTCATCACAGCCCCTCCACGATCGCTGCGGCCGCATCGTCGTAGCTCGAGTCGATCTCGATCAGATCGGCCGATATCGACTCCACCGCACGCTCAGGGTCCTTGAGCCCATGCCCGGTAATCGTGCAGACCACTCGCTGCCCGACAAGCGAGCCCTCGCCCGTTCGGGCCAGTAGCCCCGCCACCGAAGCAGCAGATGCCGGTTCGCAAAACACGCCTTCTGTATCGGCGAGGAGCCGATAAGCCGCCAGAATCTGTTCGTCGGTGACGGCAATGATTTCGCCTCCCGACTCCACTCGCGCCGCCTCCGCGCCTTTCCAGGATGCCGGGGCGCCGATTCGAATAGCCGTGGCGATTGTTTCGGGATGTTCCACCGGATGACCGAGCACCAATGGCGCTGCTCCCGATGCCTGAACTCCGAGCATCTTCGGGCGCCGTGATGCGATCTCGGCGTGGAAGTACTCACAATAGCCCTTCCAATAGGCGGTGATGTTGCCGGCGTTGCCAACCGGGATGCAATGCAGATCGGGAGCGTCGCCGAGCGAGTCGACGACCTCCATCGCAGCCGTTTTCTGTCCTTCGATCCGATAAGGATTCACTGAGTTGACGAGGGCAAGCGGCAGTCGTTCAGTCAACTCCTGAGCAAGAGTCAGCGCATCGTCGAAGTTACCGTCCACGGCAAGTACGCGAGCGCCGTGGGCCGTGGCCTGGGCCAGCTTGCCCTGCGCAATCCGACCTTCCGGCACCAGCACAAACGCCCGCAGGCCGCAACGAGCCGCATAGGCGGCTGCGGAAGCGCTGGTGTTACCGGTCGACGCGCAGAGCACGGCCGAGGCGCCCTGCTCCACCGCCTTGGCGACAGCCACGACCATTCCGCGATCTTTGAACGAGCCGGTGGGGTTGCATAGTTCGAGCTTCAGCCAGACCTCGTCGGCGCCGGTTGCCCGTTCCAGGCTCTGAGCGCGCACTAACGGCGTGCTGCCCTCGCCCAGCGTGATGCATGGCGTCGACTCGCTCAGCGGCAACCAGTCGGCGTAGCGTTCCAGAACTCCGCCGCCCAACGCTGCGCTACTCCGCAGGGCGTTGCTAGCCATCGCTCCGGACTCGCAGGTACGACTTCAGCTCGCGGATCTCCTGCTCCAGTTCTTCGATTTGTCGTCGGCGAATCTGCTCCTGCATTGCTACAAACCGGTCCTGCTCTTGAGCCGACAGGGTCGAGACGCTCTCGATCTTGTCTCCCAGGGAAGCGACCGCCCGCTCGCGGCGAGCGTCTCGGGCTCGGAGTTGCTCGCCGACCCGCTCGATGTTGCCAATGCGCTCTTCCAATGCCTCGAAGCCTCTCTGCACCGCGGCCACGATCGCCTTGGAGGCGTCCAGCGACTGCAGCGATTCCTCCACTCGCCCGCGCAACGCCTCGACGTTGTTGCGCAAGTCATCCCACTGCTCGGCTGTCTCCTGGACCCGGCGGAGATTCTGGTAGGAGAGATCGACACGCTCCGTCAGTCCAAACAGCTGTCGCTCCAGCGCCTCGACCCGAGTCTCCAGTGAGCTCTCCTCGCTTGCCGCGCGGCGCAGCCCGTCCGCATTGGCGGAAATTCTCGCGCCCAGGGCCACCTGGCCGTTCTCTATCTGCGAGAGCCGATGAGCGATCTCACCGCCCTCTGTGTTGACCCGGCGGATCGCCTCGTCGAACACGGCGAGGCGTTCTCGCAAATCGTTGAGGCCCTTCTCGCTTGACTGCAACCGCCGACTGGCGTCATTGCCCGACTCGCGCTGCCCGTCAACCTCTTGGCGCATCTGGCGGATCGAGGCTTCCGACAATTCCTTGTTTTCGTCCAACTCGCTGCTAAAGCGATTCACCCGCTCACGCAGGGCATTGAGCTCGTCCAGCTGCCGCATCGCGGTGCCGATCTCAGAGGCCAGCGAAATCGCCCTGCCTTCCAGATCTCGCATGCGTTGGTCAAGGTTGTTCAGCTCTCGCTCGTCGCGTACGTGGGATTGCGCAAGCTCAGAGGTGCGATTGCGCAGCCCCGCGATTGACTCCTCGAGCCGCAGCCAGCGAGTATCGGTCCCTTCGACCGGATCAGTCGTCGTCACAGCCATCCTCTATCCGAAGCCGGACCCCAAGTTCAATCTCCGAGTCGGATTGCGCCAGTCCTTCCAGGACGCGATCCACAGCGCCATCGCTGCATGCGTGCGTCGTCACGATCAAGTCCGCCAACTGGGTCCGCTCAGGATGCGGCGTTTGCAAGACCGATGCGATGCTCACCCCTTCAGCAGCGAATGCTGCTCCCAATTCTGCCAGCACACCGGCCCGATCGGGAACCTCCAGTCGCAGATATGTGCGTACATGGATGTCCGCTAACGCGGCGAACCTTGGCGATTGATCGATATGTCGCGAATGCCTGGGGGATTGACCAGACACCAGGCGGCCCGCCACTTCAAGGATGTCCGCCACGACCGCGCTCGATGTCGCACCGGCCCCGGCGCCGGGGCCCTCGAGGACTACCGAGCCGATCGGTTCGCCCGACACCGCGACTGCGTTGAGCACGCCTTCAACACCCGCCATCGGGTCATCAGTTGAGACCAGAGTCGGATGAACGCGGAGGTCCAGTCCCGACGGTGTTTGCCGGGCGGTCGCCAGCATCCGAATTGCATAGCCCAGATCGCGGGCGTGCACGAAATCTCTCGCCGTCAGCAGTCGGATGCCGTCGCGATACACGTCCTCGGGACCGACCTGGGAGTGAAAAGCCAGGGATGCGAGGATCGCCAACTTGTAGGCCGCATCGATTCCGTCGACGTCGCTGGTCGGATCAGCTTCGGCGTAGCCCAGGCGCTGCGCCTCCGTCAGCGCATCCTCATAGCTTTTGCCGTCGCGCGACATGGCCGTGATCATGTAATTGGTCGTACCGTTGATGATCGCCCGTACTGATGACACATCATTGGCTTGCAAATCACGCTGCAGGACGCCGATGATTGGGATTCCGCCACCCACGCTCGCTTCGTACCTCAACTCCGCCCCGCATTGCTCAGCCAGCCCCAGCAACATCGGTCCATTCTTGGCCATGACTTCTTTATTGGCGGTCACCACTGGCTTTCCGGCCGACAGCGCCGCCTCAATACACGCGGTGGCCGGCTCTTCGCCACCCATCAGTTCCACTACGAGATCGATATCGGAGCGAGTAGCCACGGCCCTGGGATCTTCGCCAATCGCCACTCCAGCCGCGGCAAGATCAGCTCGCGCGGCGACGTTTCGCACCGCTGCCGCGCGTACCTCCAGCCGTCGCCCGCAACGTGCTTCATACGACTCGGCATTGCACTGCAAGGCCTTGAGCACGCCGCCTCCAACGACGCCCAACCCGAGCAGACCGATCCCAAGCACGTCGCTCATTGGTCGCCGTTTTCCTCATCCGGCGCCGCGTCTGCTCCTTCAGCAACCGGCGGTTCAGTGGTCGCAGACTCAATCACTGATGGCTCGTCCGTCTCAGCTTCCTCCATCGGCGCTTCCTCGACCGGCGCTTCGACCGCTGGCGCCTCAGCTGTTGGCACTTCAGCCACTGGCACCTCAGCCACTGGCGATTCAACGGGTGCAGGTTCCGGAGCGGCCGCGTCGAGGCCGGCGCCACCCTCCTCGGGGTCCGAAGGCGGCGCATCGTCCAGCTCGGCGCGCATTGCTCGCTGCGCCATCCGGGTGACCATCCGGAAACGTGAAGTCTGGCGCATGTGCTCGGCGGTGTAGGGCAACAGCGCGACCTGGCGGGCACGCTTGATTTCGCGGGCGATCTTGCGCTGGTCCTTTGCCGTCAGACCCGTCTTGCGTCGAGGTTCGATTCGACCGCGATCGGAAATCAGTTTCCGCAGTCGGTCGACATCTTTGTAGTCGATCGTCGCCACTTCCTGTGGGGTGAACACGGGCGCCCGGCGGCGGCGACCCCGACGTCGGGTGCGTTCAATCATCTGCGGGAGCCGCTCACCCGAGTCGGGCGAGGGCGTGATCCGCGGCGCCGGCTCGGGGGCCGGCGCCGGCTCAATCGCTGGTTCTGATTCTGTCGTCATCTGGTCCTCCACGAACTCTTGTATCTACTGATGGACTACTCGAACGGCAGATCGCCCGCATCGGGGCCTCCGCCCAGGTCGTCTGGTGGGCTCTGGTAGCCGCCACCGCCGCTGAAGTCCCCTCCGCCGCCGCGACTGCCCAGCATCTGCATCTGCTGCCCAACGACCTCAGTCATGTACCTGGTCTGTCCTTGTTGGTCTTCCCAGGATCTGGTCTGCAAGCGACCCTCGATGTACACCTGCGATCCGCGCTGCAAGTATTGACCGGCAATCTCCGCCAGGCGCCGCCAGAGCACAACCCGTACCCATTCCGTCTCCTCGCGTTGGTCGCCGTCGCGTGTCTGGAAGCGGCGGTTGCAGGCCACGCTGAATGTGGCCATCGCATCGCCGTTCGCCGTGAACCTCATCTCCGGGTCTCGTCCCAGATTGCCGATGATCATCACCTTGTTCAGACTCGCCATGTCAGCACCTTCCGCCGTCTCCGTTGGGCAGGCTAGTGGTCTCGGCGGACGATCAGATGGCGCAACACCTGCTCGTCGATCAGGAGTGACTGCTCCAACTCATCGCGACGAGCATCCGCGCCGCCGTCGTAGTGCGCAATCAGGTAGTGACCCTCATACGACTGTTTGATCGGGTAGGCCAGCCTTCTGCGACCCCAGTCGATCACTTCAGTGACATCGTTGCCATGCTGTGTCAGAGTCCCGCGCAAATGAGCCATGCGCTCGTCCACTTGCTCGCCCACAATGTCGGGATGCAGGACCACCATGATTTCGTACTCGGTCTCGCCTTGCGCCATATCTCGCTCCTCCAAGTGGACTGCTGGTCCGGCTATTGGCTCTGGTTGTTAATCCCGGGAATCGGGAATCCCGACGCCAGCTCGCGTACCTCGCCGCGCACACGGGTTTGTTCGTCGGCGTCGTCGATGTGGTCGAGCACTCGACTGATCAGACGTGCAACGAGGCGCATTTCGCCTTCGCACATTCCGCGAGTCGTAAGCGCCGGCGTCCCGATCCGAACGCCTGAAGTGACGGTCGGCCGCTGGCTGTCGTAGGGAATCGTGTTCTTGTTGACTGTGATTCCGGCTGCATCCAGCGCCGTCTCGGCCGCCTTGCCGGTCAGTCCCTTGACTCCGACATCCAACAGCAGCAGATGATTGTCGGTGCCGCCCGAGACAAGTCGCCAGCCCTCCGCCTGTAGGCCGTCGGCCAGCGCTCGAGCATTGGCGACAATCTGGCCGGCGTACTGGGCAAACTCCGGCGTCGCTGCTTCCTTCAGGGCGACGGCTTTGGCTGCGATCGTGTGCATGTGCGGACCACCCGATGTACCGGGGAAAATCGCCCGGTCAATCGCCCGAGCCATCTCGGAGTTGGTCAGGATCAGTGCCGACCGCGGCCCACGCAGGGTTTTGTGGGTCGTGGTCGTGATCACCGGCGCATAGGGCACCGGCGAAGGATGCACGCCGCCCGCCACCAGTCCGGCTATGTGTGCCATATCGACCACCAGCACGGACTCAACCGACTCCGCAATCTCAGCCGCTTTGGCAAAGTCAAACACACGTGGATAAGCGGTCGCTCCTACCACAATCACCTTCGGCCGGTGCTCACGCGCTGTCGCTGCCATTGCGTCGTAGTCGATCTGCTCAGTCTCCGGATCAACTCCATACGAGACAAACTCAAACCAACGACCGGAGATGTTGACCGGCAGGCCATGGGTCAGGTGGCCCCCGTGGTTCAGCTCCAGCCCCATTGCGGTGTCGCCTGGCGAGAGCAGCGCGAAATAGGCGGCGATATTGGCCTGCGTACCAGAGTGCGCCTGGACATTGGCGTGGTCGGCGCCGAATAGCGACTTGGCCCGTTGGATCGCGAGTTCTTCCACCACATCAACAAACTCACAGCCGCCGTAGTAGCGGCGGCCCGGATAGCCCTCGGCATACTTGTTGGTCAACACCGAACCCATAGCGGCAAGCACCGGCTCGGACGGATAGTTTTCCGAAGCGATCAGTTCGAGTCCGTCGCGTTGCCTGCCTGCTTCCGACTCAATCGCGGCGGCGATCTCAGCGTCGACCGCATCGAGGGCAGCACCTGCCAGTGTCAGCGTCATCTCACACCCATTCGCGTTCTGGAGACCCGAACCAGTCGGGCCGCCGCCGGATCAGATGTCCGACAGCACACGAATCACAGTCGATCTCAGCTTACACGCGGTCAAGAACAGGGAGTCAACCAGATAACTCTCGGCGTGTCCAAGCCTGATCGATCCCGGCCAGTAGCCCTCCGGCGACCAGAGAATGACCGCCCATCTGGATGTGAAACGGCTCCAGACCCCGAACCAACTCCCTCAGCCGGACGTCTGCAACCGCATCCCAGCGACCCAGGTCCGACCAAAACCGATCACTGCGGTCCAGACTCCAATCCAAGTGCGAAAGAAACGGCCGCGTATCCCAGATCATTCCGTCACACATGCTGCGCAGGCGCGACACGAACCGTTCCTGTCCGGCGAACTCGAAGAGCGAACCGAGGAGCGAACGGGCAGGCGCACTCCGCGTTCGCAAACCGCGCTCCTCTGCCAACACGCGCACCCGACACGAGGTGTCCCGATCGACCACCGACCAGTCGGGCCCGCTGACCCGGCCGGCGATCAACAGTTCCGCATCGTGCCTGGTCATCACGTCAAACGCCTCAACCACTCGATCGACGGCTGGTCGGAGCGTGTCGCGCCACAGTTCAATGACAGATGTGAGCTCCGCGCCAATCTCGAGCGATCCCACCTCAGCGCAGGCAGCGAGCACTGCGAGGTCCGCAGGCGTATCAAGGTCCAGCAGCGACCGGGCAGAGCGCTCAAACTGGACAACCTCCACCGAGCAATCGTCCCGGAGTTTGCGAGCAAATCGGTTGTCGACCTCTTCACCCGCAAGGGCTGCCAACATCCGAGCGGACGGCACGCCGATCCAGTCGCAGGAGAACATCCGGTTGGAAACCGCTCGGCCGCTCTCGATCCTGGCAAGCACCCGCGACCAATCGTCGCTCGACATCGCGGGCATTCCGCTGCCCGCGTAGCAGACTGGCGCTTCTGTTCCGGCCGCCGCTTCCGCAATGATGTTGCCAATGGTGTCTATTGGTCGGGTCCGCTCGACAGGCAGCCCGTCCACATCGACAGTGGAAAACAGTCGGACCCGACTGAATCCGGCATCGCGGGCCCTCGCCGCGGTGTCGCGAACGACCGCCTTCCTTGCTACGTCAACCATCCGGACCGCATCGGAATCGTCGCCAAACGGCCGATAACAGAGCCAGAACTCCCCTGCTTGAGTCGAGGTCATCTCAGTCCGCTCGTGCGGCTGTCCAGGCGTCGACGACCGTCGCGCCCGCCGCCAGCAACGTCCGTGCCGCCTCGGATAGCGTCGCCATCGTGGTCGAAACGTCGTCGACCAATAGAATCCCACGCCCCGTCACCAGCGCCGGTTCAGCGGCGAATGCCCCGGTTACGATGCGTCGCCGGTCGGCCCGCGATTGCGCTTGCGCTTGCCTGGGACCCCACCAACCCCGTCGACGCAGTGCCCGCGGGTCAAATGACAGGCCCGTTTGCTCGGACACCGCACGCGCCAGGTGCTCGGCCTGGTTGCCACCACGTCGGCGCTTTCGCAGCAATGGGATCGGGGTCGGGACAATCAGATCGACGTCCGGGGCAGGACGAATCTCGCCCGACATCTTCACGAGGTCCCTGGCTAACCCGGTCACGCTGCGGTGCTTCAGGGCCAGCACGGCCGCCCTCGCCGGTCCGTCGTAGACAAATCCCGAGCGCAGGTCACGGACGGCCAGCGGCTTCGAGAGGCAATCTCGACAGACCGGTTCCTCCGAACGCAGCCAGCAATGCCGACAACGCTTGCCGCCTGCGGGCTGCATCAGGTCTCGACATTCGCCACAGAGCAGATCTCCAGCCGCGCCACATGACGCGCATTGCGACGGCCAGACCACTTCGACGAGCGCATCCAGGGCGACAAGTGCAGCGCCAATCGGCGGATAGACTGGGTTCATGCGCCTCACCGTACAACTCTTCGCAAACCTCGCCGAGACTTGCGGCGCCCGCCAGATCGAGTTGTGTGACCTGCCCCAACCGCTCACGGCTGCCCTCGTGCTGGACGCCTTTGTTGACCGCTTTCCGCAGGTGGACGGTATGCGCGACTCAATCATGTTCGCCGTCAACGCCGAGTACGTGTCCGCCGATCATCCGGTTTCTGTTTGCGACGAAGTGGCGTTGATCCCTCCGGTCAGCGGCGGATCAGATGATGACTTCTTCAAGATCACCCACGACGTGCTCGACCCGACCTCCCTCCACACCCTGGTGCTATCGCCTCAGGCGGGCGCAGTCTCGCTGTTCATGGGCGTCGTCCGCGACAACAACCTGGGCCGCGATGTCGACTACCTCGAGTACGACGCCTATCCGGCAATGGCAACCAAAGTCATGCGCCAGATCGCCACGGAAATCCGTGAACGCTGGGACGTGCTCGATATCGCGATGCACCACCGCATCGGACGACTGGCGATTGGCGAAGCCTCGGTCGCCGTGGCCGTCGCCTCCGCGCACCGTGGCGAAGGCATCGAAGCGTGCCACTACGGCATCGACCGGCTCAAGGCGATCGTGCCGATCTGGAAGAAAGAGGTCTGGGCCGACGGCGAAGAGTGGATCGAGGGCTCCCTTACCGCCGCCGCCGAGGTCGACGCTTCGATTGATTGACCACCATCGCGGGCTGATCCGTCCGATAGTCCTTGGCCTTGATCCTCTGAATCACGCCCCGCTGGCTGTCCAACAGTCGTGACGCCAGCCTGGGATCGAGGTCTTCAGGCAATACGTTCGTCGTGATCAAGGTCGGAGACCGCCGCAAGTAGCGAGAGGCGCAGAGTTGATAGAGCTTCTCGTTCGCCCACTCCGTTGACTGATGCGCTCCGAGATCATCCAGCACCAGCACATCCACATCCTTCAGCCAGCCGAACAGCCCTTCAAAGGACGCCTCTCCATCGTCGCGATAGGAGGCACGCAATGCATCCAACAGCTCCGGGACAACAGCAAAGCAGACACTGTTGCCAACGGCGAGGCGGTCATTGGCCGCCGCTGCCGCAAGATGGGTCTTGCCCACTCCGGTGCCACCAAACAGTGTCAGCCAGCCCCTCGGCTCCTGCGCCCACTCCAGGACGATTCTCTTGGCCAGGGGAAGATTCTCCGCTTCTCCGCGACCACCCAGTCCCTGCTCGCGGAAGCTGTCGAAGGTGTACTGGGCCAACACGTCCTCGGACATGCCGCCGAACTCCCGAAATCGTCGTCCCGTCGCCGTTCCGCCCAGTTCGAGCTGCACCACATCCAGGGTCAGGAACGACTGCAGACCAATGGCAGACAGGTCCGCTGTCTCCGACACCAGCACCGTCCGGCGACCGCTGTTTCGCCGGTGATTGAGCAACTGGAACAGCTTCTCTCGCGCCCAATCGGTTGGTGAGATGCAATCGAGGTCGTCGAGGATCAGGAACGGGGCGTCGCGCACGTGCTCGAAGAGCAGGGCGTAGGAGAAATCTCCGCCGCTGGGCGCGTTCATCGCCGATCGCAGCCGATCGAGCAAGTCGGCGGCGACGAAGTAAAGCGCCGGCCGGCCGTCGGCGATCCGCCGATTCGCCAGTTCTGCCGACAGCCGCGTTCGTCCCGAACCTGAGGCGCCGGTCAGCAGCAGCCAACCCGGATCGTCATCGGTTGCGTCGGCGAATCGGCACGCCGATGCAGCGGGCTCGCTCCCGGACTCTTCCTCCGACAACCTGGAATCAGACAGAGGGCCAAGGTTGCTCAGACGTTGCAACCGAGCAGCCGTCAATGCCTCCTGCTCTGCCCGTCGGCACTCGCACGGATGGACCCGTCCGAAGTCGGGGTCACCGATCGGCCTGGAGACCCGCACGTAGCCTGCGCCGCCGCAGATCTCGCAATCCGCCGAACCCTCTGCAGTCCAGAGCGATTCGTCACGTGTGAGGTTGCCGTCGTCACTCCCGGAAGAGGTGTCGGTAGCGCGACGATTCAAGCCCGCCAGCAGCGGGCCGAGCCGTTGCATCTCCGCCATCGCGACCCTCCATTTCCCATCGCTCCAGAATCGCCTGGACGTAGCGCCAGCTACGTACGCCGTTGGCTGCAGCCTCTGCGAACGCGTCGTGCAGCCAGTCCGAGCCGTAGCGCGATTCTGCTGCCTTGACCTGCTCGGTCAGGATCGCCGGTACCGGCGTCCCAAACGCACTCTGCCAGATCTCTGCCGCGGTGCTGTACGCAGATTCCCGACCGTACACCTGGGCCGAAGCCGGGGGCATCGAAGCGGCCTCCAATGCCCGCCGTCCGTCGGCGTCGTTGAGTGCCAGCCAATCCACCCATCTGCCGTCGTCGACCGAGCGCCCGGCCAACAACGTGGCGCGCTCAACCGCCGCGCTCAGGCCGTCGGCGAACGCGCTATCCACGTCGCGCGGAGGACACATACCGGCGAGCGCATCGATCAGTGGTCGTTGCTCGCGAAGATCCTCACAGCGGATCCGGCGGGGGAATCGCCGCATTCGAGCCAATGCCTCAATCGCATACAGCGTCACGATCAGCTCCGCCGGATCGCTCATCATCGGAGCCAGGTCGCGTAACAGTCCTTGCGGCAGTGGAGTTACCGGGGCACCAGAGGGAAAGCCGTCGAACGTCATCCGAACTCATCCATGCCGGGCTCAGGCTGCGCATAGAAGTCCTCGAACTTCGCCACGGCCGGAACGAACCGAACATCCACCTTGCCAACGGCGCCGTGGCGATGCTTGGCAACCAGTAGCTGCGCCACTTCATTGCGTCCCTGGTGGGCCGCGTCGACGAGGTCGTCCTGATACTCATCCCGGTCGTACATATCCTCGCGATAGATGAACACGACGACATCGGCATCCTGTTCGATCGAGCCGCTCTCGCGCAAATCCGACAGCTGCGGCACGGGCGGATGACGCCGTTCAACCGCCCGCGACAGCTGAGACAGCGCCAGGATTGGAATCTGCAGCTCTCGCGCGATCTCCTTCAATGTTCGCGAAATCAACGAGATCTCGCTCACTCGATTGGTGTCCGCCGGGGCTCGCGAGAATCCATGTACGAGCTGAATGTGGTCGACGATGATCAGACCCAATCCCCCATGACCCTTGCCGCGGCGGTGGGCCTGTTCTTGCAGGCGGGTGTGTAGATTGCGCGACTTGGCCCGGATCTCGGCCAGTGTCTGTCCGGCCGTGTCATCGATGTGAATCTCGGCCCGACTCAGCAACCCAATCGCCCGCGAGATTCGTCCTTCCTGCTCATCGGTGTGACGACCGACTCGCAACCTGGAGCTCTCCACGCGAGATTCCGCCGAGACCAGTCTCGCCGCCACCTGCTCGGCCGACATCTCGAGCGAAAAGATGGCAACCGGCAACTCCTGTCCAATCGCCGCGTTGCGCGCGATCGTCAATGCCAGCGCCGACTTACCGACCGACGGCCGAGCTGCCAGAACGATCAGGTCAGATCCGTGCATGCCTCCGTTGAGCAGCTCGTCGAGGTCGCCAAACCCCATACGTGTCGGACCACCGGCGTCGGCGTCCTCTTCTCCACCTTCTCCTAGCACATCGCTGAGCAGATCCTGCAGCAGGCGGAAGTCCTGCCTCCGATCCGCTCCTCTGACTCCGTAGAGCAGTTCAACCGCCTGAGTCAGCGACTCGCCGATGTTGGGATCGGCCCGATAGGCGAGTTCTCCGATCTCCCCGGCGGCGCGGATCATGTCGCGATAGGTCGAGGCGCGCTGCACCAGCCGTGCGTAGTGTTCCGCACCGACGGTCGCCGGCAACTCGTAGACCAGCTGATTCAGATAGGCCTGTCCGCCTGCCTCTTGGAGACGCCCCTGATTCGATAGTTCGGCTGCCACTGTGATCTGATCGATCGCTTCGTAGCGATCAAAGACCGAGAGGACCGCAGCGAAGATCGCCTTGTGCCGCGGGTCCATGAAATCGCCGGGTTCGAGCATGCCGGCCAGACGCTCGTAGACGCCGTGCTCGGCGAGGATCGCGCCCAAGACCGACTCCTCCGCCGCCTGGTCCTGGGGCACCCCGCGCGGAGCCGAACGCGATCGGCCATTCTGACCGTACTCGTCAGCCAACTCGTCATAGGTGGGATCGCTAGAAACCACGGCCGCTCCCCTCAGGGAGGGCCGCGTGACTGGCCAGGGCAACCGGTGTGGCCGAGGCTAAGCCTCGATCGGCTCCGCTTCTTCGGCGGCTTCCGCCTCTGCTTCCGCTTCCACTGCTTCCGCCTCGTCGATTTCGGCAACGATCTCGTCGAAGCTCAGATCGGCGCTGTCGGCGTCGGGCTCGACGATCACTGTGACTGCGGCGGAGACGTTGCGGGTCAGTCGGACCCGCACTTCCTCTGTGCCCAGCGAGCGCAGCGACTGTGGCAGCAGCACCTGCCGATGCTCGATGGTGGAGCCCGGTACCGAAGCCGCGGCAAGCTCTGTCAGCCGCTCGGCAATGTCGCGAGCGGTGATCGAGCCGAACAGCCGACCCTGTTCGCCCACACGTGCCTGGAACGTCATTTCCGCGCCGGCGATCGCGGTCGCTACCGGGGTCGCCTCGCCGTCCAGTTTCTCCTGCCGGATCGCATCGGCCTTGGCCAACCGTTCCGCCCGGACCAGATTGTTGTGGCTCGTCGGTCCGGCCAGACCGCGCGGCAGCAGATAGTTCCGCGCGAATCCGTTCTTGACTTCTTTGATTTCCCCGACCAGCGCGGTCCCCTCGACCTCTTCGAAGAACACGACCTTCATCAGTTTGCTCCACTCGATCCGTCAGACATACCTGAACACCATACCGACCCATGTCAAGCAACCCAACACACATTGACACATTCGAACGCAAGTTCACTATAGAAAACCTGTGCATCATTTACAAGCCAGCCGCGCTGTCACCAGTGTGCGCCGCCGGGACCGGCAGCTCGGCGACGTTGACGCTGCCTCGGTCGCCAAGCGTGTTGGAGACCATCTGCACGACCTGCTCGTTGGCCTGCAATCGCCAGTCGTCCGAGCAGACCATCACTTCGACTCGTTCTCCATGGCGAATCCGCAGGTACACCGGAGCGTCCCCGGCGTGCATCAACTTCATCGATTTCAATCCGCCTTCGAGCTGGTCCATCAAGAGCACGTCAGCCGCTTCGTCTCCCGACTCGTCAATCGTGATCCACAACGCAGATCCGGCTGCCACTACTTCAGGTTCGGCCGCCTTCCCGGGCATCGATGCCGAGAGAGCTGGGTCCACTGCAGGTTTGGTCGGTTCGGTGAGCTCCAGCGGCTGACGAGGCTTCGACATCCACGGAGGAGGTGGCGCCGGTCGGATTGGCGGGACCACGACCGCGCCCGAACCACCCAACGGTTCCGCAGCTGCCCCCGTCGGCACGGCCGATGTTGTCGACATCTGCTCGCTCCACGGCTCGACCGACTGCACGGCCAACGTCAGCCGATCCATCCGCGTGCGAATGTTGACCGTGGTCAAGACAATCTGGTTCGGTTCCCATACCTGCCTGGTGAGCGCCCACTGATCCGGCCACACTGTCACTTCGGCCGTGCCCGAGAGATCCTCCAGCATGATCGCGGCGAACGGATCACCCTTGCGTGTCGTCAGTTGTCGGACGCTGTTGACGAGACCGGCAACCGTCTGTGTGTTGCCGGCCATGTCCTCAGTCAACTCTGCCAACTGGGCGTCGACGCGGCCCTGTAAGGCCCGGGTCGCCGCTTGCAGCGGATGTTCGGAGACGTACGCGCCAAGCAGCTCCCGTTCCCAGTTCAGTTGCTCGTGATGCGTCGCGTCCATGCCTTCTTCGAGTTCGACTGCTGGCGTGGGCGTCTCGACTTCGGTCCCGAACAGGTCAAACATTGAGGTCTGGCCGCTGTCTCGCAGCTCCTGGGCTCTGCGTGCGCGTTTGATGATGTCTTCGGCAGCGGCGACCATCGCGCCGCGCGACTCGATCGAGTCAAAGGCGCCTGCCTTGGCCAGCGCTTCCAGTGCCCGCCGGTTCATCGTCTTCGAGTCCAGCCGTTCGGCAAGATCGCTCGCCCCCTGGATCGGGCCATGCTCTTTGCGATCCACAATCAGAGGCCCGACCGCCGCCAGGCCGACGTTCTTGATGGTCCCTAGCCCGAACCGGATTGCGCTGCGCCCATCGGCCATCTGCTCCAGCGTGAAGGTCGCCTCGGATCGGTTGACATCGGGAAGCAGCAGCGGAATCCCCAGTCGTCCGCATTCCGCTGCCGCTTCGCGGACCCGATCGCTGTTGCCCGCAGCCGCTCGCAGCACCGCCGCCATATAGGGCGCCGGATAGTTCGCCTTGAACCAGGCCGTCTGATAGGCGATGGCGGCATAGGAGACCGCGTGCGCCTTGTTGAAGGCATAGCCGGCGAACGGCTCGATCAGCTCGAAGATCATTTCGGCATCGTGCTCCGTATAGCCGTTCGCCAACGCGCCCTCAAGAAAGTTCCCGCGTTCGCCCTCCATCACCTCGGCATCCTTCTTGCCCATCGCTTTGCGCATGATGTCGGCCTGTCCCAGCGTGAAGCCGGCGAACTTGCGAGCGATGTGCAGCACCTGGTCCTGGTAGACGATCACTCCGTAGGTGTCATCGAGGATTTCACCGAGGTCGGGATGTGGGTACGTCACGGCGACCCGTTTGTGCTTGCTATCAATGAATCGCGGAATGTGCTCCATCGGTCCTGGCCGGTAGAGGGCCAACAGCGCAGCGAGGTCGCGGATTGAAGTTGGCTTCAGGTCCTCGACGACTCGGCGCATACCACCCGACTCGAGCTGAAACACTCCGAACGTATCGCCAGCGCCCAGCCGCTCATAGGTCTTCGGGTCTCCGTCGGGCAGGTTCAGATAGTCGATATCCACGCCCTCGTGCTCGCTCACCAACGCCACCGCCTCCTCGAGAATCGTCAGATTCGTCAGACCGAGGAAGTCCATCTTCAACAGTCCGACCGCCGCCACCTCGTTCATTCCCCACTGCGTCATCGGGATCCAGTCGCCGTCCGCGGACTCATTCACCGGTCGGCGCAGTGGGACATTCTCAGCCAACGGTTCCTGCGAGATCACGACGCCCGCCGCATGCGTCGACGTGTTCCTCACCACCCCGTTGAGCCGCTGCGCGAAGGACAGCAGCTCAGCGAGCGTTGGATCGCTTTGCTGCGCCTGCCGCAGATCTTGCGACTGCCCGATCGCGTCCTCAACCGAGATGTTGAGCTGGTTTGGCACCATCCGCGCGACACGGTCGGTGTCGCCCAGCGGCACACCCAGCGCCCGCCCTGAATCGCGGATCGCCGCCTTCGCTCCCAAGGTGCCGAAGGTGATGATTTGCGCTACACGATCGCGCCCATACTTCTCCGCCACGTATCGAATGACCTCGTCGCGCCGGTTGTCGGCAAAGTCCATATCAATGTCAGGCATCTCCCGGCGCTCGAGATTGAGGAATCGCTCGAAAACCAGGTCATGCGCCATCGGGTCGATGTCGGTGATGTCGAGGCAATAGAGCACCAGACTGGCCGCTGCCGAACCTCGCACTGCCCGCGCGATCCCGCGGTCGCGGGCGAAATGCGCAAAGTCCATCACGATCAGGAAGTACTCGGCGAAGCCGGTCTCCTTGATCACGTGAAGCTCGTAATCCAGGCGGTCTTGATGGCTTTGCGGCGGATGCCCGTAGCGCTGGTCCAGGCCCCGGTAGGCGATCTCGGTCAGGTGCTCAAGCGCCGTCTTGCCCTGGGGGATGTCCGGCTGCGGAAGCCGAAGGCGGTCGAAATCGAGCTTGACGTCGCAACGCTCGGCCACGAGTTGCGTGTTGGTCACGGCCTCGGGCAGATCGCTGAAGTTGTCCAGCATGTACTGCTCCGACGTGAGATAGAAATCCTCACCATCGAAGCGGAAGCGCTTCTCGTCGGTCCGCACGGCGTTGGTGCCAATGCAAAGCAGCAAGTCGTGCGCATCGTGATCGCCCGGCTCGCAGTAGTGCGCATCCTGCGTCGCCACCAGCGGTACGCCCAACTCCTGCGCGATCGACACCGTCTGACGCAGTTGAGGTTCGAACTGCGGCAGCTCGTCGTGGCGCTGAACTTCGAAGAAGTAGCGATCGTCGAAGACGTCGCGGTACCAGTCGATTACCCGATGGGCCTCGGCCAGGTCCTCACGTTGGAGCGCCCGCTGCAACTCCGAGGACGGACAGCCTGACAGCACGATCAGCCCGTCCGAGTATTCGGCCAACAACTCCCGATCGAGACGCGGACGGTAGTAGAAGCCTTCCAGATGCGCGCGGGTGGACAGCTGGATCAGATTGCGCCAGCCGACGTTGTTCTGCGCCAGGAGCACCAGATGGAACGAGTTCGAGGCCGCCTCGCGCCCATCTGAGCGATCTCGGCGGTCGCCTGGCGCGATGTACGCCTCCATCCCTAGGACAGGCCGAAGTCCCTCCCTCTCACAGGCCCGATAAAACTCCACTGCGCCATACAGATTCCCGTGATCAGTGATCGCCAGAGCTTCCTGCCCGAGATCCTTCGCCCGAGCCGCCAACGCTGGAATTTTCGACAGCCCGTCCAACTCCGAGTACTCAGTGTGCGTGTGCAGGTGAGCGAACATAAGCCGGACTATCCCAACCGAATCATCGCACGTTTCGCTCGTGCCAGACTCGCCTCACGCCCGAAAGAACGGAAGATGCCCAAAGGCAATCGGTGAACATCCTGGTGGCGCGTAGTGGGTACGAGGTGGAAACATCGTGGGCACAAGTTCCAACGTGTGGAATCAGGGAAAGGACCTAAGTGGTTCTTCCCAAGGTGGTCGCCAAACGCGCAGAACATCTACAAGGGGTGCCCCTGCAGATTCCACCAGGCCCGGGTCTCGAGTTAGATCTCTTCGTCCAAATGGAAGGCTGAGTGCAGCACGCGGACTGCTTCTTCACCCCGTTCGGACTGCACCAGACAGGTAATCCGAATCTCGGATGTGGTGATGAGCTCGATGTTGATCCCCGCTTCAGACAGCGAGCGGAACATGGTCGCGGCGTAGCCGGGACCGGACTGCATGCCTGTGCCGATCAACGAGACCTTGACCAGGTCGTGCTTGAACAGCACGTCAGCAGCGCCCAGCTCACTTGCCAACGGTCGGCTGAGCTCTTCCGTCTGATCGCAGTCGTCCTTCGAGACCGTGAATGTCAGGTCGGTCAGGTTGAGCTCCGAGGCGTTCTGCACGATGGTGTCGACCGAAATCCCGGCGTCAGCCAGCGGACCGAACAGTTGCGCAGCAATTCCCGGGCGGTCCGGCACATGACGCAAGGTGACCGATGCCACATCGCGATCCAGCGCAATCGTCCGCACTCGATTTTCAGGCTCCATCTGGACCTCCCTGTGGATCAACGTCCCCCTGCCAGAGCCGAACTCCGCCTGTGAAGACGCCACCAGGATCGGTATGTCGTACAACAATCCCAACTCGACCGCGCGTGGATGCATGACTCCGGCGCCCTGCTGCGCAGCTTCGAGCATTTCCTCAGAGGCGATATCGCGAAGGCATCGAGCATTCGGTTCTATGCGCGGATCGGTCGTGTATATCCCTTCGACATCGGTGTAAATCTCAACTTGTGTCGCGCGAAGGGCCGCGCCCAGCGCCACCGCTGAGGTATCCGAACCGCCGCGGCCCAGCGTGGCATAGTCCCCCTGCGGGCTTTGTCCCTGAAACCCGGCCACGACCACGACGTGTCCTTCTGAGAATTCCTCCTCAACCCTCCAGGTATCGATTCCGCGAATCCGCGCCCGGCCGAAGCTGTCGTCGGTAAACATGCCCGCCTGGGCGCCGGTCAGGGCGACCGCCGGACATCCCATTTCCACCAGCGCCATCGTGAGCAGCGCGCTCGAGACCATCTCGCCTGTGGCCATGAGCAGATCGGTCTCGCGGCGCGGCGGTCGCGGATTAACTTCACGCGCCAATGAAAGCAGATCGTCCGTCGTCTTGCCCATCGCCGAAACCACGACAGCCAGTCGCTCACCGTCGGTCGCCCTCGTTGCGACTCGATGCGCGACGTTCCGCAGCCGCTCGACTGAACCGACCGACGTGCCGCCGTACTTCTGAACGACCGTCACAGAATCTGCGCCCCCGCAGTATCGATCCCGCTGACAAACGCCTGCCCCTCGATTCCGCGCACCGCTGCGGCCGACTTCCAGGCCTCACTGACATGCTCGGCGCAGTCATCGTTGGCGAGCGCCATCAAGGTTGACCCGCCGCCGGACAGATAGGCGGCGAAGGCCCCGGCATTCTCCGCGGCTTCAAACAGCTCAAACATCGTGGGAAACAGCTTGGAACGCGGTATCTGGTGCAAACGGTCGTCGGTAGCTGTCTGGAGCGCATCCCACGAACCGGTTGTCAGCGCGGCGACCAGCAGAGCCGAACGGCACGAGTTATGCACCGCATCCTTACGCGACAGTTGCTTGGGTAGCAGCGCGCGGCCTTTCTTGGTCGACATGTTGAAGCTTGGGGTAAACCCGACAAAGCGCAGCCCGTCTGCGACCGGCAACGCGACACGGGTGACCGTCTCGCCCGTCATCGCGACAATCTGACAGCCGCCGAACAACGCCGGCGCCATGTTGTCGGCGTGACCCTCGAGATCGGATCCAATCTCCAGGATCCGGTGCTCGGACAACGGCGAGCCAAGCAAGGCGTTTGCGGCGACCAATCCTGCGCCGCGACAAGCGGCGCTCGCTCCCAGACCGCGACCTAGCGGGAATTCTGCCTCGACCGAAATCTCAATGTCCTCAGATTCCGGGCGCTCTCTGCCAAGCTCCCTGTAGACCTCTCTGACGGCTTTGCGTACGTGCCGTGACATCGGCGACCGTTCGCCCTCATTGCCCGACGCGACCGAAACCGTCACCGTGGCATATCGCTGGAGTGCAACGCCGGCGGCGTCGAAACCGGTGCCCAGATTGGCCGACGTCGCCGGAACTCGGACCGTGATAGGGCCTCGCGGCTCGATCGTCTCAGAACCTTCTGGCCATGATTCAGTAGTCATCGCGCAACATTGTATGAGTCGTTGCCGCGTGCATCCAACCAGCCGTGCACAATCTCAAATGCATGCGCCAGAACAGTAGGCGCCTCGCGCGAGGCGTCGATGATCGTGATGCGTTCGCTATCCTGCGCCGCCAGCGCGCGAAAACCGGCATTCACGCGGCGATGAAATGCCAGGTCGGCGTCTCCAATACGATCGCCGTCGGAGGATCGCACTCGGGTCCGCGCCAATCCGACCTCGGCCGGGACGTCCAGCAACAGGGTCATGTCGGGTTGCAACTCATCCGTCGCCTCGGCGTTCAAGCGTCGCAGACGATCGAGGTCGAGTCCTCGGCCATAACCCTGATAGGCCAGGGTCGAATCGCCGAAGCGGTCGCTAAACACCAGTTCACCTGCGGACAGGGCTGGGTTCAGGACTTCTTGCACGTGCGAGGCCCGCGCAGCGAGAAACAGCCAGGTTTCGTCCCAGTCGCCCAGATCCAGTTCCGGATCCAGCACGAGCGACCTCAGCCGCGTTCCCAGCTCGGTACCCCCCGGCTCAAAGGTGACGCGAACACGGTGCCCGGACTGGGACAGGCACGCGGCCAGCGACCTGACCAGGGTGGTCTTTCCCGCGCCGTCGCCACCCTCGACGGTGATAAACGCCCCGCGTGGCGCCGAGGCATCATGGTCAGCCGGCATGGATCCGTACCCGCCGATTGGGTTCACGCCCTCTACTGACCGACTCCAGCGCTTGGTCGCTGGCCAGTTGATGTTGGAGTTTCCTGATGTACGGACCCTGGGGCGCGAGGTCGATCGACGATTGTCGACCGGAGTGAATCTGTGAGATCGCCTCCTCCGCTTCAGAGAGTGCGGCGGTCACCGTGTCGTTCGGCGAGGCCCCCTTGGACAGCGCCCGCAAACTCTTCTCCATCTGCAACACCGTGTTGTGCTTGAGTACCACGACCGGCATGCGCCGCGACTCCGCCAGCCGTAGCTCCGGCGGCCGGCGGCGGAACGACGCGCGTAGCGTGATCACTACATCTGCTTCCTCAATCCGCTCGGCGATGGACACGTTCGCGCCCGTTTCCCGAATCGCCTCCCGCAAGCGTGAAAGCGAAACGCCAAGCGGATACACCTTTTGATGCGGCCCCGGCGCCGCGTGTCGCGGTCGCGAGCCCATGCGCCGCCGCAGGGGCGCCTCATGTGAGGATCCGTTGCCGAAGCTGGCCCCGCTGCCAAGCGAAGATGACGACCGTCGCTCAAACAGCTCATTGAGCGAGGTCTCGAAGCCGGACAGGCCGCCCTCCGCGACCACCGACTCAACCGAATCCGTCGAGGTATGCACCGTCCCGTCGTCATCCACTTCGCGAATCTCCGCGGCCACGGATTCGCCGCGCAACAATGCGTCAACGGTGTTGTCCAGGTCGGAATGCACCGCGACGCGAGTGAACGACTGGATCTCGACCAGCGCCTCGAACGTCGGTGGGGCCTTACGTTCCAGCACCGATTTTCGGGTTCCTCTCCGTCGCGCTTCCTCGTCAGACAGCGTCACCGTCTGTATCCCGCCAATCAGGTCGACCAGCGTGGGATTCAACATCAGGTTGGCCAGCTCGTTGCCATGCGCCGTCGCCACGAGCTGTACTCCGCGCTCAGCGATAGTTCTCGCGGCCTGCGCCTCAAGCTCCGTGCCGATTTCATCGATCACAATCACTTCGGGCATGTGGTTCTCGACAGCCTCGACCATCACCGAGTGTTGCAGCTCAGGACGTTCTACTTGCATTCGTCGAGCCCGGCCGATGCCCGAGTGCGGGATATCCCCATCTCCACCGATCTCGTTGGAAGTGTCTACAATCACGACCCGTTTGCCTTGCTCGGCCAGTACCCGTGCCGCCTCTCGCAGGATCGTCGTCTTGCCTACGCCAGGACGGCCAAGCAGGAGAATCGACGCGCCAGCTTTGACGAAGTCCTCGATTACGGCGACCGATCCTGTCACCGCCCGTCCAACCCGCATCGTCAGCCCCACAACTCCTCGTTGACGGTTGCGAATACAAGCGATCCGATGCAATGTCCGTGGTATCCCGGCCCGGTTGTCTGTGCCAAACTCACCCAGACCCGCAACAACGAGTTGCAACTCGGCGTTGGTGACCTCGGTTTGGCGCAAGATGACCTCGCCGTCGACGTATCGGGCGTACGGCGGTCTGCCGAGGTCCAGCACGATCTCGAGCAGACCGTGCGCTTGCCCGTGTTCCTCGATCGCTCGGCGAATCGCGCCCGGAAGGGTCGAAAGCAACGCGTCAAGATCGTCGCTGTGCGACGGAGTGATCGCGTCCTTGCTCACTGCTGACAAGTCCGTCATCTACCCCGTTCCGCTTGGGACTCCACTCAACAATCCACAATCCTGCTGCTTCAGCATCAGTCTATCGCGCTGCGATCCCCAGGAAGTTGGTCATCAGGCCGTCGCAATGGCGGATTCAAGCTCGTCGACTTCGCCGCCTCCTGCCATCAGGTACGACAGGCTCTCCAACGTCAGCGTCTCGCTGCGCCGATCCTCAACCAGTCGTCCGCGCTGGAAGACGAGGAACCGGTCGCCGACCCAGAAGGCATGCTGCGGCTTGGGCGTGACCAGTACTACAGCGGTGCCGCGCTGTGCGGCGCGCCTGATCAACCGAAGCACCGCTCCGGATTGACGCACCCCCAGCGCCGAGGTCGGCTCATCAAGGATCAGGACACGCGCTCCGTAATACATCGCCCGCGCGATCGCCAGGCCCTGACGCTCACCACCCGACAGCGTGTGCGCAGCCCGATCCGGGTCGCCCAGATCGACGCCGAGTTTTTCCAACTCTCGTTGCATGGCCTCCTTGGCATAGGCGACGTCAAAACGCTGAAAAATCCACCAGCCCTTGACGGGTTCGCCGCCCATGAAGAAATTGCGCCACAGCGACATCATCGGGGCCAGCGCCAGGTCCTGGTACACAGCCACGATCCCTAGCGCGCGGGCCTGGCGGGGCGACGAAAACTCAGTGGCGAGCCCGTCCAGGAGAATCTCTCCCTCGCTCGGTCGAATCAGTCCGCAGAGCATCTTGATAAACACGGACTTGCCGGCGCCATTGTCACCGACCACACATGTCACTTCGCCAGCTCGCAGCGAGACATCTACGTCCTGCAACGCCTGAACCGACCCAAATCGCTTGCCCAGTCCTCGAACCTCTAGGACCGGCATATCGACAGGCTCGGAGAGGGCTTCCTCGGTCCCTTGGGTAGTTTGGTCTGTGGTCATCGCTTGCTCCAACTCAACTCAGCGCTCGCCGCTAGCCCGATCGCGCCGTTCGTACCCGCTCGCCAACGATGTGATTGATCAGTGTCGCGAGTAGGAGCAGCACTCCATAGAAGGCCCAGCGCCAGTCGGAATTCCATCCGGCATGGGGAATACCGACGAACGCGATTCCCCAGATCAACGCCCCAATTGCCGGACCAATGGCGGACCCGCGACCACCTGACATCGCGCAGCCGCCGACTACAGCCGCGATGATGTAGAAAAACTCGGCCCCGACGCCCTGCCCCGCCTGTACCGACGTATATCGCACCGCATTGCTGACGCCCACAAACCATGCGGCGCCGGCAGTCAGCATGAACAGGCCGATCTTCGTGCCATTGACTGGCACACCGACCGCTCTGGCAGCTTCCCGATCGCCTCCGGTGGCGAAGATCCAGTTGCCTATCTTGGTCCGCCACAAAATCCACGTCGCGATCAGCGTGAATCCACCCCACCACAGCAGCGAGACTCGAAAGTCCGACGGCGCCGTCCCAAACACCGTGGCCACAATCGAATGAAGCGAGTCGTACCCCGCCGCGTCGTCGATGTTCTCGATCAGCGCGTCGCCGGTGAAATATTTGGACAGGGCCACGTTCGCGCCGCGTAGGCCAAAGAACGTACCCAGCGTGATCACGAACGACGGCAGGCCGGTCCAGACGACCAGTATGCCGTTCCACAATCCCAACGCCAGACATATCAGCAGCGACAGCAACAGTGCGAGCCAGAGGTTCATACCCCACTCGGTGGCCATCACGCCCAACAGCGCGCCCGCTGTCCCGACCATGACGCCGGTCGACAAATCGAACTCGCCGCTGATCATCAACAACCCGACCGCGACGGCGATGATCCCGTATGGCCAGGCCGTATCCAACACCCGTGCGAGCGTCGGAATCTCCAACATGGCGCCTGAACTGGCGATGCTGAAGAACATCAGCAGCAACACTGCCGCAACCAGGGAACCGAGCTCGGGACGCAGCACGGCCGTTTCCACCCACGGCCGAGCCTTGCTCAGCGCGGGTATCTGCAACCTTGACACCGTTTCGCCCCCCTCCGCCAATCTTGGGCAGATTACTCCGTTGCCTGTTGGCTTGCGCCCGGGCTCGCCTGGAGTCGTTGTAGCGACTCCCGCACACGCTTCGCATTGTGCGCGTCAACGAAACCCGGCCCCAGCAGGATTCCCCTACCAGCAATCCACTGAAGTAGCGCGTCCGCCAGCTCATCGCCCTGGGTCAGCTCCGAGTACTGCACCAGTCGCGAATACGCGACTGGCAAGTAACCCTGCAGATAAGGCTGCTGATCGACCGCGAATGCCACGCGGCCGTCCTCGATCGCGTCGAGTACCACCTCGTTGAGCTCGAAGACGGCGTGAATGACCGTACGCCCGCCGGGTTGGGAACTCCGCGCCGTTTGCAGCGCAGACAGCGCATCGTTCATCACGCTCGTATTCATCGTCAGGACGGCGTCAATCGACTCGTCGGCATCCAGGGCTCGTTCGATCTGCGAGTCGACCCCCTCGTTGGGTTCGACTTTCAGCGTCGTCAACTGTTCAAGCCGCGATCCGGCCCGGTTGCACCTGGTCTCGAGCGCCAGATTTTGTGGCTCATGCTGAACGCACAGCAAATGCTTGGCTCCCGCATCTGCCAGACGATCGCCTACGGCCAGCCCGGCAACCGTCTCCACCTGACCGAAATAGGAGTCTGCGCCCAGCTGCGCCCCGATCTCAGCGCCAACGTTGACGATGTACACCGTGATCCCGATCAACACTGCGTCGCGCACCACATCGGAGACCGCGTCCGGATCTGACAGCGTGACGACCAGCACCTCGAATCCCTGTTGAACGACCTCGTCAATGAGACGCACTCGCTCCTCAGCGTCGTCTGTCGAACGCCAGAACAGGTTCACGTCGAATGCCCGGGCTGCGTCCTCCGCGCCAGCGCGGACTTCCTCCCAGAATGGGTCGCCCTCAGCTCCGTGGACGATCATTGCAACCGAAATCGGCGGCGCCAGACCAAGACCTAACCGCTCCCGAGCCGCATCGGCGCATCCGGCGGCCGCAACTCCAACCAGCACTACCAGCGATGCCGCCAGCAGGCTGCGCAAGACTCCGGGAAGGGACATTCTCAGTCCTTCCCCAACTGCGGAAACCGACGGACATTCGTTTGATCGACGAAGCCGGGACCCGTCACCAGTCGACCCGAAGCCGCCCAGCGTTCCATACCTGCCAGGATCCCTCCCGTTTCGGCATCAGGATCGAGGGAACGGAGGTACGCAAATGCCACCGGCAGAAAGCCTTGCAGATAGGCCTGCTGGTCAACGGCGAAGAGGACCTCCCCGGCCTCAATTGCCAGCAGAATCGTTGGCGAGACATCAAACGTCGCCAACTTGACGTCGGACCCGGCAGAGTCGATAGCTGCCATGGCGAGTTCTGCGATTCCGGAGTTCAATGCCAGGATGCCGTCGATGCTGGGATCAGCCTGCAACTGGGCAGCGATCTCGCCGGTCGTTGAAACCCGGTCGGCCGTCCCGACCACAAACAACCGCCGCATCGACCCGCCGGCCAGCTCCAATGCCACGCCGGCGTTGGCGCAGCGTGCTTCCAGACCAACGTTCCCGGCCTCGTGAATCAGGCACAGCAGGTTCCTCACGCCAGCCGAAACCAGACGCTCCCCGGCACCGAGGCCCGCCACACCATCCGGCTGGCCGAAATGCGTGACCGCTCCAAACTCACGGCCACGTTCCTCCCCTGAGTTAATCGACATCACCAGTAAGCCGGCCGCCACCGCCGAACGAATCGACTGTTCCAACGCATCGGGATCCGCCAGCGAGACGATCAGCACGTCGTAGCCCAGGGCGACCGCGTTATCGACCAGCCGCACCTGCTCGTTGACGTTGCCGTCGCCGTCGTAGAACAGTTCGATACCAAACTCCCGTTGCGCCGCGAACGCGCCGGCCGCCACCTCGTCCCAGAACGGGTCACCGATCCCGCCATGTGTCACCATCGCCACCCGCAGGTCCGTCGGGGGCAATACGCCCGTTCCACCCTGAAGCGAAACCTCTTGATCCACGCGGCAAATGTGAGCCCCGACCATCGCCAGCGCCACGACTCCCAGGAGGACTACCCAGCGTAGCCAGCCCTCATTCGCGAGACGCCCGATTCTCCGCGCCAACACGCCCCTGTTCCCCCCTTCCACCGACCGACCGATTCGCACGAAGACAACACTGAGGTATCGCGCCACCGGTCACGGTAGGCTAACAACCATGCGCATTGGTCTCATCTCCGACACCCATGTTCCAGAGGCGGGGACTGAACTCTGGCCGCAGCTCTGGGAGCGGATCAGCACCGCTGACGTGTTGCTCCATGGCGGAGACATTCATGACATCGCCTTGATCGACAAGCTGGAGGCGGTCGCGCCCATCTATGTTGCCCGAGGCAACGGCGACGACGGCTCCGGGGGACGCCCGGTCCAGCCGGAGGATCCACGTCTGCGCGAGGCCTGGACGCTGGAGTTCGAAGGCTTCACGTTCGGATTGACCCACGACATGGCCCTGCCCGAGTGGCCGCCCTACCGCACGGTGGAATCCATGATGGACCACTACTTCGGCGGCCCGCGTCACGTCGTCGTTCATGGCGACACTCATGTCGCTTCGATCGAGACCATTCGCGGCGTCCTGTTGATCAACCCGGGTAGTCCCATGTACCCCCGCAATCTCGACACGCGGCTCGGCACGCTGGGATTCATCGAAATCAACAACGGGCGCCTGCATGCCTGGTTGGAACAGCTCGACGAACATGGCTCTCACGTCGTCCGCGAGCAACCGAAGTACGTCTACTAGCCGCCTGCCAACCGCTGCGGACCGGCAACGAATACCCTACGGACATGTCTGGCATTTCCGTCCTCGTCCCCTTTGATCGCTCACCCGAGGCGAGGCGCGGGCTCGATGTCGCCCTGCATTTGGCCCGGGTTGACCGGCGCAAGTCCCGCGTCCTGCCGATCTACGTCGTCGAGGTCGAGCGCGCCTATCCCGTCGATTGTGATTTGCCCCAGGCGTCGGCTCAGGGTGAGGCCTGTCTCGCCGAGGCCGAGGCCGCCGCTCGGCAAGCGAAGGTGTCCTGCGAGGCCATCTTGCTCCAGGCGCGCAGCGCCGGCCCGGCCGTCGTTGATGCCGCGGCGACCGAAGAGATCGATCTGGTCGTCCTCGGTGTCTCGCACGCCAACACCGTGCATGGTGGCGGCGGTGAGCAGACCGCACTGGTACGTCGAACCGGAGCCGCCATCGATCTGGGACACACAGCCGATTACATCCTGTCCCATGCGCCATGCGAAGTTGTGGTCGTCCGCGAGCCGGCCCAGGTCCAATCCAGTCCGCTCAACAGCGGCTTCGTCAACGACTAGGACCGGGGAGCCAGGAAACAGGGTCACTGCAATGCGCGTCGTCATCATGGGTTGCGGCAGACTGGGCTCGACCCTGGCCCGAGAGCTCGACCACGAAGGTCACGATGTCACCGTGATCGATATCGACGCCGCGGCCTTCAACTGGTTGGAAGACGACTTCACCGGCATCACGATGATTGGCGCCGGTGAAGATGTTGAAGTCCAACAAGCAGCTGGCGTGCCTGAGGCCGATGTCTTCCTGGCGCTCGCCAACGGCGACAACCGCAACGCCATGGCCGTGCAGGTGGCCAAACACATCCATCGCTCGCCCCGCGTGGTTGCCCGAATCTACGATCCCGAGCGAGCCGATGTCTACCGGCAGCTCGGCATCAATGTCGTCAACCCGACCACCATCCTCGACCAGATGGTTCGCGAGGCGGCGTTCGCGATCGACGAACCGGACGGAGCCGCCGGCTAGCCATGTACATCATCCTCGTTGGCGGCGGCAAAGTCGGACGCGGCGCAGCCCGCGACCTGATCGAGATGGGGCACGAAGTGTGCGTCGTCGAGCGGGACGGGAACACGGCCTGGGCCATCAACAACGAGCTCGGCGAGGTCGCCCTGCTCGGCGACGGAGCGGAAATCCACGTGCAGCGGGCGGCCGGCATGAATCGGGCCGACGTGGTCGTGGCTTGCACGGGCCGCGACCAGGCCAACCTCGCGGTCGCCCAGACCGCTCAGACCCGGTTCAACGTTGCCAAGGTAATCGCCCGCATCAACGACCCGCGCAACGAGCCCATCTTCCAGACTCTCGGATTTCACTACACCATTTCGGCCACGACCGCGATCGTCAACGCCATCGAACAGGAGGTCAGCGCCGGTCTGACCCGTCTCACACAGATGCGATCAACGGCGTTCGTGCTCGCCGAGCATGTCATTCCCAGTCTGGCACCCTGTGTGGGATGCACGGTTCGGGATCTCGACCTACCACCGCACACCGTCCTTGCCCTGATCATCCGGAAGGACGACGAGCCGGAAATCCCCGGACCGAACACGATGATCCATGCGGCCGATGTCATCGTTGCTGTCACCCAACCCGAGCATGAATCGGCACTGCGCCTAGCGTTAACCGGAGAACACTAGATTGATGAGCGACACAGACGATCCCTTGAATCGAATCGCCTACTTGGGGCCCGCCGGCACATTCACCGAGCAGGCAGCTGTGCTGTTCGCCGGCGAGCATGCCGGGTCTGAGTTTCTGCCGTATCCCAGTATCACTGCCTCGGCCGAAGCTGTAGCCCGCGACGAAGCTGACGTCGCCATCGTGCCATTCGAAAACTCACTTGCCGGCGCCGTCGGTGAAACCCACGACCTGATCATCCATCAACTCGACCTCCACATCCGCGACGAACTCATCATCCCCATCGAGCACTGCCTGATTGTTGCTCCCGATGCCGACACCTCTGAGATTGGCGTGATCTACTCGCATCCACAGGCGCTCGGGCAGTGTCAGCGCTATCTCAACCGCCGCTTCCCGGACGTGCGGACCGAAGCCACCCTGTCGACCGCGCAGGCGGTCGCGCGCGCGGTTGAACTCGGTGATCACGTCGCTGCAATTGCGCCTCGCCGGGCCGCCCACTTGCACGATGCCCGGATCCTCGAGTTCGGCATCGAAGACGACCATCGCAACGCTACCCGTTTCGTGGTCCTGGCCCATGAAGATCACAAACCGACTGGCGACGATAGCTCGACCATCCTGTTCAGCACCGCCAACCGCCCCGGGGCCTTGCTGCGTGTGCTGCAGCACTTCGCCGACGCCAACATCAATCTCACCCGAATCGAGTCCCGACCGGCGCGCGAGCGCCTGGGCACATACCTGTTTCTGATTGATTGCGACGGGCACCGCACTGATCCGGCTCTGGCCAACGCGCTCACGCGCATGGAGCCCGACCTGCAACAGCTGCGGATCATCGGCAGCTATCCGAAGGCCCCCAGGAACTGACGACCCGCGACCGACATGCCAGAGATCCCTGAACTCCAACACATCGCCCGAGTGCTGACCGATCGTCTACGAGGAAGGCCGATCACCAACGTCGACATCCAGAAGCCGATTGTGATCCGCCTGCCAAGGGAAGACTTCGAGGCGGGCCTGCTCGGTGCGCAGTTCGAGATGGTCGAACGAACCGGCAAGTTCCTCTTGTTCCGCACCGACCGCGGAAGCGTGATGGCTGTCAACCCGATGCTCAATGGCAGATTCCAGTGGACCTCGGGTCCGGACGGGAATCGTAGAGCCCATGCGAGAACGTGTTTCAGCCTCAGATTCCAGGACACGGATGATGCACTCGGGATCCGCTACATCGATGAACGCTATCTCGGCAAGGTCTATCTCGTGGATGCCGACGACCTCGACACGGTACCGGTGCTCAGCGAACAGGGACCTGACGCCCTCGATCCGGCTCTCGATCGGGACGAGTTTCTCAAGCGATTGAAGCGCTATCGCGGACAGGTCAAGAACGCTCTGGTCAACGCGAAGTTCATCGCTGGCATCGGCAATGCCTACTCCGACGAGATCCTCTTCAACGCCGGAATCCATCCCTTCACCAAGATCTCCACCCTTCCCGAGTCTCGCCGGGGCGAATTGTTTGACGCGATGCGCGACACGCTGCACTGGGCCTCCGGAATCGCCGAAACCGAGATCGGACAGAAGATCGACACGAAACCACGCGAGTTCCTCAACGTTCACCGCAAGGGCGGTGAACCGTGTCCCAGGTGTGAGAGTCTCATCTCCGAGGTCGCGCCGAACCGCCGTGTCACGTCGTTCTGCCGCAACTGTCAGCCCGTCTGATGCCGTTGCCCCGGGCGATCAGTCGCCCGACATGGCCCGATCAGCGCCTGGGATGAACGGCGCCCAGCCAGGCTGATTCTCCAGGTACTGACCAAAGAGGTTGACGGGGGTCACGGTCGGCCGCCTGGGTTGGTTCCGCAGTTTCATCCGCGCTTCACGTGGCGTTCGCCCGGCCTTGCGATGGTTGCACCCTCGGCAGGCCGAGACCAGGTTCTCCCAGGTGTGCCGGCCCCCGCGGAATCGGGGCAGCACATGATCCAGGGTCAGGTCCTTGAGCGCTGTGCGCCGACCGCAATATTGACATATGAATCGATCGCGATTGAACACTTCCCGGCGTGACAAACGCATCACTGGCCGCGGGCGCCTGATGAAGTAGACCATGCGAATCACCGAGGGCACATCAAGCTCGCCACTCACCGTTCGCAGCAGAGCCTTGGCCCGATCCAGCCGATCGATCACCTCGGCCTTGCCCCGCGCCACCAACACCACCGCCCGACGCACGTTGCACACATGCAAGGGCTCATAGTTCTGATTCAGCACCAGGACCGACTTGTTCAGAACCGACATTGCACCGACGTGATCGTACCACCGCATCAAGTACGGCAACGTTTGCGTCAGGTTAGTCAGATTCCTCGCCCGCGGTTCGCCGCGCTATCCCCCGCCGAGTTGACCCTGAACCCCGTTTGTCGCCGACCTGACAGTGTCCACTTCGGCCACGAACTGCTGGATCGCCAGGTCGAACTCTGTCGGGAGCAACGCCCTCACTACGGGCACGTTGTCCATCATCACCCAGCCAATGACGGATTCGCCGATCTCGCCGTTGGCATCATCCAGACCAGCGAGCACCACGATTGCGATCGTTGCCTGGGCCAGCAACAGACCGAACAACACGCCGAAGAACCCGCCTGCCGCCCGATCAGCCCAGCCCAGCAACAGAACTGACGCCAGGCCACGCAGAAATGTCCCAATCACGAAGCCGCCAACCGACACCAGTGCCAGGATCACGATGAAGCTGGCAGCCCGCATCGCCCCTGAGGGGGTCTCGGCAATCGCAAGGTCGATGAACACTCGTTCGTGATACATCCCAGCCAACAGGACGCCGACCACGATCGCCAACAGTGCCACGCCGGCGCGCAAAATGCCCATCCGCCAGCCCCATACGCCGATCCCGATGGCCACTCCAATGATGACCAGATCGATCCAGCCAAGTCCCAGGATCAGCCCCGAGTCGCTCACGTGGCTCACTGTACACAGGTCGGCCGAGCGCGCCCTCAGGCGAGATAACGATCCGTCCTGGCCTCCCCGGCCTCCCCGGCCTCCCTGGCGCTCGGCGCCTCAGAGCCCATTAGGCCCAGTCTCGCCATCGACGCATGGTCAGAGCGAGTCACGATCACATGGTCCAACAGCTCGATTCCCATCGTCGATGAGGCCGTGCTCAAGTCAGTAGTCATCTCTCTGTCTGCTCGAGACGGCTCTGGCGATCCAGAAGGATGGTTATGTACGACGATCATCGCAGGACCCTGATGCACGATCACCGGCCGCAACAGCTCCGCCACACGAACCGAAGCGCCGTGAACCATGCCCTTGTACAACCGCTCCTCGCGAATCAGGCAATGCTGCTGATCGAGCACGAGTACCCAGACCTCCTCATGCACCAGATCGCCCAGCAATCCTCGATAACGCTCGAACACCTGCTCGGCCGAGCGAAACGGCTGACGCGCCGGCCACTCATCGTCCGCCAGCCCCCGTGCCGCAAGTTCGACCGCCGCTTTGATCCGCGTCACTTTGGCCACACCCAGTCCCGAGACCTGCTGTAACTCACGCACGTCGGAACGCAGCAACCCCACCAGACCGCGGTCCTTCAGCAGGCTGCGCGACTTCTCCAGGACGTTCTCTTCGCGATCGCCGGTGCTCAGCAGAATCGCAACCAGCTCCGCATTTGACAGCGCGTCGGCGCCCAGACGAACCAGCCGTTCGCGCGGCAGATCGTCCTTGTCCATGTGCGCGGTCAACCTGGAACCGGGGCGTTGTCGTTTGGTCGCCGAAACAGAAGCGGTATCCGCTTCTTCACTCAACTTGTGCCGCTCGTGGTCTTCCCGTTCCCAGGCTGCTGTGAGATCCGCCAGGTGATCTCGCACGTGCTAATCGTCGCGACCGTCGCCGAACGTCGGCAGATCGACCCGTTCGCGAGCCTGAGCCGCTTCCCGATCTCGCTCACGCCGCCGCTCTTCCCAGGCCTCTTCAATATCGCGCGAGCGCTCCGCATCAGCTTCCGCCCGCTCAGCTTCCTCTTCTGTGCGCGGCCGCTCTTCTTCCCCCAATGGGCGCCACGAGATCAACGCGTTCGTATGGGGGTAGTGATTGATGTAAACCCACCCGCCTCGGTCGGGCATTTCGTCGAACATCAATCGCGGGACGCGAAACACTCGCCGCGCGACCAAGACGTAGTGGGCCCGGAAAAAGATCAACAGGTCGAACTTGCGCCACTTGCGCGCCACTTGCCCCGTGGTCTCGATTGGCTCGGAAAACCAGTCGCGAAACGCCGACAGTGCCGAAAATCCGGACAGTAGGCCGATCAGCGCGAACAGAGAGAAACCGAACCACGCGCCGCCGTTACCGCCCAACGCATCAACCACCATGTAGACGGCGCCGACCGTCAGCAGGGCAAACGCCGGTGTCCAGATCAACATCGAACGCAGGATGCCGCGCCGGGCCCGCTCCTGATCGGGTGCCTGCGTGCCGCGTAGCTCCTGAAGCCTATCCACCGCCGCGACCGCTCTTTCCGCCCTCCTCGACCAATCCCATTTCGTCGGCAACAGCCGGCCCGTCCCAGTGCGGAATCGACAGCCATTCGCCTGGAATCAGGACGGCGTCCTTATCCAGGCGCGAATTCCAGAGCACAAGTTCAGACACAGTCAGTCCCTGAGCCTCGGCGATCGAGTCCAGTGTCTCGCCGCGTTGCACCTGGTAGCGCTCAAACGAACTCGGCAGCTGGCGACCTGCAAAGCTCGGAATCTCCGCGATAGCCGCCGACTCTGCCGCCGACGTTGTTCGAGCAGACTCTGCCGTTGCCACTGCCGGCTCCGCTGCGACTGCCGAGTTCACTCTTTCCGACGCCACTGTCGTGGCTGGTTCCACACCCTGCGAAGGCAGCGCGCTCGCAGCCGGTGCTGGTGCCGGAGCCTGGCTCACCGGCTCAACGGAACCCAGGGAGACGGGCTCTGCGGTGTCCGAACTCGATCCCCACAGCGCGGCAACCACCACTACAACCACGGTCAACACGATCACAACCGCCAGTTCCAACACTCGAGAACTGCGCACAGTCCCGCCGACAGGTAGGTTCAGGGCCGGGTGATCGAGCGCCATCGCGTCCCCCGGAGGCCGCATCGGCCGCCCAGCCGACGCGGAACTGTAAAACAGGGTTAACGATAGCGCAAGGCGAGCAGCAAAGTTCGGTTGAGCCCTGCTCAGTCAGGACGCGCAGATGTCAGCGATTGCCGACCGCTCGGTAAGCCCGCCTACTTCAGTTCGACGGTCGCGCCGGCCTCTTCCAACGATGCCTTGACCGCTTCGGCCTCCTCCTTGGGCAGACCTTCCTTGACGGTCTGCGGGGCCGATTCGACGAACTCCTTGGCCTCACGCAATCCGAGTTCTGTCACAGCACGCACGGCCTTGATCACGTTGATCTTCTTGTCACCGAAGGCCTGCAGCACGACATCGAACTCGGTCTGCTCTTCGGCCGCCTCGGCTGTCGCGGCTGCGCCATTACCGGCAACCGCCACCGCAGCCACCGGAGCGGCCGCCGTGACGCCGAACTCTTCCTCGATCCGCTTGACCAAATCGCGCGCCTCGAGAATCGTCATCGCGCTGATCAGCTCAAACGCTTCGTCAACCTTCGACATGTCAGTCTCCACTCTTGCCGGCCTTCGCGGCCGCCTGTTCTCTGGTTCTGCGACCGAGCGCGTGGCCCGTGCCGCCAGTCTCCTATTCGGCTCCCGGTTCGGCAGCCTCAAGCTGTTCTGCCCGCGCCTCAACGATCGCAGCAACATCACGGAAGACGGCGCTGAGCACGCCTGCCAGACCGGAAACCGGACTGGTCAGTCCGCCGGCGACCTTGGCCATCAGCTCGGGACGGCTCGGTACGTCGGCCAGCGCGCCGACCTGCGAGCCATCCTGCAGCTCGCCCTCGACATAGACGCCGTAGATGGGCAATTCCAGCCGCTCGTCACGGATGTACTTCTGCAGAGCCCGGGGCGCTTCAGTCAGATCGCCGAAGCCGAACAGCATCGCCGTCGCTTCCTGCGCCAAACCGGCGGCGTCCGGCTCGCCGGCCCCTTCCGACGCGCGACGCCACAGCGTGTTCTTGATCACGCGCAGTTCGGTCTCCGGCGCTTCCGCGCGAATCCCGCGGCGCAGCTGCTGCATGTCCTTGACGCTCAGGCCGCGATAGTCGATGCCGATCGTGATCGACGCGCGACCCAGGCGCTCCTCGAGCAGCGCAACCTGTTCCCGTTTGCGTTCAGTTGCCATACCACCCCCAACAAGTCCGTCGCCACCGCCGCCCCAACCCGCTCGACCACCAGACCTGCAACCACACGACGGCCCGCCAACGCGCGAGCCTGATCCCGGCTGCTGCCTGCGCTGGTCGTTTCAGGAACCCCGGAATCGGGATTCGCCAGCGGTCTCGGGCGGCAAATGCGTTCGTTGTTCGATCCCCAGCCTAGTCAGCCTAGTCCAGTCTGCCGATCAGCGTCAGTCGCGCGAGCAACTGACAGATTCCCCATCGCTAGTCCACCTTGAGCGCCAGGGTCGATTGCTGTTCCAGCTTTACGCCCGGTCCCATCGTCGATGCGATGTTCAGCGAGCGAATGTAGCTGCCCTTCGAGCCTGACGGCCTGGCCTTGACGATCTCCGAAACCATCGTCGCCAGGTTCTCAAGCAGTTGGTCCTCGCCGAAGCTCGCCTTGCCCAGCGGGACGTGAACAGACGCCTCGCGATCGGTGCGGAACTCGACCCGTCCGGCCTTGGCCTCGCCAACCGCCTTGGCGACATCATTGCGATCGACCACGGTTCCGGCCCGAGGGTTGGGCATCAGTCCACGCGGACCCAGAACCCGCCCGAGTCGACCGACCTTGCCCATCAGGTCGCGCTGTGCGACGGCGACGTCAAACTCGGTGAATCCATCCTGGACGCGTTCGATCAAATCGTCCGAGCCGACGATTTCGGCGCCCGCCTCGGTCGCGGCGCTTGCGGCGTCGCCCTCGGCGAAGACGGCCACGCGGACCTCTTTGCCCAGGCCGTGCGGCAGTCGCGCCGTGCCGCGCAACTGCTGGTCGGCATGCCGCACGTCGAGTCCGGTGCGGATGTGCAGTTCTACGGTCTCGTCGAACTTGGCCGTCGCCATCTGCTTGATCAGCGCCACCGCTTCGGCCGGTGGGTAATGCGATTCCTTGTTGTACGACTCCAACGCGCCGCGGTACCGCTTGCCTCGCTTCGGCATCCCTTAACCCTCGACTTCTACGCCCATCGAGCGCGCCGTGCCGGAGATCATCAGCATCGCCGCTTCGATGTCGTTTGCATTCAGGTCTTGCATTTTCTGTTCGGCGATCGCCCGCACCTGGTCCGAGGTGATCGAACCCGCCACTTCTCGACGAGGTTCAGAAGCGCCCTTTTCCAATCCGGCCGCACGCCGAATCAAGTCCGAAGCCGGCGGAGTCCTCAGCTCGAAGCTGAAGGAACGATCCTCGAAAATCGTAATCTGAGCTGGAATCAACTCTCCGGCGCTGGACGCCGTCCGCTCGTTGTAGCTCTTAACGAACTCCATGATCCCCACGCCGTGCTGACCCAACGCTGGGCCGACGGGCGGCGCGGGGCTGGCCTTGCCCGCCTCCAACTGCAGCGTCAACACTGCGCGTACACGCTTAGCCATCCAACTATCTCCCTCTTCCGCGCTCGGCCAGCGGCCGATGGCGCGCAGACGTAAGTGTCCAGCCTACTCCGAGACCTCGGGTGTGAGCCTATTGCTTCTCCACCTGGTCGAAGTCGAGCTCGAGCGGCGTCTCGCGGCCGAACATCGAAATCCGCACGCGAACTTTGCCCTTCTCGACGTTGATCTCTTCCACCTCGGCCACCATGTCCAGGAACGGACCATCCGTCAGGCGCACCGAGTCGTTGACCGAGAACCCCACGCGCACGCGCGGCTCCTCGACCTGAGTCTGGCCGATGATTTTGGCTACCTGCGCCGGCGGCAGGGGAATCGCGCGGTCGCGCAGGTCTTCCCGTGTGCCGACGAATCCGGTCACACCGGCTGTTCCGTTAACCACGTGCCACGACTGGTCGGACAGTTGGCCGGTATCCCGGTCGAGCCGGATCTGCAACAGCACATATCCGGGCAACAGCTTTCGCTCGACCTCGCGACGCTTACCGCCCCGAATCTCGACCTCCTGTTGTGTGGGCACCAACACGAATCGCTTGTCCGCCATGCCCTTCTTCGGCGCGCCGGCCTGCTCTGGTAAGAGCTCGACGAACTGATCCTCTGCATCCATGTTGCGGATGCGCAGATCCAGCGCGTCGCGCACACGGCTTTCATGTCCGGTGTACGTATTGATCGCGAACCAGGCCGCATTCGTCTCCTGGATCCCCTCCAGCGAGATCGCCGGCTCAGCCGCGTCGTCCTCTGCGTCGTCTCCCTGCAGAAACGACGCGATCGGCGTCGCCTCTTCTTCGACCGGGCGGTCCAGGCCCAACTCGACCAGCGCCTCAGCGGCGGTCGTGTCGATCTCCGTCTCCTCGGGTGCCGTTTCGGTTTCGATCCCCAGAGCTCGCGCTGCGGCCAGCACTTCCTGCAACTCGCGCTCCGCCGCCGATATCTCTCGACGGCCAAATCCGCTGTCGCCTGTTTGCCGTTCTTCGGTGTCTCGTGAAGTTGTCATTAGGGCAACAGCGTCTCTTCAACCACGCGATTCAAGCCAAAGTCAATCGCGCCCAGGAAAATGCCAACCGCGATGGCGACAACCAGCACAACCACCGTCAGGTTGGCCGTTTCCTGGCGCGTCGGCCATACGACCTTACGCAGCTCGTCAATGATCGCCAGGATCGCCCGCGGATGTGTGAGTCGGTAGAGCAGGCTCTGGACTCGCGGCGCATCTTCCGTGGTCGGTCGCGATGCGGCGATCTCTCTGCGCGGCCGAGCCGGCAACGCCGCTGCTTCGGCCGCCCCACCCGACATGGCCGGTCCGTCCGATCCCGAGAGCGACGGTTCGGGACGCGGCGCGCTCGATCGAGTTGGGCGCGGCGTCGCAGATGCCGCGCGCGGCTGTCCGCTACGCCGACCACGTCTCCGGCGGCTATCTCGCGATCTGGCCACGGATCACCGCGTCTCTCGGTACGCCCGGCGCCCGCGGCAGGTCGGGCAGAACTTCGTCAACTCCAGACGATCCGCATCGTTTCGACGATTCTTCGTCGTGTGATACGTATGCGACTGGCACTCGCGGCAGCGCAGCGTGATGAACACGCGGTCACCCTTCGCCATGGCCAGTTCCCTTCCTCAGACGCCGACCGGATGCACCGGCGCGGCTGGACAACTCCATCTTCGCACGTTTGGCGACCTCTGCGCTATGCCGAATTACTCCCGAATCATTCCATGATCGACGTGACAGCGCCGGCGCCGACCGTGCGGCCGCCCTCGCGAATCGCGAAACGCAGACCCTCCTCCAGCGCAATCGGCGAAATCAAGCGCACCTGCATCTGCACGTTGTCGC
>JAPPBN010000035.1:0-5633 GCA_026705025.1 Chloroflexota bacterium | reverse complement strand
CAACTGGGGCCGGCCGGTCGTCGGCCACCGGCCCTGGCTCAAGGGCTACGGCCCGACCAACAGCAGCACCGCCGCCACCTATGCGCTGTACCGGTCGTGGTTCGAGGGCAAGCCCGGCGTCTAGCGGGGTCACATTGCAGCGCTCCCTCTGCTCCGCCCCCTGACCCTTCCCTCCCTCTCCCTCTGGGAGAGGGCCGGGGTGAGGGTCCGACCGCTCCCCAACTGCGAAGGGGCCCTCACCCTAACCCTCCCCCTCAGGGAGAGGGGATCAGAAGAGACAGGGGACTAGAGGGAAGCGGAGCCAACGCCGATGCGCACCTACGTCATTCGACGGTTGCTGCTGCTGCCGGTCACCGTGCTTCTGCTATCAGTGTTCTCGTTCGGTCTGGTTCGGCTCGTGCCCGGATCGGTGGTCGACGCGCGCCTCTCCAACACCACGGGCGCCTCGGCGGGCGCCGACGAGGAGCAGCGCGCCGCGCTGGAGGCGCATTTCGGGCTCGACAAGCCGGTCCACGTACAGTTCGTGAACTGGGTCGGACAGGTCTTCACCGGCGATTTCGGCGACTCCTGGCTGACGCGGGAGTCCATCATGGACACCTTCGCCCGGCGCATGCCCGTCACGGCTCAACTGCTCTTCCTGACGCTGTTGCTGTACATCCCGATTGGGATTGGCACCGGGATCTGGTCGGCCGTGCGCCGCAACCGGCCCGACGACTACGGCATCCGCTTCGTCACGGTGCTCTTCCTCGCCATCCCCAACTTCTGGCTGGCCACGTTGGTCGTGTTAATCCCGCTCGTGCTCTGGCGCTATGCGCTGCCCGCCCCCTACGAGCAGCTCTGGGTGAGTCCGGGCACCAACCTGATCCAGATGATCGTGCCGGCGGCGGTCGCGGCGCTGTCGGGCGCGGCGGTGCTGGGGCGGCTGGCACGCTCGGAGATGCTGGAAGTGCTGCGCCAGGATTACGTGCGCACGGCCCAGGCCAAGGGCGTCTCCGGCCGCATCGTGGTCATGCGCCACGCCCTGCGCAACGCCATGATCCCGCTGATCACCCTGATCGGGCTCGTCTTTGCCGACGGCGTCGCGGGCTCGGTGATCGTCGAGGAGATCTTCGGTCTGCCGGGCATGGGCCGCTTGCTCGTCCAGTCCATCTTCGCGAACGACCTACCCGTGGTGCAGCTCTGGATGCTGTTCTTCGGCACCGCCTTCGTGCTGATCAACCTGGCGGTGGACCTCAGCTACGCCGTCTTCGATCCCCGGGTGCGGTTCCAGTGAGCGCCGCCCAACCCACTCAACAGCCGGGCGCGGCCGTCTTCGATGAGTACGGTCTGCTGGTGCGGCCGTCGCTGGGCCGTCGCCTCCGGCGGCTGCTGCGGCAGCATCCCCTGGGCGCGTTCGGGCTGTTGATCGTGATCCTGATGATCGCGCTCGCCGCCTTCGGCCCGCTGATCGCCGGGGATCCGACCAAGCTCTCCCCGAACATCCTGGCCGCACCCGGCGGCGAGTACTGGTTCGGCACGGACGATCTCGGCCGAGATTACTTCGCGCGCGTGGTCGCGGGCGCCCGGCTCTCAATCACGTTGGCCTTGACCGCAATGGCGATCGGGGTCGGCTTCGCCCTGGTCCTGGGCATGACCTCGGCCTACGCGGCCGGGTTGTTCGATCTGCTGTCGCAGCGGGTGCTCGACATGCTGCTGGCCTTCCCTGGCCTCGTCCTGCTGTTGCTCTTGGCGCAGGTGACGGGGCGCAACTGGCAATCGATCGCGCTGGGCATGGGGATCATCTTCACCCTGGGCATGGTCCGGATCGTGCGGGCCAGCACCCTGGCGACGCTGGGCGCAGCCTATGTCGAGGCTGCACGCGTCATCGGCGTGGCGCCGTTCCGCATCCTCTGGCGGCACGTGCTGCCCAACATCGGCCCGCCGCTGCTGATCTACGTCACCACGCTGCTCGGCGGCGCGATCCTCTTCGAGGGTGCGCTCTCCTTCCTCGCCCTTGGCGTCCCGCCGCCCAACCCGTCCTGGGGCCGGATGCTCGTCGAATCGCGCGACTACTGGCAGCACACCCACCTCAGCATCTTCCCCGGCCTCGCCATCACCCTCGCCGTGCTCGGCTTCAACCTGCTCGGCGACTCCCTCCGAGACATCTTCGACCCCCGCCTCCGCGGCAGCGACTGACCCCCGTCCAGTTCGGGCGGCTCCGCGTCAGTTACAGACCGACGCGGGATCCTGTGGCAAGCGGAACTCGATCTCGGTGATGTCGGAGCGGGTGATGTTGAAGGCGCGGCGCTCGCTCTTGGCTCCGCTCTTACCGTTGCCGGCGTAGTAGATTTCGCAGTTGTCGATCGTGACCCACATGTCATAGACCCCCGGTCCGGGGACGGCGAAGGAGAACGTCCCGTCGCCGGCCGGCCAATCACCGCCCCGGCCGGACTCGCCGCTGGCGCCGATCCAGGTGCCCGTTCTCGGACTGCCGTCGGCGTTGAGGAACATACCGGAGATGCGCAGTGTGCACATGTTGGGTTGGAGTTGGAACCGCAGCCCCGAGACATCGTGCTCTGACACGTCAAGCGTCTTCAGTTCGCGCCATTTCCCTGTGGCCCCGTCAGTCCCGTGGTACAACAGGCACCCGTTGAGCCAGGTATCCAGGCGATAGCCCCCCGCCTCCGACACGGCGACGCTGAACCTGCCCGTTGAGTCCGTGCGGGCCGCGGCGCGATGGTCCTCGGCGGAGGCATTGATCTCGACGTACTTGATTCCCTTGCCATTCGAATCGAGCAACCATCCGGTGATCCTGGTGCACGGATCATCTTCGGCCTGGAATCGAATGCCTGCGATGTCCCGGCTGATCACCTCGATTGTGCCGGCCTGATCCTCGGTCCAGCCTGGAACATCCGCGTTCCAATAGAGACGGCATCCGCCGAGGTCGGCAGAGAATTGGTAAGAGGCAGGCCGGCTCGCAACGAATGTGAACGAGCCGTCGACTTCGGTTCTAATCGAGGTCGCGCTTCCATCTCTCTGGGCCCGTACTTCGATGCCCGCCAGCGGCTGATTGTCCGGCCCGGAGAGCACCCCGGCGATGCGCCAGCGGCATTGATCGGCGTCGACGGTGATTGCGATCGGTTCAGGTTGACTGCTGCCGATTTCGATCAGGCTGGCCTCGTCATCGGACGGCCTCGCCGCATCGCTGCTCTCCGACCACCAGAACTGACAGTTCCAGTAGTCGTTCCCAAGCTCGACCCAGACACGGTAGTCGGCCCGTTTGCGGACGAAGAGTTCAAAGGTTCCGTCTTCACTCGACCTCGCTCGACGATCCCAACCGGCCGGATAACCGTCCTGGTACTCCCTGGCCTCCAGCGACGCGCCCACCCGCGGCGTGCCGTCCGAGTTGACGATCGTGCCCGCGAGCGCGAATTCGTTTCCCGCGGGCCGGCGTTTGGCGCTGCCGCGGCGCTTGGTCATCAGCGCCTCAAACTCGTCGTAGAACTCTTCCAGGGACAGCCCAAAGGCCGCCGCGAAGGCGCTGCGCACGGTCGGCCGGGTTTCCCAGCGGCCACCGGGCCCCGCTCTGCCGGGGGCCAATACGCGATAGAAGTCGAGCACCGCGCTTTTGCCCGCGCGCTCGATCAGCAGATCGGCGGCCACCAGGCCGAACGAGTACTGCCAGGTATCGTTGGCCGACTCAATCTCCTCAAGCGGCGGACCCTTCGAAGCCAGGTTGAGCGCGTCGATCAGCCTCCTGCTGAGCGGGTAGCCGTTGCGATCGTGGGTCGCGAGATCGCTGTCGAACCAGTTGGCGGAGCCTTCGAGCAGCCAGTTCAGGTCGATGTCGCTGGCGCCCATCAGCTGGAACTGCAACGCATGAATGTACTCGTGCAGGACCACGTAGCGACCAAAGTGGTAGCGCCCGCTGCTGGATCCCTCCCACGTGCTGCTCTTCAGATAGAACGCATCCTGATCGCTGCTGTACCAACCACCAGCCCGTTGCCAGAAGTTCCGGAACGACTCCCATTCCCATGGGTGGCCCAGTTCAGTGGTCTTGTCATGCGCCGACTTCGCGTCGCCGGCGACGACGACCACGAGCGAAGACGGGTCAGCCTGCACACCGAGTTCATTAGCGCTGTATTCCAGCGTTGCTTCCAGATCGCGCTCAATCAGACGGCGCACGCCGTGATCGACGTTGCCGGCATAGTGAATCTCGGGCATGACGAAGGTCGGCTGCAGCCAGTTGACGTCGCGGCTCACGCTGATTTCCAGCGCATCGCCCCGCTGAACCGCCGGCCAATCGTCCATGGACTCGCGCGCGGAGGGGTCATAGATCAGATCGCCCGAGCGGATCGAGACCAGCGAACTGTCAATCCCCTTTGCGACATCCGCAATGGTTGCATCGTCCCGACCACCCCAGGCCGACCAGTTGAGCCCGCTGCGCAGACTGACCAGGCCGCTCGCAGGCAGCACCGACCGTTGCCACTCAACGTCGCCCGGACCGCCAACCCGCAGGACGTATCCCTGCCCCGGCTCCAGGAACCGAATGGTCCAGTAACCCCGAGGCAGCCGAGGCGCAGCGATCTCGTACCGACCAGAATCGGCATTCCACGCGTAGACCAGCACGACCCGAGGCAGCTGGACGAACAGATCCTCTGCTGAGACGCGCTCCGCAACCCAGCCGATCCGGTTGTCCCCAGGCTGAAGCGTCGTCGTGACCGACTCGGGCAGCGACGGCTCGCCGTCATCCGCGAACGCAACGCTCAGCCCGACAGCACAAGCAACTGCGATCAGACAGGAAAGAGCCGGGACCAGCAGCCGTCGCACGCAGTGAGTTTAGTGAGCGCCGACCGCTTCCTCGCTGAACTGCGCGGCCTCGGTCGAGCCCGAGAGCGCCGTCGTCGCGGCGTCGCCACCGGTGACGGTCAGCAGGATCTCGTCGAAGTAGGACGTGCCCGCCTCGCGCTGGTGCTTGGTCGCCGTGTAGCCCTGGGCCTCGGCCTCGAACTCACCCTCTTGCAGCTCGACGTAGGCGGCCATACCGCGATCGCGGTAGCCCGAGGCGAGATTGAAGGTGTGGTAGTTGATCCCGTGCCAGCCGGCCAGGGTGATGAACTGGAAGCGGTAGCCCATGTCGGCCAACTGCTCCTGGAAGTTCGCGATCGTGGCGTCGTCGAGGTGACGCTTCCAGTTGAACGACGGCGAGCAGTTGTAAGCCAACATCTTGTTCGGGTACTCGGCGTGCAGCGCCTGAGCGAAGTCGCGCGCCTCGCCGATGTCCGGCACTGAGGTCTCACACCAGATCAGGTCCGCGTGCGGAGCGAAGGCAAGCCCGCGAGCGATCGCGGAGTCGATCCCGCCGGTGACGCCGAAGTAGCCCTCGGCCGTGCGCTCGCCGGTCGTGAAGGGACGGTCCCGCTCATCGATGTCGGTGGTCATCAGCGTCGCCGAGAGCGCGTCGGTGCGAGCCATCAGCACGGTCGGCACGTTCATCACGTCGGCCGCGAGTCGCGCAGCTTGCAGCGTGCGCACGTGCTGCGCCGTGGGGACGAGCACCTTGCCGCCCATGTGACCGCACTTCTTCTCGGCCGCGAGTTGGTCCTCGTAGTGGACGCCGGCGGCGCCCGCTTCGATCATGTTGCGCATCAGCT
>JAPPBN010000020.1:0-53835 GCA_026705025.1 Chloroflexota bacterium | reverse complement strand
CCCCCCCCGCGGGGGGCCCGCCCCCGGCCGGGGCGGAGGGGGCCCACAGCCACCACCGAGAACAGCGCTCCATCCCCGACCACGCCCGCGCAAGCCCAGCCCAATCCCGACCACCAACCGACCAAATCCGCACAAAATCGTCCAAAATCGAACAACACCGACCAGGATCTCCCACAATCCCCCGCGAAACACGCCAAATCCCGCCCAAACGCCCGAAAACAGCAGCTATCCGGTCTCCAGTTCACCACTCCCGAGCCCCTGCCCAAGCCCAGTAACCGCCGCTATCTCGGCACCGACCCCACCGTCCGCCGACTCTTCGGCGACTGGATTCGCCCTTGACCCACCCCGGCTACCCTCGACACATGGCACACGCCACCAGGCGCAATTCGCAACCCGACCCTGACATGCTCGGCTCCCGCAGCATGTTCGACGACGCCCGCACCGTCGACCGTTCGGCGCCCCTCGCCGCCCGGATGCGGCCCCGCAATCTCGACGAGATCGTCGGCCAGACCCAGCTCGTCGGACCGGACGCCCCGCTGCGCCGGGCGATCGAGTCCGACTCGCCGCCATCCTGCATCCTCTGGGGACCGCCCGGCAGCGGCAAGACATCGATCGCCCGGGTCGTCGCCCGCGTCACCAACACCCGCTTCGCCACGCTCTCGGCCGTCTCCAGCGGCGTCGCCGACCTGCGCAAGGTCATCGCCTCGGCCGAGGCCGGACGCCGCGACGGCCTCGCCCGCACCATCCTCTTCATCGATGAGATTCATCGCTTCAACAAGTCCCAGCAGGACGCTCTTCTGCATGCAGTCGAAGACGGAGCGATCACCCTGATCGGCGCAACGACGGAGAACCCATCCTTCGAGGTGGTCGCTCCATTGCTCAGCCGAGCCCGGGTGTTCAAGCTTGAACCCCTCGATGTGCAGGACCTCAAGGCGCTCCTGATCCGCGCCCTCAACGACACCGACCGTGGATTGGCCCCGGATCCACCGTTGGTGGAGCCGGATGCCATTGACGCGCTCGCAACTTACGGAGGCGGCGACGCCCGCGTCGCCCTCAACGCGCTCGAGGCCGCCGTCCGCGACGCCCGATCGCGAAACGGCCGGGTCAGCGTGGAGACGGTGGAGTCTGTGGCCCAGCGTGCGCTGCCCTACGACAAGGGCGGCGACGCCCACTTCGACACCATCTCAGCCTTCATCAAATCGGTCCGCGGCTCCGACTCCGACGCCGCCGTCTACTGGCTGGCTCGCATGCTCGAGGCCGGCGAAGACCCGATGTTCGTCGCTCGCCGCATCGTCATCCTCGCCGCCGAGGACGTCGGCCTCGCCGATCCCCGGGCGCTATCCGTCGCCGTCGCGGCCCAGCAGGCCACCCACCTGATTGGCATGCCCGAGTGCACGCTGGTTCTCTCCGAAGCAGCGATCTACCTGGCCCGCGCGCCCAAGAGCAACTCCGCCATGAAGGCCTACAGCGCGGCCGCAGGCGCCGTTCGCGAACACGGCGCGCTCTCTGTCCCGCTCCATCTGCGCAACGCCGCCACCGGACTCATGGCCGCCCACGGCTACGGCCGCGGGTATCAGTACGCCCACGACAACGAAGGCGGCGTCGCTCCTGACCAACAACACCTGCCCGACGAACTCAGCGGCGCCAGCTTCTACGAGCCCGGCGAGAGGGACGTCCCGCAGTGAAACCCCGCGATTCGTTCAACGGAGTCACCGCCGATGCGATCAGCGCCATCGCGGAGCTCTTCGATTGCAAAGCAGAACAACAAGAGTTCTCGTTACCAAACGACGACCAGGGCGTCTGGCAGGTCCACCACCGAGCCGAAACCGGCAACATCCGCGTCCTCCTCTGGCCCGCCATCGACCGCATCGACGTCACCGTCGGTCCCCACATGTGGGTCGTCAAGGGAGTCCGCCAGATCGAAGTCATCCAGGACCTGGAGTTCATCGCCCGCTTCCCCAACGACGGAGTCCTCACCGTCGCCCGAAACGGCCAGGTCGTCCTCACCACCGCCTCCCGCGAATCCCCTCTCCCTGAGGGAGAGGGTTAGGGTGAGGGCCCTCTAGCCACAACGTCCGATCCCCTACCCCTGCTCGGGAATCGCCAACCCCCGCAGACGCGACAGGTCATCCAGGAACCGACCCAACATCGTCGCCGTCGCGCCGAAGATCCGGTGGCCCTCGTACCAGTACTCGCGCATGTGGAAGACCTCGCCCTCCCGCTCGCGCCGCTCAAACGTGATGTTCGACGGATCCAACAGGTGCGACAGCGAGGGCGTGATGATCTCCCCCACCTCGATCGCCAGCGGCCGAAACGGATACGGCGCTCGGTCGATCAATCCGACAAACGGCGTCACGTGGAAGTTCGACATCGTCCGGTAATGCGACTGTTCCCCCAGCACCTCGACATGCTCGGCCCGCAGTCCCACCTCCTCATCCGCTTCGCGCAGTGCCGCCGCCATTGGATGCTCGTCAATCGAGTCCAGCGCGCCGCCCGGGAATGAGATCTCGCCCTTGTGGTGCTCAACCGCATGCGAGCGCACCGTCAGGATGACCTCAGGATCGTCATACGGCAGCAGCCCGATCAGCACCGCCGCGCGCCAGCGCCCGATGTCCGGCGGCAGCGTCTGGATGTCGTGCATCGACGCCGCCTGGCGGACCTCCCTGATCGCAACCGGCTCCTGCTCGCGGTCAACGTAGTCGGTCATCGTCCGCCGATCTGTTAGTGCGTGCCCTGGGCCGCCATCACGGTCGGCATGCCCTGCATCCCGCGCAGAGTGTTGATCTCACCCCGGTGACCGTTGAAGTGTCCCATCATGTGCAGCGAGATCGCTTCACCGACACTTTCAGTGCCATTCCGCGCCGGAATCTCCCGCTCCAGATCCTCATCTGAGGCGTTGGCGAGGAAGTCCGCCGTCCGGTCGAATACGGCGTCCTGGTAATCGGCCAGCGCCTGCACATCGGTGATCTGGATCCCTTGCGCATCCTCGTCCGACATCCCGGTGCCGAATCCATCAAAGGGCAGCCCGGTCTTCGAAGCCCATTCCTCGCTCCAGACCGGCGCCCCGCCCGTGACTCGGCTGATGATCAGGTCCTCCACCCGAGTCGTATGCCAGAGGCACCAGGCGATTGAGTGGCTGCCCTGCTCGGGCACATAGTGCAACTGCTCGTCGGTTCCGTTGCGGGCGTCCTTGAGTGCGGCGTGAGTGAACGCCAGGCTGCGCTCGATGAAGGCGACGGTACTCATGTCAGTCCTCTGTGTTAGTCATGGCTCGTGGTTCATCAGCGAGTCTAGCCCGCCGCCGCAGCTACTCGTCCTGTGGATAGAGCACGACCCGGATGAATCGGTCCATGGGCAGGTAGCGCCACGCCGCGGCCGCGACCTGCTCCAACGTCAACTCGTCCAGCCGCACGTCGTACTCGCTGACCGCCTCGAACGGGTCGCCCCGCTGCCTGGTGTTGCGAATCCGGTTGAGCCAGAACCCGTTGTCGCGCAGATCATCCTCTCGATTGGTCCGCAGCAGCTCCTTGACCGTGTCCAGGTACTCCTGCTCGCCGCCGCCGCGCAGCCAGTCCATCTCACCTGAGACCTCGCCCAACAGTTCCTCGACCCGATCAGGATCGCTGCCAAAGATGACAAAGAAGAGATAGTCCGACGCGGGCAAGGCCGTCGCGCGCGTCCCCACCTGGATCGCATAAGTGCCGCCCAGCTGTTCCCGCACCCGTTCCCGCAGGCGAATCTGAAGCACCTCGCCCGCCGCCGTCAATGCCAGCGATTCGCCCCGGCTCCAGTCCATCTCGCCGGCGAAGACCCAGACCGTATTGCTGCGTGGCTCAATGCCGATCCGCACTGCCTCGTCAATCACTCCCTGTGGCCGCCGAGCGCCGATGTCTTGCCATCGCTCGGTACGTCCGGTCGACGGCAGGCTGGCCAGATAGGTCTCCGCCAGCGAGCGCAGCTCGTCCCAGTCGAACGCGCCAACGAAGACGAACGTCGAATCGCTCAGATCTGCAAACCGCTCGGCGTAAACGGCCTCGGCCCGCTCGAAGCGAAGCTCGTCGACCACGGCAACGGACAGCGGCCGCCGCCGCAGGTGGCTATCGCTGAGCAACGTGTTCACCCGGTCAAACAGCACCCAGTCGGGCTGGGTGGGCCGAAGCTCGGCCTGGCTCCGCAGGCTCGCTTCGAAGGTCGAATAGTAGTCGGGATCAAATCGCGGTTCGGTCGCATACAGATAGCTCAGCTGGAACAGCGTTTCCATATCCTGGGGCGACGCCGTACCGCGTAGACCCTCGAATAGTTCGTCAATGAACGGCGCGACCGAGACCCGCTTGCCGGCCAGGAGTTTGTCCAACGCCACGCGGTCGTGAGGCCCTACGCCGCTGCCTGCCGCAATCTCCGCGGCGTACGTCGCCGAAACGAAGTCCTCGTCGCTGACCAGGGAGTGACCGCCGGGGCTGAATGAAGCGAAGCGCACTTCGTCATCCTTGAAGTCCGTCTGCTTGGCGATCACGGTGACGCCGTTTGACAACTTCCACTCGACCGCGTCAATCGACTCGATCTGCTCCTCCGAGACGATGCTGCCGGCGGTCGGGATGCTTGCCAGCAAGGGCACATCGTCGAAGGTGTCCGCATAAGGCTCGACGACCATGGCGCCGGCGTTGTCGAGCTGGAACTGGAGCGCCGCACCTAGCTCCTCGCCGCCGCTCAGGTCGATCTCCTCAGGACCCAGCACCAGCAACACCGTGTTCTCAGACTGAATCCAGAATCGAGCGAACCGGTCGACTTCCTCCAGCGAGATCAGCGGCAACACCCGCTGATACAGATCCCACTCTGCCTCTGGGCCCGGGACTGGAGCGCCGCTGTGGAAGTGCTGCCTGAACCGTTCAGCCACCTGGGTCGATTCCACCTGGTCGCGTTGCGTGTAGGCGCGCTCAGCTTCGCTCAGCAGGTTGGCCTGCTCGCGTTCCAGCTCTCCTGCCGTGAATCCATGTTGTCCGGCGCGCTGCATCTCCTCCATCAACGCCTCGAACCCTCGCTCGACGCCATCGGGCTCAGTCACAATCGTGAACGTCAGAATGTCGAAGGGATCTACAAAAGGCCCACGACCGCTGCCCGACCAGAGCCACGGTGCGTTGGCTTGCCGGCCGCGCTCAAACAGGCGGGCGTTGAGCATCAAGTAGGCCAGTTCCTCGGCCACGCCTCGCCGGAACGCGGCCAGATCCTGACCGGTCTCCGGCGCGATCTTGCGGACCAACGTGATCTGAGTGCCCGGAGCCTCGGGATCGGTGAAGACATCAACCAACGGCGTCCTGTTGTCCGGCACGTCGAACGTTGGACGCTCGGTTGGCTCGCCGACGGCGGCACGTTCATACGACGATTCCCCCTCGGGAGGCGGCGCAAAGTGCTGCTTGATTTTGCCTTCGATGACTCCGGCGTCAAAATCCCCCACCGCCACGACAGCCATCAGGGTCGGGCGGTACCAGCGCTCGTAGTACGCAACCAGTTGCTCCACCGGCGCGTTCTCAATCACCTCAACCAGCCCGATCGGCTCGCGCTCCGCATAGCGCGACGAGCCAAACAACAGCGGGTTCAGGTTTCTGAAGAACCGGGAGTCGAAACCCTGGAACAGCCGCCACTCCTCGAGGATGACCCCGCGTTCCAACTCAACCTCTTCGGGTTCAAACGAAATCGCGAAGGCCCAGTCGCTGAGAATCTGGAACGCGGTCTCAAGAATCTGAGGATCATCGGTCGGAATCTCGAGCCAGTAGACAGTGTGTTCGAAGCTCGTGTACGCGTTGAGATCGGGGCCGAACCCGCTGCCCAGCGACTCGAGATAGCTGACGATTTCCTGTTTCGCGAATCGCGCCGTGCCGTTGAAGGCCATGTGCTCAACGAAGTGCGCCAGCCCGCGTTGTTCCTCCTCTTCGAGGATCGATCCGGCCCTGACGACCAACGACAACTGTGCCCGGGCGGGCGGTTCCACGTTCTGACGGATGAAGTAAGTCAGTCCGTTGCTCAGAGTTCCCTGAATCGCGTCAGGATCGAAGGGCAATAGCTCATCGGGATCCCAGTCGACGACTTCGGGCTCCTGTTCCGCGACGCTCTCTTGCTGGACGTCCTCTTGTTCCGCTTCCGCTTCTGTGGGTTCCTCGGATTGTTCTTGCTGACGCTCGGCTTCAGCCTGGTCTTGATCTGTCGCTGTCTGGGTTGACTCCTGCGCGTCATCGTCCACAGCGGATGCCTGTGAGTCGGACTCCGCTGGTTCCTGTTGAGCGGCCGGCTCGGGTCTGGCCGCTGATTGCTGCTGCGCCTCCGGTGGTCCGTCGCCTGAGCAGGCGGCCAACGCGAGTGCCAGCAAGATGGCGCAACAGACGGCGACAACAGACTTCAACATCACGATGAACCCTTCCGCTTCGAGGTTCCGGAACCGACGCGGTTTACAAAACCTGGCCGTTATTGTCTCTGAATCCCGTTGTAGGGACAGTCCCCAAGTGACATTCGCCTCGCGGAGCGCGCGCCTGGTTCGCGGTACCTTCGATAGCCAGGTGAACCGCTCTCCGTCCCCGTTGGCCGGCTTCGTGACGTTGTTGGTCCTGGCGCTCTCGATCGCGCAGGGACTGCAACTGCTCCGAGGACTGCTCGCTAGTCTGTCCGTGTACCTGGGACAGATTCGCGACATCGAATCAGGTTCCCTCGCCGGCGTGATCTTGCTGATTTTCCTGTCGGCCGTTGCTGCACCCTTGGTCCGGCGGTTCATCGGCGGTTGGCAATGTCTGTTGATCCTCGCGGCGACGCTCGCGCTTCTGCGCTTGGCCGAACAGCTGGCGCCGACACCTGACGCCCGCCTCGGTGTCGAGATCGCGGGTGTGGTCTTCTGGCTCTGGATGCTTCAGTTCGTCGCTTCCATCTCGCCGCTGTCTTCGGCGAGATCAGGCGTCGGACGACCGGTGGTCGTCTTGCTGCTCGGTTTGACGATCGACACCGCAATCAACGGCGCGTTCGAAACCCTGGATCCGAGCTTCTCAACCGCGCTCGGGCCTCTCCTGTTCACCATCCTGTCGATCAGCGCGCAGCTGGCAATGATCTCGTGGGTCGGCCGCTGCCACGCGGCTCCGGTCACAATCGCCAGCCCGCCCAGTTTGGCCTTCTGCATTGGACCGGCACTGGCGCTCGAGGCGCTGCTGTTCCAGAGTCTGGCGAGGCAGGTCGTCCTGATCGGCTGGGAACTGCCGGAGACGTTCGCCTGGCTGATGGCGGCGAATCTGCTCGCGATCTGGATCGCGGCATTCTGCTCCGTTCGCGGTTCATCGCCGCCCTGGTGGGCCTCGATCGCCGCGGCCGCGGCGTTGCTCGTTTCCGTCATTCACCCGGAGCACCACGCCTGGGCGGCGATCGTGGCCCCGGCCGGACCAATCGCGATCGGCGTACTGTTGACCGCGGCGCTCACCACCAAACACGCCGGAGGACGGGGTTGGATCAGCGCAGCAACTGGAATGCTTGCAATCCCACTCGTGATCTTCGGCTGGTACGCCCACTACCAGCTCGATGTACCGCTGCCGCAACTCGGGTTTGCCGTGTTCGCGGCAGCACTGATTGCAATTGCCGGCTGCTTCGAATCACTTCGACTGCTGATGACTCGGGCGCGATCATCCGGAGAGGCACAATCGATCCGCCTGCCGTGGCGCCGGGCTGCCCTGATACCCGCGATCGCATCCGTGGTGCTGTTGCTGCCGCTCTATCACGTCATCACCTGGCGCTCCGCCGATCATCCTCCGGCTGCCGACGTTCCCGTACGAGTAGCGACCTACAACATTCACCAGGGGTTCGATCTGCAGGGAATGCCCAGCCTCGAGCGCATTCTCGCAGTGCTCGAGCAGGAGCGTCCGCATGTGGTCGCTCTGCAGGAGGTGCCGCGCGGCTGGGTCGTGAACGGCTCAGTCGACGCCTTGAGCTGGCTGGCGCAGCGACTCCGGATGCATTCGGCCTGGGGTCCGGCGGCCGATCCGTTCTGGGGCAGCGCCGTGCTGAGCCGCTATCCGATCGTGCATATGGAGCATCATCCGATGCCTAACAACCACGATCTGAACCTGGACCGGGGATATCTTCTCGTGACGGTCAATCTGCACGGTGACCTGGTACGGGTCGTCGCAACTCACCTGCATCACATCGAGTCGGAGCCCCATCATCGGATCCCGCAGGTGACGGAGCTGCTGGACGCTGTCGACTGGAGCCGGCCGAGCGTGCTGCTCGGTGACCTGAACGCCCAACCCCATCACGCCGAGATTTGGATGCTGGCCGAGGCGGGACTTATGCCCCGCCAGCCTGCGGTCCCCACATATCCGGCCGATCAACCCAGACGCCAGATCGACTACATCATGACGACCGACGCCCTCTCGATCGTCGAGCTGCGCAGCGCCCCAACGGATGCATCGGATCATCTGCCGTTGTTCGCCACGCTCGTCCGCTGAGCGGGCAGGCGTCGTGAGTGCGGTCCGCTGGTGGCGCTATGCCGTCTTGAAGCCCGACCCGTACATCAGGCTTCCATAGTGATTGAACCAGCTTCGCGCTTCGGGGTCATCGAAGGGATACTCGGCTCCGAGTTGCCGGGCGGCGGCCAGACCAGTCACAAAACAGGTTTCCTGGCTGTTGATCAGGGTGTGCGCCCCGCAGTGCCAGGTGCGTCGGGTGCCCTGAATGAAGCGGAACAGATTGACCAGCAGCAGCACGTGTTTCACGTCGTGCACGACGTGCTGGAACCATCGCCTGGCGACGATCTTGTCCTGGTCGATTGGCGTGATTGGGTTATAGGTCACCAGGCATGGTCTGTCGGACTGGTGTGCCCACGGCTGCTGATTGTGCATGATGTAGGTGATCTCATAGTTGTCCGGCCGCGCTCCGTACTGCTCGATGTGGTTGCTTCGCGTGGTCAGCGGCTTGACCTCGTTGTCGGGCAGCACCGACGCATCGGAGTGCACGATCGCGTGATTGTGCAGCTCACTCTCGTAGCGGATCGACGAGAGGATGTATCGCTCGAGCCAATTCGGCCGGTCAAGCATCATCAGCGTCTGGTTGGCATTGCAGGCGAAGATCACGTCGTCGAAGGTCTCCTGGATACCGTCCTCGTCTTCAAGGACGACGCCAGCAGACCTCCGATAGACCTTCCGCACGGGGCGACCCAGGTAAATCCTGTCTCGGAAGTCGAGCGAGAGATGTTCATAGATTCGGCGGGTGCCCTGGTCCCAGGTTCGCATCGGCGTCGCCGATTCGATGTCGAAGAACTCGAGATATCGGGAGAAGAGGGCCGCGGGCATATCGAAGACGTTCGTCGCCATCAGGAAGTTGACGAACATCGGTTTGAGCACCTTGTAGCGGAAATCGCCCGAGAACCCGCCGGCGTTCAAGACGGTGCCCATGCTGACGTAGTTGAAGGGGTTGAGCGCGTTGAGCAACTTCGAACGGGATCTGGTCAGCCATCCGAAGCGGTGCATCAGCGTCAGCAGTCGCTGAAACTGGGCAATCTCTTCGCTCAGTTCCTCCCGGATCTCCGAGTCGAAGTCATGCGCGTAGACCTGCCCCCGGTACTTGACGCTGTAGCTGAAACGCGTCTCGAGCAACTCGATCCCGAACTGTTGCATGAGCAGCACGATGTGGTGGTAGACCGAGGGAATGCAGGCCGTCACGGAGATGTCGAACGGAATCGAGCTGCCGTCCGCCTGCGGCATATCGGCCGTCACGGCGTTGCCGCCCAGCTGCTCATTGGCCTCAAAGAGCCGCACGTCAAAACGGTCCGGGTCCCGGTTGAGCGCCCAGGCGGCGGCCAAGCCGGAGATCCCGCCGCCGATCACGGCCACTCGGCGAGGAGATGTCACTATCGGGCCAGCTCGGCGCTGCGAGCCGGTTCACATGTTGCCGGCGGCGCCTCATCCTGCAGCGGATAAAACTGCGCGCAGTATGCGCGGTAGGTCATGATTTCGCCGTCCGAGCGGCAAAGTCGCGGCCGGCGGACATACCGCTTCCGGCTCCAGATCGTCACATCCTGCTGTACGTCATTGCGCTGTAGGGCGATCGCGAGCTTGTTGACCAATGGAGCGCGCCACCTAACTGGGAGCAAAGCGAAACCGAGGGCGTTTCGGTTTGGGCTGCGGATTTCCTTGACCTGATTGACGATCGAGAGGTTGATCATCTCGCCGTCGATCGGCGTCGCCAAAATCCAGAGCCGCATGTCCGTGCCGACGTTGTGCTCGCGAAACTCGACAAAGGAGTAGCCGAGTCCATGGATTCGGGCGCACGCGCTGACGCTCACGTCAACATTGAAGAGATGAGCGATCCTCCGCCGGCTCTTGAAGTCGAAGCGGCTTTCCAGATACGGGCCATCGACCCGGACCGGATAGTCGCCGTTTACCTGGTCGTAGCCGTGGACGTACTGAAGATGGGCGAGGTCGACCGAGTTCTCTGTGGTTTCCTGAGGATGGCCGGGGAATCGCAGCGTTCTGATTTCAATGTTGCTCCAGCCAGTTTGATCCGGTTCCTTCTCCGGCAACTGCCATTGCGGATCTCGCCCGCCGATCCCCCACCAGGCGAAGACCATGCCGCAAATCTCTCTGGTCGCGAACGTCTGTAGCCTGGCCGAACGAGGCGCCGGCGCATACGGCGTGGCAACGCACTGGCCGTCCGCGTTGAACTCGAACCCGTGGAACGGGCAGACCAACCGGCCGTCGCAGACACGGCCTCCGGCGTCAGGCCCGAGGTACGAGCCCAGATGCGGACAGTAGGCCTCGGACACGCAGATTCGTCCCTCGTCGTCGTGCCAGACGACGATCTCTTCGCCCATCCAGGTCATCTGGGTGATGTCCGACTTCTTCAACTGCCGACTGGTACCCACGAAGTACCAGCCCTCGGGAAACGGAGACGGCGGACCATGCTCGGCCGCGTTCGGCTGAGGAGCGGACATCTCAGACTTCCCTCGTCTCACGGCCCCGGACGACCGCCATCTCCGCCGTGCAGGCCCTGTGTAAGAAACGTTAACGGCTCACCAATTGACTGTGGTGGCGTTAGCCTTATGTACGCCGGACGGAAGGCCGATTCAGAACACCCGCCTGTTGTTGCCATATAGTGACGACGATCAGGGAATGCACGCCTCAAGACATATTGAGAGCGTGCACCAGGGTGTGTAAAGGGCGCGAACGATGACGCTGAGGACTGCTGACGCACCAGCGCAACAGATGACCTTGCCCCAGGAACTGCTCTTGATGCTGCTCAATGAGGAGAGCGGCTACTTCCGCCAGGTGCGCGGCTGGAACCTGAACTGCGCCATGGTTGGCGCCGGGCTGGCCGAACTCTCCCTGATGGGCAACATCGACACCGATATGAACTCGCTGCAGCTGCTTGACTCGACGCCAACGGGCCATGCGGCTCTTGACCCGATTCTCGAGGCAATCGCTGAAGATCCGGCACAACACGACGCGCAGTACTGGGTAGAGGTCCTCGCTCCTCGGGCCGACACCTTCATCGACGTTGCCCTCGATCGCCTCGCTGAAATGGACATTCTCCAGCATCACGAGGGGGAGTTCTGGACACTGAATCACTCGGCGTGGCAATCCGACTAGTTTGGCGAGAGCGGCGCAATCACCGCTGCCGGATTCGTCAGATCACGCATCGCACGCGTCATATTCGAGGATGAGATTCCCGACCCACGGGACGCGATCCTGATATCGCTCCTCAACACCTGCGATGTGCTGCGCTTCATTTTCGAACTCGAACCACAGGCTGACGAACGTGTCCAGTTCGTCTCCAACCTGGATCTGCTGGGCCGCTCAATCTCCGATGCCGTTTCCCTGAATCTGACGAGCCCGCTGGTTCGACAATCGGCATTGACGAGGACGATTCCGAAAGTCAACCTGCTCAAGCTGCTGTTCAATCCACATGTCCGAACAGGCAATATTCCTGCGCTGTTCGCCAGTCTGGCCGAGCAGTATGGTCCAGTGTTTCAGTTGGCCCCGCCCTTCCAGCAGCCGACTATCTTCCTGACCGGGCTCGAGGCTAACCGTTGGGCCCAGCGGGAAGGCAGGCGATTCCTGACGTCGACGAAGTACCTCAACGAGCTTGAGGAGGAGTACGGCGCCCACGGGATCATCCCGTCATTGGACAGTTCCGATCACTTCCGGATGCGAAAGGCGATGCAGCCCGGCTTGTCTCGGGCGCGACTCGAGAGCCAACTGGGCGAACTCTATCGTCTCATGCGGACGCACCTCGCCGAATGGAACGTCGGTGACGCGATGCCCGCGAGGTCCATGTCGCGGCTGATGACTAACGCTCAGATCTCCCCCATTCTCGCCAGCGTTGATTCACAGGACATCATCGAAGACTTGATCGCCTATAAGGAGCGCGCGCTCAACACGCGCGTTGCCAAGGTGATGCCCAAGTTCTTGCTACGTACGCCGGCCATCAGGCAACGAGCCAAGAGCATTGAAGCGATGCTTGAGCGCGTTCAGCGCGCTCATACTCCAGCCCTGCGGGTCGATACCCCGCGCGATATCGTCGACGATTTGCTCAGTCTGCACGCAAATGATCCGCAGCTGTTGCCTGAGTCGAGTCTCAAGTTCGCCCTTTCCGCCCCGCTGCTGGCCAGCATGTACCTGGGCGACACCATCGGGTTTGCGCTCTACGCGCTGGCGTCACAGCCGGATCTGTACCAGAGAATCCAGGCCGAGGCCGACGCGATCTTTGCTGACGGCGATCCGGACCCTGAGGTATTTCAGGGTCCCGAAATCGATGTCACTCGCCGCTTTGTCCTTGAGTGTCTGCGAATGTACCCGGTCGTTCCCGGTTCGCTGCGCAACGTGATGAACAGCTGCGTCGTCGAAAACTATGAGCTGCCGTTGAGCGCTCGTGTGCTCGTCGTGCAGACCGCCGCGCACTACATGAACGATGTGTTCCCTGAGCCGCACAAATTCGATATTGATCGATACTTGCCTGGCCGTGAGGAGCATCGCTCGATTGGATACGCACCTTTCGGACTGGGCACGCACACATGCCTGGGCAACCGTTGGGTGGAACTGCAAATGGCAGTCGACCTGATGATGATCGCGCATTATTTCGACTTGGAAGTCCAGCCGGCCAATGCCAAGCTGCGGATCAGCCCGTTCCCGTCCCTGTCGATCAGCAACAAGGTGAAGTTCCACATCTCCCGCAAACGCCGCGAGATTCCCCCACCGGGCGAGTCGAATGGCTCAGCAGCCGCTATGGGTTGCCCCGTTCTTCACTGACAGTCTGCGGCTCAGGACGGGGTCGATTCCTGCTCGTGGCGCTCTTGCGTCTCGTCGATCGCTTCGTCCAGGTTATCCCACATTCGCTGCATCGCCGAGCGCAACCGCATGTTCTGGAAGGCGCCCCAGACGGTCATCGTTGGCGGTACGACGAGGATTGAGACGATCAACGAGTAGGCGATCGTGATCGCTGCGGTGATACCGAACTGCTGCGACGCCAAAAGCGGCGAGGCGATGAGCACTCCAAGACCGAGCGCCGTCGTCAGCGCAGACCCAAGGAGGGCCGAGCCGGTCGTGGCCAGGGTGCGAATCGCCGCCTGCTCCGGATCGCGTAGGCGTGTGAATTCTTCCCGATAACGATGGATCAGATGGATGGTGTAGTCGACGCCGATGCCAATCGAGAGCGCGGTGATGATCGACGTGACCAGCGAGTATGGGATGCCAAGCAGCGCCATCGTACCCAGGACCCAGATCAGGACAAAGACGATCGGCACCACTGCGATCACGGCCAACACGGGCTGACGATGGGTCACCCAGAAAAAAATCGCCAGAATGGCAAGCGCCGCAGCAATGGTGATGCTGATCGCCTCCGTCTGGCGATCGGTGATCGAATCTGTGATTGTCACCCCGATGATGCCCTCGGATGTCGCCGTGATCACATCGTCCGTACCGACCCAGAGCGCTTCCAACTCCGGCTGCACCTGCCTGGCGCCGATCGAATCTCCCGACATGGTTGGGAATTGCACCAGGATCGTATCGAGTCCGTTTGGATTGTTGACGAGCGCATGCGAGAGCGCCGGCTCCAGGGTTTCGAGCCGGTTGAGAATCTGCTGCATCAACGCCGGATCAAGCTCCAGGCCTGCAGATGCTTCGCGGAACGTTGCCGCAAGTTCCGGGTCGTAGTTGTCGGAGGGCTCTCCGCTGTCCGTGATCCAGTCGCGAACGGTTAGCTCGTATGACGTCTGAAGCGGTCCAGCGGCAAACTCCGGACGGCTGCTGTCGTCCTCAAACACGGCAGCCAGATCGCGCAGATTGAGCAGGGTTCTGGTTTCTGTGGCCTCGGCCTTGATCAACACGGAGGTCACCTCGGCCGGTCCTCCGATTGCGGCGTCGAGCGTGTCCCAATCTTCGAGCACCGTTCCTCCGCGCGGGAGGATATCGCGAATACTGAACTCCGACTCAAGATCGGTCGCCGCTACACCGAAGCCAATGGTCACTGCCAGGACCACCAACAGGAAGGGGGCGGGCCTGAGCGCTACGTTGGCGCCCAACAGCTCGGCAGCTCGCGCCACGCCCGGGATCGCCTGTGCGATGAGACGTTGCGGAGGCAGCGTGCCCTTGGCTTCCCGCCGGCCGTCGATGATCGCGCGGCCCGCCGGAACCAGCGTGAGCATCACGAACAAGCTCATGCCAACGCCGAAGGCAGCGACGACGCCAAAGTCGCCCACGATCTCAACCGGGGAGAAGAGGTTGGCCAATAGGCTGACCATCGTCGTGACCGCGGCAAGCATCAGTGGGATCACCACATGCCGCATTCCCGAACGCACCGCTTCGATCACCGGCACGCCGGTGGCTCGCTGTTCCCGGTAGTTCGACACGACCTGAATGGCATAGTCGACCGTGAGGCCGATGATGATGATCGGCACGAGCGCCGTGAGGGCGTTCGGTGGACCGATTACTCCAAGCGCGCCGGGGCCCAGCCAACCTTCCAGGCCGACCACCCAGATAATCGACAACAGCAGCCCCACCAACGCGAGCACCAGGTCGGACAGCGTTCGCAGGAACAGCAGAATCAACACGGCAATCAGCAGCAGCGCCACGCCAATCAGCGGCGCCATGCCGTCCTCGGTCGCTGCTTGTACTCATCCTCGACGACGATCGGCGACACGCTGCTGACTTGAAGCGGCCCTTCGTCGCTCGTGGCCATCTCGGCGATCTGGCGTTCGGCGTCGGCCACCCGTTCGTCCTGGGTGTTGCGTAATCGGACGGTCGCGATTGCGACGGCTGTTCCGTCGACGTCCGTCCCCGTGAGCGCGCCCATGACTGGCGCGATTTCCGGAGCCGCGCTGACGGCATCGATTTCCGCCTGCGATACCGCATCGAGGTTCTCAGCGCCCAGCGCAGCCTGAATCAAGTGAGCTGGCGAGAAGATCGCATCCGTGGGCGTCAGCAACATCGCGATATCGGGCTCAGCGGCGATTCCACCAAGCAGCCCACTCATCTGCGACAGCCCCTCGGGCGTCAGCGCTGCTCCTCTGAACACGAGCGTGACCAGTCGCACATCACCGGAGGCCTCGAAATGGTCGTTGATCTCTCCGATTGCCTCGACGATCGGGCCATCCTGGGGCAGCAGCGCCAGGTCCGTGCCGTCCACAATCGGTACCCGCCGATCCGCGCCGGCGGCGAGAATCACCGTGATGATCAGCAACACCCCAATGGTGACCCAGGGGCGGGCTGTGACCAGGCGGCTCAGTTTGCCGAGAATGTCACTCATGCTGAGCAACAGGATAAGAGGGTCGCATCGAGTCGCAACCAGTTCCTGTGGATCAGGACAGGCTGAAGCCCTGGTAGCCGTTCTCGGCGACTTCCGCCAGCCGCTCTCGGTATCGCGGTGCGCCGCCGGGGTAGATCATGTAGCGCTGATGATCCTGCTTGCCGTGGCCGTCAACGTTTGAGTTGTAGCCGGTAAACCAGCTCTTGATCTTGCTCATAAGCTGGAATTGGTACATCTCCTGCACGTGTTGCCGCCATTCCTGCTCGGCCCCGTCCTGCGCCTCGACTCGTCGATATCCGTGGTCGCGCATGTAGCTCAACAAGTCGGAAATCCAGTCCACCGAGGTCTCGATGCCGCGGGGATAGTTGGTTGAGACGGATCCGCCCTGCGGACCGCTGAGCATCAACAGATTGGGGAATCCGGACGTCTGCATGCCTAGCAGCGTGTCCGGACTCTGCGCCCATTTGTCGCGTAGCGGTAGCCCGCCCGATCCGGTGAAGTTGATTCGATCGAACGCGCCGGTGATGGCGTCGAATCCCGTTGCATAGATGATCAGGTCAAACTCGAACTCCCGGTACGACGTTCGAATCCCCGTTGGCGTGATCCGCTCGATCGGCGTCTCGTTGATGTCGATCAAATGCACGTTGTCGCGGTTGTAGGCCTCGAAGTACTTCGTTTCGAGCGGCACCCGACGAGTGCCAAAGCCATGGTCCTTAGGGATCAGCCTCTCCGCCGTGATTGGGTCGTGTACTCGTGCCCGAATTTTATCCGCGATGAAGTCCGAGTAGCCGGCGTTGGCCTCAGGGTCGATCCCGACGTCGATGAAGTTGCTCATCCACTTGCTGAAGCCGGGAGTCTCGTAGAGCTGCTGCCAGAGCGCCAGACGTTCTTCCTCTGGAACATCGCGGTACTTGCGCTGGTCTGGGGCATGGATGAAGCCGCCGGGCGTCCGCCGGCAGAGTTCGAAGATCTCGTCGTAGGTCGCGTGAATTTCTGACTGCGTTGCATCGTCGATGCGGCCGTTGTGCAGCGGCGCGCACCAGTTGGGGCGGCGCTGGAAGACGGTCAGTTCGCCGACCTTGTCGGCGATCTCGGCGATCACCTGGACGCCGGTTGCGCCGGTGCCAATCACCGCGACCCGTTTACCGGCCAGATCAACTTGCTCATGCGGCCAGTAGTAGGTGTGCCAGGAGTCTCCTTCGAAGCTGTCGACGCCTTCGATCCGCGGCAACGTCGCCGCCGAGAGCATGCCGATCGCAGTCAGCAGGAAGCGGCAGGTCAGCTCACGGCCATCATCCAGGCGGACCGTCCAGAGATCAGTGTCATCGTCGAACGACGCGCCGTTGACCCTGCAGCCAAACTGCATGTGCTTGCGCAGATCGAACTTGTCGACGACGTGATTGAGATAGCGCAACGTCTCCGGTTGCCCGGCGAAGTGCTCGCTCCAGTCCCATTCATCGAGCAGTTCCTGGGAGAACGAGTAACCGTAGGTGTAGCTCTCCGAGTCGAAGCGCGCGCCGGGATAGCGATTCCAGAACCAGGTGCCGCCGGGGCCCTCGGCGGTCTCGAGGACCGTCGCGTCGATGCCCAGCTCCTGCAGCTTGTACATCTGATAGATGCCCGCGACTCCGGCGCCAATGATGATCGCCTCGTGCTGGGGTTGAACCTGCTCGGTCATCGCTCGCTCCTTCACTTCGCTATGTCGAGGCTAAACGGAGCCGAATCCGTCGGCAACGGATGGGACTCGGCCACCGGCTATGTTGGCGATCGGAACCGGCTCGGTTAGATGACAATCGATCTCAACGCCATCCACACCCTGATCGAAGGCGACGGCGCGCGTTCACTCCTCTTGCTGAACGGCGCCGGCCAGAGTCTGCGCACCTGGGATCATGCGGTTCCGGGGCTGCTCAGCGCCGGCCGCGTGATTCGGTTTGACGTTCCGGGCGTTGGCAAGAGTCCGTCGCCCGGCGGTCCTTACTCGTTCGAGGAACTCGGACAGGCTGCTATGGAACTGGCCGTGCGCCATGGCGTCGGAGATCTGGTGGTGATCGGCCATGCCTGGGGCGCTCGGGCGGCGCAAGTGATCGCGCGCGATTTCGACGTCGCGGGCGTCGTGGTCGGGTCCGGCGGAGGGAGGTTTCCGCCGCTGGCCGAGCCTGAAGACATGCGTTCGCTCTACGTCCTCGATGTGGACGACTGGAGCCGGCGTTTCGAGCGGGCCTATTGCGCTCTTGACTTCAGCGCTCGCGATCCCGAGCTTGCGAACTGGCTGTTTCGACTCGTCCGCGAGACTCCCGTCGACCGCAGCGTCGTCACGGGAGCGATGGAGCGGTCGCCGGTCGACTCCTACTGGGGCCAATTCGAGTGCCCCACGCTGTTGCTCTACGGCGCGGACGATCTCGTTGGCCATTCGCAGCACGCCGAAGACTTGCACCGATTGCTGCCGGACTCCACGCTGGTGTACATCGAGCAGGCGGGCCACTTCGTCGTCGCCGAGCAAGGTGAGCGTTTCGCCGCGGAAGTGCTTCGTTGGATAGACGAGCGGGAACTATGAACTCAATGGCATCGATCCTGTTGGTGCCATCCCCGTTGCAAGGAGAGTGATGACGCCATGCAGTTTCGAGTTCGCGATCGGGAGGCCATCGCCAACGGGGAGCTGACGGCCACATTTCGCCGTTGGCGCAGCCCACAGGCTCGAATTGGCGGGCGATACCGGCTCGGCCCAATCGTGATCGAGGTGACGGCGGTTGACCAGATCGATCCGTCCGAGATTTCGGTTGCCGACGCTCGCGCAGCCGGCCACGACTCGCCGGCGGCTGTCCTCGAGGCGATTCACAGAAATCAGCGCAAGAGCGCGGATCCGAGTGCGCCGTTGTATCGGGTCAGCTTCATCTGTCTCGGCGAGCAACCGGATCCTCGGTCGATCCTTGCGGCCGAGGCTGGTCTCGACTCCGAGGAACTAACAGATATCACTGCCAGGCTGGCGAAGATGGACTCCCGGGCCCGGCATGGAGCCTGGACGCGAACGACGCTTGCGGCTATCTCCGCAACGCCGGGTCGGCGCGCGGCCGAACTGGCCGCTGCGCAGGGTCGAGAGACGCAGAAGTTCAAGACCGATGTGCGCAAGCTGAAGGCGCTTGGGCTGACCGTCAGCCTCGAGGTTGGCTACGAGTTGTCTCCCAGGGGCAGAGTCGTGCTCGACGCATTGCAGTCTGCATCGTCGAACGACTAAGCCTGGCGTCCCTCAACGATCCCGCGCGCAGCGCTGACGACGCGCGGCATCGCCTCGGCGACGTCCTTCTCGTTGATCCCCAAGGCAACAGACTCGTAGCCGGCGCGCTCGATCATCGACCTCAGGCGGCCCCGTTCAAAGACGTTCAGGGTCCAGTCGAGCGAGTCGCCGGCCGCGGTCAGGTCGAGCATCAGCCGCTCATCGTCGGCTTCAGGGCCGTAGTGATAGTGAGGAGCGACGCGGAAACAGTCGAAGCGAAGCAGCTCGGTGTCCTGTCCCTCGACGTCAGCGCGGACTTCGATGCACAGTCCCTCGTCGCCGGCGATGTCGTCGCGGTAGCGCATGGCGAATGCGATGCCGCCGGCGTCAACACGAGCCTGATCGATTGGTTGCGTGTCACTCATGATCCATCTCCCGGCTCCGACCTTGATTGGGTTTCAAACTCAGTTCAGGATAGGAACTTGCGCTCAGAAACGGGCACGAACCGGGTGGCAATTCGGGCCGGCGCACTCTGAGGAGCTCTGCGGGGCGTCACACGCGAATCGTCCGGGCGTCGCTACGCCAGTAACCGCTCTGCGAGTTCGACAAAGTCGTCGACGATGATGTCGGGCTGGTAGTCCGAGTCCTCGGTCGGCAGCCGATATCGATTCACATACGCGGCCCTGAATCCACAGGCTTGTGCGCCCAGAATGTCGAAAGAGTGCGCGGCGACCATCATGACCTCGCCAGGCTCGCACCGCAGGCGTTGAATTGCCTTGCGATAGATGCCGGGAGACGGCTTGAATGCGCCGACCTGGTCCACCGAGATGATTGCGTCGAATGCAATCGGCACGTTGTTGCCGAGCAACTCCTCGAGATACGACTGCTCGCCGTTGGATAGGGCAACCAATCGATAGCGCTCTCCAAGAGCCCTCAGTCCCGCGAGCGCATCGTCATAGGGCTGCAGATGCCTGTAGACCTGCATGAATTCGCCGACCGCATCATCGGTGTAGCCGACGTCGTGATGCTTGAGGCAATAGACGAACGCGCGGCGGCAGGTCTCGAGGTAGCCGCTGTGTCCCAGCATCAGCAGGTTGTCCTGGTACTGCTCAATGCGTTGTCGGGCGCGCCACTCCGCATAGAATTCTTCGCCGGTCATCTCTGAGCCGTGGGCCGCGAGGAACTCCCCTGCCGGAGGGGCGAGACTACCGGTCAGATCAAGGACGGTGCCGAAAATGTCAAATGTCAGGTGTCTGACGCGAGCCAGAGAATCGTCAGCCATGCGATACGTCTCCTCAATGAGCCGGATGGCGACAGGCCCGCTGGGGATCATACTCGCGGCCAACGGGTGGCAACGGCAGTTGTTCGACCTGGTGAATTGAGAGCAAGCGCCAACCGGTTCAGGATCGTCTAGACTAAGGCCAGTAGACTAAGTCAACATAGGGTTGAGGATACCCATGCGAGTCGTCAACATGCACGAGGCCAAGACGCACTTGTCGAGGCTCGTTCGCGATGCAGAAAACGGCCAGCCATTCATCATTGCCCGCAGCGGTACACCGCTGGTCAAGGTGGTGCCGCTAGAGACAGGGGATTCGGCTCCACGCCGGATTGGGTTCCTCCGTGGCATCTCCGTCCCAGACGATTTTGACCGGATGGGCGACGAAGAGATTGGGAACATGTTCGGCGGCCAGTCTTGATACTGCTACTGGATACGCACCTCCTGTTGTGGGCGGCCACTGACTCGCCTCGTCTGTCACCGTTTGCCCGCGAACTGATCGAGGATCCCGACAACACGCTGCGGTTCAGTGCAGCATCGCTGTGGGAGGTCGCGATCAAGACCGGGCTGGGACGAAACGACTTCACCATTGATCCACGGATGTTGCACCAAGCGCTGTTGCAGAACGATTACAACGAACTCGCCATCACCGGCGCGCACACCGCTGCCGTGGATCTGCTGCCGGCAATTCACACCGACCCGTTCGACCGCATCCTCGTTGCCCAGGCGCAGATTGAATCGCTCACGCTGTTGAGCGGCGACGAGGTCGTTGCTCAGTACCAGGGCAACATCCGCTTGATCTAGCCGTTTCAAGCGCCGTCAGTTCGTCCTCTGCCTTCCTCATCAGGCTGGATTCGACCGAGAAACACTTCGGTGAGGATGTTCGTCTCACGGATAGAGTCGGGCGTCCCTTCATGGACGATCCGGCCTTTGTCGAGGACATAGGCCCGGTCGACGATCTCGAGCACGCCCTTGATGTTGTGTTCGACGATCATGATTGTGGTGTCGACGCGGTTGCTGATTTCGCGCACCTTCGCGAACACTTCGCCGACCACGATCGGCGCCAGGCCCAGGGTCGGCTCGTCCAGCAACAGCAGGTCGGGCGCGCCCATCAGTCCTCGGCCGATGGCGAGCATCTGCTGCTGTCCACCCGACATCTGGCTGGCCATGTCCCGACGTTTGTCGTGCAGGACAGGAAACAGATCCAGGACCGATTCGAGGCGACGGCGCTTCTCAGACTCGTCTCCGAGATAGAGACAGCCCATCTCCAGGTTTTCCTCGATCGACAGGTGGGTGAACACCCGTCGGCCCTGGGGTACGAAGCAGATGCCTTCCCTGACGATTTCATGCGTCTCCGCTTCGAGCCGCCGGCCGCGCCAATGCACATCGCCGGCCACGACGGGGGCCAGCCCCATGATCGCCTTGAGGACGGTCGACTTGCCTGCACCGTTCGGCCCCAACACAGCGACCGCTTCGCCCTGGCTGATTCCCAGCGACACGCCGTCGAGCGCGCGGACCGCACCGTAGTGAACGGCAATGTCGGTCAGCTGAAGCGAGACGTCGCTGGACCCATGCATGGGCATGTCACTCTCCCAGGTAGGCTTCGATCACTTCTTCGCGGCTCAGGACATCGTGGACTTCGCCTTCGGTCAGCAGCTTGCCGCTATCGAGCACAATCAGGTGGTCGGGCAGCTCGCGGACGATGTCCATGTTGTGCGAGATGAAGATCAACGTGTGTCCCTGATCGCGCATCCTGATCACGATCTCCTTGACTCGTTCCAGCATCTGCGGAAACAGGCCGGCGAACGGCTCATCGAACAGATAGGTCTGCGCGTTCATCGCCATCGCCCGGCCGATTTCGAGCAGCTTGCGCTGTCCGTAGGACAGTTCGCCGGCCATCGCGTCGCGCTTCTCCCACATGCCGACCTCCCGCAGCACGCGTTCGGCCGTCTCCCTGTGGGCCGGTTTGACACGTTCGAACAGGGATGGGACTAGCCGGCGCTCGGTCAGCACGACCATGATGTTGTCCCAGGCGCTGATCTGCTCGAAGAGACGCACTTCCTGAAACGTGCGGGTGATGCCGTGCTGAGGTGACTCGTGCGCCTTGACCACCCTCAGTCCGACGCCGTCGATGATCACGATCCCGCCATCGAGGGGCAACGTGCCGCTGAGCAGGTTGACGAACGTTGATTTCCCGGAGCCGTTTGGTCCCACGATGCTCGTGATGCCTGTCTTCGGGATCGCGACGGTCAACTCGTCGACTGCGCGCACGGCGCCGAAGTGCTTGGACAGGTCGATCGTATGAATAACGGTTGCCGACGAATCGGTCACAGCTTGTACCTCCCGACCAGTCCCTGCGGCCGGAACAGCATCAACAGCACCAACAGTACGCCGAGCACGACCTGGCGCGCCTGGCCTACGAACTCCGGCGGCAGGAAGGGCAGGAAGCGCATGCCTTCCTCGAGCAGCACGAACGCCATCGCACCCAACAACGAACCCCAGATCGTCGCCAGACCGCCGAGGATGACGATGGCGATCAGCAGCATCGATTCGAGCAGGATGAACGAGTTGGGATCGATGAAGCTGGTCCAGCTTGCCAGCAGCGCGCCGGCGAGACCGGCCATCATCGCGGACAGCACCCAGACGGCCAGCTTGAAGTGCGTCACCTGGTAGCCGAAGACGGCGATCGCCTCCTCGTCCTCGCGAATCGCCGTGAGCACGCGGCCAAACGACGATGTCACGATCAGCCAGCAGATCAGGACGACTAACGCCAGGCAAATCAGCGCGAAGATGAGGAACTCGACTTCGCCGTCGAGCACCCAGCTGCCAAAGGCCGGCCGCGGGATCTCGTGGATCCCGAATGCGCCTCGAGTCAGTTCGCGCAGATTGAGGAAGAAGCTGAACGCAATGATGGCGAAGCCGAAGGAGACCAACACGAAAATGTCGTCGCGGAAGCGATTGAAGACCACGCCTACGCCCAGCGCGACCAGTCCCGCGAGCGCAATGCAAATGGGCAGCGCGGCGAAGAACGGCCAGTCGGGCGTGGGAATCGACTCCGTACGGAGCTGATCGTAAGAGGCGTCGGAAGCGAGGATTGCCATCGTGTAGGCGCCAATCCCGAAGAATCCGATGTGTCCGACTGACAGTAATCCCGTGAATCCGACCACGAGATTGAGGCTGACGGCGAGGATCGCCCAGATGGCGAAAATGGTCGTCAGGGTGATGGTGAAGCCGGCGCCCTGCCAGAGCATGAAGCCCACGGCCCAACCGAGCACCAGGACCGTCGCGATTCGCTCGAGGTTCGCGCGAGGCATGCGCCGCAACGGGCCCGAGTCCCCCAGTTCGCGGATCGCCTGAGCCAGGTGTGACATGCGACTACCTTCTCGGCAGCAGTCCGTTGGGCCAGAACGAGAGGAACAGGATCAACACAACGAACGAGACGACATCCTTCCACTCGCCAGCCAGGTTCCAGATGCCGAACTGTTCGATCAGGCCCAAGGCAAAGCCGCCGACAATCGCTCCGTAGAGGTTGCCGATTCCCCCGACGACCGAAGCGATCCAGCCCTTCAACAGCATGATCAATCCCATACGAGGCTGGATCGCGGTGTCGTGGCCGTTGAGCACTCCCGCCAGAGCTGCGAACACCGCGCCAATGAAGAAGACGATCGCAATCACCAGCGTCGTGTTGATTCCGACGACTTTCGCGACCTCCTCGTCGTCGCCGATCGCCCGCACGGACTTGCCGAATGCGGTTTTCTTGAGCAACAGCAGCAACCCGATGAACGCTGCGATCGAGACACCGATGGCGAAGACATTGAAGCCCTTGATCGTCGCGCCGCCGACTTGCCATGGCGTGCTGCCGAACACGTCCGGAAGCGGACGCGGGGCGCTCTCGAAGACGATGATGGTCAGCGCTGTCAGCGCAAGCAGCACGCCCAGTGAAGCCACGAGCATGATCAGGCGTGAGTTGGTGCGTCGGATGATCTGCACATACAGGCCTCGATAGAAGGCCAACCCGACCATCCCGGCGAGCAAACAGGACACCACCCAGCTCAGATAGAGCTTTGAGCCACCCGCGTGTGCCAGGGCGACGCCACAGACCACGCCGAGGGCTGCGCCGATAATCGCGGCGGCGACTAGAACACCCGACTGAGTTTGCCGAGGAGCCAATCGCGTTCCCGCGCGGCGGAGCACCCAGGCGAACAGGACAGCGGCCGCCAGACCAATCGCCGGCGCGAACAGGACGTTGAGGTCGTTGGGCCAGGCGAGAACCACGCCCATGTACGCGCCCAAACCGCTTGCGACCAGCGCTTCGATCCCCAACGCGGAACGTGACCCGAATCGTTCACGCAACCGGCGGCCGTAGCACTCGCGTACCGCCCACCACGCGACACCTGCGGTGACCAGGGCGAACACGACGTTGACGGCCGGATCGTTGACCTGGTACAACCCGCCGAGGGCCTCTCCGGAACGCAGGTAGAAGATTCCGTAGGCGCCGATTGCGGCGGCCGCGCCGTAGTAGAGATCGAAAAACCAGACGGTGCTGTAAACCAGCGTGAAGCCGATCGCAAGCAGGGCATAGATCGCGCCGACCGAGAGGCCGTTGAAGGTGAATTGCAGGGCCTGCTGCGGCGACTGGCTAATCGCCCAGGCGATGTAGCCGGCGACCGCCAGCGCGAGCAGGAGCGCCAGCAGATCGCGCGGACGCTCCGCGAACTGGCTCAGGTCAAGACGGCCGGACCAGACGCTCACGGTCCGATGCTAGCTGCCCGGAACAGCCGCCGAATCGTTACTGGCCTAGCCGCTGGGCGCCGGACCGAGGACCTGGTAACCGTTGTTGTCTTCGTTGCGCTCGGACAGCGGCAAGACCTCTACGACCACGTTGGTCAGACCGACGACCTCTCCGCGCTCGTCAAAGCTGTAGTTGTCGCCGATGGCGCCGCTCCAGGTGATCTCGTAGAGGCAGTCGCGCAATCCGTCGGCATCCTGATCGTCGTTGGTCTCTTTAAGGCACTCGGCCGTGATGTAGACATCGTCGTAGGCAGATCCGAGATACCAAGGCAGGGTCACGTAGCCGTACTTCTCGCGGAAGTTGCCCAACACTTCCTGGCCCTTCTCATTGGCCGGGTCGATATCGGTGATCACCGCCTTCAGTCCGGTCGCCGCATCGCCGGCGATCTCCAGGGCCGTCGTGCCGATCGGAACGATTTCCGAATAGATCGGTCCGTCGTAGCCAAGTTCCCGGACCTGCTTGACGATCGTGCCGCCCGTGAACTCGGACTGCGCGGCGATGTGTAGCGCGTCCGGATTCGCGTTGAGCAGCTTGGTCAGCGACGTGCGGAAGTCTGTCGCGTCGGAGGCGTAGCGTTCCTCACCTACGACCTCGCCGCCGCGCTTCTCGAACTGTTCGACCGTTGTTCGACGCACGCCTTCGGCGTAGTCGGTCGACTCGGATATGGTCGCCAGCTTGCGGATCCCATCGGCCCAGAGCAGATTGCCCGTATCGATGCCGAGCTGGGCGTCGTTCAGTGAGGTACGGAAGATGTAGTCACCGGCTTCGGCGATGTCGGGGTTGGTCGCCAGACCAGAGAACATCACGACGCCGTCCTTCTCGGCCAGTGGAGCGGCGCCCAGCATCGCGCCGCTGCATGAGGTACCGAGAATGATCTTGACGCCGTCGACGTCGGTCAGCTTGTTGTACGCAGTAATCGCATCCTGGGCGCTGCACTTGGAGTCTTCCACGATCAGTTCGATGATGCGGCCGTTGATTCCGCCGGCGGCGTTGATCTCTTCAACGGCCATCTGCTTGGCCTGAATCGCAACTGTGCCGTACGTCTCTCCCGGACCGGTGGCCGACTCCATCACGCCGATGCGAAATGGCTCATCACTGTCGTCTCCGCCGCAAGCCATTGCTAACGGAATCATCAGCAATGCGACTGCAGTTGTCAGGAAGATGTTCCAGGAATAGCGAGACATCTGTTGCTCCAGGGCTACATGTACTAACGGCGCTCAAATCACGATTGAGTACATGACAAAACTATCAAATCGATGCCGCCGGTTGCGGCGTCCTCACGTCTGCCCGCGACTGGGCATCGCGTAGACCACGCCGAAGTGATCGAAACGCGCGCCTGCCGCACTTAGCGATCCATCCCGAGTCCCGGGCCCTGGGGTGGGAGCACGTGTCCGTCTTCAAGCTGTGGCAGCGGCGTCTCGGAGGCGAAGCGACGGTCGTCGGGAACCCAGGGAACCTCGAACCAGCGGGTGGCCGAGGACGCGAACCCGTAGGCCAGCGACGCGTACAGCGACGGTCCTGGCCGGAAATTGTGGGGACTGAGCGCGACATTGTGTAGCTCTGCCAGTGTCGCGACTCGTTGCGCTGCCGTGATGCCGCCGACTTTCGTCACCTCGGGCTGGAGGTACGTGATCGCCTCAGACTGCAGCAGGCGTTCGAAATCCTCGAGTGTGTATTCGTTCTCCCCCGCGGCGATATCGACGCCGGATTCGCGCTTGACCCGCAACATCGCCCGATGATCGCGCATTGGCCGGACCGGCTCCTCGAACCAGGTTGCGCCGAGGTCTGCGAGCTGACGGCCGAACGTAATCGCCTCGATCGGGTCGAAATGGCCATTGACGTCAACCATGATCGCCAGTTCATCTCCGAAGCGGCGACGCAGCCGCTCGACATGATCGATGGTCACCTCGTGCAGCTTGACTGCGGCGATCCCGGCGTCGACGGCGCGTTGCGTCTCGCTGACGACCAGCTCGGGATCGCGAAGCGGCGGCAGGCTGGCATAGGCGGGCACACTGTCGTGTCGCGACCCGCCGAGCAATTGCAGGACCGATGCGCCCAGCGTCTTGCCCAGCAAGTCCCAGAGCGCGATGTCCAGTCCGGACAACGCCATCGGGAAAATGCCCTGGTCGGCGTAGCGGTAGCCCCAGTCCCAGAGCTCGAACCAGAGCCGGCCGATGTCCCCGGCCTCGCGACCGATGACTCTGGGCGCGAGCAGGTCGTCGACGACCGACGCGATCGGGAGCGCTCCGGCGCTGGGCCGCTCGGGGTTGAGGATGCCCCACCAGGTCTCGCCAACGCCAGTGCGCCCCTCGCTGTCGGTGACGGTGACGAACGCCTGCGACAGCAGCGTCGCATCGAGGATGGTCGTTCGCACGGCCGCGATCTGGCTCATGCCACGTTCCTTGCTTCGGTCTGGCTCACACCGCTGATCGGGCTGGGGACAGGTCGCGCAAAGCAGATCGGCGGGGCTGGGGGGCGATTTTCGGGGATGATGGGCTGATCTCCTGTTGTGGGCTGCAGATCGTTTGTTTCGTTGTCCAGATTTGTCCAGATTTCTCTGGATTGGTCCAGATGTGGCTCAGTTTGGTCAGGTTTCGTCCCGGCAAATCCACTCGAATGCAGGATTTTGCGGATTTGGGCAGGAATTCGTCCGAGCCTGTTGGGCGCGCTCGGGCGTTGACCACGCCTACGGGCCAATCGTATCCGTTCTCCGATGCTCCTCGAGACGGCAGGCCGTTATTCTGCAGCAACGTTGTTGGCGGTTGAGCGCCGCCGGTTGACGTGATGAAACAGCGACAGGGGAGGCCGATGACCAAGCAAGGCGTCGAACCGGACGATTTCAGCCAACCATTCTGGGACGCCGCGAACGAGAAACGGCTCGTGATCCAGAACTGCGTCGGCTGCGATCGGCTGCAGCATCCGCCGACGAATACATGTCGCGACTGCGACGACGGCGGCCCACTCGAATGGAAGCAGGTCAGCGGGCGAGGCACGATCTATAACTACGGCGTCGTGCACGACTGTCCCGTGCGGCTGCTGCAACAGGATCAGCCCTTCAACCTGGCCATCATCATGCTCGACGACGATCCCGGGATCCAGATGTATTCCCACCTGCCCGGCGTACCAGTCGACGACGTGCCGGTCGGCGCGGCGGTCGAGGTGATCTTCGAACCCTCGGCCAACGGTCAGCTCGTGCCCGAGTGGCGCGTGATCGTCGACTGACCCCAATCCATCTGGCGCCGACAAGCCTAGGAGCCCTCGTTATGACCACACCAACTGCACCCGATGCGATGTACCGCAACGACGAAGGACTCGGCGTCTGGGAGCACCGCGGCAAGGTCGCCGCGGTCGGCGTCGGCCATGCGCCGACATCCCGGCGCTGGGACGGCCGGCCCGAGACCTGCGTCGGCGCGATCACGATTGACGCGCTGCGTAAGGCGATCGACGACGCCGGCGTTCCCCCCGACCAGATCGACGGCCTGGTCGTTGTGCCCGTCACCACCACCGGCGCGTTCTGGGAAGCGGGCAAGCCGCTGCCGATGAACGTGATCCAGAGCTTCCAGCAGACCGACGACCCGCTCGACGGCATCGCCAAGCTCAGCGCCGAGTGGCTGCTGGCGAATATGCCCGAGCTAACCAACGTCAAGTTCACGATGTACGGCCCCGGCTGCATGTCGAACGCGCTCAACGTGACGGCCCAGGCGGTCGGTGACGGGCTGACCCACACCTGCCTCGTCGTCAAGAGCTGGCACAACTTCGAGGGGCGCTACTACCAGGGCGGCGCGAACGCCGGCGACGCCTTGCCGGGCACGCCCGCGATCACCCAGTTGTGGGGCGGTCCGGCCTCGTATAGCACGGCGCTGCAGTTCGCCGAATATTGCCGCAAGTACGGCAAGACCCACGAGATGATGGCGCCGTTCATGGAGAACTCCCGCCGCAACGGACTCAGGTTCCCAGAGGGCTACTGGGCGCAGCACCGTCCCGAGGAACTGGGGCCGGAGGATTACCTCGCCTCGCGCTGGATCGCCAAGCCTGCCAACCTGTTCGACAACGACATTCCGATCATGATGTCCGGCGCTTATCTCTTCTCGACGGCCGAACGGGCGCAAGACATGAAGCAACCGCCGGTCTACATCCTCAATCACGCCTCCAGCAATACCCGGCCGCGCAGCCTCGTCCCCACGCTGGATGAGGTCGAAGCCGACACGGCGCGCACCGGCCGCAAGATCTACGAGGGCGCGGGCATCACCGCCGACGACCTTTCGTTCGAGAACATGTATGACGGCTTCTCGCTCTTCCACCAGTTCCATCTGGAGGGTCTGGGCTATCGCGGCATCGGCTTCGGCGACGCTCTGGACTTTTACCAGACCGACATCAGCATCGAGGGCCCCAATCCCGTCTCGCCCAGCGGCGGCAACGTCGGCAGCGGACGCAGCCGGGTCTGGATGCACACCGACTGCATCCAGCAGCTCCAGGGCCGAGCCGGCGCGCGACAGGTCACCGGCGTCAAACCAGAGGTGGGAGTTTCCGGCGGGCCGATGCCGCTCGGAGGCAACTACACCGTCTGGAGCGCCAGCCCCGATTAGAAGACGTGGGATCCTGCCATATCCTGACCAACGTCTCCGTCGTGGCCGCGCTCCGTCGCGCCAATCTCGCTGCGTTCTGCATGGACGTCTGAACTGACAACGGCGAGATACCCGCGGCAAGCGCGGGTATGACGACTTATGGGGTCAGGAGTAGCCCGTGACAGTTCTGATCAGCTTTGACATCGATGGCACGCTGGAGGTCGGCGATCCGCCCGGCCCGTTGACGATGGATATGGTCCGACTGGTCCGCGACAAGGAGTTCCTGATTGGCAGCTGTTCCGATCGCACGCTCAGCGCTCAGCGGGCGATCTGGGCCGATCACGACATCGAGGTTGACTTCGTCGTGGGCAAACACATGCTGCCCGACGTCAAGGCACAGTTCGAGGCTGATGTGTACCTGCACATCGGCGACCGCGAGGACCTGGACCGCCAGTATGCGCTCAAGGCCGGGTTCGATTTCCTCTGGCCGGACGAAGCCGTCGCGCACCCGCATTTTCAGCCGGAACTCTGACCCCCTCTCCCTCTGGGAGAGGGTTGGGGTGAGGGTCCGCAGACGTCGTTGGCTACGACTTCGCTCGAATCGGCTCGTCCCAGTCGATGCCGCACTCCGAACACCATCGATTGAGCCACACGTCTCCTGCCGCGCTTTCATCCCCGCGCTCCGCGTGGATCAGTCCGCCGCATCGACACAGCCGAGGAAACGATTTCAAACAACCTCCGCAATCGTCTTTGGGCCCGTGCTCCAGGACAAATTGCGGATGCATCGACAGGCTCATCGGTGATCACCCTTCCGGCGAGAACTCGCCGCGATGAGAGGCTAGGTCGTTGACCGTTTCGCGATGACCTCGCTGCCAAAGTCGGCGATCAGGTCGCGTGCGCCGGCTGCATTGGTGCAGGCGATGGCGACGTTGTCGATGCCGGCCGCCTCCATTTCTTCGAGGCGCTCGATGATCTGCGCCGGAGTGCCGGTCAGGGTGGCGCCAATTGAGGCCTCGCTGATGAACTGTTCCTCGCCGGCTTTGAGGAAGACCATATGACCCGTGTGCACATCGAGGTAGCGCCGATCGGGCTGGCTGCCGCGGGCGTCGCCGTACTCCACGATGTAGCGGTGGAAGGCGGCCGCAGCGTCCGGATCCGTAATCCCCAGGTTGGCGCCCGGGCCGTAGTGCGACTCCCACATCGCGTGCAGACCCGGCAGCGCGTTGGGGCCCACCCGCTCGATCACGCGCGGCGAGGTGAGTGATTCGCCTTCGCGCAAGACGCAGCCGCTGGTCAACCCGACCGTGTAGGGCTTGTCGGTCGATCTGCCGGCGCAGGACGAGGCAACACGAATCGCCTCGAATCCCTCTGCCAGATTGGGTGTGAGCGCGCCGGTGACCCAGCCGTCGGCCAGTTCTCCTGTCGCCGTGAGCGCCCGGGGACCGTTGGCGGCCAGGTAGATGGGAATGTGGTCTTCGATGTTGATGAAGTCGCCGCGGTCCGGATGTAGCAACCGAATCCAACGCTCGCGATCGCCCTCGCGGATCAGCACTTCCTCGCCCTGCAACAAGCCGCGCACCTGCTGCGTGTGCTCGCGGAATTCCTTCACCGTCACCGCAGGCAGGCCCATCGTGTTGCGCCCCGTGTATCCGGTGCCCAGACCCAGGATCACCCGGCCGGGCGCGAGATAGTTGATGGTGGCAATGGCGGATGCGGTCACCGCCGAGAGGCGGTTGCTGGGAATGGACACCAATGTGCCGAGCTTGATTCGGCTGGTGTGCTCGGCTGCCAACGCCATGGTGGCGTAGACGTCGCTGTAAATCAGTTGCGAGTCGAAGAACCAGGCGTGGGTAAATCCGGCCGCTTCGGCCGCAGCCGCCTCACGCCAGGCGTCGATGTAGGAGGGGAAGGCGATGCCGTAGTCCATGAATGCTCCCAGGATGCGTCCTGATTCGCATCGGAAGATAGACGACCACCACATGCCTTGGCGGCTGCCTTGGGTTAGACCAGCGCAGATCTGCGTTGGGATTCCTGCACACCGAAGTGCCATGCGACTGACCAGTCGTGTCGCATCTGCTTCTTGCGGATTATGTCCCTTTTGGTGATATACCAGTACGGGTTCCGTGGTTTGAGACATTGATCACGAGGGACAGGGCCAATGCCACGAATCACGCACGGTCTCGGACGCGCAGGTTTGTGGATCGGACTAGTGTTGGCGATTGCGCAACTCGTGGCTGGGTGCGCGGAAGACGGTTCACAGCAAGCGCAGTCAGTCGCTCGGCAATCAGTCCAGCAACAGGTGAACGAGCCGTCAGCCCAGCCTCAGCCTGCTGACCAACCTGAGCAGCAGCAAGAGGGCGCTTCCGTTAGCTCGCCAGACCAGCGTCAACAACAAGCTCAGCCTTCCTCCCGACAAACACAATCACAACAGCGCGACACACAGTCGCAGACGGATCAGGCGGACGCCGCTGACGAACCAGGGGACAACGAGGATGAGGGCGACTCCTCGCAACCGGCCCACGCAGCCCAACAGAATTCGCAACAACAACAGTCGGTGCAGGGCGATGAAGCGGAGACGGTTCCCGATGGAACTCGGCTGATCTCACTCTTCGGCGACGTCACCGAGATCGTCTACGCGTTGGGGGCGCAAGAGTTCCTGGTCGCCCGCGACGCGAGTTCGATCTATCCGGCGGAAGCTGAGCAGCTGCCCAACCTCGGCTTCGCCGGCTCCCTGAACGTCGAGGCGATTCTTAATCTGGAACCCACGCTGATCATTGGAACGGCGATGGCCGGTCCACCCGAAGTGCTCGAACAGCTGCGGCAAGCGGGAGTCGAGGTGCTGATTCTCGAAGAACTCAAGGGGCTCGACGCACCGCAGATCAAGTTCCGCGTGATCGGGGACGCACTGGGACTCTCGAACAAGGCGGAGGCGATGGCGCTGGACGTGGAACAGCGCCTCGAAGCCGTGCTGGCAGCTGCAGCAACCGACAGCCCGCTGCGGGTACTGCATATCTACATCAGGCGCGGCGGATTGCAGCTGGTCTCCGGAGCAGGGAACGAGGCGCAAACGATCATCGAAGCGGCCGGCGGGATCGATGCCGCAGCGGAAGCCGGCATCGTTGGCTGGCAACAGCTGACGCCCGAGGCGCTGGTCGCAGCAGATCCTGACGTGTATCTGGTCATGGACCGAGGACTCGCCGTCGTCGGCGGAGTCGAGGGACTGCTGGAGATTCCGGGCATGGCCGAAACCAGGGCCGGCCGAGGGCAGCACGTGATCTCGATGGCCGACCTCTACCTGCTCGGCTTCGGACCCCGCCTGCCCGAAGCCATCGCCGACCTCGCCCAATTCCTGGGCGAGATTCAGGATCAAGTCCTGGAAAGCGAGTGACTCCGCCCGTACCGTCACACGCAGCAGAAACCAGCCTGACCGTAGGGCGAGTGCGCTCCCGCCTTCCCTGCCTCAGGCCTAACCCCCTGCGGGCGGACGCTTCGCGGTCTTATCGGCGCGTGTAGCAGGAAGGATGCGCTGTTCCAGTTGCCAGGTCGGCCGGGCGATCAGTCAGAGCATCGCGAAGGCGGCCCGGCTGAGGCCGGCGCCGATGATTCCGGTCGATTGCTCGACGACCCCAATCAGCACCCGCACGGACAAGACTCGTCCGAGCGCGATACTCGTAAGCTCTGAGAAGCGGGCCAAGTTTCGGAAGCTTGTCTTCATCGACGTAACCCTCAGGACAGTCATGGGTCGATGGCTCAAGTAGCACCGCGAAATGAAGAGGAGGCCGGACATGCGCATCACCCACACGGGCGTGTTCGTCAGTGACCAGGACGAAGCTCTGAGGTTCTACACGGAGACCCTCGGCTTTGTGAAGAAGGAGGATGTCCCCGCGGGGGAGTTCAAGTGGCTGACTGTGGTTTCGCCCGATGACCCGGACGGTACTGAGCTACTACTTGAACCAAACGAGAACCCGGTCGCACAGGCATATCAGAAAGGGTTGTTCGAGCAGGGCATCCCGGCGACATCCTTTGGCGTAACCGACATCCATGCGGAGTACGACAAGCTGAAGTCACTGGGCGTAGCGTTTTCGATGGGCCCAACAGAAATGGGCACCGTAACGATTGCGGTCTTCGACGACACCTGCGGCAACCTGATTCAGATCATGGAAACGTAGCGCCGACCGGCCGAGCTACCCCACTTCGGATGTGGGTGAAGTCAGTCTCGCATCGGCGTCCCGGTGGCTGTCGCGCCCCGTGTTGCGACCCTCCATAGGGAGATCGCGCTGTAGACGGTCGTTCAAGCCTCGTGAGATCACTCAGCTGCGCGGGGTTCGACTCTTCTTATCTGGAGCTGGGGGAGTCCAGCCCGGGCCTGGTGACTGCCAGTCAAACGCGATCCCAGCTGCGCTGCAGCCCCACGCGCGCGGCCTCCGACTGCGGTCGGACTCAGCCAAGCGAGAGAGAGGAGTGCCACTCGACGACGGCCTGACCGATCGCGGCGGGAGAATCCTCCTGCAGGTAATGCAATCCGGGAACGGTCACCTCCTGCTGGTTAGGCCAGGCTCGGCAGAACTCCCGTTGCGGACCCGTCAGAATCGATCCGGGCTCTCCGTTGATGAACAGCTTGGCCACGTTGCTTCCCGCCAGCCAGCGGGAGTACTCATCGACGATTGCCGCGACGTCGGCAGGCTCACCTTCGAACGGAATCTCCCGCGGCCAGGTGAGTGTTGGGCGCCGGGATTCACCAGGCTCGGTGTAGGGACGCCGGTAGACGGACATCTCCTCATCGCCTGGATCTCGAAGCATGCCGGCGGGCAGGATGAACTCCACGAACATGTTCTGCTCAAGAATCATGTCGTCACCGGCCGGCGATCGCAGGCCCTGAAAGAGCTCTCGCGCGGCCGCCGGCCATCCGTCCCACGTCAGCGGCCGTACCAGCGCTTCCATGTACGCCAGCCCGTTGACCTGCTTCTGATGCCGGTAGGCCCAGTGGAATCCCAGGGCAGATCCCCAATCGTGTACCACCAACGTCACATCGTCGCCCAGCTCCAGAGACTCGAACCAGGCGTCGAGGTAGCGCCGGTGATCGACGAAACGGTACGAGCCATCGGGCGCGTTGCCCGAATCTCCCATCCCCACGAGATCGGGGGCCAAGCAGCGGGCCGAGTCGGACAGATGGGGAATGATGTTGCGCCACAGGTAGGAAGATGTTGGATTGCCGTGCAAGAACACCACGGAGGGACCACTGCCCACGTCCACATAGGAGATTTCAGTTCCCGCGACGGCAACACGCTTCCGCGGGTGAGAGTCAGCAGCTGAGATTGTGTCGTCGCTCACGGTTGACCTCCAGTTTGGCCTGACAGCTCTGTTTGCGAATCGGGCGTGTAACGATCAAAGTCCCCGGTGTGGCGCCGTGATCTAGTCCAACACCTCGCTGGCGAGCTCCGCCATTTCTTCGAGGGCTCCGCCTTCGGTGTCGCTTCTGAGCCAGATGGTCGCCCGGCCTGCTCCGGCCTCTTCCAGGGCGTCGATCGCTTCACGGGTTCGGTACTGGCGGGGACCGCCGAAGGCCAGGACCTGGATCGATGCGGGGTCCCGGCCGGTAGCCTCAGCCAGATCGTTCAGTTCCTTCCGGCCCCGTTCGATCTCCTCCCGATCAACGAAGTTGGCGTGGTTCGTGGACACGATGGTCGCGGCTCGGGCGGGCATCCAGCCGTCGCCGTAGTCGACGACTCGCTTGAGCACATTCTTCGCTGTTCCGCCCAGAAACACCGGCGGGTACGGCTTCTGGGCCGGCTTGGGGAACAGCTTGACCGGCGGAAAGTCGTAGTAGGCCCCGTGGTACTCCGCCTCGTCCTGGGTCCACAGCTGCTTCATCGCCAGCATCGCGTCTCGGGTCTGGGTCCAGCGGTGGTCGAAATCGGCCCCCATGATCTCCTGCTGCTCGCGGAGGCCGCCGGCGCCGATGCCGAAGATGAACCGGCCGCGCGAGAACTGATCCAGGCTCGCCACCTTCTTGGCCAGATGAAAGGGGTTGTGTTCGGGTACGAGGCAGACCCCCGTACCAATCTTGATCGTGGTCGTGACGGCCGACGCTCGGGACAAGGCCACGAACGGATCCGTCACCGCGCTTGCGTCCACGCCGCTGATCGTGTCTGTCGGGAAGTCGCGATCCGCCTCAACGGGGATGATCGGAAGTTCCGGCACCCAGAACGACTCGAACCCAAGTTCCTCAGCCCGCTTCGCCAACACGGCCGGGTCTACCGAAGCATTCGTCCACGTGAAGATGCCGACGTCCATGGCGCTCTCCCAGCGGTTTCCCGCGCCCCAGCATGGGCTCGCAAGCTAACACCTGCAGCATCCCGATTGGAGTCTGCGCGCTGCGGCGCTCATGTACGCCGAAACGGCGATGGGAGCGCGATTCAACTCGACCTTCTCTCCACTGAGGAGTTCGCTGACTGTCCGATATCGCAGCGAGTGGGCAATTGTGGCGAAGGCCAATGCGCTGGTATCGGTTGCACTCGAGGCTGGCGCCATCTGCCGGGTCGGTCGGAGCTATCGTGCATCTCGACGTGACGCATGCGGCGCGAGACTTGACAACTCCGGTATGGGACTACGGCTCTATCGATTCCGGCTGTTAGTAGGCATCAGCCAGTTCATGCCGCTGTTGGCTCTCTGCGTCGCGCTTGCCACGGCGGTCCAGATGCTCGCTCCAGATGTGGCAATAGCGGAGGGCGAGGAGCCCCAAGGGATCGTCGTCCGGCAAGTCGATGCGGGAGGTTCCTTCACCTGCATGTTGACCACGGAACGGGAGTTGATCTGTGCTGGGCGGAACACGATCGGACAGACGTACGCTCCAACGGGTCGTTATGAACAGGTGAGCGCAGGAGGGTCGCACGCATGCGCGCTCAGTGTTGAAGGCACGCTGTCGTGCTGGGGCTGGAATGCCGCAGGACAGGCAAGGCCTCCTGGCGGATCGTTCAGCCAAGTGAGTGCCGGCAGATTCCACACTTGTGCAATAGACATCGCGGGCGCATTGGCCTGCTGGGGAGGCAACGAAGAGGGACAAGCAGACCCGCCCCAGGGCAAATTTTCGCTGGTCAGCGCAGGGTTGTACCACAGCTGTGCCATAGACGAGGGCGCAGAACTGATCTGCTGGGGGTCGCCGGATCTGGGCCGGTTGCAGGTCCCGGCAGGCCAGTTTATCGATGTGAGTGCAGGCAGCGATCACACTTGTGCGATCCAGCAGAGCGGTGCAGTCCAGTGCTGGGGCGCCCGCGGCGTTGGCCAGACCGATGTCCCATCCGGGCGATTCACGCAGATCAGCGTTGGCAATGGACGCTCGTGCGCGTTGCACGACGACGGCAAGGTTTCTTGCTGGGGATTCGGCAAGATTCGGCCACCTGACAGGGTGTCCGGTCGCTATCAACAAGTCAGCGTGGGTAGCGGCCACGCCTGTGTTGTCACAGAAGCGGGGGGTCTCGAGTGCTGGGGTGGTGATTGGGATCGGCAACTGGAAGCGCCAGCGGGGCGCTACACGCGGATCACGGCGAGCGAACGTCAAGACTGCGCACTTGATGCCGAAGGATCGTTGACCTGCTGGGGAGAGGAGTTCTTGCGATTGCCGGACCCGCCCGATGGCCGGTTCACCAGCATGAGCGCCAAATCTGCCCACGTATGCGCCGTGTACTCCAATGGCGGGCTGACTTGTTGGGGGAATGACAATGCCGGTCGGGACGACGTACCGGCCGGCCGCTATAGACAGGTCAGCAGCGGAACCCATCACAACTGCGCGATCAGTCTGCAGGACGAGTTGACATGTTGGGGGTCGAGCACTTTTGGCCTGACGGACGCCCCATCGGGTCGTTTCTCGCAAATCAGTACCGGAAGCATTCATTCCTGTGCGGTCGATTTCAGCGAACAGGTGCAATGTTGGGGCTCAAACGCTCAAGGTCAGACAGAGGTACCCGGTGATGCCTACCGACAGGTGAGCGTCGGGGGCTTTCACACATGCGCGATCGCGCAAAACGGAGAACTCGACTGTTGGGGCTGGAATCGATACGGACAGTTGCTGACTCCGTACGGGAGATTCACTGAAGTGAGCGCCGGACGGGAACACTCATGCGCTTTGAGCGAACGTGGCGAGGCCGTGTGTTGGGGCAAGAACGACTTTGGTCAGGCCGACCCGCCCGGCGGCCAATTCACGCAAATCCGCGCCGATCGCCTTCACACCTGCGCGCTGCGCCCGGATGGTGCGGTCACCTGCTGGGGCTCCGATCCGCTCTACGGCACGCCCCTGGCGCGAGGGCCCGTCACTTCATCTACCGAAGACGCTGACTCCGTCGGGCATGGGCGAGGAGATAGCTCCGTAGCGGACGAGGCGGATCAGTCATTGCAGGATCGTGTTGCAGTCCAACAGGCACGTCGACAAGACACCGACGTGAGGACCGGAACCCGACTGGTGCAGGTCTCTGTCGGAACCCGGATGATTTGCGTCTTGACCGACGCAGGTCGGCCCATATGCGGAGGAGACCTCGACCACCACCTGCGGGGTGTATCGCAACTGACCTTCAGGCAGCTCAGCTCGGGCTACACCCACTCCTGTGGTCTCCTTGAAGACGCTTCCGTGATCTGCTGGGGCAGCAACGAGCACGGCCAGGCGGATGCTCCAGCCGGCCGTTTCAGTCAGGTCAACTCGGGCGGGTCGCACTCCTGCGCCCTCCGCGACGACGGAACGCTCGTCTGCTGGGGCCGCAACGATCACGGCCAGACCGACACTCCATCGGGACAGTTCAAACAACTCGACGCTGGCCCGCGACACAATTGCGCTGTTGCAGTTGACGGCGGCATTTCGTGTTGGGGCGAGAACAACCACGGCCAAAGCGATCCGCCGAGCGGACGATTCATACAGGTTGGTACAGGTCGTTGGCACAGCTGTGCCGTGGACGAGCATCAAGCATTGCATTGTTGGGGGCAGAATGGTCATGGCGAGACCGATCCGCCGCGCGGAAGGTTCACGTCCGTCAGTGCCGGAACCGATGCCAGCTGCGCTGTGTCAGCTGATGGTCTGCTTCAGTGTTGGGGAAAGACATGGTCAGGCAGAAGCAATCCCCCGGAAGGGCGCTACCTAACGGTAAGCACGGGGTTCAGCGAGAGCTGCGCCATCCGTGAGGACGGGGCGCTGAGCTGTTGGGGGGTTGGATGGAACGGTCAGGCGATTGCCCCGGAAGGACGCTACACGCAGGTCAGCGCCGGCAGGGAGCACAATTGCGCCCTGGGCGAGGACGGGCAATTGTCTTGCTGGGGGTGGGTTGGCCAGGAAGCAGCGAACGCGCCCGCCGGCCGTTACGTACAGGTCAGCGCGGGAGGATGGCATAGCTGCGCATTGGACACTGTTGGCGAGTTGCGCTGCTGGGGCGAGAACCTGTCAGGTGAACTGGATGCTCCGCAGGGCGCCTTCAGAATGGTCGACTCAGGAAGGGATCATGCGTGTGCATTGAGCGAGGAGGAGACACTGAGTTGCTGGGGGCGCAGCGAGCACCAGGCGACCGATGCGCCGGAGGGCCGTTATACGCACGTCAATGCGGGAGGTGGGTACAGCTGCGCCGTTGGCGTCGATCGATTGGTCTCCTGCTGGGGCTGGAACGCCGTCGGCCAAACCGAATCGCCTCCAGGACGCTTCGCCAGGGTCGACGGTGGCAGCCGCGATACCTGCGCCTTGACTGAGAGTCGTGAGTTGATCTGTTGGGGCGCCCGCGGTGCTGGCAGCATCCCCAACGGCTATTTCGAGGACCTGAGTGTCGGCGATTCTCACGCGTGCGCCCTTTCTGACAGGAGTGAGATTGTTTGTTGGGGCAGTAACAGCTTCGGCCAGACCGATGCGCCGCCCGGACAGTTCGTGCAGATCAGCGCCGGCAAGGATCACAATTGCGCAGTGCGACAGGATGCAGCACTCGTCTGCTGGGGCGGCGATCAGTTCTACGGCACACCGTTGGCGCGCGACTATCCGGCTCGGATCGTTGCCCGGCTGTTGGAGAGTGGCGCGATTGAGTTCGGCTTCCAACCTGTTGGCGCGGAGCCGATCCTGCCCAGATCACGATTCTTCCCTCCAGATGTGAGGGTCAATCGTTGGCTTATGTCATCTGACATCGCCTACGGGGGCGAAGTCGTTGGCCGAATCGCAGCTCGTTTGCTCGAGAACGGACGCGTGGAGTTCGGATTCGTCTCTCCGGAGGGTGAGCGCATATTGCCGGATCAGCGAATGTTCCCGATCAGCGCCCAGGTGGACACCTGGCTACGGAGTGGGTCGTTCAGACTTGATCGCCCGTAGGTCGCCCGGCAATCTGCTTGCGATTGACTGGCGACCGAAGCACGTCTTGATGCAGAGCGATAGCTATCCCGAAGACCTTGCACTCCAGCAGGTTGATCCAACTCAAGGATGCTGAGCGCCTGACTTGCCAGAATGGGATTCTGCAGGGACATCCTTCGCAGCCGCGAGCAGCGGGTCAGAGGCCGGCAGGTGGGCCAGACGCAGATCAGGTGGCGGGGTGAGTTCCCATGAATCTCCCCAGCAGATCGCGTGCCCTCTGAGATCGAGAGCGCAGGCATGCAGGCCGCCCACGGTAACCCTGCGGTACAGGCCTGCCGGCGCCGAGAGGTCGACGTTGCCGCCGGAGAACAAATCGACGGACGAGCAAACGAGCACGCCCGAGCCGGCTATGCCGCAGGCATGCGTATAGCCGCTGGAGAATTCACGGAACACCCCTCGCGGTCCTGTGTCCCACGAACTGCCGTCGGCGTCCCAGCAACTGGTCTCACCGTCTTGGGTCAGCGCGCAGAGGTGCGCTCCACCGGCATGAATCTGCGCATACTGACCAGGTAGTTCGACCTCTGAACCGAATCGAGTCGATCCCCAACACGAGATCTCACCTTGCTGATCGAGAGCACAGCCATACCCTGCCGCGAGGCTGAGAGACTGGAATCGACCTTCGGGAGCCGACAACCGCTCCCATCCGGCATGTCCCCAGCAGACGATCTCATTTGCGAGGGTCAGTGCGCACGTGTGCCCTTCTCCTTCGTCCCGGGCGCTGTCGGCTTTACCGCCAGCGCTGATTTGCCGGTAGCGCCCTTCGGGAGGATCGGCCTGTTCATTGTGGTTTCTGCCCCAGCAGGTTGCTGCGCCCTGTACGTTGAGGGCGCAGTTGTGGTCCAGTCCAGTGGTCATGGAAACGAATTGTCCCTCGGGTGGATCGGATTCGCCCCAGGCGTTCCAGCCCCAGCACTCAATCATGCCGCCCTTGCGCAGTCCACACGTGTGCGCGAGGCCCGCGTGCAACTCCGAGAAGACGCCGCCCGGAGCGTCGAGCTGGCTACCCCAATCTGCACCCCAGCAGACAACGTCCCAATCGCGCGTCACACCGCATGTAAACCAGTCGCCGGAGTCGATGGCGATGAACTCCTCCTGCGGCGGCTCGTTCGCACCGGGAACGTTGTATCCCCAGCAGACGGCCTGGCCAGTGTCCCGCAGCGCGCAGGTGTGCGAGCCGCCAGCGGACAGAGCCACAAACGTACCCTCGGGTGCGTTTGTGCGACCATCATCCTCTTTGCCCCAACAGACCGCTTCGCCCACCTCGCTGAGCGCGCAAGTATGGAGCCATCCAGCGCTGACGACGGAGAACGTTCCGTCCGGCGCGTCTGACTGGCCCAGCCAGTTGCTCCCCCAGCACTGCACGTCGCCAGCCCTGCTTACAGCGCAGGCGTGGAGCGCGCCCGCGCTGATTTGAATGAACGTGCCCTCTGGCGGATCTTCCCGATCGATCAACTGCATGCGCCAACAGTCGATCTGACCATCAACGGTGAGAGCGCAAGACACGTGCAAGCCGATGCTCACCGCCGATACCCGCGCCTTGGCGAGCTCTGGTTCGAGGTACGAGCCGAGGCCACAGTTCAGACGTCCGAACTTTGTGACCGCGCAAGTGTCAAATCCACCCGAGTCGATCGCTTGCAGACGTCCTTCCAGCCGCTCCGCGATTCTGTCCCCATGCCGTCCCCAGCACACAGGACGATCTTCGGTGGTGAGCGCGCAAGCGTGGCTGGTGCCCAGGCTCAGACGTCCGTCGAGCTCCCAGGGGTGGATTCCTCGTGCCTCCGCGTCCGCCTCAACATCATTCAATTCGTCATCGTCTGAACGCGCCAACTCAACCGGGACGTCCGTCGGGCGTTCATCGCCCCAACAGACGAGTTCGTGCCTCAAAGTAATGGCGCACCCGTGACGCTCGCCCACGGTGATCGATCGGTAGGGTCCAACGTCGGCAATGACCTGACCATCGCTGTTCTGTCCCCAGCAATTGACCTGGCCCGGTACTTTGAGCGCGCAGGAGAACACATCGCCTGCAGCCACCGACCGGAAGCCATGTCCGCGCGAATGCCAGTTGCGTTGGGGGTGAACTCCGCGACCCCAGCAGATCAGTTCGGTCTGCGTGGTGATCCCGCATGCGTGGCTCCTGGCCACGCTGACCATGCTCCAACGCTTGCCCTCTGGAATGTCTTGAATCGGGCTGTCTCCGGAACCGCCCCAACAGAGGAGCGTGTCGTCGGTGGTGATCCCGCAGGTTCGTCTGTTCCCGGCGCTGACTGTGGAAAACAGTGCATCCGGTACATCAAGATGGGAGCCCTGGTTGCTCGAGTCATCGCCCCAGCACAGCAACTTGCCATCGGTGCGCACGGCGCAGGCGTGGTCCGCACCCATGCTCACCGAGCTGAACCTGCCCTCCGGGGCGGACAATACGCGCGTCAACCTGCCCCATGCGAGGCCCCAGCAAACGACTTCACCATCGGAAGTCAGCGCGCAGGCGAGCCGGCCGTGAGCGGATATGGATGTATAGGGTCCTTCCGCTGAGTCCGACCGCTCAGAGGACTCCACGCCCCAACAGATAACCCGGCCGTCGAGCTGTTCCGCGCACGTCCGATCGCTCGCCGCGTCAACTGCGCGAAAACGCCCGGGTGGCGCCGCAGTCAGCGATTCGTCGCTTCCCCAACATGTCACCTTGCCGCTGAAGTCGCTGGCGCAGGCATGCTCGTAACCGGCGCTGAGCGTTGCAAACCGACCAGGCGGCGCTTCCGTTTGCCCCTTGTCATTCCGGCCCCAGCAGATCAGCTGATCGATCACGCTCAGGGCGCAACTGAAATCCTCGCCCGCGCCGATTGCCCGAAACCGGCCGTCGGGCGGGTGAATCCTCCCGCCGCTGGCGCGTCCCCAGCAGATCACTTCGCCAACCTCGCTCAGCGCACACGCGTGTTGCTGGCCGGTCGTAACGGCGAGAAAGCGCCCCTCCGGCGGGTCGAGCGTGCCACTATGGTCGTACTCGCTGCCCCAGCACGTGAGCTGCCCCGTGGTCCTCAGTCCGCAGGTGTAGCCGTAGGCAGCGCTGACTGCCGAGTAACTCCCCGGTGGCGCATCCAGCTCACCGTCGTAGTTTTGGCCCCAACACGTAAGTTGCGAGTCGAGCCCGAGTGCGCAAGCGTGCGTGCCCGAGACGGCCAAGGTCACGAATCGGCCTTCTGGCGCCCCAGTCGCGACCCTTCTCGAAGCGCTCCAGTACGAGCCTCCCCAGCAGTCGATCAGGCCGTCTTCATCGAGCGCACAGTTCACAGAGCCGCCAGAATAGATTGATTGAAAATCTCCTTCACGCGTGCTGGACAGACCCTCTCGTCTGTTGCCCCAACAGACAACGTCGCCGTCTGTTGTCAACGCGCAGCTGTGCGCGGACCCCGTGGCGACCTGCACTGCCGTGCCGCGCTCAAGAGCCGTAACTGCTCTGGGACGCAAGTCTGCCGGTTCGGTCCCAATTGCCAGGAGTCCGCTGCGGAACCACTGACCGGGACTCGCGCGGAGTTCTGACAGGGAGAAGTAACGGCGCTCCGCGTAGACATCGTCGTTCACGATGCCTCCGCGCAACCTGTAGGAGCGTCCCCAACCAGGCCGGACGGCGACTTCGACTCGCCCGCTGCTCTCTCCGCGGTGGTTGGCTTCGGCGCGCAGCCGAATCCATGCTTCTACTCCCGTGTCAGAAGGTCGACCGCCGTTGATCGTGATGGCACTGCTCGTAATCCAGTTCCCTGCGGATTGTTCGACCTGACCGGCATTCACTACCCGAAGCACAGGCAGCAGATCGACGGCATCGTTGTCTCTTGCTTCGAGAGGCCGGAAGCCGACTTCGATTCTCTCGCTTGAGTCACCGGCTGAGTTCGCCTGCATGCGAACGATGACCCGGCCGATCACCTGATCTCGAGTTGAGGAGCGCACGTCGTCATGGAATGTGGGAACACTACCGGGTGGTTCATTGGCGTTGGCCGCAACGGCGGAAACGATAACCAGTCCGATTCCAGCCAGGATGCCGAGCCACCCGCAGACAGCACCAATGGACGGGCACAGGACTCTACCGGGGGCTCCGGAGCGCATCGACCGCCTCACTCGTTGCCCAAAGCGCCCCGGAAGTGAGCCTATTGGGGGCGTCGCTCTGTGCCCGATCCTACCCATTGGGTAGCGCGCAACCCTGGGGTGTGGGTTCGCTCCCGGATGCAGCCAATTCCCGTGCGGACCAAGACACCCCCGCGGTGCGCCCTGTCCGAGACAATGTGATGTGGCTTCGGCTTGGAGTAGGCGCCCTGTTTCGGACTGCCAGATTCAATGCAGGTGCCTCTGTCCCAGCGCGTTGGGCGCGCACGCTGCAGTCTCACGCGTCATTTGCAGCAGCGCGTGAATCTCGTTCAGCGCTCAGGTACATCCGCCCAGGAGCCAATCGTCCAAGCGGCACTGCAACTCAACGGCTCTCGATTCTGTCCACTTGGGTAGACCACCGGCTCCAGGGTGATCTCGCCGGGGCCGAGTTCCATGTAGCCGGAGGGACGGTACGGTCCCGTCACCGACGGCGCCCGCAGCGACGACCGATCGAGTAGCGGTGGTCGTCGTGCTGGAGCTCGCCCACGCTGGCCGGCACGTTGGCCGGCAGCAACGTGCGCAATCATCATTGGGAAGTGGGTCTCCCGGCCCGAGGAGACGATCCTCCCGCCGTTGCGATCCTCAGCGGGGTCGTTGCCGCTCCCTCACAGCTCCACGCTCACTCCTATCAGCGCGAATCGGGATAGTGGCTGATCTGAGCGGTGGGTCGCTATTCACCGCTCTGGGCCGACTCCTCTCGGATTGCGCGCTCGAGCGCATCGATCCACGCGGGGAGCGTCCCGCGGATGGCACTGTCGGCGTCGAACATGGCCTGAACGGCCTCTGCAGTGACAACGGTCGGCAGAATGCTGATCTGCGTGGCTTCAGCGAACAGACCCGTCTGCACGGGGAACGGTGTGCCGTGACCCCAGAGCAATGTCGTTGTCGTCAGGTATCCCTGCTCCAGCGCGTGTGACCAGAGCACAAACGAGAGCCGTCCGCTGTACAGCATCGCCAGCGGTGTCGGGAACTCCGCGGACACTGCTGCGAGCACGATGTCCGGTCTCGCCGCGCTGAGCGCTTCGGCCATCAAGTAGGCGGTGTTGGAGTTGAGCGCGATCGCACCACCTACGTCATCGGTCGCATGTGCGGTGATCGTCGCCAACGAGTCATCGGCGTCGCTGATTCGCACTCTGATTACGGAGCCACCGTCATAAGAGATCTCGAGCGAGTCGCAGCGCTGCTCAAGCCCCGTGTTGGAGGGCTCGTGAATGATGCACAGGAGATCACCACTGACCTCCCGCTGGCGGAACTGCTCAGCGGCCGTCCGGCCGACAGCTGCTTCATCGAGCGACACATGGGCGATCGAGCCGACAGCGGTCGCTGATTCAGCGCCCGAGTTGAACGTCACCACTCGGACGCCGGCCTCCGATGCCTCCTGAAGCGCCGGTAGCAGCACGTCAGGCTCGGCGAGCGTGGTGGCGATCGCCGCGGCCCCGTCTTCGACACAGCGACGAATGCCGTCGGCTTGATCGACGCCCTTCGTGTACATCTCAGCACGCAGGTTGATGTCGTTCCAGCGCCGGGCGTCAAGCAAGGCGCTGTACACCTGGAACCAGAAGAAGTCTTCCTGCACGCCATGCGTCAACACGCAGAACAGGGTGTCGCGGTCGAATGGGCGGCTCACCGTCGGCGTACCTGAGATCTCAAATGGACCGATCTCGGCAACGCTCGGCGGGGCAGGTTCCTCGGATTCGATTGTGACAACGGAACTGGCGTACCAGCGGTTCACAGTGGCGTCACCGGCCAAGAACCGAAACTCCGGCGACAATCGGTCGCCCCAGCCCGGGCTATCAAGGCCCTCCAATTGGGCTTGTGGATCGACCGGGCGCGTCTGCAGTGCGACCTCCACGCGACCGTCGTCCAGTTTGCGTGCGACGACCCGGACTTCCGCGGTGCTGCCGCTGGTTGCCCAAATGAGTCCGGTGGCGCTCGCACCGATGATCAGACCGACTACGAGACCAACGAGTGTGTGCCGATGACGATTGATCATCTTCCATCCTTCTGACATATCAGACTAATCTATATCGGTAGGTCTGAATAGATTGACAAAGTGTGCGGAATAGGTCAAGGCTGTTCCAACTCCTTGTTGTCTCAACACACGAGAGATGAATCCGACACAACGACCCGCATCACCCACCGGCCCGCCCGTGGGTCAGCCGCTCACAACACTTGGACGGCAACGCCTCTAGCCGCCGGGACATGCTGCTTTTAGGCGCTGAACGGCGGGCTCAACCCCCCAGGCTCTTGTGTTCGACTGCCCCGCTCTGCAGAGGGTCAAGACGACGCCAGCGTGGCGATTGGATGAGAGTCACCGAATCCGAGGTGCGGGGGTTGGTGACCGAACGGTGTCCGACGCGGAGCACCCTGGAAGCTCTCCTGGCCGGTGATTCTCAGCGAGGATCGGCGTTCGAGCGATGGACTCATTCAAGTTCACTCTTCAGTTGATGCCATCTGCGTGAGGTGCCCACTGACCGGACCGGCGATCCCTTCCCAATAGCTGCGGAGGTAGCCATGCACCGCGCGGATTGCGTAGCTGTATTCGATCGTCGTGTATCCAGTGGCATCGAGGTGGGACGTGTCCGTGCTGTTGGTGTTGGCGACCAAGACCTCCCACTCGGGGTTGCGGTTGTCCGGGTGCGCGGTCTCGATCCGGCGGACTTCGTATCCGGTCAAGCTCAGCGTGACCGACTGCCAGGAGAGATGGCCGGTGCTCCAGGTCAGCTGGACGCCGTTGTCCGTCGAGGTGGCAGTGAGATCCACTGGCCGTGGCGGGTTGGGGATCGTGACATCGACAACATTTGAGTACCCGGACTCGGTTTGATCGTCGCCCTCGCCGCGGAGGGCGCTCACTCGGTACTCGTACTTCGCGCCATTGACATTGGCCGTGGCGTCCACGTACGAAGTGTCCGTCTGGGCAGTGTCCTCGGCGACGGTCGTCCAAGTCGTCGCATATTCGAGGATCCGTTTGCGCGATACGCGGTATCCGCCGACCGTATCCGCGTCCAGGGTGGGCGCGCTCCAGCTCAGCGTTACCCCATCTGGCTGAACGCTGGCCGCGAGCGAGGTGGGCGCCTCGGAGGGTGCAGCGGATGTGCTAGATGCGTCGGTTTGCGTGTCGGACTGGCCAAGCACCGAACCGGAACAGAACAGGAGTAACGCGGCGGCGAGGACGGCAAGGGCGACGCTCTGCCACGCGCGCGCTGGGAAGTGCGTCCGATGCATCACGACGAGTCTCCCTAGGCCATGCGTTGGCGCGGCTGACATTGCGATCCGCGAGGTTGCTCTTCGGCACCCTCCACGGCCAGACGAAGAGGGCCAGGCCCATCGAATCGCATTCCCAGCCGCACATTGCGATAAGGATCAGGCCGATCTTCCATCGACCTGGCTCATTGACATCATCATAAGAGATCAGATACATCTATCTATATGACATTGCAGAACAGATAGATTCTATTCGTGGGTTCTGCGGAAGGAATGTGCGATGACCGTTGAGGCTCTCGGACGCTCGATACGCCACAGTCCCCTTGCCGCGATATTCCGACGTGCGAAATCGCCCTTGATCATCGCCGGGCTGGCAGCGCTGCTGGCGCTGCTGGTCAGCTCGGCGAATGTCAGTCCCCAGTCGTCGTTCAGCGTCGTTTCGCTCTCATTCCAGGGCACTCCGAACGGCGATGTCTATGTGACGGGCGACCAGATCAGCATTCAGGTCGAGTTCAGCGCCATGCCGGACTGCTGCAACACCACTTACCGGCCGACCCTGAAGGTGCAGATTGGCAGCAACGAGCGGACGTTCAACGGCGGATTCGATGGCGAAGTCGCCTACTTCCGGTACACCGTCACAGACAGCGATCTGGACACGGACGGCGTCTCCGTGGCCGCTGATTCCCTGGACGGCAACGTTGTTGTGGATGGCGACACGATCGATCTCGACACGCTCACCCACGATGCGCTCGACGGAGGGCAGGCGCACCGCGTCAGCCATCCACAGCCAACGATCGACTCGATCGCGTTTGACACCACACCGAGCGGCGACGTTTACGAGGCCGGCGACACGATCGAGGTCAAGCTGGGCTTCAGCGCCAACGTCAGCCGCGAATCGAGCGATCCGCTGAAGCTGAACCTGAAGGTGGGCGACAACGACCGTCCGATGCGCGCGAGCTACAGCGGCAGCGAGGTCACCTTCTCCTACACCACCAAGACCAGCGACTACGACACCGACGGTGTGTCGGTCGACGCCGACTCCCTGACCGGCAAGCTCAAGGTCGGCTCCGTAACCTTCGATGCGTCCGAGATTGACCATGACGCGCTTGACGGCGGGGCCACGCACCTGGTCAACCGCGCCCCGCCGACGGTTGAGTCGATCGCGTTCGATTCGACGCCGGCGGACACCCTCTATCTGACCGGTGAGACGATCGAAGTCGAGGTCGAGTTCAGCGAGACCATCGGCGAGGACTCCAGCGATCCGTTGACCCTGGACCTACAGGTCGGCAGCAACACCCGTGCGATGTCCGCCAGCATCGACGACGACACCGCCACCTTCAGCTACACCGTCACGAACGCCGACTCCGACGTCGACGGCGTGTCCGTCGCCGCCGACTCGCTGGACGGCACGATCGTCGTCGACTCGATCAGCCTGGCGGCGTCGTTGATCAGCCACGCCGCGCTCGACGGCGGCGATGGCCATCGCGTTAACCCGGCGGCGCCAACGATCGAGGACATGGAGTTTTCCAGCACCGGTCCCTACACGATTGGCGACACGATCAGCATCGAGGTCGAGTTCGATGCGACAGTCGAAGGCGACTCCAGCGATCCGCTGACGCTGACCCTGCAGATTGGCGACGACCAGCGCACCGCTACCGGAATCTTCGAAGGCAGGTTGATCTACTTCCAGTACACCGTGGTCGCCGCCGATGTCGACACCGACGGCGCGGCCGTAGTCGCCAACTCCATGAGCGGCACGCTGGTCTACAACTCGATCTCTTACAGCGGTTCTGACATCGCCGTGTCCGCCCTGGACGGCGGCGCCACCCACAAGGTCAATCGCGCGCCGCCGACGGTCAGTTCGATCACCATCACGAGCACACCGACCGACGGCGTCTACGAGACCGGCGACCGCATCTCCGTGACCGTCGACTTCGGCGAGAACCTGACCGAGGACTCCAACGATCGCGTCACATTGAAGCTGCAGGTCGGCACGCGAGAGCGCAGTCTGACCGGGAGCCTCGACGGTTCGGAGGCCTACCTGCGTTACACGGTCGTGGCCGAGGACTACGACATCGATGGCGTGTCGGTGATCGAGGACTCCCTCGACGGCACGCTGTCGTCCGGCTCCTACACCTGGGACGCGTCGACGATCGGCAACGACGCCGTTGACGGCGGCGCCGACCACATCGTCAACCCGGATCAGATCACGGTCGAGCAGATGCGCTTCCAGGGCGGGCCCGATGACGGCATCTACGACACCGGTGAGCAGATCAGCATCGAGGTCGAGTTCAGCTCGACCCCGGAAGAGGTTTCCAGCGATCCGGTCAAGCTGGCCGTGCAGATAGGCGACGAGGTCAAGTCACTGACCGGCGGATGGGATGGCGCGTACGCCTACTTCCGCTACACGGTCACCGCCGACGACTTCGACGACGACGGCGTCTCTGTCGACGCCAACTCGCTTTCCGGCACGTTGATCGTCAACGGCAACCGGATCGACATGACCACGGTCGAACACGCGGCCCTCGAGGGCGGCGCGTCCCACCTGGTCAACCGACCAGCAACGCTCGCGCTCGAGTCGATGGCGATCACGTCCAGCCCAGACGGCGACTTCTACGTAGCGGGCGACGTGATCGAAGTCACGATGACGTTCAACCAGACCGTTCACGAGGGTGACGACGACATCACGTTGATCCTGGACGTTGGCGGCGGCCAGCGCAGCATGGAAGCAAGCTTTGACGACAGCGCCACAGCGGTGTTCAGCTACACGGTTCTGAGAACCGACCTTGACGAGGACGGTGTTGAGGTTCGCGCGAGCTCCATGAGCGGCAACATCGCTTACGCCGGCGGCAACTACACGAGGGACGCCTCCGCGCTGACCTTCCCCACAGTCGAGGGAGGGCAGGTGCATCGCGTCAACGAATTCAAGCTGCTCTCGGTCGAGTTCCGCGACGAAACAGGCACCCAGTCATACGTCACCGGTGACTTGATCAAGGTGTACACAATCTTCAATGGTCAGGTCGGCGTCAACCATGCCAGTCCAAATGAACGGCTAACAATCCTAATGGGGGACACCGAGCACGAAGTGCCAATGAAGGGGAGCGCTCCCAGCGACAGAGATAACGGTGAGTTCGGCATCTACTTCCAGTATCTCGTGCAGGAAGGCGACGCTGACTCCGACGGTGTTTCGCTGCCGGAGAACCCATTCTCTGGGCAGGTGTACGTGCTCACCCAGTACCTGTACGAGTTCGCCAACGTCGTGAGCGAGAGCGTCAACTCGGGATTCCGGATCAACCCCGACGCCGACATCGAGTCAATCGCCATTACGTCTACGCCGGCGAACTCGACGGGCTATATGGCCGGAGAGCCGATCGTGGTCACGGTCAAGTTCTTCGAGGAGGTTGAGATCGGCGACGTCAGCATCGAGGCGTTCCCCAAACTCAACCTGACCTTGCATGGTCTTGACGACGACGACTCCCGTGTGGTGGAGGCGTTCGCTGATGTCGAGTCGGGCGAGCGTTATGACGAGATTGATTTCGTCTACCCGGTCTCGCACACCGACGTGGCGCTGGGCGGCGTCTCGGTTGCAGCCAACTCGATCGATGTGAACGGTTCGGACATCACCAATGTCCTTGACGACGTGCTCACCAACCTGCGGCACGACGCCATTGCTCAGGACACAAGCCATGCCATCGATCCCAGGCTGCGGATCATCTCCGTCGAGTTCAGCTCCACGCCTGACGCCGACTCCTTCTACGGCCTCGACGATGAGATCACGGTCACTGTCGTCTTCAACCAGGTTGCGCTGAATCCCAGCGACCACCCGCGCAACGTCCCCACGATCACAGGTCTGGACTACGACGAGGACGACTCGACCACGGCCCGACGGTTCGTCTACCAGAGCGGCAGCCTGACCGACACCTGGGTATTCGCCAGCACGGTCGAGGACGGCGCCAACTCTTACAGCGGCATCAGCCTGGACGCCATCGCTGCGGACGATGACTTGAACGATCACATCAATGCTCAGTCCGGCGCCGACGCCCTGCTGACCTTCAACGGCCTGGACAAGGACTCGACGCAGCGGGCCTACGGCGGTCCGATGGCCACCTCGGTCCTCGTCACGTCGACGCCAGATTCCACCGACGGCTACGAGGAGGGTGAGAAGTTCACCTTCGAGGTGAGTTTCGACGATGAGCTACTGGTCATCGAGACCGATCCGGAGATTGACATCAAGGTTGGCGACAACGTCCGGACCGCGGAGCTGATCAGCGGCCACGGCTACGTCAACGTCGACAAGCTCCGGTTCGAGTACGAGTTCGTTGACGATGATGAGGACTCCGATGGGATCGAGATTCTCGACACCTGGTTCCTGGTCGCGGGCGACTTCGATCGCGGCTACTTCCTGACCGGCGACCCGAGCGACTCAAGCACGTACAGCCAGCCAATCTGGATTTTCATCAATCCGTCGGCCGGGACGCTCACCAGTCACAAGGTCCAGTCCTTAAGCTCGTCCGGAATCTCCTGGCTGCCGGGCGACTAGCTCGCGCGGTGGACCGGCCAGGCGGGACCGGGCAATGTCCTGGTCCCGCTTGGGTCGAATCCCCTTGTTTCGCTGATTCAATCTCGATCCGGAGGAACGAATGCAACATCCAGCCGACACGATCCGTCAACAGTTCGGTTTGGCCCTGCTTGTCGCAATCGGCAGCCTGCTGACCGCAATGGCGCTCTCCCTCCTGCCTGCCTCGGGCAACACTTTGCCGAAACCGACCGATGTCGATGTGGAGGTCGTATCCACTGGCATGAAGGTCACCTGGGAGGAGCCCGACACCTCGAACGCGACGCTGCCCGGTCAGCTCCTGAGCTACAAGATCGAACGCCAGGAGGGACTGTCGGGCGACTGGGAGGATTTCGTCAACGACACCAAGAGCACGACCACAACGCTGATCGACACAACCGGCGGCGACAGCGGGCGCTTCGAGGCAGGTATCGCCTACTTCTACCGCGTCTCCGCCATCTACGACGACGGCAATGATGGTTCGACGACCAGCAACCCCTCGCACCACGGCGTGCGTGTCGCTCCCAGCTACCCAATGCCGACCGACCTGGACCGCGATGATACGACCAACGGCACCGAGCTGGAGTGGGTTCCGCCTGACCTTTCCTCTCCCTCGCTGGACGGCATCCCCGCGCTGAGCGGATACCAGGTGACGGTGAACGGCAGCTCCGGCTCAACCCACACGCTGGCCAGCACCGCCTCGACCTGGACGCACTCGAGCGGCGACTTCAAAGACGACTACGAGATCATCGCCATCTACGGCAAGTTCGAGTCACGTGAGGCGCGCTTCGACCAGGGCACTCCGCCCCCGGTGCCGGCGCCCACGAACCTGAGCGGTTCTGCCAAGAACCAGGGACTCGAAATCACCTGGGACGCCCCCGATACGTCGGATGTCGATCTGGACATCGATGTCGTGGGCTACGAGATTCTGCGCCGCCGCGCGAAGCCCGCCTTCGAGACCCACGACAGCAACACCAACAGCACCTCGACCACGTACCTCGACAACCTGACGGAATCGAACGGCTTCTTCATCGCCGGTCAGGAGTACAGCTACCAGGTGCGGGCCATCTACAAGGACGACGAGCATTACGAGTACCGCAGCGATCCATCGGACTCAACCACGGTCTCGGTTCCCAACTACCTGAAGCCGGACAACTTCTCCAGCGACGTCTCGGGAGGTGACATCGAGTTGGAGTGGGATGCGCCGACGATCAGTTGGAACGCGAACCGTCACGGCTTGACCGGATACCGGCTCACGATCACCACGCCCAGCAACACCTCCACGACCGTCAGCCTCGGTACGGGCACTACTTCGTACACGTACGACCCAAGTGAGAACGGCTCCTACACGTTCCAGATCGTGGCGATTTATTTCATCTTCAGCAGTGGGTTCGACTCGACGCTTGAGTCCATCGGAGGCGAGTAGGTCCCTGCGTTCCGGCAATGAAACGACACCACGTGCAGGCGGACCCGGGTCTGCCTGCACTGTGGTCGACACGAGAGGGATAGCGAGCTAGTTCGAACGACGGAACGTCGGAGCGCACTGCGCGCAGAGGATCGAGACGGAGTTTCCCATGTCGAGCAACACACTGCTCACCGCGTTCACCAGCCGAAGAGTCCCGCTCATCCTCCTTGTGCTCGCCTCGATCGCCGCCCTGATCCTGGCGGCGGAGCGAGCACAGGGCAGTTCCCTGCCCGCGCCCACGAACCTCAGCGGCGAGGCCGTGACGACCGGTCTCAAAATCAGCTGGGACGCGCCCGACTCCACTGTGACGATCACTGGCTACGAGATCCAGCGACGCCGCGGCAGCGCCGACTACTCGGTGTTGGTCGACAGCACGGCCAGCACCAGCACGGAGTACACCGACACCTCGGGCGAAGGCGTGGATTTCAGCTTCGTTGCCGGACGAGCATACGACTACCGGGTCAGAGCCATCTACTGGACCTCGTCCAGCGGTGAGACGCGTAGCGATCCG
>JAPPBN010000033.1:0-6113 GCA_026705025.1 Chloroflexota bacterium | reverse complement strand
GGACCCACATGCTGCCATTCCAGAGGTGGATGGCGGTGGCGCCACGGCCGGAGAGGAGACCGAAGATCTCGGAGGCCGAGCTGCCCATGCTGCAGGTGTAGCTGGAGAAGCCGGTGAGCGAGCTCAGGCAGTCGAGAGAGACTGCTTCGTCGGTCGATGCGGGACCAGCGCTCACTGCGGCAGAACCGGTACCGGTTCCGCTGACCGCGGTGATCTGAGCGGAGCCGCTGCCCTTGCTCACACCGAAGACTGCGACTGCTTGACCGTCCTTGGTCTCATCCTGGCTGCTCACCTTGATCAAGGTGAGTTCGCCGAACGTGCCCCAAGTGACTGCAGCGCCGTCAGCGACAGGCGCGCCGTTCTTATCGGTCACAGTGGCGGTCGCTGTTACGAGATCGTTGAGCGCCACGTCGGACTTGTCAACTTCAACAGCCACATCGGCGGCTGTACCGCTCACCGTCACCGTTGTTTCGGCTTCGGAGTCGGCAACGCCGGCCAGTGAGACCGTGATGGTGTAGACGCCAGGTGCGGTCGTCGACATGGTCTTGACCAGACCCACAGTCTGTAGCGGGTTGTCGTCCGTGTCCTTGTCAGGCGTGCTGGAGCCGGCCGTGTCCTTGGTCACGCCCAGCTTCGAGTTTTCGCCCTGGCCGACTGGCTTGCCGTCGGGATCGGTGACAGAGAAGACCAACTGGCCAACACCACCGGGGTTGCCGGCAGCGTCCTGCGCGTCGATCGTGAACTCGGTCGCCCCGGTCGGTGCGACAGCGTCAGCCTCACCCAAGACCAGGCTTGAGCTGGCGCCAGTGAACGTCAGGGTCAAGGTGTCTGAGCGAGGTGCGCCATCAGCGCCGATCAAGAGCGTGTACACATCAACGGTGCCTGGCTTACTGTCCGCCTTCTTCACGTTGACGAACATCGTGTTCACGACGTTGGACTTTGCGGTGATTGAAGCGCTGTTGCTGCCGGAACCGCCGGAGACAGCGTCACCAGGAGCGGTGCGTCTCCCATTCGGTGCATGGATCGCAATCGATCCACCAGGTGCGATGACTGTAATCGCGTTCAGCGCCGCGTCGTTGGACGCTTTCCCCTGCGAGTTCGTCGCGGAGACCTTGAGCCAAATGTCGCCACCAGTGGCCGGCTCGGTGCCGTCCTCGGGAATGAGTTCACCCTGACCCGTTGTAGCGGTCGTCAGAGGATTGTCCTCAGAAGCGTTGCCCAACGAGAGACTGACAGTATCGGCTTCAACTCCCGGATCGCCAACGGTGATCGTCGTTGAAGCGCTCAAGGTCCTGAAGTCCTCATCGTCGTCAGTGCCGGGGTCATCGTCGTCGTCAGCGGCAGTTGAGTACGGGTCGTAAGCCGCCAACGCCGAAATGGTGTATTCGCCGGGACTGGTGCCAGCAGGGATCGCCAGTGTGGAAGTCAGCGAGTTCGTGGTCGCTGCCCAATTGGTGGCGTCTGCCGGAAGGTCAGCGTCATCGAGCTCCCCTGAAACACGGATCCAAAGCAGGCTGATGCCTGCGCCACCGTCGTTGTCGGTGCCGAGGGTTCTTGTGGTCTCCTGGGCAGTACCATCGGATGCGACGCCGAATGCTGTCGATGTCACGGCAGCAGGAACGGTAGCCGTGTCGTCGTCCCGGGCGTTGGTCAGGTCGTGGGTGAACTGGACGACGTTCTTGAAGCTGACGGTGATCGTCAGGTCAGCGCCGCCAGCCTTGACCAGGCCGTCAGTGTCGCTCACGCGCACGCTGAGTGTCGGCGTCGCGAGCGTCACAACCGGGGTCGCGCTGCCATCTGGGGTGATGGTTACGGCCTGACCAGCGAATGCTGAGTTACAGGCGATCCGGATGTGATCAACTTCATCGTCGTCATCGCGACCGCCGTCGACTGCGTCGTCGCCCGAGGCGTCGCCGTTGTCCGGGACTTCGACCGTGACCTCTGTCTCCGTACGGTCTCCAGCGTCAGAGTCGGCTGCGAGGGTCGTCTGCGTGCTGACTTGGTAAACGGCGTCGTCACCAGTACCGGTCTGCACACAGTAACCCGCATTGGCTGAAACGTCGCCAGTTGCCGCCCGAGCAGGCGCCAACGTGACGAACATTGCCGCGACCAGGGCGGCGATTACCGAGAGAGCTGTCAAGTGAGACAGTCTCACTTGAGACTGTCTCAGAAGTCAGCCGATGCAATAGGGGCGGGGCCTTTCGACCCCGCCCCTGGTTGGTGAGCGGTTAGCTCTCCGGTGGGCGATTACGCTCGATTCCGAACTCGGCGCAGGCCGAGGCCGGCGATGGCCGCTGCGCCCAGTGCAATCAGCAGGCCAATCAGGCCGGCCGAAATGCCGCTGGAGTCAGCCAAACCGCCGCTACCCGTCGAGGGCATACCGACATCGGTCTTGTCCTCGTCGAGCTGCTCATCGGGCTCTTCCATGCCGTCGCCCGGCTCTTCCATGCCGTCGCCCGGCTCTTCCATGCCGTCGCCCGGCTCTTCCATCCCGTCACCTTCAGGCATCGACATCGCTTCGATGTCGACCTGGGTGAGGCTGTCGCTGACCGAGGTCAGCGTGGCGGAAGCGGACTTGCCGTTGAGAGTGAACGAGTTCTCGTCCACGCCCTCGGCGGCGACACGGATGTACCAGTTGCCGTCTGCGTCGGCGGTGCCGGAGGCATCGCCGATCGCGACGACATCGCCTGCTTCCAGGCCGCCACCATAGAACTGGTGCGGCGTGGCGGGCTGTGCAAACGCGGATGCGCTGAGGGCAACAAGGCCAATCAACGCAACGACTGCACCGGCTACCAGCTTGGGCATCGTGCTCATCTTGGTCATGTCAGCGTCCTTTCTCGGTCGCTAGTCATGCTCGCTAGCTGGTGGGAGTTCCCCTCTCCCCCCGCCGTGAGGCGGGGGGAGATGTCACGGAGTGACAGAGGGGGGCATTCCTCACTCTCGCTAGTTGCTGATGTAGATCACGTCGCCCGCGGTGGCGGTGAAGTCCATCGAACCAGGAACCATCGAGCCGTCCTGGCTCGAGTAGAGCACCCAGCCGTCACCACTGGACAGCCAGATGGCGCTCGCGCGGCCGGCCAGCAGGGCCAGCAGGTCGCTCGCCGAGGCGTCCGGACCGCTGTACGAAGCCAGACCGGTCAGGCGGCTGAAGTCAGCCAAGCTCGGACCACGGTCGTCGATCACATCACTACCACCGGCGGTGCTGGTGATGACCTCAACGTCGGTCGTGCGGTGCGCGGTCGCAGAGATCACGGAGCGGCCGGAGCCGACTGCGACGAAGCTCGCGGTGGCGACGCCACCGTTGGTCCGCTGAACAACTCCACCGCCCACTGCGACCAGGACGCTGTCACCGTCACCCGCGACATCGCTTGCAGCGAAGGTCACGATGGTGCCGTTGGGAACCGGCTCTCCGCCGGAAGTGACGGTCGCGGTCGCGGTGACGATTTCGCCGACTGCGCTTGGCGCGGTGTTGTCGACGCTCAGGTCGACGCCGTCGGCTCGGCCGACGACCTGGAACTCACCGTTAGCAACGAGGCCACCTGAGCTGCTGATCCTGATGCTGTACGTGCCGACCTTCAACGGGGTCAGCGCGTCGTTCAGTGAGGTCAGCGTCAGCTTGGCGTTGGGAATGGCGTTCGCGTCCGGACCCTGTTCGACCGAGATCTTCTCCTGGTTGACGACCTTGCCGTCCACGTCGAGGATGCGCGTGCGCACGTTCGGCACGCCGCCGGGGTTGCCACCGGCGTCGGTCGCGCTCAGGGCGAAGGAGATGATGTCGCGGCGCAGGACTTCTGGAAGTTCGGACACTTCAGCGAACGACAGCAGCGATTCGGATGCCTCGCCGATCCCAAGCGCGTCGTTCGGGCCGGTGAAGGTCAGCGTGATCGTGTTACTGATCGCGGCGCCCTTACCGGAGAAGATGACGTACACGTCAACCGTGCCCGGCTGATCGTCTGCCTTGTTCACGTTGAGCGACATCGTCTGCTGGATCGCATCGTCCGTCGCGGCAGCCTTGGTCACAGTCGTCTCACTGATTGAGAAGCTGTTGGTTTCGGCCGCCAACGAACTGGTGATGATATTGGTCTTCGTCTGCGGACGGGCAGTGGCATCATCCTTGCGAGGCGAGTTGACGGCAATCAAGCCGCCTGGGGCGATCACTGTGATCTGGTCTACGTCAGAGTTGTTGGCCTTGTTGCCCAGCGAGTTGCTGGCCGAGACGAGCAGGTTGATCCCGTCGCCGGTCGCAGAGTCACTGCCGCTCTCGCCCTTGGTCTCGTCGGTGAGCGTCGCCGGGTCGTCATTGACGCGGTTGCCCAGGCTCAGCTCAGCGGCGGAGACGCCGAGGCCGGCCTCGCCGACCGTGAAGGTCGCCCGAGCCGTCTTGGTGACGAAGTCGTTACCGCTGTAGTCGTAGTACGCAGTGGCCCCAGTGCGCGGAGTCAAACGAGTCGACACCGTGTACTCGCCGGGCGTCGTACCAGCCGGGATCACGATGGTTCCGAGTGCACCTGCCGCAGAGTTGTCATCGTCGCCATTGCCGGTCGCCGTGAAGGTGGGAGCGGTCGCTGGACCTTCCAACTCACCGGAGACCCGCAGGTATTCAAGCGTGACATCACTGGAGAATGCCGTTTCAGCCCCCACGAGCGGATCGCCTGAGCGAGGGTCAGCGATGTGAATGTTTGCAACGGAGATCCACACGTTGACAGTGGTGTCGTCCGAAACGATGCCGTCACTGTCAAGAACCGTGATCGACAGAGTCGGCGGATGGTTCCCAGCGGTGTGAGTGCCCGCAGTCCATGTCGGATCGTCGTCGTTGCCCTCTGTTCCATCAGCACCGGCATCTGCTTCACAAGCTACCTGTGTCAGGAACTCAGGGTCGGAGCATTCTCCGAGGTCGTGCGCTCGCGCCGGGGCGAGGGCCACGAACATCGCGGTGACCAAGGCGACTATCACTCCGAGAGCTGTCAAGTGAGACAGTCTCATGTGCATGCGCTTCTGCGCACACGGCGGTTCAGAGGTTTGGACCGAGTCGCCTAGGTCAGTGACGACTGCCTTGCCGGTGGTAGTAGGTCGTCCGACTGCAGGGACATCTGAGCCAGCTCAGCAGGCCGCGGGCGACGCGTCGGACGGCCGCCGGTTCAACTCCGGCCGGCTCCGACTGCGTGCGAGAGCACATGGCCCGATGCCCGGCGGACATCATCCAACCGGCGCTATCCCGGCGCTGCGGCAAACTCTCCTTGCGAGTCGAGCAGGCGCATCAGCCGCAGCCAGTACCGCGAGAGGGCGCGCAGATTGAACGCCACGGCGAGCAGCGACCACTCGGCCTGCACCGCCTCGAGACCGCGCAGCAGGAACCGCCGGCCAGCCTGACGCTCCTTGATCACGGCGAAGACCGGCTCGATCAGCGCCGGCCGCTTGCGCAGCGCATCTTCTGCCTGCCGCGAACGCATCCAGCGCCGGTGCGCCTCAAGCGCTTGGGACTGCTCGGAGACGGTGATCGTGCGTCCGTGGAACTCCGAGGTCGTGCAGATCCCGAACTGTCGGCAGGCGCGGCAGACCTCGGGCTCCGCGCCGTAGAGCCTGGCCGGGGTTCGGCGCGTGTACTTCACCTGGCGGAAGACGAGTCGCTCGCCCTCTGGGCAGGTGTATTCGTCCCGCACTCGGTCGTAGCGGAAGTGGCGCCAGTGGAAGGGATGGTCCTCGAACGGGCGCGGCTCGGGCATCGCGATCGGCATCCCGCGTTCGCGCATGGCGGCCAGTGAGTCGGCCGTGAAGTAGCCCGCGTCGGCCACGGTCATCTCGGCCTCGCCGTTCTCGTGCGCGGCGTCGACCATCCGAGGCAGTTCGCCCGAGTCGACCTGGCTCTGGGTGACCTCGGCCGCCACGAGCATCAGCGCGCTCTCGCTCTCACTTGCTCCCGCGCGCACGGCGACCGCCTGGGCGTTGTAGCCGGTCAGGTGCCCGCCGCCTGAGCGGCGCAGCAGCCGGGCGTCGGCGTCGACCAGGCTGACGTAGCGCTGGCCCGAGCGGCGCAGTTGGTCGAGCGCCCCGCGCGCGTGCTGCTGCAGCTTGCGGCACTCTGCGAGCTCGTCGGTCCAGAGCGGGGCGGCGGC
>JAPPBN010000040.1:0-56256 GCA_026705025.1 Chloroflexota bacterium | reverse complement strand
AGCTCTACAACCGCTACCTGGACGAGAAGGTCTACGCCGAGGAGATGGGCTTCGACGGCCTGATGCTCAACGAGCACCACTCCACGCCGTTCTGCATGGGCGGCGTGATGAACGTCGAAGCCGCGATCCTTGCTCGGATCACCAGGCGGGCCAGGATCGTGTTGCTTGGCAACGTCCTCCCGATCTGGGACGACCCGCTCTGGTTGGCTGAGGAGTTGGCCGAAATCGACATGATCTCACGCGGTCGCCTGGTCAGTGGCTGGGTGCGCGGCACGGGCCGCGAGAGCGTGGCCCACAACACCGCCTCGCCCTTCAACTGGGATCGCTATCAAGAGGCGCACGATTTCATCGTCAAGGCCTGGACCACGCCCGGACCCTTCCGCTGGGAAGGCGAGCACTACCAGTACCGCTACGTCAATCCCTGGGCCCGCCCCTACTCCGATCCTCACCCGCCGATCTGGATTCCCGGCGTGATGAGCCGCAACACGGTCAAATGGGCTGCCGAGCGGCGCTATCCCTACGTCATGCTGGCCACCGACATCGAGCCGACCAAGCAGTCCTTCGACTACTACCGCAACTGCGCCCGCGAAGCCGGCTACGAGGCCGGCACGCAGCACACGGCATACCTGTTCAAGGTCCACGTCGACGAGACCGACGAACTGGCCGAGGACACCGCGCGCAAGTATCTCCAGGGACCGAGCAATCCCTTCCTCGAGGGCAACCAGGGCAAGGTCCGGCCGTTCCTCCAGTCCCTGCCGGGACTGACGTCACGCACCGATGTCCTGCCGACTTCCCAGATTCGCGCGATTGCGGCGTCACGTGGACGCACCGAGCGTCACCAGGCGCTGACCGGCACGTCCCAGCCGGCCGAACCGCGAGACTATCGCGGCACGTTCCAGGAGCAGGTCGACAAGCTCAGCATCATCCACGGCACGCCCGCGACCGTGCTGCCCAAGATTCGTCACGTGCTGGAAGAGTTGCGCCCCGGCGCGATCATCTTCTGGGACGGCGACGGCTCGATGAGTCACGACGACGCCATGCGCAGCCTGCGTCTGATGGGCGAAGAGGTCCTGCCCGCCGTCCGCGAAATGGGCGCTGAACTTGACCTCAACGGCCCATTCGAGGTCGATCCCGCCAACAATGAGCCCATCCGCGCCGGCTAAGTCGAGCGCTGCCGGCCTTCCCAGCCGATAGGTCGGGCAGGGCGGACCATGCTCGCCGAATCGCAGCAACTGCGCCGACGCCTGGCGCGCAACATTCCCGTCTACTACCTGTTCTACGGCGTCAGCGGCTTTCTTCTCTGGATGCCGATCTGGGTGATCTACCTGCAGGAGTTCCGCGGGATGAGCCTCACCCAGGTCGGCACGATCGAGTCGATCTTCTGGATCACGGTGGTGGTCGCCGAAGTGCCGACCGGCGCGGTCGCCGACCGCTGGGGCCGCCGGATTTCGTTGGCGCTGGGCGGTGCGCTGTTCTGCCTCGGCTCCGTCGTCTTCGCCTTCAGCTCGACCTTCGTCGTGCTGTTGGCCGCCTACGTCACCATCGCCGTCGCCATGACGATGTACTCCGGTGCCGGACACGCGCTGGTCTACGACACGCTGCGGCAACTCGGCGGGACCAGGGAGTACGAGAAGCACATCGGCCGCTCAGAAGCGTTGGCCTTCGGCTCGATGCTGGTCGCGACACTGCTCGGAGGACCACTCGTCGCGCTGGTCGGCTACTCGGCGACGATCCTGCTCGGCGCCGTCGCTATGGCTGCATCGTGCGCCGTCGCCCTCTTCCTGCGCGAACCTCCTCGCAGTGAAGCGGCGTTCTCCACCTCACCGCCGAGCCAGCCGAGCCAACCGAGCCAGCCGAGCCAGAACAGCGTCGTCGGTGCCGAGGCGCGGCCGGGCGTGCTCGGCAACATGCTCGGCGGGGCGCTGGTCGTCTGGCGCAGCAAGCTGTTGCTCTGGTACATCCTGTTCGCCACGCTCATCTCCGGCGTGATCCTGGCGGTGACCGACTTTCTGCTGCAACCGTTCGTCCTGCACCATGGCGTCGACCCGGCCAGCGGAGTCAGCTCAGGCATTGCCTATTCCGGCTTGCTGATGTCGCCGGTCGCCGGCATGGTCGTCGGCTCGTTGCTGGCTGCCTGGATCGCGAGCCGACTGGGCGAGAGGCGTTCGTTGGTCGTGCCGCTGTTCGCGGCCGCACTGGTCTTTCTCGCGCCGACGCTCTGGGATTCGCTCTGGGTTGTTGGAGCGATCGGAGTGCTGGCCGCAATTCGCGGCATGACCCGTCCGATCGCGACGGGTTACATCAATCGGCGGATTCCATCCGACCAGCGAGCAACGGTGCTCTCGATGTTCGAGCTCTCGGCCGCGCTGATCCTCGCCATCATCCTGCCCCAGATCGGCACCGTCGCCGACGCCGTCAACTTTCAGGCGTCGTTCGGTCTACTGTTGGTGATCCTGGTCGGAGCAGGCGGCCTCTTCGCCGTGATCTGGCGAATGCTGCATGGTCGCGAGCAGACGCGGATGGCGGTCCGGATGAACTCGTTGGCCAAGCCTCAAGCCATGACGGCGGATAGCGGCAACCTGACGCCGTCCGATCGCTAGCTGCAGACGGGTTCAAACGAGAAGTTCTGCGAACGCAGGTGGGCCAGGGCCATGCGCAGACCCTCCACGGTCTGGCTGCGGTCCCCGCCGCCGTCATGGAGGACCACCACAGCCTGATGCGCTGCTCCGCCGATAATCCGGTCGGCAATCACCTGCGCGCCGGGGCGGGTCCAGTCCATCGGTCTGACGTTGCCCATGATCACTCTGAACCCCAACTGATCGGCCCGTGCGTAGGTCTCCTGATCGGCGCGATAGTACGGCGGCCGAATGCAGGCGGTTGCATGCTCTCCCAACACCCGTTGCGTCCGCAGGACCGTGTCTTCGAACTCTTCGGCCGAGAGCGTGTCCAGCGCGACGTGATCCCAGGTGTGGTTGGCCAGCGTGTGGCCTTCGCTGACGATTCGAGCGATAAGGTCGGGATAGAGCGTGGCGCTCTCACCCGTCACGAAAAACGTCGCGCGCGCCCCGTGCCAGGCGAGAATGTCCAGGATCTGCGGGGTGTATGCGGGGTTGGGTCCGTCGTCGAACGTCAGGTGAATGACGGCCGGCGGAATGGTCAGCTCGCGAGGTTCGGCGATCCGAATCAGGTCGTCGAGGCAGCTGAGTGCCGAAGAACCGCAATCGAGGTCCAGATTGAGCTTAATCTCGACCGGCACCGCGGATTCGGGAGCGACGCTCAACTCCCACAGATCACCACGTCCATCCACGCGGCGCACATCAGTCAACTCGGCTCCGGAAGTCGTCAACAAGTGCCGCGCGAGCATATCCGAAGTGCTGAACAGCGGCTCGCTGAGTTGGATCCGCACCGGGAACTGAGACTCACCCTGGTGCGCCTCCGGTCCGTCGATGAACCGCGCGGTGATCGGAGGGCCAAAGACCACCGCTTCGGGCTCGTTGGCAAGACGGATCTGGTGCCGGGTGCAAATTGCTCCCGGCATTTCGCAAGCCGGCGCGCTCCTCAGGCCCACACGCACGCTGCGATTGGAGTCGGGAGTGATATTGACTTGCCAGAGGTCGCGTTGACCGGCCAGTGGCTGCACCGACGTCACCGTCCCTGCGCTGACGTGCAGTGAGCCTGTACGAAGAGAATCTGCGGCGGCTGCGATGGGATGGCTGAAGCGAACCAGCAGCGAAAACTCACTCCCAGAGTGCTGCATCGGCACGCGTTCGAACGTTGCCGTCAACGGTCGCACGGGCCGGAGCACTCGGCCTGCTGCGGCATGCTTGTGTCCGTTGGCGAGGCTGATGCTCATGGCGGAGTGGGCGCCGGCCGCCCAGCTCACCTCGGAGTCCAACCACAGATAGCGGTCGCCGTTGTCGGTCTTGATTCGTACGCTGTTACAGGTCGACAGCTCCCTCGGGTTGCGTCCATTCGCATCATGGACGGCGAGCGTAAACTGCGGCGCCGAGCCGTTGGTGTGTTGTAATTCGAGCACGAACGCGTCGGTCGCCTGCGAGGCATGAACGATCTGGTACTCGTGACGGTCCAGCATGAATGCTCCCGGCGACAGCATGCCGACGCTGGCTGCCCGGGAGTAACCGTAGCCACCCGGCACTTCACCGCTCGTGCCGGTTGTTAAGATTCCGGACCAGATAGCGTCATGTTGCGATTCCGCCATTACGGGAGCGGCTGATGCAAGCGAATCACGGTCTTGAGTGGCGGAACCAGCGTCTGCCTTGCGACCGTAGTCCGACCAATCCGATGCGCGTCCACAACCCAACGCCTTGACGCGGAACGTATTGATCAGCGCTCCTGGTGACTGTTTTCTGACCACTGCCCGGGAGCCGTCGTAATCGACCTCGATACCCATGTCGTTATCAGGGAGATCAATCCAGCCGGATGGATACCAGAGCTGTAGCTGGTAACGATCTGCGCCGGAGATATCATTCCAGTCAACCTCGACCATGTGCTCGTGCAGCTGATGCGTGATCGGGGGTTGGGGCGTCTCAAGCGTCGCCGGGAACGAATTGACCTGCAGGTGCAGGTTAACCAGCAGCATCACGCCAGCGAGCGCCAGAGCTCCACCAGATATGATCATGGCGTACGGTCCCGGCAACCGTTCCGAGGTCGCATGCAGACCCCCGGGGATATTACTGTTTCTTGTCATAATGAGAGTAGCGCAACCGCACCACGGTTGTAACCAGCGGGGCAGCGGCTGTTCAACGGTTGGAGACCAGGGAGCGGTTTGGGAAGCTAGCCGCGGAACCTGGCGTAGATCAGGCGGTCAATGGTCTGGCCGTCTTTGAAGACCGACCGACGGAGCCGAGCTTCTCGCTCGTAGCCCGCTTTCTCGAGCACTCGACAGGAAGCCGGGTTCCATTCGAACACGCCGGCGTCGATTCTGACCAGGTTGAATTGTTCGAACGCGTACTCCGTGAGCGCCAGCAAGGCTGCGGTGGCGATGCCCTGGCCCCAGTGCGGCTCGGCCAACCAATAGCCGATCTCGGCGGAGCGTCGGTACACGTCGTCGCGTAGTTTGAGTCCGATGCCGCCGATGACTTCGCTCTCGTCGCCAATTGCGAAGTTCTGTTCCGGTGATTCCTGCTTGGTCAAGTCGATCCAGCTATGGGCGTCTTCGAGGGTGTACGGGTGCGGGAAGTAGTCGTTGAGATTCCGCCAGATGCTGCGGTTGTTCGCCGATCGCGCCAGCGATTCCGCGTCCTCGGTCTGGTAACTGCGGATCAACCATTCGCCGATGTCGATGCGCATCCTTGGGTCTCCTCGCGTCCAGCATGCCATGAGGGCGGTCGCCGCGCGTCGCCGAGTTGCAGGGCAGGGTTGACGATTGACGTGGGCTTGACAGTCGGAGGGGATGCTCAGCCTGGGGGCCGTAGGCGGCCCTGCGCAAATCCCGCTTCCTCTGACCGATGCCGCCCTGTCTGACGTGGCGTCGCGGTAAACTCGCCAATCGGGGTTGGGGCGACCTGTGGCTATTCCATGACGTTGATCGGGTGGGCCGTTGCCGCTGCCCTGCTGCTGGCCAGCGGAACGATCCTGGCCCAGCGCGCTGACGCCGACGGGGATGTCGCCCGTCCCGTAACAGGGCCACGTGTAACCGCCGCATCGTCGCTCCCGGCGGTGGAGCTTGAGCGCTGCGACGAGGAAGCGTGGACGGCGGCACCGACGATTTCGGAGCGGCCGTTTCCCTGTTCCCGGATGGTGATTGTCGCTCGATGGGCGGCGATCACTGATCAACGTCGCGACGTGCTGGATCTGACCTACGGTGAGGTACGGCGCATCCTTCGTGGTGAGGTGCTCGACTGGTCGGACCTGGGCGGCAGCCCACAGGCGATATCAGTGTTCCTGCCGGGGTCGCAGGCGCGGGACATCGCCGCTGCGCTTGGCCTTTCGCTTGCGGACCTGCGAGCCGTGTTCGTGACCGAGGCTCGGCTGATCGACTCGATCGCCTCGACGCCCGGCGCGTTCGGGCTGGTGGAACCCGAGCAGTTGACGCTGGGCGTCCTCGCTCTGACTGTCGACAGGCACGACCCATATCGCGATCGGGCACGCCAATCGCCGCTGCGCCTGTTGCACTGGGTGCGGGCACGGACACAGTTGGAGGCCATCGAGCAGCTCTCAGAGTCGGGCGCAGTCGTGGCTGGCAGCTTCGATCCGGTCGGTATGGCCGTGACCGGTGAGCTGATCCCGGTTCGCTGCACCAATCATGTGCTCTCGCTCCTCGGCGACTACGACGCGATGTTTGACGGCGTCCGCGACACCCTCGTGAATGCCGACATCGCGGTTGCGCCGCTCGAACATCCACTGACCGCCAACAACGAGTTGACCCCTTGCGTCGAAACCGTGACGTTCACGGGGAGCCATCGGGCGGTCGCGGCGATGGCGAACGCCGGTATCGATGTCGTACTCACCGTCGGCAATCACATGATGGACTGCTGGCAGGGTTGTTCCGGGGTCGCTGCCCTGTATGAAACGCTTGAACGGCTGAGCAACGAAGGCATGGTCACCGCCGGCGCCGGTGAGAGTCTGCGCGCCGCGCGAACACCGGCGGTCGTTCGCGTACGCACCGAGTTGGGCGAGGTGACCTTCGCCTTCCTGGGCTACGACATCATCGCGCCGTGGTATCACGCAGAAGAGGACCAGCCTGGTACCGCGCCACTCGAGGCCGAGTACCTACGTCGTGACATCAGCGCCGCAGGCAAGCTCGCCGACCATGTCCTGGTCGGCGTCAACTGGGGAGTCGAATACGTCTCCAATCCTGTTGCCTACCAACGCGATCTGGCCGGCGTCGCAATGGAGGCCGGCGCCACGTTCCTGTTCGGCAATCATCCGCACTGGGTGCAGGCGATCGAGCACTTCGGCGATCAGCTCGTCGCCTATTCATTCGGCAACTTCATTTTCGACCAGAACTGGTCGATCGAGACCACGCAAGGCATGTTGATGGAACTGGGGTTCAGCAGAGAGCGCCTGTTGGGGTATCGGGTTCGTCCAGTCGTGATCCGCGCGCATTCGAGCCAGCTGCCGTGGCTGTATCGACCGGAGTTCGTCGATCCGGCGGGTGAGGGTCGGCCGATCATGAATCGGATCTGGAACGCCACCGATCGGTTGCCCGCTCGTCCAATCGAGACGGCTACCATCCCTGAGAACCCTGAGAATCAGGACTAGATCAGGACAGCGTTCATGCGCATCGAAGACGACAATGGCATCTCCGACCTGCTGAGGGGCGAGGAGACGCGGCTTTGCGGCGGATTTGGCTTCATTGAGGGGCCCATCTGGATCGCCTCCGACAACGCTCTCGTGTTCAGCGATATCCCCGGCAACCGACAGCACATCTGGCGACCGGGCGAGTCGGAGGCGGCGGTCTATCGAGACCCCTCGGGTTGGTCCAACGGGCTGACGCTCGACGCGTCGGGAAACCTGCTCGCCTGTGAGCACGGCGGTCGGCGCGTGTCCAGGGCGCCCTACGGATCACCGGGCAGTGAGGACGCCTTGGCCGACACCTGGGACGGCAAGCGGTTGAACAGCCCCAATGACCTGGTGGTTCACTCTTCCGGCGCGATCGTCTTCACCGACCCGGCCTATGGAACCGACACCGGCCGAACTCCGCGCTTCGGCTACGAGGGCCAGCGGGAGGAGCTGGACTTCCGCGGCGTCTATCGAATCGATCCGGATGGCTCGCTGCACTGCGTCGCGCCAACGGGCTTCACGAATCCCAACGGTCTCGCCTTCAATCCCGACGAGTCGCAGCTCTACATCGGCGACTCCCAGGAAGGTCTGATCTGGCGCTATGACGTCAACGACGACCTCTCGCTCGGCGATCGCATCCTATTCGTCGATCAGTCTCAGGACGACCGGCTGGGCGCGCCGGATGGGATGAAGGTCGACTCGGACGGCCGCCTCTGGACGACCGGGGCCGGCGGAGTCTCAGCCCACGCCGCGGACGGCACGTACCTCGGCGTGTTCGAGATGGACGAGCACGCCGCCAACCTGACGTTCGGCGGAGACGACTTCTCGACGCTGTTCATGACGGCGGGGACAAGTCTGTTCAGCATCGAAACGTCGGTGCGCGGGATCGTGCCGGGATCGCGCTAGAGTCACTGGCCTTGAGGGCAGGCGTCACTGACGTGTAAGGGCCATCCGATGAAGTTCACCTTCGTGGGGTTTCAGGGGTCCAGCGACTTAACCACCCTGCCCAACACATGGGCGAAGTTCGGTGCCAGCGCGTTGGCTGAGCTACCGGACCACTCCTGCGTTTACGTCCCCGATGGCGTTGGCGTGACTCATTTCATTGGTGTGCCAAGCGCGAACATCCTCGCGCACATTCCAATGGAGGACTTCGATTCCCTGGAAGTGGAGTATGAGTTCCCGACGACCCGAATCCTGACGGCGGAAACAGAAGAGGAGTTAGCCCGGAAGATCTACGAGTTTTGGACCAAGGACCACTACGAAGTCGAGCACGCGATCCCGGGCGGAATCGAGATTCACAAAGTCGATCTACAAGGGAGGAGCTACGCCGAGCTCATCCTGACTCTGAGTGAGTAGCGTCCGGCTTCGCCGGAGCGGCCCGGCTGATGGCTCAGGTCAAGGGAATCCTTACCCCTAGCTGGAGGATCCGCGTAGCACCGACTCGAACACTTCGAGCGTCCGTTTGGTGAAGAGCCACATGTTCTCTTCCCGATCCTCGAGGCCGGTTTCGAGCGTCTCGACGTATTCGGTCGGCCCGGCGATCGCGATGCAGGTGTGGCCGGACGCGTCGCCGTAGACGTTGCCGCCGGGTCCGGCGGCGCCCGTTTCTCCGATGCCCCAGGTGGCTCCCAGGCGCTCGCGGATGGTCTCGGCGATGATCTTCGCGTAGGGCTCGCTGCTGGAGCGGACTCCCGGATAATCGTCGAGTTCTATCTCGAGGAACGTGGATCGCGCGACGCCGGTGTACGTGACTGCCGCTCCGGCGTAGTAGCGCGATGCACCGGGGATAGAGAGCAACGCGGCCGAGACCAGGCCTCCCGCGGTGGTCTCGCAAATTGCGACTGTTTCACCCCGTTCTCGGAGCAAACGAGCGATGTGTTCGGCCATCGGTTGCAGTGGTTCCATGTCTGGCTTCCGTCCTGAACTCTCTTACTCGGTGTAGCGGCTAGTATCGCGGCAGGCTGCATGAGATAGAGGAGGCCGCCATGAATACACCGATCCGGGCCCACGTTGTGGTCGGAGGCTTCCCTCCGGGCCAACACGCCGGGCATGACATGGATTACGCGCGGATGCGCATCCTGATGGCGCTGCAGTCGAATGAGAACGTGCACACGACCGTGAGCAGCGACTTCACCGACTGCCACAAGTGGATCCGGGACGCACACCTCTTGATTTGCTACGTCGCCGGACCGTTCGCCGACGACTACCAGACCGGCGTGATCCGCGACTGGCTCGGCGACGGCGGGCGCTGGCTGGCGCTGCACGGCTCGACCGGCGGCAAGGCCGAGCGTCTTGGCCGCGAGGACGGCCGTCGCCGGATGGCCAAAATGGACTACCACGAGGCGCTGGGCGGATTCTTCATGACCCACCCGCCGATCCGAGAGATGGACGTCAAGGTTTCGGATCACAACCACCCGTTGACCTACAACCTGCCCGGCAACTTCCCGGTCCAGGACGAGCCCTACATGGTCGAGGTGATCCATCCCGACACGCAGGTCCTGCTGACGACCGAGGATGTCGAGAAGCCGCCAATCGTTGACGAGCTCTACGGTGGCGACCTCTCGCTGCTGCCCGACGGCAAGTCGCATGCGCTCGGCTTCGCGCGCAAGGTCGGTGAGGGCGAGATCGCCTACATCGCGCCGGGGCACTGTCACACGCCATTGACGAATGGCCAGCAATCGGTCCACGAGAGCATCTCGCCGGATGGCAAGGTCCCGCTCCGCTTCCGAGGTCCGTGGGAGACCGAGCCATACGAGCAGTTGCTGAAGAACGCGATCGATTGGGGCACCGGTGTCAACGGCTAGTCCCGCCGACCTGGAGCATCTCGCTGAACTGCGGCGTCGAAGAGACGAGTTCTTCGCGCCGAATCCGGAAGGTGACGAGCGGGCCCACAGCCGGGGTCTGTTGACCGCCAACGAGCGAATCGAGCTGCTGCTCGATCCGGGCAGCCAGTGGGCGTTCAGTTACGGCCTGGGGCCGACGCCGCTGCAGCTGGGCTTCGGCGAAATCCACGGCCGGCCCGTGCTCTACAAGGCGCATGACTCGTCGCGAGGCGCGGGCGCATACAATCTGCGCTCGCGGGTCAATATGCGGGCCGTCGGACATATTGTCGACAAAGCCGCGCTGCCGATGTTCTACCTGTTCCAGGGAGCGGGCGGACAGATCGAGGACCACATCATGTCCTCGGGATTCTCAGCTGTTGGCGGTCACAACGTCGGCGCCCGATCGAGCGTGCCCCGCAGAGGCGGCGTGTTCACGGCGATCCTGGGCAACTCGTTCGCTCCCTGGGCGGCGTCGGTGGCCGACTTCTCGGTGATGACTCCACGCGCGACAGCAACGTTCGTCAGTCCGTACATCATCGAGTTCGCCACCGGCAAACGCCCTGACCTCTATGAGATGGGCGGCGTTGATGTCCATACCAAGATGACCGGACAGATTTGTCGACGGGCGGAGGACGAAGCGGAAGCGATGGAGACGCTGCGTACCTGCTTCTCCTACCTTCCGGGCCACGCGTTCGAGTCGGCGCCGCGGATCATGAGCGGCGATCCCAGAGATCGCTGCGACGAGGAGTTGCGGTCGCTGGTACCGAAGTATCCGAACCGCCCCTATGAGGTGCGCAAGATCATCGAGCGGGTCGTGGACCGGGACAGTTTCTTCGAGTGGCAGCCCGAGTTCGGCATGAACATGGTGACGGGCTTCGCCCGCCTTGACGGGCACACGGTTGCGATCATGGCCAATCAACCGAAGGTGCGCGGCGGAGCGATCGACATGAACGCGCTGATCAAGGCGCGCCGGATCGTCAAAACGGCGAGGACGTTCTCTTTGCCGCTGCTCTCGTTCTGCGACACGCCAGGAATCATGACCACGCAGGAAGAGGAACACAAGGGGCTGCTGACTGAGACCACGGTCTACATCTCGGAAAAGATGGCCTCTGAGGTGCCCACCGTCTGTGTCACGCTGGGCAAGGGCATCGGGATGGGCTACTTCATCATGGGCGGCAGCGACCCGGAGGCGATCACGCTTTCCTGGCCGACCACGCAGATCGCATATCTCGGTCCGGAGGGCGGGGCTGCGGTGGTGCATCGCAAGAAACTCGCGGGGATCGAGGATCGCGACGACCACCGACGCCTGCTGGATGAATTGGCCGAGCCGTTCAGGCGCAATATGAATCCCTGGCGCGGTGCGCAGATGGCCACGATTGACAACATCATCGATCCGGTCGAGACGCGGCCGCGGGTCATCCAGGCGTTCGAAGCGCTGGGACGAGGGGGACGCAGATGACAACTCGACGCCAGCGGCACGTCAGTCCGGAAAAGAACCTGACCATCGCGGAGCGCCTCCAGCGCGTTGACGATGAGCGTGCGCATATCGAGGCGTTTGATCGCGAGCGAGAGTTAGAGGCGGGCCAGTTGACCCCGCGCCAGCGGGTCGAGCTGATGGTCGATGAGGGGTCGTTCCTCGAGATTGGCGCGTTTGCCAAGAGCCAGCACCACGAAGTCGCCGACGAGACGCCGGCCGACGGAGTGATTGTCGGCTACGCGGAGATCTCGGGGCGGAGGACCGTTGTGATTGCGGAAGATCCGATCGCCCTGGCGAATTCCGACGCGCAGGTGGGCAAGAACAAGCGCAACCGCATGCTCTCCAATGCGATCTATCGGCGCTTGCCGATCGTCTACCTGGCCGACGGCACAACGGATGAGGTTCCCGAGTTCGACCTCCACGCAGGAGTACTGCTGAGCCGCGTGGCTGAGCAGTTGCCGGCTCGCGACATCGCCGAACGTGAGGCGCCGCTGGTGACGGTCGCCTGCGGTCACTGCGCCGGTCAGAACAGTGCGCTGGCGGTGCGCTCGGACTTGCTGGTGGCGACTGATCGCGCCGCCTTCGGCGCGCACGAGGGCTCAGCCGAGTCGGTAGCCGACCTGGTCTGCGACAGCGATGCCGAGGCGATCGGCGCCGCGCGGCGGTTTCTCGCGACGCTGCCAGCCGAGCTTGGCTCGGCGTTGGCGCCGATCGGCGGCGCGTCATCCGATGCTGCGCTCAACCTCACCGATGAAGACATGCACGCTTCGCCGCGCGAGCAGATGGATGCGATCTTCGACGCCGGCAGCATCACCTTGCTCGGTCCGGCCGACGAACACTGCGCGGTCGGCGTGGGTCAGGTTGAAGGTGTGCCGGTCGCTTTCGCGTTGACCGGAGGGTGGCCTCGAGCGGCGCTGACGACGGCAGACATGAAGCGAATCGCACGCGCGGCCTCGTGGAGCGCCGATTACCAGATTCCGTTTCTCTCGACCCAGGACACCCTGGGCTACGACCCGGTCGACGCCGCGAGCGGCGAGTTCATGTTTGCTGCCGCACGCGCCGCCGAGTCGCTGCGCGCCTCGCACGCGGCGAAGATTACGATCATCACCGGCTGGGGACACGCGCTCGGCGACTTCGCGCTCGGCGGCATGGGTACCGGATTCGACTTCATCTGGTGCTGGCCGTCGGCCCGGCCGGCGATGACCGAAAGTCCGGGTTATCTGGCCCGCGATCCTGAGTCACCACCCTCCGAGGATCCATGGGAGGCCGCCGACCTGGGGCTCGTCTCGGAGATGATCACCCCGGCCGACACTCGTTCGTGGCTCGTGAGAGCCCTGCGCCTGCTTGGTCCCGGCCGAGCGTTGCCTGCAGCGCACTATGACCGTGGTCAGCAGATCCACGACATGACGTGAGCCGGCAACGATCACATTGGTCCTGATCAGTCAGCCGATTCGTACGCAAGGAACAGACGATGACATACACCGCCATCGAGTTTGAGACCGACGGTCCGATCGCCACGATCACGATGGACCGACCGGACAAGCGCAACGCGCTCAACCACGCCCTCCTCGACGACCTCCTCGCCGCGCTCGATGTCGTCGCCGATGACGACTCGCTCAAGGTTGCCATCCTTCGCGCCAATGGTCCGGCGTTCAGCGCGGGGTACGACACTGACGGCAGCCCCTATATCAATACGCCCGACGGCGACTCCGAGTGGAACATCGTCAACGGGCACAAGCACCAGCGGATCATGCGTGGGATCTACGAGGCGATCTGGGACAACCCCAAGGTGATCATCGCTCAGATCCAGGGCCACGCGATCGCCGGCGGGATGTACATCTCGATGCTCTGCGACCTGGTCGTGGCGGCTGACGAAGCCATGATCGGCGAACCGTTCATGCGCATGGGCGGGGCCAGCTCGATCCCGTTCTGGAGCTACCTCGTCGGCCCGCGTCGGGCCAACGACATGCTCTTCACCGGCCGCGTGCTTTCGGGCAAGGAGGCCGAGGAGTGGGGTCTGGTCACGCGCAGTGTGCCGGGAGCGGAACTCGATCAGACCGTCCGCGAGATGGCGGAGAGCGTCGCGGAAGCGCCGCTGGCGAGTCTGCTGACGAAGAAGGAGATGTGGCACACGCAGGCCGACATGCTCGGCTGGGGCGCGCAATTCCGCTACACGACCAGTCTCAACTCGTGGCTGCGGATGGCCCCGCCGCCGCCCGACAGCGCCGGCAGCATGCGCGATTTCATGAACGAGCGCAAGGCCCAGCAAGAGCGCGGCGAAGCGACCGACTACTAGAGCTCCGGGTTGCGCATGAAATCGGTTGCCTGCTCGTAGGCGTAGCCGGCTCGACAGAGGGCCTGCTCGCTGCCCAGCGGGCCGACGAGCTGCAAGGCCATCGGCAGACCCTGCTCGCTCCAGCCGTTGGGCAGGGTGAGGGTCGGCGCGCGGTTCATGTCCCAGGGCGCCGTGTATTGCAGCCGCGACCATTGGAACTCGCCCGGTGTGTCGTCGTACATCATGTCTTCGGTCACCTGATGCGGCAGCGTGCCCTGCGCCGAACAGGCCAGCATGTCGATATCGGCGAAGACCCTCGTGAGCCGGCCGCGCAGCTCCTCTCGGCGGATGCAGGCGTCGGCGTAGTCGGTCGCGCTGACCGTTGACCCCAGTTCCAGCCAGACCCCGAACCAGTTGCCGTAATCGCCGACTCGGCTGGGATAGTTATCCAGGTGGGCATGCAGCGCCTCGACTGAACAGAGCGTCGGCCAGTCAGCCATGTAGGGCTGGAAGTCGGGCAGTTCGACATCGACGATCTCGGCGCCCAGCGAAGCGAGCGTCTCGACGGATGCGGCAACTGCTTCCGCAATCGGCGGGATCACTTCCTCGGTCGCATAGCGCTCGTCGTAGCCGATGCGCATGCCCGCGACGCCTCCGTCAATCCCCTCGAGCATCGAGGGAGCGGGTTCGGGGAGCGTGGTCGGATCGTTCGGATCGTCGCCGGCGATCACCTCGAGGGTGACGGCGCAGTCCCAGGTCGAACGGCACATCGGTCCGACGTGATCAAGCGACTGCGCGAGGTCGAGCACGCCGTAGCGGCTGACGCGACCCCAGGTCGGCTTGAGTCCAACGATGCCGCAGGACGCCGATGGACCGCGAATCGAACCGCCGGTGTCGCTGCCCAAGGAGGAGTAGCAAAGACCGGCCGCGGTGGCCACGCCGGAACCACTGGAGGAAACGCCGGTCCAACGGCCCGAGTCCCAGGGATTGACCGGCACCTGGCGAGCGCGGTTGTATCCGGCCATTGCCCCCTCCGTCAGGTTGAGCTTGCCCAGCATGACGGCTCCCGCGTCTTTGAAACGCGCGACGACGGTGGAGTCGAAGTCGGGAACGAAGTCTTCCAGCACCTTCGTGCCGCCCATGGTGGGCACGCCAGTCGTGTAGCAGAGGTCCTTGACCGCGATCGGAATCCCGTGCAGCGGGCCTCGATAGTTGCCCGCCGCGATTTCATCCGCGGCCTGCTGCGCTTCGGCGAGCGCTGAATCGGCCATCACCGTGGCGTAGCTCTTGAGCCGGCCGTCGTGGGCTGCGATGCGGTCCAGCTGTGCCTGGGCCAGTTCAACCGGCGACAGTTCGCCGGAGGCGATGCGCGGGGCCAGCTCCTCAATCGTCGCGTAGGCGAGTTCGTTGGTCACGGGGTTTCTCCGATTCCTTGTTGCATCTGGAGGTTTGGGGATGGGCCGTCAACAGCCGTTCGGAAGGAAGAAGAAATTGACTGAATTCAGGTTTCCGCGAAAAATTTCTTCTGGGCCTCTTCGGCCACGATCTTCAGCCATGCGCTGGAGATCGTTGATGAAGACGTTCAGGTTTTTTCGGGTTTTTTCAGGTTTCTTCAGGTCAGTAGCGTTCGGCTTCGTTCGGATGTGTTCGGCTATGGTTGGGCACGTTCCGGCTGCGCGGCGGCTGTGCAGGATGTTGCGGGCGCTGGCCGAAGGCTGGACGGAGTGGCTGGACGTCCTGTAGGGTGTGGTTGGTCGTAAGCTCATATGTTCTCAGGGTAGCAGGGCATTGGCTGGTGCGTCGTCACCCTGTACGACGCGTGAACAGATTCCGAGCCTATGTGTTTCCCCGCTTGCGTAACTCTGAGCGGTGGCAGTGCTCTTCCCGGTGGACGCTGCGGCAGCGGATCGGGCGCCAGCGGGGAGGTGGGAAACGGAGTGGACATCATGGAATCCCGATCAACTCCGTGTCGGCCCCGAACCAGATGGTCTCGGATGTGTCGACCATCGGCCCGAAGGCGTCTGGCGTGATCGTCTCTCCGTAGCGATCCCATCCTGACGGGTCGCGGAAGTAGAGCTCGGCCATGCCGGCAAAGGGCTCGTCGTCGGGATCGATGCTGTGACTGACGACGTAGCGCAGTCCGCCGACCTTGTGCATGGTCTCCTTGACGTTGGGCGCATGGGCCTCAAGCCAGGTGTTGAAGAACTCGTCCCATTCAACTCCGTCTTTGGCCTTGACCAGGAAACTGACCTTGTACAGGTTGCTGCGAGTGGTCGGGAACGGCTCGTTCAGCGTCAGGGGCACCACGGGCAGATCGTCAGCCCCGTCAATCACGACATGTTCGGTCGTCGCCCAGGGGACGAACGGTTCGACTTTCTGATCGAAGGTGTCTCGCGGCTCGGTGAACATGGGGCCGTCGGGCTTGCGCAGCGGCTTGTCGAACCAGAGCTGGGCCATGCCGTCAAATGTCGGCCGCGCCACCTGCTCGCCTCGTTCCCCGTTGAACAGGGTCACCAGATACTTGCGCGCGGGCCGGCGCCCGGCTGCCTTGGCGGCCTCCTGCGCCTCGAGCACGCCGGGCATGTGGTTCTTGTACCAGTGCGCGATCATCTCGTCTCGGGTGGCGTCGTCGCGCCGGCGGATCATGAACATCATCTTCGCGCCGGGCGTCGTGGTGATGGAATCGGTCATCGTTGGCTCCCTCCAGAACGGCGATCGCCGTTGAGGTTGTCGCCGAGTCTACGCGCCGGAGCTTGCAACTGTGGGGCGCAGCACTGACAATCGGCGCATGAGTACACCAGTCACCCAAGACCTGCTCGAGCGCCGGGAACGGCTGCTGGGCGCAGGCATCGCCACCTTCTACGACGACCCGGTGCACATCGTGCGCGGCGAGGGCGTCTGGCTCTACGACGCCGATGGACGCCGATACCTCGACCTCTACAACAACGTGCCCTGCGTTGGCCACGCGCATCCGCACGTGGTCGAGGCGACGCAGCGCCAGTCCGAGACGCTCAACGTTCATTCGCGCTACCTGCACGAGGGCATCCTCGACTACGCCGAGCATCTGACCTCGGTCCATGCGGATCACCTGACCACCGCTGTCTTCGCCTGCAGCGGCACCGAAGCGAACGAGATTGCCGTGTTGATGGCCAGGGCGGCGACCGGCGGCCGTGGACTGATCTATACGCAGGCCGCCTATCACGGCAACTCGACCGAGGTGCGCAAGCTCTCGCGTCATCGCGGCGACGACGAGCCGGAGTTCCGTTCGATCCCGGTGCCTCAGCGCTACCGGCCGATCGAGGATGACCTGGCCGATGAGGCGCTCACGCAGGCCTACCTGGGACGGCTCAGGGCCGAGATTGATGGCTTCGCCGAGGACGGAGTGCCGTTTGCCGGCATGATGGTCTGCTCGATTCTGGCCAACGAGGGACTGCCCGACATCCCGCCCGGCTTCATGTCTCGCGCGGCCGACATGGTTCGCGACGCCGGCGGCCTCTTCATCTGCGACGAGGTCCAGGCCGGATTCGCCCGATCGGGCAACTGGTGGGGTTACGAGACGACCGAAGTGACGCCAGACATCGTCAGCATGGGCAAGCCGATGGGCAACGGCCTGCCGCTCTCCGGCGTGGTGGCTTCGCAGGAACTGGTCGAGACGTTTCGTGACCAGACCCGCTACTTCAACACGTTCGCATCGAGCCCCCTGCAGGCGGCCGTGGGCAAGGCCGTGCTGGAAGTGATTGAAGGCGAGGGCCTGGTCGAGAGCGTGGCCGACGTCGGCGGCTACTTGATGGAGAACCTGCGCTCGCTTCAGGAAGGCTGCGAGCCGATGGCGGACGTGCGCGGCCACGGCCTGTTCATCGGCATGGAATGGGTCAAAGATCGCGAGAGCAAGGAACCCGATCAGGCTGGCGCCGCGGTCATCGTCAATCGTCTGCGGCAGGCCGGATTCCTCATGGGCCAGGCCGGCGAGCACGGCAACGTGCTCAAGGTGCGGCCGCCGTTGGTGCTCAAGCGTGAGCAGGCGGACATGTTCCTCGAAGCGTTCGAGGCCGCGATCGCCCTGCCCACCTGAACCAATGCCGGAACCGACCAATCTGAGCGAATCCGACTTGCGGGCGATCGCCGAACGATCGCTGCCGCATTGGGGACTGAAACCAGACCAGATTGAACTCGTTTCGCAGAGCGAGAACTCGGTCTTCCGCCTCGACATGTCCGACGGGCAGCGATACGCGCTGCGGATTCACCGTCCCGGCTACCACACGCTGCCGGAACTGGAGTCCGAACTGCTGTGGACCCAGGCGCTGAATGAAGCCGGTATCCGCGTGCCGGTTGGAGTGCGGACACTTGAGGGTCCCGGATACGCCACGATTCCGACCCCGGATGGCGAGTCCAGCCGAGCCGTCGGACTGGTGAACTGGCTTGAGGGCGAGCTGCTCAGTTCGGTGATTGATTCAGAAGCCGATGAATCCAGGATCGTTGAACACTTTGGCCAGATCGGGCGAGTACTCGCCGCTATGAACAATCAGGCGAGCTCTTGGATGCCGCCGGCCGGGTTCACGCGACACGCCTTCGATGTCCCCGGCTATGTCGGCAAATCGCCGTTCTGGGGCCGGTTCTGGGACATTCCGCCGCTGACCAACGGTCAGCGCGACGTACTCTCCCGGGCGCGTGCGGGCATCCGCGAGACGCTCAGCGACTACGGCAAGAACCGCGATACGTACTCGATGATCCACGCCGACCTGCATGCCTTCAACATCCTCATCGACCCGTCCGGTGTGTTGCAAGCATTCGACTTTGACGACTCCGGCTTCGGCTGGCACCAGTACGACCTGGCGGTGGTCCTCTTCGGCCTGGATGATCTGCCCTACTTCGAGGCGATCACAGATGCGCTCGTGTCTGGATATCGAACGGTTCGTCCGTTCAGCGACGAGGCGCTCTCGTTGCTGCCGCTCTTCCTGCTGATTCGCCGGCTGGTGCTGATTAGCTGGCAGTGGGAGAGACCGGAACTGGGCCGGCGCGACGGTCTCGAGGCGTACATCGAGGACGCCTGCAACCGGACCAACGCGTTTTCCTTCTAGGCGACCGACGTCAGCGGCTCGCTTGACATTCACTCGCAGGCTGTATATTTTACCAACAGGTTAGATAACCGATAGGTGAAATACAGTGCCAACGGCCGCTCCCGCTCGCGACCCGCTCAGCGCGACCTTCGCAGCGCTGGCCGACCCGACCCGCCGCGCAATCCTGACGACCCTCGCCGACGGAGAGGCGTCGGTCACTGTGCTGGCCGAACCGTTTGAGATGACGCTGCCGGCCGTCTCCAAGCATCTCAAGGTGCTGGAACGGGCCGGATTAATCGAGCGGAGCAGCCGGGCCCAGTGGCGACCCTGCCGGCTCTCACCCGAGCCGCTCAAGGACGTCTCCGACTGGGTCGAGCGCTACCGCGAGTTCTGGGAACCACGACTCGATCGTCTCGACGAGTACCTCAACGACCTGCAGAGCAACGTCGACGCCGATCGGGAGCGTGACACAACGGACCTAACCGAAACGGAAGAACAGGAGCCCGCGAGATGACCGCGACCGAAAGCACCATCACGACCGATGCACGTGGAGTGCAGCTTGAGCGCATCTTCGATGCACCGCCCGCGCTGGTCTGGCAAGCCTGGACCGAAGCCGAGCACTTCGCTCGCTGGTATGGCCCTGACGGCTTCACCGTCCCGACCTGCGAGTTCGACTTCCGCGTGGGCGGCGAATACTCGCTGGTGATGCGCTCGCCGGACGGCTGGGAAATGCGCAACTTCGGCGTGTTCAAGGAAATCGTGCCGGGCGAGCGGTTTGTGGCCACGATGTCGGCCGACATGCACGACGAGACAACACTGACGGTCTCGCTGGAGGACCTCGGCGGCGGCCGAACAAAGTTGACTATGCGACAGGATGGCTGGCCCGATCCGCAGATGGCCGAGGGCGCCGGTGGCGGCTGGGCTCAGGCGCTGGAGAAGCTGGCCGTCGAGTTGGCACTCGAATAGCAACGCCGCGCACTCTCCAATCGGACAGCGTCACCTCCGCCGTTACCATCTCGATTGACGGAGGTAAGGTATGCCCATTGAGAAGCTGCTGGTCGCCAATCGCGGCGAGATCGCTATTCGGATTATCCGCGCCGCGCGCGAACTTGGCGTCGCCTCGGTTGCGATCCATTCGCAGGATGACGCGAACTCGCTGCATGTGCGGCTGGCCGACGAGGCAGTGTCCTTGAACGGCGCCGGGGCTCGCGCGTACCTCGATGTCGAATCGGTCGTGAGAGCTGCGATTGACGCCGGTTGCGACGCGCTGCACCCCGGCTATGGCTTTCTGGCCGAGAGCGCGGAGCTGTCTCGTCGTTGCGACGAAATGGGCATCACATTCGTCGGTCCGACACCAGAGTCTCTGGAGCTGTTCGGCGACAAAGCCAGGGCTCGCGCGTTGGCGGTCGAGCTGGACGTTCCCGTGTTGCCAGGTACCGAAACCGCTGTGGATCTCGAAGGGGCGACTGAGTTCTTCCACTCGCTGGGCAACGGCGGCGCGATGATGCTCAAGGCGATAGCGGGCGGCGGCGGCCGGGGCATGAGAGTGGTGACGGCCGAGGATCAGATCGCCGAGGCGTACGAGCGTTGCCAGTCGGAGGCTGTGACTGCGTTTGGCAACGGTGAGCTGCTGGTCGAGCGCCTGATGACCACCGCGCGTCACGTTGAAGTGCAGATTGTAGGTGACGGCTCCGGCGCGGTTGCCCACCTCGGCGAACGTGAGTGCAGTCTGCAGCGGCGACATCAGAAGGTCGTCGAGTGGGCGCCGAGCCCGTCGATCTCGGATGAGACCCGCGCGCGTCTGACCTCCGCCGCCGTTCGCCTGGCAGGGTCGGATAACTACCGCAGCCTGGGTACATTCGAGTTCCTGGTCAATGCCGACGACGAGTCGGACCTGGCCTTCATCGAGGCGAATCCACGTCTCCAGGTCGAGCACACGGTGACAGAGGAAGTGACCGGTGTCGACCTTGTCCGAGCGCAGTTGCGCATTGCCGGCGGGGAATCGCTGGCGGCGGTCGGACTGGCTCAAGCGGACGTTCCGGCGGCACGTGGCTACGCGATTCAGGCACGGGTCAATATGGAGCGGATGGAGCCGAGCGGCGAGGTCCGCCCCTCGGGCGGCATGCTGACCGCATTCGAGCCGCCCTCGGGGCCCGGTGTGCGCGTTGATACCTATGGCTACCCCGGCTACACGACCAATCCCAACTTCGATTCACTATTGGCCAAGGTGATCGCATACTCCGCCTCGCCTGACTTCGGCGATGCGGTCGGACGGACGCGGCGTGCGCTGTCGGAGTTTCGGATCGAGGGGGTTGAGGCCAACCTCTCATTCCTGGAGCAGTCGTTGGCGCACCACGACTTCGGGTCAGGCGGGATCTACACCCGCTGGGTTGACGACCACGTGGCCGAACTTGCTGGAGCGCCGGAGATCGATCTGTCGGCACAGAACGGTGCTTCCGATTCGCAAGCAGGTCTCGCCGGAGCACAGCTCGACACGCTCGATCCACTCGCCGGACTGAACTACTTCCGAGAGGGTTCAGGAACGAGGGCGCAGCAGGGCGTCGCGACGATGACGCCGGGGACACAGCCGGCGCCAAACATCGTCGGACCACCTGGCACGGAAGCGGTTCCGTCTCCACTCCAGGGCACGATCATTCAGATCCTGGTCGAAGAAGGAGACGCCGTCCGCGAGGGCCAGCCGATGTTCGTGATGGACTCGATGAAGATGGAGCACATCATCAACTCGGACATCGGCGGCTACCTGCGGCAGCTGACAGTCGCGATCGGCGACGTGGTGTACGAGGACCATCCGCTCGCCTTCATCGAGCAGGCAGACGTCGGCGACGCGATTCGTGAGGAAGAGGCGGAGATCGACCTCGACTACATCCGGCCTGACCTGCAGAAGCTGTTCGACAATCTCGACGCAGGGAAGGATGAGAACCGACAAGCCTGGGTCGAACGACGGCACGCCAAGGGCAAGCTGACCCAGCGAGAGAGCCTGGTCGAGCTGGTCGACGAGGGCAGCTGGGTCGAGATGGGCGAGCTGGTCTTGCCAGCTCGCCATCGGATCATGTCGTTCGAGGAGATGCGCGTGCGCGCGCCGGCCGACGGCATGATTACCGGGATCGGCACGGTCAACGGAAACCTGTTCGACGAGAACCGCGCGACCACCCTGGTCGCGATGTACGACGAGACCGTCTGGGCCGGCACCCAGGGCATGATGGGCCACCAGAAGACCGACCGCGTGATCAAGTTCGCCGACGAGCAGGCCACGCCGTTGATCGTCTGGGCCGAGGGTGCCGGCGGCCGCTCGGGCGATACCGACTTCAATGACATCTCGTCCGCCGGCCAGTGGGTACCGACCTACGACATGATGGCTCGGATCAGCGGCACGGTGCCAATGATCGGGATTACCGCGGGCCGCACCTTCGCCGGCAACGCATCGATCCTCGGGATCACCGACTGCATCATCGCCACGCGCGACGCCAATATCGGCATGGGCGGACCGGCCACAATCGAAGGCGGCGGTCTGGGACTGTTTACGCCCGAGGAGATAGGGCCGATGTCCGATCTCGGTCCCGCCGGCAGCGTTGACATCCTGGTTGAGGACGAGCACGAAGCGATCGCTGCAGCGAAGCAGTACTTGTCCTACTTCCAGGGTTCGATAGCAGGCTGGGATTGCGTTGATCAACGGCATCTTCGGCACGCGATTCCGGAGAATCGGAAGCGGCCCTTCAGTGTGCGCAACGTGATCGAGCAGATGGCCGACATCGACTCGGTGCTGGAGCTACGAGGCGAGTTCGGCGTCGGCATCATCACGTCGCTGATTCGCATCGAGGGTCATCCGATCGGTGTGATTGCCAACAACAACGAACATCTCGGCGGCGCTGTCGACAGTGACGGCGCGGACAAGCTCTGCCGCTTTGCGCAGCTCTGCGACTGCTTCAACATTCCCATCCTCGTGCTGGTCGACACCACCGGGATGATGGTCGGCCCCGACATTGAGCGCACCGGATTGGCGCGCAAGTGCAACAACGTCTTCGTCACCCTGGCCAACGCGCAGTCGCCGCGTTTCACCATCATTCTGCGCAAGTCCTACGGTCTCGCCGCGCAGGCGATGATGACCGGCAGTTCGCGAGCCCCGCTGTTCGCGCTGGCCTGGCCAACGGCCGAGCTGGGCGGAATGAACCTTGAGGCTGCGGTCCGGCTGGGCAACCGTGCCGAGCTGGAGGCGATCGACGACATCGAGGAACGCGCCGCTCGCTACGAGGCGCTGGTCGCCAATGCCTACTGGAGAGGCAACGCGATCAACTCGGCCTCGGTGCACGAGAACGACGGCGTGATCGACCCGGCCGACACGCGGCGCTGGATCGTCCGCGGTTTGATGGCCTGCGAGAATCCGGAGCCGATCCGTCGCGGTCGGCGGCCAAACATCGACACGTGGTAACCGCTGTTCGTCTCTAGACTCGGTGTCAAGATTGACGCGGAATCCGAGTGAGGAAGTGAACGATGACAGATCAACCGTCGGGCGACGCCCTGATTCGGCAACAGATCGGCAACCTGCCGGTCCCTGAGTTCTCCGAGACCGCCTGGACCGTGCCGCCGCCATTGGCTGAAGCGAGGGTGGCGGTTGTGACCTCGGCAGCGCTGTATCCGCGCGATGGCGAGCCGTTCACGGTGACCGACACCAGCTACCGCGCCCTTGATCACGATCAGCGTCAGTTGGTGATGGGACATTGGAGCCCGAATTTCGACCGATCCGCTTTCGGCATCGACTACAACGTCGTCTACCCGCTGGCGCGCCTGGACGAACTAGCCGAACAAGGCGTCATCGGGTCGGTTGCGTCGAAGCACTACGCGTTTGCCGGAAATCAGCCCGACGATGTCGCCACGATCCGATACGATTCCGGTCCCGCTTGCGCGGCAGCGCTTAAGGCCGATGGCGTTGATGTCGTCTTCCTGACGCCGGTTTGACCGCTCTGCTCGCGTACCGTGTGTACGCTGGCCCACGTCTTTGAAGCGGCCGGCCTGGCGACCGTGACGATTACCTCGATTCGCGCCGTGGGCGAACGCATGCGCCCGCCGCGAGTCCTTCACTGTGAGTTCCCGCTCGGTCGGCCCCTGGGCAAGACGAACGATCCTGAGTTCCAGCACGACGTGTTGCGTCGCGCCTTCTCCTTGCTGGAGCGCGAGTCCGGTCCCGTACTGGAGGAGCACCCGGAAGAAATCGTGGGCGCCGAAGAGCCCTTGAGTTGCACGGTTCCGCCGCGATTCGATCCCGATCTGGCGCCCGCCGTCGATGAGGCGCGTGGATTGCGCAAGGCATATGATCGCGCCCTTGGTCGACGAGGCGTGAGCGAAGTCGGCAACGCCATCGACGCTGACGGCGTGCCGGATGCCCTGGATGTGCTGCAGAACATTGTGAATGGGACGCCCTGGAAAGAGGCCGGCATCCCCGGCGGGCACACGACCGCGCTGGCGAATGACATTCGCGCCTACTACGAGGAGGCCGCGCTCGAACTGACCGACGCGCCCAATCCGGGTGGCCATCAGACCGAGGATTGGTTCTTTGAACGCACCGAAGCCGGCAAGCTCATTCTGGCAGTGAGGAAAGCGCTTGCCGCGCAGGGCGCACCTCAGCCCGTCTGGTTCTACATGGCGCCGATGCACCGCAGTTGAGCAATCGGTGACCGGTCCCTTACCAGAAGGGAGCGCGAGGCTCGTCGCCCAACAGTACGCGCGCTGCGGCCGCATAGTTGGACGCGCCCAGCACGACGTGCTGATTCATCGCGTGGATGTCGCGCAGTCGCCGGTCGAGGGCGGAGCGATCCGAATAGAGCGCCGTGGATCCGGCGACGGCGTAGAGACGCTCGACCACTCTCTGGCACTCCTGGTGGACATGCGTGATCGCCAGGCGCAGGTTGACCCGGTTCGCATCGGACATCTGGCCGGTCTCACAGACCTCCTGCCAAGCGGCATCGGAAGCTGACAGCGCATATGCCCGGCAGGCGGCGATTTGCGCTGCCGTTTCACCGAGCGCGGCCTGGGTCAGAGGATCGTCGCGCAGCGAACCGCGCAAGGCGACGCGCTCTCGGGCGAGGTCCATCACCTCGTCGTGCGCAGCCTGAACCAGACCGAGCGCCACGCCCAGGTGCTTGGGCAGCAACCAGGCAGGATGACGCAGCGGATCGCCCGGCACCGAGCGGGTTGAGGGTCTGACCGGCACGCTGCGCTCGTCGGGAATGAAGAGGTCGTTGACCTCTACATCGTGACTGCCGGTGCCGCACATGCCGCCGGTCTTCCAGGTGTCGAGGATTGTCACCTCGCTGCGGTGCGCAACCAGCCTGATGAATGGCGGCCCCTCCGACGGCGCATCGTCTCCGCTCAGTCGGCAGTTCATCTGCACCCAATCGGCGTGTGTGATGCCGCTCATGTAGGGCCAGCGACCGCTCGCTACGAATCCGCCGTCGACGCGTCGAGCCGTCCCCGGAGGAAAGCCCGCGCCGCAGGTGGCGGCGTCGATGTCGGAGTACATTTCGCGGGCGACATCCGGTTCGAGTTCGCGGGTCAGCAGACCGCCGTCGCAGCCGATCATCACGCACCAGGCGGTCGAGGCGTCGGCTTTGGCCAGTTCGGCAATGAACAGGATCTGAGTCACGGGGTCAGCGTCGTGTCCGCCCAGCCAGCGAGGCTGCAGGAGCCTGAAGGCGCCAATGCCCTTGAGCAGGTCAACGATGTGCCCGGGAAGCTGCCGTGCAGCCTCAATCTCATCGGCCGCTGCTCCGATCTGTGGAGCGATCGAACGAGCAGCGTCCAGCAGAGCGTTGCGCTCTTCGCGGGTGGCGCCGAAGAAGGTACTCATCAGTCTGCGGGCACCACGTCAGAACAGTGCTATGCCTGTTCGAAGCGCGAGACCTACAGCTTCATTGGCTCGCCCTGGGCGACTTGCTGCGGGTCGGTCTTCCAGACGTCCGAGCCGTCGACGTAGAGCTCGACTCCGTTGCCGTCGGGGTCGTTCAGGTAGAGCGACTTTGAGACCACATGGTCGATGGTGGCGAAGACCTTGACTCCAGCCGCTTCGAGTTCGTCGCGCGCGTCGCGCAGCTCGTCCAGCGTGTCGCCGATGCAGAAGGCGAGGTGGTAGAGGCCCGGCGCCTTGGGGTCGGCGGTCTCAGGGCCGTCCTCGCCGACCTCAAGCAGGGCGAGGTCGTGGTGGTTGCCAAGCGTGTAAAACGTCATCGGCATCTGCTCATGCCGGGCCGCGAGCTTCATCCCCAGGATGTCCCCATAGAACGCTTCCGAGCGCTCCATGTTCTTGACCTTGATGACCGCGTGACCGAGTTCCTTGACCTTCATCGGTCTCTCCTTGGTATCGATTGCCGCCGCAGTGCGGGCTCTCTGTCCCGCTCATTCTATGCTCGCCAGCCCGGTGGCTGCGATTTCTTATCTTGGCAGTCAATATCGACGAGGGACGGCCCACACCGGCAGGAGCTTGAGATGGACGAGATTGGCTACTCAGTCGACGGACACATCGCCTCGGTTCAACTGCTGCGGCCGGAGAAGCTAAACGCGATGACCGACGAGATGTATCACGGGATCGGCGACGCATTCAAGCAAGCGGACGCCGATCCACAGGTGCGCTGCGTTGTGATCAGCGGATCCGGGCGAGCGTTTACCTCGGGGCACGACCTGCTCAAGTTCGGCGAACGCCAGGCCTGGAAGCCGTGGTCGGCGGAGCGCTTCGACAACGGCCTGGAGACGGCCAAGCCGGTGATCGCTGCGATCAACGGCTACTGCCTCGCCGGAGGCCTTGAGCTGGCGCTGTACTGCGACATCCGCATCTGCGACACGACCGCCCAGTTCGGTTGCCCCGAGCCGCGCTGGGGAATCCTCCACGGCTACGGTGCACTACGTACGCCTGGTCTGGTCGGCACGTCCGACGCGATGCGTCTGCTGTTGACCGGCGAGTTCATCGACGCCGAGGAAGCGCTGCGCATTGGCCTCGTGAGCCAGGTAGTCGAACCGGCGGACCTGATCTCGACCGCCAACGAGATGGCGGCCAAGATCGCCGTCAACAGTCCCCTCGCGATCCGGCTGACCAAGGAACTGGCCCGCCGCGGCCGCGATATGTCGTTGGCCGACGGGCTACGCCTGTATCAGGAGTACTCGCGCCTCGCGTTCAGCTCGGACGACGCGCGGGAGGGCACGCGAGCGTTCGCCGAGCGGCGCGACCCGGAGTATCAAGGCTGACCCGACGACGTCGCCTCCGAGCCGAGTAGAAATCTCTAGCCTGTCGGCATTCCGCATCAAAGAACGAAAGGAGCGCATCATGCCGCTCACCGGAGACGACCGTTCAGAGATCATCGTGCTGGCCGGACGCTATAGCCAATCGCTGGATCTTCGCGACCCTGACGGATGGCGGTCCTGCTTCACCGACGACGCCGTGATGGAAATGGAACTCCAGGAACTCTGGATCACCGGCGACGCGCTCTGGGGCCTGGCGTCCGGAGTCACCGACAACGATGACGACCGTGTCTCGCGCCACCAACCATCCAACTTCCTCATCGACGGCGACGGTGATGAGGCGACCATGAGGTCCTATTGCACGGTTGTCAGTGGGGGCAGCCGCGATAATCCCTTTGTCGAACCGGCCCGGATCACATTCCAGGGACGTTACGAGGACCGGCTGCGGCGGGTCGACGGCGCCTGGAAGATCGCGCACCGAAAGATCATCACCGACTGGATTGACTCCGACATCAATGCCGAGGTCACTTCTGCTCAATCCGGCAGCAGCGTCAGCGAAGCCGCGTCCTAGATCTTCGCGGCGACGCCGCCGTCGATATTGATGATCTCTCCGGTGATGAACCTTGAGTCGTCGCAGGAGAGGAAGAGCACCAGGTTGGCCACGTCGATTGAGTAGCCGGGGCCCTGCACAATCTGGGCGAAGTCGAACATCTTCTCGAAGACGTGATGTCCGCCATCGGGGTCGTTGTAGGTGCCGCGAGTTGCGCCCGGGGTGATGATCTGTCCCGGCCGCACGCAGTTGACGCGGATGTTGTCGCGTCCGCCCACGCCGGCCATGTAGCGGGTTAAGGCGTCGACGCCGGCCTTCGCCGCATAGTACGAGGCGGAGGTCGTGCCGAACTCGTCCTGCATGCGCGAGGAGAAGCCTCGTTGCGCGGCCAGTGAGGACATGTTCACGACTGCGCCGCCGCCCACGGCGGCGATGTGCGGCCAGACCGCCTGACTGACGTAGAACGTGCCGGTCAGGTTGACGTTGATCACACGCAGCCACATCTCGTTGGGCTCGTTGGGGAAGTACTCGCCTGCGCCGCCGCCGGCGTTGTTGAACAGCAGATCAATCTGACCGTAGGCGTTGGCGGCCTGGTCGACCGCTGCGACGACGGAGTCGTTGTCGCCGACGTCGCAGGCGACAAAGGTGGCCTCGCCGCCCGACTCCTTGATCTCGGCAACGATCGCTTCGCCTTCGGGCACGCGCCGGGCCATCAGGATGACCTTTGCGCCTTCGGCTGCGAAGAGCCGTCCGGTCTCGGCTCCGATTCCGCTGTTTCCGCCGGTGATGATTGCTACTTTGCCGTCGAGCTTGCCCACGGGAATCTCCAGATGCTGCACGCGCCCGGCTGCTCGTGCGCCGGTACGCAGTAGTCATCCTAGGCGAGCGCCCGATTTAGTCAGCGGGTTGCGGGTCGAAGTTGATCATCCAGGCGATTCCGAAGCGGTCGGTGCAGGTGCCGAAGTACGCGCCCCAGAACATCTCGGACATGGGCATCGAGGCTTCGCCGCCGTCGGAGAGCGCCGCAAACTTCTCGTCGGCGTCCTGACGGCTGTCCGGGACATACGAAATCGAGAAGTTGGTGCCCATCACGGGGCCGGGGCCGAAGGCCGGGTTTGAATCGCTGCCCATCAGAATGCTGTCGCCGATTGGCAAGGACACATGCATGACGAGTTGTTTGGCGTCATCCGGAATTCCCATGTCCGGCGGACCGTCGCCGAAAGTCTGCCATTCCGAGAAATCGCCGCCGAATACGGAGCGGTAGAACTCGAATGCCTCCCGACAGTTGTTCTCAAATGTGAGGTAGGTGTTGAGGGTCATGTGTTTCTCCGGGTCATCCGATCGCTGGTGAGAGTCGTATTGTACCGGTGACATCGGAAGTGTGGCGATGCTTCCTTCCGTTTCCCGTAGAATCTGTTGACTTGCACTGACTTGGACACTCGCATGACCGAATCCCGGATCCGCTTCGGCTGGTATATCCCCACGCATGGCGATCTGACCAACTTCGCCGATCCCGACCAGTTCATTCCCGCTTCCATGGAGATGTTCGACCGAGTGGCGCTGGCAGCAGAGTCGGCCGGTTTCGAGTACGCGCTGGTGCCGGTCACGCCGACCTGTTGGGAGGCCTGGATTTCGACTGCGATGATGTCGGCTCGGACGACGAAGCTGAAGATGCTGGTCGCGGCCCGTCCCGGCTACATCCTGCCCACCCAGATGGCGCGAATGATCGGCGCCTTCGACCAGCTCTCCCAGGGCCGCGTCTACATCAACCTGATCGCCGGTGGCAATCCTCGCGATCTGGCCGGCGACGGCATCACCTACAGCCACGACGAGCGCTACGAAGTGATGGACGAGTCGGTGGAGATCATGAAGGCCCTGTGGACCTCGCATGACCGGATCGACTGGGAGGGCAAGCACTACCAACTGCAGGGCGCACACGTCTTCCCCAAGCCATACCAGGATCCGTGGCCGCGTTTCTACATCGGCGGTGAGTCGGATGCGGCTCGGGATGTCGGCGCCAAGCACGCCGATTGCTACTTCTTCTGGGGCGACACTCCTGAAGCGACAGCGGGCAAGGTGATTGACGTCAAGCGTCGAGCCGAAGGTTTCGGTCGGCGCAGCATTGCCTTCGGCATGCGTCTCCAGGTCTGTGTTCGGGAGACAGAAGAAGAAGCCTGGGATGCTGCGCACAGCCTGATTGCTGGTACGACCGACCGCCAACGCCAGACTCGCAAGAAGTGGCGCGGTGACTCCGAAGCCGACAGCCGGATGTGGCAACTCGCCGATCAGTCGCAGGACAACGACTACCGAATCGCGCCCCATCTGTGGAGCGGCCTGAGCACTGTGCGCGGCGGCGCCGGACTTGCGGTGGTCGGCAATCCGCAACAGGTGGCCGACACGCTGCAGGAGTTCGTCGAGATTGGCTGTACCGAGTTCTGCCTCTCGGGATACCCGCACGATGAGGAAGCGAAGCGGTTCGGCGACTGGGTCATGCCAATCGTCCACGAACGCAATAGGGTGAGCTTGACGAGCGACGAGCCGGCCCTGGCCGTCGCCGATTGAGGAAGTTGAGGAGTACCTAGATGTCACGAGTCCAACTGGCACTGAACGTGGCCGAACTCGATTCGGCCATCGACTTCTACACGCAGATGTTCCGGACCGAACCGCACAAAGTGCGTAGCGGCTACGCAAACTTCGAGGTTCAAGATCCACCGCTGAAGCTGGTCTTGATTGAGAATCCGTCGGCGGCTGCGCCGCTCAACCATCTCGGCGTTGAAGTCGAGACGACGACGGAAGTGCATGACGAAACGAGGCGTTTCGGCGATCTCGGACTCGAGATGGAGATCGAGGACGCTGTCGTCTGCTGCCACGCGGAGCAGGACAAGGTCTGGGTCTCCGACCCGTCCGGTACGCGCTGGGAGGTCTACACCATCACCGACGACCTGTTGGAACCCTCCTACGCATCCCGAGCCCAGAACCTGATTTCTCTGACCGATGTCTCGGCAGGGGCGGAAGCAATCGAGGATTGCTGCGCCGACGGCGGCCTTTGCGTCGGTTAACTCCCTGGACGACGGTTGGGCGCCGCGGATCGGCAGCGCTGCTGGTCCTGGCCCTGGCGGCGGTACTGTATCTGGCTACTGCCTGTGCCTCGGATTCCGAATCGGAAACGACCGAGGCTGGCGCCGCGGCCCAAGTCCAACAATCGGCGACTCAGCCAGCGGAACAGATCGCTCGACAGACCTCATCCGCTGCGGGAACCATCGGAGTCGTTCGCTCTCGAGTTCCCACGCAGGCCGGGGAGGCGGCTGAGCAGTCCGGGTCCGACGACCCGGAAGCGCCGCCGCCAGAGGCGGGCGGATTTGTGCTGCAGTTGCTGCATGCCTCCGACATGGACGGAGCAGCCGGGGCACTTGACAACGTGGAGACGTTCTCGGCCCTGCTGGATGGATTTCGCACTCAGATGCCGCGGCGGACGCTCGTGCTCAGTTCCGGCGACAACTTCATCCCTGGTCCACGCTTCTACGCCGCCGACGCGATCAGTGAGCTGGGCGCGCCAGGAATCGGACGCGGTGATGTGGCGCTGCTCAACGCCATGGGCTTCCAGGCTTCCGCGCTGGGCAATCACGAGTTCGACCTTGGACCTCGCGCGCTTGCCGCGATCATCGCACCCGAGCAAGGCGAGGATGGCTACTACCCCGGCGCCGCGTTCCCGTACCTGTCGGTGAATCTGCGTCTGTCTGACGACCCGAACCTGTCGCCGTTGGTGGAGGCTGGGAGCCTGGCGGGCAGCGTGATCATCGACGTGAACGGCGAACCTGTTGGAATCGTGGGGGCGACCACGCCGCATCTGGCCTGGATTTCCAGTGCCGGAGAGGTCACCGTGGAACCGGCCGACGGGTTCGACCTGGACGCGCTGGCGGCGATCATCCAGAGTGCGGTCGATGATTTGACAGCGCAAGGCGTCAACAAGATCATCCTGCTGGCGCACATGCAACAGATCGAAATCGAGCTCCAGCTCGCCGGCCGCCTACGTCACGTGGACATCGTCGTGGCGGGCGGCTCGAACACGCTTCTGGCGGACGAGACCGATCGTCTGCGGCCGGGCGATCGTGCCGTGGGCGGCTATCCCTTGCGGATCAGTTCGGCAGCTGGCGAGCCGATGTTGCTGGTCAATACCGACGCCGACTACCGATACCTGGGCCGCCTGGTCGTGCGATTCGACAGTCGCGGACTGATCCAGGCGGGAAGCGTCGATCCGGCAGTGAGTGGGGTCTACGCGACGGACGGAGAGGGCCGCGCGCTGGCAACCGCCGCTCCGATCGAGGGCGTCACCCGGATCGCGGGAGCGCTTCGGGCGGTGATTCAGGATCGAGATGGTGAGATCGTGGCCCGTACTGACGTCTACCTGGCCGGCCGCCGCGGCGACGTACGTACACAGGAAACGAATCTGGGCAACCTGGTCGCGGACGCATTCCTCTGGACAGCTCGGCAGTTCGACCCTCAGGTCGCGGTCGCGTTGAAGAACTCCGGCGGAATCCGCGATCAGATTGGCGTGATCTCGCAGCCGCCGGGCGCGACCCGCGCCGATCAGATCGTGTATTCGCCGCCTGCGGCCAATCGTGGCAGTGGCAAGCGCGCCGGTGAGATCACTCGCTTCGACATTGAGAGCGTGTTGCGCTTCAACAACGGGTTGGTCATTGTGCCGCTCACTGCGCAGGAGCTGGTCAGCCTGATGGAGCACGCCATCGGATTCGATGGCGTCGGCGTGACGCCTGACGGGCGTTTCCCGCAAGTGGCCGGGATGCGGTTCAGCTTCGACCCCAGGAGACCGGCGGGCGAGCGACTTGAATCGCTCGCGATTGTCGGCGACAGCGGCGAGATTGTAGAGCCGGTCATCGCAGGTGGTGCGCTGGTCGGCAATCCGAATCGGGTGATTCGCATGGCCGTACTCAACTTCACCGCCAACGGGGGCGACGGATATCCCTTCCCACAGCCCGGCTTCGGGCGCGTCGACCTGGCCGGCGAGGCTGGGCAGTACAACCCTCCCACGCCCGAGTTTCCGGATACCAACGGCAACGGTCTGATTGACGTCGCGGTCGCATTGGATCGAGGGCTGTTCGATTTCGCAGCGCCGGGAACGGAACAGGACGCGCTGGCTGAATATCTGGCTCGCTTCTTCAGCGAGACGCCGTTCGACCTGGCGGAGACGCCAGCGAGCGAAGATCGACGAATTCAGAACCTGGCGCTGAGCGGAGTGCGCGACACGGTCTACACGTCTGCCTCCGCGCCCTGATTTCGCGAACCGCTGCGCGCCAGCTCGGCCGCGCGCCTGAATATTGCCGCAAGCATCTCCTCGCTGAGCAGGCCGGTGAAGGTGTTGCGCTGACTCGGGTGATATGAACAGATCAGGGTCAGGTCTCCGGCCCGGTGCTCGAGACCATGGGCGAACTTCGGTCGCGGTCGCACGCCCAGTTCGCGTGCGCAGTTTTCCCAGGCGAAGGATCCCAGGCAGACAATCACCCGAAGTTGCGAGAACAACTCGAGCTCGCGACGGAAGTACGGCAGACAGCGGTTGCGTTCTTCGACGGTGGGCTTGTTTTCCGGTGGCGCGCAGCGCACGATCGACGTGATCCGCGTATCCAGAAGTTGCAGACCGTCGGCGGCGGAAGTGGATTCTGCCTGGTTGGCCAGGCCTGCTTGCCAGATGGCGCGATAGAGCCAGTCCCCGGAACGATCGCCGGTGAACATCCGTCCGGTGCGGTTCGCGCCGTGCGCCGCCGGCGCGAGACCGACGACCAGCACCGTCGGGTCGGACGGCCCAAACGAGGGCACCGGCTTGCCCCAGTAGTCCTGATCGCGGAAGGCGGCGCGCTTCTCGGTCGCCGCCAGCTCACGCCACTCAACGAGCCTGGGGCAGAGGCGGCATGCGGCGACAGCATCGTTAAGCTCCGAGATGCCGAATTTACTGATTTGCGGATCGTCGATCTGTGCCATTGGGCCATAGTGAAGCCATGGCGAGACGGTGTCCAGACGGGTCACGATGATGCAGATGCGATCCCAGCCGGTAGGGGCATGGACGCGAACGCTGGGTCGCGGGTCGCGGCTACCGGCAACTCGCTATCTGTCCGAGTTAGACGCGCCGTTGGATTGGCGGCGCGCTCTGTCGCTGCACCGGCGGCTGTTGGCGGGCGAACTCGGCGTGATCGGCGAGGTCTCGCGAAATGAGTCCGACACCAAGCCCACACTTGCTGTGCTGCTGCTGGGGATGTTGGTCGCCGGCCTCGGCGCCTGGCTCTGGGTCGTCATCGACACTCGCGGCGCAGAAATCGCCGGTCCCGCATTGAACGTTCTGCTGTTGGGCACAGTCGCTTCGCTGGGCGCCTGGGCGCTCTGGCTAGGGTTGACCTGGCACGCGCTCAGATCGATCTTTCAGGTCGAAGTTGGCTGGCGCGACCTGATGCGCACGATGTCTCTGGTTGGCGGCTTCGCAGTCTGGCAGTTCTTCCTGCTCGCCGGACCTGCCAGCTTCGCAGTCGGTCTGATCGCCACGATCGCCGGCGTCCTGCTCGCCGTGCTCGCCGTGCGCGCAGCTGCTCCGCAGGCCGACGACCGGGCAGCAATCATCAGCGTGGGGTTGGGCTTCGGAGTCTATGCCCTGGTGCTGTCGCTGGCCGCCGATCTGCTGGGGATTGGTTCCGGCCTCTTCGTCCACGCGATCGGCTAAGTGATCGTCAGCTCGACGTCTGCATCGCACAGCTCACAATCGTCGGGGTCATAACTGGCGACGTCGATTGCCAGGCAGGCGAAGGTCTCGAGCTCGCCAAAGCCGGTCGCGCCGTTGGTCCGATCGACCACCAATCCAACGCCCATCGGCTTCCCGCCAGCCTCAATCACGGCGTCCAACGTGTCTCTCACCGAGCCGCCGGTGGTCAGCACATCGTCGACCACCAGGACCGGCTGACCGGGCTCAATGGAGAATCCCCGACCCAGGTAGCGCCCGCCGTCTTCCTTCCGCTCGGCGAAGTACGCCTTGACCGTCTCGCCCAGGTGCTTGGCCGTCTCGTGGGCCAGCAAGATGCCGCCGGTCGTCGGGCCGACGACCAGCTCGGGCTTCAGGCCACGGAAGTGATCGGCCAGCTGCCGGCACAGCGCCTCGGTGACGTGGGGCTTCTCCAGCAGCCGAAACTTCTCAATGTAGGTATCGCCGTGCCGCCCCGATGCGTACTGGAAATGGCCCGTCAGGACGGCGCCGGCCTCTTGCAACAGTGTCATCGCATCGCGGGGAGGCTCGCTCATGGCACGATGTTCCCCTCGTAGTCGGTCGCATCTCTCGAGATATCACTGCTGATCCGGTCGAAGGGGAACCAGCGGAACATCACCTCGCCGACGATCTGGTCCTCGTGGATCGGGCCGAACGCGTGCGAATCCTGACTGCTGTTGCGATTGTCGCCCAGCACGAAGTAATGCTCGGGCGGGATGACGGCAGGGCCCCACTGGTAGCTGGGCGGTTCGAAGATGTAGTCATGCTCGTCCAGCTCAACGCCGTTGACGAAGACGCGGCCGCGTACTATCTCCACCGTGTCGCCGGGTAACCCGATCACCCGCTTCACGAAGTCATGGGCGCTCTGATAGGGCGGATGGAAGATGATCACCGAGCCTCGGTGCGGGCCCGAGAGCAGAAAATCGCCGTTGCTGCGACCCGGCACCAACGCGTCGAACGGGCCCAGGTCGACTTCCCAGTAGCCAATCTTGTTGACCAGCACGAGTTCGGAACTGGCCAGGGTTGGCTGCATCGAGCGGCCCTCGACCTGGAAGTTCTGGACGGCCTCTCTGGCCAGGAGGAAGACGATCAGGCCGAGAATCGCAGTTTCGATGATCTCGCGAAGCGCACCATACTGCAACCTCATACGGTCGAGCTTATCCGCCCCTACCATGAACGACAGCAGGGCCAGACCGAGGGTTTACGGAGTGTCCGAGATGAGAGCAGTGAGGTTGTCAACTGAAGGGCCAATCATCCGGCCCGACATGGACGGGCGAATGGGCGACAACATCAATGGTCCATCGCTCATCCGCACGCCCGAGTGGCTGCCCAATCGACTGGGCGAGTTCTACCTCTACTTCGCCGACCACAAGGGGTCCTACATTCGCCTTGGTGTCGCTGACCACCTGCTGGGTCCCTGGCGCACGCACGAACCTGGTGCGTTGCAGTTGAGTCAAACAGCCTTCCCCAAGTCCGACGGTGAGTTCGATCCCGGTCTCGGTCCGGCCCGGAAGAAGGGACACGTCTACCCGCACATCGCGTCGCCCGACGCAGTCGTCGACAATGACGCACAACTGATCCGGCTGTATTTCCATGGGCAGCTCTACGACGGACGCCAGGTTTCGCGCGTGGCGACCTCGAGCGACGGGATCAACTTTCAGGCAAGCGAGGAAATCCTCTCGACCAGCTACCTGCGCATGATTCGACTCGACGATGTCGACCAGCCGGGCTGGTATGGCATGTCGATGCCCGGCATTCTGTACCGCTCTGAGGATGGGCTCTGTGGCTTCGAGCAGGGTCCGCAGCTCTTCAACGAAACGATGCGTCACTGCGCCCTCATGCGCCAGAGCGACACACTTTGGGTGTTTTGGACCAATGTCGGCGATGCGCCGGAGCGGATTTACGTGTCGCCGATCGAGTTGTCGGGAGACTGGCGCTCCTGGACGGCCGGTGAACACCGTGAAGTGATCCGCCCCGTCTACGACTGGGAGGGCGCGTCGCTGCCGATCGCGCCCAGTGTGCGCGGGTTCGCTCCCGAGCCCGTGCACGAGTTGCGCGACCCGGCGATCTTCGAGGACAACGGCAGCGCCTACCTGCTCTACACCGTCCAGGGCGAACGCGGGATCGGCATTGCCCAGCTCGATGCCGGATAGCTAGCTGAGGCCGCAGGCTCGACGTGGCGCGCACGTACTATCCCGTCTTTTTCGATCTGCAGGGCCGCTCGGTGCTGGTGATTGGCGGTGGACGGCTCGCGCTGGAGAAGGTCCAGGGATTGCTCGGCGCTGAGGCCAGCGTCACGGTCGTGGCGCCCGCGCTCAACCAAGAACTGATAGCACTGCGTGACTCGGGACGAATCGAGCACCTGGCGCGGGAGTACCGGTCGGGCGACATGCACGGGCGGGCGCTGGTCATGGCCGCGGGCGACCATCGTCTGGCCAATCCAGGATTGCAAGCCGACGCCCGCGCCGTTGGCGTGCCGCTCAATGCCGCCGACGATCCGGCCAACTGCGACTTCATCCTGCCCGCTGTTGTGCGGCAGCCGCCGCTCACCCTGGCGATCTCCACGGGCGGCGGCAGCCCGGCAGTGGCCCGGCGGATCAGGGAAGAGTTGACGGACTATCTCGACGCCGACACGTCGAGCCTGGCCGAACTGGTCGCCGAGGTCCGGGCGGAACTCAGGGACCGGGGCGAGTTTCACTCGATTCCTGCTGAAGCCTGGCAGACCGCCATGGATAGCCGGTTGCGCATCCTGCTCTCCCAGCGCAGACATGACGAGGCGAAGGCGCTATTGGAGTCTCGACTGATCTCGGCAAAGACGGCATCGGACAGCTGACGATGGCCCGGGTGCTGCGGCTGGGAGGGCGGGCCAGCAAACTGTCGCTGGTGCAGGCCAATCTGGCCTCAGAGGCGCTGTCGGCGATCGGAATCGCGACCGAGTTCGTTCCGATCACCACCCAAGGCGATCGTGACCGGACTTCGAGCTTGCGGGTGATCGGAGGACAGGGCGTGTTTGTCCGCGCGGTTGAGCAGGCGCTGCTCGACCGCGACATTGACATCGCAGTGCACTCGGCCAAGGATGTGCCGCCTGCCATCGCCGAAGGAACCTCGTTGGCCGCTTATCTCCCGCGCGGCGATGTCCGCGACGGACTGGTCAGCCGCGACGGCGTTGGACTACTCGATCTCGCCGAGGATGCACGAGTGGGCACCGGCTCGCGACGGCGCGCGGCACAGCTGCTTCGGCTCCGGCCTGACCTCGATGTTGCGGATATTCGCGGCAACGTCGACACACGAATCCGCAAGGTCGAGCAGCGGGAGTATGACGCGGTCGTCGTTGCGGCGGCAGGCTTGCAGCGACTAGGACAGCGGGCTTCTGAGTTGATCCCAATCGACCTGATGATGCCCTCGCCTGGACAGGGCGCTCTGGTCGTTCAGTGTCGGGTCGAGGACGCTGCCCAGGTGGCCACAGCCAACCATGCACCCACCTCTCAGGCCGTCAGCGCCGAGCGGGCAATGCTGCGAGCCCTGGGAGCAGGTTGCTCATTGCCGCTCGCCGCCCTCGGCGGGGTGCGAGGCGGCGAAGTGTTGCTCGCCGGACGCCTACTCAGCCGCGACGGGTCCGAACGGATAGAGATTCAGCGTTCGGGGGACGACCCGAACTCGGTCGGGGCCGAGGTGGCCGAGACGTTGCTGGAGCGTGGCGGCGAGCGACTCATGGAAGCGGACGCCGGATCGTGAGCGACACGCAGATCGAACTCGGCCTGGTGTACCTGGTTGGCGCCGGGCCCGGTGATCCTGGATTGATCACACTCACCGGCGCTCAGGCACTGCGTGACGCTGACGTCGTGTTGCATGACCGTCTCGTCGCAGCGGAACTACTCAAGCTGGCCGAGAACGCGGACCTCGTCGATGTCGGCAAGGCCCCCGGCGGAGCCGCAGTCCCGCAGCAACAAATCAACCAGATGATGATCGACCACTCCCGCCGTGGACGACGCGTGGTTCGGCTCAAGGGTGGCGACCCGTTCGTGTTCGGTCGCGGCGGCGAAGAGGCATCAGCCCTCGCTGCTGCCGGCATTCCTGTGCAGCTGGTGCCCGGAGTGAGCAGCGCCCACGCGGCGGCCGGTGCGCTCGGGATAGCAGTGACCGACCGCCGGGCCGCATCGGCGGTCACGGTCGTCACCGGCTCGGAGGGCGACGGAGACGCGCCCCCCATCGATTGGGGCGCGGTCGCGAGGGTCGGCGGCACGATTGTGGTGATGATGGGCTGGCGCAACTTCGACGAGATCGCTCGTCGCTTGATAGCGGCAGGAATGCCGGCTGACACACCCGCGGCCGCGATCGAGCAGGCATGGACCCCGTCGCAGCGGTCGGTCTTCGCGCCTCTGAACCAACTCCGGGCCCGAGCCGCCGATCTCCAACCACCTGTCACCGTCGTCGTCGGTGAAGTGACGACGCTGGCCACGCCGGAAGTCCAGTGGAACATCATCGGTCGGCGCGTGCTGGTCACCCGCGCGGCTACCCAGGCGGAGTCGTTGACGCAACGATTGCGGACTCTCAACGCGCACGTGGTCCAGCTGCCGACAATCGAAATCAGACCGATGCGTGACGAATCGGTCGATGCGGCCGTTCAGCGCCTGGTTGACGGCAGCTACGACATCGTGGCTGTGACCAGCGTCAACGGCGTCGGCCTGCTGTGGGATGCGATGAGACAGAAGGGCCACGACGCGAGAGCGCTCAACAACACCTGTGTGGCTGCCATCGGCAGCGAAACGGCGAAGGCGCTTGCCAACCGCGGTGTGGTGGCTGATCTGGTTCCCGAAACCTTCACGTCGGCCGCCCTGGCGGACGCACTGACCGAGTGGGGCGTCGAGAACCGGAGGATTCTGCTCGCGCGGGCCCTTCAATCAAGCCGTGTGTTGCGCGACCAGCTCCGCGCCGCCGCTGCAAACGTTGATGAGATCGCCCTCTATGACATTGTCACGCCGAACGCAGACGTCGATGCATTGGCCGAGTTCAAGCGCGGCGTTGATGTGGTCACATTGACATCGCCGTCAACGGCTCGAGGCCTATGCGATTTGGCCGGCAAGCTGGTCGATTTAGACTCATTGCATACGGTGTGCATCGGTCCGGTGACCGCCGAGGCGGCGCGACAGTTGGGTTTCCGAGTCGTCGCGACTGCCGAGACGCACACCATTGATGGATTGGTACAGGCGGTCGGGCGCTACCTCGCCGGTCTCGGGCCGCCCGCAGCTGGAATACGGAAACCAGAATGACCAGCGCACGGCAGCCCGCCCTACTTCATTCCGCAGGCAGCATTCCGACCGAACACCGGATGCGCCGCCTGCGCCGCTCGGACGGCCTGCGCCGCATGGTGCGCGAGACTCGTCTGTCACCGTCGGATTTCATTTATCCGGTCTTTGTCACCGTGGGCCGGGACGTGCGAGAGCCGATTCCCTCAATGCCCGGACAATCCCGCTTGTCCGTCGACCAGCTCGCACAGGAAGCAGCCGAACTGCGCTCGCTCGATATCCCGGCAATCCTGCTGTTCGGCCTTCCAGAGTCGAAGGACGCTGAAGGCAGCGGGGCCTGGATTCGCGACGGAATCGTTCAACAGGCGACTCGCGCGCTCAAGGATGCTCAACCCGACCTGATTGTCGTGACCGACGTCTGTCTCTGCGAGTACACCGACCACGGCCATTGCGGCGTCTTGGCCGACGATGGCTCGGTGATCAACGACGCGTCAGTCGAACTCCTGGCTCAGACGGCCTTGAGCCAGGCCGAGGCCGGTGCCGACGTGATCGCGCCTTCGGACATGATGGACGGGCGGATCGGCATGATCAGGCAGGCACTCGATCAGGGTGGCTTTGACGATCGCGCGCTGCTCGCCTACTCGGCGAAATTCGCCTCGGCCTTCTACGGTCCCTTCCGTGACGCCGCCGACTCCGCCCCCCAGTTTGGAGATCGCCGCGCCTACCAGATGGACCCGCCCAACGGCCGCGAGGCGATGCGCGCGATCGAGCGCGACCTCGCCGAAGGCGCCGACATGGTCATGGTCAAGCCGGCCTTGGCCTATCTCGATCTGGTACGCGAGGCGCGCCAGCGATTCGACGTGCCGCTGGCCGCCTACAACGTCAGCGGCGAGTACGCGATGCTCAAAGCGGCCGCCGGCAACGGCTGGATCGACGAAGAGCGCGTTGTCCTCGAGACCTTGACCGGCATCAAGCGGGCCGGCGCCGATTTGATTCTGACCTATCACGCCAAGGAGGCCTCGCGCTGGCTCGCCCGTCAGGGCAGCTGAGGCGCGGCGCTCCGGGCGGGCACATAGCAATATCGCCCGATGCCAGAGTGAAGCCAGCGAACCACAGGGGGTGGCATGACCGAATCGAGCACCGAGACGCCCGCGCAACCGACCAGCGAGCCCGCTCCGCCGGCGGTCGGATCCGACCAGGCCGTCCACACCGTTCGGGCCGTTGCCTTCGACTGTTACGGCACGCTGTTGCAGCTCGAGGAGCGGCAGTTTGCCTCGCTGATCCAGGACATGCTGCATCGACATGGCGTCGATCACGCCACCGGCGAGGACGTCTGGGAGGCATGGCTGGAAGCGTCGCGCGAGATGTCGAAGCGAGAGGGGCGCAACCCTGAGCGCCCGCTGGAGGGTCCTGAGCCACCCTTCCGGCCCTTCTCGGAGACCTGGCCGTTTTTTTTCGGCGAGGCGTTCAAACATCACTCGGTCGAGACGATTCCGCCGACCACGGCGTTCCAGCACCTGTGGGATGAGCTCTCGGTCGCGCCTGCGTATCCGGAGGTCTCGCACGTGTTCGCCGAGCTCCAGGATCGCGGCTACCGCATCGCGATCGGCAGCAACGCCGACGACGACCACCTTGAGCACGCGCTGGAGAAAGCCGGCATCGAGGTCGAGATGGTGCTCTCTTCAGAAGAAGCGCAGTCTTACAAACCGCGCAAGCCCTTCTTCGATCAGCTCTGCGAGCGGCTCGAACTCGAACCGTGCGAGGTGCTCTACGTCGGCGATAGTCCATGGGCCGACGTCACTGGAGCCAACCACGCCGGTCTGCCCGTGTATTGGGTCTCCCGCTATCCCGATCCTTACCGCGAACAGATGATGCGGTCACATCCCACCTGGAGCGGCCCGGACCTGACCGGGATTCTCAATGCGCTTCCCGATCGTGCGCCGGCTTGACGACGCCTCGGTCGTCGCTACGCCCAGGCGGATATTCCACAGTGTGTCAACCGGCCATCAACAACGTGCCGTTGCTGTCTCTCCATCAGATACAATATGCACATATCGATAACCTAAGTGATCAATACTTGGGGTTACGTTCGGAAGTCGAATCGGGAGCGGCGCGATGCGTATCCAGACATCACAGGCGGCTCTGCAGCATGGGCTGAACGTCGTCTCGCGGGCAGTGGCTGCGCGGCATTCACTCGATCAACTAAGACATGTCCACCTCGAGGCTGACGATGACGGCGTTCGGCTGACCGCGACCGATACCGAGATCGCAATGATTTGCAGCATTGACGCCGTCATCTCCGAGCCGGGCGCCATCACCGTTCCACATCGCTTCATCAATGACCTGGTGGCCGCGTTGTCGTCGGCCGAAATCACGATCGAAGTGGCCGAGAATTCCCTTGTCGCCCAGATTCGAGCCTCCGACGCCAATGAGTCGTCGATTCACGGGATGTCGTCGACGAGCTACCCCAACATTCCGGGAATCGGGGAGGGCGACTGGATCAAGATCGTTGCTCGCGATTTGCGCGAGGCGCTGCGCCACGTCGTCTTCGCGGCGGCGACCGATGACGGCCGGCCGGTCCTGACCGGTGTGCATTTCCGTTTTGAGGGCGACAAGATGACACTTGCCGCTGCCGACGGCTTCCGACTCGCCGTCTACGAGATGAACGTTGCCTCGGAGCTGGACGATCGGTTGGAGATCACGGTGCCGGCCCGGGCCCTGACCGAGCTTGAGCGACTCTTGACCGACGATGACTCGGCGGTCGAGATGTACATCCACGCCGACCGCACCTATGTCCGCTTCCACGTGCGCTCGGTGCAGATGACCGCGCAGCTGATCCAGGGGAACTACCCGAGTTACGACCAGCTGATTCCATCCGAGTACCAGACCCGCGCGATCCTGCCTGGTTCGGTACTCCAGGGAGGCGTCCGCTCGGCTGCCGTATTCGCGCGCGAGTCGAGCGGCATCATCCGGCTCATCTTCAGCGGCGAAGGCTCCGACCAGAACATCACCTTGACCGCCCGAGCCGAAGAACTGGGCAATCACCGCGGCCGTGTCGATGCGGTGATTGAAGGAGAAAACTCGCGGATCGCCTACAACGTGCGTTATCTCCAGGATGTCCTCCAGATCGCCAGTGGCGCCTCGTCGGCCGAGATTGCGATGGAAACCAGCGGACCGAGCAACCCCGGCGTCTTCCGCGTAGTCGGACGCGACAACTACGTGCACGTGCTCATGCCAATGTTTGTGCAGTGGGAAGACGCGTAGCTCGGCGCACGTGCGCCCGGGTGCATCGTGGCTGAATGGGAAATCAAGGCAGTCGGACGCGACCGCGTCGGCAACTCGCTCACATTCTGTGGCGACGAACCGTTCAACTGGAAGGTCTGGATTCTCGACCTGGTCGACGATATTGAAGGCAGTCGCCACAGTTATTTCGTCAGTGGCCGCCGCGGCGAACGAGTCGAGGTGATCGTGGCGGTCGAGGCGCACGGCAAGATCGTGCGCACACATCCGGACGCTGGAGACGACCTGCTGGCGCAGTTGCCTCGCTGTTAGATGAGAGCCGCAACGGCATGTCTCTGACGGTTTCCGCTCATTCCTACGGCCGCGACGCCGAACGCGCCCTGATCGAAGCTATCGACCGTTTGAAGACAGAGTCCGGTCGGCCCGATCCGCTCGCGCCGGTCACCGTGGTCGTTCCCACGTCGCTTGCCGGTTATCACATCCGACGCTTGCTCGGTCGTCGGCCCGGCGGCGTTCTCAACGTTCAGGTCAAGCCCTTGCGAGCGTTGCTTGAGTTGATTGGCTCCGCGTCACTGGCCAATTCGGGACGCCGGCCGATGCCGGAAGCCCTTCGGGCCGAAACGATTCGCGAAGTTGCCCGCGCGGGCGCTCCGGTCTTTGGCGACGTACCGATCGATGGGCCGCTGCTGCAACACCTGGTGCAGCGATTCGACGAGTTCGATGAGCTTGATCGGTCGCAGCTCGACGTCATCGCGGCGCAATCCGGGCTGCCGGCTTATCTGGCGGGCCTGTACGACGCCTTTCTGGAACGGACTCGGGACTTCTACACCAATCGCGATCTGGCGAAGTCGGCGACCCAGGCGCTGGGACGGCAACCTGTCGTGTTACGCGACATCGGTTCCGTCGTCGTCTATCTGCCTGGCCAACTCAACCCCTCTCAACAAGAATTCCTGAAAGAACTGGCGGTTCAAACCAGGGTCGAGATGCTCATCGGCCTGACCGGAGATCGAGAGGCGGTCGACCAACACACGTTGGAATCCTGGAATCACGATGCCGGCACCGAACCGGGAGAACTTCCGTCGGCTCAACGGATCGTGCAGTCGCCCGACGCCGAGGAAGAGGTCCGTTCGGCGATTCGCGAGATCGCAGCATCACTCATTGCCGCACAGCCGACCCCGTTACATCGGACGGCCATCCTGTACCGCCAGAACGTGCCGTACCACCGAATTTGCGCCGAACAGCTCAACGCTGGCGGCATTGCCTGGAACGGACGCAATGCCCAGACATTGGGTCAGTCGATTGCCGGGCGGACATTGAGCGGGCTGATTGGGCTCATGTCAGAGCCGACGCTGAGTTGGTCAAATGACGTCGCGCCCTGGTTGGCGGCTGCGCCGGTGCGCGATACCAACGGTGACCTGGCTCCGGTCGCGCGCTGGAACCAACTCGCGCGCCGGGCGAATCTCCATCGCCATCCCCAGGATTGGCAAGTCCGCCTCGGTCGTTATCGCGCAACCTGCGAGGTCGACCTGGAGCGCCTCAGGCGCGTCGGCGACGAGAGCAAGCCAGGAAGACTTCCCTGGGTCGAAGCTGAGATTCGAGAGTTGGGCGACTTCTCCGACTTCGCCGCACGGTTAGCGCGGTTCGCAGTGGAGACCCCGGAGCGCGCCAGTTGGTCGACATATGCCAGCCGCGTGCAAGGCCAGTTGCAGCTCTTGCTTGGTAATCGCAGCGGGTTTGCCGTGCAGATGTCGGACGAAGACGATGTCGAACTCGCGCGCTGGGACGATGTCCAGCAGCTCTTGACCGAGCTCTCCTGGCTCGACGATCTCGAGGAAGCGACGCCGGATCGATTCGCATCAGCCGCGCGACGAGGATTGCAACGGCCGACCGGTCACCATCGTCGATTCGGGGACGGTGTGTATGTCGGGCCGTTGAGTTCTGCCGTCGGATTGCAGTGGGACGTCGTGTACATCCTCGGCGCTGCCGAGAAGTCGCTGCCGCAGCCACGTTCTGACGATCCACTGCTTTCAGAGCGACTCCGCGTCAGCGCGGCGTTGCCTGTCGCCGCCGACCAGTTGCGCCGTGAGCGGGCCGATTACCTCATCGCGCTGCACTCAGCCGATCGGCGAGTGCTCAGCTATCCGCGAGCAGACATGCGGGCGCAACAGGCGAGGTTGCCGGGCAGATGGCTGCTGGAGTCGGCGACGGAGTTGAACGCCGGCGAACGCATCTACGCCTCCAAGATCGATCGGGCGCCTTCCCGTGTAGTGTCCGCTATCCCCTCGTTCGAGGGCGCGCTGCTCGGATCGGAGACGCCGGCCGACCTTCACGAGTTCGACCTGAGGCGCATTCGCCTTGCTCCACAACCGTTGAATCATTACCTCGCCCGCGAAATCCAATCGCTCGGTCGGGGGTTAATCCAGCGCCGTGAACGCTGGCGGCCCCTGCTCACGCGATGGGACGGCCTGATAGCCGAGGGCGCCGCCGCCGCAGTCGGCGTGCCGCATTCTGCCGGAGCGTTGCAGGACTGGGCCACCTGTCCCTATCGCTACTTCCTGGGGCGCGTCCTCCGGATCGAAGAACGCGACGACGCGCGCGACGAGCTGCAGATCTCAGCCCTCGACAAGGGCTCATTGATGCATGACATCCTGGACCAGTTCTTCCGACAGACTGAATCTCACCCGAGTCCAGGGGAACGCTGGCCGCGTAGCGAACGCCAACGACTCGAGACGATCGCAATCGAGATGCTCGATGAAGCCAGGCAACGTGGATTGACCGGCCGCGATCTGCTCTGGCGCCGGGACCGCCAGGAAATCCTCAACGACCTGGAGACGTTGCTCGCTCGCGACGACGAGCATCGGGCCCGTGAACACACGCGTCAGGTCGCCAGTGAGCTCGTATTTGGCCGCTTGCCTGACAGCCAGGCGGAAGTCGAACTCGTACTGGCCGAAGGAGGTTCGCTCCAGCTCAGAGGCATGATCGATCGCGTGGACCAATCAACGACCGATGATCGGTTCATCGTGATCGATTACAAGACTGGCAGAGAGTTTCCCACCGCGGGCGAACTGAGACAGGACCCAATGGTCGGCGGCCGAGTTCTGCAGTTGCCGGTGTACGCGCTGGCGGCTCGTCAGATCTATGATCTCGATCCAGCCACGACGGTCAGTTCTGCCTACTGGTTCATCACCAACCGTGCCGGATTCAAGTACAACCGTGTCGACTGGGATGAGGAACACACGCAGCGCTTCGAGCAGGCGGTCAATCTCGTCGTCAAGAACATTCGCCTCGGTCGATTCCCGGCCAATCCAGGAGCCGACGATCACCGCGAACGCACATCAAACTGCCGGTTCTGCAGCTTCGACCCGGTCTGTCCGGTCGACCGGTCGGCCCGCTGGAAACAGAGCCGGCAAGATCCTCGCCTGGCCGACTACATGGCGTTCACCGGTGAGGCGTCCGAAGAGACGGATGGCGCATGACCCTCGCCGATCAGCAGGCCAGGGATCGAATTGAACACAGCCTCGGCGAGACCCTGTTCGTCGAAGCTGGGGCCGGTACGGGCAAGACTCATCAACTGGTCCAGCGAATCGTGAACCTGATCGCCACTGGGGTGGTCCAGGCGAATGAGATCGCCGCAATCACATTTACCGAGAAGGCGGCAGCGGAACTCTACGATCGCGTGCTGCAAGAGCTGGATCAGCAGCGGCAGTCAACGACCGATCCGGCCCGCGCTGCACTGTTTGCCGCCGCCGCCGAACAGCTGGACCACGCGGCGATCGAGACGTTGCACGCCTTCGCCGGCCGCATCCTCAGGATGCACCCGGTCGAAGCGGGTCTGCCTCCCGGATTCCGAATCGTCGATGAGTCAGAAGCGCTGCTCTCGTTCAATCGCCGCTGGGACGACGCGCTGGACGCGATCCTCGAGGACGAGTCGTTGGCCGAGCCTCTGTTGGCGGCCTTCGAACAGCAGATGACCCTCGAGCATCTGAGAGAACTGGCCAGAGCCCTGCACTTCGACTGGGACCGAGCCGAATCGCCGTCGGCAGAGATGCAACCGCCGGATCTGCCGCAGAACATCGCCGAGATCTCTGCGCCGCTGCGGGCTGTCACGTCGTTGCGGATTCGCTGCGCGGACGCCGAGGACAAGCTGGCGCAACACCTGCTACGCATGGATCAGCGTCTCGATGAAGTGCGGGACTCGGCCAAACGGGATCCTTCTGGTGCTGAGCTCAGACGCGTTCTCCGCGACACCGAGTTCAAAGTCGGCCCGGGCCAGGGCGGACGCGGCGCGCCGTGGGGCGGCGCCGATCAGGTCAAGGAAATCAAGGACGAACTGAGGGGGCTCGCATATGTTCCCGGCCGTCTATTGGCGGCGGCCTTCGAGCCGGTGCTCGGGCCGATTCACAATGCCCTCCGTTCCTTCGTGATCGACTATGCCGACGAGCGAAGACGCGCGGGTGAGCTGGAGTTTCAGGATCTCCTGATACGCGCCTGCCGAGTCCTGGAATCGAACACAGCTGTCGCCTCAGCCATCCGCGGCCGATTCCGACGCTTGCTGATTGATGAATTCCAGGACAACGATCCATTGCAGACTCGGATTGTGGACGCGATCACTCAGTCAGAACCAGGCCGAGCGTTCTACGTCGGTGATCCGAAACAGTCGATCTACCGCTTCCGGCGCGCCGATATCCAGCAGTTCAACCAGGTCAAACGCGAACAGAAGAACGGCCTGACGAAGCTGACGCAAAACTTCCGCTCAACCCCGGCGGTCACGGCATTCGTCAACGCGGTCTTTCGGCCTCTGATGGCCGAGGGCGGCGCCGATCAGGCGGGTTGGGAAGACTTGAATCCTGACCGGCCGCAGATGTCTGAGGTTGCGCAGCCGGTCACCGTGGTCGGAGAGGAGTACGAGGGTCCGGTGGACAAGACCCGCGTGTTGGAAGCCGACGCGTTGGCGCGAATGATCGCCGATATCACCGCCTCGCAATGGCAGGTCTATGACAAGGCGCTCGAAGGATGCCGGGACGCGCGCTTCGCGGACACCGCCGTCCTCGTACCCACCAGAACCGGACTCAGACACGTACTGCCCGCTCTGGAAGATCGGAACATTCCCTACCGGCTGGAAAGCCGTTCGCTGGTCTACGACACCCGTGAGATTCGCGATCTCCTGAATCTTCTCCGCGCCATCGATGATCCAACCGACCAGATCGCCCTTGTTGCTGCGCTGCGCTCCCCCGCATTTGCCTGCGCGGACGACGATCTTCATCGCTGGCGACAAGCTCGCGGCGACTGGGACTACCGCCGACCGATCCCCAGGGGCGTTGCCGAGGACGACCCAGTGGCCGACTCAATGCGCTGGCTCAACGAACTGGCCTCTCGGCGCTGGCAGCTGTCGGTCAGCGAGGTTGTGGGTCTTTGCATCAGGGAACGCCGGTTGATGGAATTGGCCGTAGCAGAGCGCCAGCCGCGAGAATCCTGGGCCCGTTACCGCTTCCTCCATGACCAGGCGCGTGCCTTCTGCGACGGCGGCGGCTCGACGCTCGGCGAGTTCCTCGCCTGGGCTGTACACCAGGCCGAGGCAGACACTCAGGTGATTGAATCGGTCGTGCCCGAAGAAGATCACGACGCAGTGCGGATCATGACCGTTCACGCGGCCAAAGGCCTCGAATTTCCGATTGTCATATTCAGCGGACTGAATACCCAGCCACGCAGCGATCCGCCGTGGCTACTGTGGGGCGCCGACGGGCGTCCGGAGGTTCGCCTGGGCGCCGACCTCATGACGCCCGGTTTTTCCGAGCTCTGGGAGCGCGAAGACAAACTGCAGCGAGACGAGTACGTACGCCGCAACTACGTCGCCGCCACACGCGCGCGAGACCATCTGATCGTCAGCCTGTACCGCAAGACCGGCCGGCAGTGCGATGCTCAGTTGATCGCGGAAGCGCTGCAATCGTCCGCGGCGCCCTGCCGGTTACTGAAACACAACCAGATTCCCGAGCCGCCGGCCATTGAGGCGCCGCCGGAACCCGAGCCTGACCAGGAAACCTGGACAGACCGCCAGGAGTGGATCGCTCAACGAACTGACGCGGTGCGTCGGCTCTCGGCCCTGTCTCACGAATCAGCGACCGGCGTCGCCAAACTCGCCGTGGGCAAGTCGGCACCGCCTGAGCGACAGCCGAACCACGAGCCGGACCCGGACTTGCCGCCCTGGCGTCGAGGCCGAGCCGGCACGGCAATCGGACGTGCAACGCACGCGGTGTTGCAGGTGGTTGATCTGCGACATTACGACGAATCAGAGATCCGCCAGGCGGCCAATGCCCAGGCGGCGGCGGAATCCCTCAGCGGTCCCGCTGCCGATGCGGTGAGACGTCTCGCGATGCGAGCGACCCACAGTCACGTGGTCAGACAGGCGGTTGACGCCAATCGCTATTGGCGCGAACTCTACGCCGCGGTCGAGGTTGACGGCGTGTTGCTCGACGGGTTCATCGACCTCCTCTACGAGCTGCCCAATGGCAATCTCGTCGTCATCGACTACAAGACCGACGCACTACAGCCCGGGGAATCAGTGGCCGCAGCAGCCGAGCGTTATCGTCTGCAGGCTGCCGCCTACGCGCTGATCCTTCAGGAATCGCTCCACCGAACGGTCGAGCGCTGCATCCTGTTGTTCCTGGAACCGAACGAAGCTGTGGAAATCGACAGCTTGCCCGAGGCGATCGCCGAGGTGCGCACGACTCTGGCCAGCGCGACGCAGCCTGGTGTCCTGAGCCGGCCGACCGCTTGAGCGAGAATCCTCTCGCTAGGCTCAGGCCATGGCGGTCTATCTCTTCTACGGCGAGGATCGGTTCGCCCGTTTGGAAGCAGTCGCGGCGCTCAGGCGCGAGCATGACGCCGACGGCGCGTTGGTCAACAACTCCGTCAGTTTCGACGGGGCCCGACTCTCGTTAGCCGAACTGGGCGCGGCGGTGGCGGCGGCCCCGTTCCTTGGCGGCGTCCGCTGGGTCCGGGTCGACGGGCTTTGCGCGCGCTTCGGCGTGCTGCGACGCGGCGGCCGCCAGCTGGGGGAATGGGACGGCCTCCCTGAGGTGCTGGAACAAATCCCCGCGACCACGATCCTCGTCTTTGTCGAAGACGAGGTGCGTCGCGGCAATCCGATGCTCCAGCTGATCGAACCCCTCGCCGACACGCGAGAATTTGCCCGGCTCAAGCCGGAAGAAGCCCTGGAGTGGCTGCGTGGCGAGGTGCGTCGTCGCGGCTTACACCTGACCCGGAATGCAGCGCAGACGCTGGTGGAGCGCGCGGGCGGCGACCGTGGATCGCTGACTCAGGCCGTCGACAAGCTGTCCCTGTACGCGGGCGATGCGAACGTCGACGAGACCATCGTCGAAGCGATGGTGCCGGCGACCCGCTCGGTCTCCATCTTCAACCTGGTCGACGCCGTCGCAGAGCGGCGCCTCGCTGACGCCATGCGCGCCCTGGACGGCGTCAGAGCCGAGGGTGAGCCTGAAGCGCGAATCATCCAGATGCTGGCCCGCACATTTCGGCAAATCGTGGTCACGAGAGAAGTCATCGATCGCGGCGGCTCCAACGACGAGATCCAGCAGGCGGCCGGCGCCAACTTCGCCTGGCTGGCCCGCCGCCTGCGGCGTCAGGCCCAGTCCTACACGCAAACCTCGGCCGATGCCGCGCTGACCCGCATCCTCGAGGCTGAAGAGGCAATCATCAGCTACCGACGCGACGAAGGCGGTTTGACCGAGGACGTGGCGGTCGAGCTTCTCGTCGCCGACCTCGCCGGCGCCCGCCGTTGAGAACGCAACTCAGACCTCGAGCACCGGGTTGTAACAGGCGACTCGCTGTCTGATCCGGCCGCCAATCACTTCCTTCAACTCCGGTTCGCTGTCGGTCCGGCACTGGGTCAGCGCCTTCGGGCACCGATCGAGATAGGCGCAGTGCTCGCCGATTTCCTCGCTGGCCAGGTCGGGCAGTCCGCCCGGGATCTGCCGCAGCCGCGAACCGCGGCGCCGGTCCAGTCGCGGCAGCGTATCCAGTAGCGCCCAGGTGTACGGATGTCGGGGCTGTCGGTACAGCGGAATGACGTCATCGACCTCCATCACTTTGCCGGCATAGATGATCGCGACCCGCTCGGCAATCTGGGCGACAACGCCCATATCGTGTGTGATCAGGAGGATCGCCGTGCCTCGTTCATCCCGCAGGCGTTCCAGTTCGTAGAGAATCTGGGCCTGGACGGTGACGTCGAGCGAAGCGGTCGGCTCGTCGGCAATCAACACCTGCGGATCGAGCGCGGTGGCGATCGCGATCATGATCCGCTGGCACATCCCGCCGGACAGCTCGCCCGGAAACGACTTGGCAACCCTGAGTGGATCCGGCAGACGCATTGCGTTGAGCGCCTCGATCGATCGCTCTCGAGCCTCAACCTTGCTCACTGTGCGGTGTGACGTGATCACCTCTTCGACCTGCTGTCCGACCGTGATGATCGGATTCAGCCCCGCGATCGGATCCTGGAAGATCATCGAGATCTGGTCGCCGCGGATGCGCTGCAACTCGTGGCGGTCCATCTCGCCGACATCGCGATGTTCGTAGCGAATCGTGCCACTGGTTTGATCGGCGTTGCGCGGCAGGATGCGCAGTATGCCCAGACCCAACGTGGTCTTGCCGGAGCCGCTTTCGCCGACCAGTGCGACAATCTCGCCGCGCTCCAGCGTCAGCGAGGCCCCACGCACTGCGCGGACCGGGCCCTCGCGCGTGTTGTACTCAATACTGACGTCGTCGATGGTCAGAACTGGCGGCACGAGTTCAGTCTACGCACACGCCGAACGATCACCAGGGAGGAATGTCCTCGGAGCCGCTCAGATCAGTGCGGACGGCGAATGATCGACACGACACGGCCCTGAATCAGCATGTTCGATTCGTTGGTGAAAATCGGGTCCATGGTCGGGTTTTCGGGTTGCAGTCGAACTTGGCCCCGCTCGTAATACAGCCGCTTGAGAGTGCAGACGTTTTCCTCGCGCAGCCAGACAGCTGCCATCTGCCCATTGGAGATGTTCTGCGCCTCTTCAAGGATCACCGTGTCGTTGTCGGCAATCAGGGCGTCGATCATGGAGTCGCCGCGAACGGTGAGCGCGAACACGCGCTCCGGGTCGCGGCCGGCCAGCATGTCCGACGTGACCGCGATCTTGCTCTCGGCGTGTTCAACGTCGACGCCCTCGGGAACCAGCGAGCGAGTACCCGCCGCAATCGAACCGAGCAGCGGTACGGTCAGCGAAGCAACGCTCCGCTCGACTTGCGTCGGCTGAACAGGTTCAACCGGCTGCGTCAGCGAAATCGTGCGCGCCCGCTCCCGGTCGCGGCGAATGTGACCCTCGCGTTCGAGAATCTTCAAGTTGTAGTCGGCCACTGACGTCGAGGACAACTGACAGCCGTCAACGATGTCGCGAACCGAGGGCGGATAGTGGTAGCGAGCGAAATAGTCGCGGAGGAACGCCAGGATGCGCTCCGGCTTGTCGGAGCGCGGACCGCGCTTGCCGCGACGACGCGCCAACGGCGCATCCGGGCTACTGTTGCTGGGCTGGTCTGACATGTTCAAGATCTCCCGTTCGATAGAGCTGTGCCGAATGTTCGCGCAGTGACGGTGATGCACGGACTCTTGGTGACATAACCGAGTATATCATCTCTCCGAGCACGTGTGCGGAACGGCCGTTCTGACCTTTCCCGTTCATTGTGCGCGTATACGCTGGTCATGTCAACCCCTCGTCCCGTCCTTCCTGCGGAAAGAACATCCCAATGAACATGCCTCCCGAAACCGACAACAAGGTCGGACTGGTGATCGCCGCTCATCCCGACGATCCTGATTTCGGCGCAGGCGGCACCGCAGCGCTCTGGACCACACTCGGCTGGGAGATGCACTACCTCGTCGTGACGAACGGCGCAAAGGGCACCGCCGATCCGGAAATGACCTCTGAACGCCTGGTCCCGATGCGCGAGGTGGAGCAGCGCAACGCAGCCGACGCACTGGGGGTCTTGAGTTGCACTTTCCTGGGCGGGGAGGACGGCGAGCTGGAGTACACCCGCGAATACCTGGGCGGCATCGTCAGGGCAATCCGCAAGATTCAACCGCATGCGGTCTTCACCCATTCGACCGACATCGTCCACCGCCGCGCGCTGGAGGCCGACCCGGCCGACCCGCTCTCGGAGTGGCGCGGGTTCATCAATCACCGCGACCATCGCTGCACCGGTGAAATGACAATTGACGCGGTCTATCCGACGGCGCGCGACCGGCTCAACTTCCCCGAGCACCTTGAAGAAGGACTCGAATGTCACAAGGTCGCTGAACTCTTTATCTGGGGCAGCATGCAGGCCAACTACGACATCGATATCACGGACGTCATCCAGACCAAGATCCGCGCGTTGACTCACCACGTCTCGCAGTTTGGTGACCGCGGCGAAGATTTCATCGCCAACGTCGAAAAGCGCTGGAGCTCGGCCGACGGCCGCTTCTACGAGCATTTCGAACGGGTCTCGCTGCCGGTCTTCTAGCCGCGGTCCGGCGCAGCCCGTTCTGGCGGGACAACATGCCGCCTCCTCCAATGTTCTGCCCGCAATGCGCCGTCAGGCTGGTCAAGACCAGCGGTTGCGATGACTGCGGCTGGGTCAACTACGTCGATCCCAAGGTCGCGGCGGTGGCCCTCGTCTCCGACGAACACAGTCGGCTGCTCTACGTCCGCCGCAACCACGAACCGGCGATGTATCGCTGGAGTTGGCCATCGGGCTTTGTCGACGCCGGCGAACGGGTCGAGGACGCCGCCATCCGCGAAGTGCGCGAAGAAACCGGGATCGAGGTGCAAATCGACGAACTGCTCGGAGTCTGGTCGAAGACCGGTGAACAGGTTATCGTGATCGCCTACTGCGCCCGGCCGATCGGCGGCTCCCTGCGTCCGGGGCCTGAGGCCCTGGCCGCCGCCTGGATACCAACCGATCCGGACCGGCGCCGTCCCGTGCCGGTGTTCCCGCACGACGAGGAGATCCTCAGATCATTCCTCAGCCCATAGCGGCAAACGGGCGCGACAGTGGTCGCACATCGCTACCGCCTCGGTTTGCATCTCTCCGCCCCGCGGAACGGTCATAATCACCTGGCGGATGTGTTCGCCGCAGTACCGGCAATTGCAGCGGTCGCAACGCAAGGCATGAGCTGCCGCGCACTCCGGTTCGCCGCATTGTCCTTGCTGGTTCAACACTCTCGCGGCAGCCTTGAACAACAGATGCTGTTCGACCTCCGCCTGCAGGCGCTGGCAGCGATCTTCAACACAGACTTCCTGACCGTCATCAAGCACATGCCCATGCCGGGCGCAGAAGCCGCGGGCGCAATACTGACACTGTCCCAGCAGAGGTTCGCGGCATCGCCGCAAACGGCTTCGGTGGTCGCAGCGGGTGGCCTTGTGATACTCGCGAATTTCCACGCGTCGCGCCCAGCTCCAACCGCGGCGCCACCGCCAAAGCATCGGAGGTGCACGGATGTCAGGCTAACGCGGAGGAGAATTGCCAGCTCGGGGCTGGCTCAACAGGGAGACCCGTTGGGTCGGAGGTATTGGTTAGAGGCGGAGCTTGCCGTGGGACGGCTGGCGGCGGCGCTGGCGGCCCTCTTCGACGGCCTGCTCACGCTCAAGCTCGAAGACCGAAATGATGCTGCTCTCGTAGACGTACCCGCACGACAGGCAGCTCGAATAGACGCTGTGGGCGTCTGACTCGACAAGCATCATGCCTGAGCAGCGCGGGCACTTCGACGGAGGGGTGACAGGCATTTGGCCTTCTCGCTTTCCGACTCGACCGGCAGTGCAGTCCAACCTTGTGAATGACTGCACAACCGGGAGGTTTGTGAAACGATGCACATTATGCGCCGCCCAAACGTCGCTTGTCAACTTTTTCACGAACTCCCGAACTATTTCTTCGCTTCGCGGTGGGCAACCCGCCAATAACCGCTTCGACGCCAGTAATCAGTGTGAACCACGACACAGTTGGGGTCTCGCTTGGGTCGGCGGATATGCTCAAAGACCAATGCGACGCTCTGCCGACCGACTCTCGGTATTTGGCTTGGCCCTGATCCTTCAGGCCCTGGTGAACTACCTGTTGGGCCCGCCGCCCGACGGCCGACCGACCTGGATGGCCTGGGCGCTGGCGCAATGTCGTCAGCTCGCATCCCTGCCGCCCCGGTTGCGAGTCTTCGCGCCGTTCGCGGCGTCGTTGGTGATCATTCGCGCCACCGCATTGATCGAGCGCAGCCGGCCCGCCGGTAGTGGACGCCTGCTTTCGATTCTGATCCAGGCGGCGGTGCTCGCGCTCACCTTCGACCTCTGGCGCGGCGTACGAGCGTCCGACGCCGTCCAGCGGCAAATGGCCAACGCGCCGGTCGACGCCGATGGCCGGCCCGTGGCCGCGCTTGACAGCGAACGAATTGAAGCTGAAATCGGCAGGCTCGCCAACGCCCCGAGCGAGAGCGTCGTTGGCCCCTGGGCCGCCTACGCCGCCTTCGATCTGTCCGGCGCCGTGGCCTACGCCGCCGTTGAGTCCCTGGGCGGTCCGATGGCCGGTCCGGGAACAGAAGGACCACTGACGGCCATGCTCGATCCCGCCCGCCGCCTCGTCTCTGTGCGACGTGGCCGAGACGCCATCGCCGCCGCCGCAACGCTCGCCGCCCGCGGCCGATCCGACCTCCAGCCGCCGGAACTCGAGGAGTTGGCCCTCGGCTCCGAAACTCCAATCCCGGTCACCGCCATGTCCGTGGCACTCGACCGACGTACATCCTGGAACGGCCGCTCTGTGGGCTGGCAGCGCCCCGCGCCCGATCTCAAGGATTTGGGACGAGCTCGCCGGCTACACCTCAAGGCACTCGGCCTGCTGGCACTCACCGCCGCGGGCGTCGTAGCCATCGGCGATCTGTTCCGTCCCCCTCGCTCATCCGACGAAGACGATTGGGCGGAGTAGCACGCTCTCGACGCTTCACGAGCGGTTGCTAAGATCAGCGACGTACCAACAAACGACATCCACCGGAGAAAAGCATGCCGCAGTTTCCCTCAGTCGAGTGGTTTGAAGAGCTACGCGACACCGTCCAGGACGATCCGCACTGGCGCGATTTCGGAATGATGGACTGCGCCATGGGCGTGAACGTCGGCGAGACCACGATCAAGCTGGTCTTCGACGGCTACGAGATTCCCGAGATCGCCGACATCTCGACCTCAGCCGACGAAGAGGATCTCGACTTCACGCTGGTCATGCCCGAGGACCGCTGGCGCGAGATGATCGAGAACATCCGCAACAACGGCCACGCTGACCTGCAC
>JAPPBN010000052.1:0-6572 GCA_026705025.1 Chloroflexota bacterium | reverse complement strand
TTGAACCCCCCAATTCCACGATCTCCAGTCCAGAGCAGGAGATCGTCCAATCTCACCCCCCACAAGAAAAAATTCCCGCAGAACCCATCCATCCCCCCGTCAAACTCCCCCGCCCAACCCGCCGGAGCGCCAACTCACCCCCAATCCACACCCACGCCGCTGGCTAAACCCTATTCCGATGCCCCGCACTTGATGCGGGGCCTAGACCGCGATCGCCGCACGCAGACACACCGGCGCTCTTGCCGACGCCCCCTCCTCCCCATCACACCACGACGCGACCGCGTCCTCTCACGCGATATCAATGCAATCCAGCAGAATCTTCCCAAAGTTCCGATTCTCGGCCATGTACTGATGCGCCTCGGCGGCCTGACTCAGAGGAAACACCGAATCGATCACCGGCTTCATCTCGCCGCTGACGATCGCTGGTTCCAGGTGCTGCTGGAAGTCGCGCGTGATCTCGGCCCGATCGATCAGCGGTCGCGACCGCATCACGGTCCCATGCACCCGCAGCCGTTTCTGCATCAGCAGACCAAGATTCGTCTCAGCCACCGCACCGCCCATCAATCCGACGAGGACCAGCCGGCCCGCCATCGACAGCGAGCGCAGATTCTTCTCCCAGTAATCGCGACCAATCACGTCGAGAATGACGTTCACGCCCCTGCCTTCGGTCTGCTCCTGCACCACTTCGGCAAAGTCCTGTTCGCGATAGTTGATCGTCATGTCGGCGCCCAGGTCGCGAGCGCGCTCGCACTTCTCCTCCGAACCGGCCGTAATCCAGACCTCCGCGCCAATCAGTCGGGCAATTTGGATCGCCGCAATGCCAACCCCGCTGCCGCCCGCGTGAATCAGGATCCGCTCACCCGGCAGCGTTTCTCCAAGCGTGCGAACGGCGGTGTTCGCCGTGAAGAAGACCTCCGGAATCGAAGCCGCCTCGTGATAGGTCAGCTCATCCGGTATCGGCATCGCCAACGACTGGTGCAGGGTCGCCAGTTCGGCGTACCCGCCGCCTCCCGACAGGCCGTATACGCGGTCCCCGACCGTCAGACCCTGAACCTGCGAACCGGCCTCGACCACTTCGCCGGCCAGTTCGAGTCCCAGAATCTCCGAAGCTCCATGCTGAGCCGGATAGTTGCCCATCCGCTGCATCATGTCCGCCCGGTTGAGCGCGCTGGCGTGGACTCGAAGCAGTACTTCCTCGTCGCTCGGCTGCGGGTCGGGCACGTCTGCCAGTCGCAGAGAATCGGACGTCTTGCCCGGCGGATCGACAACAATCGCTTTCATCGCACATATCCTCGTTCGATAGGGATTGACTGAGGGTCAGGGTAAACGCGTGTACGTGATTGGTACCGCTGGGCATGTCGACCACGGCAAGAGCGCCCTGGTCCAGGCGCTCTCCGGCATCGATCCCGATCGCTGGGCCGAGGAGAAGGCCCGCGGCCTGACCATCGATCTCGGCTTCGCCTGGTGCGAGCTCCCCTCCGGCCGCGCCGTCAGCATCGTCGACGTGCCCGGTCACGAGCGGTTCATCAAGAACATGCTCGCCGGCGTCGGCGGAATCAACCTGGCGCTGCTCGTCATCGCGGCCGACGAGGGCGTCATGCCCCAGACCAGAGAACATCTCGACATCCTCGATCTGCTCGACATCGACCGCGGCCTCGTCGCCCTGACCAAAACGGATCTTGTCGACGAAGAATGGCTCGCCCTGGTTGAAGAGGAGATTGTCGAACTGCTGGCCGACACCGCGCTGGCCGGTTCACCAATCGCGCCGGTTTCTGCGCTGACGGGTGTCGGGGTTGAGGAACTCCGGGCCCTGATCGACTCGCAGATCGACGACCTGCCTCCGATTGCCGACCAGGATCGACCCAGAATGCCCATCGACCGCGCATTCTCCATCTCCGGGTTCGGCGCAGTGGTCACCGGCACCCTCCTTGACGGAGAAATCTCGGTCGGCGATCCGGTGGTAATCGAACCTGGTCGGATCGAGTGCCGCGTGCGAGGGCTGCAATCACATGAGGAAACCCTCGACACAGCGCCGCCGGGCGCTCGCACGGCAGTCAACCTCAGCGGCGTGTCCGCCAACGACATCGAGCGAGGCATGGTGCTCACCTCGCCAGGATGGCTAGAACCGACCTCAGCAATCGACATCCGGCTCCGCGCAGTGGCCGGTGCATCGAGGACGTTGCCGCACAACGCGACCCGCACCCTGCACGTCGGCGCGGATGAGGTGCAGGCGCGGATCCGGCTGCTCGAAGGCGATCTGTTGGCCTCGGGCGACTCGACCTGGGCGCAGCTGCGTCTGGAACGGCCGATCGCCGCCGCGCGCGGTGATCACTTCGTGCTCCGCTCCGCCGAAGCCACTGTCGCCGGCGGCAGAATCGTCGACACCCGGCCGCGTCGCCACCATCGCAACGATCAGTCAACGCTCCAGGCCCTGCAGCGGCTGCTCGACGGGTCTCCCGACGACACGCTGTTGACCGTCCTGCAACGAATGGAGCCAGTCCGCTGGAGCGACCTGCTCGCGCGCAGCGAACTGGCAGTCGAAGATGCGACTGCTGCGCTTGAACGCCAGGTCTCAGGTGGAGCAGTCGTCGTGCTCGACGAGGCAGGAATGTCTGACTCCGCAGTATTGATCTCCGATGCGGGTCTGGGCGCGCTCACCGCGCGCGCCGAAGCGACAGTAACGGATTATGTCAACTCATATCCGCTTCGGGCGGGCTTGCCGCGAGAAGACCTACGCAGCCGTATCAACCTACCCCAGCGAGCCTTCGCATTTCTGCAGGAACTGATGTCCAATTCCGGACAGCTCATGGTCCGCGACGGTTCGTTTGACCTTCCCGACCGCAGAGTCGCCCTCTCTGATGAGCAACAGGCGCTGGTTGATGCACTCCTGTCGCGGCTCAGGGATCAGGGCGTGCGGCCCGATACCGATGCCGCGTTCGATGGAGATCTGTTGGAGTATCTCGAGGCGCAGGGCCTGATCGTGAGGCTGAAGGGCGGCGTCAACCTCGAGCGGCAGACCTTCGACGACATGGTCGCCGAGACCCGAACGCTGCTCGAGGCTCAGGAACGGGCGACGCTGGCGGAAGTGCGCGATCGCCTGGGCACCAGCCGCAAGATCGCGCAGGCGTTCCTCGAGCATCTCGATACCACCCGCGTCACCCGAAGGGTGGGCGACGCCAGGGTTCTTTGGCGCGGCTAGACCCGGCGCTCGACCCGCCGAACGACCCGGCGCTCTCCGCCCAGGCGCAGCAGGCGCGGTAGGGTGCCGTCCTGCCAGAGGAAGACGATCTGGCTCGCCACCGCGATCGACGAGTACGTGCCGGCGACGGTGCCGATGAACAGCACGACGACGAACGGCCGGATGGTGACGCCGCCGATGAGCAAGAGGGCGAGCAGGGCCAGGACCACGGTGATCGAGGTGTTGAGTGAACGTCCGAGCGACTGGGTGATGGCCGCGTTGACGACTCGGCGGAAGTCCTCGCGTGGATCGAGCAACAGGTTCTCACGGATTCGGTCGAAGACGACAATCGTGTCGTTGACGCTGTAGCCGATGATCGCCAGCAGCGCGGTGACGAACATCGCATTGACCTCGAGGCCGGCGAGCTGGCCTCCGATCGCGAACGCGCCGGCGACGATGGTGACGTCGTGCAGCAGGGCGACGATGGCCGCCGAGCCGTAGAGCACGGGATTGGGCAGACGGCGGAAGGCGAGCGAGATGTAGATCAGGATCGCAACGGCGGCCACGGCGAGTGCGACGCCCGCGTCCCGCGCGATCTCGACCGATAGCGTCCCCGAAACCGAGGAGCTTTGCAGGACCACGATTGGGCCAATCTCGCCACGCAGCGAATCGTTGATTCGCTGTCGCAGTCGCTCCAGATCGCCGTCCGACGGCTGTTCAACCCGAAGCCGGAAGGCCGAGTCCGCGGTCGCCTGGATCCTGGCGCCGCCGAGTCCGACGGTCTCCAATGCGGCCCTGACCGCGTCCTGGCTCACCTGGCCGGGGAACCAGAGTTCGGTGCGGACTTCCGATTCATCGACGTCCAGACCGAGGCTGACGCTCGCCGGCAACTCTGCGCCCAGCCGGGATCCGATCAGATCGGCGATCGCGAAGCCGTCGTCCAGAGATCCGGACTCGTAGGAGGCGCTGACGACGAACGCGCCGTCCTCGCCTTCGCTCGCCGAGAACCGGGTACCTTCCGGGGCTCCCTCGATGCCCGCGACTGCTTCGTTCACGTCATCAAGATCGGTGTCGCCAAGGAAGCGCACTTCCGTCTCCAGGCCGCCGGCAAAGTCGAGGCCTGCTTCGAACTGCCACAGTGCGAGTCCGATCAACGAGGGGATGATCATCAGCAGTGAGACCACGGCGTAGACGCGGCGGCGGCCGACGAAATCGATCATGCTGGGCTGCCCCCTTCACCGCTTCCCGCCTCGCCGGCGCGCGGCCGGACGGTCATCTGGCGCACACCGAACGGCCGCAATCCACGGATCCAGCCGGTGCTGACGGCCATGGTCATGAAGTTGCGGGTGACGAAGATCACGGTGACGAAGCTGAAGCCCGTACCGACCAGCAAGGCCAGGGCGAAGGACTTGATCAGGTTCTGGTTCAGGGCGTCCGCAAACAGCCAGAGGATCGCGACCGTGATGATCGTCGACACGTTGCCGTCTCGAATCGCCGGCCAGGCTCGCGCCCAGGCGGTCTCGACCGCTCCCGAGAGGCTGCGCCCCAACCTCAGCTCCTCCTTGAGCCGCTCGAAGATCAGCACGTTGCCGTCGACCGCGAAGCCAATAGACAGCACCAGACCGGCGACACCGGCCAGGGTCAGCGTGATCGGCACCAGTTTGAACGTGGCCATGACGCCCGCGGCGTAGACGAGCAGTGCGAGCGCCGCGACCACTCCGGGCACGCGGTAGTAGATCATCATGAAGACGACGATTGCAACGAAGGCGACAACCCCGGCCTGGACCGTATCGATCACCGAGTCTTCGCCCAGCGTTGCCGCCACTTCCGTGCTCTGCAGCACTCGCAGGTTGATCGGCAAGGCGCCGGCCCGAAGTTGGCGCCGGAGCGTGACCGCGTCCTCCTCGGAGAGGCCGTTGATGATTCCGCTGTCGGAGATCACCGCGTTGACCGACGGACTCGAAATCAGCCGGCCATCGACGAAGATGCCGAGCAGACCGCGGCTCTCGAACAGCCGGCGGGTGATCTGCTCCATCAGCCGCGCGCCCTCGTCGTCCAGCTCGAACAACAGAGCCGGAGAACCGCCCTGATCGATCGTCCGCGAAATCGATTCGGCGATCAGGTGTCGACCGGAAAGTTGAATGGTCAGCCCCTCGGCATTGATGCCCGAGGCGGGCAACCAGCGCACGCCGTTCGCGACGATCACGTCCTCGTCCGGCGGGGGAATGAAGTACGGATCCACGCGGCGCACGAAGCGGCTGTCGTCGCGCGGCAGGGTTGCATCCCAGACGTCGTCGATCGCGGCGCCGACCTGCAGGCGGTCGAGCGGCGGCTGCGGCTGCGGTTGGGCCGGGTCAATGGAGCGGAACTCGAGCAATGCGGTGGAACCGACCAGGTCGGACGCCTCGTCGGCGTCCACGCCTGGAATCTGAGCGTTGATTCGGTCCGCGCCGACAACGGTCACTTCCGCCTCGGAGATGCCGAAGCCGTTGACTCGTTCCTCGATCACCCGACGCGACTCTTCGACCGCCTCCTCGATTGAGGCGTCGTCGACGTCGAGCGGGAGGACGATTTCGGCGATGCGCTCGGGCAAGGGCAAGTCGTAGGACTCATTCTCCAGCTCAGCCAGCGCGGGGTTGAGGCTGAGAATCTGGTCCAGCGAAACGCCCTCGCGGTCGAGGAACTGGTTCAGGGATTCTCCGCGCCGGACCGGCGCCGCCTCGCCCGCAACCTCAAGGGTGATCGAGACGCCGCCTGCGAGGTCCAGGCCAAGACGAAACTCATTTCGTTCCCAGTCCGCAACCGAGACGCCGCCGCCGGAGGGCCAGGGAATGAAGCTGGGCAGGTAGCGGTCGGGATTACCTGGCCAGGCTGATGCGATGGCGAACGCGGTCAGGATCAGGATCACCGCGAAGATGTACGCGTCGCGGAATTTGAATCGTCGGAAGAAGTCGATTACCGGCTGCATTGCCGATCGTGCCACCCATCAGCCGCTGGCGCGCGCCGGCGAATAGGGCCGACGCATCGAGAGCGCTCTGCGCACTCTATCCCGCTTATGTCGGTTCAGCATAAGTAGCCAGGCGGTTGTGTTCAGCCAACCCGGCTGCCGCTCGTCAGGAATCGGCCTCGTCGCTGACGTCGTCAATAGGCCCAGTGCTGATTCGCTCCTCGACTGCCCCGGTTCGCGCACGAACCACGACGTTCTCCGAGAGGCGCAGCAGGACCACCATGGGACCGTCCTCGGGCGTCTCGACACCCTCGACTTCAGCGATCAGACCTCCGCGAGTCAGCACGGTGTCGCCGACGCGCAACTCGTTCAGGTCGCGCTGTCGACGGCGCTCCTCCGAGCGCGTCGGGCGGATGAAGAAGAGATAGAACAACGCCACGACGAGCA
>JAPPBN010000038.1:0-7151 GCA_026705025.1 Chloroflexota bacterium | reverse complement strand
GCTGCTGCAGCTTGCGGCACTCTGCGAGCTCGTCGGTCCAGAGCGGGGCGGCGGCGTTGCCGACCTGCTGGTTCTGCTCGATCGCCTCGATCCGCCTCGTCGCCCGCCGCTCGAGCCGCTCCAGCTGCTCGGCGTCGAGCGTCCAGCGGTTGGAAGTGTCGCCCTGGATCTTGGTGCCGTCCACGGCCTGCAGCGTCCAATCGACCAGGCCGAGTTCGGCCGCCAGCTCGACGGTCAGCCGCAGCAGGCGGCGCAGTCCGTCCCGGTGCGCTTGCCAGAAGCGCCAGAGGGTGTTGTGGTCGGGAGTCAGGCCGCCGGCCAGCCAGATAAACGGCAGCTGCTCGCGGCAGGCCCGCTCCAAGCCGCGCGAGGAGCGGGTGCCGACCATGAAGCCGTAGAGCCAGAGCGCGAGCAGGGGGCGGGGATGGTAGGCGGGCGCACCCATCCGTTGGGGCAGGAGGCTGATCTCCATCTCGGCCCACTGCTCGGGCCCGAGCGCTTCGACAAACGCGGCGACCACGCGGACCGGATGGTCCTCCTCCACGAGCTCCTCAAGCGCGGGCGGCATCAGCCAGCCCTGGGCACGATTGATGTCTCTCCAGGGCATCTTCGTTCTCCTCGCAGTCGAACGGAGTATGGCGTCGCCGGTTCTCTCGATGGGCCGGTCGAATCCGCAAAGGAGGGATGCGGATTCGTGTCGTCTACACCGGTCAGATGCGCGTACATGGACATCCAGCTGACTCAGTATCCGACCGAGGGCGCACTCGGGCCAGCCGGGCGTCCTCCGAGACCGACGCGCCAACCCAACCGGACTGGGCCGAGCGCATGCGTCGGGCATCGCGCCGCCCCTTGGGGGTTATGTCCCGGTCCCGCGCAGTCGCTCCTCCAGTTCCCGCACTCGGGCTTCGACCGTCGCGCGGGCCCGCCGTTCAGCCTCGGCGCGTGCATCGGCCGCGTCGGAGCGTGCTTCGGCTCTCTCGGCTCGGGCTCGCTCATCCGCGAACGTGGCGATGTGTCGTCCGTCGCTTGAATGGTGCCAGCCTAGGGAGCCGGCCTGCCAGCGAAGCTTGAGGTCGAGCGCCTCGCTGTAGCCCTCCAGAGTGCCGTCGGGCAGCGCGTTGATCGCAATCGGCTCGTAGCGGTCTCCGACCAGGCGATCACCGGCCAGCCGCTCACCGTGATGCTCGCCGGTCTCGTCGAAGCGCCAGTACTCGCGGATGCCGAACGTCTCGTAGTCGTCGCGCTTGGCCCCGATGTCGGTCTGTCCGGTGCTGGCTGAGGCGATCTCCAGCACGAAGTCGGGCGGCTTGCCCTGCTCGACGATCACGTAGCCGTTGCTGGCCCGGTAGCGCTCGGGATCAACGTCGAAGGCGACCAGCAGGTCGGGATAGCGGGCACGCTCGCGAAAGCTGGGCAGATCTTGGACGATCCAACGGTCGGCGGTCACCAACAGACGCTCCGGGTCGGCGCCCTGGTCGATCAAGTGCATAGCCAAATGGTGGGCGTTGCCGGGTTGATGCAGGTGGTCGTAGGCGGTCACTTCGTCAGGCTCCCGCCTGGGGATGTCGGGCAGCCGGAGGGGGCTGCGACGTCGGGTTTGCTTGGCGGTCGTCATCGGCGTCCTCTGCCGGGCATGGTACCGCAGCCGGCACGGGCGGGCTTCGATCGTCCGCTCGCGAGGCCGTCCACCTTCCGCCGAGTCGCTACCATGAGCACTTGGCGTTGCTCGGCCGCCCGAATGGGCGACGCTCCTCGCGCTACCGGAGAGGTTAGACGCCCGACTGACACGCTCTGGGTGTATTGCGCATCCTTTACAGGACAACTTCCCAAGCGAAAGTTCGCAGTTCGGTAGCGTTACGCCCACCGAACTGGACTACATCGAGAACCTTCGAATTGCGGTTTACGTTGGATGTGTGGCTCCCCGGCCGACCCGCCTGGGTCCTGGTCGGCATCCGTTCGCTTGCTCACAGGTGGCTGAACCGACCGGCACGAAGGGTGCGTGCCATCGTGTCCTGGCTCGAAATGCACCACAGAGCTTGGGGCCATGGAGTGTCTGTTCGGACTACGGAGCACCCGGCGTACCTCTCGTCTGGAGTTGAGCGAGGAATTTGGTGGGACACCCCTTAGGAATGCCTTCGAGCAGTTCCACGGGACGGAGCCTGTTGGCTTCGTCACTCGGCATGCCAGGTGCGACCACGCTTGATCCGATGTGATCATGCGCGTTGGATCAGATCGCCCACCAAGGAACTGATCGAGCCGCACAGAAATCTGGCGCTAGCGGGCTGGCCCAGGATTGTCCAATTCTGGCTCCGATCGATGGGCAGGCTCCACAATGCTTGCCGCGCTGAGTCAATCATCACGCCGTCGGGCAGATAGGCCTGGCTCCTTCGCGCAGAGTAGAGGTGAGGAAGCGCCTTTGGAGTTCGCCTCGTCGGCCCGCATTGAGCAGCCAGGCAATGACGAAAATGGCGGTGAACACGGTCCCGATCCTGCGAGTACTGGATGTAGATCAAGACGGCGGACGGGGTATGTCCAACCTGAGGTCGCATACGGGCGATCGTCGAGGATGTCGCCAGCGACCACCGCTGTTGCGGCAACGGTCCGATCGTCGCTGAGCCTGTTGACAACAATCTCTGCGGTGACGGTAGCCAGCAGGAGAACGAGGACTGGTTCATTCGGCTGTGGCCATCGCGTAGGCAGACTCCAGCATGCGGTTCAAGCTCCCGGGAAGGGGATGGAGCTGAGCCGAGTGACCGTGAACGCCGACTCAATCGACCGGACCAAGGTCAGGTAGCTGGACGGTCGCATTGGACATCAGTTGAGATATCATCAGTTGGTGCTATCAGAGTGCACATAATCAGTCGATCTATTGTGACATTCTCATTCATCAGTTGTCGCAAGATCCTGACGCTAGGACTGGTCGCGACCGATAAGTTGCAGCGCTGAGGCTGTCTTCTTGAGGGGCAACCTGGAGGAGGTGCGCCAGGAAGACCTTGGCGATTGGGCGTGAAAGCGACGATGCGTAGAACACATCCTTCACGCGGTTTCACTCTTGTCGCGGCGAGCATTGCTTTCGCGGCCCCGGTGTTCCTGTTGCCTCTCAATGCGCCGAGCGGGCACGCGGACCGGGAGGGGCGCCGGCGCAAGAGACTGGCAAGGCTAGTGGCGGTCATCTCCGTAGGGATCTTCTTCTGTGGAGCGCTGCAGATCGGCAACCCGTCCGAGCTCGACGCAGCATCCCCCAAGGTCGGCATCGTTATCCGTGACTCGGACGACCTGGTCGGGGCCGGGACGGATGTCGAGGTTGAAATCTGGGTCCGCGACGCCGACAGCGGCAAGTCGTACACTCTGCGCTTCCTGCATGCCTTCGGCGGTCCGTTTGTGCTCGACGGGAACAATCTGGCTGGCACCGAGTTTGCCGGCCCCGTGAACGCTGACGGGGACCTCGGACCGATGGTCGCGCGGCTCGTGATACCGCTGGGCACAGCGCACGCGGAGGCGACGATCTCCGCCATGGTTGATGTGGTCGAAGACGCCGAGCCGCTGCCGATCGCCATTGCCAAGCTGGAGATCGGCGATCCGGGGGATCCGATCGGCTCAGCCGTCCTGCGTCCGGGCCGGGAAGACCACGCGAAGCGTGGTAAGCGGATTTCGACCTCGCTCAAGCGCAGCCAGACGGCCTATCTCGAGCTATCGGTCGAGAATTCGCTCGGCAACATGGCCAACGACTATGACGTGAGTTCGATCATCATCGTCGCGACCCAGGCTGACATGGGGCGCGAGTCCGACCGTCCGAGCGAGACCAATCGACACACAATGCGCTACGGCGGTGACGATGCGGCGACGAATCCTGCCAACGCGCTCACCCAGTTCACGCTCCGGCCCGTCAGCCAGGACGCCAGTCACATCGACGTCTACGCGATCGTGATCGGCGCGGACGGCCACGCTCGCTCGAACACACTCGAGCTGAACTTTGCCGGCGTTCCCGCTGGGCTCAGAGCGGGAGAACCGAGCGGAAACCTCGCCTCCGCAGGCGGGACGGTCAACATCGTGGTCACCGGGCTCGACTCGGTCGGCAACCGCACTGAATTGAACCCTCGAGACGTCGAAGTTGAGGTTGTCGCCGGCCCTGAGGATGCGGAGCTGTCGCTGATCGAAGCGGAGCGCCCACAGCAGTGCGATCCGCCCGACCCGGAAGACGAGGACGACGAAGACGGACCGGACGAGGAGGAACGGCGGCGGCTAGCCGCGATCCGGGCGCTCGATTGTGAAGAAGATCAGGTTGTCGTCTCGTTGACGACGTCGAGCAAGGAGGCAGCGCTCGGTCACTATCAAGTCGAGTTGAGGCTTAGCAGCATCCCGGTGCCGGCCGTCACGGCCGTCGAGATCATCGCCGTCGGTCACCCCGTGTTCCTCTCGCTCGAGCTCTATCGCGAGAGCGATCCCGGCGCCAAACTCACCTTCGGACAGGGCTTGAAGGGACTGCTCTTCTACGTTCCTGGTCAGGGTGAGAGGGTGGAACTGATTGCGGCAGCTGGCGAAGTCCTGATCGCGGCCGTCGTCCTGCGTGACCAGTTCGGCGAGCTGGTGGCTTCGTCGGATCCGACCGTTCCCGGGGACGGCGTGACGTTCGATGCTGCGGGCTCGTTGGACATGCTCCAACTCAGTTCGCGTGAGCATGAGATCGTGCGCGGCGTAGCCGTCGCGAGGTTCCTCGTGCTCGGCGATTCTGGTAAGGGATTGCTTCTCGCGTCAACGTCCGAGCTGCACGATGTTGTCAGGGTGGTGGCCGCGGCCGAGAACGTCACCGGGCTGGACGGTCTGACCAGCATCGTTGTTGGCGACCTCACCGTCTGGACCGCGCCCAACCAGATCCTGGCCTCGGCGCTCTTTCCGCAGCTCGCCAGTCGAGGCGCCGGAGCGATCCATCTCTGGCTGCACGGCCAACACAGCTGGCTGTCATATGCTCCCGCGGATCCCGCGCATCCAGATCCCGATACAGACTTCCCGATCCAGAGCGGTGCCATCATCTGGATTAGCGGTGACCGCGATCGCCCGCCGCCCGCAGTCGCTCCGCTCAATCCGGACGAGTGAGGGCGCTGGCCATAGCGGTCGCCGATGTGTACCCGTTTGTCTCGCTGAGCCGGTGATGCACCGAGCCGCATCTGCAGGAGGTGTCGCACAGCCCGACACGCCCTTACCCCGCGTCCCGTCGCAACTCATGCGTTGGTCAGGTCGCATCGCAAGGTTGACAGCACGGTCGTGAGGTGCACAGGATCGTGTCGATCGGGTCCGGAACTTGAGAGGACGCCCTGGGCGTTGCCTCGGACTTCTCTACTCGCGACTGGAAGCCTTCCGAACCGAAAGGTCATCGTCCAGCAACCCGTTCAGTGCAGCCCAAGCGACGATTTCCTGCTTGGTGGTCACACCCAACTTCCGCTCGATTCGATAGATGGTGTTCCGCACTGTGACCGCGCTGTTGCCCATGATCTCGGCAACCTCGGCGTAGGAGTTGCCTTTCGCGAAATGGGTCAGGATGCTTCGCTCACGCGCTGTTAGCTTGCCCCCTGTGCCCGTTCCCCTCGTTGGAGCGGCCTGGCCGGCGCCAAGCGCCCGGCGGAGCATGCCAACAGAGACACTCGAACGATCTTCAGCGGCGTCGCTGATCGCAGCGAGCAGATCCTCGCGATCGCAGACCTTCTGGAGGTAACCCGAGGCCCCCGCTGCCAGCGCGTTGATCACTGCGTCGTCTGCGGTTGACGCGGTCAGGACCAGAATGTGCGTCGTTGGCACGGCTTCGAGGATCTCCCGGCTCGCTTCGACGCCGTCTTTGTTCGGCATGATCAGGTCCATCAGAATCACATCGGGCGCGATCGCCTTGGCGAGTTCCACCGCTTGCACGCCGTCTGCGGCTTCGCCCACGACTTCGTACTCGTCCGTTCGGTCGAGGATCTCCTTCAACCCCTGACGGACGATGGAATGGTCATCGACCAGCAGGACGCGTATCGGCGTAGCTTGGTCCACCCGTTCGCTCGACTCTGAGGACGGTTGGCTCGAAGATGCTGCAAGCGACATCGTTGCCTACTCCACGATTGACAGTGGGCCTCGCTCAGCGGACCGCGTTGACATGGCGTCTCGGACGGAGTGTCGAGCCCCCGGGGAAGTCGTCATCCCGTCCCCGTTGTGCCGCCATGCTCGAGGTCTCTCAACGAATACCAAACAGGATCGCCATCCAGAGTGCCTCAGCCGACTGATCTTAATACCAGATTGATCATACATGGTGATGGTTCACCGCACTTGTCGAAACAGGTGATGCACTTGTGATCTCCCGAGCTTGTAGCCGGCACGGATCCGATCCCACGTTCTGGTGGGCCTCCAGGATTCGCCGTTCGTGGAGTCGCCTTACGTCGACGACTCGGCAGACTTGGCGGGCGTCCCGGACGGTTTCGCCGGGATGGTACAAGTAATGGTCGTGCCCTGGTCCTTACCAGGGGACTCGATTAGGAGTTGCCCGCCAATTCGCTCTGCGTTGCGCCTCATGTTGCTGAGCCCACGGCCGCGAGATTCGTAGTCGTCCGGCAGTCCAACGCCGTCGTCGCTAACCGTGAGGTGCACCGCGTCGTCGTCGAATTGCAACCGAATGGTTAGGCGACTTGCCGAAGAATGGCGCAGCGCATTGGCCAGCGAGTTGTGGGCGATCGAGAACAGGCGCGTCCGAGTGTCCACAGGCAGAGGCGGCTCCTCGCCCTCGATCTCCAACTCGGTGGTCATGGACGAAATCGCGCCGAAGGTCAGGACATGCGCACGGAGGGCGCGACTGAGCGTGGCGCCTTCAAAGAGCGCGCCGGCGTCAATCGGTTGTCGCAACTCCCACATCACCGACTTGGTCAAGGAAGAAGTGGCCTCCAGCGTCTGATTGAGTTCCGAGTTGCTCGTTCCCGCGATTCGAATCGCTTCGTTGACGCCGAGGCCGATCATGTATGCGGCCTGGGCGGCCGTGTCGTGGATCGTCTGCGAGAGTTCGAGCCGATCGTTGAGCAGTGCCTGTTCACGCTGCAGCGCGCCCCGGCGTCCGCTGCGCTCAAACTTGGCCACAGCGTTGACCGAGACGACCACCGGCAACAGGAAGACGAGTCGGATGTAGAGGTCTC
>JAPPBN010000001.1:0-8442 GCA_026705025.1 Chloroflexota bacterium | reverse complement strand
CGGCTTGCCATATCTGTTCTCCCTCACCTACGGCAAGTATACCATATAATCCCCACCGCAGAGGTCATCGAAGTGAGTCTGCGCAGAAGCTCGCTCGCGACGGGCGCTTTATCGCCACTTGGAGGCGAACTCGGCGCCGAAGAGCGTCGGAGGCATGGGCGCAATCTATATCGCTGTCCGATGGGGACGAGGCGGCTGGGGGAATCGGCGCAAGGCTGGATGGTCACGCCGCCTCCGTCGTGGGCCTCGGCGCAGAGTCTGTATCTCTCCAGCAGCCGCATCCCGACCAGCGGCGTAGTGTCCGCAGCCTCCACGTCGTCGGTGACGGATTGGTCGTCCCAGAGCACGACGGTGGAATGGACCAGAAACCGGGGTTCGCTGCCATCCGCCAGGATCGCACGACCTATCATCAGGAACGGCAGCGCCAGTTCGGTGACGATGGCGGGAGTTACGGTCAGAAACCCGCTTAAGCCCGTGTCGACGACTGCCTCAAGCCGTCGCGTCTCGCCCCTGCGCCCGTGCAGGTTGTCCACGACGATCGCCTCGTAGTCGGCGTTCACGTGACCGGTGATCACCGATCACCTCGGATCGGGCACCCGCCGAAGTGGTGCAGCGCGCAATGGCCGATTCGCACACCCCACACGTCCGTGACGCCGGCGCGCTGCCGGTCGAACTGCTCCCGCGCCTCCGTCGCCGTCTGGCCGAGCCCCCAGCAGCCGCTCTCGACATCGATGGCAACGATCTCGCCGTGGTGCTCAGCCCCGACCTGAGCGCGGATATCGCGCTCGTAGATTTCGTCGGCGAGCCGGGCGACTTCGTCGGCAGGCCTAGTCAGTGTCATGGCGGCGTCCTCGTCGGTGAGTGTGTCGTCAGTGTCAGGATACCGCTCTGAACGCGCCGAACCCGACGCCCGCGCCATGGTCAACCTGCTGAACGGGAGGCACACTAGAACTGACGTGCGTCCGTTAACCCTCTTCGCGCGCGCAGCCGCCTCAACCGCTGCGTCACGCGCCAACTCCAATGTACGAACAGTAGATCGCTCGCCTGCGCGCCAGGCGCGCAGGTGCGATTATGTCTGCACCCTATCAGCACGGTTTCGGCCTCCCAAGTGCTGTTGTCATATAGTGACGGCATCCGGCGTGGTTGACGACTTGAGTTGTGTCGTGCTGGAAATGCGTGACTCCGTGCGAAGGTTCTGAACATGACCATGGGGACTGCTGAGGCAGAGGTGGGGCAGCTGAGCTTGCCTCAGGAACTGGTGTTGATGCTGCTCAATGAAGAGAGTGGCTACTTTCGCCAGGTGCGCGGTTGGAACTTGAACTGCGCTATGGTCGGCGCCGGGCTGGCAGAGCTCTCTCTGATCGGTCGCATCGACACGGATATGGACTCTTTGCAACTGCTTGACTCGACGCCGACGGGTCACGCGGCATTGGACCCCATCCTTGAGGCAATCGTCGCCGACCCGGACCAACACAACGCGCAGTACTGGGTCGAGGTCCTCGCTCCTCGGGCCGACACGTCTATTGATGTTGCGCTCGAGCGGCTTGCCGAGATGGATATCCTGCAGCATCACGAGGGCGAGTTCTGGACGCTGACGCACTCAGCCTGGCAATCGGATCAGCCAGGCGAAGGCGGGGTAGTGACTGCAGCCGGATTCGTCAGATCGCGCATCACGCGGGTCATCTTCGAAGACGAGATTCCCGACCCGCGCGACGCGATCCTGATTTCGCTTCTCAACACCTGCGATGTGTTGCGCTTCATCTTCCAACTGGAGCCAGAGGCGGAGGCGCGGATCGCGCTGGTTTGCAGGATGGACCTGATCGGACAGGCCATCGCCGAAGCAGTCGCTCAGAACCTGGCCGGTCCGTTGGTGCGACAGAGCGGCCTGAAGCGGAACATCCCCAGGGTCAAGGCACTGCGGATACTGCGCAATCCGCACATTCGTGACGGGAATCTGCCTGCGCTGATGGCGGACCTGTACCGGGAGTACGGTCCGGTCTTTGAGGTTCACCAGCCGTTCCAGCAGCCGATCACGGTCCTGGCCGGGCCCGAGTCAAATCGTTGGGCGCAACGCGAGGGGCGCTTGCATTTGACTTCGACAAGGTATCTCGACAACTTTGAGCGGGCGTACGGCTCGCACGGAATCATCCACGCGCTGGACAACTCGGACCACTTCAGGATGCGAAAGGCGCTTCAGTCGAGCTTTGCCCCGTCGAGGCTTGAAGAGCACCTCGGCTCGCTCTACGCCCATGCGCGGGCGCACATGGCGGAATGGGTCGTCGGCGAAACGTATCAGGCAAAGGCGATGACGCGGCTATTGGCAAACTCTCAGATTTCGCCGATCATCGCCAGCATTGAGTCCCAGGACATCGTCCAGAGCCTCATGGATTACAAGGAACGCGCGTTGTCCACGCTCGTCGCCAAGCTGCTGCCGAAGTTCCTCCTGCACACCCCGGCAATGCGGCGCGCCGCGAAGCGCATGGACACCTACTTGGGACGGATTGAACGCTCGCATACGGCGACGCAGCGCGCTGGCGGTCCGCGCGACCTTATTGACGACCTGCTCAGCCTGCACGCGAGTGACCCGCAGCTGCTGCCTGAGTCGTCGCTCAGGTTCGCGCTCTCGACACCGGTCATCTTCAGCCTGTACACCGGTGACGAGCTCGGTTTCGCCCTCTACACGATGGCTACGAAGCCCGATCTGTACGAACGTATTCGCGCCGAAGCCGAAGCTATCTTCGCCGACGGCGATCCAGCCAGCGAAGTCTTTAACAGCGAGCAGACAGAAGTCACGAGACGGTTCGTTTTGGAAGTGCTGCGGATGCATCCGGTCGCCACCTCTTCGGTTCGCGATGTGATGAACAGCTGCGCTTTTGCTGACTTTGAGCTGCCGCTGGGCGCGCGCGTGCTGGTGATGCAGACAGCCTCGCACTATGTGGAAGAATGCTTCCCGGAGCCGTTCAAGTTCGACATCGATCGCTATCTGCCAGGTCGCGACGAACATCGCAGCACCGCCTACGCGCCGTTCGGCCTCGGTACGCACTCGTGTATGGGTCAGCGCTGGGTGGAACTACAGATGGCAATCAACCTGCTCATGGTCGCCTACTACTTCGACATCGGAGCCCGACCATCGAACGGCAAGATGCGTATCAGCCCGTTACCAGCGATGTCGGTGAGCAATGGCGTGAAGCTCCGTATCGCCGCCAAGCGGCGCGAGATCCCTACCGTGGGCCCGGCGAATCTGTCAGCGCCTGCGATGGTCTGCCCAGTCGCGCACTAGTCTCCGTCGCCGTCTGTCGCAGCGGGCGATTCCCGCTCGTGCCGCTCCTGGATGTCGTCAATGGCCTCATCCAGTTCGTCCCACATGCGCTGCAGGTTCGAGCGCAGCCGCATGTTCTGGAACGCGCCCCAGACGGTCATCGCTGGCGGCACCACCAGGATCGCCGCGATCAACGAGTATGCGATCGTGATTGCAGCGGTGATCCCGAACTGCTGAGACCCCGCGAGCGGAGAGGCGATCAGCACGCCGAGACCGAGCGCGGTGGTCATCGCCGAGCCCAAGAGCGCGGAGCCGGTGGTGGCTAGAGTCCGAATCGCTGCCTGCTCCGGATCGCGCACGCGGGAAAACTCCTCGCGGTAACGATGGATCAGGTGGATCGTGTAGTCGATGCCGATACCAATCGATAGCGCGGCGATGATCGATGTGATCAACGAGTATGGGATGCCGAGCAGCGCCATCGTTCCAAGCACCCAGATCAGGACGAACACGAGCGGCACGACAGCTACCAGGCCCAGCACCGGCTGACGCTGCGTGACCCAGTAGAAGATCACAAGTAAGCCCAACGCCACGGCAATGGTGATGCTGATCGCCTCGGTCTGCCGCTCTGTGATCGAGTCCGTCACACTAACAGCGACGAGGCTTTCAGAGGTGGCTGTAATGCTCGCATCGACGCCCGGCCAGAGTGATTCGAGCGTCTGCTGGACTTGCTGTGCCCCTTCCGAGTCGTTGAGATACGTCGGGAACTGCACGAGGATCGTATCGATGCCGGTCGGGTCGTTGTCAAGATACTGCGAGAGCTGCGGCTCTCGTTGTTCGAGTTGGTCAAGGACTTGCTGCATCAAGGCAGCGTCCAACTGGAGGCTGGCGGTCGCTTCAGCAAAGAGCATCGCGAGCTCTGGGTCGTAGCGATCACCAGGCTCGCCGCTGTCAGAGACCCAATCAGTGAGCGTGCGCTCGAATGAGGTTTGCAGCGCCCCGGCCGCGAACAGCGGTCGGCTCGCGTCGGTATCGAAGGTCTCGGCGAGCGTGCGCAGATTCAACAGCGTCGAGGTTTCAGTCGCCTCGGCCTTGATCAGAACCGAGGTCACTTCGGTTGAACCGCCGACAGAGGCCTCCAATGTGTTCAAGTCTCGAATCGCCTCTCCGCTTTGAGGCAGGACGTCGCGGATGCTGAACTTCGCTTCCAGGCTGGCTGCGGCGAACCCGAGAACAATCGTCAATGCCACGACCACGAGCAGAAAGGGCGCGGGCCGCAAGGAGACGCTCTCGCCGAGCCGCTCCGCTGCGCGTTCAATGCCGGGCAGCGCGTGCGCGACGAGTCGCGGTTGCCGTAGCGTGCCCCGAGCTTCGCGCCGCCGATCAATGATCACGCGGCCGGCGGGAAGTAGAGTCAACATCACGATCAAACTCAGACCCACGCCGAGCGCCGCTACCACGCCAAAGTCTCGGGACGCCCCGACGGGCGAGAGAAGATTGGCGAGCAGCGAGACCATCGTGGTGACGGCCGCAAGCAAGAGTGGGAGCACGACAGTTCGCCAACCGGTCTGTACTGCGCTGAGCACCGCCGCTCCGCCGGCGCGCTGTTCGCGGAAGTGGGACACGACCTGGATGGCGTAATCGACCGTGAGCGCGATAACGATGATCGGCACCAGGGCGCTCAACGAACTTGGCGGTCCAATAGCGCTGAGTGCGTCCGGCCCCAGCCAACCCTCGATCCCCACAACCCAGATCAACGAGATCAGGAGGCCGACCAGCGTGAGGGCAAGATCCGACGCTGAACGCAAGAAGAGCAGAATTAAGAGCATGATCAGCAGCAGCGCGGCGCCGATCAGTGGCGCCATGCCTTCGTTGAGCGCCTGCCGGTACTCATCCTCAACAGTCGCAGGCGAGACGCTGCTCACGGCGAGCGGGCCCTCTTGATCCGCGGCAAGCGTGTTGATCAAACGCTCAGCCTCTTCGACCTGCTCGTCATCCGTGTCGAGCAGGCGGATCGTGGCGATAGCAACGCCGGTGCCGTCCGCGTCGGTGCCCGTGAGCGCCGCCATGGCGGCTCCCAGCCGAGGCGACTCGCGGACAGCGTCGATTTCGTCTTGCGTCACCGCCGACAAATCGTCGACCGCCAGCGCAGCTCGGGCGAGGAATGACGGGGAAAGAATCGCATCATCAGTCGTGAGCAGCGCTCCGACATTGGGTTGCGAGACAATCTCGTCGATCATCTCGTTCATCTGGGCGAGACCCGAAGGCGTCAGCGCGTCGCCACGGAACACAAGCGTCACTACCCGAATGTCGCCTGTCTCGCGAAAGACCTCGTCGAGATCTGTGAGCGCGGCCACAAGCTCGCTGTCCGGAGGCAACAGCGCCACATCGGCGCCGTCGATGATCGGCGCCCGCCGCCCCGCCCCTGCAGCCATGACAACGGTGATTACGAGCAACACGCCGATTGTGATCCAGGGCCGCTTCGTGATCAGGATGCTCAGTCTGGCCAGCAGGTCGTTCATCATCAGCCTCAAGTCCCGTAGTCAGAGATTATCGCCTGTCATCGCCGGGAACGGTGAGAAGGTGGGCCCTAGCGTCCTACGCAGAAGTGCCTGACGCGGAGCCGACGCGATGCCGCCTTCGATTCGGATCGATAGCTGGGACGATTGGACCAGGGCCTGCAACCATGTCTCAGTCTGGCGTGGTCTGATCGATGAGATCTGCCTGAGAGAGGAAATCAGCTATCGCCGGCTCCATCCAGCCAGTGCCAACACCAACGCCGTCTTCCTGCCTGATCACCAATTTGTCCTGAAGATCTACAGTCCATTCTGGGACGATTTCGACTTCGAACGGACGCTCATGGAGGCGCTCTGGACCGAGCAGCAGACTCCCGTCGTCGAAGCCGCAGGCTGTGGGCAAGTCAACGACGCCGACGGCACTTCCAGGGACTACCTGATCACCCGCTATTGCCCGGCTCGGCCATTCTCGGAGTTGCGGCCGGAACTCAGCGACGCAGAGGCCGCATCTCGCGCCGAGCAGCTGGGTCGAATCGTGCGGTCACTGCACGAGCTCGACGTGAGCCACTCAACCAGCCCCTCGACAGACCAGATCTGGAGCGGTGTCCTGACGAATCGCCGTCGAACCCGCCGAGCTCGGCCGGCATTCACTCCGACGCTGGACGGGGCAACAATCCGCCCGAGCGCTGATTGCTCGATCCGGCTGATTCCGCCCAAGGTTCCTCCTGAGACGCCAACCCAAGCACGGCTCCGCGGCACGCATTCGCTCTCCAGTCATCCATTCAGCGACATGCACGCTTCGGATCATGTCGGTGATCGGCGACGGGCGGCTCGATCGGGCCCGCACCCACCTGAAAGGACACGCCCAGCAGTAGGGCCAGCTGGTCAAGCTGAGCCGGCGCAGGCTGAGCGACGCCTGACCATACCGGCTCGACGCACTGGGACCGCGGCCGCATCGAGGCTACTTCCCCACCACTGCGGGCATCCGGCCGGTCGGTATCGACGGCGACGGACTGTTGCCCGCCTACCCCGTCCCGAATCAGTGGTGCAAGCTCCTGCCCGGGCGTCTCGACTGGGTCGCCATGCTGTACCACGTCGCTGCGCTGGTCGCCGGGGCCAACCCGGAGCGGCGGCCGGACCAGTCCGACCACTACCGCCATGGTCCCTACGACGCGCTGCTCACGCCCTCCTGCGGATGGACGGTCAGCCCGCTGTGCCTGGGTCCGATGCTCTCCGCCGCCAACCTGCGCTTCCGGCTCAGAGATGACGATTGAACGGTGCGGGCGCAGATCACCCAGAACTGCCCCCCAGGGGATGTTGATGGCGCGCTCAGTCGTTATCGACATGGAGGCGGTCTATGTCGGGGTCCGATAGGGAAGATGCGGGATGGAGGTATCAGGGCAGACGTTCGATGGTCAGGCGACCGCCGTCGTACACATCGGCGCAGAGTCGATAGCCATGGAGCAACCGCATCCCGACCAATGGGGTCGTCTCAGCGGCGTCAATCTCGATCGCCAGATAGTGATCATCCCACATCACCCCACCGGCGAAGTAGGGGAAGTGAGTGATCCTGCCGTAGGCAAGCAACGATTCTCCAATGCCTTGTTGTGGCAGGGCAAGCGCTGACGCCAAGCCAGGCGGGTTAGTGAGATATCCGCTGAAGCCCGTGTCCACAATCACATCGACTTCACGGATGATCCCGCTGGGGCCACGCAACGTCAGAGCGAAACCAGCTTCCAAATCGGAGCCGACCACACCCTCCATCACTGCTGACCTCGAGGCGACCGGCCGCCGAAGCGGTGGATCACCTTTTCGCCCACCCGCACAAGAAAGACATCGTTTGCCTCGGGCAGAGCGCTGTCGAGCCGCTCTCTCGCTTCAAGGATGTTCTTACCCAACCCCCAGGATCCACTGTCAACATCAATGGCGACGATCTCGCCGTGGTGCTCAGCCTCGATCAGGGCGCGGATATCGCGCTCGTAGATCTCGTCGCCAATGCGGGCGACTTCGTACGGGGTTCTGGTGAGGGTCATGGCGGCGTCCTCGCTGGTGTGTGTCGATGACCACCGATTATCGCGCTAAACGTGCGCCGAACCTGACGCCCGCGCCATGGTCAGGCGGCTGACCGGTGGGCGCAATCGAACCGATGTCCACCCAAGAGAGGTTCGATCCGCCGTGCGGCGACCGCCATCGGCCGAGCAGATTCACGCAGTGCGCGAGTACCTGCGCACTCGCGCGTGGCGGCGCGGCGCGCAGCCCACCGCTGATGAGTACGGCGTGTCGCGCTCCACGCTGTGGCGATTCCTATGGACGGAGCACGTCAGCCCGAAGCTGGTCGCCGCCGTGACCGCCGACATCGGCGCATCGACCTGGGAGTTGCGTCAGGCGGCCGAACGATTGCATCCGCCGAGAGGGACGGCCGGGGTGAACCGGCTGCGCCTGACGAGCGCGGACAAGCAGACCATCGAGCTGCTCTGCCACACCCCGCTGGCCACGGTCGACGAGATGGCGGCGCTGATCAAGCTGCCGGCCAACACGCTGCGGGAACGGCTCGCACGGCTTGCGAAGCGCGGACTCGCCGACTCGCGTCCGCACCGCCTGCAGCTGCTGAGCGTGCGGCCGCAGCGGCGGTTCTTCCCGACGCGGGAGGGCATCGTCGCCCTGGCCGGC
>JAPPBN010000021.1:0-8553 GCA_026705025.1 Chloroflexota bacterium | reverse complement strand
GCGCGGCCAACCCCGACGGCGAACGCAGAGCCGCGATCACGCATGCGATCGAGGGGGGCGGCTACGAGGCGGCGCCGCGGACCGTGGCGGTCACTGTGGAGGACGACGACAGCGCGGGGGTGGTCATCTCCAATCCCGCGGTGAGAGTATCGGGCGCTCCAACAGGGATAGGGAGAGATGGCGTTCTGAGGGTGTTCCATCGGTGGACGTACACCGTGACACTGACCAGCAAGCCCACTAGCGAGGTGACGGTGCAGATCGACCCTGGAGACAAGATTGACCGTGTCAGTGTGACCCTCGGTCATCGGATTGGCTCCGCGGGCGACATCGGAAACCTGACGCAAGGCTTAACCCACGAAGTAGTCCTCCAGCCAGACAAGTGGGATGATGGGGCGACCATTCAAGTCACGGTCATTGCGCCCGCCGATCACGAGGGCATGGCTACGCTCAAGCACAAGACGATCTCAGAAGATCCGAGCTACAGCGACCGAGAGTGGGAGACCTTGCCGGTGGCGTGGGGATCCTAGTCCCTAACGTCGCGACGCCTTAGGCGCAGGCCATACAGGAAGAACAGGCGGACGCGCCCGGCACCATCGTCGCGCTCGCCGTCGCCGACGGTTGCTTTGAGACCTTGGTCGCCGCCGTCACCGCGGCCGACCTGGTTGGCACGCTGTCGGGCGAGGGGCCGTTCACCGTCTTCGCGCCGACCGACGACGCCTTCGCCGCCTTGCCCGAGGGCACCGTCGAGACCCTGCTCGAAGACATCCCCACACTGACCGACATCCTGCTGTACCACGTCGTCCCGGGCGACGTACGCGCCGCCAAGGTGGTCACGCTTGACTCAGCCGTTACCGTCCAGGGCGAAGCAGTCTCGATCACCGTCGAGGGCGACCGCGCGCGGATCGACGACTCGCTGATCGTGATCGCCGACATCGTCGCCTCAAACGGCGTGATCCACGTGGTCGCCGCCGCCCTGCTGCCGCCAGCCGCGTGGGGACACGTGAGCGTTCGGAGTCGGTGCCGAGTTCCGCGCGCCGGCTCCGAGCGTCGAGCGAAGCTGGCAGTCCTGGATCAGACTCCGGTCGCTGCATCCCCGCTAGCTCGACCGCGCCGGGCTTGTCGCCCTCTGGCGCGAGGCGCTGCTGGCCCAGTAGGTGCTCGCCGGCCGTACCCGCGGCCATCGAAACCGCCCCCAGTCGGCGCGCTTCCGGGCGCATGCCCGTCCAGACGCCGCCATCGGCGCGTATCTGGGGACGGTCCTCGACGAGGCGCGCCGGTGCGAGCATCGTTTCGACCGAGGCAGGATCGAGGTTGAGGAAGCGAGCCTAGCGATGATCCAGGTCACCGAAGGCCAGCTCCGCTTCGAGCGGGCCCATCTCGCCTCGAAGCCTGCCCGGCGCGCGGTCGAGCGCGCTCGGACACCTGGAACAGACTGAACTGCCTCAGGCGCATCTCTGTTGGCGGATGGTAGACATGATCTCTGTTTCACCCCGCAAGACTACGAGAACCCCGATCATACGGACGGCGACAACGTATGCGAAATCGTCCTGACTACGACCGACCTCAACAGCGGCGCCAAGACCACTATCGACTTCATCGTGACCGTGGTCAACGAGCCCGACGACGATGCCGGAGACTTGCCCGCCTTGAGCATCAGTTCTGTTGGCCAAGTCGGAGAAGGTCAAGCAGCCCAGGTTCCCGTCACCGCGGATCCGGCGCCAGCCAACACGCTTACTGTCAACTTGATCTCCACGCAAAACGGGAAACCTGCATGGCCACCAGGCACCACACTCTGTTCGCCGGCCCCGGCGGCAGTGGAGTGTAGAGAACGGCGACCAACAACGACCGTACCGACGAGCCTGACGGATCGATCAGCGTGACAGTGGATACAGGCGACGGCTACACCGTGTCCTCCGAGACGGGCGCAGCCTCGATGGGCCTGTCTGACAACGATGAGCCTACGCCCGAAGTGAACATCACCGCGTCGCAAGGCGGCTGCGAAGGTGAGAACGTCACGTTCACGCTGACTGCCGCGCCAGCCCCGACGTCGGCGCACGCCCCAAACTCCTTGCGCAAGTCCTAAGCTGAGCCGTAACCTTCGGCGCATCAGTGCGGATCGGTGCGGATTGGAAGGGAGAGGCGCATGCGACGCCAACGGTTGCGAAGGACGGCTGGTCGTGCTGGGAAGGGACATCGAATCCCGCCTGCGCCTGACGCTGTGGCGCGCAGTGATGCGGCGCGCGTGTGCGCGGCCCTGCTGCTCGCGGGCCTGTTGACCGCGGGCGTGGTCGGTCTGCTCTCGACGGGCGCAGTCGCCCGGGAGCAGAATCAAGGCACACCGCAGCAGGCAGAGTCGGAGGAGTCCCAGATTACAGCTGATGTCGACCTGGGTCAGGTAGAGGTTGGGGGGCAGATCAGCTACACGCCGCCGACGCTGCGCCCAGACAAGGCACAGAGCTGCTTGATCGGCGCGGGCATCCTCTGGAAGCGCGTCGGTGACAGTGACGTGGTGACGCGGTCGGATAACGGCTTCAGCCTGAGCTACAGCCGCGGCGAACCGCGCCTTGCTGGCAAGGCGAAGTTCCCTGCCGCGCCCACGCTGTACCGAATCGAGTACATCTGCGGGTATCCACAGAGCTGGAGCGGCTCCTACACGATCAAGGTCGAGGTCATCGGCGCGGGCATGGGCTTCGGCGCGGACAGCCTCGGCCGCCGCACGCTGTACAAGGATCAGCAGCAGACGATCAACCCGCCGCAACTGTTCGAGGCCGAGGGGGCTGTCACCTACGCGGTTAGCCCCACGCTGCCCGCTGGTCTCTCGCTCGACACCGCAACCGGCGTGATCAGCGGCACCCCGACGGCGCTGCAGGGGCAGATTGCGTACACGGTCACTGCGACAGACTCGAAGTCGGGCGGCGCGCAGACGGCATCCTTCACAGTCGACCTCGCCGTCGTGCTTGGGATGCACTGGTCCGTGTCGAGCATCCCCGATCAAGTCTACGAAGAAGGCGAGAAGATCGAGTTCATCCCGCCTGCGCTGGTCAATCCGGTCCGCTACCTGCAGTACGGCTATCGCGCCTCGCACGACGGCTTGCTGTACATGCACCCCTACTCAGGCAGGCTCCTGGCGAGCAGCGCCAAGCCGATGATCAAGAACACGTACACGATCACAGCGTTCGACAGGAATCGGTACAGCGACCGCTCGCCGCAGCGCGTCAGCATCTCGGTCAACATCGAGATTCAGGCCGTGCATCGGCTCGGCGCCGACCAGACGGTCAGCATTCCAGCAATGACGCTGCCGGGGCTCACGGGGACGATCACGTATGCGCTGGCGAGCACGCCAGCGCTGCCGAGCGGACTCAGCTTCGACTCCAGCACCGGCGAGATCAGCGGCACGCTCGACGCCTCGGCAACTCAGGCGAAGCAGACCTACACGATCACCGGCACGGACGAGAACAGCAAGTCTGTGGACTACAGGTTCAAGATCGAGGTGCGCAAGCTAACGATGACGGGCACCAACGCCAGTTACGAGGCGAAGGCGGGCTACCCGCTTTCGATCGCGCCAACCACGAGCGGCGCGTTCGGTGAGGTCACCTACAGCCTCTCGCCAGATGAAGTGGAGCTGCCCGACGGGCTCGGCTTCAGCACCTCCACCGGCGCGATTACTGGCACGCCCAAAACTGAGTTCGGCAAGCGCACCTACACAGTGACCGCCACTGACAACGCAGACACGCCGCAGACCGCTAGCTACACGGTCGACGTCGAAGCGATCCCGTCCAAGCTGTCGCCGCGATTGACGATCACTGGCGACTCATCGGTCACCGAAGGCGGCACCGCCACGTTCACGTTCCACGCGGACCCGCCGGCCGATCCGGAGATCGACGTGCTCTACCTGCTGACCACCAACGCGCAGCAGCAGTTCATCGACCCAGCCCGACTCAAGTTCCAGTTCAAGCTGGTCACCATCTCCGGCGCCAGTACAACGGTATCGCTCCCGACCCTCTCCAACGACAAGTACGAAGCCGACGGCTGGGTCACCTTCACGATCGCCCCGAATACGACCAAGGAGTATGGCTCGTATTCGAGGGGCAAGCCGGGTTCACACACGGTCACGATCAAGAACGACGACCCCAAAGTAGTCACGCCGCAAGTGAACATCACCAGTTCGGCGGGCGGCAACGAGGGTGACAACGTCAGCTTCACGATCACGGCGACCCCAGCGCCGTCAGCGGCGTTGACGGTCAAGGCGACGGTCTCGGCCGCCGGCGACTTCGGCGTCACGACCGGCGCTCGCACCATCACGATCCCGACCAGCGGTAGTACGACGCTCACCGTGAGTACGACAGATGACGGCGCGGACGAGCCGAACGGCTCCGTGACGCTGACGCTCAACGCAGGTACGGGTTACACCGTTGGTCAGCTGTCCGCCGACACCGTAGACGTGCTCGACAACGATGCCGCACCGCTGGTCATCACGCCCGCAGTGAGCATCACCGCAGGCAGCGCGATCACGGAGGGCGGCGATGCGACGTTCACCGTCACGGCGAGTCCTGCGCCGACGGCACCGCTGGCTGTCAACGTGACCGTCACTCAGCAGGGCGACTTCGGCGCGTCGACCGGCTCGCGGACTGTCACGGTCCCGACGAGCGGAACGGCGACTGTGACCTTCTCGACAACTGACGACAGCGCGGATGAACCGAACGGCTCGGTCAGCGTCGCTGTGAATTCGGGCAGCGGCCACACGGTCTCCTCTACGAATGGCTCGGCCTCAGTGGCCGTGTCGGACAACGACGATCCGCCCAAGCCGGTGGTCAGCATCACCGCAGGCAGCGGGATCACCGAGGGCGGGAACGCCAGCTTCACGGTCACGGCGAGTCCTGCGCCGAGTTCGCCGCTGTCGGTCAGCGTGTCGGTTAGCCAGAACGGAGAGTTCGGCGCGTCGACCGGCTCGCGGACGGTCACGGTCCCGACGAGCGGAACGGCGACGCTGACGATCGGCACCTCCGACGACAGCGCGGATGAGCCGAACGGCTTGATCAGCATCGCCGTGAACTTGGGCGACGGCCACACCGTCTCGGCGACGAAGAGCTCTGCCTCGGTGACTGTCTCCGACAACGACGATCCGCCGAGGCCGGACTTGCCGACGGTGTCGGTGGGCGACGGCTCAGTCGTCGAGGGTACGTCCGGTTACCTCACACTGCTGACATTCCTTGTCGCGCTCAGCGAGGCATCAGATGAGAATGTGACGGTCTACTACGAAGTTCGCGGCGAGACCGCTATCGGCGGCTCGGACTACTGGGGCGGGTACGGTCGAGTCACGATTTGGGCCGGGCGCACACGCGCATCGATCGGCGTGAACGTGGTGGACGACAACCGCCGCGAGCGCGACGAGACCCTAACTGTTGTGCTGACGAGCGCGGACGGCGCCGTCATCAGCGCCGACGCAAGCACCGCAGCCGGCACAATCTACGACAACGACTGACGGCTTAAGCCGCGCCGCCTCGCTCACCACATCCGCTGAGCGAGGCAGCGCCCGCTGTTGAATCGATGCTCACTAGTTCAGGTTCAGCCAATGAGTCAGCGGACTAAGGAACGGCCCGTAGATCGCCTGGAATGCATACGTGACGTCGCCGAGGGGCTTGTTCAACGCGTAGCTGGTCTGGTCTGCGCCGAGTCGGTCAATCTCGAAGACACTGCCTTCTTGCGATTGCCAAACGATATAGCCGGTTAGCGGCAGCGCGTGGGTGGACCATGACAGCCACGGCGACTGCCACATGACCGTGAATGCGACGCCCCAAGGTTGATTCTTCTGCACACCAGTGATCGCCGGGCGCGACAACTCGGGCACCGTCACGAGTTCGACTGACGACCACGGCGTCAGCGTGCCCTGGCCGTTCTGCCAGATAATCGCGCGCACCTGGTACATCCAAATCTTGCCGCTCTCGAGATATTGCGGATCGACACCCTCGAGCGTGTCCAGGAAGTACGGCTGACTGGTCCCTGTGTCGAACACGATCTCCCGGAACTCGCCTGTAGGGTTGGCCCGCTGGATGGAGTAACCCTTAAGCAATGGGGATTATATCGGATAGTGCCCAGCGTATCAGGTCAGCCCGCAGCGGCAGCCAGTTGCAGCTTGCCAGCTAGGTACTCCATGCCGCGATCCCCTTTGACCCTGTTGCAGTGACCGCAGAGCAGTTGCAGATTCGACGGGTGATCTGTCCCCCCGCGTGAGCGCGCGATGATGTGATCGACCTCGAAGTGTCGCGCCTCGAAGTGACCATCGCAGCCCGCGCAGTTCCCTTCCTGTTGCCCGTACAGTTGGCGTTTCACGTCGGGTGAGTTGTAGCGCGGGAGCGGTCCCAGGTCGGTACGGTCGGGGATGTCGTCTCGCAGGATCACATCGGAGCGGCGGATCGCGCCTTCACCCGCTCCGAGACGCTCAAGTACCAGATCACCGGCCTTCGGGGACAGGTCAATCCCGACCCACTGGCGGCCCAGATTCTCGGCCGAGATGCAGGTAGTTGCGCAGCCGCAGAACGGGTCCAGGACCATGTCGCCGGGATTGCTGCTGGCGCGGATGATTCGGTCCAGCAGAGCAAGCGGCTTCTGTGTCGGGTAGCCAACTCGCTCGCTTGACGATCCCGCGATGATCGAGATGTCCCACACGTCGCGCATTGGCAGGCCGGGGGTGTCATGCTCCGCCGGTCGCTTCTTTGTCGCGCCACGCTCCAGCACGTTTGCCTTCCCTTTGAACCGCCGCTGAAACGACTGGGAGTGGGGTTCGTACAGTTGATTCCAGATCACCCCCCCCCCCCCCCGCGAGTAGCGCAGGATCACATCGTGCATCCGTTGGAAGTTGCGATGCTTGGCAGGCCATCGCCGGTAGGACCAGATAATCTCGTTGCCGAAGTTCTCGCGTCCGAAGATCGCGTCCATGACCAGCTTCAACGAGTGCGACATGGTCGGATCACAGTGGAGATAGATGCTGCCCGTCGGCTTGAGCAGTCGTGGCATTTCGAGCAAGCGCGCCGCCATGTACACCAAGTAGGACTTGTCTGAATCCGTGAGCGCTGCCAGCAGGATGCGTTGTAGCGCGGGGTTCCGGCGCTCGATCAGGTCGATCCATTCCACGTCGATATCCGAGAGCGACCAGGTGTCCTTGAAGGCGGCACCGGCGGCCTGTGAGCCAATCGGCGCGGCGTAATCCTGCTTCGAGTTGAACGGCGGATCGAGATAGATCAGGTCGACCGTCTCGGAATTCATCCCCCGCATGACCTCGATGCAGTCGCGCGTCCAGATCGTCCCGCTTGCGAAGTTGGGCACTATCATGGTAGAATAGTGCCCAACGGGGAGAGAGACAGATGACCACCGCACACGCTCCAGGACAGTCCTACCGCACGGGAATCAGTCTGATCGAGCTGTTCCGCATGTTCCCCGACGACGCGACCGCCGAGGCGTTCTTCGCAGCGGAGCGTTGGCCTGATGGCCCTGAGTGCCCCTACTGCAAGTCGGACAACGTGCAGAGCGGAGCGAAGCACAAGACGATGCCGTTCCGCTGCCGCGCCTGCCGCAAGCGGTTCAGCGTCAAGACTGGGACGGTCATGGAAGCGTCCAACGTCGGCTGCCAGAAGTGGGCCCTGGCCGCGTTCCTGCTGACCACGTCGCTCAAAGGCGTATCGAGCATGAAGCTGCATCGCGACTTGCAGGTATCGCAGAAGACGGCCTGGTTCATGGCGCATCGCATCCGCCAGGCGTGGATCAACGAGGGCGGCCTGTTCGATGGTCCGGTCGAGGCGGACGAGACGTTCATCGGCGGACTGGAAGGCAACAAGCACGCGGCGGACAAGCTGCACGCCGGTCGCGGTCCAGTGGGCAAGACGGCGGTTGTGGGGATCAAGGATCGCGAGACGGGCAAAGTCGCTGCGCAGGTCGTCTCGGGCACGGACGCGGCGAGCCTGGTTCCGTTCATCACCGACCGCACGGACGTTGAAGCGACGGTGTACACGGACGAGCATGGCGCGTACCGGTCGCTCCCGCGTCGTCACGAGACGGTCGCGCACTCCGTCGGCGAGTACGTCAATGGGCAAGCGCACACGAACGGGATCGAGTCGTTCTGGTCGATGTTGAAGCGTGGCTATCACGGGACCTACCACCAGATGTCGCGCAAGCACCTGGATCGCTACGTGACAGAGTTCGCCGGTCGCCACAATCAGCGACCGATGGACACCATCGATCAACTCCGAGATGTCGTGCGCGGGATGGTCGGGAAGCGGCTGCGCTACTCGGACTTGATCGGCTGAGGCTTCTTCTTCTTGCCTCGGTTGCTCAGCATTGCCTTGATCACAGTCTTGGTCGGCGCGGGAATCCGCAGGTCCTTTGGTGTCGGCATCAGAGGTGGTCCGTTCGCTGGCGGCGGTGTAACACCGCCAAGATAGCAGTGATGTCACGAATCGTTGACATCTGCATGGCTCAGGTGGGCACTATCCGATATAATCCCCTAAGCAATCCGCTCACTTCAGGCTGCTGCCAGTTGATCTGGAAGCCCTCCTGAGT
>JAPPBN010000043.1:0-8717 GCA_026705025.1 Chloroflexota bacterium | reverse complement strand
GCGACAACGTGCAGATGCAGGTGCGCTTGATTTCGCCGATTGCGCTGGAGGAGGGGCTGCGTTTCGCGATTCGCGAAGGCGGTCGCACGGTCGGCGCCGGCGCTGTCACGTCGATCATGGAATAACGCCGAACCGGACGTATCACAGGGCAGAGAGACGGCAATATGGCTCGGCAGAAGATCCGCATCCGGCTGAAGGCCTATGACCATCGAATCATCGATGAGTCGGCCGCCCAGATTCTCGACACCGCCGAGAAGACCGGCGCCGGAGTGGCCGGGCCAATTCCGCTGCCTACCGAAATCCGCAAGTACACGGTGATCCGTTCGCCGTTTGTCCACAAGGACGGTCGCGAGCAGTTCGAGATCCGCACGCACAAGCGGATCATCGACATCATTGAACCCACCGGCAGGACCGTCGATTCCCTGATGCGGCTACAGCTGTCGTCGGGTGTCGATGTCGAGATCAAGCTCTAGCCATGGCAATACCCGGACTCCTTGGGAAGAAGTTGGGCATGGTCCAGGTAATCGGCGAGGACGGCTCGGTCGTGGGCTGCACCGTGCTCGAGGTTGGCCCCTGCCCGGTCACGCAGATAATGACTGAATCGCGCGACGGCTACTCGGGCGTGCAGGTTGGTTTCGGCGAAGCTCCGGCCTGGCGAATCAACAAGGCGGAGCTAGGACATTCCGGAGCCAACGGACCCCTCAGGCACCTGGCGGTGTTTCGAACCGGAGCCGACGAACTGGCCGACGTAGAGGTCGGCACGGTGGTCAACGCGACAGAAGTGTTCTCGGCCGGCGATCGGGTCGACATCCAGGGCATCTCCAAAGGCAAGGGATTCGCTGGCGTGGTCAAACGGCACGGATTCCGTGGCGGCCCGAGAACTCACGGCCAGAGCGACCGGCACCGGGCGCCCGGTTCGGTCGGCGCCGGCACCACCCCCGGTCGCGTGCTCAAAGGCACGCGCATGGCGGGGCGCATGGGCGGCCGCGCCACAACGTCGATGAACCTGGAGGTGGTCGACATCAATGCCGATCGCCATCTGGTGTTCGTCAAGGGTTCGGTGCCGGGCGCAACAAATGGGCTGGTTCGGATTCGACAGACCAAGCGGCGAGGCGGCAAGCGATGAAACTTCCGCTGATCGACCAACAGGGCAATGCCGCCGGAGAGATCGAGGCCGACGACTCAGTCTTCGGGATTGAACCCAACCTCGCCGTGGTCCATCAGGCTGTGACCGCTCAGCGTGCGAACGCGCGACAGGGAACTGCTTCGACCCTCGATCGCTCCGGCATCCGCCAGGCCTCAAAGAAGACCGGACGGCAGAAGGGTGGCGGCCGAGCTCGGATGGGCACGCCATCATCACCGACGCGAATCGGCGGCGCCGTCGCGCACGGACCGCACCCGCGTTCGTACCGACAGCGATTGCCCAAGCGAATGCGCCGACTGGCGATTCGCTCTCTGCTGTCGCAACGCGCCTCCGAGGGAGGCGTGTTCGTGGCCGCACCCGATGTCGTGTTCGGCCCCAGAACGGCTGAGATGTCGAGTCTTTGCCGGGCAATGGGAGTCGAGCGTTCCGCGTTGGTGGTATCCGACGGGGTTGATGAAGACCTGGTCCGCGGCACCCGGAATCTGCCCAACATCCAGGCGATGCCGGCGCAAACCCTGAGCAGTTACCTGATCCTGACACACGACCAGGTGATCATGACCGAGGCGGCCGTGCGGCGCTGCGAAGCGCTCTGGGGCCTCAATGGCGAGGGGGATGGTAGTGCCTAAGGACATTCACCCCTTCGCTGTCGTCCGCCAGCCGATCATCACCGAGAAATCAACCGAGCTGGCTGAGCAGGGCAAGTACGTGTTCGAAGTTGACCCCCGTGCGAACAAGCTGCAGATCAGGGAGGCGATTGAAATCGCCTTCTCGGTCCAGGTGCGAAAGGTCAATGTGATCAACGTCCGCGGCGCAACGCGGCGGATTGGCCGCGGACGGCCTGGCCGCGAGCGCGACTGGAAAAAGGCGATCATTACCCTCGCAGAGGGCTATGAGATCCGCCTGTTTGAGGGGGTCTGACGTGGCTATCAAGAACTACAAGCCGACCTCCCCGGGACGACGCAACTCCTCAGGTCATGCCTTCGAAGAAATCACGAAGAAGAAGCCTGAGAAAAGCCTGCTCGCTCCGCTGAAGAAGAAGTCCGGTCGCAACAACAAGGGTCGGATCACTGTCAGACATCGCGGTGGCGGACACAAGCGCCGCTACCGGGTCATCGATTGGAAGCGCCGCGACCGCATTGGCATTGAAGGCCGAGTCGCCGCGATTGAATACGACCCAAACCGCACAGCGCGAATTGCGCTGATCTTCTACACGGACGGCGTCAAGCGTTACATCGTCGCGCCTAACGGACTGAGGGTCGATGACCGAGTGATGTCGGGACCCGACGCTCCAATCCGTGTCGGCAACGCGCTGCCGATGTCCGCCATTCCGAATGGCACCCAGGTGCACAATGTGGAACTGACCGAGGGCCGCGGAGCGCAGATGGTGCGGTCGGCTGGCGCATCTGCGCAGATCATGGCCAAGGAAGGCAACTACACGCTGCTGCGACTGCCTTCGGGGGAAATGCGACGTGTCCGTTCCGTTTGCTACGCCACAATCGGTCAGGTGGGCAACGTCGAGCACTCAAACATCAAGCTCGGCAAAGCCGGACGCAACCGTCACCGTGGACGCCGACCGCAGGTTCGCGGCTCGGTGATGAACCCGGTTGACCACCCGCATGGAGGTGGAGAGGGTAAGGCGCCCATTGGGCTGCCTGGTCCGAAGTCTCCCTGGGGCTGGTACACCCTGGGCCGCCGCACCCGCGGCAAGAAGCAATCCGACAAGTACATCGTTCGCCGTCGCGGTCGACGGCGCTAAGGCAGAGATCGAGGTTCCGCGCGATGTCACGTTCAACGAAAAAAGGTCCGTACGTGGACCACAAGCTGATGCAGAAGGTGCAGCGTGTGCGCGCCTCAGGCGCGCGTACCGTGATCCAGACCTGGGCCCGCCCATCGACGATCGTGCCCGAGATGGTCGGTTTGACTATTGCAGTTCACGACGGGCGTCGACACGTGCCGGTGTTCGTCACGGAAAACATGGTTGGGCACAAACTGGGCGAATTCGCGCCAACGCGTACATTCCGCGGCCACATCGGCCGCTCCGATCGCGGAACGCGGGTGAGTTGATGCAAGTTCAGGCCAGCGCCAAGTTCGTTCGCACCTCGCCGCGCAAGGTCCGCCTCGTGATGCAGGGTCTTCGTGGGATGCCGGTCGAGGAGGCTCGGCTGCAACTTCGGTTCACGCCCAAGCCAATCGCCCGCGACGTGGCCAAAGTGCTTGATTCCGCTGTGGCCAATGCGGAGAACAACTACGGACTCGATGCCCGCGACCTTCACATCCGGGAGATCCACGCCGGCGACGGACGCACGCTGCGTCGCTTCAGGGCCAAGGCGCGCGGCCGGGTCGGTCGAATTCTGAAACGGACCGCGCACATCACCGTCGTCGTGTCCGACGGCAATGACGAGTAGGGACACGGAGGACGGGACAGAGCTATGGGCCAGAAAGTACACCCGACCAGCTTCCGTATCGGCACCATCTACGAATGGCGCTCACAGTGGTACTCCGACAAGCAATACGCCGAGTTGCTGGCCGAGGATCGCAAAATCCGGGACTTCATCAACGACCGCATGAGCGAAGCGATGATCTCGCGCATCGACATCGAGCGCAACGCGAACCAACTCGGTGTCAAGCTGCACACAGCCAAGCCAGGCATCGTGATCGGCAGAGGCGGACAGAACGTCGAGGAGTTGCGTCGCGACCTTGAGACGCTGATTTCCCGGCCGATTCGGCTGCGTGTCGACGTTTCCGAGATTCGGGTGCCAGAGCTGGATGCTCAGCTGGTGGCGCGCAACGTGGCCGAGCAGATGGAACGGCGAATCGCCTTCCGCCGCGCGATCAAACAGGCAGTTCAGCGCACGATGCAGCGCGGAGCCGAAGGCGCCAAGATCATCATTTCCGGTCGCTTGGGCGGCGCCGAAATGTCGCGCAAGGCCCAGGAAATGTCCGGACGAGTCCCATTGCACACCTTGCGAGCGGACATCGACTACGGCTTCGCTGAAGCGAAGACGGTGTTTGGTCGGATCGGCGTCAAGGTCTGGATCTACAAGGGCGAGATTCTGCCCTTCGAGGCGGAAACCGAGACTTCAGGCGGTCCAGCGCAAGCGATCGAACCGGCCGCTGCCGCCAGGCGGGGAGGCCGCTGATGCTGCAGCCCAGACGAGTCAAGTGGCGCAAGCATCACCGCGGCCGACGCCGCGGTATGGCGCAGTCGGGAAACTCTGTTGCATTCGGCGAGATCGGACTCCAATCCCTCGACGCTGCATGGGTGGATGGACGCCAGATCGAGGCCGCTCGCCGCGCGATTACGCACTACGTCAAGCGCGGCGGCAAGGTGTGGATTCGCGTGTTCCCGGATAAGTCGGTCACCCAGAAGCCGGCCGAAACTCGGATGGGCAAGGGTAAGGGTGCCCCCGAGAAGTGGGTCGCCGTGGTCAAGCCCGGGCGCGTGCTGTTTGAACTCGCCGGAGTGCCCGAAGCGGATGCTCGGGAGGCGTTGCGACGTGCCAGCCACAAGCTGCCGGTGCGTACGCGTGTCGTCGTGCGAGAGGCTGAGGTGGTCTGACCATGCCCAATGCACTGGCCGACGAAGCCCGATCCATGACCGACAGCGAACTGGGCGAAGCGATTAACGAAGCCTACCGTGAGGTCTTCAACCTGCAGTTCCAACGCGGTACCCGACAACTGCAGAACCCAATGGCCATGCGACAGGCGAGGCGCCAGGTCGCGCGGCTGCGCACCATCCTGCGCGAGCGCCATCTGGCCGAAGCGGCGGGCATGCCGATCGAACCGCTGGCCCGCGTCGCCGATGTCCAGGAAGTCGACGAGCTTGAAGAACCAGCCGAGTCCGTCGAGCAACCCGACGACGCGGCGAGCGAGGAAGAGTAGCCAATGGCCCGCAAACGACGTGTCGGGGTCGCCGTCGCAGATGCGCGCCACAAGACCGTGTCGGTGCGTGTCGAGCGCACGGTGCGTCACCCGCTCTACAAGAAAATCATGCGCCGTCGCAAGCGCTACCTGGCACACGATGAAGGTAACGACTGCAAGATCGGCGACTCGGTATTGATCGAGGAATGCCGCCCGCTGTCGAAGCGCAAGTCTTGGCGCGTGGTCGAGGTTCTCGAACGCCGGGTCGTGGCCGAGATTCAACCACAGGAGATTGGCGCTCCTTCGCTCGAACAGGCGGCCGACGATGTCGCAGACGCTGCGGCGGATAGCGAGGATTCCGAGTGATCCAGCAGGAATCGTCGCTGCGCGTCGCCGACAATTCCGGCGCCCGAGTGATCAAGTGCATTCGCGTGCTCGGTGGCACCAAGCGGCGCTATGCGTCAGTCGGCGACACCATTGTGGCGACCGTCAAACAGGCCGACCCGGGCCGCGAGATCCGCGCCGGTCAGGTCGTGCGAGCCGTCATCGTGCGCGTGGCCAAGCAATATAGGCGGGTCGACGGCTCGTACATCCGCTTCGACGACAACGCGGCGGTCATTCTGGCCGCCGACGGTCAGAATCCGACCGGTACCCGAATCCTCGGGCCGGTCGCCCGCGAGCTGCGGGAGCGCGACTTCATGCGCATCGTTTCGCTCGCCCCGGAGGTGGTCTAGATGCGACGCGTCCAACGAGACGATCTGGTCCAGGTCCGCGCCGGCAAGGATCGCGGACGTCGTGGCCAAGTCCGTCAGGTGTTCCCCAAGAACAACCGCCTGATCGTGACCGGCGTCAACATGGTCAAACGCCACATGCAACCGACCCAGATGGGAGCGCCTGCCGGGATCATCGAGCGCGAAGCAGCGTTGCATGAGTCCAACGTAAGTGTCGTTTGCCCTGTTTGCGACCTCCCCTCGCGGGTGAGCTTCCGCGTCCGCGCCGATGGCGTCAAGACCCGCGTTTGCCGTAAGTGCGATGGGGATATCGACTGATGACAACGAACGGTACGGCGTCGGCTCCGCGCCTGAAGCAGCGCTTCAACGACGAGATCGCTCCTCGGCTATTCGAGGAATTCAGCTTCGAGAACGTGATGCAGGTGCCGCGAGTGGTCAAGGTCGTCGTCAACTCCGGTGTGGGCGAATCTTTGGGTCCAGGAGGCGCGGCCATCCTCGAGAACTGCGTCGCCGACATGACCACCATCTGCGGTCAGAAGCCGGTCGTCAACAAGGCGAAGAAATCGATCGCCAACTTCAAGTTGCGAGAAGGCAACAACGTCGGCGTGTCCTGCACGCTGCGAGGGGCGCGCATGTGGGAGTTTCTCGACCGCACCATCAACGCAGCGCTGCCGCGTATCCGCGACTTCCAGGGTGTCTCACGCACGGCCTTCGACGGTCGCGGCAACTACTCGCTGGGCATTCGTGAGCAGATTGTCTATCCCGAGATCGACTACGGCAGCGTCGACAAGGTGCGTGGACTGCAGGTCAACATCATCACCACCGCCCGCACCGACGCCGAGGGCCGGCGGCTGCTTGAACTGCTCGGCTTCCCCTTCGAGCGAAACCAGTGAGAGACCGCAATGAATAGCAGGAACTGTGCGAGCAGGCAGGAATCGCAATGCCAGTGACTGACCCCGTTGCCGACATGCTGACACGCATTCGCAACGCCATCCACGCCGGACACCCGCGGGTGGAGATCCCGGCCTCGAACATGAAGATCTCAATCGCCAACGTGTTGGCCGAAGAAGGATTCATTCGTTCGTTTGAAGTCAGAGATCGAGCCGGCCGCGCCGGTCGAGACATCGATGTCGAGTTGCTCTACGACGATGAAGGGACACCGGTCGTGACCGGGCTGAAGCGTGTCTCTCGTCCCGGATTGCGGGTGTACGTACAGAAGCGTGAGATTCCGCGACCGTACGGCGGTCTCGGCGTGGCCATCCTCACGACCCCGCGAGGTGTCATGACCGGCGCGCAGGCGCGGCGCGAGAACGTGGGCGGAGAAGTACTGTGCTTCGTTTGGTAACGAGCCACAAGAACAGGATGGGAGCGGGACGATGAGTCGAGTAGGCCGTCTGCCCGTGCCGGTGCCGGCTGGCGTCGATGTCACCATCGAACCGGGACATGTCTCAGTCAAGGGCCCGCGTGGAGAGTTGGACCAGCACGTCCACCGCGACTTGCACATCTCCCTGGGTGAGAACGAAGTCATCGTCACCCGACCCAGCGATCGCCGCGAACACCGCTCGCATCACGGCTTGGTGCGCGCGCTGATCCAGAACATGGTGACCGGCGTCACCGATGGTTGGTCGAAGACCCTGGAGATCCAGGGAACCGGCTACCGCGCCGAGATGGACGGCAAGACCCTGGTCCTGCGCGTCGGCTACTCGCATTTGGTGCGCAAGGACCCGCCCGACGGGATCGAGTTCACCGTCGAGGGTCAACTGGTCCACGTGCGCGGGGCAAACAAACAGGTCGTCGGTCAGCAGGCCGCCGAAATTCGAGCGGTCCGCCCGCCCGAGCCGTACAAGGGTAAAGGCATTCGCTATCGAGGCGAGTGGGTCCGCCGCAAGCAGGGCAAGAGCGCCATCGGCTAACCCCCGATCCCGGCGCAGGACGATGTGGAGAAGATGAGATGACGGTTCGCAGCAAGCGGCGCACAAACAGGGCCGCGCGTAAGCGTCGACATCTGCGAGTGCGCAAGCGGGTGCGCGGGACCGCGCAGCGTCCCCGGCTCTGCGTGTACCGCTCAGCCCGGCATATCTATGGGCAAATCATCGACGACGACTCAGGCATCACGCTGATCAGCGCCTCCGACCTCGGCTCAACCGCCGCCGCCGTCACGGACGACGATGGTTCGGGCAAACAGGCCAGCGCGCGAGCAGTTGGTCGCCAGCTGGCGCAAACCGCCCAGGATGCTGGCATTTCGACCGTCGTCTTCGATCGGGCTGGGTATCTCTATCACGGACGCGTTCGCGCGCTGGCTGAGGCCGCACGCGCGGGCGGTTTGGTCTTCTAAGGACGACGCCAACGCTCGATCGGGAGCAGGAGCTGCAGATGGTTCAACAACGAGACGGTGGACGCGGGCGAGGGCGCCGTCGCGACCGCGACGAACCCCAGGACGACATCATCGAGAAGGTCGTCTCGGTATCGCGCGTCGCCAAGGTGGTCAAAGGCGGCCGACGATTCTCCTTCACCTCGGTCGTCGTGGTCGGCGATGGCAACGGTCGGGTCGGCATCGGCATCGGTCGCGCCAACGAGGTGCCCGACGCGATCCGCAAGGGCTCGACCATCGCGCGTCGAGACATGATCACTGTCCCGATTCGCAACGGCACCATCCCGCATCCAATCACGGCGCAGTTCTGCGCCTCAAAGGTGTTGCTCAAACCAGCCGCACCGGGGACTGGCGTCATTGCCGGAGGTGGCGTGCGCGCTGTGCTCGAGGCGGTCGGGCTGCGCAACGTGCTCTCCAAGTCATTGGGCTCCAACAACGTCGTCAATGTCGTTCAGGCGACCCGGCGAGCATTGACGGAGCTTCGCGACCCGGTTCAGGTCCGACGCGAGCGGCTGCGCCTCGCAGGTCGACTCCCCGACGAACCGGCGCCAGAGCCATCCGAGCCGGCCGACGTCGAAGCTGAACTCGCAGCCGCCGGCGCGAGCGAGTA
>JAPPBN010000025.1:0-8784 GCA_026705025.1 Chloroflexota bacterium | reverse complement strand
TCAGGGACATCCTGACAGACACCGCGCAGGACATCCTGCCAATCGGGCCCGATCCTTCGACCGGCGCCGGCCTGGTCGATGCCAACGCGGCGCTGGAGTATTCGAACTCTCGCATCGCCGTGATTGAGTCGATCGCTGATAGCGGCCCTGGAACGTTCCGGGCTGCGATCGAGAGTGGCGCCTCCATCCTGTTGTTTGCGAACCTGTCGGACCAGCGCACCATCGTGCTCGATTCGGAGCTACCGCGCCTGCCTCCCGGGCTCACCGTGGACGGCGCCGGCTGGATCCTCGATGCGTCACAGCTTCAGGTCGGACTGCAGGTAGGCGACAGCACGGAACTGTGGGGCCTGTCCGTGGTTGGCGCTCGCGACGTGGGTGTCATCGTTGCCGGCAATGGCAGTCGGCTCGTGAACATGACGGTAAATGGCAATGAGACCGGGATCAGGGTCGATGGCGCCGACGTACGGATCGAGCGATCGAGCGTGATTCGGGGAGTTTCCGCCGGCATCGAGATTTCTCCGGGTGCGTCTACCTCCATATCGGGCAACGACATCCAATCGAACCAGGGCCCCGGAGTAAGAATTCTCTCCGGGGCAGGGAACGTATCGATCGGTCCAGACACGGAACTGCCGATCCTGTCCCACGCGAGCGAACAACCTCCGCCAATCGCAGAACTGAAGTCGGCGGCACTCCGGCCCCGTTCGGGTCTGAGCCATACCGTGAGTGGTTCGGTGAGTATCGATGGATTGCCAGCGATGCCCGGAAATCGGGTTGACGTCTTCCTGGACAGAAGGTTGGCTGCCTCGGTCAGAGTCGATCATCGGGCCAGCTTCAGAGCGACTGTGACCGGTCCCGGTCGAGAGCTGCGCTTCGCTGTTGACGGCGTGCCGTTAAATCAACGGGTCGCATTCGAAGCCGGAGTCAACACCACGCTCACGCTACGCGCGGTGAGTCGTCACAGGCTGATCGCGGCGGACAGACAGGGAGAGCACATCGACGGCGCCAACCTGATCCACAACAATCTCGTGGGGATCGAGACTCCGGCCGCGGAGGGCGACGTCCATGGGCGGCGCTTCATCTGGGGCAACGTGATGTACCGCAACCGAATCAATCTGGCCTCGCCACTGACTGCACCGACGATCGAGGACATCGGCTGGACGGCGTCGGGTCTGACTCTGAGCGGCCAGGCCGATGGCGCAGCCGTCGTCCACCTCTATGCGGGAACCGACGGTCGACGACGGTACGCGGCCTCAATCCCGGTCATCGAGGGTCAATTCAAGTTTGAGCACCTCGATGTTGACCGTGTGGCCAGTGAGTTTTCGGCGATCGCCCTCACGGCCGAAAATCGCGCCAGCGCGGAGAGCGACGTCCATCATGTGCCGGGAACAGGTTCAATCGTCAGTGTGACGCCGGACGTCGGCTACATCGATGGCGGCGAGACCATAGAAATCTGCGGCACCGGGATCGCCTCCAACGCCAGCGCGCCGAGGGTCTGGTTGGGCAATGCTCCAGCCCGCGTGTTGTTCTGGTCGACCGAGTGCGTGTCGGTCCAGACACCGCGATCGCAGGCCGGCACGGCCGACATCGCATTGCTCGTGAACGGATCGCGGCCAGTTGTCGCGATCGATGGATTCGAATATCGAGCCATACGCGCCGTCTCGCTCAAACCTGGACGCAATTTCGTCACCTGGACCGGTTCTGATACACGGGTCACGACAGCGTTTTCATCGCTTGCGGGCGCGACGTTCCGTGCCTATGCCTGGGACGCTGAGAGGCAGCAGTGGCAGATCTTCTCGACCGATCTCCCGGCAAGCCTGAACACGCTGCGTACGTTGAAGCACGACCAGGCGCTCTGGATTCTGCTCGAAGGCGAAGAGATCGACTGGTTGCAACCAGCGCCTGAATAATCGGCGTACTGTGCGCGTTTGGGCACTCGCTATCATCGATTCGGGCCGGAGCGAATCGCGGTCCGTCAATCGCCGGTTGAGAGGACATCAAGATGGCCATCCAGAAGTACGAAGATCCACAGGCTGGTGTTGACCTCGGCAGTTCGACCGTTGTGATTGACGAAACGGCGCTGAGCGACTACTTCGAAGGTCTGGAGTTGGAACGGCCGACTGATCTCAAGTCGGCGCCGTCAATGGTGGCCGCCAACGCCGATCTTTCGACTCGAATGCACTACGCCAACGACTTCGGCAATCTCTGGCTGCGCCAAGAGTGGGACTTCCGCAAGCCGCTCCGGCCGGGTGGGAGTTACGAGGCCTCGGCGAAATCGATCGACGTCTACGATCGCCGCGACCGCAGTGTGATTCTCACTGAAACCGTGGTCAAGGACGACAGCGGAGACGTCGCCGTCGCCATGCGCCACCACCAATCGTTCGTGCTCTACCAGAGCGAGGGTCACGTCACTCTGCGCGATCCCTCGAAAAAAGAGGGCGCCAGGACCTACGCATTGCCGGAAGGCGAACCGTTTGGACCGCTCGTCCGAACGATTTCGCTGGAGATGTGCGGTTCCTTCTTCCACGGTGACCGCAACTATCACACCGACAAGCAAGCCTCGGAGGAACTCGGCTTTACCGACGTCGTGGTCGGCGGCAAGATGACGATGTCTCTGGTCGGAGAGCTGCTCGACCAACGCTTCGGCGATGCCTGGAAGTCGTCCGGCAAACTGCTGGTCAAGTTCGCCAACATCGTCTGGCCCAACGAGACGGTTTCGGTCAAAGGCGTCCTGCAGGGCGCCAATGAGGACGACCCAGAGCGGCGCAACATCGCCTGCTGGGTTGAGAAGGACAACGGTGTGATCGCCGTCGTCGCCGAGGGCAGCCTGAAGCTCTAACCCGTCTCGGCAGGGGAGCGCCGATGCCTGCCGATGTCACCGTCTTTGTCCCCATTGGGATGCGACCGCTGACCGGCGGCCGGCGAGTGGTGTCCGCGTGCGGTCGGACGGTGGCAGAAGTGGTCGCCGATCTCGAAACGAACTATCCGGGATTCCATGAGTCGCTTGTCGAGGATGGCCGCCTCCGGCGTGGCTTGACGATCGCGGTCAACAGCGTCGAGCAACCGCTCGGTTTACTGGCCAGGGTGCCCGAACAGGCGGAAGTTCACATCCTGCCGGCGATGGCAGGCGGGGTGGTCTAAAGAACGGCCAGCAGTATGGCAATGATTCCAGCAAAGAGCGCCTGCGCGGCGATGGTTGCCAGCAGGAATCGAAGCATCCGTCGTTCTGCCTGGGCTTCGGCCTGCGCGAACCTCGTGTTCCACTCGGCAAACTGAGCACGCAACTCCGACCGAAGAGCATCCTGAAGTCGGTCAAGACGAGCGTCGATTCGTGCTTCCAGCGTCTCGAGCTGCTGAGTAGGCGCGACCGATTCGCTCAACTCTTCGTCCAACGATGTCGCCAACTCCAGACCCTTCGCTTCGTCAGTGACCTCGGCCCGAACGAACGCGTCTCTGACTCGTCGGACGTTAATGATCGCCACCGCGCCGCCCTCTCGTGCCCATTCATGCTAGCCGACTCAGTCTGTCGGTACTAGTTCGCCAGTACTATCCAGTACCCCTTCCTTTGATTTGCTCTTGAGAACCCATTAGGTACCTGATCTCAATCGGCGCTCTCCCGAAGATACGTAGGTTTGCATTTGCTATCGCGAACCCTTTGCGTATTGAAGGAAGAACGTCTTGCAACATGTCGTTGCCGAATCAGCCTGCCACCACCGACTCTTCGCCCTGGGATTGGCCCTCGTTCTTGCCGGGCTGGGACTCTGGTTCCTCCTCGACCAGGCATCTGCGCATGGCACTTGCAGTACGCATCACCAGTACCGCGTTTACGACGGTACCCACGATCGGGACGGCGACGGCGTCGGTTGCGAGACGCTGCCTGAACCGCCGGGCGGACCGCCACAGAACACCTCAACCACGACAACCACCGCGACATCAGGATACGACCGCGACAACTGGAGCTTCAACTCGAGTTCGGCGAGAGCGGCGCTGCAATGTGATTCCACCGAACACGTTGACCACATCGTCGCGCTCAAGGAGGCATATGACTCCGGCGCATCCGGTTGGACGAGCACACGCAAGAGGCAGTTTGCCAACGACCGCGCCAATCTCTGGTGCCTGGAAGCGGGCGTCAATCTGAGCAAATCAGACCACGACCTCGCCGAGTGGAGCGGCGGATCCTGCGAGCAACGTCGCCACATCGCGACCGTCACCGTCGCAGTCAAAATGACCTACCAGCTGTTCATCGACCCTGCGGAGCAGACGGCGATCGAACAGGCATTGGCAATGCAGTGTTCGACAGCATCAGCAGCCGACGGAGCGGTGGCCGCTGAGATCGCGCGTCTGAATGGCGTCACGGGATTCGCTACCTGGTTGTCCGAGCACTCGACCACCGCCGCCGCGCTCTTCGCTGCGCTCAACCCAGACGGCGCCATCGCCATCTTCATCTGGGACGGCACCATCTGGGCTCAGTACGCGACGGTGGGCGGCCTTCAAGTGCCTGGTTCGCTCGACGTCGACATTGAGCACGGCAACATCCTCCACATCACCAGGTAGGTCGTGTTGATGCAACCCTGGGGCCGACCGTTCCCGTCGGTCACGGCATGCAACCTGGGCCTCAGCAGTCCCCGCCCTCTCCTCCTCAAAGCAGGCGAAATCGGGCACGATCAGAATTTATGTACGTACGCGACCTGAAGACGACCGCAATGCCTATTCGGCAACCTGTGCCCGGCCTTAACAGACCCGCATTCGACCGGATTCCGCTGGAGAGAAACTGTCCTGATCGAGCCCGTTCTGGACGAATCTGGACAGATCTGGACAAATTTGGACCGTCGAACGCACGATCCTCCGTCCAGGACTGGAGATCCAGACCACCCACCCGGAAAACTCCCCTCATGGCATCGCAATCAAGAACTCGCAGGTGTCCTGTTCCCGCGGTCGATCCTTGGCGATGTCGAATCTCTTGCGCCGTGCCGTCATGCCATGCTGAACGGTGCGTCGAGCGAATATCCTTTAGACGACGACCAATCATGACCCAACCTAGCGATCGAGGAGCGGACGATGACTACTGAGACCAAACCGGCGTACAACGTGGTGGGCACGCGGCCAATCCGGCCCGACGGAGTCGACAAGGTCACCGGCCGGGCTCGGTACGGCGCCGACATCAACCTGCCCGACATGCTCTACGGCCGTCTGCTGCGATCACCGCACGCTCACGCGCGCATTCTGAGCATCGACACGTCCCGCGCGGAGGCGTTGGACGGCGTCAAGTGCGTAATCACCCACGACCATCTGCCCGGCGCAACCGACGAAGTCGTCGACCTGGGGGAGTCGGTTTCTCCGTACAAATGGGTGCTGCAGAACGTGCTCGCATCGGACAAGGCGCTCTATCAGGGACACGCCGTCGCGGCGGTCTGCGCGACCGATCCGCACATTGCGGAAGACGCGCTTGACCTGATCGAAGTGGAATATGAAGTCCTGCCGCCCGTGTTGACCGTGCATGACGCGATGGCTGAGGGCGCACCAATCCTGCATGACGGGATGAAGACCGTGGAGATGGTCGCCCGATTCGTACCGGGAGAGGGACGCGGCGAGCGTGAGACGAACATCGCCTCGCAGCTTGAGTTTGAGAAAGGCGACCCGGCCCAGGGGTTCAGCGAGGCGGACATCATCATCGAAGGTGAGTTCGAGACCGCCGCGGCGCACCAGGGCTACATCGAACCGCAAAACGGTACCGCGCACTGGAACTCGGACGGCACCCTGACCGTCTGGGTTTCCACCCAGGGACCATTTGCGGTGCGGGCGACAGTCAGCAAGATGCTCGACATTCCGCTCGCCAACGTGAAGGTGATCCCGATGGAGATCGGCGGCGGGTTTGGCGGAAAACTGCCCGCCTACATGGAGCCGACCGCCGCCGTGATGTCGAAGATGACCGGTCGCCCGGTGAAGATGTACATGAATCGTGAGGAGGTGCTGATCGGCACCGGCCCGACCTCGGCGACCCACGTCCGCTGCCGGATTGGCGCAAAGAACGATGGCAGGATCATCGCGGCCGATGCCACACTGTCCTATGAAGCCGGGGCCTTTCCCGGATCGCCGGTCGGCGCCGGTGCGACCTGCATGTTCGCCACGTATGACATCGACAACATCTACGTCAACGCGCTCGACGTCGTCACCAACAAACCCAAATGCCAGGCCTACCGAGCGCCCGGTTCGCCCCAGGGCACCTTTGCCGTCGAGTCGCTGATTGACCAACTCGCCGAGCGGCTGGAGCGCGATCCGATGGAGCTTCGCGCCCAGAACTCCGCCCACGAGGGAACCCGTCGCGCGGATGGAGTCGTGATGCCGCGAATCGGCGCAGAGGAAACGATGCATGCGGCGATGGACTCGCCGCATTACCGCTCCGAGATTGGCGTCGACGAAGACGGCCGACTGCTCGGCCGCGGCGTTTCAATGGGCTTCTGGACCAACGCCGGCATGGAGTCGGCCGCCTACGCCTCGGTCAACCAGGACGGCACAGTCAATCTCTCCGTCGGTTCCGTCGACATCGGCGGACAACGCGCCGGACTGGCGATGCAGTTCGCCGAAACGCTGGGCATCGAATACGACCTGGTTCGACCGCAGGTCGTCGATACGGACTCGATCGGGTTCACTCACGTCACCGGTGGTTCCCGCGTCGCCTATGCGACCGGCATCGCCGTCCACGAAGCCGCAATGGACATTCGTCAGCAGATGGAAGAGCGAGCGGCGATGATCTGGGATGTCGACGCAGACTCGGTCTCGTACGAGGACGGCATGCTCAGTGGACCGGACGGCAAACAGTTCACGTTCGAGGAACTCTGCGGACAAATGCCGACGACCGGCGGACAGATCCAGGGTCAGGCCGATGTTCTACCGACCAATCCCGGTCCCGCCTACGGCTGCCACATCGTCGATGTCGCCGTCGATCAGGACACGGGTAAGGTCGACGTGCTGCGCTACTCGGCGGTGCAGGACGTTGGCACGGCGATCCATCCCGCCTACGTCGAGGGGCAGGTGCAGGGCGGCGTCGCGCAGGGCGCCGGCATGGCGCTGACAGAGGAATACGTCTACTCCGACGAGGGCCGGATGACCAACGCCAGCTTGCTCGACTATCGGATGCCGACGGCGCTGGACCTGCCTGAGATCGAGACGATCCTGGTCGAGGTCCCCAACCCCAGCCATCCCTACGGAGTCCGGGGCGTCGGGGAAGTGCCGATTGTGCCTCCGCTGGCCGCAATCGCCAACGCCATCTACGACGCCACCGGGATTCGAATGAACTCGCTCCCGGCCAGTCCCACGAAGCTGCTGGATCGCCTGCTCGACGACTAGCGGTGCTCGGCGGTCATGCAGTCGGTCCCGGGCAACCGGCGCCGTTGCCGCCATGCGTTACGCGGCGTATTCGCGAGCCAGGTTGTCCAGCAGGTCGACCACGAGATCGGGCGCCGAGAAGAACGGGGAGTGGTCCGTAGCCCACTCGACCACCCTGTCGGCCCGCCGCGCCAGGGTTCGCTGGCCCTCCGCGAGGAGCGCCTGATCCTCCGTGCAGACGACATACGTTGTCGTGATCTTGCTCCAGGCGGTATCACGCGCAGCATCAAACGGGACCGCGCCCTCATCGCGAACCAGCAAGCCAAGGGCTCGCTCGTAGTCTTCGTCCGCGCACTGGTGGTAGAAGGCGTAACGGATCTTGTCTTCCTGAACGGTCGTTGACCCGTCTTCGCCGGGAACCACGGCCGTGATCAACTCGGGATTGACGAAGTTGTCAGGAATCGTGCCTTCGGTATCAGGCATGATCGCCGTGAGATAGACCAGGTGCTTGACGCTGTCGTTTCCCAGCGGAGCAGTCGTCAGCGAGACGCCCCCAAAGGAGTGGCCCAACGCGACGATCGGACCATCAATCTCTTCAAATGCCCGACGCACGATCGCCTCGTTCTCGTCGGAGTCGGTCACGCCCCTCAGTTCACCGCTCGCTTCGTGCATTCGCCGGCGGTCGACCGTGACGACCGGGACGCCTCGGGACTCAAGACCCGCGACCACCTTGTCGAAGCACCATGGTCCGTGCCAGGCGCCGTGGATCAGTACGACGGTTGCCGGGGTTGTCGAGGAAGTGGTCATGGTTGTGCTCCAATGCCTGTCAGGACGGGAATCGATCCGTCGTTGTGGATTCAAACTGCACGCCGAAGCTGTTCAGCGCCATTGACACGATGTGATATTGACCAACTGCAAAAACAACGTCCATGAGCTGTTGGGTCGAGTACCGCTCGGCCAGCTTGCTCCAGGTGTCGTCGGAGATAAACGCGTCGTGGTGCAATTCATCGGCTGCGCGGAGCAGCGTGGCGTCAAAGTCGTCCCAGCTGTCGATGTCGGGACCAAGCGTGATTCGGCGGATTTCGTCATCGGTCAGACCGACGGATCGACCGAATCGGGAATGCTGGGCAAACTCATACTCCGATTGACAGTTCCAGCCGGTGCGGAGGATCAAGATCTCCCGCTCTCGAGCAGGCAGTGAGGTATGGCGCATGACGTGGCTCGTGAACGCCTGACGCGACCTGGCGAGCTCTGGGTACTGCGCGATCGTCCGCTGCACGTTGAGCGGCGACCTGCCGGATGCAGCCAGGATTTCTCGCTGCTCGTCGGTCGCGTCTTCGTCGGAGACGGGCTCGATTCGGGGCCGCGAAAGTCGCATCGATCACCTGCCGCGGGCAGGGTAATGCATGGTCGGAGCGGCCGGATTTGAACCGGCGACCTCTTGACCCCCAGTCAAGTGCG
>JAPPBN010000032.1:0-67817 GCA_026705025.1 Chloroflexota bacterium | reverse complement strand
ATCTGGTGGCTGTGGGCCCCCTCCGTCCCTGCGGGGCACCTCCCCCAGAGGGGGAGGTCTGAGAAAGCGTCCGAGCGCCTCCCCCAGAGGGGGAGGTCTGGGGAAGGGGTTGTTGGAAGTGAGGGGTGCGGAGGGCTCCGTGGTCGGTGAGGTAGGGGGTCATGTCGTCGATGCCGTTCTCGTGCATTGTCACGACGAGGTCCTCGAGGGCCTGGATGTTCTTGAGGGCGTCGGCTTCCTCTTCCATGGCGACCCGGCGGGCTCGCTTCTGGCGGCGGTCCTCGACCTGATCGAGGGAGTTGACGAGAAGGCGCAGTTCTCGGGCGGCGTTGATGTGCTGGGCGTGGAGGTCGGGGTCGGGGGTCTGGAGGTTGGCTACGGAATGGACGAGCAGGTCGGCGGCGAGAGACTCGATGATCTCAGAGCGGTGGGACTCGAAGTCTCGGACGTACCTGGCGGCGGTGGAGTGAGCGCAGCGCATGCGCTCTCCGATCTGTCGGTAGGTGAGGCCCTGGCAGCGGAGGCTGTGGGCCTGGAGGCGCTTGGCTCGTTTGGCGGGGTTCATGGGTGACTCTCTTTCGTTCAGTACATACGTTCTCTCTTGAGGGTAACGGAGGGAGGAAGGGGCGGGGATCCCCTCTGTCACTTCGTGACATCTCCCCATCCCCTGTTCAAGCCAGGGGCAGGCAAGTGCGGGGCATCGGAAGGGGGAGGGGGGGGGCAAACGGGGTGAGGGGAGCGGAGGGTTTAGATCAGGCGGCGGCCCTGGCCTCGGCGGGTTTGGTTCCAGGATTGGAGCAGCATTTCGGCTCGGCCCTGTGCCTTTTTCCAGGCGACTTCCGGGCCGTGTTGGTCGAGCTGGTCGGGGTGGGCCTGGCTCCAGGCGTCTCGGACTTCGTCGGGGCGGAGTTCGCCGACCATGGCTCCTCTGAGGAGGGCGAGACGGACGATTTCCGTTGCCTGGTCGGCGGGGACGAGGGGCGCGCCGCTGGCACCGGGCGGTTGGAAGAGCATCACGGCGGAGTCGACGAAACCGACGAGCGAATCGGGGTCGATGCCCTGCAGTCCGTGCAGGACCTGTTCAGTGGCGCGCTTTTCCTGGACGTAGGGCTGGACGGCAGCCTGATCCTGATGCACCTGCCCGATTAGCGTCATGGCATAGCGCTGCCTCCGCTGGCTGACGAGGGCCATGCACCAGAAGGCGGGATGAGCGAGGTTGCAGACGTCCCAGCCGCTGACGCCCCAGGCGCCGGAGCGTCCCTTGCGTTTGGGCAGCTGGGTGACAAACTCGTCGGCGGCGATCTGGAGGATGCTGCGGCGGACGCGGTAGGTGTTGGGCCGGCGGTCGATGGCTTCGGCGATGCGTCGCAGGACCATGATGTCTCAGGCTATCCAACTGTCCTCGAGGCGTTTCAGCCGACGAGCGTGACGATGGTGACGCCGTCGCCGCCCTGTTTGGGCTCGGCGCTCTCGAACGTGGTGACGAGCGGGTGCTTGCGCAGCATCTCGCGCACGGCGCGTCGGAGTGCGCCGGTGCCTTTGCCGTGGACGACCTCGAGCCGATTCTGTCCGGCGCGGTAGGCGACGTCGAGGAAGGAGTCGACCATGGGCAGGGCTTCGTCGGTGACCTGTCCGCGGAGGTCGATCTTGGAGCCGGGGTCTACGGGTGGTTTGGGCATGTTCGCGACAGTGGCGCCCATGCCGCGGAGAGGACGGGCTTCCTCGGCTCTTCGTGCCCCTTTGGGAGCTCGCCGTTCGATCTGTTCGACGCGGACTCGGGTGCGGAGGGCGCCGAGCTGGACGTCGAGGGCGTCGTCCTCAACCGCGGTGAGGACCTCGCCCGGTTCGGGGAGACCGCGCAGGTAGATGAAATCGCCAATAGCGAGTTGATTGGGGTCGAACTGTGTGTCCTCGCGCCTCGCCGGCGCACGACGCCGGCGCCGATTGGCTCGCTCGCGGCGGACGGTTTGCAGCCGTTCGCGGCTGTCGTCGGCGCGCCGCTCGGCCAGCGTTTCGGCCTGTTCGCGGGTGTGCTGTTTGTCGAGCTCCTTGAGACCGGCTCGGATGTTGCGGCGGAAGACGGCCAGTTCGTCCTCCATGGCGCGCTCGGCGCGGGCGAGGACGGCGTCGCGCTCGGCCTCGATGGCGTCGCGTCGCTCGGTCAGGCTGGCGCGGATTTCTTCGGCCTCCTCGCGGGCGATGCGTTCGGCGCGGACCTGGTCGGCGATCGTGTCGCGTTCCTGTTGCAGTTCGCCGAGGAGTTGTTCCATCGTCGCGGTCTCGGTGGGGGCGGACTGGCGGGCGCGATCGAGGACTCGCTCGGGCATGCCCAGTCGCTCGGCGATGGCGAGGGCGTTGGAGCGGCCGGGGGTGCCCATGAGCAGCCGGTAGGTGGGCTGGAGCGAGACGGCGTCGAACTCGGCAGAGGCGTTGACGATGCCGTCGGTGGCGTGTGCGAAGACCTTGAGCTCGCCGTGGTGGGTGGTGGCGACGACCATGCTGTCGAGTTCGAGCAGCTCCTGCAGCAGCGAGCGGGCCAGTGATGCGCCTTCGCCGGGGTCGGTGCCGGCGCCGAGTTCGTCGAGCAGGACGAGGGTCTGGGGACCGGCGGACTCGATGATCCGAACGATGTTGGTCATGTGGGCGGAGAAGGTGGAGAGCGACTGCTCGATCGACTGCTCGTCGCCGATGTCGGCGAAGACGTCGTCGAAGACGGGGATACGGGTGCCGGTCTCGGCGGGCACGGGCAGTCCGGCCTGGGCCATGAGGCAGAGCAATCCGACGGTCTTGAGGGCGACGGTCTTGCCGCCGGTGTTGGGTCCGGTGATCAGGACGCAGCGGGCGTCGGCGTCGAGCGCGGTGGAGATGGGCACGACGTCGCCGGTGAGCATGTCGGCGTCGAGCAGGGGGTGGCGGGCGGAGTGGAGGATGAGGTCGGCGTCCTGGCCGCCGACCCAGTTGAGCTGGTCGTCCTCGGTGGGCAAGGGCGCGTCGAGGTCGGCGGCGAGTCGGGCCTTGGCCTGGGCGAGGTCAATCTGCGAGAGGCAGCGTATGGCCGCTCGGATAGCGCCGGCCTCCGCACCGATGGCCGTGCAGAGCGCGCGGAGGATGCGCTCGACTTCGCGCTGCTCCTCACGGCGGGCCTCGCGCAGGCGATTGCCGAGTTCGACGACGGCCAGGGGCTCGACAAACAGGGTGGCCCCGGAGGCGGAGACGTCGTGGACGACGGAGGGCATCTGGCCGCGCAGCTCTGCCTTGATCGGGATCACGTAGCGTCCGTCTCGCTCGGTGATCAGCGATTCCTGGGCGACACCCTCGGAGACGGCGTGTCGGAGGGTGCGTTCGAGTTGTCGTTCGAGGCGGTCCTGGATGGTGCGGACCTGGTCGCGGGCTTCGGCCAGGGCGGGGCTGGCGCTGTCGGGGACTTCGCCGCGCTCGTCGATGATGGACTCGATCTCGCGGATGATGGGGGAGAAATCGGCGATCCGCTGAGCAATGCGGGCGAGCTGTGGGAGTTCGCGGGAGAGCGGCGCGATCTGATTGCGCGAGTGCCGCGCGGTGCGCAGGAGAATGGCGATTTCGAGGATGTCCGGTGTCGGGAGGACGGCGGCGCGGGAGGCGGCCAGCAGGGACTGCTCGATTGTGGGCGCCTGTCCCATGTGGAAGTGGGGCTTGAGCCGGGAGAGCGCTTTCGCCTCGGCGGTGGCGGCCAGGCGGCGGCGCACCTCTTCGGCATCGGAGCTGGGAGTGAGCTTGAGGGCAAGGTCGCGGCCGCCGGGCGATCCGCAGAGGCCGGCGAGGCGCTCGATGATCTTGGGGAACTCGAGGACGGCGATGCTCTTGGCGTCCATGATCAGTGGTGTTCCGGGGTCGTATCCACCAACGCGGTGACATAACCAACGCCCCAGGGATGCTCCGAGCACAGGATACGCGGGTTTGCACCCAACTCCTGCATGGCGCCCATGAGGATCAGGGTGGGGGAGACGACGGATTCGTCAACGTCGCGACGGAGGGACTCGTCGATCGCTATCAGCGCCTCGTGATCCCAGTTGGTGAGGGCGGTTTCGTAGGTCTGCTGGACTTCTTCGCCGCGGGGATGACTGCCTCGGGGCGAGTCCTCGTTGAGGCGGTGGACGGCGTCGCCGGAGGCGATAATGGCGGTCGGCTCGTCGAGGGATGCGAGCGCGTGGCCGATGGTCTGGCCGAGCCGGTAGTGGTCGGCGGGAGGACAGAAGCTGATGCTGACGACGCCGACTCTTGGCGGGAGTGCGTCGGCGAGCAAGGTGATTGGGACTCCGACCGAGTGGTCGGACTGTTCCCAGATGCTGGTTTGCGTGAGGGGGAGGTCTGCGGCTTCGGCTGCCGCGACGAGGAGCTGCGCCATCTCCTGATCGACTGAGTGTTCGAATGTGAGGCCGGGATGGCCGAAGCGCTCGAAGTTGCCGGAGAGGTCGGCGCCGAGGGTGTGGAACCGATTGAGGGTGACGATGCCGTGGGTGGAGATCAGGAGGAGTCGCTGGACGTCGAGTTCATGAATGCGAACCGCGATGGTTTCGTATGCATTCAACGTGGCCTGCACGTGGACCTCGCGTCCCTGCGCGATCTGGGGCAGGAGGATGGGTGGATGCGGGAGGACCGCGCCGAGGACGATCACGCTTCGCCGCCGGCCAGCTGCTGGAGGGCGGCGATGACCTCGGCGTCCTCGCCGGGCAGGACAGTGCGCGGGTCGAGGACCAGACGGTCGTGTTCGACGCGGGTGATGATCGGCACTGCTCGATCGCGGAGCTGTCGGGCGGCGTTGGTGGGATGCTGGTGTGTCAGCGTCCAAACGAACGTGGGACGGGTCTCGGCAGGGAGTGAGCCGCCGCCGATGGCGGAAGCGGACGGTTCGATTTCGCCGACACCGATAGCGGCACGCCACTGTTCTGCGCGTTCGCGCAGTTGCTCGGCATCGGCCGCGATCATGCGCCAGATTGGGACGGTTTCGACGGCCTCTCCGAGGAGATAGTGCTGGAGTGTGACGCTGAGTCCGGCGATGGCCGCCTTGTCGAGTCGGAGGACGCGCATCAGGGGATGGGAGCGGAGCCGGTTGACCGCGGCTTGCTTGCCGATGATCAGTCCGGCCTGGGGTCCGCCGAGCAGCTTGTCGCCGCTGAAGAGGACGAGGTCGGCGCCTGCGTCGATGCTGTCCTGCGGTCGTGGTTCGTAGGCGAGCCCGAACTGGCGGGTGTCGAGCAGACAACCGCTGCCGACGTCGTCGATCAGCAGCGTCGGGAGCCCCCTCGTGTTGCGGTCGGTGACCTTGCGGAGCTCGGCCAGCGATGGTTCCTCGGTAAAGCCGACGATGCGGAAGTTTGAGGAGTGGACTCGGAGGATTGCCGCCGTATCGCTGTGCATGACTGCGGCGTAGTCGGAGGCTCGGGTGCGGTTGGTGGTGCCGACTTCGACCAGGGTGGCGCCCGCGTCGCGCAGGACGTCGGGGATGCGGAAGCCGCCGCCGATCTCGACGGCCTGGCCTCGAGAGACGAGCACCTCGCGGCTGGCGCAAAACGCGGCCATGACGAAGTAGAGCGCGGCGGCGTTGTTGTTGACGGCAACACCGGCCTCGGCGCCGGTCAGGGACTGGAGCAGAGATTCCAGATGGTTGGCGCGTGAGCCGCGCTCGCCGGCGTCGAGGTCGTATTCGAGGTTGGAGTAGCCGGCTGCGGCTTCGGACATGGCCCTGGCGGCGGCCTCGGAGACGGGGGCGCGACCGAGGTTGGTGTGGATTATGACGCCGGTGGCATTGATCACTCGGCGCAGGGACGGCTGCAGCTGCCCGTTCAGGGCGTGACGGGCCGACTCGGCGATGTCGGCGGGAGCGAGCGCGGTGGCGGCGCCGTTGCCGAGCAAGGCGCGGGCGCTGTCCAGCTCGGCGCGGACGGCATCGACGACCTGGGATCTGGGCCATTGTTCCAACGCGGCGCTGAGGGCGGGCTCGGAAAGCACGCGGTCGACGCTGGGCAGAGAGCGCAGTTTGTGCGACAGATCTGAGGGAGTGTCGGATGGGTTCGACATGGTCAAGGTCAGTCGCGCTGATACGATTCGACCAGCGACGAACAGCTCTGTGTTTGGGCGCTCCAATGACACTGGACGATCCAGTGACTCCATTCATCGTAAAGAACGGTGTGAGCTAGCAATGTCCACGAATCTGCGTATTCCCGGTCCGACTCCATGTCCGCCCGAGGTATTGGCCGCTGCCGCCGGTGAAATGATCAACCACCGCGGCCCCGAGTTCGCCGAGTTGCAGGAGCGACTCACGGCGGGCATCCAGCCGTTTTTCGGCACCGACCAGGAGATCCTGCTGATTACGGCGTCGGGCACCGGAGCGATGGAGGCGGCAATCGTCAACACGCTGTCGGTGGGCGACAAGGCGCTGTGCGTGGCCGTGGGCTCGTTCGGGGATCGGTTCGGGACCATCGCGGAACGGTATGGAGCCGAAGTGACGCGTTCAGACATCGAATGGGGCGAGGCGGCGACGCCTGAGCTGGTCGCCGAGCTGATCCAGGAAGACGACTACGACGCGCTGTTGATCACGCACAACGAGACCTCCACCGGGGTGACCAACCCGATTGGCGAGATTGCGGCGGCCGTGCGCGAAGTGGCCGATCCGCTGATCATTGTTGACGCGGTGTCGTCGCTGGGATCGGTGGAGATGCAGATGGACGACTGGGGCCTGGACGCGGTGGTGACGGCTTCGCAAAAGGGCTGGCTCTCGCCGCCCGGACTGGCGATGGCGGCGCTGTCGGAGCGTGGCTGGGAGGCGACGAAGACATCGACGATGCCGAGCTTCTACTTCGATCTGACGACGCACCACGATTACGCCGAGCGCGGTCAACCGCCGTGGACGCCGGCGCTGCCGACGATGTACGCCATGGACGCGGCACTGCCGATGCTGATTGAGGAGGGCCCGGAGGCGATTTACGCGAGGCATTATCGATTTGCTTCGTGGACTCGCTCGGCGGCCAAGGCGCTCGGCCTCGAGTTGCTGGCTGATGAGCAGTATGCGTCGGACACGGTGACGGCGATCAAGGTGCCCGAGGGCGTGACCGGCACGGCGGTAACGAAGCGCCTGCGTGAGGATCATGATGTGGTGATCGCCGGCGGCCAAGGCAAGCTGGCGGCGTCGATCTGGCGGATCGGCCATCTGGGCTACCTGGACGAGAGCGAGTTTGCGGCCTGCTTCTCGGCGCTGCAGCAGGCGCTGGTCGCGGAGGGATTCTCAGCGGCTGAGGGCGCGGTTATTCCAGGGATTGACGGGTAATGAGTCGCTCGGCGGCCCCCTCAGCCGCTTCGCGGCAGCTCCCCCAAAGGGGGAGCTCTGGGTCATGTGATGAATCGCATTCTGGTCAGTGAGTCGCTGGCGGAGGAGGGGTTGGCGATCCTGCGCGCTGATGCGGAGGTTGATGCGTGGGAGGGGTTGTCGCGGGCCGAGTTGATTGCGGCGATCTCTGGTTGCCAGGGGCTGGTCGTCCGCAGCGGGACACGTGTGGATCGGGAGTTGATCGAGGCCGCTCCGACACTTCGCGTGATCGGCCGGGCCGGAGCCGGGGTTGACAACATCGACATCGATGCGGCGTCGGAGCGTGGGATCATCGTGCTGAATGCAGCCGGCGGGAACACGGTCTCGGCTGCCGAGCTGACGATCGCGCTGTTGCTGTCGTTGTCTCGGCATCTGCCCGAGGCGAATGCGTCGCTGAAATCGGGCGAATGGAATCGCTCGGACTTCGTCGGAGCAGAGCTGCGCGGGAAGACGGCGGGGATTGTTGGCCTGGGCCTGGTCGGCGCGGCGGTGGCGCGCCGCCTCCAGGCGATGGAGATGCGGACGATTGCGTTCGACCCATTCGTGTCCGAAGAACGTGCGCGGAGCGTTGGGGTGGAGTTGGTGGAACTGAGCGATCTGTTGGCAACGTCGGATGTCATCACCCTGCATTCGTCGGCGTCGCCGGACGCGCCGCCGCTGTTGGGTCCGGACGAGTTTGAGCAGATGAGGCGGGGCGCGTTGCTGGTCAATACCGCTCGCGGCCGGCTGATCGACGAAGCGGCGCTGTCCTCGGCCCTGGATTCGGATCGGCTGGGAGGTGCGGCGCTGGATGTGTTCGCGGTCGAACCTGCAAATGAGAATCCGTTGGTCGGCCATCCACGAGTGCTGGCGACTCCGCATCTCGGCGCGTCGACGCAGGAGGCGCAGGAGCGGGTGGCGGTCGATATCGCCACGGAAACGCTCAAGGTGCTGCGCGGGCAGCCGTCGCAGGCGGCGGTGAATGCGCCGCTGATCGATCCGGAGTCACTGGAGGCGGTCGGGCCGTACCTGTCGGTGGCGGAGATGTGCGGTCGTCTGGCGACCCAGCTCGCGTCGGGCCAGTGGCGCGACATCGTGATTCGCTATCGCGGCGAGATCGCCAATCACGACGTGACGCCCCTGAAGGCGTCGGTCGTCGCGGGACTGCTGGCGCCGATTTCGGACGAGCACGTGAACCTGGTCAACATCAACAACGTGATTGCGCATCGCGGCTGGCGAATTTCGGAGCGCAAGACGCCGGACGCGGAGCCGTACACCTCATCGATCACGGTGGAGCTACGTACGTCGTCGGGCGAGACCTCGCTGATGGGCACGCTGGAACACGGGCGACCGGCGGTGGTGGAGATCAACGGGTTCTACGTGCATATTCGCAGTCCACTTACTCGTCCGGGGGAAGCGCCAGATCATCTGCATTTGCTCGTGCTTCGAAATGAAGACCGTCCGGGGCGGATTGGCGAAGTAGGGATGGCGCTGGGACGTCTCGAAGTGAACATCGCGGCGATGGACGTTGGCTTCAGCCCGGATGATCCGTCGGAGATGTCGTTGATGGCGCTGACGATATCGCGGGCGCTGTCGGTGGAGGAGGCAGGGGTGATCAGTGGGATCGATGGGGTGGAAGACGTGTCGCAGGCGCAGATGTAGAGGGACGGCCCTCACCCCAGCCCTCTCCCCCGGGGAGAGGGAGTCAGAAGGGGGCCTCCTGGTTATTCGAGCGAATGGAGGACGAGGCCGGTGGGGAGTTTGGGGACGAAGTAGGTACTCTTCTGGGGCATGAAGCTGCCGGCGTCGGCGGTGTCGATCACGTCCTGGAGTGTGGGCGCGGGGAGTACGAACGCGGCGTTGGCGCTTCCGCTGGCGATTGCTTCGAGGAGCTCGTCAAGGTGGTGGGTGTAGGTGACGGCCTGACCGCCGGCGAGGGCGTCGGCGTCGATGCGAAGCAGTGGTTCAAGGATGACGTGCTGGAGGACGGCGGGGGCCAGATTGCGCCAGGCGTCGGGGACGTCGCCGGGCATGGCGCGCACGGCAGCATCTGTTGGTTCCAACAGCCAGACTCCCTGTCCGGTGATGAGTCCGATCGCCGGGCTGCCGTCGGGCAAGCTGGCGATGAGGGCGTCTGCGGTTGACTCCTTGATTTGGAAGCTCCGGCCGAGCTGGGCCAGGAGGCTGGCCGGAACATCGGTGTGGACGACGCGGTGCGTCGCGCCGACGACCAGTGCCGGATCGCCGGCGCAGGCGACGCCCATCAACACGCTTCGCGAACCGGGACGATCGTCGATCGACGCGAGCGCGGACTCGTAGCGGTGATGTCCGTCGGCCATGTAAATGGTGTCGTTGGCGAACGCGTCGCTGATTCGCATGACCGTGTTGGCGCCGTCGATGCGGCGCAGGGTGTGGAAATCCCCGGTGGGATCTGTGCCCTCGTAGAGGAGCGGAAGTTGGGAGGCGATGTCGATCATCTCGGTCAGGGCGCCGTCGGCATCGGGCACGAACGCCATCAGCGGCGAAACGTCGGCACCCACGATCGAGCGCAGCGCGGTACGAGTGGCGCGGGGCCCGGGCATGGTGCGTTCGTGAGCCATGACGCCGTCGCCCCAGGGCGTCAACTCGACCGCGCCGAAGATCGCCCGGCGGACCTGACGCTCGGGGCCGTCGCCGAAGTGGTGCTCATGCAGGTAGTACGCGGGCGCCTGGTCCTGAACGACGGCGCCAGCAGAGCGCCAGTCACGCAGTGTTTGTGCGGCTGTGGCGATGTCATCACCGACGGCGGTCTCGATATGTGCGATCTGGTACGGGTTCGAGGCCTTGAGCTCGGCGGTCTGGGCCGCGTCGACGATGTCGTAGGGCGGACCGAGGACGGCGCCCCAGTCGCCGACCACGTCGGGGTCGTAGCGGAGGCCTCGGAAGGGTTGGACGTTGACCATGGTGGGGAATCCTCGGTGGGTCGGAGCGCGGCCAACTCCCGCAGGCGGGAGCCCCCCTCAGTCCCTACGGGACAGCTCCCCCCAGAGGGGGGAGCAAAGAAAGGGTATCTCACGGGTTTGCGCGGTCGGGGGTTTGGTGCGACGCTGAGGCTCATGCCAAATAAGCCGGGGCAGCGTCCGACGCGGTTTTGCGTGTTTTGCGGGATCGCGGACGGCTCGGAGTCGGCGCTGTTCTTTCGCGACGGGCAGCGGCGGTTCACGGACTCACGTCGCGGCGATCCATCAGCGCCATGGTCGGAGGATCGACCGGAAGTATTCGTCTTCGAAAACCAGTATCTGTTTTTCGATCTGACCTCGCTGGTGATCCCGCAGGAGCACTCGGACTCAGTGACGCCGTTCTATTCGCAGCAGAGCGAGTTGTGGTCGGACCTGGGTGAGGTCGGCGCAACGGCGCGCGACCATGGCCTGCAGACGGTCGAGTGGCTGAACGATCGAGACGCCGAGCGGGCGCCGGCGGGATTTCGCGTGTTCTGCAACTTCGGCTCAATGGGCGAGCAATCGCAGCCGCATGCGCACCTACAGGTCCACGCGGCCAAGGAACTCGATCCGTCGCGCTGGTCGCCGACGGGCGAGCCCTGGCTCGAAGCGGTGACGAGGAACGGATCGACGATTGTTCACGAGACGGAATCGACGATCTTCTACGACGCCCTGCCGACGCTGGAGGCGGGCCGGTCCAATCTCTGGCAGGTGACGGTGTCGGTCGGGTTCACCGCGCCGCATCGCTCGCTGCCGAAGATGGCCTTGCTGGCGGTGCCAAGGCAGCCGATCTCACAGTGGGCGATGTGGGCGGACGTGGGACAGCTCGGCGCTGATGTGGTTGAGCATGGAGCCGAAGCGTCGCCGGGCGGGTTTCGGGTGATGAGCAACTTCCCCGGTCAGCAGTCGGACGAAGAGTTTGGCCCGGCGCACGTGCTGCTGGTCGGCGGGAGCCATTTGGGGCTGTACGCTGACTACTTCTGAGCGATGGCCGCCTGCTGAGCGGCGAACATTTCCCTGAGCGCTGATTGAGCCGCGGCGACCATGTCACCGAGTTGTCCGGGACTGAACGAGTGACCCTCGGCGGTGCCCTGGACCTCGACGAGACCGCCCGTGGCCAGCCCGACGATGTTGCAGTCGACGTCGGCGCTGGAGTCCTCGGCGTAGTCGAGGTCGACGAGCACCTGGCCGTCGATGATGCCGACGCTCACCGCGGCGACGGCGGAGACGATGGGCGACTGGTCGTAGGCGAGTTTGTCGATCGCCTGGTTGACGGCGACGAATGCGCCGGTGATCGCCGCGGTTCGGGTCCCGCCGTCGGCGTCGAGCACGTCGCAGTCGATGTTGAAGGTTCGCTCGCCGAGGACGTCGAGATCGATGGCGGCGCGGAGGCTGCGTCCGATCAGACGCTGGATCTCCTTGGTCCGCCCGGCGGAGAGCACGCGCTCGCGGTTGGAGCGGGTGTTGGTGGCCGCGGGCAGCATGTTGTACTCGGCGGTCAGCCAGCCGCGAGCGGAACCGCGCATCCAGCGCGGGACCTGTTCCTCAACCGTCACAGCGCAGAGCACGCGGGTATCGCCCAGGGAGACAATGCACGAGCCGTCGGCGTGCTTCTGCACGCCAAGTTCAAAGCTGAGCGGACGTAACTCGTTGGGCTGTCGGCCGTCGATGCGTACCATGCGTAGAGCTTAGGAGAGGACGGACAGATGGCAATACAGCGCTACTCGGACTTCGACGGGTTGGAACTGGCGCGGATGGTCGCCGAGAACGAGGTATCGGCAACAGAGTTGCTCGAGGAGGCGATCGAACGAGCCGAGCGGGTTAATCCGCAGATCAATGCGGTCGTCTATCCCTACTACGACGAAGCGCGGGAGCGAGCGTACGCGGGTCTGCCTGACGGCCCCTTCACCGGCGTGCCCTTCCTGCTCAAGGACCTCTACCTGCTGTACGCCGGTCAGCCGATGAGCAACGGCTCACGCATCTTCGCCGACTACGTCCCGGACCATGACCACGAGATGACGACGCGCTACAAGGCCGCCGGTCTCTCGATTTTCGGTCGATCCACGTCGCCCGAATTCGGGATCACCGCCACGACCGAGTCGATCCTCCACGGCAAGACTCGTAACCCCTGGAATCTCGAGCACACGGCAGGAGGCTCCTCGGGCGGCGCGGCGGCAGCGGTAGCGGCTGGCATCCTCCCGGTTGCAAATGCCTCCGATGGCGGCGGCAGCATCCGCATCCCGGCCTCCTGCTGCGGCTTGTTCGGCCTCAAGCCGACGCGCGCTCGCACGCCTGCCGGACCGGACGTCGGCGAGGGCTGGGCCGGGCAGTCTACGATCCACGCCGTCTCCCGCAGCGTCCGCGACTCGGCCGCGCTGCTCGACGCCACCGCCGGTCCCGATCTCGGCGCCCCGTACTACCCTCCGCCGCCGGAGCGTCCCTGGCTCGACGAGGTTGGCCGGGACCCGGGCAATCTGCGCGTCGGCGTCATCACGACCGCCTTCAACGGCGTCGAGACGCACCCCGAATGCGTCGCAGCCGTCGACCTCGCCGCCGACCTCTGCCGACAGCTCGGGCTGGAGGTTGAGGAGGCGGAGCTGGAGATCCCGGAAGAGCTGCGCATCGCCCTCTGGAATGTCGTTCGCCCCAGCACGCTGGTCGCGGTCCAGGACCGCGCCGCCCAGCTCGGACGCGAACCCAATCCCGAAGACGTCGAACCGATCACCTGGCAAATGATCAACTCAGAACAGCCCAGCGCCGCCGACTATATTCGCGCCACGCGGGCTGTCCACGCGATCGGCAGGATCGTCGCCGGCTTCTTCACCGGGTATGATCTGATGCTCACGCCGACGATGGCGATGCCGCCCTTCCCGCTCGGCCACCTCAACCTCGACCGCGACGACATGCGCGCCCAGGGCGAGGACGTCGCCTACACCGTGGCCTACACATCGACCTTCAACTCTGCCGGCAACCCCGCCGCCTCGATCCCGCTCTACTGGAACGAGGACGGCCTGCCGATCGGTACCCACTTTGTCGCCCCCTACGGCGACGAGGCGTCGCTGATTCGGATCGGGTCGGCGCTCGAACAGGCGCAACCGTGGGCGAATCGGAAGCCTCCCGTACACTCGGACGCGTAGATAGCCAGCCAGAAGTCCCCTCTCCCTGAGGGAGAGGGTTAGGGTGAGGGCCGAACCTCAAGGAGACACCAATATGAGAACTGCAAACGCGATTGCCGAGATGTTGAAGCGGGAAGGGGTCGACTTCGTGGTCGGCTATCCCGTCAACCCGATCTTCGAGGCGGCGGCCGAGGCCGATATCCGCACGATCATCGTGCGCCAGGAGCGGACCGGGATTCACATCGCCGACGCCTTCGCCCGGATGAACTCGGGCGACCGGGTGGCCGTGTATCTGACCCAGAACGGTCCCGGCTCGGAGAACTCGTTCGGCGGTCTGGCCCAGGCCTGGTCGGAGTCGGCGCCGATGGTTGCGATTCCCGGCGGCTACGCTCGCGCGCAGTCGAACGTCGCGCCCAATTTCTCCGGTCTGGTCAACTTCCAGCACGTGAGCAAGTGGACCGAGCAGCTGACCGACGCCAACGACCTGGCCAACGCCGTCCGGCGCGCGTTCACGCACGCCAAGAACGGCCGCCAGCGGCCGGTCGTGCTGGAGATCCCGGGCGACCTCTGGGGCGCCGAGATCGAGGAGCCGATCAACTACACGCCGACGCCGGCCTACCGTTCCGGCCCGGACCCGGCCGACGCGCGCAAGGCGGCGCAGACGCTGGTCAACGCCGAGCGTCCGGTGATCTACGCCGGTCAAGGCGTCCACTACGCCAGGGCCTGGGATCAGCTCAAGGAGCTGGCCGAGCTGCTCGAGTCTCCGGTCACGACCTCGCTGCAGGGCAAGAGCGCCTTCCCCGAGACGCATCCGCTCTCGCTGGGCTCCGGCGGCCGCGCCTTCCCGCAGGCGGTGCACGAGTTCCTGCGCGACGCGGACGTCGTCTTCGGCATCGGCTGCTCCTTCGCCAAGACCGGCTTCGGTCTGCAGATGCCCAAGGGTCCGTACTACATCCACTCAACCCTCGACCCCGAGGACTTCAACAACGAGGTCGAGATCTCCGAAGGCGTCGTCGGCGACGCCGCGCTGGTGCTCGATGCGATCATCGGCGAGGTGCGCGAGTTGATCTCTGGCCCGCGTGGCCGCGCCGACGCAATCGCCGCGAAGATCGCCGAGGTCAACGGCCAGTGGCGCAAGGACTGGTCGCACAAGACCGACTCGAACGACACGCCGGTCAACCCCTACCGCGCGCTGCGCGACCTGCACGCGACGCTGGATGAAACGGTCGGGATCGACAACGTCGTGGCGACCCACGACGCCGGTTCGCCGCGCGACCAGATGTCGCCGTTCTGGAATTCAACCACGCCGCTCAGCTACATCGGCTGGGGCAAGACGACGCAACTGGGCACCGGACTCGGCTACGCGATGGGCGCCAAGGTCTCCGATCCCGAGAAGACCTGCGTCAACGTCTGGGGCGACGCCGCGATCGGCATGACCGGCATGGACTTCGAGACCGCCGTGCGCGAGAACATTCCGATCCTCAGCGTGCTGCTCAACAACTTCTCGATGGCAATTGAGCTGCCGATCATGAAGACCGCCACCGAGAAGTACCGGGCCACCGACATCTCCGGCCACTACGCCGACATGGCCAAAGCCTTCGGCGGATACGGAGAACGCGTCGAGTCCCCCGAAGACCTCAACGCCGCCTTCAAGCGAGGCATCCGGGCCACCGAGGACGGTCAGCCAGCGCTGATCGAAGTAATCACGTCGAAGGAGATCGACTACTCGGTGTTCCGCTAGGGACAAAGAGCTCCCCCTCTGGGGGAGCTGCCACGAAGTGACTGAGGGGGCCCGCCGCCCCAGGTCACAGTCGCACCCGCCCCAACCCCGTCATTCCCGCGCTCGCCGCGGGAATCTCGCCTGATCGGGCACCCGGGCTCACGCTAGGAAATCACAATGCCAAGGGTCTGGGTCGTGCGTGCTGACGCGGGGAAGAGTCTGGACGAATTCACAGAGGGCCCGCACCCCCACATCAGCTTCGGATTCGGCATCCGAGAAGACATCGCGCATTTGAGAAATCTGGACCAGATTGAGGAAAAGTGCCGATCACACAACCCTGACCGACTCCATCTGGCAAGGCGATTCGCGAGACAGATTCACTATTTCCTGCACGAGATCAAGCCTGGCGATGTCGTCTTGACTCCAACGACGGATCATAAGGTGCTGCGACATGGCACCGTTCAGGACCGAAGCCCCTACTACAAAGAGGTGCACTACGAAGACGGCGGATTCCACGGACATCACCGCCCAGTTGTGTGGCAAGAGGATCATCTCTCCCGGTACGACTGCTCTGATGAACATCAGATCAGGATGAGGCAACGCCCGACGGTCGTGCCGATCAGCGATGACGCCGATTCCTTCTGGGATCGTGTCGTTATCGGGTCCGCGAGCCCTGCTCCCACTCCGAAGTCTGATCCGATCGACCCCGCGATTCTGGCTGCGCTCGCAAAGCTGATTGATGAGGTCAACTGGGAACAGGCGCAAGATCTGATCGCCGACCTACTGTCCGCCATGGGCTGTGAAGTGCTGAGCATTAGTCCTCCCGGTCCGGACGGAGGAGTCGACATTTGGGCAGTCAGTTCCGACTTGCTCACTCCCGATGTGCCGCTCTTCGTCCAGGTGAAGCGATACAAGTGGGGGAACAACATCAACGCCAAGGCGGTCCGCGAGCTTCGAGGTGGAATCAAGTTCGGAGGCCGCGGGGTGTTTGTGACGACATCGAGCTTCGCCAAGGGGGCGCGCGAAGTTGCGACGGAGCCGGACTATCCCTACATCGCCTTGATTGACGGTCCCAAACTAGTCGCACTGATCAGGGAGCACTGGGACAAGATGTCGCCAGACTTTCGCGAGCGGCTGGACTTCCTCACGCCAGACGCCACCTAACACGCCTGTGCGGAATCTCACATGACCGCGCTCCCCCACAACCAGTCCTTCTGGGTCGTCCCCGACCGATTCCTTGCCGGCAACTACCCGGGCAACAAGACCAAGGCTTCCGCTCGGAAGAAACTCGGCCCGGTCCTCGACTCGGGCGTCGACGTCTTCATTGACCTCACCGAAGCAGGCGAACTCGAGCCGTACGCGCATCTGCTGCCTGAGGGCGTCAGGCACCTGCGATTCCCGATCCGCGACGTCAGCGTGCCGAACGACATATCCGAGATGTCGGCGATCCTCGACCGCATCGATGCCGAAATCGAACGCCAGAACCTCGTCTACCTACATTGCTGGGGCGGACACGGCCGCACGGGCACCGTCGTGGGCTGCTGGCTGCGGCGGTATGGGCTCGGCGCGGAGGACGCGATCGACCAGTTGCAGACCCTCTGGCAGCAGAACGTCAAATCGACCTGGGGCGGCGAATACGCTTCGACTCCGCAAACGACACGACAATCCGATTACATCCGATCCTGGGCCGAGCCGCCTCGTTGACCGCAGCGCCGTACAATGCGCTTATCCGTTCTGTATTCCAATCATGAGAGCGCAGCCACATGACCGCACTCACACAGCCGGCGATCGGTTTCCTCCGTCCGCGATTCAGCCGAACGCAGCCGAACAGATCCGAACGCTCCAGAACGAATCTCCCCCATCAGGTGCGCTGAAACAACCTGAAGAAACCTGAAAAAGGCTGAAAGACCTGAAGCACGAAACCCAGTAAAACAAGGGAGATCGAGGCGCTCAGCTCCGCCAGAAAAAAAGTTCAGCGAAAACCTGAAACCGGCAATCGACAGCGACAGAAAGGAGGACGCAGACGAATTATTCCACGACGCCTTCGGCTTCGAGGCGAGCCACCTCATCCGCAGACATGCCGAGCCAATCGGCTGCGACTGAGAGGTTAGATTCTCCGTAGACCTCGGAGCGGTTGTAGACGGTTGCGGGAGTTTTCTCAAAGCGCAGCGCCAGCCGGTCGGCTTTGAGCGGTCCGAGGTCGGGGTGGGGGTCGTCGTAGGCGAAGTGCATGTTGGCCTGGGCGAGCTGCGGGTCTCGGGTGACGAGGTCGTCGCCGGTCTGGACGACTCCGGCGGGGACGCCGGCCTGCTGGCAGCGGTGCATGAGCTCGTAGCGATCCTGGGCGGCGGTCCATTGAGAGATGCGGCCGTCGATCTCGCCTCTTCTGGCTGCTCGTCCTTGGACCGTGGCCAGTCCGTTGTCGTTGAGCCAGTCGTCGGCTTCCATCAACCGACATAACGAGCTCCACTGCTCATCGTCGATGACTGCGATCGCGCACCACCGATCCGCGTCCGCGCAGGGGTAGATCGCGTGCGGGGCCCATGATTCCCAGGGCGGGTCGTTGCCGACCGGTTCGGCGGCGACGCCGTTGGCGAACCAGTTGAGCAAGGCCGGGCCGCCGAAGTTGACGCCGACCTCGAACTGGCTCATGTCGATCCGCTGGCCTTTGCCAGTCAGTCGACGGCCTTCGAGCGCGGCGAGTACCGCGACCGCACCGTGCAGACCGGCCATGTGATCGTTGTAGCTGAAACCGATGCCGATGTCATTGCGGCCGGGCACGCCGGTGAGGTAGGTGAGGCCGGCCAAGGCGTGAACGGTGGGTGCGTAGGTGACGTACTTGGACCAGGGACCGGACGTGCCCATGCCGGACATCCCGATGTAGACGACGCCGGGATTGTCGGGGCTGACCGCTTCGTAGCCGATGCCCCAGCGGTCGAGCACGCCGACGGAGAAGTTATCGATCACGACATCGGCCTGGAGCGCCAGTTCGCGGGCGATGTCGCGGGCTTCCTGGCGGCTGAGGTCGAGCTGGAAGACGCGCTTGTTGCGGTTCCAGAGCGCGTGGTACGGGTGGTCGACGCCGCCGGCCAGCCCGGCGCGGGTCGAGGACATGATCTTGACGACGTCGGCGCCCATGTCGGCGAGGACGCGGGTGGCGAACGGTCCGGCGAGGACGTGGGTGAAGTCGAGGATGCGGATGCCTTCGAGGGGTCCGGTGGTGGGGCGACCGCTGTGGGGGATCACCTCCGCCTGCGGCGCCTCTCCCTGCGAAGGGGAGGCGGGAGGATCGTCGAGGCTCTTGACGCGCCACGGGGTGTCGGAGAAGTGGTAGGGCGCGCCGGGGCCTCTCACCATCGCATCTCCGACGGGGTAAGGCGTCCACCAGTCGCGGGCTTCGAGCTGCGGGTTGGCCGCGACCTCAGGCGTGGTCATGACCCAGCCGTATGGGTGGTGCCGGGCCTGGGCCTCATGGAAGAAGGGCTCGACCTCCTTGGTGCTAACCCACTCCCTCAGGGTGGTCATGGTCAGGTCGATCATCTCGGCCAGATTGGCGGGATCGCTGAAGCGCTCGTCCAGCAGGTCCATCCCGGTCCCCTCTTCGATCAGCCAGGCGACCTGCTTGGAAAAGTCGGGCGTCGGCGTGATCATGATCGAGCCGCCGATCGCCTGCATCACGACGTAGGCGTTGGACCAGTGCAGCGAGCCCTGCCGCGGAAGCACGGGGCCGTCCGCGAACGGCAGCATCTCGTGGTGCCAGGCCCACATCAGCACATGCTCAAGAATGCTGCCCAGCGCCTGGTGGGTGCTCAGACGGACAATCTGGCCCTGTCCGGTCTCGCGGGCATGGTTGAGCGCGGCCAGCGCGCCGACGGCGGCGTAGACGCCTCCGACGAACGCGTACTGGTCCCCGTAGAGCTTGAGCGGCGGTGTGTCGGCGTCACCAGAGGTGGCGGCGACGCCGCCCAGCGCCTCAGCGACGAGTCCCGGCGCCTGGTAGTCCGTCCAGGGTCCGGATCGACCAAATGAGGTGACGTCGACGATGACGAGGCGCGGATTCGCTTCCAGCAGGGCCTCGGGATCGCTCAGCCGTTCGCAGTCGAGAATGACGTCGGCGGATCGGGCCAGCCTGGAGACCGAGTCAGGTTCCTCGGTCTGGAAGTCGCGGGAACTGGCGAAGAAGCCGTGCCAGAGCGATGCGCCATTGCCGTGAAACGGGCCGCGCTGCCTGAGCGGGTCGCCGCCGGCTGGCTCGACTCTGACGACCTGAGCGCCGAGATCGGCGATGAGCTTGCCCGCGTAGATGGCGCGATCGTCAGTCAGGTCGATGACGCGGACGTTGGCGAGCGGACCGGGTCGGCTGTCGGGCATGGGTGAGATTGTAGTAGGCAGTCACGGTGGCTCTGCTTCCCGCTCCCTCTCCCTCTGGGAGAGGGCTGGGGTGAGGGTCCGCTCGTCCCCTTGCGGCAAAACCCTCACCCTAACCCTCTCCCTCAGGGAGAGGGAACGTTGAGACCTCTAGTAATCTGAGAGCACGACCGAATCGTGGCGGGAGCGATCTGATGGACTTCAAGTTTTCGGCTGAGGATGTGGCGTTTCGGGATGAGGTGCTGGATTTCCTCGGCGAGCAGCTGCCTCCCGGATGGGCGGACCTGTCCGAGGGGCCGGCTGAGGATGGCGCGGCGAACCGGGAGCGCTGGGAGTTCACACGGGGATTTCACCGTGCGCTGGCCGATCGCGGTTGGCTGACGCTGGGCTGGCCGCAGGAGCACGGCGGCGCGGGCGCGGGCCCGATCCGCCAGGCGATGTTCAACGAGACCATGGCCCATCATCGCGCGCCGGTCTACAACCAGGGCGTCGATCGGGTTGGGCCCACGGTGATCATGTACGGCTCGGACGAGCAGAAGGAGTTCTTCCTGCCGCGCATCCGCAATGCCGACATCTCCTGGTGCCAGGGGTTCTCGGAGCCCGGCTCTGGCTCGGACCTGGCTTCGCTGCAGACCCGGGCGCAGCGCGACGGCGACGACTACATCATCAACGGGCAAAAGATCTGGACCTCGGGCGCGCAGCACGCGGACTGGATCTTCATGCTCGCGCGCAGCGAGCCGGACGCGCCCAAGCATCGCGGCATCTCGTTCTACCTGGTCGACATGAAGACGCCGGGCATCACCGTGCGGCCGCTGGTCAACATGGCCAACCGGCACCATTTCAACGAGGTCTTCTTCGAGGACGTGCGCGTGCCGGCCAAGAACATGGTCGGCGAGGAGAACCGCGGCTGGTATGTGGCGACGACGACGCTCGACTTCGAGCGATCGGGCATCTCGCGGGTCGTCTCGGGCGTGCGTCTGCTGGGCGAGCTGACCGACCTGGCCAGCCGGCCCGGCCCCGACGGTCGCCGCCCGGACGAAGATCCGCGCATCCGGCACAAGCTGGCCGACCTGAACATCGAGTTCACCGTCGGCCGCTGGCTCGCCTATCGAGTCGCCTGGATGCAGTCGCAGGGTTTGGTCCCGAACCACGAGGCCTCGATGTCGAAGCTCTACGGTACCATGATCAATCAGCGCCTTGCCGGCATGATCAACATGTTCGGCCTCGGCGGCGGCCTCTCGGGAGAGCAGGAACACGCCCCCCTCCACGGCCGGATGCCGGACGAGTACCTGAACTCGGTCCCGCTGACGATTGCCGCCGGGACATCGGAGATCATGCGCAACATCATCGCAACGCGAGGTCTGGGTCTGCCGCGGTAGGAAGTCGGTGAGTTCAAGCGATTGGAATCGCCATGGATGCAGATGTTCGAACTGCCAAAGACCTGTTTTTCGCCCCAGTCCAGTTCGAGATTCCAATCTTCCAGCGGCCGTACGTCTGGGATGAAGAAGAACAGTGGCAACCGTTGTGGGACGACATTTCGGAGACGGCAGGGCAGTGGCTGGATCCGCTTGGTGATTCAAAGCTCGATCACTTCTTGGGTGCAATCGTCATCCAAGACTTGGATGTGACCGTCGGAGAGACGCCACATTGGACAGTGATCGATGGTCAGCAGCGGCTGACAACTCTCCAGATCGTGTTAGATGCCGCCGAGTTAGAGATGCGAATCCATGAGCCAACACTCGAAGCAAGACACGCAAATCGTTTGCACCGTCTGATTCTCAATGACGAAGACGAGACTGGAGAGAGGATTGACACGGCATCGGATCCAGAGCAGTTCAAGGTCTGGCCTTCGGCAACGGATCGCGAGGTGTTCCGTCGCGTCATGACAACCCACGACCCAGATATCGACGACGATGATTCCGCGCGGCTAGGTCGTGCGCACGGCTTCTTTCGCCAGCAAGTTCGGGACTGGCTCGATGAAGAAGGATTCACACCTGATGAGCGAGCTGATGCTTTGGTTGTCACACTAAGGGACAAACTCAAGCTGGTCGCGATTCAGCTTAACCACGCTGACCGCCCTAATGTGATCTTTGAAGCCCTGAACGCAAGGGGTACTCCTCTTCTTGATTGGGATCTGGCGAAAAATTTCCTGCTACACAAGCACAACCTCTCAGGAGGAGATGTAGAAGCACTGCACCGTAGATTCATCGTTGCAATCGACGCAGACGAATGGTGGAGGCAGGACGTCGGACAAGGATCGCAGTCCCGGCCTCGAGCTGACGTGTTCTTGCACCATTGGCTCACAATGGCCAGGAGGCGGCTCATTCCAGTAGACAAGGTGTTTACCGCCTTTGGGGACCTCGTCGATGAATGGGGAGAGAACCGAGTTGCATCCGAACTTCACCGCCTCTCCAGAACCTACAAGCGGTTGGAGACGATGAAGATTGGCGATCCATCAGAGCCATCTGAGTTGTCTCAGTTCGTTGAACGATGGCAAGTTCTTCAGGCACGAGTGTTCACCCCTCATCTACTGTGGCTCCTATCGCACGAGGTCGATGGCGAAGTTCTGCGCCGATCTCTCCAAGCCCTTGAGAGCTTTCTCGTGCGTCGCACCGTGTGCCGGGTAAACGCGATGGGCCTGAACCGTGCACTTCCAGAGCTTCTAGTAAAACTTGACGAAGCCGGTCCAGAAGCAGCTGACTCTGCCATCATCGAGTTTCTGTCCAACCATCCTGCACGGATTGCAGTATGGCCCAGTGACGCACAGTTTCGCGAACATCTCGAGGATGGGCCAATATACCTTCAGCTGACGCGTCGACGTACCCGCATGCTTCTAGAAGCAATCGAAAAGCGTCTCTTCTCTAAGTTCGCCGCACCGAGCCAGCCGCCTAACCTCACGATTGAGCACGTCATGCCGCGGAAGTGGCAGACCAACTGGGCACTTCCAAGGGGAACTGGTATGACCAGGGCGGAACTCATCGATCGTCGAGAGCATCTGATCCACACACTAGGAAATCTTTCACTCACTACGGGCGCGCTTGGATCTCGTTTGTCGAACAACTGCTGGAGACACAAGCGCCCGGACATCAAGAAGCACGACAATCTGTTCTTGAACAAGCACCTGCTTGAGCACGTAGAAGGTCAATGGAGCGAGGACAGCATTGTCCACCGTGGCAAACGCCTCGCTGACCTCGCAGTCGAGATCTGGCCTCCTCCTGAGAAGATCTAGCCTCGGCGCACGTAGGCGTTGCCGAGGGCGCCCCAACTGGCGACGAGGAAGGGGACGCAGTAGGTGAGGGGGATCTTCCAGGCGAGTTCGGCGGTGCCGTCTCCGCCGATGATGACGGTTCCCTGGTTGATGGCGACGAGGATGGTGCCGACGACGGCTGAGGTGAGGATGGAGCGGCGGAGCATGCCTCGATTTCGGAAGGCGCAGCGCCAGCACTCTCGGCCGCTCTTCATCTGGAAGTGACGGCCGGGATTGGCCTGGTTGAGGTGGCGGCACCACTCCTGGAGCGTCCGGGCTGCATTCGACATTTGGCGCTAGGCTAACGTTCGTGCGGCCGCTGAATATCTTCTTCGACGTCGACGGATGCCTGGTCTCGTGGAATCTGCACCTGCGGCCGTACGCGCGCGAGGTGCTGGAGCGGCTGCAGGAGCGCGGGCATCACGTCTACATGTGGTCGGGCTACGGGGCGCGGCGCGAGGTGGCGGACAAGCACGACCTCTGGCCGTTGCTGGCCGGGATCATGGGCAAGCCGATCTTCCAGTACCGGCAGCGTCTGCACCTGTTCACGGACATCGTGCCCGACTTCATCATCGACGACCACCGTGAGATCGTGGAGGCGCTGGGCGGCGCCGTGATCAAGCCGCCGCGCGAGCCGTTGGCGCGGGATCGGGAGATGGTGCGGGTGTACCGAAGGATCCTGGAGTACGAGCGGGAGCATCGACGCCGCTGGGCGTGACCTAGCCTCCCTCGGCGGACTCTTCCTCCCGCGGCGGGAGTTCCCGGCCAACCGGGTAGGCGTCGAGGCTGGTGTCGAGCCACGAGGTGCTGAGATGGTCGGTCGACCAGGCGTAGTCGAAGAGGCGTGGGTCGGGGTGCAACCAGGGTTGATGGAGGCCGAGCTGAATCCCGTTGAGCAGCGGGATCCGCCATTGGTGGACCTCGCCGCTGAGGAGTATCTCCTGCACCTGGCGGCCGATCTGCTGGCGCGCGGCGAGGTCGAACGTGGTCGACATATCATCGATGAGCGCATCGAGCTGGGCGTTGGCGTCGTCGCTCCAGTGCCCGCTACCGCTGGTGTGCAAGGTTCGGCGCCAGTCGTCGATCGGGTCGGCGCCGTGCGGCACCGCGCCCCAACCGAGGAAGCAGAATCGCTCCCCGCCGCGGAGCTGGTCGATCGCTTCGGCGAAGGGACGGTTCTCCAGCTCCACCTGCAGTCCCGTCGCGTCGGCGATCATCGAGCGGAGTGACTCTCCTGAGCCGGGAAAGAAGCCCTCGAACAGGTCGGCGACGACCAGTGGCAACACAGACGAGCCGGCGATTGCCCCGGCGGCGCTGAGCAGCTGGGTGACTTCGGCCAGGTCGGCATCCCGATCATTGCGGTAGCCGGGGAAGGTCGCAAGCTGTTGCTCACTGAGGCTCCAGCCGTCGAGATACCAGGGCAATGGGCCGGAGGCCCGCCCGTGGCCGCGGTAGAGCCGTTCGATCAACTGGGACCGATCGATTGCGACGCCGACGGCTCGCAGCAGTCTGGGATCCGCGAGCGGCGAGTCAGGATCGGCCGAGAGGGGTGCGAGCAGTTCGACGGCCGATGCCAGGGGCAGTTCATGGGTGGGATGGTCCGGATACTGCTCGCGCAGCGCTTCGACCGTCTCATTTGACAGGGGATAGTCGGCTCGATCGAAGGCGGCGGCGCCATAGAGGCTGACGATGTTGTTGGCGTCGCCCGAGGTGAAGGTGATCCCTTCGGCCCAGGCGGAATCGCCGCGCCACCAGTTGCCGGAACGAGCCAGCGTCAACTCGAATCCGTTGTACAGCAACGGCGTGTACGGTCCCGTGCCGCTGTTGAGGAAGACGTCGGAGGGGTCATCGCGCCAGGCGTCGCCGAACTGCTCGGCCGCCTCGGGGCTGGTCATCCAGGCGAAGGGCGAGGCGTGAACGGAGGCGAGATAGCCGGCGTCGGGCTGGGCAGTCGTCAGGCTGATCGATTCGTTGGACGTTGCCTCTGCAGAGTTCGTTCGGTTGTAGGCGTCGCGGCGGAAGAAGTGCGGATCAGGGAGTCCGTTCGCGTCAACCGCCGCCTGCTGGCGCTCGATGTTCCAGCGAATGTCCTCTGCGGTGAATGCGCGGCCGTTGGCCGGCTCGTGGTCCCAGAAGACGGCGCCGGGCTCGACGGTGAAGATGTACGTGTTCTGGTCGGGCATCTCGGGCAGCGCACAGAGGTCGGCCTCAAGCTCGCCGCTGGACGCCGAGGACGGCCGGATCAACCGGTTGTACATGAGGCTTTGTGCGGCCCGGGTGTGTCGGAAGCGGGAGCGGTGAGGATCCCAGCGATCATGCTGTTCGGTCGCCAGCCAGACGCGAATGACGCCACCTTGCAGCGGTCCGCTCGGCGGCTCGGCCTGTGCGGCCTGCTGGTCGGTTGCCTGTGATTGTTGTTGGCTGGACTGCTGCTGAGGTTCGGGCGGCTCAGGAGGCTCGTCCTGCTGCGGCATCGTCTGCTGCTGCAGTTCCTGCGGGGCGGGCTCGTCGTCGGAGCAGCCGACCAGTGCCAGGCCAGCGGCGCCGACCCCGGCGCGGGCTGACGCGCGAAGCAGCGAGCGACGGGAGAGGCGGCGACGGCACATCCGTGTCCAGTAGCCGCCTCGCGATGATGCGGCCCTCGGGCCACCGGAATCTCTCGTTGACATACGCGTTATCGTATCCGCGATTTCTCTATGGCGGGATTGATCAATATCAATTCGATCAGGCAACTAGACGAAAGGCCAGAGTGGCGCGATACTTGTGCAAGCCGGTGAAACCGTCGCCGTGTCCGGCGAGCGAAGGGTTGACGCGATGCCGCCTCTGGTTCCCTCCTTCATGATGCCGCAGTGGCTCAAGGACGCTCCGATTCCGATTCAGATGGCGCTGTTGCTGCCCGGTTTGATCGTAGGCAACATTCTCGCGATCGCCGTCCACGCGATCATGATCAACCTGGGCGCCGGCAATCAGCATCTGTCGTCGGCCAACGGCGGATTCGACGCCTGGCTGTTGTGGATCATCATCGGTGCAGGACTGTTCATCGGTCTCGCCGCCGGCGGCTTTGTGTACATCGGGGTCGGTCTGGGCGCGGACAAGGAGACCGAGGTGGAGGACGAGGCCGAGTCGGGGATGCTGGAGTTGTAGCGTCCCGGTACCAACTGCAGAAATCGTACGCCCCCTCAATCGAGGGGGCGTGTTGATCCAGCCCCAGCCCTGCAAGTCCATTTCGGCGTTCGCGCGTCCTCCAGTCTCTTCTCCCCGAGGGAGAGGGTGAGGGCTTCGCGACGCCAGTGGACGGCCGAACACGAGATACCGAGCGGTCGCCGGACCCTCACCCCTGCCCTCTCCCAGAGGGAGAGGGAGTGAATCTCAACCTCGAGAACCCGGGTGCGAGTAGGACGCTACGCCTGCAGCTCGGCGGCGAAGAAGGCCTTGAGCTTGTCCCAGGCGTCGGCGGCGGCCTCGGGATCGTGGACCTCGGGGGAGGTGTCGTTGAAGAAGCCGTGGTCGGAGTCCGGGTACATGTGGATCTGGTTGCGCACGCCGGCGCCGTTGAGCGCTGACCCGATGCTTTCCACGACTTCGGCGTTGATCCACTCGTCGCGACCGGCGAAGAAGCCCATCACGGCGCCCTGGATCTGGCCCGCGTCGCCCATGCCTGCACCGGGCACGCCGTAGAAGGGCGCGGCCGCAGTGACGGCCGGGTTGTTCATGGCGAGCAGCAGCGACATGCCGCCGCCCAGGCAGAATCCCGTCACGCCGATCCGATCGGCGCGGACGTCGTCACGCGCCTGCAGGGCCGAGACGGCGCCGGACATGTCGACCAGGGCGTTGGGCTCCTGCAGGGTCATCATCAGCTTTTGCGCCTCGTCCGGCTCGGCCGTGACGGCGCCGTGGAAGAGGTCGGGCGCAAGCGCGACATAACCCTCGGCGGCGATCCGGTTGGCGATGTCGCAGATGTTGGGGTTGAGTCCCCACCATTCCTGAATCACGACCACGCCGGGATAGGGTCCGCCCTCAACGGGCTTGGCCAGGTATCCGGAGGCGGTGCCGCCGTTGGCGGCGAATTCGATGGTTTCGTGGGCGAGGATTGCCATGTTTGGTGCCTTTCTGATCGCCTTGGTGAGTCCAGAACCGGGACCCCCTCTGTCCCTACGGGACATCTCCCCCCGCTGTGCGGGGGGAGAAAGAGATCTAGCGTGGGGCCTGGGCAGGCCAGGGATTCTTCTGCGAGCCGAGGTAGGACTGGGCGGCGACTCGATCGAGTTCGTCCAGGCTGAAGCTCAGGCCCGAGGAGTAGACAGCGGCTTCGACGGTCGGCAGGTTGTACATGCCGACCTCATTGCCCCAGACGAGGAAGTCGCGGCCGTTAATGTTGGCCGCGGCGTCGGTGCAGAGCCAGACGACGAAGGGCGAGACGTTTTCCGGCGCCATCATCGCCTCACGATCGGCGCCGAAGTCGATGTCGCCAGCGTCGCCAGCGGCCAGGCCGGCCTCGCGGGCGCGGCGCTGGGCTTCGGCCAGCTCCTCGGTCAGAGTCAGGCGCGTCCCGGCGCGCGGCCGGATCGCATTCGCGGTGACGCCGTAGCGGCCGAGGTCGCGGGCCAGGGTGCGGGTCAGGCCAACGATGCCTTCCTTGGCCGCGGCGTAGTTGGCCTGGCCCATGTTGCCCAGACCGGACTCGGAGGAGGTATTGACGATCCGTCCCGAGCGCTGCTGACGGAAGACCTGGGAAGCGAACTTGGTCACGGTGAAGTGGCCCTTGAGGTGGACGTCGACGACGACGTCCCATTCCTCTTCGGTCATGTTGAAGACCATCCGGTCTCGCAGGATGCCGGCGTTGTTGATCAGGATGTCGAGCCGGCCGAACGCGTCGAGCGCCTGCTGGACCATGCGCTCGCCGGCGTCCATGTCGGCGACCGAATCGTAGTTGGCGACGGCGTCGCCGCCGGCCTCCTTGATCGCGGCCACGACTTCGTCGGCCGGCGCCGACTGACCATCGAGTTCGCCGCCCTGGGATCCGCCGTAGTCGTTGACCACGACCCTGGCGCCCTCGGAGGCGAGCAGCAGGGCGTGTCCACGGCCAATGCCGCGTCCGGCGCCGGTCACGATTGCGACGCGGCCATCAAGTCGATCACCCATTGGTTGGGTCCTTTCTCGAAGTAGCTGATTCCGCAGGCAGGATACAAGGCGGTCCGGTACTGGACGTATTGCGCGGAACCGCCAGGGCGCTATGACCCGGCGCCGTTACTTGACGGAATGAGGGACTTCTTGCTAAAGCGGTAGTGGCGGTTGGACGGGTGGGTCTCCCCGAGTGAGGGTGTGATGGTTACGACATCAGTGGCGTCGCCCGCGGCGGCGCATTCTCTGCTGGTCAATCCGGAACAAGCGGGCGCCGAGACGGCGCATAGGCGCGCGCACGGACTGGGCGCCACGCCGAGCGTCACGCCGGTCACCAGGCCGGTCGTCTGCTCGATCCTGACGCCGTCGGGCGCGCTGCTGGCACGGGCGCTGGTCAGACCGCGTCCGGCCACGCTGCCGGCAGATACGTACGCGGTCGAGGTCAGCCAGGTCGAACCGGCGGGCGCGCTGGAGCCGCTGTTGAGGACCAACCCGCAGGTCGTGCTGCGGACGCCGCATGAGGCTCAGCTGGCGCTGCGGATCGATCACATCATCGGTCCGCGTGACCGGCGCACGTACTATCTGCAGACCCTGACTGCGCCGAGCGATTAGGATCTGCGCAGGGACACCACTTCTGGAAAGAAGACATTGATGGATTTCGTGGAGCTGGCCTCGGGACTGGAATTTCCGGAGGGGCCAATCGCGATGGATGACGGATCGGTGATATTGACCGAGATCGCCCGGCAAACGCTCACGCGGGTGACGCCGGACGGCCGCGTGGAGGTCGTCGCTGAAACCGGCGGCGGACCCAATGGGGCCGCGATTGGGCCGGACGGGCACGTCTGGATCACCAACAACGGCGGCTTCGAATGGAACCGCTCAGGCGGGCGGCTGTTGCCGGGCGGCCAGGCGCTCGACTATACGTCGGGCTCGATCCAGCGCGTCAACGTCGAGACCGGCGCGGTGGAGACCGTCTACACGGAATGCGACGGGGTGCCGCTCAAGGGGCCGAACGACATCGTCTTCGATTCATCCGGCGGATTCTGGTTCTCGGACCTGGGCAAGAACCGCGAGTACGACCGTGACCTCGGCGCGCTCTACTACGCCACCACGGACGGCAGTCACATCTCGCGCGCCGTCTTCCCGATCCCGGGTGGCGCCAACGGGGTGGGTCTCGCGCCGAACGACACGCACGTCTACATCGCCGAGACGCCGACCGGCCGACTGTTCGGCTGGGAGATCGCCGAACCGGGCGTGCTGGCCTCGGACAACGCGGCGGCCGGCTTCCACTCCTTCATCGCCAACGCCGGGGGCTACACGCTGTTCGATTCGCTCGCGGTGGAGGAGTCGGGCAACGTCTGCGTGGCGACGATCGGCCCGGGCGGGGTCACCGTGATCAATCCCGAGACGGGCGACGTCGAGCACGTCGCGGTCGGCGACGATCCGCTGACGACCAACATCTGTTTCGGCGGGGCCGACATGCAAACCGCCTACATCACGCTCTCGACAAGCGGTCGCCTGATTTCCTGTCAGTGGCCGCGTCCGGGTCTGCGGCTCCATTTCAACGCGTAGGCGGCACCGCCATTCCCGCGGTTGCCGGGGGAATCTCGAAGCGGTCAGAGCCTCTTCGCGACCGGCGCCGATTGGTCCGGCCCTGGTCGCTCCGCACGGCCGACATGAGTCGTCGGGACCAAGGCGAGATACCCGCGACAAGCGCGGGTATGACGGGGAACTGTTTGGGCGCCGCGGCTTGTCCGCTATCGGGGGCGCGGATAGCATGCGGGGAGCGCGCTGCACGGTCTAGCGGGGACGGGAGCAGGGATGGAACGGTTTGCCGGGCTGCTTCAGCAACTGCCACGCCAGCAGGGTGAGATGCTGCGCGCGCTGCACCTGGCCCAGGAAGAGTTGGGCTGGATCTCGCGCGATGCGATCCGGCTGATCGCGAGACACCTGCGGGTGTCGGAGGCGCAGGTCTACGGCCCGGCCACGTTCTACGCCGAATTTCGCCACTCGCCGCCGCCCAAGACGCTGGTCACCTGGTGTTCCGGTCCGTCCTGCCGCGTCGTCGGCGGCGACCGCGTGCGGCGGATCTTCGAGGCCGAGCTCGGCTGCCGACTGGGCGAGAACACGCCCGACGACGAGCTGGGTCTCTGGTTGGGGCAGTGCAACGGCACCTGCGAGCAGGCGCCGATGGTCTGGGTGAATGGTCGAGTGGTCGGCCCGTTGACGATGGTCGAGTCGGTCAAGCTGGCCCGGCGGCTCAAGGCGGGAGATGACGTGATCGAGTGGCCTCGGTGTCCGATCAAGATCGCACCGGCCACGTTCGTTGATGCCGAAGCGACCTACGGCTCCGCACACGGAGACGCACACGGGCACGCGCAGGGACACGAGGCGGCGGAGGAGTCGGGCCGATGAGTAGCGCCTACGAAGAACTGCGCGAAGCCGCCGAACTGGCCGCTGCGCCGCGGCGCAGCCCCTCGCGCCCGTTGATCCGGGTTGACCTGTCGACCTCCTCGATCGCGGCGGAGGCGGATCGGCTCTGGGAGGCGTTGGAGCCGCTCGCGGCCGAGCGCGGCGCCGACCTGATGCGGGTGGGCACTCTGGGACTGTCCTGGCTGGAGCCGGTGGTCGAGGTGGAACGGCCGGATGGGGTGGGCGGCGGCGCGGTGGTCTATGGGCCGGTCAGACCGGAGGACGCGGCCGAGTTTCTCGCGGCCGCGCTGGGCGATCACCCGGCCGAGGATGCGGCCCGGTGGCTGATCGGCGCGCGCACGCCGACGCCGGGCATTCCGTCCCTGATCGATCATCCCTTCTGGGGGCCGCAGGAGCGGCGGCTAATGCGGGTGATGGGCCTGATCGACCCGGAATCGATTGACGAAGCCATTGCCGAGGGCGCCTACGAGGCGCTGGACCGGGCGGTGGCGATGGAGCCGATGGCGATCTGCGACCTCGTGCTGTCGGCCGGCGTGGGCGGCCGCGGCGGCGGCGGGTTTCCCGCCGGACAGAAGTGGAAGTTCCTGCTTGGCGCGCCGGGCCCGACCAAGTACCTGGTCTGCAACGCGGACGAAGGCGACCCGGGCGCCTTCGTCAATCGCGTGTTGATGGAGTCGGACCCGCATCTGGTGATCGAGGGCATGGCCATCGCGGGGAAGGCGACCGGCGCCGATTACGGGTTCATCTACATTCGCGACGAGTACCCCCTGTCGATCGAGCGAATGCAGCTGGCGCTCGATCAGGCGCGCGAACGCGGGCTGCTGGGCTCCGACATCTTCGGCTCTGGCTTCGACTTCGATCTCGAGATCACCCGGGGCGCCGGATCGTACGTCTGCGGCGAGGAAACCGGACTGATTGCGTCGGTCGAGGGGATCCGCGGCATGCCCAAGATCCGTCCGCCCTTCCCGGCCCAGCAGGGCGTGTTCTCCGAGCCGTCCAACGTCAACAACACCGAAACCTACGCTAACGTGCCCCTGATCGTGCAGCACGGCGACGCCTGGTACCGGCAGTTCGGGACGGAATCGGACCCGGGCACGAAGATGTTCTCGATCTCGGGCGCGCTCGAGCGGCCGGGCATCCTCGAGGTGCCCTTCGGCATGGGCATGGACGAACTCCTGCTCGGCTGCGGCGGCGGCCCGCCCGACGGTCACACGCCCAAGGGCATCCAGCCGGGCGGTCCCCTGGGCGGCCTCCTGCCGGCCTCGGACCTGGGCCTCAAGCTGGAGCGCCCACCCTTCACCGAGCGCGGCGTACTGCTGGGCTCGGGCGGGCTGATCCTGTTCGACGAACGCGCCTCGGCGGTCGACCTGACCAAGTATTTCTCCGAGTTCTGCGAGGACGAATCCTGCGGCCGCTGCACGACCTGTCACGGCGGGTCGCAACGGCTGGTCGAGGTGCTGGAGCGGATCATGCACGGCGACGGCCGGCTGGAGGATCTTGATCGGATCGGGGCGATCGACAAGACGCTGCAGAACGCCAACTGTCTGCACGGCCAGTTCACGCCGTACGCGGTGCGCGGACTGGTCAACTACTTCCGCGATGAGCTGGACACGCACATCGACGAGAAGCGCGATCCGGCCCGGGTCGCGCCGGGGCTGACCCGCTACCTGATCGCCGATCCGTCCGATCCGCGCCTGGAGGAGGCGGCGGCGCTCTGCCCGACCGCCTGCATCGAGCGGGCACCGGTCGAGGCCGATGACGACCCCGAAGAGGGGCAAGACGGCGGCGAGCAGGCCGCAGCCCTGGGCGACTGGCAGATCGATCAGCCGCGCTGCATCCATTGCGATGTCTGCCGCGAGGTGGCGCCCGAGGCGATCCGGGTCGAAGACCGGTTCCTGACCACACTCTCGGTGGTCTGAGCACGGTTGACGACGGGGCCGACCGCCGAGCCGGCATGTCCACCAACTGTCCACGCACTGTCCACGCACTGTCCACGCACTGTCCACGCTGGGGCATCAGCCTCGCCCGAACCGGACTGACGCGGTTCCGTATTCGAACCCCAATTGATAAACTGCCTGAGCGGTTGCCCCGAAGCGGGTGACGAGGATACACGGAAGCGTGTAACATACAGGCATGGTCACACCGGTTCGACGGCAGTATCTCGATCTCAAGGCCCGCCATCCGGATGCGATCCTGCTCTTCCGCCTGGGCGACTTTTACGAGACTTTTGACGAGGACGCGAAGGTCGTGTCCGAGGCGCTGGACATTGCCCTGACCTCGAAGCCGATGGGCGGCGGCCTGCGTTCGCCCTTGGCCGGCGTGCCGGTGCGCTCGGTCGAGCAGCATCTGACGCGGCTCGTCGCGCAGGGGCACCGGGTGGCGATCTGCGAGCAGCTGGAACAGCCGCGGGCGGCGAAGGGGCTGGTCAAGCGGGGAGTCGTGCGGGTGGTGTCGCCCGGGACCGCGCTGGAACCGGCGTTGCTCGAGGCGGGCCAGGCCTCGGCCTGCGCCGCGGTCGCCGTGCGCCGTGAGCGGCGCCGGCTCCGTCTGGGGGTCGCCGTGGCCGACATCACGACCGGCGCCTGCCACGTGGCCGAACTGGACGGCCAGCTCGAAGAGGACGCGGCGCTCTGGCAACGCGCGGCCGACCTGCTCGAGCGGCTGGGCGCGCGCGAGTTGCTGATCGGAGAAGGCAGCGAGGCGCCACTGATCGATCTGGTCGATCTGGCGCTGACCCGCCGGCCGGATTCGGAGTTCCGCGGCGACACAGCCAGGCGGGCGCTCGAGGAGCAATATGGCGCGCCGGCGGCGGCGCTGGGACTGGAGGGCGAACGCGGGGACACCGCCCTGGGCGCGCTGGGCGCGCTGATCGGCTACCTGCGCCGGGCGCTGCCGGCGAACGGTGCCCCGGTTGATGATCTGGGCGATGAAACGACCGACGAGACGACGGGGGCAGCGCAGCCGCGCGCGCTGCCGCATCTGTCGGCGCCGCGCTGGTTCGAGACTGAGGCCTACCTGCAGTGGGACCGGGCAACCGAGCGCGCGCTGGGCGTGACCGCGCCGGGCTCGGCGGCTGGCTCAACGAGGGGTTCGGCGGCGGCCGCGGACGCGGGAGCGCAGACGCTGCTGGAAGTGATCGACCGATGCGGCAGCGCCCCGGGCCGGCGCTGGCTGCGGGCGGCGGTGGCCTCGCCGCTGCTCGAGCTGGAGCGAATCGAACGACGGCTGGACCGGGTCGAGGCGCTGGTCCGGCGGCCGGCCCTGCGGCGCGCGCTGGCCGCGCAACTGCGCGGCGCCGCCGACCTCGAGCGCCTGTTTGGCCGCGCCTCATCCGGGGTCGCCTCGGCGGCCGAACTGGCGCGGCTGGCGCGCGGACTGATCGCCGCGGTGGATCTGGCGGCGACGATCGAGGAGTCGACCGCGGGCAGCGCGAGCCCGGCGCTGGAACGCCTGGCCGGGCAGCTGGCCCCGGCGCCGGCTGCAGCTGAGCGGATTGACGCGTCCCTGGAGGAGCGCCCTGCGGAAGCTGGCGGCGGTGTGGGCGGCGGCGTGGTCCGGGCCGGCGTCGACCCCGAGGTCGACTCCGCCCGCGCGGCGAGCGCGGCCGCGCGCGAACTGATGGCCGCGCGCGAGCGCGAACTGCGCGAGCAGTCGGGCATCGAATCGCTCAGAATCGGCTATCACCGGACCTTCGGCTATCACATCGAGCTGACCCGATCGGTCGCCGGACGGGCGCCGGAGGCGTGGGAGCGGCGCCAGTCGCTGCGCGATCGCGAACGCTTCTCCGAGCCCGGGTTGCGCCGGATTGAAACCGAACTGCAGGCGGCCGAGGAGCGGCTCGAACAGGCCGAGCGGGACTGTGTTGAGCGCCTGCGCCGCTCCCTCGTGGCGCAGGCGGAGACGGTCCGCCGGGCCGCCGGCGCCCTGGCCCGGCTCGACGCGGCCGCGTCGTTGGCCGCGGTGGCGGCCGAACGGGCCTGGAGCCGGCCTAGCCTGGAACACTCCGGCGTCCTCGACATCACCGCCGGCCGTCACCCGATCGTTGAGGCGGCGGCGGCCCAGGGCGGGTTCGTGCCCAACGACCTGCGTCTGGCTGACGACGGCCAACACGCGCCGCAGCTGCTGCTGGTCACGGGGCCGAACATGGCCGGCAAATCGACCTATCTGCGGCAGGCCGCCTTGATCGTGATTCTCGCCCAGGCCGGATCTTTTGTGCCGGCCGAGCGGGCGCGGGTCGGGCTGGTCGACCGGATTTTCGCCCGAGTCGGCGCGCATGACGAGCTGGCCCGGGGCCGCTCGACGTTCATGGTTGAGATGCTGGAGACGGCGCACCTGCTGCACGGGGCCACGGATCGATCGCTGGTGCTGCTGGACGAGATCGGCCGCGGGACATCCACGTGGGACGGGTTGGCGATCGCGCAGGCGGTGGCCGAGGCACTGGGCGGCGGTCCGGCGGCGGCTTGCCCGGACGCGCGCACAGCATCTGCTCCGCCGCGCTCCGAGCGCGGGCCGCGGACGCTCTTCGCGACCCACTTCCATGAGCTCACCGCGCTCGCCGGCCGGCTGCCGCGGGTGGCCAACGCCGCCGTCCAGGTCGAGGAGACCGAGGCGGGCCGGATCGAGTTCCTCTACCGGATCACGCCCGGCGCCGCCGACCGCTCGTACGGCGTGCATGTTGCGGCTCAGGCCGGGCTTCCGGCCGCGGTGGTCGCACGGGCGCGGGAGTTGCTCGAGCAGCTGGAACGGCCGCAGGGCAGGGCGACGGGCGATGCCGGGGAGCGAGCGCCGCAGCTGATGCTGATGCCGCCCGCTCCACCAGCCGCGCATCCGCTGCTGCACGATCTGGCCGATGTCGATGTCGACGGGATCACGCCCCTGGAGGCGATCTCGGCGCTCTACGCGCTGCGCGAGCAGGCCCGAGCCGAGCTGCGCGGTCTGCAGCCCGAGCGCCCGGCCCGCAGGGCGGAGGCAGGATCATGAGTCGCTCCCAAACACCGCTCGCGGCGTCCGCTGGGTCGAACACCGACGCGCGGCGTCCGATCCGTCAGCTGCCCGAGCTGGTGGCGGCCCAAATCGCGGCGGGCGAGGTGATCGAGCGGCCGGCGGCCGTACTCAAGGAACTGCTGGAGAACGCGCTCGATGCCGGCGCCGGGCGGATATCGGTCGAGATTGAGGCGGCCGGCCGCGAGCGGATCGCCGTGCACGACGACGGCCGAGGCATTCGCGCGGCCGAGTTGCCGTTGGCCTTCAGCCGGCACGCGACCTCCAAGCTGGCCACGGTGGACGATCTCGGCCGGCTGGACAGTTACGGATTCCGCGGCGAGGCGCTGCCCGCGATCGCCGCGGCGGCCGGCCGGCTGCGGTTGACGACACGCAGCGCGGCCGAGGATGCGGCCAGTCTGATCGAGTTCGCCGCTGGCGCGGCGGCGGCGCCGCGGCCAGCGGCGCGCGCCGTGGGGACCTCGGTGGAGGTATTCGATCTGTTCGCCGGTCAGCCCGCCCGCCGGGCCTTCCTGGCCGGGGCGCGGGCCGAGCGCGCGGCGCTCCTGCGAGTCAGTTCGGATGCGCTACTGGCCCAGCCCGATCGCTCGCTGCGGGTGCGGATGGAGACTCGTACGCCGCTGGCCCACGACGCGGGCGCGGGACCGGGGCGGGAGGCGGCGCTGCGCGAGGCTGCGGCCGCGGTCTTTAGCCCGGATGCGGCCGAACGCGGGATCTGGATCGACGCCCGGTCTGAGCGATCCGAGCTGGCGCTGGACGGGATCGCCGGCGCGCCGCAGGATGCGCGGCGCAGCCGGGAGCGGATCCGGCTGTTCGTCAACGGGCGACCAGTGCACGATCGGCGGCTCTCGTACGCGGTGCAGGAGGCCTATCGCGACTGGCTCGGAGCGGGTGAGTTCCCCCTGGTCGTGGCTCGGCTGCGGCTGCCGCCGGACGCGGTGGACGTCAACATTCACCCGGCCAAGACCGAGGTCAAGCTGCGCGATCCCGGCGCCGCGTTCTCGCTGTTGCAGCGCACGCTGCGCGAGGCGCTGGCCAGCCGGCGCTCGGCGATCCCCCTGCGGATGCCGTCGGGCCCGCAATCAGTGAACGGCGCGGGCGCCGCTGAGTCCGCGGTCGACGATCTAACAGCACCCGGAGGTGAACGCTCACCCGACCCGGCCGCGGGATTCGAGCAACCGGGCGCGCAGCCGCGTACGGCGCTGCCCGGCCGGAGTTGGCGGACGCAGGCGGTCGCCGAGCCACCCCTGGCGCCGGCGTTCGCGGCAACGGCGGCGTCTCCGGCGTTGCCGCCGCTGCGCATGGTCGGACAGTTGCACCGCACCTTCATCATTGCCGAAGGTCCACGCGGCCTGGTCCTGGTCGACCAGCATGGCGCGCACGAGCGGGTCATGTACGAGCGCCTGCTGGCTGACGCGGCCGGACCGCGCCGGGACGCCAGTCAACCGCTGCTGGAACCGATCCTGCTGCCGCTCGACGCTGAGGAGTCGGCGCACTGGTCGGCAGCGGCAGAAGAGTTGCTCAGGCTGGGCTTCGAGGCCGATCTGTTTGGCGAACGGACGCTGCGCGTGCGCGCCTTGCCCGCCACGCTGGCGGCCGGCAGGGCAGCCGGCTGGGCCGACGCGCTGGTTCGGTCCGTGCTGGCCGACCTGGACCCGGCCGGCGGCGAACCGGAGCGCTTCGACCGGGCGGCGGCCTCGGCCGCCTGTCATGGCTCGGTGCGGCGCGGACAGGTACTGGATCCGACCGCGATGACCGCTCTGCTGCGCGATCTCGAACGCTGCGACAATCCGCATTCGTGCCCGCACGGCCGACCAACGCTGGTCGAGATTTCGTCCGACGACGTCCTCCGGCAGTTCGGCCGCAAGTAGCCGCTCGGCGGGTGGCGGCAGCCGCTCCTCCGCCCTGCCAGCGGCGCTCAACGAACGAGGCCGCCCCCGCCCGGGAACGGCCTCGGTGATGGCTGGCCGAGGTTCGGCTCAGGTGCCGCGCAGCCGGGGGTCGAGGATGTCTCGCAGCGCGTCGCCCATCATGTTGAAGCCGAACACGGCGATCGCGATCGAGAGACCGGGGAAGACGCCGAGCCACCAGGCCTCGGTCGCGTAGAACAGCGAGACGCCGCCGGTGTCCTGTCCCCAGGTGGGGAAGGGCGGCGGAATGCCGAAGCCGAGGAAGGAGATGGCCGCCTCAATCAGCACGGCCGCGCCGAGGTTGAGCGAGGCGAGGATGATGATCGTGGCCATGATGTTGGGCATGATGTGGGCGACCATGATGCGCACGTTGGATGCCCCGAGGGTGCGCGCGGCCTCGACGTACTGGGCGGCGCGGGTGGCGAAGACGGCGCCGCGCACGATCCGCGAGTTGCCGGCGGCCAGGACGAGGGCGATCGTGAGGATCACGGTCGTGGTGCGCGGGAATACCTGCCAGAACCACTCGTCGCCGATCTGCGCCTGCGGGCCGATGTTGGGGCCGAAGCCGAGCCCGAAGAAGCCGTCGCCGCCGGTGCCGAGCACGGCCAGCACGGCGAGGATCAGGAAGATCGCCGGGAAGGCGTTCCAGATATCGACCACGCGCTGAATCACGATGTCGACGTCGGGCACCGGACCGCTGCGCGAAGGCAAGGTGTTGCTGATGGCGTTCTGCAACTGATCGAGCGGCTCGGTCAGCAGTCCGAAGCTGCCGACATCGATGATCTTGAGCGCCAGCTGCAGCGCCAGGACGAGGAGGGCGAAGGGTAAGGCGAGCACCCACCAGAGGGGCAGGCCGGCGATCATGCGCGGCAGGGCATAGAGCAGCCCCGGCCCGGTCAGACTGGCCGGCAGCGGGATCCGCAGGGCGAGAATGAAGCCGGGAGCGTGCATCCTCCAACTCGCCCCGGCCCCGGCGAAGTATCCGGAGACGAGTCCGATAGCGGTCGAGAGCAGGGCCGTGAGGATGACCGAGCCCAGCCCGACCAACACGGTGATCTCGGTGCCATAGGCGATCCGGGTGACCATGTCGCGGCCAAGGTTGTCGGTACCCATGACGTGGTCGGCGTTGGGCGAAATGAAGCGATCGCCCAGCGTGCCCTTGCCATAGGGAGCGACCTGGATTGCGTTGGGGTCCTGTTCGACGGTCTGGATGATCGGCGCGGTAGCGGCGACGATCACGCAGACCAGCAGGATCACCGCGCCGAAGGCGCCGAAGTACTTCTTGCGCTTGAACATCCACCATGGCATCACGACGACGCCGATCAGGAAGCCGACCGAGCCGGCGAACATCAGCGTGACCACGGCCGTGACAAAACCGAGCGGGCTGGAGACGGAGCGGTCAATCAGGAGTTGGAGCTGATCTCGGATCCAGTTCGCGATCCCGCCGTCGTCGCGGACGACGAAGGCGGAGGCGGCCTCCTGCGCGTCTGACATCAGCGTTCTCCCTCTGTCATCCGTGTGACCAGCGCGCTTGGAGCGAGCAGCCGGGTCGGATCAGTTGTAGCGAATGCGCGGATCGACGAGCGAATAGGCGATGTCGATCACGAGGTTGGCGAGAATCACGACCAACGCGATCACGACCATGATGCCCATCACGACGGGGATGTCACGGTCCTTGAGCGCCGTAATCATACGCAGGCCCATGCCGGGCAGCGTGAAGATGCTCTCCATGATCACCGAGCCGCCGACCAGGATCGAAGCGGAGAGGCCGATCAGGGTGAGGACCGGGATCAGGGCGTTGCGCATTGCGTGGCGCACGATGACTGCGTTCTCCTGCAGGCCTTTGGCGCGCGCGGTCCGCACGTAGTCTTGGCGCAGCACCTCGAGCATCTCGCCTCGCGTGAGGCGCATGACGGGACCGGCAAGGCCGATGCCGAGGATGATCGCCGGGACGTAGAGCTGACGCAGGTTCTCCGCCAAGTTCTCGCCTGGCGTCTGGTAGATCAGCGGCAACGGGGGTAAGCCGAGCTCGGGGAAGATGATCCGAATCGTGAGTACCGCCAGCCAGAAACCGGGCACGGAGAGCGCAAGAATCGCGCCTCCGCGGATCACATAGTCGAGCGCTGAATCCTGTCTGATCGCCGAGATGATCCCGACGGGCAGGGCGATCGCCACTCCGACAATGAGAGCGAGCACTCCTAACTCGAGCGTGACCGGCACCCGGTGCTCAATCTCTTCGACCACGGTCTGGAAGGAGCCGATGAACGAAGTGCCGAGGTCGCCCTGGAGCGCGCGCCAGAGCCAGTTGCCGTACTGCACGATCCAGGGATCGTTCCAGCCGAGCTGCTCTTCCCATTGAGCGCGGATGCGTTCCTTGTCTTCGCCTGCGCCGACGTGATCGGCGAGCATGACGTCGATGAAGTCCCCCGGCAGCAACTGAGTCAGCAGCGAGACCAGCATCGTCACGCCGATCATCGTGGGGATGATCAGCAGGAGTCGGCGTATGATGTACTGCCGCATGAGAACGCGCTTTCCCTGGGTCCGCACCGCCGATGATCGCCAGCGGGAGAGCCGGCGACGGGCCGGGCTCTCCCGCTGGGGAGTCGAATCGAAACCAGGTTCCTAGACGTACTCGTCCTTGATGCTCTGGTCGAGCATGAAGGCGATTTCGCCCTCTTGGCCCCAGCCGTAGGTGGCCTTCGGCCACATGCGCGGGGTGCCGCCGATGACCTGGCCGGTCTTGACGTCAAGCTGCTTCATCCAGGGGTTGAAGGCGTAGACGCCGGGAGCGGCGGTGTACGGCACGATGTACATCTTGGTCGCCATGTAGCGCTGGATGTCGTTGATGTACTCGATCCGCTCTTCGAGGTCGAGTAGGCCCTTCTGGGTGTCGAACATCTCGTGCAGGCGTTCGTCGGTCTCCGGGCCGCCGCCAACCGCCGCGTTGGGGTGCGGCGTCCAGTTCTCGGCGCCGGCGTTGCCGCCGGTGTCGAGCGCGAGCACGTTCTCGATGTTGTCGGGCGTGCGCGCGGCGGAACCCCAGTTGTGGCGTCCCGATGTCCGGGCGTAGCAGGCCGCGAAGAGGTCCTCGGGGTCGGTTGCGCCGCCGTACAGCGGACCGATTGCGAGGTGGCTCGACTCGCCGTCCCAGTCGTCGGGGAAGTTGCCGCGGAAGATCGAGGCGATGTAGGCGGCGTACTCCTTGCCGAAGTACTCGAACTGGAAGCCGCCTTCCGAGGCTGACAGGGTGCAGGCCTCGTAGAAGTTGACCACGGTGGCGCCATAGTCGGGCGTGTGGTGCACCGTTGCCGAGATGCCGTCGGGGTAGCCGGCGGCGGAGAGCAACTCGCGCGCCTTCTGCAGCGCTTCGTCGTTGCTCAGCGCCACGCCGCGATGGAACAGGATGCCTGAGTCTTCGCCTTCGAAGGTCTCGCCGAACTTGTCCAGATCCTGCGGGTCCATCCAGTAGGGCGGCAGCTGTGAGATACCGGTCATCCAGCCGCCACGGCCGGTGTCATCGGTCGCGGAGAGGATGTCGTTCCGGTTCATGGCCAGCGACAGCGCCTGACGCACGCGGACATCGTTCCAGGGCGGAATCGAGTAGTTGAAGTAGAAGCCGCCGGGCACCGTATTCGGCGTGAAGACGTAGCCGTCGTCCTCGATCTGCGGAGCGGCTTCCTGTGCCTGCTTGAAAATCGCGGGAGAGAGCTGCGAGAAGTCCAGAGAACCCTCGCCCAGCGCCGGGATCAGGACGTTGGTGTCACCGTTCATCGTGGCGACGATGCCGTCCATCAGCGGCAGGTCGTGGCCGAGGTCGTTCGACCGGTGCCAGTTCGGGTTGCGCCGCCAGTTGATGGAGACATCGGGCTCGTAGCTGTCGAAGATCCAGGCGCCGGAACCGACCGGGCGCTCGGCCACGGTGCCGTCGTCAACGATTTCCTGGGGAATGACGTATAGGTGCTGACCGGAGCCGGCCAGGGTCAGGAAGGGCGCGTGCGGACGGTGCAGCTTGAAGGTCAGGCTGTTGTCCTCACCTGGCTCGAACGCGGAGATGACCTTGTTCCAGCCGGCGGCGTTGGGCGAGATCTCCTGGAAGCGATCGTGCGTCATGACGATGTCGTCGAGCGTCACGGCGCGGCCGTTGAGCGGATCGACGTCGTGCCAGGTGGCGTCATCGCGGATCCGGAAGACGAAGGTGGTGTCGTCCGGGATTTCCGGCATCGCCGCGGCCAGATCGGGCTCGTACTCGGCCAGGTTGATCGGGTTGACGCCTTCGCTGCCGGTGATCGCCTGGATCAGCTTCGAGTAGTGGAAGCCGGACGGGATCTGGGCGCGGTAGGTCAGGTTCTCGTACGGGTCGAGGGTCGGCGGGTTACCCGAGTAGGGGCCCACGAAGGGGGCCGTGCGGGTGCCGCCGCGAACGATGTCGCTGGCGGCGGCGACGGCGGCCTGCTGCTGCTGGCCCTGATCGGCGGCCTGCTGCTGGTCGGCCTGCTGAGCCTGCTGCTCGGCAGCCTGCTGCTGCGCGGCCTGTTGTTGCTGGTGCTGCATCGCCTGCTGCTGATCGGCCTGCTGCTGCTGAACCTGCGCGGCTGCCTGCTGACCGTCGTCGTCGTCATCGCCGCAGCCCACCAGTGCCAGGCCGGCGGCGCCGACACCAGCGCGGGCGGACGCCCCGAGCAGCGCGCGGCGCGACATGCGTCGCCGGCGCATCCGTTGCCAGTAGTTTCGCTCACTCATTGGTACCTCCTGTAGCGGGACGCTCCCGCTGGATACTCTTCGCCCGACACTGGGCCTGCCGGGTCAGTTCTGCGCAGGGTACAACACATTTGATGAAACGCTCGACAACTGTCGGCCGTTAGTTCATGAACTCGTACATTCCGTCGGTATATGATCAATCGCCCGCAGTGAGGCTGTGGGCGGGCGCCCGGGCGCCGAACGGATCGAACTGCGAATCGCCGGGGCTATCCGGCCGCCGGACGTCCGGATCCGCCGGGCACGCGGATGCTGCGGCGGATCGATTCGTAGAGGAAGCGCCAGTCTTCCTTGTCCCGCGGCTGGGCGCCGCGATAGCGAATCGCGGCCAGCATGTTGACGTCGGTTGGGGGCAGTTCCGCTTCCTGGGCGAACTCGCGCAGGGCGTCAGGCAGATCTCGGCCGGCCGACAGATCGACTCCACCTTCCGGGCGGCCATCGAACAGCTCGCCAACCGTGGTTCCCAGGGCTTCGGCGATCGAGAAGATCGTCAGGGCCGACGGCCTGACCGTGAGCGAGCGTTCGACCTGTGACAGGTATCCCTTGGAGACGCCGGACAGGCGCGCCAAATCGTTGAGCGACAGCTTCTGCTTCTTGCGCAGCGCGCGCACCCGCTGACCGAGCGTCTCTTCCAGCTCCGGTGCGGGCGTGTCCGGCTGGTCCTCAGGCTGATCGCTCACCTGGCTCAACATGACAGCCTCGATTCCGGCTTCACGTCGCAAAGACGCACGGCCGTGAATGGACGGCGTCCGAGCGGGCGGATCGGGCGCGCTGGTGGAGACGGGGGAGAATCGAACTCCCCGTCCAGACGGTCTCCGCGAGCTGCTTCTACGTGCGTAGCCGTTGCTTGTGTTGTCCCTGTCCGCCGGCGCGTCGGCCGACCGTTACGAACAGGTAAGTGGGAATGTCTTTCCGCCGCGGTCCCAACTTCCCGTGACGGGCATCCGAGTTAGTCGTCGCCGCGCTCTCTCCGACTCGGCAGCGGTTGAGAGGCGACGTCACCGCGGTTAGGCGGCGAGGGCGAGTTCCCTGGTTTCGCCAATTAGGGAGTGGTGGCGTGGTTTACCGAGCAACGCCAGCTCGACACGCAGCAGCTCGAAGTCAACCGCTGTCGAACCCTTTCGTCCCCATCGAGTCTCTTCACCGGAATGTACCGGTGTAAAGCCAACCTAACAAGAGTGGACAACCTTTGCATGGTTATTGGTTCGTTATTGCAGTCGCTCTGCATGTTTCGCTACGGAACGCGTGCTGGATCCACTCAATCGCCGCTCGTTGAGCGTCGGACCGCCCGTTCGATTTGCCGCTGGGCGTCGCGCTTGGCCAGCTGTTCACGCTTCTCGTGCTGCCGCCGGCCGCGCCCCACGCCGATTTCCAGCTTGGCCAGGCCGCGGGTGAGATAGAGCCGGAGCGGCACCAGGGTCAGTCCCTGTTGAGCGAAGGCCTGCTCGAGTTGCCTGATCTCGCGACGATGCAGCAACAGCCGCCGATCGCGAGTGGGCTCATGGTTCGCCTGCCCCGATGGTTCATAGCGGGCGATGTGAGCGCCAACCAGCACCAACTCGCCATCGCGCGGCCGGCAGTACGCCTCCTGGATCGAGACCCGGCCAGCGCGCACGCTCTTGATTTCAGAGCCGGTCAGGCTCAGGCCCGCCTCGTAGCGGCGTAGCACCTCGTACTGATATAGCGCGCGCCGGTTGCGGGCGACGACCCGATCATTGGGCTGCGCACCGTTCTGCTCCGGACGGCGCCTGCGCGATTTCGACTTCTTGGCCATGCATTGAGCTTAGGGAGTTGGGCTGAGACGGCTGCAGACGGCCGGATCGGACCCGGGCCTAGCATGAGGCCATGCAACTGTCGGGCCGGCGTGAACTCTGGACGGCGTGCTGGCCCTGGCTGCTTGGGGCGCTGGCATTCTGCGGTCTGACCGCGCCGCTGGCCGTTGGCGCCGCGGTCATGGTCCACCCGCCGCTCTTCTCGGACCTGCGACCCTGGTGGCCGCCGCTGGCCGCGGTCGGATTGCTCTCGACCGCGGCCGGCTATTGGCTGCTCTGGGGCCGGGGCCGCTAGTCCTCCTCGGCCAACGCGGCGAGCACGGCCGCTGCGGCATCCGCCGTCACGTAGGCGGACCAAACCTCGGGATAGCTCTTCAGGTACCAGATCGCGGCCTCGTCGGGCGATGCGTTGTTGTCCGACATCCAGATTTCGGAGAGCACCTGCACGTCGGCGGCGAAGTCCCAGGCGAGCAGGAACTCGACGATGTCGGGGGCGTCGTTGAGCATCGTGTGGTAGACGGCGATTCGCACCTCCGATGCGGGGTAGGCGCAGCCCTGGTCGCTGTTCCAGCATTCCTCGGTCCACTCGGGCTCCTCGAGGCGATACAGGTCAAGCGTGGCCGTCGGCTTGGTGGGACCCCACATGTAACCGAGCCACGCCTCGCCGCGGGCGTAGGTCGACTCAAGGTCTTCGAACAGGGCGGCGCCGGAACCTGGCTTGACCAGTTCGAGCACATCCTCGAGTCCGTAAGCGACGACCTTGTTGCCGTTGACCTGCTCGCAGGCCCAGCCGGGCACGCAGTCGATGAAGCGCGCCCTGCCGCGAGAGTCGGCGGTCACGAAGAGTTCCATGTAGTCAGGCAGGTCGGAGACGGAAACCAGGCCCGGGTTCGCGTCCTTCACGTACTGCGGAATGACCCAGCCCTCCCAGTTTTCGTCCAGCGAATCACCCAATAGCGCGATGATGTCGGGATCTTCCAGTTCGTCGATCCAGGGCTGCTGCGCCGGCCAGATCTCCATCGTCACGTGCGTGTCGCCATTGATCAGGCCCTGGAACAGGGAAACGGTATCGCCGGCCTGGAGCTCGACCGGGTAGCCGTACCCGTGCTCGGTGATGAATGCGGCGGCCCGCACCTGGATCTCCGAGGACGTCCAGTTCAAATCACTGAAGACGATCGTTGGCCTGTCGAGCGCGGAGGCGGAGAGGCCCAGCGCATCGAGCACGCGGGCGGCGACCTCGTCGGGGACGAATGCGGCCCAGACGCGAGGGTTGTTCTCCAGATACCAGATGGCCGCTTCGTCAGGCGAGGCGTTGTTGTCGGACATCCAGATTTCGGACTGCACCTGCACGTCGGCGGAGAAGTCCCAGGCGCGCAGGAACTCGATGATCTCGGGCGCGCGAGCGCTCAGGCTGCGGTGCACGGCGATCCGGACTTCGGAACTCGGGTAGGCGCAGCCCTGGTGGCTGTTCCAGCAATCCTCGGTCCACTCCGGCTCTTCCAGCCTGTACAGATCGAGCGTCGCGGTCGGCTTGGTCGGACCCCACATGTAGCCCAGCCAGGCTTCGCCGCGGGCGTAGGTCGATTCCAGGTCCTCGAATAGCGCCGCGCCGGAACCCGGCGCGATCACCTCGAACAGGTCCTCGAGTCCGTAGGCGACGATCTTGTTGGAGTTGACCTGCTCGCAGGCCCAACCGGGAACGCAGCCAACGAAGCGCGCACGTCCGCGTGAGTCGGCCGTCACAAACAGATCGATGTAGTCGGGCAGGTCGCTCACAGAGACCAGGCCCGGATTGGCGTCCTTGACGTACTGGGGAATGACCCAGCCTTCCCAGTTCTCGTCCAGCGAATCGCCCAAAATTTCGATCACGCCCGGGTCATCCAGATCGTCGATCCAGGGCTGCTGCGCGGGCCAGATCTCCATCGTGATGTGGGTATCGCCCTGAATCAGTCCCTGGAACAGGGAGGTGGTGTCACCAGCCTGTAGCTCGACCGGGTAGCCGTAGCCGTGCTCGACAATGAAGGCTGCCGCCCGCACCTGGATCTCCGAGGAGGTCCAGTTCAGGTCGCTGAAGATGATTTCTTCTTTGTCCCCGGAGGGTGCGGCTGTGACTTGCTGCTGTTGTTCCTGCTGAGCCTGCTGTTGGCTCGTGCCGGACGGTTCGTCTTGCGTTTGCGCTTGTGCTTGCTGGTCGTCGGCGCTACGCCCCGACGCGGCCGTAGAACTCTGTTGTTCCGCTTGCTGCTGCGACTGTTCGGCTGCTTGCTGCTGTTGCTGTTGCTGTTCGTCATCTCCGGAACAGGCGGCCAGCACGACCAGTGCCCCGGCCAGCAGGGCTGCTAGCGCCAGCCCGCGCAGACCTGTGAGAACGCTCAGTGAGTTAAGCAATGAGATTGGAGCCTCCCTTATCTGATGCGCCCAATGCGCTCCTGATATCAATAGATGCTACCAACCACCACCAACTGGAAAATCTGATACTTCTCAGACGAGCTCAATCGCGGCGGCCGAACAGACCCGCGCGATGGAGCGCAATCAGCGTCATCAGCACCGAGACGACCACGAACATGGCCTTGGCTCCGCCCAGGAACGCCTTGGGAGAGAGTTCAGGATCGGCCAGGGCAAACCCGGTCACCGTCCACAGCGCGAGCGTGACCACCACCGCCGTCAGGCCGGGGATTCGGGCCAACCGAGACAGTAGATGGCGCATCTGCTTCGTGTCCTCTCGCGCTGTTATTCGTCGCCCAGCGCCGTTTGCCGACGGCTGGTCAGCGCCTGGGTCAGTCGATCAATGATGATGGCGAGAAACACGATCCCCAGGCCGGCCAGGAACGCGTTGCCCGGCTCGATCCGTCCCAGTCCCCGGTTGACGTCCTCGCCCAAACCGCCGGCTCCGACCAACGAGGCGATCACGACCATCGCCAGGGCCATCAGCGTGGTCTGGTTGATCCCGGCCATGATCGTAGGAATGGCGAGAGGAATCTTCACCTTGACCAGCATCTGACTGCGAGTCATGCCGAAGGAATCGGCGGCCTCGAGCGTTTCCTCGGGCAGCTGGCGGATCCCCAGGTTCGTCAACCGCACCGCCGGCGGAACCGCGTAGATCAGTGTCGCCAACACCGCCGGCGTGTCGCCCAGCGAGAAAAACGCGATCGCCGGCACGAGATAGACGAATGACGGCATCGTCTGCATGGCGTCGAGGATCGGGCGCAACACGGCATCCAGCCGTTCGCTCTGCGAGGCCCAGATACCCATCGGCACTGCGATCAGGATTGAGAGCGTGACCGTGACGATGATCAACGCCATCGTCTCGACCGTCGATTCCCACAGTCCGAAGGTTGCCAACAGCAGCAACGAGACGGCGGCAAACAGCGCCATCCGAAATGAAACCAGCAGCCACGACGACAGGGCGACGGCCGCGATCAACGCGGGCCAGGTGAACCACAGCATCATGTCTTCGAGCGCGATCAGAAACCAGACGATGACATTTTTGATCGCCTGGAAGACAGGCGAGAGGTTGTCCTTGAGCCAGTCCAGCCAGACGTCGATGCGGTGGCCGATATCGCGGCCGACATCAAAGGGAAACTCGTCGGCGACGGCGAAGTAAGCGACGACGAAGAGCACGCCGACGAAGAGAATCGCCAGCGGCGCCGACCACCACGCGCCTGTTCCTGATGGCAGGTTGCCCCTCAGAAGTTGGGTCAGAAACTGACGCGACGCGTCCGGAGGATGTGGTCGAATGCTCAACCTGCGGGCTCGCCTTCTGTTGTGGCGGCGACCGCCGCCTCGTCCGAGACCATCGCCCGAGCCAGCCGCTCCAGCGGGATCACGCCGACCAACACGCCGGCCCGGTTCACCACTTGCAGCGGCTGCGTTGCCGACAGCCCGGCCGGCACCAGCTCATCCAGCACCGCATCCTCCAACACGACATAACGATCATCCACCTGAGCAGTGAGCGCCTCCACGCCGGTGTCCATGATCGACGCGGCGGTCACCATCCCATGCAGGCGGACGTCCTGAGTGAACTCGCGGACGAAGCTGTCGGCCGGATTGAGCACGACATCGTTGGGTGCGCCGACCTGCACCACTTCGCCATCGCGCATGATCGCGATCCGGTCGCCGACCCGTACGGCTTCGTTCAGGTCATGGGTGATAAACACGATCGTCTTCTGTACCGATTCCTGCAGGGCCAGCAGCTCGTCCTGAAGCTCGCGGCGGATCACCGGGTCAAGCGCCGAGAACGGTTCGTCCATCAGCAGCACCGGCGTGTCCATCGCCAGGCCGCGGGCCAGCCCGACGCGCTGTTTCATGCCGCCCGAGAGCTGGTTCGGCATCGATCCCGTCCACTCGCCCAGACCGACCAGTTCGAGCGCCGAGTTGGCGCGTTCGCGACGTTCCTGCTTGTCGACGCCCGCGACTTCAAGTGGCAACCCAACGTTGTCGAGCACGTTGCGATGCGGCATCAGCCCGAAGTGCTGGAACACCATTGCCAGCTCGCGTCGCCTGATCTCCCGCAGGTCCTCCTGATTCATCGCGGTGACCTCGCGGCCGTCGAGCCAGACCTGGCCGACGGAAGGTTCGATCAGTCGATTGATGCAACGCACCAGCGTCGACTTGCCGCAACCGGAGAGTCCCATCACCACGAACAGTTCGCCTCGGCCGATTTGAATGTTGATATCGCGCAACCCGACGACCGCGCCGGTCTCCTCCTGGATGTCGTCCTTGGAACGACCGTCGATAGCAAGCTGGAGACCGTCGCCGTCATCGTTAAACACCTTGTAGAGCCCACGGATGGAGAGCGCTGGCTCTGTGTCAACTGCCACCGTTGAGTCTCCTTCCGGTCTGGTGCGCAGACTACTCTTTGCCCCAATGCGTGTTCACTGGCTGGCTGCTGTGACGGCGATCGCGGTGCTAACCATCGCCGCGGCAGGCTGCAATGCGTCGCGGGGAGGCATCTTCTCGGGGGTCGGCGGTTCCGCAGAGGCCGCCCTGCATCTCGATGAAGGCGCCGATGACAAAGCGATCCTGACTCCCCTGAATCGCCCGCTCAAACTCGAGGAGCCGTTCTGGCTGCGGCTGGAAATGAACGAGCCGGTCGACGCAGACCATATTGTGATCCGCGTTGAGTACGATGCCGGCGCCCGCGAGTACTTCGAACTGAGGGATTTTCGCTTCGACGATGTCGAGCCGCCCTGGAAGATCGCGGCAATTCCACTGGCGCTGACCGACGACGGCGATTTCAACATCGCGTTGATCGTGAACTCGCGCAAAGTCACCGACGTCAAGGTGACGGTCGAGAACTGAACGGCCTCGGTGCTGCGCTAACCTGCCCCTCGGAGTAAGGGGTAGCGACATGCGGCCGATCGCCGACGTGGCAGCGGATCTGGGCTTGGGCGAAGACGATCTCGATCTCTACGGACGACACAAGGCCAAGCTGAACGCCGAGGCCCTCGAGCGCCTCGGCCGGCGGCCTCAGGGCGACCTCGTGCTGGTCACCGGCATGACGCCGACGACCGCCGGAGAAGGCAAGACGACCACCGCGATCGGGCTCACGCAGGCGCTGCGGCAATCGGGTGCGAACGCGGTCGTCGCCCTGCGCGAACCCTCCATGGGACCTGTCTTCGGAATCAAGGGCGGCGGCACCGGCGGGGGCGGATCCCAGGTGCTTCCGGCAGACGACATCAATCTGCATTTCACGGGCGATCTTCATGCCGTGACCGCAGCCAACAACCTGCTGGCGGCGGCGATCGACAACTCCCTCTTCCACGGCAATGCGCTCGGTCTCGACGCCCGCCGCATCACCTGGCGGCGCTGCCTCGATATGAACGACCGCGCGCTGCGCGGCGCGGTGATCGGCATGGGCGGCACCACCGATGGCATTCCGCGCGAGGAAGCCTTTGACATCACGCCGGCCTCTGAGGTGATGGCGATTCTGTCAGTAGCCAGCGACATCGATGACCTGCACCAGCGGCTGGGCAACATCATCGTTGGCTACACATCCTCTACGCCGATTCAACCGGTGACCTGCCAGGATTTGCAGGTCGATAGCGCGATGACCGTGCTGCTCAAGGACGCCATCCGACCCAATCTCGTGCAGATGGGCGAGGGCGGACCGGCATTTGTGCACGGCGGGCCATTCGCCAACATCGCCTTGGGCTGCAACTCGATCACCGCCACCCGCGCGGCCCTGTCCTGCGCCGACATCACCGTGACCGAAGCCGGCTTTGGCTCGGACCTGGGCGCGGAGAAGTTCTTCAATGTCGTATCGCGATTTGGCGAGTTCGAACCTCAGGCCGCCGTGATCGTCGCCACCGCCCGCGCCATCAAGCGCCACGGCGGTCGCTCGGCGCGCGAGCTGGAGGTCGAGGACCTGGCCGCGCTGGAGGCGGGACTGCCGAACCTCGACGCGCATATCGACAACATGGAACAGCATGGCGTGATTCCGGTCGTGGCCGTCAACCAGTTCCCCTCAGACACGCCGGCCGAGCTGGACGCCGTCCTTGCCCACTGTCGCGCTCGAGGGGTCCGCGCGGCGGTTGCCAATCCCTACGGAGGCGGTGGAGACGCCTGCCTCGACCTCGCGGTCCAGGTGCGCGAAGCTCTGGCTGGTGACCGGCCGTCGTTCCGGCGGCTCTACGACCTGGAATCCCCACTCAAGGACAAAATCGAAACGGTCGCTCGAGAGGTGTACGGCGCCGGATCTGTGTCGTACCTGCGGCTTGCCGAACTGACATTGCGCCGCGCCCGACGGCTCGGCCAGGATGACTGGCCGGTCTGCATCGCCAAGACGCAATACTCGCTTTCGGACGATCCTGCCTTACTCGGCCGACCGCAGGATCACGAGTTCACGGTCCGCGACGTACGACCCTCGGCCGGAGCCGGATTCGTCGTGATCATCTCCGGCGAGATCATGACCATGCCAGGACTTCCGCGATCGCCGGCGGCGATCCATTTCGACCATACGGCTGAGACGCACACGGCCTGAACGAGCGAGCCATGCCCGAGTTCCGCAACATCTTCTCCGGCAATCCGCTCGATCGGGAGGCCGCGCGCAGACGCGACGAAACCTGGGTGGCGGCTCAGATCGAACAGCCGCGGACGCTGTTCCTGCCGCTGCGCAACCTGACCTTCCCCATGCGCGAGATCGACGGCGTGATGCGTCTCGCCTGGGCATCGCTGCCCTCGGGCGCAGACACCGATCGCCACCCTGTGTTGTTGTTGGGCAGCGGCGAGGCCGGCGCGCAGTTCGCCATCAACGAAGCCGCGGCTCCGAATCTCTTTGAGTTGCCCGATGACGCGAGCTTCATGGATCTGCGAGCCGCCGCCCCGGTGCTCCACATCGACGACGCCGGCATCGCCGCCCAGGCGCGCGCCTTCCTCGACTGGCATGAACGCCACCGGTTTTGCGCCGAATGCGGCGCATCGACCTTTGCCGCCCAGGGCGGCATCTTCCGCAAGTGCCTGACCTGTCCGGCCGAGCACTTCCCGCGCACCGATCCCGTCGTCATCACGGTCGTGATCGACACCGAGCGCGATCGTTGCCTGCTGGGCCGCCAGGCCTCCTGGCCGGCCGGCATGTTCTCGGCATTGGCGGGATTCATCGATCATGGTGAATCGATTGAAGATGCGGTCCGACGTGAAGTGGCTGAAGAGTCCGGGATCGACGCGGTCAACGTGCGCTACCACTCGTCGCAGCCCTGGCCCTTCCCCTCCTCTCTGATGATTGGTTGTCACGCCGACGCCGGCAGTTCCGACATCAACTACGACGACTGGGAGATGGACGACGTGCGCTGGTTCACCAGGGAGGAAATCGTCCACTCGCTGCAGCAACCCGCTGCGCAGCTGGACCAGCCCGGACTACCGGACGGAGCCCTGTCATTGCCGGGTCCGATGGCGATCGCGCACACATTGATTTCCGCCTGGGCCGCCGGCAACGTCTGATCTCTCGGCCAAACCGCGTTGTACGCTCGGCGATATGAAACAGCTACGCCTCGCCCCCATCGGCATTCTCGCGCTCGCGGCGATCATTGCAATCATCGCCGCCTGTTCCTCGGACGGCGAACAGACGTCTCCTCAGCAGGCCGAACAGAGCCGAACGGAATCGAACGCCACCGAACAACCCGAACAGCGCCGGTCGACCGAACAGGCCGAACAGGACCGAACGGCATCGGACGCTGCCGAACAATCCGAACAACCTCAGTCGACCGAACAAGCCGAACAGGACCGAACGGCGTCGAACGCCACCGAACAATCCGAACAATCCGAACAGTCACAGTCGAGCGAACAGGCCCAACAGGACCGAACGGAACCGAACGCCGCCGAACAAGCCGAACAGCAACAGGCGCAACAGTCAGCCCAGCAACAGGCTGACGACGCCGATTCCGACGAGGCACAGGTTGAGCAGTCGCAGCCGCAGCAATCGGACGCCCAGCAGGAGGAGATGACGCCGGAGCAGGAGCAAGCCGACGCGGCCGAGCAACAGGAACAGCAAGAACAAGAGCAGCTCGACCCCGCCGAAGCCGAACGCCTGCGTCTGCGCGCAGAAGAGATCAGCGCCAACGCGACCGTCACCGATGTCGTCGGCATCAATGCCTGGCTCAACGGTGAGGAGACCTCGGTCGCCCTCGAACTGGCCAAAGGCAACATCGTCCTGGTCGATTTCTGGACCTACACCTGTATCAACTGCGTTCGCACGCTGCCATTCCTGACCGCCTGGGACGAGAAGTACCGCAATCACGGGCTCGTGATCATCGGCATTCACTCTCCGGAGTTCGCGTTTGAAGAGCGGCTCGGAAACGTACAGGGCGCGATCGATGAATACGACATCGAATATCTCGTGGCGATCGATAACGACCACGTCAGCTTCCGCACCTTCCAGGGCGCCCGCCGCTTCTGGCCGCGCAAATATCTCATCGGCCCGACGCCCGACGGATCGCCGATGGGCGTCCTCTACAACCACATCGGTGAAGGCGATTACCACGAGACCGAGATCGCCATCCGCCAGGCGTTGGAGGCGGGTGGCAGGGATCTGTCCAATGTCCCGATCGGGGTCGAGATCGAGGCGCCCAGCCGTCGGGGACAGCCAACCGGGCAGACGCGGGAGCTGTACATGGGCTGGAGGCGCAACTCGGGTCGGCCCTACGCCGGTCAGGATGCATACTATCTCTCATCACTCGGCGCGGTCACTCAGTTCGTCGACGTCGCGAGCTCGCAACGCGAGCACAATCGCTGGTACCTCGAAGGTCTCTGGCAGATTGAAGAGGAGTCGATCGTTCACGCAAGACAGACGGATGATCTCGAGGACTACGTCGCGCTGATCATCCGCGGACGCACGGTCAACCTGGTGCTCACCGCCGCCGACAACGGTCAGCCCTACGACGTCTTCGTCGAGATCGATGGACGTTGGCTGTTCCCCAACGAGGCGGGCGCGCATATCCAGTGGGATGATCAGGGCCGCTCGTTCATTCGCGTAACCGAGAACGATCTCTACCGACTGCTCTTCCTGCCAGAGTGGTCGCAGCACGAGCTCAAGCTGAGCTCCGACTCGGACCAGTTCCGCCTCTTCGCGTTCACCTTCGGTTCCTACGTCGGCGGCGAGTAGCAGTGCCGGACGCAACGCATCACCACTGATCGAGCTGGAGAAATCATGCACAACCGACTGAACCACCTGGGCTGGTGTCTCGCGGGCCAGCGATGGCGCTTGTTGGTAGCCGTTGCGGCCTCGGCGCTACTGCTGTCCGCCTGTGCGACCACGTCGGACGATGAACAGCAACAGGTTGCTCAGCAAGAGCAGCAGCAAGCCGAGTCGGCAGCCGACTCGACATCGAGCGGAAGCACGACAACCGCGTCTCGCAGTTCCGGCTCATCCACGAGCGGCAGTGCCGGCGCCGCCCAGGCTGCGCAGGTCGAACAGGAACAGCAACAGGCGCAAGCGCAGGCCGTCGTAGAGAGCGAAGAGGAGGCCCAGGCAGACGAAGAGCCGGCGCAGCAGCAGGCGGATGACGGCATGGGCGGTATGGAAGGCGGCATGTCGGTGGGCATCATCGAGGCCGCCGCCTACGACGATCTGAGCCCACGCCTGCAACTGCTCCTCGACTGGGGTTACCCCGTCTACGTGAGTGGTGACGAGTACACGATTGCGCTGGGCACGCCCGATCTGTCGCCGGGCCTGCACCGGATCTCGCTCGTGATCGAGGGGCCGGCCGGGCTCGTCGAAACACCGGCGATGCGAATCACGGTGCTGCCCGATGACGCTCCCGGCGAGATGGAAGAAGTGGTCGCCCGATTCTCCCGCTTCCCCGACGGCGTCCGGGGCTTCCACGTCACCTACGTCGAGTTCGCGAGCGTCGGACGCTGGAACTTAATCCTGCACATCCCCTCCGAGGACGGCTTCGAAGACATCGGCATTGCCATTGATATCCCCGAGGACACGGCCGCCCCCTCTGTCGGAGACGCGGCGCCCGCATCGCAAAGCCGCACAATCACCGATGTCGCCAACATCGAAGATCTGTCCACCGGCGACGAGCCGGATCCGGGCCTCTACCTGGTCTCACTGGCCGACGCGGTTGAGGCCGGCAAACCGCTGGTCGTCGTCTTCGCATCGCCCGGCTTCTGTACCAACGCCTTCTGTGGTCCCCAGGCCGAAGTCCTCTCCGAGCTCAGAAGCATCTATGGCGACGCGGCCAACTACGTCCACGTCGATCTCTACGAAAACCCCGCCGAGGTGAAGCTGGGAGCCGACCCGATCGAGACGCCGATCCTCGAGGAGTGGGGATTGCACACCGGCGAGTGGACATTCGTCGTCAACGCCGATGGAGTCGTTGCCGCCCGTTTCGAGGCATTCGCCCCGCTGGACGAAGTCGAAACCGCGCTGGCAATAGTGCTCGAGGGCTGATTCGACCGACAGAGAACGCGATCGCGTCAGTCCGGCGTCTCAATCGGATGGTCGAGCGCGTTGCCGTATTCGTGCCAGGACGCGTCGTAGTTGCGGCTCTGGTTGTAACCGAGCAGCTGCAGGAGCCAGTATCCGTGCGCCGCACGGATGCCCCCCTGTCAATAGGTTGTGACGGTCGTCTCCGGAGTAATCCCCAGGTCGGCCAGCATCTGCCGTAGCTCGGCCGCTGGCTTGAGCGTCCGCACCGGCTCCTCGAGCGTTTCCAGCCACTCCAGGTGCGCCGCGCCCGGGATACGCCCCCCTCGTTGAGTGCCGCGCTTGTTCGCGCCGGTCCACTCCCCGTCCGAGCGCACGTCCCAAAACACGTGGTTGTCATCCTCGATCGCCCCGGGAATGTCGTCGAGCCTGCAGATTGAGTCGTCATGAGGCGCCGACGGGACGGGATACTCGACGGCTCGGGGGCGGAGGTTCTGGCGCGAGAGCGGTCGGCCCTCGGCGTACCACTTGTCCAGTCCGCCGTGCAGGATCTTGAAGTTGGAATGGCCGAATCGGTCGAAGGTCCACCAGGTCCGGGCCGCGTACAGCGAGCCCGAGCCGTCATACCCCACGACTGTCGTGTCCGGTGTGATACCCAATCGACCGACCAGCTGAGCCCATTGGGCCGGATCCGACATGCCGTAGATCTGAGAATCGTCGCGCGGATCAGTCTTCCAGTACCGCGAGAGCGACCAGACGGCGCCCGGGATGTGCAGGCGTAGATAGGCGTCGAGGAGGTCGCAGTCGAGCACCACCACGTCGGGGTCGTCGATGTGCTCGGCCAGCCAGTCGGTCTCGCAGATCAACTCCGGACGGGCCCATCCGTCAGCGTTCGAAGTCATCATCAATCCCCTTCGCATCCGGGCCGACAATCGTGGTTGCCGCGCGGCGTAGGTTACTCCTCAGAATCACTCTGCGGCTCTGCCGATCCCTCTGATTGGGAATCCTGCTGCTCTGCAGGTGCTTCCTCTTGCTCAACGTTCTGGGGCTCACTCTCGGTAGACCCGCTATCGACGCTGCCGGGCTGGTACTCGCCGCGCAGGTAATCGATCGCCACGAAGAGCTGGATGTCCTGACCGGCCTCGAACCCGGTGTCGGGAATGGCGATTTCGATGTCGGGAGCAATCCCGACCCCTTCGACGGGCGCGTTCTCGGGCGTGAGATAGCGAGCGATGCTGACATACAGCACGCTGCCGTCCGACAGCCGGCGCGGCACGTTGACCGTGCCCTTCCCGGTGGTCGTCGTACCGATCAGGACCGCGCGGCCGTGATCCCGCAGCGCCGCAGCCATCACCTCGGAGCCCGAGGCGCTGTGCTCGTTGATTAGGACAACCAGCTCCAGGCCGACTCCGGCCCCGCCGGGCTCGTCGCTAAAGACGCGTTCATTACCTTCGCGGTCAATCTGGCGCAGCACCACTCCCTCATCCATGAACTCCCCGGTCGTCTCAACGGTTGCGTCGAGCAGCCCGCCAGGATTGCCTCGCACGTCGATGATCAACTGACTCAGACCGGCATTGCGGGCGCTCTCGAGCAACTCCAGCAACTCGCCCCGAGTGTCCTCCGTGAACTGAGTGATCAGGATGTAGCCGATGTCGGCGACCGGATTGCCGGACCGGTCGGTGATCGGCAGCGACTCAACGCTGGGAACCACGATCCGGTCGCGGGTGACCACGATCAGTTCTTCTTCACCGTCTGTGTGCCGCACGAGCAGGGCGACATCGGTGCCCTTCGGTCCGCGAATGACGGCAACGGCCTGTTCGAGGCTCCAGCCCTCGGTAGATTCGCCATCGACTTCGAGAATCACATCGCCAGGGCGGATTCCTGCCTGCATCGCCGGGGAGTTGCGGAACGGACGAACGATCACGATCGCCCCGTCCACCTGGTTGACAGTGGCCCCGATGCCCTCGAACGAACCGCCGATATCCTCGCTGGCCATGCGATACCGCTCGGCATCGATGAACACCGTGTGCGGATCGTCGAGCGCGTCAATGATGCCGTTAATGGCTGCTTCGCGAGTGTCGAGCGAATTGAACTTCGATGGATCGACGAAGTCCTTGTCCAGTACCTCGACAATCTCGTCCAGGATCGCGAATCGTGAGGCCCGGCCTGGGGTGTCAGCCGTAGCTTCTTGCGCATCGTCATCCGAGGGCTGAACGGCAGCCGGGACCGCTGCCGGAGCGGCGCCGTCGCGGCCGCTGCTGCGGAGGACCCGTCCATAGTCGTCGCTGGCGTCGATCACACGCATCACGCCAATGCCGAGCGCGAACGCCGCGCCGATCATCACAAAGACCAGCAGCGTGATCGACCAGCGGCTGGGACCGCCGGAGTCGTTCAATCGCTCAGGCGTCACCGCACGACGACCCGATTCGTCTCCAGAACCGCCGGCCGGCGGCTCCCATCGAAGTTCCGACATCAGCCCCGCCCTCTCTCCGCCGACGTCACCGCAGCCTGCCAGTGGCGTCCATGATCTGTATCATCGCACTCAAATTACAAGGAACAGCCCGGTACAAGGGGTTCCGGGACAACCAAGGGGGCCAACATGCCAGCCGTTGCCGGATACAGCCACGTCGCAATCTGCGTCGCCGATGTCGAAGAGTCAAAGCACTTCTACGGAGAACAGCTCGGACTTGGAGAGATCGATCGGCCGGACTTCGGATTCCCCGGCGCCTGGTACGAGGTTGGGTCGCTGCAGTTGCATCTGATGCAGCGCGAAATGGACCAGTCCGTCGAGGGCATTGGGCCGCACTTCGCCCTGTATATCCCCACGGACGATTTCCATTCCGAGGTTGAGCGACTTCGCGCGGACGGCGTCAACGTGATGGTCGAGCCGAACCAGCGCGATAACGACGGCATCTGGGCGGCATTCTGCAAGGATCCGGACGGCAACATCATCGAGCTAACCGACATGGGACCGGATCACCACAAGTAGGTCTGACTCAGGTACGCTCCGCGGCCTCGATCGCCGAGCTCGGTCGGACGATCCCGTGGGAATCCTGTTGCCGATCGACCGTACGCTGAATCAGTGAATCAGAATCTCTCGACCGTCCTGATTTGTCCGGGACAGGGCGCACAGCGCGCCGGCGGCGTGACCGATCTCGCCGAATCGTTCGACCAACTCCCAGCCGCGGGCCAGCAGGCCTTTCGACTCGCTTCCGAAATCGCGGATTGCGATCTCTGGCGGCTTGGGCTGAGCGCCGAACAGGCCGATGAAGCAAGGCTGCGCCGTCCTTCGCTGCTGCAACCCTTCCTGGTTGCCTGGGCGGTCGCCGAACATGCAGCGGTCGCGCCCAGGGTCGGCCCGCTCAGCTACGTGACCGGACACTCCAGCGGCATCAATTCGGCCATGGCGCTCTCCGGCGCCATCAGCCTCGAGTCGGCATTGCGCTTTGCCTGGCAGTGCGGGAAGACCATGGATCAGGACTGCCTGGAGCGTCCCGGTGGCCTGTTGGCCCTGGTTGGGGCCGGGCGCGCGACGGCCGAGGCGATCGCCGACCAGTCCGGCGCGTCGCTGGCCAATCACAACGCTCCGGACCAAACCGTGATCGGCGGCACGCACGAATCGCTGGCCCGCGCAATCCGGGTTGCTCCCGAGCATGGCGGCCAGCCCGTCGAACTGCGTGTCGCGGGTGCCTTTCACACATCCTCATTCGAGCAATCCGACGCTCTCAACCGCCGATTCATCGACACGCTGGAGATTGCCGAGGACTTCACGCCGATCGTTGGCAACCACATGGGGCAGACCATCGAGTCGCCTGAGCAGCTACGGGACGAGCTCCGATCCCAGTACGTCCGCCCGGTGGAGTGGCAATCGGTCCTCAGGACGCTCTATGGGGCAGGCGTCAGGCGCTTTCTCACTCTGGGACCGGGCAACGTGATGGCAGGACTGGTCCGCCGCTACGGCAAAGAATTGCCTGACCGAATACAGATTCAGCGGACCAGCCAGCTCAGATCCTGAGCGGCCAGAGAACCACGGGGAAGGACGAACACGATGAGTCGCTATGAATCCGACTACATCCTCACAACGACACGCTCCGTCCGATTGCGACTCGACTTCGATCGGCCGATTGAACCTGAGGTGATCCGCGAATGCCTGGAGATCGCGCTGCAGGCCCCGACTGCCTCCAACTCGCAGCAATGGCAGTGGATGGTCGTCACCGATCCGGACAAGATTGCCGGAATCGCGAAGATCTACCGCGACAGCTTTGAGGAGCTCACGCAAGCTCGAGCCGATGAGGGTCCGCGCTGGCCGGAAGGCGACTCGCGATCAGCAGCGGAACCGGGTGTGACAAGATCGGCCACCTACCTTGCGAGCGAAATGCACCGTTGCCCGGCGCTGTTGATCGCGTGTATCACGGGCCGCGTTGAAGACGCCGGTCAGATGGCGCAGGCCGCGACCTATGGCTCGATCATCCCCGGCGCCTGGTCGTTCATGCTGGCCGCGCGATCACGCGGAATCGGCATGGCCTGGACGACGCTGCACCTGCGTGATGAGTCGCTCTCACGGGACCTGCTCGGCATCCCCGCCGATGTCACCCAGGCCGTGCTGTTGCCGATGGCCTACTTCAGCGGAGATACGTTCAAGCCGGCTCCCCGAGTGCCGCTCGACGAGATTATCCACTGGAACCGCTGGGGCCAACGCACGCCCGACGGATAAGGCTACGGGCTACCCATCGACTCCTCGTCCTCGAGGAGTTCCTCCACCTCCTGCGTTCGCAGGAACATCAGCGCTTCCTCCCGACCCAGCCGTTCGCCGTCTTCGAGTCCGGCTTCGAACGCCTCCGCGGCGATCTGTCGCAGTCGCTGGCGCCCGGCTTCAACCCCGGCAAACCAACCGTCGGGATTGGGCAAACGGTCCAGGGAGAGCCACTCCGAGGCCTCACGGCCACGCTCGAACCCAAGCCGTTGCTGTTCTTCCGCTGCCGCATCTTTGCCGTGATCGACTTCGGCTGTGCCTTCATCGCGGCCTCGCTCGCGAGCCTCGCTGACGTCCAGCTCGGTCGGCCCTCGATCGAACACGCCCAGCCCGCCGCCGATTCCGGCGGTCAGCAGAACGCCCCCGGCGAAAGACAGGACCAGTGTGAGTGTGAACCTGCGTTTCAAGGATCAGCTCCTCCGTCGAGCCAACGCACGCGGCTCGCGTATCCGGGACCAGGTGGGTGTGGAACGAATCGGGCGCCCGCTGCTTCTCCGGTCACTCGGGCCCACCCGTTGCGATACCCGTTCATCCAGCCGTCGCGGTAGCTGCGATCAATGTCAATGTCATCCGATTCCAGCCCCGCCTCGTATCCGCTCTCCCAGCTGAATCCATCGCGCACGGCCTGAACGATGATTGGCGCCATGCTCGTCTCCGAAACCTGGCCGAGTTTGTACCCCTCCCACCACCGTTCGGTCAGCTCATCCTCCCAGTACGCCTCGGCGGCAGCGACGCCTTTGTCGAAACCATCCCGGTACGCGCTGCTCACATCCCCGTCGCTCGGTCCGCTGTCAAACAGATCCGTGGCGAACCCGAGGACGCCGACCAACAGCACACCAACGGCGAATGCCACGGCGAACCAGCGTCGGTCGAGGGCTTCGTTCGGCCTCGATTCCCGCGCCTGTTCTCTCAGTTCTTGCTGCTCAGATGGCTGTGACCAATGCGTCATTCCGCATCACCCGCCTCCCGCGGCGGCCCCGGCGCCAAGCGGCTCCAGCGCCGGCGGCGCCGACCGCGTCCAGCCCATCACCCGTCCGAGTAACAGTCCGCTCAAGGCAATGATCGCGCCCAGCGCTGCGACCCAGAAAATCATCTCGACATTGAAGAACGCGCCAACGATCCCAATCAGGAATGACGCAAACCCGCCGACATCCCAGGCCAATTGGAACGTCGCCGTGGCGCCGCCGCGCTGGTTGGCAGCAACCCGGTCGACGGCCAGGGCCAGCAGCCCCGTGTGCGCTCCGCCCATACCAATTCCCGTCAGAATGCCGGCCAGCCAGAGCATCGCCGCTGTCTCCGATTGTGCCACTAACGCCATGCCCGCGCAGGTCGCGATCAGACCGGGGATGATCACCGGAACCCGGCCGACGCGATCCGAGATGCGCCCGGCCATCGGCCTCGAGAGCATCGCGCCCAGACCGGAGAACATGAAGAACAGTGGCACGAACCCGAGGTTGCGATGCGGCTGATCGGCCAATGGCTCCAGGAACGCGGCGGCCACCGAGAATCCCAGAGTGACACTGAGGAAGACCAGCATCGGAAACACGGCCCGAGCCGGAATCAGCGCCTTCAATGAGAGCGGCGGCGGCGGAGCGGCCGGTGCCGGCGGCTCGCGCTGGACGATTGTGACCAACAGCGAGAGCACGGCCGTTGCCGCTCCGAGCAACATCACCCCCTCGAAGCCCGCGAATGCCGCCACCGCTCCGCCCGCGACGGGCGAGAGCGTTTGGGCGAAGCTGGTCGAGAGGCCGAAGAAGCCAAGCCCTTCCCCACGGCGCATCGGCGGCACGATCTCGGCCACCAACGATCCCGCCGATGTCGGGTAGAACGCCATCCCGACGCCCTGCACGCAACGCAGCGCAAACAACGCCCAGAGATTCTCGGTAAAGATCATCAAGATGAACGACGCGACGAAGGCGATCAGCGCAATCCGCATCTGACGGATCCGATGTCCGCCATCGCTCCAGCGCCCCACCAGCGGCCGCAGGAAGATCGGGATCGCCGCATAGCCGCCGACCACCAGACCAATCTCGAAGAGATTGAAGCCAAGGTCCGTCATCTCTCGCGGCAGCGTCGTCGTCAGGTAGAAGAAGCAGGCGAAGAATGACGCCGTCCCGAGCAGCGAGAAGGCGTACTGCAGCGTCCAGAGGGGCGGCCGCCGCGGCGGAATGCCGGAGGCCGCGCGTGCGACCGTGCGTAGAAACGCAGCATGCTGAGGCGCGGCCCGCACCGTCAGCCAGTCTCGGGACCGCGCGCCTTCATGGGTCGTCAAGACTTGCCTCCGGGCCTAGAACTCGGGCGGCCCGATTTCGGCAAGCGCATCCTCGGCGTGACCATTGCTTCGGGGGCAGAGATGCTCCGCGCCCTCGACCGGTTGTTGGCAGAGCGGACAGGTCGGACGCCCGCCGGCTACCGTCTCCTCTGCCTGGACAGTGAATAGCCGCGCCGCCTGCCGGTCGAGATCGACCCGCAGTGTCGGCGTTGCATTCGGTCCGTCCTGCTCCACATCGGTGGCGAATAGCGTGATCGTATCGGCGTCCTCGTCGTAACCCAGAGCGATGCGCCCGGCAAGGAAGTCGTGTGATGCACGGTCCGGGAATGGTTCAAGCGGCCGTGATGGCGGGCGTCGTCCCTCCCCGGTTCGCCGATGACGGGCCAGGACCTGTTGAATCGCCTCGGCCAGCGCGCTCACCTGCGTCTTCTCGCACCAGATCGAGGCCGTCTGATCGCCCGCAATCACTCGCAGCCGGAACCGTCGCTGACCGGGCGGGCCGATCGCTTCCGCTTCCAGAGCCTCCGCCGCACCCAGGTCATACTCGGCGCCGTTAGCCATGGCCGGAGTATACCCAGCGACTAAGCTACGGACAGAGCCCCAACAATCGAGCCCGAACGACGGGCGCAGTCAGGATCGATCCCATGGCAGTCGAAATTGGACAGGTAGCGCCCGACTTCACGCTGATGGACGGCGACCGTAAAGAACACACCCTCTCCGAATACCGCGGCCAGACGGTGGTGGTCGCCTGGTACGTGCTCGCCTTCACCGGCGGTTGAACCAACGAACTGAGCCGCTTCCAGGAACTGCACCAGGAGTTCCAGGAAGCGGGCGCCCAGGTGCTGGGCATCTCCGTCGACTCCCCCTTTGCCAATGGCGCCTATGCGATCGAACTGGGACTCGATTTTCCCCTGCTCGGCGACTTCCCCTGGGGACGAACCGGCAAGGCCTGGGGCATTCTCAACGAAGAGCGCGGCATCACCTCGCGGATGACCTACGTGATCGACCCGGACGGCGTGGTGCGGCACATCATCGACGCCCCGCGCGACTTCAACGCCCACCCCGAGGGCGCTCTGGAATTCATCAAAACGATGGAGGCTGCAAGTTGATCAGCGCCTGATACGTATATCGCTTAGACAATTCAACATTAGAACGCACATTTAGTACAATTGTACGACGAGGAGACATAACGTCGAACGTTACATCGAGTTGACAAAGTTAACTCTATCCGCGAACGTAATTTCAGGCGCGGGCGATATGGCAAGTACAATCACCCGCGAACAGGACGCCAGGCGGCGGGCCGATCTCCCCGGAGATTCCAATGGTTACAGCTGTAGCCGGGGAAGCCGCTGCCCCACAGGGATGTGCTCACATCTGGATGGTTGACACGCCCGACGGCGCCACTTCAGTAGGACACTGCGTACGTTGTAACTCATTACGTGAGTTCTACAATTCAATCCCGGAAGACAAGCGGATCAACAACTCCGACATCTTCACCGGTCGCCGCGGCCCCAACCGCCAGGCCTGGAGCGAAGACGACGCGGATTCCGCCGTTCGCTCCATGTACCGTCGCTAGACCGTTGCGCATCCGTACACTGCGCATATGAGTACACGTAGCGGCGGACGGACGCCCGGTGATCCGCCCACTGAGGGCATGTCGGCCGACCTCTCTGCCGACCTGGCCAGTTTCGCCGTCCGCTCCGTACCGTTCGACGAGTGGGTCGACATCGACACGCTCGTTCATCGCAGCTCGGTCACCTCGGGAGATTTCGACTACGTGCTGCGGCCGCTCTGCCCCGACTGCGGCGTCGAGGCGGACATCGAATACGAGACCCTTGATCTGGATGGCGACGGCGGCCGCGAAGTGATATCCGCCATTGTTTGCGGCCCCTGTCAGGTCCTCTGGGAAGCGGACCAGCCAGACGCATAGCAGCCCCGATCCCCACTGCGGCAGCGTCCTCGTCGGAACTGCATCGATCAGCGCAGACCGTGCCGCAATCCCGCGCTAGTCTCTGAACCATCGACACAACAGCAGAACGAATCGAGCTCCATCGATGAGCGTATCCGTGCGCATTCCAACTCCACTGCGCTCCCTGACCTCCGACCGCGATGTCGTCGAGGCAGGCGGCGAGACCCTGCAACACCTCGTCCTCGATCTCGAGCGCCAGTTCCCCGGAATCGGCGATCGGATCGTTGACGAAGATGGCGAGATTCGCCGATTCGTCAACCTCTTCGTCAACGGCGAAGACGTGCGCTTCCTCGACGGCTTGCATACTCCCCTCAGCCAGGGCGACGAAGTCTCGATCGTCCCCGCAGTCGCGGGCGGATAGACGCCAATGACGGTCCGCATCGACACCGACGGCAAGATCGCCACGATCACGCTCGATCGCCCGGAGCGAATGAACGCCATCAATCCCGAGATGTCTCGCCAACTGGACGAGTTCTGGGAGGCGTTCGATCAGGACGACAACCTCCACGTCGCGATCATCACGGGCTCAGGACGGGCCTTCTGCGCCGGCCGCGACCTCGTCCGCCCCGATGCCCACGACGATGAGATCAATCGCGCCGCCAGGTCGGCTGCGAACCGTGAGTCGGGTGCGGCCAACGCCACTGGCCTGTCCTCGTGGGGCCCCGACAAGACTTGGAAGCCGACAATTGCGGCGATCAACGGCTGGTGCCTGGCCGGCGGATTCGCCCTCGCGCTCTCCTGCGACCTGCGAATTATGAGCGACACGGCACGCATCGGCTCAATGGCTCCGAAACGCGGTCTGCTGCCCGGCGGCGGACAGGTTCAGCGCCTGGCCCGCTACGTCCCGTTCGGCAAGGCGCTCGAGCTGCTCCTCCGAGCCAACCACCTCGACGCGCGCGAGGCCGAACGGATTGGCCTCGCCAACGCCGTCACCACGCCCGACGATTTGCTGCCCACCGCCCGCGAATGGGCCGAAGAGATCGCATCCAACGGACCGCTCGCCGTCCGGGCATCGAAGCGCGCCGCCTACGAAGGGGTGCTGCTCCAGACGGGCTTCGCCGATGGCATGGCGTTGGAATCGCAGCTCTACTCTGAAATCATGGTCACCGAGGACGCACGCGAAGGCACCACCGCCTTCGCCGAAAAGCGTCCCGCCCAATTCAAGGGCCGCTGACGCGCCGGAGGCGTCTTGCGGCAATCGCCCGGAGGCGCCCGATGGTCGACACCTTCTCTTCCCTCACCGAGATATCCCAAGCCATCCGCGAGCGCGACGTCTCAGCCTCGGAAGTGCTTGAAGCGCACCTCGCCCGGATCGACGAGGTCAATCCGACGCTGAACGCCGTCGTCCACCTCTGCGCCGATCGTGCCCGCGCTGAGGCGGTTGAAGCCGATTCAGCCATTGCCCGAGGTGACGAACTGGGTCCGCTGCATGGCGTCCCGATCACGCTCAAGGATTCGCACGACACCGAGGGCGTGATCACCACCGGAGGCACGCTGGGCCGCAAGGACTTCGTGCCTGAGGCGGACTCCACAGTCACGGCCCGCCTGCGCGCCGCCGGCGCCATCCTGATGGGCAAAACCAACACCCCCGAGCTGACCCTCGCCGGCGAGACAGACAATCTGATCTACGGACAGACCCGCAATCCGTTCAATCCCGAGCGCACGCCCGGCGGTTCCAGCGGGGGTGCGGCGGCGATTGTCTCGGCAGGCGGTTCGCCGCTTGACCTGGGCAGCGACACCGGTGGCAGCATCCGCCTGCCCTCCCACTTCAGCGGCATCTGCGGGATCAAACCCACCGCCGGCCGCGTGCCTCGCACCGGGCACATCGTGCCCTGGGGCATGGGCGCGCTCGACGCCTGGACCACGATCGGCCCCATGTGCCGCACCGTCGACGACCTCGTCCTCTCCCTGCCGATCATCTCCGGCCCCGACGGCGTCGACCCGTTCATCCATCCGGTCCCGCTGCGCAATCCCGCCGACGTCGACCTGTCCAGCCTCAACATCGCCTGGTACTGCGATGTCGATGGCTATCTCGAAGCCGACGATGACACCCGGTCGGTGCTCGACGCCGCCGTCACCGCCCTGGCCGAGCGCGTGGGGTCGGTCGAGTTCGACACGCCCCCGCCGCTGGCCGAGTACGTCGACATGTGGCCACGGGTCGGCGGCGGAGACGGCCGAGGCTGGGTTCAGCGCATGCTCAACAGATGGGGCACAACCGAGGAGTCCGAGTTCCTTAAGAAGGGATTCGACCTGATCGAGCCAACCGACACCGACGTGTTCACCGAGTCCCTCGAGTACCAGGACCGCTTCCGCAGCGAGATGCTGCAATTCATCCAGCCCTACGACGCCATCATTGCGCCGGTTGCGGCCCGCGCGGCCCCGGAACACGGCCAGACCTTCAGCAAAGAGCTGCGCACCATGTTCTACACCGGCCCCTACAACATCGCCGGCTGGCCCGGTACCGCCCTCCGCTGCGGCGAATCCAGCGATGGCCTGCCGATCGGTATCCAGGTCCTCGCCCACCCCTGGCGAGAGGATGTCACCCTGGCACTGGCGGCGGCTCTGGAGAACGACCTCGGCGGCTGGCAGCGTCCGCCGATCTGATCCGAGATTCGTCATACCCGCGCCTGCCGCGGGTATCTCGCAAGGCTCGGTTCATCGCTCAAGCTCGGTGACGGGCAACACCCGATCGATCCAGTCCAACAGCAACACCCACAGATCATCCCGACGCTGACGCAGGGAGTGCGTCGCACCGTCGAGGATGTGCAATTCACGACCCTCGCCAGCCAGCGAGTACACCCATTCGGACAATCGGGGCGGCAGGCGCCAATCCGCGCCGCCATGAATCAACAGAAGTGGACGAGGCGCGAGCGCCCTCACCTCATCCGGCTCAATCCCCATCGTCTGGGTTGACAGCGCACACGTCCCCGCCACTGCCTCTGACCGGAACGCAGCCCTGACCATGATCGCACCGCCGTACGAGTGTCCAATCAGCGCAACGCGTGCGATTCCCTGCTCCACCAACCAGTCGATCCCGGCTATGACGTCGAAGGTGCCGTCATCAATCGGCCCGGGCGACGTCTTGACTCGAAAGTCCAACCTCAGCACCCCAATCCCAAGCTTCGGCAACGCGCTGCCCAGGTCGCTGTAGATACGCTCAGCCGGACCGTCGAAGCCCCCGTCGAATCCGCCGACGCACAACACCGCGCCGCGCGGAGCATTGTGCATTGGCGGGTGCCACATTGCATCGATCGAACCGAGTCTCGAAGGAACCACAGTCTCGGACATCAGCACCTCGCTTGATACGCTACTCGGGCGCCTACTGGGAAGGCCCGACATGACCCTAGTTCCTTCTGACTCCAGCAGCCGGGCCGACGCTCAGGCCGCGCTGCGGACCGCGTTCGCGCCGAGCTCCATCGCCATTGCCGGTGTCTCGCCGCGGACAACCGGTTGGGGCGGTGGCCAGATGTTCCTCCGCGGCATCCGAAATCTCAACCGGGTACCGAGCCTCTACTGCCTCAATCCTCGTGGCGGTGAACTCCCCGACGGCACCCCGCTCTACCAGTCACTTGCCGACGTCCCCGGGCCTGTGGAGTCGCTGATCTCCGCGGTTCCCGCCTCCGCGATTCTTGGTCTGATTGACGACGCGATCGCCAAGGGCGTCAAAGTCGTCCACCTGTTCACGGCAGGATTCGGCGAAACCGGAAGCACAGAGCGCGCCGATCTCGAAACCGAGGTATTGCGCAGACTGCACGAAGCCGGCATCCGCATGATCGGCCCGAACTGCATGGGCCTCCATTCCACTCGAGGCGGCGTCTCCTGGATGGAAGAGGGCTCCACCACACCCGGACGCGTCGGCATGCTCTCGCAATCAGGCATGAACGCCTCCGAGGTCGTTGGCGAAGGCGTTCGCCGAGGCATCAACTTCTCCAACGTCGCCTCGTTTGGCAACGCCTCCGACCTCAATGAGGCCGATTTCCTCGAGTTCCTCGCCCACGATTCCGACACGGACATCGTCCTTGCCTACCTCGAAGGCATTCGCAACGGACGCGACTTCCTCCGCGTCGCCCGCGACATGGCCACTGCTCGCAAACCGCTGGTCGTGCTCAAGGGCGGACTGACCGAAGCCGGCTCACGCGCCGCCTCATCCCATACCGGTTCGCTGGCCGGATCCGCCCAGATCTGGAACGCCGTTCAGCGTCAGGCCGGATTCA
>JAPPBN010000037.1:0-9262 GCA_026705025.1 Chloroflexota bacterium | reverse complement strand
GGCAGCTCAGCCGCAATCTGAAACCACTGAGCCGGAGCAAGAAGGCGATCCCTCCGTCTACATCGTCCAACCGGGGGACACGCTGGCCGCCATCGCGAACCGACTCGGTGTGCGGATCGACGATTTGATCACGCTCAACGGAATCCAGAACCCGGATTTGATCAGCGTCGGCCAGGAGCTGAAGATTCCCGGGGTCACGCTGAGTGATGCCGAGGAAGACGATGAAGCGGAAGAGTCCGCGGAGGAAGCAGAAGATCAGCAGGAGGAAGAAGACGAACAGATCGAGCCGCCGAGCGTCGAGCTGCCGACCGTCGCGGTGCCCGCGGCCACGCCGACTCGGGTGACGTACACGCAGTTCCCGCAGCCGGGTCCGGAGCAAACCAGCGATACGATTCCCGACGCACCGGCGAACTTCCTCCAGTACGGGGCAGCCGCATTGCCCTGGTTGCACGGCGTCAATGAGGTTGAGCCGATCATCGAGCTGTTCAAGGCCTGGCCGATGCCGTCTCTGGCCGTGGGCAACGACCGCGTCGTGTTGATCGATACCAGCGGGGACGGCAACTTCTCGGCGTCGATTGTGTACACCGACCCGAATTCGTTCGGCGCTGCCGTGCCGTTTTCCAATCTCGTGGTGTACGACCCGGTGCCGGGCGATCTGACCAAATATCGGATCGCATACGACCATGCCCAGGCGTATGCCCGCGAGGTGCAGGGCATTCAACAGATTTCCGACGCCGACCTGACCGGCGACTTTTTCCGCGATCTGACATTCCGCGAGATCACCTGCGACGAGAGCGGCTGCGTGAGCAGCTTCTACATCCTGTCATCGACCGGCGACGGCTACCGCACGGTCACCGGTTCGGTCGCCCAGGTCGCCGCGGTCTCGGCAATCCGGATCGAGGACATGACGGGCGACGGCGTACCAGACATCGTGGTCAACGGCCTGGCAACGGATCAGGCGACCGCAGCGCGGTACACATTCGTCTTTTCGGCCCGTGGCGACGAGCTGATTGAATCGGTCCGGCTGTCGCTGGACGGCGGTGGATCCGATGACATTGCCGAGGAAGCAGAGACAGATGACGAGGAAGAAGAAGATTCCCTGGAGGAATAGCCCGCCAGCCGCGGTTTGGCTCCGATTGCCCGCTGTGAGGCTGGGGCATAGCCTCAATCGGTAACACCTCGTAGCGAGAGACCCTGGTCTAGCCAGCGAAGCCCCGCTGCGAAGGACGGGCGTGCGCAGCGATGTCTCTGGTTCGGCGGCCATCGAGACGCTTCGGGACGCGGTCGGCCCAGCTCTTCTGGCGACTGCCGTTGATTGGCCGGGTGCGGATTCCGCGCAACCTGGCCCCGTTGCTCCTGGCCGGGGCGGTCGGGCTGGCGGCAGGCTTCGCCGCGGTCGCGCTAACCGCCGTGGTCGACGGACTGACGACTGTCTTCAACGAGCTGGCGTCGATCCTCGACGGTCTGGCCGGCGGCTGGACGCTGATGCTGGTACCCGCAATTGCGGCGATTCCCGTTGCCTTCGTGGTTTCCCGGATTGCCTCGGAGTCACAGGGCGCGGGCGTTCCCTACGTCATGGTCGCGGTCGAGCGGGCCGGCGGCTTCGTCCGGCCGATCATCGCGCCGGCCAAGCTGGTCGCGACCGGATTCACGCTAGGCGGAGGCGGGGCTGCAGGCCGCGAGGGCCCGATTGTATTGATCGCTGCATCGGTGGCGTCGTCGATCGGACGTCTGGCGAGGCAACCGTCCGACATGCTCGTGCTGATGGTCGCAGCAGCCGCCGCCGGCGGCATCGCCGCGACCTTCCTGACGCCGATCGCTGGGACATTCTTCGCGATGGAGGTTGTCCTGCGCCGCTTCAACGTGCGCAACTTCACGATCGTCGTCGTCTCCGCGGTGGTTGCCAACATCGTCGCGATCTCGTTCTATGGCGACTCCGCGGGCCTTGACCTGCCAGACCTCGACATCAACAGCAACTGGGAGCTCTTCCTCCATGCGATCGTCGGAGTCTCGGCGGCGATCGCCGGCATTCTGTTCGTCAGAACCCGATTTTTCACCGAGGACGTCTTTGAGTTCCTCGGAGTGTCGTTGTCGGTCCGGCCGATCCTCGGATTGCTCGGGGTGGGGATGCTGGCGCTGATCGAATCGAACATTCTCGGTGCCGGTCTCGACCAGATCAGGATCTTCGCCGAGGGCGGCACGGCAGTGTCCACACTGGCGATCCTGATGGTGCTCAAACTGATCGCCGCATCCCTGACCATCGGATCAGGCGCGTCAGGCGGAGCGTTCGCGCCGCTGCTCTTCGTCGGCGCCACGCTGGGCGCGCTGATGGGCGCCGGGTTCGAGTCGGCGCTGCCGAACGTGGTAGGTCCAACGGGGACGTACGTGGTTGTCGGCATGGCAGCGGTGTTCGCCGCCGCCGCGCGCGCTCCGCTGACGTCGTTGTTCATCGTCTTCGAGCTGAGCGGATACTCGCTGATCCTGCCCCTGATGACGGCCGTCGCTCTGGCCGCCGCGCTCGCACAACTGTTGACCCGCGACACGATCTACAACGTCAGGCTTCGACGCGCCGGACTGGACGTCCGGGACGAACCGGCGCCTTCACCGCTTGACGACCTGGTGGTCGCCGCGACGATGCGCACCGATACGCCGATCGTTTCCCGGTTGGCGACGATTCAGGATCTGGCCAATGCCATGAGCCAGTCGCGCGGCAACGTGGTCGCCGTTGCGGACCAGCAGAATCGGTTTATCGGCCTGGTCACGGCGACGGACGTCGCGTCGGCAGTCGAGCGGCAAGAGCTGAATCGACGCGCCTTCGACCTCGCGGTGGTGGCGCCGATATTCGTCCATCCGGACGACAGCCTGCGCCACGCCCTCTCGCTCCTCGTCGAGCACGACGTGCGCCAACTGCCGGTGGTCGCGCGAGAGGACGAGTCCCGGCTAATGGGCATGCTGACCCAGCGGGACGTCCTGCGCGAAGTCGCCCAGCCAGCCGCGCGCGATACCGGACAACGAGCCGCCCCCACTCCGGTGCGACGCTTGGTCGGCGCGGTCGAGATCGAGCTGCGGGTAGAGCCAGGTTCGCAGGCGGAAATGACCACGGTCTCGCAATTGCCGCTGCCCGAGGCATCGGTGATCACGGCGATCCATCGTCGCGGCGAGGTGGTGATCCCCCGCGGCAGCGTGAGACTGGAAGCCAACGATCTGGCGATCATCCTGTCGGTTCCACCGGAGGAGGCGGCAGTGCGCACGCTATTCATCAATCACGCATCTCAGACGCGCAACAACTGGTGGTTCCTGCCACATCCGCCGAGCTCCCCCGATGATGAGTCAAGCGACCGCTGAGACTTGCAGCATGGAGATTCCAGTCGCCGCTTAGAATCCGTCCTATGCCCAGACTGTTCACCCTGTCGCAGGCGCGGCGGTCGCTGCCGGAGATTGCGGCGGTCGTGACCGTGATGCGCAAACGGGCGCTGCGACTGGACGAGCTGAATGCCCTGGCCTCGTCGATGCGTCGCACCACCGGCGCCGACGGTGATCCCGTGATCACCGACGACTCCGCCATGCGGGCCGAGATGAACAAGTTGGAGAGCCAGATCGCGGAGCTGATCGAACACCTCCAGCGGCAAGGCGTCGAGATCAAGGACAGCCGGCGGGGGCTGGTCGACTGGCGTGCCGAACGCGACGGTCGAGAGGTATATCTCTGCTGGCAGTACGGCGAGCACACCGTGAGCTGGTGGCACGAACTGGCCGACGGCTTTGCCGGGCGTAAGCCAATCGTTGCGTCCGAGTGGGCCTGAGGCTCGGACCATGCCGCATCATCGCAATCTCGCGCCCCCGGCGCAGCGAGGCGCCGACCGGCCCGTCATCCACGACGAACTTCGGAGCCACTATGACGCGCTGTACGACCTGTTGCTCAATGGGCGGCGGGCTCGGGATGCGCGGCCGGTGCTCGACGTCGGCAGCGGCGACGGTCTGGCCCTCAACGCAATCATGCAGGGCACCCCGCTTCACGGGATCGCGATCGATTCGGCCGCGACCGGACCGTGGTTGGGACCGAGCGACTGGGCCCTGGTCCAGGCGGATGCGCAACGGCTGCCCTTCGCTGACTCCCGCTTCAGGTCGGCAATGATGGTCGATGTCCTGGAGTGGCTGCGCCATCCGGCGGCCACCCTACGGGAGATTGCCAGGACCACGGACGGTCCGATCCTGATCGTGCAGACGGACTGGGCGGGTCTGTGGTTCCAGGTGGATCGGGCGGAGATCGGACGCGACCTGGTGCGTGGCTTCACCAAAGGAGCGCCAGAGGAACTACGTGGTCTGATCAGGAGCGCGGCGGAGACAGCCGGCGTCACCGTGACGCAGATGTCCTCGGTCTCGATTGAGACCAACCGACTGGACCAGGGCAGTCTGGCCTGGGATGTCCTCGAGTCGATTCGGCGCTTTCTCGTGATCGAGTCGGCACAGGTGCGGGCGCGGCGGTTCGACGACTGGCGCTCGGAACTGCAACTTGCGGCTGACGAGGGTCAGTTCTCGATGTTGGTGCGGCGGGTCGTCGCCCTGGTCGAAGCGGGTGAGGCTTAGCGCCTACGGAGACGGGCCGTGGCGATGCCCCTCCTGGTGCTCGTGGTCTTCCATGTGCAGCTGGAGCTCATCGCCGAGTCGCAACGTGTGGTGGTCGTGTCCGTCCGACGAGCCATCATGGACGTCGCCGCGCGACACGATCGCCAGCTCGCGTCCATACGTGCGCCGCAGGACGTCCTCCGTGAGCACCGACGACGGATCGCCCTGGGCGATGATGCCGCCCTCAGCGGCGTTGATGCAGATCACTTCGGCGTAGTGTTCCAGGACGGTCGACAGGTCGTGCGTCGTCATGATCACTGAAGTACCCAGCTCCGTCAGGTCGCAGAGCACGTCAAACAGCTGGTCATCCGATACGGCGTCGAGCGCGGCGGAGGGTTCGTCCAACAGCAGGATTCGCGGTTGCCTGGCCAGCGCGCGGGCGATCAGCGCGCGCTTGCGCTGTCCGCCGGAAAGCTCGTGGATTTGACGATCTCGCAGGTCCAGGACATCCATCAACTCCATGGCGCGCTCGATGGCCATTTGGTCTTCGCGGGTGCGCAGCAGCCGCCCCAGGCGCGATCTCCAGCTGAATTGGTAGCGCCCCATCTCAACCAGTTCGCGCACGGTGATGGGAAAACGCCAATCGACATTGCTGACCTGCGGCATGTAGCCGAGAAATGATCGCGCTTCCTCCGGTGGCTCCCCGCCGACCAGCACCTCTCCATTGGAGGGCTTGATCAGGCCCGCGATAGTCTTCAGCAATGTGCTCTTGCCGGATCCATTGCCGCCGATGATGCCGGTAAACACGCCGCCCGGGATGTTGAGCGTCAGGTTCTCAAAGACTCGATGTCCGGGATATCCAGCGGTAACGTCCCGCAACGCCACCCCGGCTCCTGCGATTCGGGTGATCGTCATCCGGAACTCCGCGCTAGATACATGAGGCGCACCAGTTGTCTGCGCCGCGGCAGCCGTGCGTTGGCGGCGTATCGGCCATGAGCTGACCGGTCGCTGATAGCCTCAACCACATGCCCAGCGTAGTTGACGCCACCGACACCGAGATCGATCTCGAGCGACCGGCTCGCGAAGTCGTCTCGCTGGTTCCCTCGTTCACCGAACTGGTCTGCTCGATGCGGCTCGCGTCGCGGCTGGTCGGGGTGACCCGATTCTGCGTGGAGCCGGCGGACGTCGTCGCGCCGATCCGCAAGGTCGGCGGGACGAAGAACCCTGACATCGAACGAATCATTCGACTCGAGCCTCAGCTCGTGCTCGCCAATCGCGAGGAGAACAATGAGGAGGATGTCGCCGCGCTGCGCAAGGCCGGACTCAACGTATACGTCGGCGATGTGCGCACGGCAGAAGAAGCGCACGAGGAGATCGACCGGGTTGGCCGGCTGCTGGGCGGGATCTCACTCAAGATCGGGGAATCGATCAAGGAATCGCTGGAGGAGCAAGAGCACGTTCAACGGCTGCGACCTCGAGTCCGCGCGGCGGCGCTGATCTGGCGCAATCCGTACATGGCCGCATCGGGCGACACGTACATCGGAGACCTGTTGAGAGTCAGCGGCGCGATCAACGTCTGCGATGACCCGGGCCGCGGCCGTTACCCGCGACTGTCGCTGACCCAACTCGTCGAGCTCGATCCGGAAGTCATCCTGCTGCCCTCAGAGCCGTATCGTTTCCGCGAGCGTCACGCCGAGGAATTGCTGGCCCAGCAGGGCATGTCGGCGGGACGAAACGGCCATGTGTATCTCTGCGACGGCCAGAACCTGACCTGGTGGGGCGTCAGAACCGGCGCAGCGATCCAGGAGGTCTCGGGACTGCTCGACCACGCCCGGGCCGGCTGGCAGGCCGAAGCAGCCATGGCCCCCGAGCTGCCGCCGGGACTCAATCTGAACGTCATCCAGCAGGACGTGGTCGAGTAGGCGCACCACAGCAACCGGCCAATCTCCGTCATTGCCGCGCTTGCCGCGGCAATCTCGCATTGTTCTGGACTTACCGGCAACCCCGGAGGATTGAGATACCCGCGCCAAGCGCGGGTATGACGAGCGCTTGAGCGAGTGGCTGCTACAAGGGCCGGCCGCTGTCGAGCATCAATGCTCTCGCGGCGATCTGCGCGGCCAGCACGGCGGCCGTGGTCAGATAGAGCAAGCCAGTGGCCGCCATCATCGAACGCATCCGGGCCGTCGTCCAGGCCATCCAGCCGAAGATCAGGGGCAGGACGAAGCCGACCACGATTCTCAGCCAGAAGGTCGGGTCGCCGGACAGCGACTGATCGCGTCCGCCGACGGGATCGTCAACCGGGACTGCAACCGCGACGGCGAACAGAACGGCCTGCACGACGACCACGATCAGGAATGCGGCCGTAAGCTCGACCAGCGGCCGTGCAGGAAGTCGGGGAGTGACCAGGTACCAGTGACCCAGTGCCAGTCCGACAGCGGAGAGGCCCAGCGCCAGCGCGCCAAAGCCGAGGCTGAACACGGTCAACGCTTCGGGGGACCCGGCCAGCGTCGCCGCCATCAGGCCGAGCGACGCCAGCGACAAGCCGCTCAAGGCCCAGCCGATGCGCCGCGCCCAGGCGTCGCGATTGGTGTACAACGCAAGGTTGTGCAACACCGACGCAGCGGTCAGTGCGGCCAGGACCCAGACCAGGGCATCACGAGGTCCGGAACGGACGGCATAGCCTTCGACGACATCGCCCTCGAGTGTGAATGCGGTCCAGAACGCCAGTCCAAGCACGATCGGCACCATGATCGTGGTTGCTCGCACGAATCCTGGCGTGGCCTGTCCTCGCAGGTGGACCGCGTGCATGACCAGCACGCCGCCGACGCCCAACTCCAACAACAGGAGCAACAACGTGTACGGCAGTGCTCCCGACGCTTCCACTACCGGCTACGACCCCAACTTCAGCAGGAGCACTGTGCGTCGCAAGCCTTCGTCGCCGATCTCCACCTGAACACTCAGCACCCGATAACGATCGTCGCGGCCGCCGCGACGGAAGCGCAGGATGTCGCCCTTGCTCCACGGGTAGTCGGTCTCCAGCGTGTCGAGCAGTGCTTCCCGCCGCTCGGTGAACGTGTCCGACTCCCAGAACTCCGTCAGCATCGCAATCCTCCCGCGGCAGACGTACCGACCTATCGTAAACCACCGATGTGCGAAATCGATGTGTCAGAATGTCGGGCATGAGCGACAGCGAGACCTCCAGGCGCTGGCTGATGAAGGCGTTGCGCGAGGCGTCGGGCGAGATGTACGACTTGATGATGCGCGCTCTGCGCGACTCAATGCCGGACGCCGAGGCCTTGATCGACCGAGCCTGGCGGCACGAAACAATCTCGGCCTGGCAGCTCGGGCATCTGCTGTTCCAGGATGTCGAGGACTTGCCGCTCCACGACTACGAGTGGCTGGAGCAGGTCAACGTTCCGGATTGCTACGAGCAGTTACGCGAGTGGTACAGCACGCGAGAACAGATTTCCGGCGTGCTCTACATGATTTCGTCATTCGAGTGGGAGCACACGGCCAATCACCGCTTCCAGGGAGAGTTGAGCGTGGAGTCGATTGCGCGCTCGATGCATCAGACGGATCTGGAGATCCTGAACACGCTGCGGGCTCAGCTGCAGCCGACGTAGTCAGTCCGCAGTCAGCCAGAAACGTCAGTCCGCCGACCAGCCCAACGCCGTCGCCACCTCGGATGCGGCGCGGGCAAAGTTCATCGTGTAGATGTGCAATCCGGGGGCTCCGATCTCCAGCAGCTCGCGCCCCAGACTGACCGCGACCTCCACCCCGATTTGGCGCCGCTCCGCCGCGCTCGATGCCGCCTCCAGACGCTCGCGGATTTCGACAGGGAACTCGGTCGCGTTGAGCGCGGACATGCGCTCGATGCCGGCGACGTTGGTCGGCGGCATGATGCCGGGAATGACCGGCGTGTCGATGCCGCGCGCGTCGAGTTGATTGACAAACTGGTCGTAGTGCTCGGCCCGGTAGCCGAACTGCGTGATGGCGAAGTCGGCCTGCGCCAGTTTGCGCGCCTGATGCGTCAGATCTGCTTCAACGGAGGACGCCATCGGGTGGCCTTCCGGATGCGCAGCGACTCCGACGTCCCAGTCCGCCCGCGACCGGATGAAGTCAGTGAGTTCAGCCGCGGTGTCGAATGCCTGGCTTGGGGATTCGACGCCCTGCGGCAGATCGCCCCGAAGGGCAAGGATGTTATCGACGCCGTCTTCCTGGTAATCCTCGATGATCGCGGCGATTTCGTCGCGCGTATGGGCCACGCAGGTCAGGTGGGGCATCGCCTCGACCTGGAAGTGGTCGCGGATGGTTCGGACCCAGTCGCGAGTGGGTCCGCGTGTAGTGCCGCCGGCCCCGTAGGTGACCGACATGAACTGTGGACAGTGCTCCGAGAGGCGGTCCAGGGTCTGTTTCAGGCGTTCGGCGCCGGCTTCATCACGAGGCGCCGAGAATTCGAAGGACAGCGTTTGGCCCGCATCAAGCAGGCGCGTGATGCGGGCCATACTGGGAGCACTCACCCTCTCCCTCTCCCGGAAGAAGAGGGGATTTGGGGATTAGATGCAGGAGCGAGCCTGGGACGCGCCGCCGGCGTCGGCGGTGTCGAAGCTCGAACCGCAGGCGCAGGAGTGTGATGCGTTGGGGTTCGAGATCGAGAAGCCCTGCTTCATCACGTCGTCGATGTAGTCGACGCGCGAGC
>JAPPBN010000011.1:0-9895 GCA_026705025.1 Chloroflexota bacterium | reverse complement strand
AGCCGGTGATCATCTGGAAGGGCGGCCAGACCGAGGGCGGCGGACGCGCGATCCGCTCGCATACGGCCTCGCTGGCCAGCGACCAGGCGATCTGGGAGGCGATGATCAAGCAGGTCGGCGCGGTCGCGGTGCATAACCTCGACGAGATGATCGACGTGGTCAAGGCGACGCTGCTGACCAAGCGCACGCAGGGCAACCGGCTCGGCCTGATCGCCATGACCGGCGGACAGTCGGTCGTACTCACCGACGCCTTCGAGAAGGCCGGCTGGAAGGTGCCAACGCTCTCGGACGAGAGCTACACGCAGCTCTCCGAGTTCTTCAACATCATCGGCGGCAGCTATCGCAACCCGCTGGACGCGGCCGGGACGATCGGCCAGGACCCGAAGCACCTGGACACGATCTTTGACATCCTCAACGGCGACGAGAACATCGACGCGGTCGGGATGGAGCTCTCGGCGACATTCATGGCTCGTCGATGGCAAGACAAGCCCGAGGAGTTCGACCGCCTGATCGGCTCGCTGAAAAAGTTCATGGCGGAGTCGGACAAACCGTTCCTGGCGGCGCTGCATCCGAGCCACGTTGAAGAGGCTGCGCTAACAGCGAGGATGAGGCTGCAGGAAGAGGGGATCGCGACGTTCCCCAGCTTCGAGCGGGCGGCGAATGCGCTGCAGAAGGCGTCGGGGCTGGCGGCGGTGTAGAGGCGTTTCAAGACCCATCCGCAATCCTCCTCCCGGTCCCCTCTCCCCGAGGGAGAGGGTTAGGGTGAGGGCCCGCGACGGCCGAGCCTTCGCAGTCATCACGTGCCGACGGAGGCCGGACCGTCACCCCGGCCCTCTCCCAAAAGGAGAGGGGGTTCACGACAACTGCAAGTCCGTGATCTACGCGCGGGTCTCATCGGGGCGAATTGGCGGAGGGGGACGAACTGAAGTCAGTCAATGAGTTCGGACCTAGACTTCAGCCATGCCAACACCAATCACACCCGACGACCTGCACGAGCGGCTTTCCGACGACGCACCGATTGCTCTGATCGATGTTCGCGATCCTCCTGAGTACAACGCGTCACACATCGTTGGGGCCAGCCTGATTCCTCGGCGGATGATTGAGTTCGAGTTGCCCGAGGCTGTACCACATCGCGATACGCCGATTGTGCTGTGCGACGAGGATGAGCGGCGCGTTCACTTTGCCGCCGAGACGGTTGAGCGCATGGGCTACTCCGATGTCTCGACGTTGTCCGGCGGGACTAATCGCTGGGCGTTCCTCGATCTGCCGACCGAGTGGGGCGTGAATGTGCCGAGCAAGGATTTTGGCGAGCGGGTTGAAGTGGTTCATCACGTGCCGGAGATCGATGCCGATGATCTGCACGCGCGGATTGCGCGCGGCGACCCGCTGGTGATTCTCGACACGCGCACGCCGGAGGAGTACCGGCGATCCTGTATCCCGGGCGGGCGCAGCATGCCCGGAGGCGAACTTGCCTTCCGCATCACCGATGTGCTTGCCGACGCGCCGGACGACACCACAGTGGTGGTCAACTGCGCCGGACGGACGCGCAGCATCATTGGCACCAGGGTGTTGCAGCGGATGTCGTTGGAGCGCGAGGTGGTTGGTCTGAAGAACGGCACTGCCGGTTGGATGCTGGCCGGTCACGAGCTTGAGTTCGGCGCCGACCGTGATGCGCTGCCCGCCGTTACCGCCGAGGGTCAGGCTGCGGCCGAGCAGTATGCGCGGCGATGCGCTGAAGAGGATGGCGTCCAGCTCATTGGCGTCGAGCAACTGGACGAGCTTCGAGAGCGCAGCCGGTCGGAGAGCGTCTACTTCATCGATGTTCGAACCGACGCCGAGCACGAGGCCGGTCACATCCCCGGCTTCCGCTGGTTCCCCGGTGGACAGGCCGTGCAGCGCAGCGACGACGTCGCGATTGTCCATCATGCGCCGATCGTCTTCGCCTGCGACGGTGTCGCCCGAGCTGCGCTGACTGCGTCGTGGTACCGGCAGATGGGACATCGCCACATCTATGCGCTCGACGGGGGTGTCGCGGCCTGGACTGCGGCTGGCCGTGCCCTGGAACCAGGGATGAAGGCAACTGAGCCCGGGCTGTTGTCGCAGGCCCGTCAGACCGTGATCACCATCGAGCCTTCGGAGACCTTCGATCAGCCGGACGCGGTGATCCTGCACGTCGGGACGAGCGAGGGGTTCGCTCGGGCGCATCCGCCGGGAGCTCGATGGGCGCCCAGAGGATGGCTGGAGCGCGACATCCAATCGTTGGCCCCGGAGGAGTCGACGCCGTTGATTATCGTCTGCGAGTCCGGCCGGCAATCGTTGTTGGCGGCTCAGACCATGCTCGATTTGGGGCGCCTGAACGTCTCCGCAATCGCGGGCGGTATGGGCAACTGGCACGCGGCCGGGCTACCGATCGAGTACGGCCTGACGGGAGTGCTCGCGCCGCCCAACGACATCCTGACCTTCGGTCCGCAGCGCGGCTACGCCGACATGCAGCACTACCTGCGCTGGGAAACGGCGCTGGGCGAGAAGTACGTGGCAGAGGCGCAATAGCAGCTCCGCTCACAGAGGGATGTCCGTCGATTCCGCTGCTCTCGTCCCCGTGCGACACTTGAGGCATGGTCCGATTGCCCAAGCTTCGACGACGCGGACTCAAGCCGCTTCAGGGTGCCCGGCTGATCGTGGGTCTGGGGAATCCTGGAGCGGACTACTCGCAGAACCGACATAACGCAGGCGCACGGTCGGCGGAACTCATCCGACGTGGGCTTGAACTGCCGCAACTGCAGCGCGAGGCACGCTTTCGCGTCGCTCAGGCTCAGACGGCTCATGGTCCCGTGGCCGTCGTGATTCCTCGGACGTTCATGAACGAGTCGGGAAAAGCCGTGCAGTCTCTGCTCGACAAGTACCGGGCCGAGCCGTCGGACCTGATCCTGCTCGTCGATGAACTCGATCTGGAACCCGGACGGATCCGGATCAGACCCTCAGGGTCCGACGCCGGTCAGCGCGGCATGCGCTCGATTCGCGCCGCGATCGGTGAGCTGGACTTTCCTCGGATTCGGATCGGCGTTGGCCGGCCGATGGTCGACGGCAAACCGTCTCATCACCCCGATGATGTCGCGGACTGGTTGCTCAGTGACCCGACTCCGGCGGAGCGTCGGCTGTTACACGATGCCGAAATGCGCGCTGCCGAGGCGGTCGTGCACCTGTTGGAGCATGGCGTCGAGTCGGCGATGAACCTGTACAACCGGTCGGCGTCGGACGGCCAGAGTTGAAACTGGCATAACGTTTGTCGCCTCACCCTCGCTTAGGCTGAGTTCAGACGTCAGCGGACGGAGTCTGCGCGCGTGAGCGCCACCGACCCGCACGACATCCCGCACGACACCCCGCCGGGCCTGCTCGACGGGCTGGGTCCCGTCGTGCTTGGGGCGATTGAGCCGTTCGACTCGCAGCCGATGCTGGGCCTGCCCGACACCGCGAAGCCTGCCGTCATTGCCGCGCTGGCTGCCCGGCATCAGGGTCCGGTGCTCGTCCTGACGCCAACACCCACCAACGCCGCCGACCTGGTCGACGCCTTGCCGCTCTGGCTCGGGGAGCGCGACCGCGGCCGGCTGCTCCAGTTTCCGGCCCGCGAGACGGCCCCGTATGAACGTCAGAAGCCCGCGCCGGATGTCATCGAAGCGCGGCTCTCCGCGATCGAGTCGCTGCGAGCGGGCTCGCCGATCGTCATCGCCGACGTCGACGCCGCCGCGCAACGCACCGTCGCCGCGGTCTCTGCTCCTCTCGAACTCTGTCTGGGATCCTCAATCCGAATGGCCGACCTGGTCCGTTCGCTTGACGCCAACGGCTACGAACGACGCCGGCTCGTGGTCGAACCGTCGACGTTTGCCGTACGAGGGGGGATCGTCGACTTTTGGCCGCCGGCCGAGGACGAGCCGGTCAGGGTTGAGCTGTTCGGCGACGACATCGACTCGATCCGCCGATTCGATCCGCTCACACAGCGCTCGACGCAGACTGTCGAACGGGTCGCCGTTCGGCCGGCTCGCGAGTGGAGTCCGGGGCCGGCCAGCGAACCGCTGATCGAAGCACTGTTGACGGCAGTGGATCAAGATCGCAGGGATGAGAACGACGCTGCAGAGCCGACCGCGGAAGCCGCGTTGTTGACGCTGGATCTGGAGCACCTGCGAAACGGCGGGCCTACCGCACGACCGGACTTTTGGACGCAGTTTCTCGCACCCGGCTCCGTCTTTGCCCACTTGGGCGACGATGCATTGATCATCGTCGACGAGCCGCACGACGTATCCGCTAGGGCGGAGGAGCGTGATCGGCGAGCCGAGGACGCTCGCGATGAGCTGGAGTGGGACGCTCGCATCCCCCACGGACTCCCTCATCCGTGGCTCACCTGCGATGAGCTCGAAGCTGAGATGTATCGGTCGACGCGTCGGGTCCGATCGCTGTCCCGTCTCCCCAGCGGAGACCAGCGTCTGCCGTTCCGACCGACTCCGCGACTGGCGGGCAAACTGTCGCAGCTGTTCGAGTCGCTTCGGGAGTCCAGAGGGCGCGGCGCCCACGTCGTGGTCTCCCTGCAAGAGGCGCGGCTGGCGGAACTGATGACGGACCTCGGGTTGCCACTGTCGAAGCTGGAACCCGGGGGCAGGCCTGATCCGTTGGCGATCTCGATCGGGCGAGCCGCGATCGCGGAGGGTTGGCGGCTTGACGAACCTCTGACTGGAGAGCGTCTGGTCACGTTGATCAGCGACACAGAGATATTCGGATTCGAGCGTCAGCGTCAGCGCCGTCCGCTCAAGACCCGTGCCGTACCCGCCTCGGATCCTCATCTGCTGGAAAGCCTCAAGCGAGGCGACTACGTCGTCCACGTCGATAGCGGCATCGGCCGTTTCCAGGGAGTGGTCCGCGAGCGGATCGGTGGTCGCGAGGGCGAGTACCTGGACCTGCGTTTCGCCAAAGGCGACCGATTGCTGGTGCCGACCGACAAGCTCGACCGGGTCCAGCCGTACGTCGGCCCCTCCGATGCGCCGCCGACGCTGACCAGGCTCGGAGGCGGTCAGTGGCAGCGAGCCAAGGCCCGGGTCCGTGGAGCGGTCGCCGAGATCGCCGATGATCTACTTGAGCTCCATGCCGCCCGCGAGACGGAACCGGGAATCCCGATCGAACCGGACACCCCCTGGCAGATCGAGCTGGAAGCGTCGTTCCCGTACGTGGAGACCACCGACCAACATCGCGCGATTGAAGAAGTCCGCCGAGACCAGGAGGCATCCAGACCGATGGACCGGCTGATCGTCGGCGACGTCGGCTACGGCAAGACTGAAGTCGCGATCCGCGCCGCATTCAAGGCCGTCATGTCGGGGCACCAGGTCGCCGTGCTGGTGCCGACTACGGTGCTGGCGCAACAGCACTTCGAGACTTTTCGCCAACGCCTTGCCGCGATGCAGGTCGAGATTGGCTTGCTGTCCCGGCTGCGCACATCGGCCGAACAGCAACAAACAGTGGACGCACTCAAGGCCGGCAAGATTGATATCGCGATCGGCACGCACCGATTGCTGCAGAAGGACATCGGCTTCAAGAGCCTCGGCCTATTGGTGATCGACGAGGAACAACGCTTCGGGGTCGAACACAAGGAACGTCTGAAGAAGCTGCGCCGCGAGGTTGACGTGCTCACGCTCTCGGCGACGCCGATTCCCCGCTCGCTGCATCAGGCGGTGACCGGGATCCGCGACATGTCGACGATCGCTACACCGCCCGAAGAGCGACTGCCGATCAGCACCTACGTCATGGAACGTGACAACAGCGTGATCCGCGAGGCGATCCTGCGGGAACTCGATCGGGGCGGTCAGGTCTACTTCCTGCACAACGAGGTGAGAACAATCGACCGGGAGGCCAATGAGCTGAGCCGCCTGGTGCCGGAGGCGAGCTTTCTGGTCGCTCACGGACAGATGCCGGCCAATGTCCTGCGCGAGCACATGGAACGCTTCACCCACGGCGAAGCGGACGTTCTGGTCTGCTCCACGATCATCGAGTCAGGCGTCGACATTCCTCGCGTCAACACGATGATCATCGACCGCGCCGAACGGCTCGGACTGGCGCAGATGTACCAACTCCGCGGGCGTGTCGGGCGCGCCAGCGTGCGCGCGTACGCCTACTTGATGACCGAGCCGTACCGTTCGCTGTCCGAAGTGGCGCAGCGCCGACTGGCCACAATCATGGAGGCGGACGACCTCGGGGCCGGATTCCAGATCGCGCTCAAGGACCTGGAAATCCGCGGCGCCGGCAACCTGCTTGGCGCGCAACAGTCGGGGCACATCGGGGCGGTCGGCTTCACGTTGTTCACTCAGCTGCTCCGCGAAGCGGTCGAGCGATCGAAGGCGAAACGATCTGGACAGCGGCCCGTCAGCCGCCGTCAGGGAACCAGGGTCAACCTGGACCTCGCGATCCCTCGCTATCTTCCGGAGTCCTATGTCGACGATGTCGGGCTGCGCATGACGCTCTACCAGCGGTTGGCCGCCATCGAATCGCCGAACGAAATCGAAGAGTTCGGCCTCGAGCTGAACGATCGATTCGGGACCCTGCCAAAACCGACCGAGAATCTGCTCGGCGCGGTCAAGCTCAAGGTGCTCGCTTCAAGGCTTGGGGCCGAGTCCATCCAGTCCGAGGGAGAGAACGTGGTCCTCCGCCTGGCGCCAGGTCTGAACTTCAGCTCGTCGCAACGACGGCTCGCCGTTCCTCGGCAGGTGCAGATCGGCTCCACGCAACTGCGATACCAGCCTGCTCGGCGGCTGGCAGAGTCGGATTGGGAGTCGGTGCTGTCGGATGCGCTGGTTCGGCTGGGTCACGACTGAGCCGCAGCGCTGTTGTCGATTTCCATTGGCGCTCAGCGGATCGCTGACTACGCTGAGCTGGTGAACCTCCGATCTCCCTGGACTCTGCTGATCCTGGCTGTGCTGGCGGGGATTCCGTCGCTGGTCTTCCGACTCGGTGGGATTGAGCTGGACACGTACCCGGAGGTGGCGATCTCCGGGTTGGCGATCCTGTCGGCGGCGTTCCTGATCTCCTCCGGCGCGGAGGCGTCGCAGTATGACATTCCGGCGGCGCTGTCGGTGGCGCTGGTCGCATTCATCGCTGTGCTACCCGAGTACGCGGTCGATCTACTGTTGGCCTACGAGGCAGGGCAGTACGCATCTGACCCGGTGGCGTTCGCGGACTTCTCGGAGAAGGCCAACCTGGCCCTGGCGAACATGACCGGCGCCAACCGCTTGTTGCTCGGTGTGGGCTGGGCGACCGTGATTTTCCTCTTCGCCTGGAAGGCGGCGGGTCCGCGCGAGCTGATCACCTCCACTGCCCGTCACGCCTGGCGAGACCTGCGCGGACGGCCTAACGATGGCACGGAGCCGGAACTGACCCTTCCGCGCGGCGTCACGCTCGACGTTGGCATCTTGATCGTCGCCACGCTGTACTCGTTCATCATCGTCGCCAAGGGACGCATCGCGCTCGAGGACACGGTCATTCTCGGCGTCCTGTTTCTCTGGTACGTGATTCGCCTCGCGCGCGCCGGTCCGCGAACCTGAACTGGAAGGTCCGGCCGAGGCGATCGGACGGCTGCCGGTCTGGCCGCGGCGCGCCGTCGTGCTCTTTTTCATCGTCTACTCGGCCATCGTGATTGGGCTCGCTGCGGAGCCGTTCGTACACGGGCTCGAATTCGTCGGCCGCGACGTCGGCATCGGCGAGTTCTTCGTGATCCAGTGGATCGCGCCGCTCGCATCGGAGTCTCCCGAGTTCCTGGCCGCGCTCTACCTGGTCTGGCGAGGGTCAGCCGGGATGGGCGTCAACATGCTCATTTCCAGCAAGGTGAACCAGTGGACGCTGCTGATCGCGTCGGTGCCGCTCGCGTACATCGCAGGCGGCGGCGCGCTGTCGGGGATCACGTCGAGCGACACACAAGTGGCGGAGATATTCATCACTGCTGCGCAGTCGGTCTTTGGCGTCATGCTGATCATCGATCGCCAGCTCACGGCACGCGCCGGCTTCGCGCTGCTCGGCGTGTTCCTGGCTCAGTTGATCAGCCAGTTCTTCTTCCAGGAAAACAACTTGATTCGCTGGATCTTCGGCGTCATCTATCTTGGCTGTGCGGCGGCGATGCTGCCGAGCCATTGGCGGCTCTTCCCGCCTACGCTGCGCGAGGCTTTTCAACGGCCCGGCGCAATTCCTGAGGAAGGAACTCACGTATGACCAATTGGGCCGAACTCTCTGATCAGCTCGAAGGCACACTCGGACTGGCCAACAAACCGCTCGCGATCACGTTCCACGACGTGGCCAGCGGCGTTGACCGTTTCCAGTCCAACATGCCATCGCCGGCTGACGACGGCCGCACGGGCGCCGTACCCGCCGGCTGCGTGTTCTGGATGCACGCGACCGACCAGACCTTCTCGACGGTTGCCCAGGACCACGCCAACTGCTCGGTCGGCTCGGTCACGCATGGATTCCTCGGTCTAATGGACGTGATGGAGAACGGCGATGTCGGCGCGCTGCTCGAATCGGGCTGGGTCACCCCAGAGGCGGCGATGGCGCTGCCGGTCGTCGAGGAGCAGCCCGAAGAAGTGGTCTACGGCCCACTGGGCGAGTCGCCGACGGATCCCGATGTCGTCTTCTTGAGGATCACCGGACGGCAACTCATGGTGTTGCACGACGCGTTCCCCGATCTGCGCATTGAAGGCAAGCCGCAGTGTCACATCATTGCAATCGCCAAGGCGGGCGAGATGGCCGCTTCGGTCGGCTGTCAGCTCTCGCGGGTGCGTACGCAGATGCCCAACGCCGAAGTGACCTGCGCGATTCCCGCCTCGCAACTGTCGAATCTGCTCGAACGGCTGGAGGTAACGGCCGCTGCCGATCACGCGGTGGCCCAATACGCGGCTGACGACATGGCCAGGTTTGCGTAGTTTTCCCTCGTTCGGAGGCACGCCGTGCCAGGATTGTGGTTCGAGGAACTTGAGCCTGGGCTCGTGATCAAGCACGAGCCCTCGCGTACCGTGACCGAGACCGACAACCTGCTCTTCACGGCTCTGACCCACAATGCCCAGCCGCTGCACCTCGACGCGGAATTTTCCGCCGGGACCCAGTTCGGTCAACGAATCGTCAACAGCATCTTCACGCTTGGCCTGGCGGTGGGCCTGAGCGTCGCCGACACGACGCTCGGCACCACTCTGGGCAATCTCGGATTCGACGAGACCACCTTTCCCAATCCAGTCTTCATCGGCGACACGATCACCTGTGAAACCGAAGTGATCGAGCGGCGAGAATCGAGAAGCCGCCCCGATCGGGGGATCGTGGTCTTCGAGCATCGAGGGACCAACCAACGAGGCGAACTGGTCGTCAAGTGCCGTCGCGCGGGGATGATGCTGAAGCGGCCGGCCACGTAGGGGGCACTGCTGCATCCTCAGAGGCGAGTCACGATCAGTGTCAGCAACGCAATCATGGCTCCGCCCAACCCGATTCCAGCAGTCAGGAGCCACCTGAGGTGGCGGTTCATCTCCCCCAGGTACTCTGCGCGAAATCGCGCCATCTCTTCGCGAAATGTGCGCTCGGTGACGAGTCCGTCTGTTTGCTCGCCGATCAGATTGCAAATCTCTTCGGACGCGTCGGATGGCGCCCGCAGTCGAGAAACCAAGATGTTGTGGAGTTCCATTTTTCGCAGCGCCATGATTGCACGATAGCATGTACGTCGTACACCTGTTCATGTTAGCAAACGCCATGGGTTGGTCACTGAACACGCCCGGCTTCGTGGATTGACAATGCCGCAGTGATACGCTGAGCCGCGTCGGAGCGTGGCGCAGTTTGGTAGCGCACTTGACTGGGGGTCAAGAGGTCGCCGGTTCAAATCCGGCCGCTC
>JAPPBN010000028.1:0-10165 GCA_026705025.1 Chloroflexota bacterium | reverse complement strand
GATGCGGAGCGTGGGATAAGATTGTCTCGATTGGAGCGGGGACGCATGGCGGAGCAGAAGGGTCTTGGTTGGGTGCGGCTCGACCACCTGGCGATCGCAGCCGAAGACCCGAAGGCTGCGTCGCAATTCTGGGGCAAGCTGTTCGGCCTGGAGCTCGACCACTGGACCGTTTCCCATGAGGGCGGCTTCAGGGTCTCGCAGTTCCATTTCCCCAGGCGCCAGACGGGCCTGGAGATCATCGGTCCGTTCGACGAGTCGTCGTTCGTACAGCGGTTCATCGACCAACGCGGGCCGGGCATGCATCACATCACCGTCGAGGTGGAAGACGCGGACGCGGCCTGTGAGTTTGTGCGCGACGAAATGGGTATCGAACCGCTCAGCGAGCCCTACACCGACTTCGAGTGGAAGCAGTTCTTCATCCATCCCCGAGACACTGGCGGTGTGCTGGTCCAGATTTACTCCTGGCTGCCAGGACGCCGACCGGCCGACTGGCCGGACTGACGCACATGGCGACGCGAACCGCTCAGAACACTCCGAGGCCGAGATATCGCGACGGTGATTTCGTGCCGACTCGCGAGGTGCCGTTCTCGGCTGAACTGGACGAGATGATCGCCGAGATTCGGGCTGGCAACGCCCCCAACATCGGCCGGTTCTGCGGCTACTGCTGCGCTCCCCTGGGAGATTCCGAATACTGCGGGGTATGCGACGAGACGACCGATCGCACCCCGGCAGTCGACAAGATTGACCGCGACCTGGCCCAGATTTATCAAGCCAAGCGCAAGCGCGAAGGCCTGTATGTTCATCTTGCGGCGTGGACCGGCATCCTGCTCGCGACCGGACTATCAATCTTGATGATCCTGCTGCTGCCCGGTTGGACCAAGGCGTTCGCGATCATCTTCCTCGTCCTGGGCGGCTACTTTGCCGGTGTCTTCTTCGGCAATGTGCTGATCCAGGGCATCGCCTATCGGGCGGGACTGAACATGTTCGCCAAACGCTGGGCCCAGTGGCGGGCTTCCGGCGGAGCGGCCCGGAGCGCGAGCTGACCAACGCTCTCCTGTGTCCCAGGTTGGTTGCTTCCCCGCTCCGATTGACGCATACCCTGTTCCTTGTCTCTGCGTGTTGTGCAGCCGCGCTGCGCAAACGCACGAACACCGTGCGGCCGGGCACGAGGAGTCAGAATTGCTGAACTTCGCGCTGGTCATGGCAAAGCGGCACTTGGCCGCCGTTCGAGATCTGTTCCCGATCTTCGCCGTGATCCTTCTGTTCCAGCTGGTCGTAATCCGCCAGCCGTTTCCCGATGTGGCCAGCGTCGCGGTGGGGCTGGTGTGTGTCATTGTCGGCCTGGCGCTCTTCGTGCAGGGTCTGGAGAGCGGACTGTTCCCGCTGGGCGAGGCGTTGGCGCAAGGGATGGCGCAGAAGGGCAGCACGTTCTGGCTGCTCGCCCTCGCCTTCTCGCTCGGGTTCGGCACGACGGTGGCGGAACCGGCGCTGATCGCGGTGGCCGCCGAGGCCGCTGAAGTGGCGGCGGAAGCGAGGTTCATCGGTTACAGCGAAGCCGACCAGGACCAGTACGCCCTTGAATTGCGGGTGGTGGTCGCGGTCGCCGTCGGGCTCGCCATCGTGCTTGGAGTGCTGCGCATTCTGAAGGGTTGGCCGATTCACCGGTTCATCATCGGCGGCTACATCCTGGTCATGGTGATGACCGTGTTCGCGCCCGAGGAGATTGTGGGCGTGGCCTACGACTCGGGCGGGGTGACGACCAGCACGATCACGGTGCCGTTGATCACCGCACTGGGCGTGGGTTTGGCATCTGCGATCCGCGGGCGGAATCCGATGCTCGACGGATTCGGCCTGATCGCCTTCGCCAGTCTCACGCCGATGATCTGCGTGCTCGGCTACGGAATGGTGTCGTGATGCTGGATGCTCTGGCGCTGTTCGGGGAGACCTTGCTGTACACGCTTCGCGATGTATCGCCAATCATCGCGATCCTCGTCGTCTTCCAGGTGGCAGTGCTGCGCCGCAAGCCGCCCAACATTGCGGGCATCATCACGGGGTCCGTGATGGTGTTGCTCGGGCTGGCGCTCTTCCTGATCGGGCTGGACCAGGCGTTGTTCCCAATCGGGGAGACGATGGCCCGGCAACTAACGGATGAGGCCCGGACGCTAGGCGGCGTGGTGCGCTGGGAGGACTACTGGCTGGTGTACCTCTTCGCGGGGGCGATAGGTTTTGCAGCGACCGTGGCCGAGCCGTCGCTGATCGCGGTGGGTTTGAAGGCCGAAGAAGTCTCCGGCGGCGCGGTCAAGGCCTGGGGCTTGCGGATCGCGGTGGCCGCAGGGGTATCCGCCGGCGTGGCTCTGGGCTGTTTCCGGATCGTGACCGGCACGCCGCTGCCCTGGTACATCGTTGGAGCCTACGTGATCGTCATCGTGCAGACGTACCTGGCCAGCCGCACGATCGTCCCGCTGGCTTATGACAGCGGAGGCGTCACGACCTCAACCGTAACCGTGCCAGTCGTAGCTGCCCTGGGGCTGGGACTGGCCGCCAACATACCTGGGCGCAGTCCGCTCATCGACGGTTTCGGACTGATCGCGTTTGCCAGTGTCTTCCCGATCATGACGGTATTAGGCTATGCCATCAGTGCGGACTGGGTGGAGCGCTGGCGCAGGCGGAAGGAACGTCAGGAGATGGAATCATGAAGATGGCGCTCGTTGTCGCGCTGGTGAGCGACGACAAAACTACTGAGGTCATCGACGCGGCGCGAGCCGGTGGCGCGACGGGCGACACGATCATCAGCGGCGTCCGCGGCGAAGGACTGAGGCCGGAGAAGACCTTCCTGGGACTGGACCTGACGGCGCGGCGGGATATGGTGCTGTTCCTGGTGGCGGAAGGGCGGGCGAGGGACATCCTCGAGCGCATCGCGGCGGCCGGCGGCATGGATCAGGAGCATGGCGACGGGGTCGCCTTTCAGATCACGATCGAGGACGCGGTCGGCCTGTCGACCCAGCTGCCCAGGCTGATGGAAGAGCTGGAAGAAGCCCAATGACCACTCAGAGCGACCAACCTGGGCTCCGCGTGTCAGACGTGATGGGCACGGAATTGCACACCATCGACGGGCTGGCGACGGCGGCCGAGGCGATGGCGTTGATGAAGCAATTGCAGATCAGTTCCCTGGTGGTGAACCGGCGGTACGATCACGACGAACTCGGAGTCGTCACGGTCAGCGACCTGGCACGTGACGTGATCACGCACGATCGCGCTCCCGAGCGAGTCAACGTCTACGAGATCATGTCGAAGCCCGCCCTGACGGTTCGCTCGGGCATGCTCGCTCGCTACGCGGTGCGTCTGCTGGTCCAGTTCGGTGTGTCCCGCGCGCTGGTGATCGACGACGATGGCAATCCGCTGGGCCTGGTCACGTTGCGCGACCTGGTTCTGGGCCTGTCCGCAACGTAGGTGTCGCGCGAACGAGATGACCGCGAGATCGGGCGCCTACGAGCGCGACAGCGTCTTGCGCCGGTGAGTGACAAAGTCGTGCAGCACGTACTCGCCTAGCTCGTCCGGCTGGCTGTAGAACACGCGGCCGCCGTTGATCCGCGCCACGCGGTCTACGAACTCCTTCAGGTAGTAGCTGCGATCGAGCATGAAGACATTGATCACAATGTCTTTCTTCGTGCAGTGCCGGACTTCCTTGAGCGTTTCGCGGATGGTGATCGGCGACGGCGGATAGGCAAAGTACGAGCGCCCCTGCTCAAGGTGCGCGGTCGGCTCGCCGTCGGTGATCATGATGATCTGCCGAGTACCGACCTTGTGCTTGGCCAGCAGTTGCTGGGCGATCAGCAGCGCGTGGTGCATGTTGGTTCCGAGCACGGTCTCGTCCCAGCGGACATAGGGCAGCTGGTCGGCCTTGAGCTCGCGAGCGTACGCACTGAACCCGATCAGATAGAGCGAGTCGCGCGGGTACTGCATCCGGATCAGGTTGTTGAGCGCCATCGCGACCTTCTTGGCGGCCTGGAAGGAACCGCGCAGCGCCATCGACCAGGAAAGGTCGAGCATCACGACTGTCGCCGTCTGAGTCAGTGTTTCCGAGCGGAACACTTCGAAGTCGTCCGGCGTGAGATTGACCGGCACCTGCGGCTCGCCTTCGGGCGCAGTGCGCAGGATGGCGTTCGAGATCGTTTCCTTGAGATTGAGATGGAACGGATCGCCAAACTCATACAATTTGGTGTCGTCGGCCCGATCGCCGTAGCGGCCGGTCTCCGGGACGTTGTGCTTGCCGAAGTTCTGCCGCTTGAGATTGGCGTAGATTTCAGCCAGCGCCTTCTCGCCGATCCGACGATTGCCGCGCGGCGTCAGCTCCCAGGCATTGCCCTTCTTTTCGAGGTAACCCGCTTCCTCCAATAGTTCGAGCAATTGTTTGAGCTGCTCCAGGATCTCCCGCGCCTCCTCGCCCATCAACTCTTCGAGCTGATCCGGGTCGATGTCGTCGATGTTGCCGCCGTACTGCACCCGCTCGAGGGCGCGCTCGAGCTCGTCGAGCTGCTGCATGTCGCCCATCAGCGACATCGCTGCCTGCAGGTCGATCTCTTCCTGGCCACGGAACGGGTACTGGTTGAGCAGGTCGCGCATCGGGTAGAGCGACTCGAGATTCTGCGCGAGCTGGGCCAGCTCCTGCTCCATGCCCATATCGCCCATCAGCTGCTGCATCATGTCGCCCAGCTGCTGACGCATGTCGCCCGGCAACGACGACATCAGGTTCTGCATCTGCGCCGCCTGGCGCTGCATCTGCTCGACCAGTTCGTCCAACGACTGCGGCGGATCGTCGCCGAACATGTCGCCCCATTTGTCCATGAACTCATCGAAACGCGGATCTTCGCCGCGACGCTGACGCTCCAGCATCTCGTTGAGGTCGCGCATCATTTCGCGCATTTGCTCCATGTCCTCGGGTGACATGTCGGACATCATCTGGCTCATGTCCTGGAAGAAGCGGTTCATCATGGACTGCTTGAGCTGTTCCAGCAGTTCCTCATACTTCTCCCGCGCTTCATCGTCCTCGAACTCGTACTCCTGCAGCTCTTTCACCTGCCCAGCTGCATCTTCCGGCAGACGGTCGATCTGCTCTTGCTTTCGCTCCAGCCGCTGCCGCAACGCTTCCTTGAGTCGCTCCATTTCGTCTTCGGTCAGCGGTGAAGCCTGCTGTTGCCCGCCCTGCTGCTCTCCCTGCTGGCCGTCTTGCTGGTCGCCCATCTGTCCCTGCGGCTGACCCTGCTGACTCGGGTCTCCCGGAATTTGCTCGCCCGCCGGCTCTTGAGGTTGCGGGCGGGGACCGACCTCGTCCAGGCGATCGTCGAGCGTGTCCCGCTCCATATCCAGGATCTCGTCGAGCTGACGCTGAATGTCGTCAAAGACCGAGGAGAGGTCGAAGCGTTCGAGCTGCTGCCGCCGTTGTTGGCGCAGGCGCTGGAGCAGGTCGCGCATACCGTCGGTGCGGTCGCCGTCGGGTGTGCGAATCCCGCGCTGCATCATGTTGCGCAGCGCCTGCTGCAGATCGCCGAACGAGAGCAGGTCGTCGGAAAGCGATTGCAGGACATCGTCGGCGTCAAGCGCCGGAATGTCCTGCGTGCCATCCCATTGTGAGAACCGGAATCGGGCGGGCATGGCTCACTCCATCAATGAGATCGGCGGCAAGGTGCCCGCAGTCTAGGCGCGGTAGAAGACGTTACCGCCGACGACATCCTTGTTGAGTCGTTTATTCAGGTGCAGCCCCTCGAACAGGAACTCGACGGCAGCAGCCAGCGAGGCGGCGTCCTCGCCGACGTTGAGCGGCTGCAACGCCTCGTCCAGACCCTCGACCCGGCCGACGATGGCCGCATAGTCTCCGGCCTTGAGCGCTTCGCCGACCTCAACCGCGAGTCCCGACTTGAACTGCGCGATCACCGGCTCCAGCTCGCCCAGCTCGAAGTAACGACCGAAGACGACGGCAATGGCGCCGGCAATCAGCTTTTCGATCACCTTCTCGTCTGCGCCCTCGTCAACGGTCTCCAACTCCATCTTGCCTTGCAGCGCAGGAGCCAGGTGCCAGAGGTCGCAGATGCGCGGGGCGATTTGATCCTCGCCGCCGAGGATCCCGCGCCGCATCGCGTTGGCTGTGAGCGTCTCGTATCCGGAGATCGACGCCCGCACGGAAACGCCCGAACGCTGTGACACGTCGGGGCTGCGGCGGGCCAGTCGCACAATCTCAGCCACGATCTCGGCCATGTAGTCGGGCATGTTGATGTTGCGACCCGGCGCAGCCATCGGCGCCGCTTCCTGGGAGACGATCTCCAGTTCCGTCTCAAGCTCGGACGGGTAGTGCGTGCGGATCTGGGCGCCGTAACGGTCCTTCAGTGGCGTGATGATCCGGCCGCGATTGGTGTAGTCCTCGGGATTAGCCGACGCCACGATCAACACGTCCAGCGGCAGCCGAACGCGGAAGCCGCGAATCTGGACATCGCGCTCTTCCATGATGTTGAGCAGCCCTACCTGGATCCGTTCCGCCAGGTCAGGCAGTTCGTTGATGCAAAAGATTCCCCTGTTGGTGCGTGGAATCAGGCCGAAGTGGATCGTCAGCTCGTCCGACAGATAGCGACCTTCAGCCACCTTGATCGGGTCAACCTCGCCGATCAGGTCGGCGATCGTGATATCGGGCGTCGCCAGCTTTTCGCCGTAGCGGTCACCGCGTGCCACCCAACGGATCGGCGCGTCGTCTCCGAGTTCTTCTGCCTTCTGCCGACCCTCGAGTGAGATCGGCGCGAGGGGTTCCTCGTAGATTTCGACGCCTTCAAGCGCCGGGATCTCGTCGTCAAGCAGTCCGGTCAAGGCGCGGATGATGCGGCTCTTGGCCTGGCCCCGCTCACCGAGGAAGATGACATCTTGCTCCGCCAGCAGCGCGTTCTCGAGCGCCGGGACGACCGTGTCCTCATATCCGTGAATCTCCGGGAACAGCGGTCCGCCTTCCTCGAGTCGGGCAATCAGATTGTCGCGAATTTCTTCACGGACGGTTCTGGGTTGGTAGCCGGATTCCTTTAGCTGCCCAACGGTGGCCGGTTTCCCGTTCACATGTGCGCTCACATCGACTCCTGTCCGCTGCCAACCTGCTCGCTCGAACTCGGTTGGCGCCACATCACGGTGTAGAACGCCGGGTATCGTCGGACACCCGCAACGCCTCGTCGCGCACGAAGCGCGGAAGCGGTCCCATCCGACCGCCGAATCTGAGTGTAGCGCGTGACCCGGCCGTGACCCGGCCGATCGGCGATGCTTGCACACTCGCGTTGGACAACTCGGCGAGCGCGCGATCGAGGCTCTTGGGCGAGACGGCCGCCAGCAAGGTGCCCGAGCCGAGCAGCCCCAACGGATCCAGGTCACGCTCTTCGCGCAAAGCCAGTGTCTCTGGCAGCCAGATGATGTCTTCGGCATCCAACTGCGGCTGCAGGCCGGCAGCCTCCGCCAACTCGAGCGCTGCGGTTGCAATGCCGCCCTCGGTGACATCGTGCATCGCATGGACCCCCTCAATCCCTCGAAGCGCCCTCGCGGCCGCAGCGATGCTCACTCCCGGATCGTCGATGAGCTGCGGATAGCCCAGGATCGCCGTGCCTTCAACCGCTGCCGCACCGGCCTGAACGATGACGTCGCCGTCCACTGCGCCATCCGAGGGGATGATCTGCTCCAGCGGCGCGCTGCCGATCATGGTGCAGGACACGACGCTGCGCACGACAGCATCGGTAATCTCTGTGTGGCCCCCGACCAGCGCGACTCCCGCCTCTTCGCAAGCCAGGGACAAATCGGCAAGCAGCGTCCGAATTGCCTCGGCGTCCACACCTTCCGGGGTCAGAACCGTTGCCAGCATCCACTCAGGCTCGGCGCCGACCGAGAAGATGTCGTTGGCATTGACCGCGACGGCCAACCGACCCGCGTTGGCGTCGACAAAGGTGATTGGGTCGGACGCCGCGACCAGAGCGCGATCGCCCCACTCAATGATCGCGGCGTCAAGTCCGACCCCCGCACCCTGAACAACCCGCGAATCCTGCGTCGCCGTAAACACCTCAGACAGCAGCGCGATCGGCGCCTTACCAGTCGGCAGGGCTCTCTGATTCTCAGATCGTTCAGGGTCGGGCACGGTTGCCAACTCTCCACCAGTTCAATCGCAGGCTGCCGAATCCTTGCATATGCTGAGCGTATGAATGCGACGTTAGCGGAGCACACTGGCGGTCTGGCCTGGTCGGAGGACCCGCTCGGCCGAGATCTGGCTGCGCTACGGATCGACTTCGAGGGCGCAGCTCCGCGCTCGGTGTCGTTGCCGCGTCGCGGTCCAATCAGCATCTCCGACTATGGCGACGCTGAGACACTGACCGCGGTGCGCGAGGAACTGCTGGACGTCGAGCGTGAGTTGGGTGGACCGGCTGTCCTGCGCTGGCGCGCGTACGGCTCGGGAAACGTCGACGCCAGCGACGCCCGTCTCATCGACGACCCGCTGCCCTGGGGCGGCGGCCCGGGACGCGGGATGCCTCACATTCAGGGAGAACTCGACCGTTGGTCGCGGGCCAACGCCGGCGAGGTGATCCCGAATGTGATGACGCCGTTGAGCTGGTCGGTGATCGCCGACGCCCTGGATCGCGGCTTCCACGCTCCCTGGGGCGATTGGACGGAAGGACGGCGGTTTGTCGCCCTGTACGACGGCTACGCCTACTTCAACATCGGCCTGATGATGGAGATCATCCAGACCCGGCTGGGGCTGACCGGCACGCACTTTCTCGAGGCCGTCGGCGGGCCGGAAGCGGCCGAAGTTGTTCGCCCGGGCGGCAACGGGCAACGTTCCACGAAGATTCAATGGTTCACGATGTTGGGGCAGCTTCCCTTCATGATCCGTTGGTTGCGCGACCAGGATCAGCTGCCCAAAATCTGGCCGGCCGAGCGGCAATCCTGCGAAGACGAACGCGACCGACTCAGGTCGCTCGACAAAGCCAACCTGTCCGATCGAGAAATCTTCCGAGAGCTGTCGCGCTCCAGTGCGGAAAGCGAACGCCAGACCATCTTCCTGATGCGCGCCCAGTCGGCCGTGTTCAGCGCCGCTCAGGGCCTGCTCTGGGCGACCGACCGCTGGCTCGGCTCGAACCAGCGCAGACTGTCCCTTGGGGTGATGCAGGGACTGCCGGGGATCCGGACTCAGGAGGGCAACATCGCACTTCGGCGCGTGGCCCAGCGCGCAGCGCAGGACGCACAGGCCACCAGTTTTGTCCGAGACGAAGACGCCGGGAGTCTTTGGACCGCGGTCCACAGCAAACGACTGCCGGACGTGATCGCGTGGCTGCGTGACGACCTCGATGAATTCATGGCTGAGTATGGCCATCGCGCTGCAGGAGAACTTGAGGCGGCGGAACCGCGTTGGGTCGAGCAACCCGAACTGATCCTCGACACCTTCCGCGACTATGTGCTGCATCCGGAGAGAAACGATCCGGACGAATTCATCGAACGTCAACAGGCTGCACGCCGCGACGCTGAAGCGGAGATCCAGGAGCGTCTCTATCGACATCCCATGGGACGCCTGCGCTGGCGCCTGTTTCGAGCGCAGATTACCCAGGCCCGCCGCCTCCAGCCGCTACGCGAGAATCCTAAGTTCACGCTGTTGGAACTCTCGCTGCAACAGAGACTCTTGTGGCGCGAGCTCGCCGACCGTTGGATCGAACGAGGACTGATCGACGATCCCAACGATGTCTACTACCTGCTGTTCGAGGAGTTGGCAACACTCACACGACGTTCTGGCGACCCAATGATTGCCGCTCGGATGCGCAGCCGCATCCGACGTCGCCGATTGCAATTCGAGGAATGGAAGAAATCGCTGGCGCCGCCCTTACGCGATCGATACGGCGATCCGATCACTGCTGCCTCTGCGGATGCTGAAGAGGAATCGATTGCAGGGAACCAGATCGATGAACAGGGGTCAGAGGCAGAACAGGAACCAGATCTGCCGCTGACACTACGCGGCATTGCTGCATCGACCGGCGAAGCCGAAGGCAGAGCTCACGTCGCCGAGAACGCCGCAACTGGCCGCGAGTTGACGCCCGGACAGATCCTCGTCGCTCGTTTCACCGATCCGGGCTGGACGCCGATTTTCCCGCTCGCCGCCGCCGTCGTG
>JAPPBN010000041.1:0-10321 GCA_026705025.1 Chloroflexota bacterium | reverse complement strand
CCTCGTCGCCGAAGACTTCGGCGTAGGCCTCGTCGGAGGAGAAGCCGAGCTTCACGTATTCCTCGAACTCGTAGAAGATGACGTCGGCGATTTCGCCTTCCTCGGGCTGGACGCCGGCGGCGCCGACGAGGATCAGGCTGTCGAGTCCGTGCAGATGCATGGAGGCGAGCTCGGCTGCGACCCAGCCGCCGAAGCCGAGGCCGAGCAGGTGGGCGTCGGTGTCGATGCCCATCTTGTGGATCGCGCTGTGCAGCAAGATGGCGATGTCGCGCGGGTGTCGGGCCCATGTGGGACGTTCCGACTGGCCGTATCCGGGCATGTCGAGGACGGTGACGGTGTGGTTCTCGGCGAGGTGGTCGTAGAAGGGGATCCAGCCGGGCGAACCGGTGGAATGGTGGAGCACCACGATGTTCGGTCCGCTGCCATCCTGCAGCGCGTTGACCTTGAGTCCGGAGACCTCGGCCGCGATCTGGGTGTGTGTTTCGGCTTGTGTCGTCATACACGTGCTCCTGAGGGTGATGCCTTCGACGTTGAGTCAGCTTGGACAGTGCGGGCCGGTTCGGGCGAGTTCCGGGCCGTCGTGCCGGCGGCGCAACTAGTTCGCCATAGGCTAAAGGCCGATTGCAGCAGGGGCAACCAGAGTAGTGACGACCCCAGAGCGCGACTGACAACAGGCGAGCGACCGGCAGTCGGGGAGCGACCGACAGTACGTGCGGTCGTAGGATTGCAACATCATGCTCGGACTCTTCCGTCTGCTGCGACTCGCCGCTCTACGCGAATTGCGCGGCGGTTGGATGTTGATGATCGGGGCGGCTTCGCTGCTGGTCATCGCGGCGGCGCTGGTGGCGTTGCCGCTGGTGTTTCGGGCGGCGTCGGCGGATCTGGCGCTGCGTGAGCTGATTGAGCAGTCGCCTCGCGGGACTGGTTTCGCCGATCACGCGCGGGCATTTCGTCCTGCTGAGATCGAGGACTTTGCTCAGGTCGCAGAGGATGCGGAACTGATTCGCGAGCGACATCTGAGGCGGTTTGATGGACTGCTTGGCGATACGCGACGGATCATGGAGACGCCTCGCAGCTTTGCGAGGTTTACTCGCCTGGACAACGAGATCAACGAGTCGCTGCTTGCGTACTTGATGTCGTTCGACGGGCTTTCAGTACACAGCCGTCTGGTCCGAGGTGAATGGGCTCGTGGGGTGAATGAGGCGGTGATCGGGTCGGAGTTGGCGTCGGATTTGAGCCTTGATGTGGGAAGCGAGGTCGTGTTTGCCGAGGATCGACGGTTTGTGGTCACCGGCATCATCGAGCCAACTGCCGCGGATCCCTCACAGGTTCTGGCATTTCACTACACGAATGTGTGGTTCGATCTGCAGGTCAACATCACGCAAGGCGGCGCCGAGGAGCCGTATTTCGGTCTGTTTGTGAATCAGGCTGCGCTCGAGCGGTTTGGTTCGGCGGTGACACACCGGATGCGCACCGAGCTGATGACGGGCGCGTTGAACTCTGACCAGGTTGACGATGCGATCGAGGCCCTGAGCGCATGGCAGCAACAGTCGAGGCGACTAGAGAGCGGATCGGCGGGCACGCTGTTGCTGAGTGCTCTGGAATCGTTCTCCCGCCAGGCGCAGTTCTCCGCGAGTCAATCGCTGCTGGCCGGTCTGCAGATCGCTGCGGTTGCGATGTTCGGGGTGGCCCTGGTTGGGCGGGTGATGGCGCAGCGGACGCGGGTTGATCGGGAACGCCTGGCCGCGCGGGGGGCTCGTCCCTGGCAACAGGCGGGCGCGCAGGCGGTCCTGGGGGCTGTTGCGGCCGTGCCGGCGGCGTTGCTGGGGGCGCCGTTGGCGGCGTTTGCGCTGAGTCATGCCGGTCGGCTCGAAGCGGTGGCGCGGGTGTCGGGCGGGGAGCCGTTCGACACGCGGTTGACCTGGGAGGCGTGGGGTCTGGCGGTCGCCGGCGCATTGATTGCCTGGATCGCCTTCGCCACACCGGCCTGGTTTGACGCTCGCAAGCGTGAGAATCAGCGCGTTGCGGCCGGGCGTCCGCAGCGGCAATCGCTGTTCCAGCGGGCCTGGCTCGACGTGGCGTTGCTGGCGCTGGCGGCGGTGCTGTTCTTCCAGTTCGAGAGCGAGGCTTCGGGCGGGGCGCTGGCGGCGTTCGAGTCGGGCGGGATGAATCCTGTGCTGATGCTCAGTCCCGGCCTGCTGTTGCTCGGCTCGGCGCTGACGATCATGCGTGTGGCGCCGCGGGTCTGGGGGCTGGCGGCGGCGGCGCTGTCGAGAGCGCCGATCGCGTCATGGCTCTACCTGGGAGTACTGAACGTGGCGCGCAACCCGACAGGGCCGATGCTACTCACGGCGCTGGTCGCGTTTATCACGGCTGTGGGGCTGATCTCGGCGACGTATGCGTCGACGATTCGCACGGTGGAGCGTTCACGAATTGAGTATGAGGTCGGCTCGGATGTCCGGGGCGTGTCGATTGGCGGGAACCTGGCGACTTCCACCATCCGTCGGGTGACGGAGCCGCTGGACCGACGCGAAGGCATCCAGGCGGGGGCGGCGTACCGGGGAATCGGTTCAGTCGGCGGCGACCGTGAGGGAAGTCGGGTCGTGGTGCTGGGCCTGGAGACGGGACGGCTGTCCGAGACGGTGGCGCTTGACGACGATCTGCTGGGTGCGTCTTCCGATGCGCTGCTGGCCGCGATCGCTCGGGAGCCGGGCCGGATCGGACAGGCATTGCCGGAGGGCGCGGAGGCGCTGACGATCGACGTGCGCAGCGATCCGGGCAACAGCAATCTTGAACTGGCGGCGCGGGTGCTGGACGGCAACGGTCAGGTGCATATGCGTCAGTTTCGGACCAATACTGCGTCGGCGGTCGGCGTGGAGATGCAGACGATGCGGGCCCCATTGGGCGGCTTGACTCAACCGCTGAGGATTGCGGCGATCATCATGAGGCCGCATGCGAGGGTGGTTCGGGCGCCCACCGGGATCCTGCACATGCGGGACCTGAGGGCGCTGGTTGGAGAGGAATCGATAGCGGTCGAGTCCTTCGAGTCTGCCGGACCCTGGTTTTCGGCGTCGGGTGGAGCGGGCGAGGACCGGATTGAGTTCAGGGGTGGCGAGCTGCGATATCACTGGTCTCAGATGGCGGCCAGCGACGAGCGGATCATTGTTCGGGAATCACCCAACCTCCCGGTCAACGCGGCGATGGACCGGACATCGATGGAGACTGCCGATCTGAGAGTGGGTGACGTCGTTCCGATCGAGCTGAACAATGCGAGCATTCCGGTGCGTATCAGTGCGACGGTCGATTACTTTCCTACGCTCAATCCGGCGCAAGGCGGGTTCCTGATTGCCGATGTGCTGGCCTTGCGCAGCGCTGCGTTGTTGGCGGCGGTTCAGGCGGTGTTGCCAATCACCGAAGTCTGGGCCTCGACTGAGACGAACGCCGGCCGATTGATCACGAACGATTTGCTGGACGAGGTGTACCTGGCCAGCACGGTGCTGGACGCCGAGGAGCGAATCGTGCTGGCGGAGGAGGATCCGTTCCGCTCGGGTGGGGCGGCGGCGCTTTTCGTGGTTGGGTTTATTGGCTTGCTGGTGGTCGGGTCTGCCGCGCTGATCTTTACGTTGGCGGCTGCGGGAGGAGAGCGAGCCCGTGAGTTTGCGCTGATGCGCACGATCGGCGCGGGACGGAGCGGGCTGACCGGCCAGGCCGCGGTGGAAGTTGGGCTGGTGCTCGCGGCCGGCGTTGCCCTGGGATTCGGATTGGGCCGCGCCATCGTGGGCGCTCTTCTGGCGTTTCTCGACGTCACGGCCGAGGGCATCGCGGCAGCGCCGCCGACCGTGCTCTCGGTCGATTGGGTGCTGGCCGGCATCGGGGTCGGTGTGATCGTGACGTGCGCGATCGTCGGGACGACGGTGATCTCGCGCTGGGCGACCGGGCAGGAAGCAGCGCCTCTGCTGCGTGAGGGCGCCGACTGATGGCGCGACGGCAACCAACTTCGCGCGGGGAGACCGCTCGGGAGCTCGGGCTGCTCGCGATTCGGCGGATCACTTCTGCGCCTCGGCTCTCGGCCGTGTTGCTGATCGGCGCGCTGCTCGCCGTCGGCCTGGCCAGCAGCGCCCCGGTGTTCATCGAGGCGGTGCGCGATCTCGGGTTGCGACAAACCCTGGCCGATAGCGATCCGGCTTCCCTGGACCTGCGCTTTGTCCAGACGAAGGTGACCGCCGATGCGGAATCCGTCGAGTCAGTGGAGTCGCTGATCCGCGATGAGGCGGTCAGCGCGGCCGAATCGCTGCTGGTCGGCCGGATGACGGCGATCAGGACCGGCGGCTACGTCCTGCGGACAGAGGATCAGGAGTTTGACCCGCCAGATGCTGACCATGCGACGTTCCTCGCTCAGAGCGATATGGAGGAGACATCGGAGATTGTGGAGGGGCGATCGCCGGCGCCGGCCGATGGATTGCTCGAGGTTGCGGTTGAAGCGGCGCAGGCACGGTCGTTCGGACTGACGGTCGGCGACGAGTTGCTGGCGCAGCCGTTCTGGCTGGGTCTGGAGCACGAGACGCGGGTGCGGGTGGTGGGTCTGCTGCAGCCGAGCAGCGAGGTCAGGCGCTGGTCAACCCTTGACCCGGTGTACATGCCGATTGCCGCACTCAACACGGAGCTACGCTTCTGGACCACGCGTGACGGCATCCTGGGCATCCTCGCCGATCAGTCGCCAACGCTGCGCCTGACGTTGCTACAGCGGTTTCGCACCGATCTGACAGGAGCGTCAGCCGCTGACGCGTCGGCTGCGGCCGACTCGCTGGAACGGATGACCCGCCGGATCGCGCAGTCGATTGACGGCGTGCAGCAGGAAACGGAGCTGGTCGACACCCTGGTCGGTTTCAGCCGGCGGTTCCAGTTCGCGCAGTCAACGCTATTGATGATCGTGCTCCAGCTGGTTGGGGCCGTGCTCGTCTATGCGGTGGTGGCGGCGGCGATGCTGGCCGAACAGCGGACCGAGGACACGGCCTGGCTGCGTTCCCGCGGAGCGCGTCAACGAGACGTGGCCCTGCTGCACATCGTCGAGGCGGCGATCCTGACGGCTCCTGCGGTCGCGTTTGGTCCGCTGATTGGGATGGGGCTGGTCAGTCTGCTGGGCTTCGTGCCGCCATTCGACGAGACGTTGGCGGCGACGGGCGCCGGACCCTTCCTGCCGGTGTCGTTGCCGCTGGAATCCTGGTACCTGGCGATCGGAGCCGGCGCGCTCGCGTTGCTGGCACAGGCCGTTCCGACCTACCGGGCAACTCGTCAGACGATGGTGACCACTCGACGCGAGCGGGGGCGTCCACCTTCGTCATGGACCCAGCGCGCGCTGATCGACGCGGCGGTCGCCGCGCTCGGCGCCCTGCTGATCTTTGAGTTGCAGTGGGCCGGAGACCCGATCGAGACGCCGCTGGTCGGTGAAACACGGTTCGACTGGCTCGCGGTGGCGACGCCAACAGTGCTGCTCTTCGTCGTTGGACTGATCGTGCTGCGGTTGTTCCCGCCGCTCATGAGATTGCTGGCCCGGTTCGCATCGCCGTGGCGATCGCTCACCCTCTTACTGGGCACCTGGTACCTGGGGCGGACGCCCACGCACTACGCGCGGACGGTGTTGCTGCTGACCATTGCCGGCGCGCTGGCTGTGTTCGCCGCCTCGTTCCGGACCACCCTGGACACGTCGTACGACGATCGCGCGCTGCACGCCGTCGGCGCCTCGGTGCGTCTGACAGAGCCGTTCTCTGAAGCGATTCCGTACGAAGAGATCGAGCGGGAGAGCGGTGGATCGGCGGCGCAGATCAAGCGGATTGTGGGCGCGTTCGACGGTGACGAGGATTCCGGCCGGCTACAGATCGCCGCGCTGGACTCTGAGGTAGTCGCCGATCAGCTGGCGGATCGACAGATCGGTTGGACGCTGCCGCCATCGGACTTGAGAGAGATCGCGGTGCCCCTCAACGAGGTCCAGGGAACGTTGATCGACGACATCGGCGGCCGTCTGGAGTTGGATCTTGCAGTGGTGCGGTTGGAACAGGAGACGGCGATCGGAATCAAGGTGCTGGACGCGGTCGGACGCTATTGGTGGTACACGATCGACACGCTCAGTCCCGACAAGGTGAACGAGGAAGCAGAGTGGATCACGATCTCCAGCCGATTGACCGAGGAACCGTCCGCATATCTGCCACTGGAGGGAGCTCGAATCGTCCAGCGCCAGACCCGCTTCCGACCGGCCGTGTCTGAACGGCCAGTCGCACCGGTGACCCTGGTCTCGCTCGACCTGGCGCTGACACGCGCCGCGGGCGAGATCCTGCTCGGCAATCTGTCTTATGTCATGCGTGGGGAGCGGCAGCTGCTGGCCGACTTCAGCTCGGGACGCTGGGAAGCGACGCCGTTGGAGGTCGGCGAAGAGCCGCTCGATTTCTTCTCCGTCTCGGACGCTGGAGCACGCTACCGCTGGAATGCGATCCCGTCTTCGCTGCGCGGCGTGCGCTACATCGCCGAACGTGCGCCGCTGCCGGCGCTGTTCTCTGCCGAAGCGATACAACAGGGCCGGCTCAACGTCGGCGACACGGTCAGGCTGCGAATCGGTCCATCGCCGATGAAGTTCCTGATCAGCGGGCAGTTCGAGACGTTCCCCAGCTACGACCCGCAGCGCGACGATCCGCTGGTGCTAATCGACCGCGCCGCATTTGTCGATCGGCTGTACGGCAGCGCGGCGGCCGGAGTCGCGCTGGCGGTGAGTGACGAACTCTGGGCGTCGGCGCCGCTCGAGCGCTGGGCGGATTTGCTGGTTGAGTACGACACCCCGCTCGAAGGTGACGGCATCGCCACAATCGACAGCGCCCGCGAGGAGCTGGCGGCCGACCCGCTGATCGTGGCCTCGTGGAACGGCGTGTTCATCGGCGCGCTGGCGGCGGTCGCGATCGCGTCGGCGTTCGGGCTGGTGGTTCTGACCGCGGTCACGGCTCAGGCGCGAACCGTGGAGTTCGCGGTCTGCCAGAGCGTGGGAATGAGTATGCGCCAGATTCTCGGCCTGATTGCCCTGGAGCAACTGATTGTGATCGCGATTGGGTTGGGGGCTGGATTGATTGTCGGAACGCAGTCGGGGGCGATCCTGTTGGACTTCTTCGCGCTGACACCCGACGGGCGCGACGTCGTGCCGCCGCTGGCATTCATCGTCGACTGGCCGGTGGTAGGCATGCTATTCGGCGCATTGAGCGGGCTGTTCGCCCTCAACCTGGGCGCGTTCCTCTGGTTCCTGAGGCGGATCGAGTTACACGGAGCGCTGCGGCTGGCCGCATGACTCGGACGCCTCTGGCGACGCCGCTCTATCCGAGACGGAATGGCGGATAGCGGTCGGTGATCAGCAGGAAGGCGTAGGCCTCGACGCGGAGAATCCAACGCTCGGCGTTGAGCATGAAGGTGAAGAGCGGTCGCGGGTACTGCCCGGTGAAGAGGATGGCGAACCAGGCGATCAACACGGCGATGGTCTGGAACAGCAGCATGATGTTGACCACGATGTAGTGCGGGATCGCGAGGAACCACTTGACCAGCGGTAGCCATCGATTGAGTTGGGCGGCGTCGGGATAATCGAGTTCAAGTTTGACCGACTGCTCTTCGTCGCTGGACGGATACTCGTCGGTCATCAGATTGAGATAGGCGTTGACGCGATTGCGCAGGCGCGCCATCTCCAGGTTGAAGTCGAACCACCAGCGCGGGTACTTGCGCCGCACGACCAGCATCAACGCGACCGGCATGCAGAGCATGGGCGGGATGAACGAGACCAGGATGACGATCGGAATCGCCAGGATTGGTCGCAGCAGGGTCGAGATGCGGTCGAGCGATTGGGGGTATTCGATGTCGAGGCGGGACGGATAGTCGTCGACGGTTCGTTGCATGCAGATTCTCCTGAAGCCATGGGTCCGCGGGACCGGTGAGTTCAGGCTATCGATTATGGCAAGCGACTGGCGTCGGAGATCAAGGCACGATCCCGAGCGTCCGCTGGATCTGGCGGACATGGAACAGCTGATGATCGGCGGCGGTGAGCGCGATCGTGCGCAGGGACATGTCTAGGACGTCACCGTCCAGCTCGAGATTGGCCGGTTCGCGCAGATGGTCGGGCGAGAGATCGGCGAGCAGGCGTTCGGTGTCTTCGCGCACGCTGGTCAGCGCCCAGCGCAGTTCAGGCAGAGAGGCGTCGCTCTCGGTGTCCGGGAGGCTGACGCCGCCGATCCGCGGGACGGGCATCTCGGGCGCAACCTCACGCCGCAACAGCATGAGTTGGGGATGCAGCCAGCGTTCGGAGTGGACGAGATGGAGCAGGATCTCGCGGACCGACCACTCATCGTCGGCGAGGCGTTCGCTCAACCGATCCTCGTCACACGAGTCGAGCAGCGCCCGCAACTCGCTGAAGTTCTGGTCGAGCGCGGCCCGGACGTTTACAAAATCAGCGATGATGTTTACCTCAACCGGTATCCAACGTGAGGGCGGTCGCGCACAGTGTCGATGAACGGCGGCGGCGGGACAACTCAGTAATCCTCACTGACCAACGAACGCAGAAGGCGGTCGGCCTGATGGCCAGAGTGCGTGAGATCCCGTCCCGGTCCGAACAGCTGGCGCTCGAGCCTACGATCTCCTCGGAACACCGCGCCGAACTCGCGAAGGGCGCGGCCGAGTGGGACGACCGGCAGTTTTTCGACGCTCATGAGACCTGGGAAGAAATCTGGCAGGTCGAGCGCCGCCCGATTCGCGGTTTCTACCAGGGACTGATCCTGCTGGCCGCCGGCCTGCATCATTGGACGGGCACGCACCGGCCTCGCGGGGTTCGAATCAAGCTGTCATCGGGCATCGAGCGCCTGGCGCCGTACGCGCCGTCGTATCTGGGGGTGGATGTGTCGGAGATGATCGCAGATGCGGCGGGGCTGCTGCGGCAGGCGCCCGACCATCCAGCCGCGTTGGCAGACACGCGGCTGGATTCCTTCCCGCCATTTCGTTGGGCGGCGACGGATGGCGGCGGGCTCGGAGCCTTGCGTGTGCGGCGACTGCGCGCGGCGGCGCAGTTGCCCACACGCGGCTCCGAGCTGTCTTCCGGACTCGACCTGTACGCGGAACTGTCGGAGCAAGGCGGATCGCTGCAGCTCGGCCTGATGCCGCAGCCAGTACCGACCGGGATCGCATGCGCGCCACCGGCTGGCCATGAGATTCAGATTCGTCCGCGGTCTGGTCTGACCCGACGGGGTGTCGAGATTGGCTGGGGCACGGTCGACGCGGACTATCGCGGCGAACTGCTGGTCTCGATGTCGCTGCGCGGCCCGGCAGGGCGCGGATACCGGATTGAGCACGGCGACCGAATCGCGCAACTCGTGGTCGCTCCGGTCGCATTGACCGAGGTCGAGGAAGTGGACGAACTGGACGACACCGCTCGGGGAGCCGGCGGGTTCGGTTCGACGGGCCGCTGAGCGATGACGGTCGCCGCAATCGCTTCGGTCGCGCTCGGTGGGGCCTTCGGTTCGGTGCTGCGCTACATGCTGAATCGCTGGATCGGTCAGCCGGACGGCTTGCCGCTGGGCATCCTGGTCGTCAATCTCAGCGGGACGCTGTTGCTGGGCCTCGTCGCCACGCTGTTCCTCGAACGTCTCGGCGTTTCGGACAATCTGCGTCTGGCGATCACAGTGGGATTGCTGGGCGGATTTACCACGTTCTCCACGGTGTGGCTCGACACGCTGCATCTGCTCAATGGCGGTCGCTGGTACTGGGCGTTGGCCAACCTGCTGGTTTCGGCGGTCGGCGGACTGGCGGCGGCCTGGTTGGGACAGCAACTGGCGCGCCTTTAACGCGATTCGCATCGTTCTATCCGCTCTCTAGCCCGAATGTGTATAGAGTGGCTACAGGCGACGGGGCGGTTGAGTCACTGATGTCCCATTACCGTTGGCTTGCTCGACGGCGCGCCGTCAATTTTGCATCTGCTGTCATTGTTCTTGCACTGAGTTCGTTCCTGTTCGCCGGCTGCGGCCTGTTTGGCGGCGACGACGAAGAAACGCCGCAGGTCGTGGAGCCGCCGGCTGAAACGGCCCAGAACGCCGACGACCAATCCGCTGCCGTCGCCACCGGTGACGCCGTCGCTGACCAGCAACAGCAACCTCAACCGACCGAGGCGGTGTCGGTCACGACCTCGCCCTCGGACGACGAGGAAGAGCAGGCAGCTCAGCCGCAATCTGAAACCACTGAGCCGGAGCAAGAAGGCGATCCCTCCTCGGGCCGAGGCTTAGCGGTCGGCTTGGTTCTCGTCGGAGCCCTCGAG
>JAPPBN010000042.1:0-10989 GCA_026705025.1 Chloroflexota bacterium | reverse complement strand
CGCATCAAGTGCGGGGCAGGCTTCTCCCTCGGGGAGAGGGGGCCGGAGGGGGGAGTGGGGGAGGTCTGTGGATGATCTGGGGGTGTTCTGTGTGGGGAGATCTCGGTCTGGGCCCCGCGTCCCCTGTTCAAGCCAGGGGCAGGCGAGCGCGGGGCATCGGAGGGCGGTGGGGGCTGGGTGGATTCATTAGGATTTTGGGGGAGAGGGTTGGAGGCGTTTCATGGTTCTGGCAGAGTCGGCTCGGTTGACGGTTGAGACGGTGGACATTACGGATTCGGATCGGTACCGGGACCATGGGTATCCGTGGGCGGAGTGGGATTTGCTACGCCGGGAGGCTCCGGTGTACTGGTATCAGCGGCCGGGGTTTGAGCCGTTCTGGGCGATTACGCGGCACTCGGATATCCGGTTTATCAGCGCTCATCCGGAGCTGTTCTCGAACTCTCAGATGTTGCGTCTGAACACGGCGGAGAAGTTGACGCAGCAGCAGACGGAGCGGGAGTTCCAGACGAATCGGCATGGGGGCGATCCGTCCGATCCTCAGGACTTCATCTGGATGGATCCTCCGGAGCATCGGCAGCATCGGGGGATCGTGGCGCGGCACTTCACGCCTCGGGTGATGAAGACGCTGGAGGATCACTTTGCGGAGCTGGCGGACGACTACGTCTCGGATTTCGCCGACAAGGTGGTGGCGAGTTTTGCCGAGAGAGGCGCGGATTCTGCGGTCGACGTGGTGCATGAACTCTCGGCCAAGCTGCCGGTCGCGGCGATCTGCGACATGGGCGGGGTTCCGGAGGAGGACTGGGAGAAGATCTTCGAGTGGACGGAGGCGTTCGCGGGTCAGGACGATCCGGAATACTGGGAGCCGGGCGAGAACTCGTTCCAGGCGACGCAGCGGGTCGTGCAGCAGTGGTTCCGGCATACGCAGGGGCTGATCGAGGAGCGCCATCGCAACGGGTTCGGCGACGATTTGCTGAGCGATCTGCTGCGGGCGGAAATCGACGGTCGGAAGCTGACCGCTGACGAAGTACACAACTACTTCTTCCTGCTGCTGGGGGCGGGCAACGAGACAACGCGGAATGCGATCACGGGCGGGGTCAAGGCGCTGCTGGACCATCCGGAGCAGATGCAGATGCTGGTTGAGGATGAGTCGCTAGTGCCGTCGGCGGTGGAGGAGATCCTGCGCTGGACGTCGATTGTGATCCAGTTTCAGCGAACCGCGGTGGAGGACGTCGAGCTGGGCGGTCAGCTGATTCGCAAGGGGGAGTCGGTGGTGTTGTGGTATCCGTCGGCGAATCGGGATGAGGAGATCTTCGAGGATCCGTACAAGTTCGATATCACGCGCACGGAGAACGACCACTTCGCCTTCGGCGGCTATGGCGAGCACTTCTGCCTGGGGGCGAACCTGGCGCGCTGGGAGATGCGCTCGATCTTCCATGCGCTGCGTCCGATGCTGCCGCAACTCGAAATTGCGGCGGATCCGGAGTACGTGATCTCGTTCCTGCACGTGGGCGGGATTAAGCGTCAGATGGTTCGCTATCGGCCGGCGTGATGGGGAAGCTGGTCTAGCATTTCGGTCACGAGGACGAAGGGGAGATTCCATGGTTATCGCCGACGCACCGGGACTGACGCTCGACACGGTGGACATCACCGACTCGGATCGCTACCGCGACGTTGGCTATCCGTGGGCGGAATGGGATCTGCTGCGGCAGGAGGCGCCGGTCTACTGGTATCAGCGGCCGGGGTTCGAGCCGTTCTGGGCGATCACGAAGCATGCGGACATCCGCTTCATCTCGTCGCATCCGGAGTTGTTCTCGAACACGCAGATGCTGCGTCTGAACAAGGCGTCGAAGCTGGCGTCGGCGCAGCGGCAGCGCGAGGCGGGGACCAACCGGACCGGCGGGCAGCCGGAGGATCCGCCGGACTTCATCTACATGGATCCGCCCGAGCATCGGCAGCACCGGGGTCTGGTGGCGCGGCATTTCACGCCGCGGATGATGAAGATGCTGGAGGACCATTTCGCGCACATGGCGGAGAACTACGTGTCGGACTTTGCCGACAAGGTAGTCGCCGACTTCGCCGAGCGGGGTTCGAGATCGGCGGTCGACGTGGTGCATGAGTTGTCGGCGAAGCTGCCGGTGGCCGCGATCTGCTCGATGGGCGGGGTACCGGAGGAGGACTGGGACCAGATCTTCGAGTGGACCGAGGTGCTGGTGGGGGCCGAAGATCCGGAGTACCGGCTGCCGGGCGAGACGCCGAGTCAGGCGAGTCAGCGGATCTCGGTGGAGTGGTTCCACTACAACAACAATCTGATCGAGGAACGCAAGCGGAATCTGGGCGACGATCTGCTGAGCGATCTGTTGCGGGCGGAGGTGGACGGTCGGAAGCTGACGCCGGGCGAGATCCATGGCTACTTCGTGCTGCTGCTGGCGGCGGGCAACGAGACGACGCGGAATTCAATCTCGGGCGGCGTGAAGGCGCTGATCGATCATCCGGAGCAGATGCGGATGTTGGTTGAGGATGCGTCGCTGGTGCCGTCGGCGGTTGAGGAGATCCTGCGTTGGACGTCGATCGTGATCCAGTTCCAGCGGACCGCGATGGAGGACGTCGAGTTGCGCGGTCAGACGATCCGCAAGGGGGAGTCGGTGGTGCTGTGGTATCCGTCGGCGAACCGGGATGAGGATGTGTTTGAGGATCCGTACCGGTTCGACATCCGGCGGGATCCGAACGATCACTTCGCGTTCGGCGGCTACGGGGAGCATTTCTGTCTGGGGGCGAACCTGGCGCGCTGGGAGATGCGGTCGATCTTCCATGCGCTGCGTCCGATTTTGCCGCAGCTCGAACTGACGGCGGAGCCGGAGCACGTGATCGGGTTCCTGCACGTGGGCGGAATTAAGCGTCAGATGGTTCGGTATCGGCCGCAGTAGCGATTCGACAGCGGAACGGTCGAAGTCGTTATCTTCGTGGTAGTCCCGGCGATTGGGATTGCTACGGAGGCTTGAGATGGTTACCGCTGAACGACTTGGTCTGACGCTTGACACGCTGGACGTGACCGATACCTCGATCTACGTCGAACAGGGGTATCCCTGGGAGGCGTGGGACATTCTGCGGCGCGAGGCTCCGGTGTACTGGTATCAGCGGCCGAATTTTGAGCCGTTCTGGGCGATCACGAAGCACGCGGATGTTCGCTACATCTCGTCGCACCCGGAGTTGTTCTCGAATACGCAGATCCTGCGGATCAACGACACGGAGTCGGTCGGGATCACGGAGCGTGGGCGTGAGGTCAATGCGAACCGCTACGGCGGGCATCCGTCGGAGCCGCCGGACTTCATCTTCATGGATCCGCCGGAGCATCGGGAACATCGACGGTTGGTGGCGCACCACTTCACGCCGCGGATGATGAAGCGGCTGGAGGATCACTTCGCCGAGATGTCGGAGAACTACATCTCGACGTTCGCGGACCGGATCGTCGCGGACTTCGCGGAGCGCGGCTCGACGAGCGCGCTCGACGTGGTGCACGAAGTCTCGGCGTTGTTGCCGGTCGCGGCGATCTGCGACATGGCCGGCGTTCCGGAGGACGACTGGGGCCAGATTTTTCACTGGACCGAGACCGCCGGCGGCGCGGCGGACCCGGAGTTCCGACTGCCGGGCGAAGATCGCGAGCAGACGATCCGTCGGGTGAACCTGGAGTTCAACGTCTACAACGAGGGACTGGTGCGGGAGCGTCAGGCGAACGGCCTGGGCGACGACCTGCTGAGCGACCTGATGCGGGCCGAGGTGGGTGGCGAGCATTTGACGCCGCGCGAGATTTCCTCTTACTTCCGCCTGCTGATCGGAGCGGGCAACGAGACGACCCGGAATTCGATCACGGGCGGGATCAAGGCGCTGCTGGATCATCGCGATCAGCTGGACGACCTGGTTGCGAACCCGGAGTTGATTCCGTCGGCGGTTGAGGAAATCCTGCGCTGGACATCGATCGTGATCCAGTTCCAGCGGACGGTGACGGAGGATCTGGAGTTGCGCGGGAAGACGCTGCGCAACGGCGACTCGATCGTGATGTGGTACCCATCGGCGAATCGCGACGAAGATGTGTTCGAAGACCCGTACAAGTTTGATATCCGGCGCGATCCGAACGATCACTTCGCGTTCGGCGGGTATGGCGAGCATTTCTGCCTGGGCGCGAACCTGGCTCGCTGGGAGATGCGGTCGATCTTCCACGCACTGCTGCCGATCCTGCCGAATCTGGAGTTGGCGGGCGAGCCGGAGATGGTGCCTCAGTCGCTGCATGTCGGCGGGATCAAGCGCCAGATGGTCCGCTACCGGGCGCAATAGTCCCATACAGTGGCGGGGATGCACTTCCCCAAACCTCTGGCGTTTGCTGTAGCGGTTGTTGTCGCGATCCTGGCGGTCGGAGTCGCGGTTTTGGCTGTCAATGTCGGCAGCGCTCAGGAGCCTGGGTCGGCTCAGCCGAGCTATGAGTTCGGCGGTCAGATTCTGACGCGGGTTGATGAGTTTGGGCGGTTGGAACTCTGCCTGCGCACCGAGGACGGTCAGGTGTTGTGTCCGGAGGCGCGCTTCGTCCGGCCGGATCGGGCGAGGACGGATCGCTGGATCGCGAGCAGCGAGGTCGAGTGGACGGCGGCGATTGAGCCTGAGCGAATCGTCTACCCGATTCGTGAAGGATCGGGGATTGGTTCGTCGGGGACGTGCGAGATTGACGCGGAGCGGATGCTGTCCGCCACCTGGCAGGTCGAAACGTCGCGCTCGCGGGGGACGGCGTTTCATGTCGGGGGCGGTCGGTTCATCACCGCGTATCACGTGGTTAATGGGAAGCCTCCGTTCGTTTCGTTGATCCACGGCGAGCGGACGATTGGCGCGGTCGTGCTGGGGACCGACCCCCAGTTTGACCTGGCGCTGCTGGAGGTGGTGAATCCGGAGCTGGTGTCGGACGTTCCGGCGATGCGGCTGCGAGCGCCGACCTCTGACGATGTGGGGCAGCCGGTGTACGTGGTGGGGTATCCGGGAGGCGAGGCGTTGACGTTCTCGGGCGGCGGGACGGTGATCCAGGTCTGGGACGACAACATCCAGACCAGCAGCGCGATCCGTAGCGGCAACAGTGGCGGGCCGATGTTCGACGCCTGCGGCGACGTGATCGGCGTGTTGTGGGCGGGCAGTTCGTCGTGGGCGTACACGTTTTCAGGTCAGGCGCTGCTGAAGTCGCTGAAGCGGATTCGCGACCAGTGGCCGACGATGCCGCGACTGCCCGAGCATCTGCCCGCGACGCTCCGAGCGGCCGACCGACTGGTCTGGCACTACGGCCCGGAGCCGCCGCAGGATGTGGACTGCTCGGAGCTTGACGCCGACTGGTGGATTGGCGTCTCCGGGATTGCCGATGAGGCAGAGGTGCGGGCCGATCTGGAGCGCAGCGGCTGGCAGCAAGTCGGTGTGTGCGGGGCGGATGGACCGGATGATTTCGACAACGGGTACACGTACGTCGCCGCGCTGAGATCGGTGGATCCCTTTGCGGCGCTGCCAGAGGACTGCTCCGGCGACGGCGTGTTCTTCGTCGACACGGTGCTGTTTGACGATCCGCAAGCGTTTGGTTCGATCAGGCTGACGACCAACGGTCTGGGCCCGCTGTGCCCCGACATGAGGCGTTACTCGTTGCTGATCGCATTTGACGATCCGCTGGTCGCGGGCTCGGACCTTGGGGCGACTCTGGTGGGCGCCGATGGATCGTTGCAGGTCGGTCGCTGGCAACAGCGATCGTTTGCGAGCCTGGACGGCGCTCCGGACCGGTTGGTGACCACGTTCTGGCAAGAGTGGTCGGCGCCGGCGGAATTCGATCCGGTCGCGCTGCGCCTGGCGCTGGGCGGCAACCGGCTGTTGCTTCCGCTGCGACCGGGACTGCCTCCAGCGTCGGCGGCAGGTACGCAGCTCGCAACCATCGAGCAACGCGCCCAGATCGTGGTCCGGATTGACGGCGAGAGCGGAGCGGTGCGGACATGCCTGCGAATGCCGGACGGTGTGTATTGTTCGCCGGACGGCGGAGTGGTGGACTATCCGGGACACGTGGGTCGGTGGCGGGAGTCGTCGCCGATTGGCTGGACTACGACCGTGCCGACGGAGCTGACCGCGTTGCCGCAACATGTGAGTCAGCCGGTCCTGAGCTGCGCATACCAGGGTCCGGAGCACTTCTTCGCCTGGCAGTTCAACTCTTTGGCCGGCAGCGGTACGGCTGTGTATGTCGGCGACCGACAGTTCGTCGTCAACGGAGCGCAGGTTCCGGACGGCGCGCCCTGGGGTGTCGTCTCTCGAGGTGCGCAATCGCACGCAGTGATCCGCGTCGCGCACGATCCGCGCAACGACCTGGCGCTGGTCGAGCTGGTCGACACCGAGGCGGACGTCGAGCTTGGCCGTGCCGCCCGGATCGGATCCACCGGCGAGGACATGGTCGGCGGCAACGTGTATCTGCTCTCGTATCCGTCCGGCCATGCCGAGCGCTTCCACCTGACGGTGCTGGAAGTGACGTCCGTCACCGATCGGGTGTTCCGGGTCGATCCGACAGGCATCCGGCGCCACGGCGCGCCGCTGGTCGATCTGTGCACTCATGAGCTGGTCGGCATCTCGATTGGTGGCGATGACCTGTTGCGGGCTGAGACGGTCGCGGGATCGCTTGAGCTGATGCGCAGCGAGGCTGAGCGACCCTACTTTGACCAGGATGGTCCACCCGCCCACGGGATGGCCGCCGTCCTTGGGCAGCCGCTGTATGCCGGACCGGTTCAGCCGCAGTTTTCGGGGCGAATCTGCGCCATTCATCCTTCGGAGCGGTATGAGCAGCACTACGCGGTGTATGCGTCCAACGTGGATGATCCGGACGTCTGGCGGGTCTACGAGCAGGACGGCTCCCGGCCTGCCACATGCGACTTTGGCGACAAGATCTTCATCGTGGAGTACCGCGCCGACGAGCCGCCGGAGGCGGTCTGCGTCGAGCCGCGGCGTCCGCTCTCGCCGGTCTCCACCGTTGAGGTGGAGCTGGAGGCGCCGGACGGGGTCGAGCTGCTGCTAGCCCGGGAGTTCGTGCGCGACGATTGTCCGGGTCTGTCGACGTTGGAGCAGTCGCGGTGGTTCTCGACCCACTACTTCAAGCTGAGAAACACGGGTCGGCACGACTTCGAGGACATGACGGTGCGGGTCTACAACGAGGAAGACCAGCGCTACATCCCGAGGCGGGATGTGGTCAGCTTCGCCGACGCCGACGTCCGGGCCTGGCGGGTGCGGGTGCGGGACGGTGCGCCGGTGAAGATCGTGGTGACGGTGCGGTAGAGGTCAGGATCGATCGTCGCGGGGGGCTGATTACTCGCCGTTGTCGGTGAAGACGACTCGGGACTTCTTGCCTCCGTGGACGCGGGTACCCTGTGCCTCGCAATGCGAATGCCCGCCTCCATCCGTCTCATTGGCGTCTGTCTCCTTGCCCTGGTCGGAGTGCTCCTGGTTGGCGCCTTGTTGCCATCGAGAGCGCACAGTGAAGATCCGGCGCATGAGTTGCTCGTTACCGACGCGGATCAAGGGTTTCGCGATCCGCAGCACCAGGTGACAGCTCGAATTGTCGCGCGACTGCGGGACGATGGGCGAATCGAGTTTTGCCTGCGCACCGCCAACGCGGGGGATGTTTGCCCGCGGGCTCGGACCCTCGACCCCGCCACTGCCCGGCTGGACCACTGGATCAACAGCAGCGAGGTGTCCTGGGAGATTCCGATCGACGCTGACCTCGTCGTCAATCCTGCTGACCTCGAGCTGTCGTCGAGCAGCCCGGGAGCGAGTTGTATTCCGGACTTCGAGCGGATGCTCGCCGCGACGTGGAAGGTCGCAACGACGACGAAGCTGGGAACAGCGTTTCATATCGGCGGCGGCCGGTTTCTGACTGCGCACCACGTGATTGACGGCGTTCCTCCGTTCGTGATGCTGACAAACGGTGAGCGGGGCATGACGGCGGCCGTGCTCGCTTCGGATCCTGATGTCGACATGGCTCTGTTGCAGGTGTACGACCGGAGCACCGTTGACGATCTTCCGGTCGTCGACCTGCGGGTGGCGACGAAGTCAGATCTGGGAAGACCGGTGTTCCTGGTCGGCTATCCGGGTGCGGGCCCGCTGACAGTCTCACTGGGTGGGATCGTGTCGCGAGTGTGGGAGGACGAGATTCTGACCACGAGCGCCAGCCGAGGAGGAAATAGCGGCGGGCCGATGTTCGATGCTTGCGGTGATGTTCTGGGCGTGCTCTGGGCGGGCAACCGGGCTCGGAATTTCTCTCACTCTGGGACTGCCCTGCTCCGCGCTCTTGAAGACCTGGAGCCTCGTTGGCCCGATGCGCCTACCAACATCCCCGATTCGTACCGCTTGCCTCCGGGTTGGATGATCTGGCACTTTGATCGGACTCCACCCGATGACGTTGATTGCAGCGGGGCAGACGGCGACTTTTGGGTCGGCTACGCGGGTCGGCACAGCTCTGAATGGTATGTCAATGTCTTGCTGAGGCCCGAACGCTTGACGGGACCTCAACACTACGGTGATAGATGTAGCGGGGGCTGGGGGAATCCTGGAGTTGTTGGGTTCATTGCGCCGGATGGCGCCGACGCAGAGTGGGTGCCTGACATCTGTTTCTGGGTTCCACGTACCGTGCTCGGAGGTGAGGGCCTTGTCACCGAGGTTCTGCATGATTCCGTCGAGTCTTTCGGCAGCGTGCGGGTGACCAAGCTTGGCGCGACGACGAACTGCCCTGACGAGTTGACCCATCAGGTTGAGGTCGGGTTCAACAGTCCGGATCAGTTTGGGTGGGAGGTGACGATCATCGGTGAAGACGGCACGCGGGTGCGTCATCCGAACAATCTCAATTCCTTTTCGCAGGATTCGAGCACGCTCACCTGGCCGCTTGAGATACCTGACGGTGTCGTCCCGGGGTCAATCGAGCTGCGTGATCGCTACAGAGGTATCTGGCATCGGGTCAGAATCGTGAAGCCGACGGATCCAGCGCCGATGCTGTCGGTGTCTGCTCGGGTGTCGGTGTTGATTGAGAGCGAGACCAACACGGCGCGGCTTTGCCTGATGGCGGATGAATCGCAGCATGTTTGTCCCGACCAGCACGCGCTGGCTCTGGATCGTGCGGTGCCAGGGAGGTGGTATCAGTCCTCCGTTGCCTCGTGGACTGCGCCGATCGGAAGGCAGCAGCTGCCGGATGAGATTGGACTGGCCGACAACGTGGGCTATAGCTGCGCCCTGACAGAGGATGTGAGCGACGCTGCCTGGCAGCTGTCAACGGTGAGTCGCGAAGGAACGGCCGTGTACATCGGTCGGCGCCAATTCGTCGCGCCTGCACCGTTGTTTCCTGAAGGTCTTCCCTGGGGGATTGTGGCACAGAAGGACGCCGTATTCCCAGTTGTCCAAGTAGCAACAGACGACCGAAACGGACTCTCGCTGCTGGAAGTGATCGGAAACACTGATGCTTCTCTGCTGGGTTCAGCGGTCGGGATTGATGAAATGGACGAGCTGGATGAAGAGTCGACGAAGGTGTTGGTCGGCTATCCCTGGGGGGACGCGAGCCGTTTCACGATCAGTCTGAGTCGAATCAGCCAGGTGGACGATCGCTCATTCTTCTTCCCGTTAGGTGGAGGCTGGTACCGAGCCGGCGGTCCGATACTAGATCCATGCAGCCGTGAAGTTCTCGGCATCTCACTTGCCAGCGATCGCATTTTGCGGTCGGCTGAGGTCGTGCGCTCAATCAAGTCCCTGCGCGCCGCACGAGCTATGCCGGTCCTGAACGCAGACGGCCCACCGCTGTTCGGCTCGGTCGCGCTGAGGCAGCAGCCGATCTACTTGAGCACCACGCAACCGGATTTCGGCGGCTGGATCTGCAACGTTCGAGCGTCGGAGCGCTACGACGTCATGTACGCGATCTATCTTGCCGGTATCGACTCGCCGAGCAAGACCTCTATCCGAGACGGCAAACACCAAGCGCTGCAAACGTGCGGCTTTGGCGGTCGCATATTCATCGTGGAGTATCGCTCCGACGAAGTTCCCGATGCTGTCTGTGTCGAACCACAGAGGCCGACTTCACCCCTGTCGACGATGCAGATCGAGTTCGAGGCGCCCGAGGGTTTCGAGTTGCTGCAGGCAACGGAGTTTCGACGCGAGCCCTGCCCGGGGTTGGTCAACGATGGAGGAACCGACTATTGGCCGTCTGATGCGTACATCAGCTTGAGAGCGACGACCGATGTCAAACTCCGGGACATAGTTCTGGCATTCGTCGATCCCGCGGGGAACGAATTGGACGCGATCCTCTGGCACGTCTCAGATGTCGATCCTGACGTGTTCTCCCGGAGAGTCAATCTGCCTGAAGGCGCTGAGATCGCCAAGCTTCTTGTGACGGTGAAGGATTCCGAGGAGGCTGACTAGTCCTCCACCGAGATGGCGGCTCGGGGGCAGGTTCGGACGGCTCGGAGGACGTTGGCTTCTTCATCGGCGGGAACGGTGTCGACGAGGACGTGGGAGAGGTCGTCGTCGCGGACTTCGAAGACGATTTCGGTGGCTTCCATGCACTTGGCGTGGCCTTCGCAGAGGCTTTCGTCGATCTTGACCTTCATCTCGTCCTCCCCATCCTCAGGTTGCTCTGGATTGCATCGCCATGTTACCGAATCCTGATGTCCGTTCCGCCTTAGCGGAACCTGGGTATGACCTCCTGCGCGAAGAGTTCGATGCTGCGGCGGGCGAGTTCGCGGGATGCGCCAGGCGGGACGGGTGAGGTGATGATGTGGTCGGCGGGGATCCAGTCGAGCGTGCGCTCGATGGCGGCGGCGACGTCGCCGGGCGTTCCGGCGACGAAGCGGGCGCGGAGGTCTTCGTCGGTGTGGTGCAGGAATTGGCCGAGCGGATCCTGCTCGCCGAGGTCGGAGGCGTCGTTGTACCACTTGCCGTAGGTGTCGCGCAGGTAGCGCTGGT
>JAPPBN010000016.1:0-11255 GCA_026705025.1 Chloroflexota bacterium | reverse complement strand
CCTCCGAGCGCGTCGGGCGGATGAAGAAGAGATAGAACAACGCCACGACGAGCAGTGTGATCAGAATGACTTCGGTCATGCGGCGTTCCTCCCAGCGCCCGATCGGGCTGCCGTACGGATTGAGGCGGGGTGTTCGGTCTCTTGCCAGTTATGTCGAGTAACCAGGTGGTCAGGTTCGATTTTTTCTCCGGCGGCCAAGTGGAGCAAACCCAGTGTTTTACGGGAGATCGTGTGGTCGAAGTGGTTAGCTTTGGAAGATGTTGGCAGGCCGAACGCGTTCCAGTCTGTTCGGCTCTGTTCGGATCTGTGCGGAAATGGTCGGCCGGTGTTCTGTGCTGGTCGAAGCAGTTCGTCGTCTGTTCGGTCTGTGTTCGGTGACTCAACAGGAGCAGACATGGCGGGTTTCGTTTGCGGCGAGCAGTTACAGTACAGGCGTACTATGTTAGTGGTCGGCGGTCAAGTGGCCCAGAGACACGGTCGCGTCGCGCGCGAGCCATCGGGCCAGCTCTCGGGCCTGATCAACGGACGCGATCTCGCCGACCGCCGCCGCCTCATCAATCTTCGCACGGATCTGTCCAATCAACGGTCCGGGCTCCAGTCCGGTCGCCTCCATGATCGCGTTGCCGTCGAGCATTCGCCCGGTCTGCGCGGGCCGCTTCGGTTGCCAGGCGAGGATTCGCGCCACGTGCGCCGCGTAGGCTCGCCAACGCGGCAGCAACGATGCGGCGCCGGCCGTGGCCAGCGAGTCGGCCAGGAACAACCAGCAGAGCGGCACTGCTGCGTCGCCCAGCGCCGTGTGAAAGCGATGCAGCGCCCGGTCAGTGGGCGCCTGTCCCGGCGAGTTGACCTGTCCCGGACGGAGGTGCTGCGCAATCAGCAGTTCGACCCGGTTGATCGTCCTGGCCGGGACTCTCAATGTGGTCAGACGATCGCGTGCCATTTCCGCGCCGAGTTCCGAGTGGCCGAAGAAGTGCGTAGAGCCGTCTTCTTCGACGGTGCGGGTCTGCGGCTTGCCGATGTCGTGCAACAGCGTCGCCAGACGCAGCGGCAGCCGCCACTCGTCCAGCGTGGCCCGGATTGCAGTGACAACCAGCAGCGGCTGTAGCTCCCGCCAGATCGCCGACGCACGCAATCCCCGGGCAACGCTCGGAGATGTCAGCCGAATAATCCAGCGCACAGCGTCGATCTGGTGCCAGAAGACATCGCGACGGTGGACGGGACGCTGGTCCACGCGGCGTCCGATGGCAAGTTCCGGCAAGATGCGATCGAGCAGCCCAGCCTGTTCCATCCGTCGCAAGGCCCAGGGGAGCCGTTCACTCAGGAGGATGCGCTGGAGCTCTTCCCATTGCCGTTCGGCCGCCGACTCGATGATCAGCGCGGCGTCTCGCTTGATAGCCGAGCGCAGTTCGAGATCCGGACGCCAACCGGCCTGGGCCTCGAGCCGCACGGCTCGCAGCATGCGCAGCGGATCAGCTCTGAGCGCGCCATCGCTGACCAGTCGAAGCGAGCGGTGTTGCATGTCGAAGCGCCCGCCGCACGGATCCAGCAGCGACGCATGCAGCTCGCCACTGCGGAAATCGCCAAACGGAACGGCCATTGCATTGACCGTGAAATCACGACGTCGCAGGTCCCGCTCGATGTCGTTGCCGGGGAGATCCCAGACATCGATCTGGCCGCCGTCGAGGGGAATCCGCCAGATATCGAAGTGGGCGCTGATCTTGACCGTGGGCGCGTTGAGTGCATTTCCGGCACGGCGAGCCCAACCCTCGCCATCGGCGACCGCGATATCGATGTCAAACCGCTCACTCTGATCACCGGCCAGGGCATCGCGAACCGCACCGCCAACCACCCAGACGCCGTCCGCCTCAAGCTCAGCCAGTGTGGGCAGCGCTGCAGCCGCGTCACTCCTCATCGACGTTTTCGTCGACTTCATCGTCCTCGTCATCGTCATCAGCGATCATTTCGTCCAGTGTCCAGAGCTGATCGATCGACGGCACGTGGTCGATGTAGACGCGGCCATTAATGTGATCGATCTCGTGCTCAAGGCACTGCGCCAGCAGATCATCTTCGGCGCGCACGCGGATTTCGCGGCCTGAGATGTCCTGCGCCTTGGCCAGGACGCGGGTCGAGCGTGTCACCCGGCCGCGGAATCCCGGCACGCTGAGGCAGCCCTCGATCAGCTCGCGCTCGCCGCTGCGCTTGACCACCTCCGGATTGACCATCACAAAGGGCCGCTCACCCGGCATGCCGATCACGACGACGCGCAGTCCAATTCCAATCTGCGGCGCGGCAATGCCGACGCCGTGGGCCGCGTTCATCGAGTCGATCATGTCGGCGACCAGCGCCCGCAGCGACGCATCGAACTTGCGCACGCGTTTCGCGGGGGTACGGAGGACGGCGGCGTCTCTCGGCAGCGTCGTGATCTGATGGACGGCCATCGGCCTCAGGTTCAGTCCAGCGTGGGATGCGGTTGACTCAGCTGTTCCTCGGCGCGTTGCGCGCGATCGCGATTGACCGCGTCGGCGATCTCCGGGTGTGACAACGCGAGGATGCGCCCAGCGAGCAACGCGGCGTTGACCGCACCGGTGCGTCCGATCGCCACGGTCGCAACGGGTACGCCGCGCGGCATCTGAGCCATCGAGAGCAGCGAGTCGAGACCGTCCGTGGCCCAGCCTTTGACCGGCACGCCGATCACCGGGATCGGCGTCTTGGCTGCCACCGCGCCGGGCAGGGCTGCGGCGCCGCCGGCAGCAGCGATGATCACCTTGACCCCGCGTCCCTGCGCCTCGGCCGCATACTCGGCCGTCTCGTCGGGCGTGCGATGCGCCGAGAGCACCCGCGCTTCCCAGGAGATTCCCAGCGACTCAAGCGTCGAGGCGGTGTTCTTGATCGTGTCCCAGTCCGAATGCGAACCCATCATCACACCAACCAGCGGTCCGTCGGTCATAGAGCGATATTCCTGTTCTTCCCATCGGCTAGCGGGTCAGATCACAAGATACCCCCGTGTAATCTGGAGCTATGACCACAGTGACGCAGATTCCCGCCTACGACCCGTCCGAGATAGAGCCGCGCTGGCGCGAACGCTGGGAGATCGACGGCCTGTACCGGGTCGACGACGACGATCCGCGACCTCCGTACTACTTCCTGACGATGTTGCCTTACACCAGCGGCGATCTGCACATCGGCCACTGGTACGCGATGGCGCCGTCGGACGTGGCGGCGCGCTGGCATCGGATGCAGGGCAAGAACGTGCTCTTCCCGCTCGGCTTTGACGCATTCGGACTGCCCGCCGAGAACGCTGCGATCAACAACAACACGCATCCGAAGAAGTGGACCTACGCCAACGTCGAGAACATGACGGCGCAGCTCAAGACAATGGGCGCCTCGTTCGACTGGAACCGCGAGTTCTCGACCTCAGATCCCGAGTACTACCGCTGGACCCAGTGGTGGTTCCTCAAGCTCTATGAACACGGACTGGCCTACCGCGGTCAGGCCGACTGCAACTTCTGTCCCGGCTGCGCGACGATCCTGGCCAACGAGCAAGTCAATCGCAACGACGAGGGCATCGGCATCTGCGAACGCTGCGAGTCGATCGTCGAGGCCAAGCAGATGGAACAGTGGATGTTCCGGATTACCGACTACGCAGACGAGCTGCTCGAGTTCGACGGGATCGACTGGCCGGAGCCGATCAAGCTGATGCAGCGCAACTGGATCGGCCGCTCGGAGGGGGCGGAGATCTCGTTTCCCTTGGGCCGCGAGGTCAACGGCGATGACCGGATCACTGTCTTCACGACGCGTCCCGACACGCTCTTCGGCTGCACGTTCATGGTGCTCGCGCCGGAACATCCGCTGGTCGCCGAGCTGACCACGGATGAGTGCCGCGCCGATGTCGAGGCGTACATCGAGCAGGCGCGTCGGCAGAATGAGATCGAACGGCAGTCGACGACTCGGGAGAAGACCGGCGTCTTCACCGGGGCGTACACGAAGCATCCGTTCACCGGCGAGGACATCCAGATCTGGATTGCCGACTATGTCCTGCTCAGCTACGGCACCGGCGCCGTGATGGGCGTTCCCGCGCACGACGAGCGCGACTTCGCGTTCGCTTCCGAGCGAGGCATCCCGATTCCCGTGGTGATCGCGCCGCCGGACTGGGACGGCAACGACCTGGACGAGGCCTACACCGGTCCCGGAACGATGGTCAACTCGGGACGCTTCGACGGTACCGACTGGCAGGACGGCAAGCTCGCTGTCGCCGACGCGCTCGACGACATGGACCTGGGCGGTCGCACCGTTTCCTATCGGCTGCGCGACTGGTTGATCTCACGCCAGCGCTACTGGGGCGCGCCGATCCCGATGATCTATTGCGAGTCCTGCGGCACTGTGCCTGTTCCCGAAGAGGATCTGCCGGTGCTGCTGCCCGACGACGCGGAGTTCCTGCCAACCGGAGCATCGCCGCTGGAGCGTCACGAGGAGTTCGTCAACGTCGATTGCCCAACCTGCAACGAAGTCGGCCGCCGCGAGACCGACACGATGGACACGTTCATGTGCTCCAACTGGTACATGTACCGCTACGTGGATCCGCACAACCACTACGCGCCGATTGACCCCGCCCTCGCCCGGCAGTGGCTGCCGATCGACACCTACACCGGCGGCGCCGAGCATGCCGTGATGCACCTGTTCTACGCGCGGTTCTTCGCCAAAGCGGCGCGCGACATGGGCATTCTCGAGATTGACGAACCCTTCGCGCGGCTCTTCAACCAGGGCACGATCACCAAGGACGGCCACAAGATGTCGAAGTCGCGCGGCAATGTGGTCAATCCCGACGAGTGGGTCGACCGCTACGGTGCCGACACGGTCCGGCTGTATCTCATGTTCCTCGGTCCCTGGGAGGCCGGCGGCGACTGGGACGACAGCGGCATCTCCGGCCAGTGGCGCTGGCTCAACCGCGTCTGGAACCTGGTCTTGGGCGATGTCGAACGCGGCAACGGACAGGCGAATGCCATCCGCCGCGCGACGCATGCGATGATCGGCAAGGTCTCGCAGGACATCGAGCGCTTCCGTTTCAACACGATGATCGCGGCGATGATGGAGTTCACCAACGAACTGCAGGACATTCGCGAGCAGGGACCGGTCGACTCCGACGCGTGGCGTGAGGCAATCGATGCCTTGCTGCTCTGCCTCGCGCCATCAGCGCCGCACATCAGCGAGGAACTCTGGCAGCGAACCGGTCACGACGGTTCCGTCCATGATCAGACCTGGCCGGAGTATGACGAATCGCTGGCTCAGGCCGAGACCGTCACCGTCGTTGTGCAGGTCAACGGCAAGCTGCGAGAGAAGTTGGCCCTCGCTCCGGGCGCCTCTCAGGACGACGCGGAGTCTGCCGCACGCGCCTCCACTCGCGTCGCGGATCAACTCGATGGCAAGACCCTGCGCCGAGTGATCTGGGTGCCCGACAAGCTGCTCAACTTCGTCGCCAACTGACGGTTCTGGCGGCCCGGGTAGGCGTATGGTCCAGCTCCGACTCCCCGAATACGAGGGTCCACTCGACCTCCTGCTGGAACTGATCGAGTCGCGCAAACTCGACATTTCCGAGCTGTCGCTGGCGCAGGTCGCCGACCAGTACCTGGCTCAGGTCGCGTCGATGTCGCCACCCGAGGGCGCCATCAGTCAGGAGCGGGCAGACGCTCTAGCCGCCTTCATCAGCATTGGCGGACGCCTGGTGCTGCTCAAGGCCCGCCAACTGCTTCCCTCGCCGGAGACTCCTCCTCAAGACGAGGAAGCCGCAAATGACGCTCGCGAACTGGTTGAGATGGCCCGCGCATACAAGACATACCGCGACGGCATCCTCCAACTCGGTGAGCGAGACCGCGAACAGTTGCGCTCGTACACGCCGATTTCGGCCCCGCCGATTGATCGGCCGCTGCCCGTCGGAATGTCGCATGACCTCACGCTCGATGCCCTCGCGCGGATCGCGCAAGAAGTGCTCGACCGTGCCGCGGAACGGGAAGCGCAGGAAGAGATTGCCCACGACGCAGCAATCGAACGCCAGCGAATCACGGTGCGCGAGCGGGCCGGCGATCTCCGCGCTCGGCTGATGAGCGGTCACGCATTGTCCTTTCGCGCTTGGATCGAGGCTGCCGAATCGAGGCTTGAGCTGATCGTCTCCTTCATGGCCGTCCTGGAGCTGCACAAATCGCTCGCGATTGAGATCGAGCAGCAGGGCGAGTTTGAGGACATCCTGATCACGGCGCTGCCCGACGCGCCGGACTCCGCCTGGGCGGCGGCAGACGCATCGTCTCTGGACGAATGAGCCTAAGGAGTCCGAGCGGCTGATACGCTGGGCTTCCGTTCCGATGCCGGTTGATCGTTTGAAGGGCCTGTTCCGGTGGTGACAGAGCTGGCTCGGTCGGAGCTGCGTCGGGCCTCGCTTGGACGGCCCACGGCGTTGACGATCGGCGTGTTCGACGGCGTCCACCGCGGTCACCAGATCGTGCTCAAACATGTCGTCGAGAGCGCCCGGAGACATGACCTCGCTGCGGCCGCGATCACCTTTCACCCCCATCCTCGCCAGGTCCTCAGACCCGACCTGACGACCGAGTACGTCACTTCACTGGAGGACCGACTCTCGCTCATCCTCGAGACCGGGCTCGACGGCGTCGCTACCGTCTCGTTCACGTCCGACTTCTCACTCACGGACGCCGGCGATTTTGTCCGCATGTTGGTTGAGGAGTTCCAGTTGGCCCGCCTGATCATCGGCGAGGACTTCGCTCTCGGCCGCCAGCGCGGCGGCGACCCCGACACCCTCAAAGCACTCGGGCAACAACTCGGGTTCGAGGTCGAAGTGATCGAACTGCTCACCAGCGAATCGACCGACAAGGTCTCGTCCACGGAAATCCGCAGCGCGCTCGCCGAGGGTGATGTGGAACAGGTCGGAGACCTGCTTGGACGCCGCTACTCGCTGCACGGTCCGGTCGTGGTCGGATTCAAGCGCGGTCGATCAATCGGCTTCCCGACCGCCAACGTGGCGATCGGCAACGACCGCTCAATCCCCGCGCCGGGCGTCTACGCCACGATCGCTCATCTGGAATCTGGACCGGTTCCATCCGTGACCAATATCGGCATGCGGCCGACCTTTGACGACGGCGGCGGCCTCTCGATCGAGTGCCACATCATGGACTTCGACGACGACATCTACGGAGCCGACCTGCGCGTAGAATTTGTTCAACGGCTGCGCGGCGAGCGCAAGTTCGACGGCATCGATGCGCTGGTCGAGCAGATCGGCAAGGATCGTGACGCAGCCCGCGATCTGCTGGCCGGCATGTCCATCGGAGCCCAATAGGAACCTAGTAGGAACCTGGTCATGAGTGACGGAGTCCCAGCAGACGTTGCAGCAGAGGTCGAGCGCCAGCACGCGCTGATCATGCGTGGCACCGCCTACGGCGATGAAGGCACGCGCCGCGTCATGGACCGCGAGCTTCGCTCGCGCCTCACCGAATCCCTGATCGAAGACCGTCCCTTGCGCGTCTATCTCGGCGTTGACCCAACCTCGCCCGACTTGCACATCGGCCACTGCGTCACGCTGCGCAAGCTGGCGCTGTTCCAGCACCTCGGACATCAGTCGATCCTGCTGATCGGCGACTTCACTGGTCTCGTCGGCGATCCGTCGGACAAGGACTCGCTGCGCCCGATGCAGGCCGCCGAGATCCTCAATCGCAACGCCGAGACGTACCGGGACCAGGCCTTCAAGCTGCTCGATCCTGTCACGACGGAAGTCCGGCGCAACAGCGAGTGGCTGGGTGAAATGTCATTCGGCGACGTCATCCACCTGGCCTCCAACTTCACTGTGCAGCAATTCGCGGAACGCGACACGTTTAGCAATCGGATAGATGCCGGCCAGCCGGTCTACCTGCACGAGTTCATGTACGGCCTGATGCAGGGTTACGACGCCGTCGCCCTCGAAGCCGATATCCAGCTCGGCGGCACCGACCAGACCTTCAACATCATGTGCGGCCGCACGCTTCAGGAACGCCAGGAACAGTCGGCGCAGGTCGCCGTCCTCACGCCGATCCTGGTCGGCACCGACGGCACCCTGCGCATGTCCAAGAGCACCGGCAACTACATCGGCATCGACGAGCCGCCCAACACGCAGTACGGCAAGGCCATGTCGATCCCCGACGACGTGATCGTCCGCTTCTTCGACTACGGCACCAACATTCCGGATGACGAAGTCGACCAAATCGAGGCCGATTTGAATTCGGGCACATTCAAGCCCATGGACGCCAAGCGCCGCCTGGCCCGCTCGATCGTCGCCGAATGGCACGGCGACGATGCCGCTCAGGCCGCCGAGGAGCAATGGACCCGAACCTTCTCCCAGCGAACAGTCCCCGATGACATCCCTGAGGCGCCGATTGAGTTCGCTGGCGCCGACACTGTCGAAGTCGCCCTCCCGGTCCTCCTCCACGACATCGGAGCCGCCGCCAGCCGAGCCGAGGCCAAACGCCTCGTCTCGCAAGGAGCGGTCCGAATCGACGACGAAGTCGTCAAAGAACAGAGCGCCTACATCTCAAACGGAGCAATCCTCCGAGTCGGCCGCCGCAAGTGGTACCGGATTGTGGGAAACTAGGGCCGACATGGGCATGTTCCAACAGCGAATCACCATTAGCGACCTACACGATCAGCGGTCTGTTCAACTTGATGCCGTTGTGGACACCGGAGCCGTCTATTCGGTGGTTCCGGGCTACGTCCTTCAGGAGCTAGGCGTTGAGCCGATCGGTACCCGCCAATGGACTCTTGCAGACGGATCAAGAGTTCAGATGGACTTCGGTCAAGTCTGGATGACGCTCGGTGATGAGCGCCTCATCACGATCGTGCTATTCGGAGGCGACCAGGGCATGACCCTTCTCGGCGCAGTCGCGCTTGAGACATTCGCTCTTGCTGCAGATCCCGTGAACAAACGCCTCGTCTCAGTCGATCTCTTGCCTGCTTGATCAGACCCCCACCCTCCGGCCACAACCATCGGAGGCACTCATGACCGTTACCCTCGACTGGCTCGGTTGCGCGATCTGATGTCACTGATGTCACGTCTCCTCACCAAAGGGCCAAGAACCGCTCAAGCTCTTCCTGGTCCTCGATAGCCTTCTAGTATGGAAACCTTCACCTACCCAATCGAAGTCGCCGACCTCAACTCGCTGCGTTCACGGGGAATCGAGGCGACCGTCAACACCGGCGTCCTCTTTACGATTGCGCCGTCAGCTCTCCTGCGAGAGCTCGCCATCAAGCGGATCGGAACTCGACCCCTCCAACTAGCCGAAGGCAGGCGGCCGTAGATGAGCATCGGGCACGCCAGCGTGACTATCGATGGCCGCAGTGGCATCACCATCGTTGCATTCGGTGACGACAACGAGCCGTTGCTACTCGGCGAGTACACCCTCATCGGCCTAGCGTTGACACCAGATCCTGTAGAGCATCGCTTCGTCTCACTGGAACCGCTTCCTCTGTATTGAGTACCACCCACTACCCTCCGACCACAACCAACGGAGGCCCATATGACCGTCACCCTCGATTGGCTCGGCTGCGCGACCTTCAGACTCCAGATCGACGACACCGTGATCATGCTCGACGCCTACATCGACCGCGTCCCGCTCGCGCCGGACGTTGGCCTCACTGCAGCAGACATCTCCCGCGCCGATGCCGTCCTGGTCGGTCACTCCCACTTCGACCACATCGCCGGAGCCGAGGTAATCGCCGCCAACACCGGCGCGCCGGTGATTGGCTCCAACGAGTCCGCCCGCGTGCTACTTGAAGCCGGCATCTCCGAAGACCAGCTCCTCCGCTAGCAGGGTGGCGAGCGTCACCGCATCTCCAGGGACATCACCATCGAGGTCTTCCCCAGCCTGCATTCCTGCATCTGGACCACCGGCTCATGGGACCCGGGTAAGGTCGTCCTCGGACAGTACGGTCTGACCGAGGAGGAACGCTGGGGCAGCCGAGGTTCGATCGACATCGGCGGCTCCCTCGGCGAACGCTCCCAGGACCTCGGTTCAGACGCCCAGACCCAGATGACCGACCACGTTGCCAGCTGCCTCGGCTCCAACGACACCGGCGGCGCCCTCGCCTACTTGATCGACACCCCCTACGGCTCGATCTTCTACCACGACACGTCGGGCTGCTGGACCGGCGTCGTCCAGAACATGCGCCCCGACGTCGCCATCGTCGCCATGGCCGGACGACCCAACATCGACGGCGAACCGATCCAGGGCTCGCTCGCGCAGTTCGTCGGCCGAATGTCCGACATGCTCCGCGCGCCGCGCATCGTGCTCGGCCACCACGACGACTGGATGCCGCCCATGACCCACGATATGACCGGCCCCGACGCGCTCGCGCCGGTCAAGAACGAACTCAATCACGTCGCACCGCGCTCGGAACTGCTCGACATCCCCCTCGGCGGACGGATAGGACTCTACTGATGGGCAATGCAGCGCCCAAGTTCGGCCTAATCTACGACTTTCGCAACCCGCCCCAGTGGCGCAAGCCCTGGGCCCAGTCCTACGACGAACTCCTCGACGAGATCGTCTACGCCGAGTTGCTCGGCTACGACCACATCTGGATCACCGAGCACCACTTCATCGACGACGGTTACACGCCATCCGTCTTGCCCATCGCCGCCGCCATCGCCCGCCTCACCACCCGAGTCCGGATCGGAACCTGGGTCCTCCTGCTCCCCCTCCACAACGCAATCCGCGTCGCCGAGGACGCCGCCACCGTCGACATCCTCTCCAACGGCCGACTCGACCTCGGCGTCGGACTCGGCTACCGGATCGAAGAGTTCGACGGCTTCGGCGTGAACCGACGCCACCGCGCCTCGATCATGGACGAATCGCTCGAGATCATCACCCGCACCATGGCCGGAGAATCGGTCACCCTCGACGGTCGCCACTACCAGGTCAAGGACGTCCAGGTCACACCGCCGCCGATTCAGCAGCCCTTCCCGCTCTGGGTTGGTGCCCGCTCAGAGGCCGCCGCCCGACGCGCCGCCCGATTCAAGGCCAACCTGATGATCGTCGCCGACCGCCCGGTCTACGACGCCTGGGCCAACGCCCTCCGAGAACAGGGCGACGACCCCGCCGACTTCGAGGTTCTGCTCTCCGCCGGCGGCTACGTCAGCGACGACCCCGAAGCCCTCTGGGAAGAGCTCAAGCCCCACCAGCGCTACCTGCGCGACACCTACGGCAAGTGGTACAACGACGCCTCCGACC
>JAPPBN010000010.1:0-74670 GCA_026705025.1 Chloroflexota bacterium | reverse complement strand
GGACCCACATGCTGCCATTCCAGAGGTGGATGGCGGTGGCGCCACGGCCGGAGAGCATTCCGAAGAGCTCGGAGGCCGTGCTGCCCATGCTGCAGGTGTAGCTGGAGAAGCCGGTGAGCGAGCTCAGGCAGTCAAGGGTGACGTCCTGAGGTGCCGCAGCTGAACCAGCGGTGCTGACGATCACGGCGACGGCCGTCTGGCTACCGATCACTGCGCTGACGACGGCAGTGCCTTCGCCGGTCACGGTGAACAAAGCCGATGCGGAGCCGCCCTTGGTCTTCGACTGGAAGCCGGCCATGCCGTCCGCGCCTGTGCTGGCGTCGGAACCGATCTGGACCAAGCCCTCACCAGAGACATCGAACGTCACAAGCTGGCCATCGGAGATGGCGTTGCCGTCTGCGTCAGTGACCATCGCAGTCACGGTGATCACGTCACCGATGGTGTCGCTGGTCATCGAGCTGGAAGAGAGCACAACGTTGGCCGCTATGCCGGAGACCGTCACGGTCGCCGTGTCTTCAGAGTCGTCCACGCCGCTCAGTGAGGCTTCAACCGTGTACACGCCGGGGCTGGCGCTGTCATCCACGGTGATAAGAACCACCTTCACGTTCGGGTTGTTGTCCGTGTCTTTCTCGGTGCTAGAGCCCTTGGTGCTGGTCTCAGCCTTGACCTTGGACTGGCTGACCGGGTCACCATCGGCGTCTGTCACGCTGTAGACCACGGTGCCGAACGTCGCGTCGGAGCCGCCAGCGTCAACCGCGCTAAGGGAAATCTCGGCTTGCGCCTGAGCACCCTCTCCGGGCTGTCCGACGCTGACGCCGTCGCCCAGCACGACCGAAGCGGCTGAGCCAGTGAAGATCACGTCGACATCCTCTGAGCGCGGCGCACCATCAGTGCCGATCACGAGGGCGTAGACGGTAACCGTGCCCGGCTTGGGCGGGCTACCTGCCCGTGAGACCTTGATGAAGGTTGTCTGACCAACCGTGACGGCAGCGCCGCCGGTTCCGCCTTCGTTGACACTGATGCTGTTGGATCCGCCACTCAGCTGGGTGGCGCTGTCAATGGCGTCACCAGGAGTACCTGCCGCTGTTGACGGGTGCAGAGACAACGTCGCGCCGGGAGCGATCACCGTGATGGTGTTGAGCCCAGCAGCATTGGCCTTCTCACCGCGAGAGTTCGAGACCGAAAGTCGCAGCCAGACATCGCCACCGTTGGCCGGCTCCGTACCGTCCTCCGCTACCACGTCGTTAGCGGACGTCAGCGGATCTTCGTCGTGAGCGTTGCCCAGCGTGAGGCTTGCCGAAGCAGCGTTAATGCCGGGGTCGCCAACTATGAACTTGGCGCTCGGCGTGAGTACCTTGACGGGGGTTGTGCCGTCGTCGCCATCATGGTTGTACTCAAGTCGCGCTGAGACGGTGTATTCCTTCTCAGTGGTTCCCTCGGGAATCTCGATCAATGCCGTAGTAGAAAGCCCGGCTGGGGTCTTCGAGCCGGCATTGGCGAATACATGCGTGGCCGGGAAGTCAGTTCCGTCGCCATCCTTGGTCGGGTTGTCGAGCTCGCCAGAGACTCGCACCCAAGCGATCGTCACTTCGCCCGCCGCGGCAGGCTCAATGGTCTTGAGCGAGATCGTCGCCACGACATCAACGCCAGCCTTAACAACGCCGTCCGAGTCGCCAACCCTGATCGAAGCATTGGGGTTCAGCTTCGTGATGATTGGTGTCTCAGTGCCGTTCGGCGTAATTGAGAAGAAGACGTCATTGTTGACAGCCGGGGTTGTCGGAGTGGTTGAGGTGTCCTCTGCCTTACACAGATCAGACGTCAAGTTGGCGAAACCAGGCTGGTCACCTTCGGTGGTCGCAATGGTGCCGGCGTTTGTCGTGTCTGTCGGCGTTGCGTCTCGGACGTACACCTGCACTTGGTCGTCAAAGGTACCGCTGTCGTCACCGTCGCCCTGCAAGACACCGGCGTTACATTGAGCGGTGTTGAAGTTGACATCGCCGAGTGCATCGGGCGCGTGGTCAGCGCGCGCAGGGATGAACGCGACGAACATCGCGGCGATCAGGGCGGCGATTACCGCCAGTGCCACCGCATTGGTGCGCTTTCGCGCAAGAGTTTGAATCATTGTCTGCCCTTTCATGGGGCCGAATGGGCGAACGGAGCCTGTGGCCGCTCGCCTCGTGCGTGTCCCCGGCTGCGAACCGGGTGTGCGCTGTCTCTCTTGCCGATGGCGCCCTCTCTTTCCATGCGGTGGAGCTGGTCCCCGCGCTTCCCCGGGTTCAATCGGGGTCTGGTTGGGGACCTGCGCAGGCCCCGCCCGCACATAGTTCGCCCCAGGAATCGATATTCCACGTCGTGATCTTCGCCGATTGCGACCCCGCTACGCAACCGATTATCGGGCGTCCGATAGCCAAAATTACACTCGCGCAACAATCCCTGCTCCGGCTGATGGGTCGGGGGGTCGGGTGGGTCTGGTGCACTCTAGCAGAGGTTGGTCTGCGCTGCCCCCTGGGGGGAAGCTGTCGCGGAGCGACTGAAGGGGGGGGGACGCCCGCGCCAACCCGCCAGGTGGTCAACGCTGCGGACCCCCCTCTGCCTGCGGCATCTCCCCCCGCTGGCGCGGGGGGAGAGCGGAAGTGGGCGAGGCATCTCCTCTCCTCGCGCGGGGGGAGAGCGGAGATGACGGAGTGGTTGGTGGTTGGCCGGAAATTTTTTTCTGGGCGGGGTTTGGAGAAAAACGGGGTCAGGTGGCGTGTTTTGCTGGGTTTCGTGGTCGGCGGGGTGGTTGGACGTGGTTGAGAATGTTCGGTGGTGGTCGGCCGCCGGCAATGCCTGAGTCGCGGTCGACGCTGGGGACGACCAATCACCACCGTCATTCCCGCGCAGCCTGCCCCGCACTTGATGCGGGGGCGGGAATCCATGCAGCTGAGCGTTGGATCGCGCCCTGGGCCGTGGATCTCCGTGTGAGCCTGATTCGAGACGGGCGATCCGCTCCGCCGAACGCCGTCTCGGACCTTGGGCGTGTCCTGATACGCAGATGGCCTCGGCTCCAGCCAGGTGAGGTTGGTCCTGGATGGATTCCCGCCTGCGCGGGAATGACGGAGGGGGCGCGGGAATGACGGGAAAAAGGGGCGGAGGGGTCCGGCGGGCGTCACGCTCCGAAGACGGCGTACATCAGGGCGCCGAAGACGGCTCCGAACATGGCCAGCATGATCGTGCCCATGCCGAGGAAGACGCGCCACATGGTGCGTTCGAGCATGTCGATGCGCACGGCGATGGCGTCGAAGCGGTGGTCGACGGCGTCGAATCGTTCGTTGGTGAGCCGCTCGGATTGGCGGATGCGTTCGTCGAGGTCGGCTTTGGTGGGGAGCTGGACGAGTTCGTCTCCGAGGCGCGCGGCGGCTGCGCGCGCTCGCTCTTCCGGGACGCCGGCGTCGAGGAGGGCGCTTTCGACGACTTGCTCGAGGTCTCGGGTGGTCACCACTGGGATCCTTCTTTCGTGTGAGCGTAGCGATTGGCGGTCGCCTCTCGGGGCTGGGCGATCGCCGCCCGGGGCTGGAAGCTGGGGAGCGGTCGGCAGCGTCGGGTGCGGCGGACCTGTCGGCGTCGGTGGCGTACGAAAGCGCGTACTGGGGCGATTGTATCGGGGGTTTGCGGGGGCATATCGGTTCCTCTCGGTGCATTGGTAGGCCGTCGATGGTACATGAACGTGTGTTCTGATGGCAAGGGGCGTTCATCGGAGGAGTCGCCCCCGCGCAGGCGGGGGTGCAGGGAACTGCTGTGTATTGCGGGGCCCCGCCTGCGCGGGGCCGACTTGGAATGTTTGGCGCGGGGGGAGCTAACCGTTCGTGGCCTATCCTGCCGCCAACTCAGATTTGGGATGGAGCGTTGATATGGGCAGCCTTGATGGGAAGACGGCGGTGGTGACCGGGGGTGGACGGGGGATTGGGCGGGCGATTGCTCTGGAGATGGCTCGGCAGGGGGCGGATATTGTGGTGTCGTCGCGGACTCAGGGGCAGCTGGATGCGGTCGTGGGGGAGGTCGAGGCGATCGGGACGCGGGGGCTGGCGGTGATTGCGGATGCGCTGGATCGGGAGCAGTCGAAGGAGCCGGTGCGGCGTGCGGTGTCGGAGTTCGGGTCCTGCGACATCCTGGTTAACAATGTGGGCGGCGGCGCGCCGCTGCGGGGGTCGCAGGATCCGTTCACGCACGACGACGACGTGTTCGAGGCGAACCTGGCGCTGAACCTGACGTCGGCGTACTGGACGACGCGGGAGGCGCTGCCGCATATGCGGGAGTCGGGCTACGGGCGGATCCTGACGATTGGGTCGGGCTACGCCAAGCGGTCGGGCGGGGCGCTGGCCTACTCAACGGCGAAGCACGGGTTGATCGGGTTTACGCGGGCGCTGGCGCACGATACGGCGGCCTACGGGATTACGGTGAACTGCCTGTGTCCGGGCTGGACGAACACGGCGCTGGTCGACTGGGAGGCGATGGGCAAGGCGGCGGGCATGTCGGCGGAGGAGGCGCACGCCTGGCGGGCGTCGGAGAATCTGCAGAATCGGGTGCTGGAGCCGGAGGAGCTGGGTCCGATGGCGGCGCTGCTGGCGTCGCCGGAGTCGGCGGGGATTACGGGTCAGGTGATCTCGGTGGATGGTGGGTACAAGGTGTAGGGCAGCCCCGGAAGCGTTTGAGAGCCGCTTCGGGGCTATGGAGAGGGTACTGCCCAACTGATCTGTGCCGTTCCCTGCCCTATGGGGCAGTGTATCTGCGGGATGGTCGGTGTGGGGCGCTGGCGCGGGGCCCTCACCCCCCGCCTCCGCGGGGGCAGGCTCTAACCCTCTCCCTCAGGGAGAGGGGATCAGAACCCTCCCCTCTAACTCCCTCTCCCTCTGGGAGAGGGCTGGGGTGAGGGTCCGCCGACCCAATAGCATGACGCGTAGCCGAAGGGATGCACCATGACCTACGAAGACCTGACTCTTGAGATCCAGAACCACGTCGCGATTGTGACGCTGAATCGTCCTGAGAAGATGAATGCGATGGGGCCTCGTCTGGTGTTTGAGTTGCTGGACGTGCTGGAGTCGACCCGGCATGACGACGAGGTCAAGTCGATGGTGATTACGGGGGCGGGTCGCGGCTTCTGCGCAGGCGCGGATGTGACGGGCGGGGCGGCGATGCGCAAGCTGTCGGACGAGCTGGATGAGGCGAGCGGGTATCGGCGTCACAAGGAGGCGCCGATCGGGCATTACGGGGTGCTGTTCTCGACGCTGAACGACTATCCGAAGCCGATCGTGGCGGCGGTCAACGGCGCGGCGGCGGGCGCGGGGATGTCGTTGGCGCTGGCCTGCGATATCCGGCTGGCGTCGACGAATGCGCGGTTTATCTCGGCGTTTGTCCACCGGGCGATCACGCCCGACACCGGCAGCACGTACTATCTGCCGCAGATGCTGGGCAAGGGTCGGGCGCTGGAGCTGATGTACACGGGCGAGCCGCTGAACGCGTCGGATGCGGAGCGGTACGGGTTGGTGAATCGAACGCTGGACCCTGAGACGCTGGTCGAGGAGTCGATCGCGCTGGCGGAGAAGATCGCGCGCGGTCCGTCGCTGGCGATCGAGCTGACCAAGCGTCTGGTGAACAACCAGGCGTCGACGTTCGACATGCAGGTCGAGCGGGAAGCCTGGGGTCTGGGCGTGACGGGAGACTCGGAGGATCGTCAGGAAGGGATCGACAGCTTCCTGGAGAAGCGTCCGGCGGAATTCAGGGGTCGGTAAGAACGGGCGCGCGGGTTAGCGGCCCGCGCGTGGACGTCCGTCGCGGCACTAGGGTCCCCCGCACGACGGTCGCCTGCCCAGTGGTCATCGTAGTTGATTTGCAAGCGATCAAGGACCCTCACCCCAACCCTCTCCCTCGGGGAGAGGGAGCCGGAAGGGACGCTTCTCTGGTTCCCTCTCCCTGAGGGAGAGGGCTAGGGTGAGGGTCGCGGATTGTCGATAGAGGGAAGCGAGCAACCAATGGTCACGATTACCAACGTCAAGGTCGATGTGTTCGACTGGGAGACGCCCAACTGGCGGGTCGGATCGGGGATGCGCTTTGGCGGGCGCAATCAGCTGTCGGTTGTGAGCATCGAGACCGACGCCGGTGTCACGGGGAATGCGTTTCTGTCGCGTCCGGAGTACCACGCGCAGCCGCTGATCGATCTGCTCAAACCGCGCGTGATGGGCAAGAATGCGCAGGACATCGGCCGGATCTGGGCGGACTGTTACAAGCAGAATCGGGGCGTCTCGCATGCCGCGATTGGCGCGATCGACATCGCTCTCTGGGACATCAACGGGAAGCTCGCCGACCAGCCGATCCACCGGCTGCTCGGGACGTGCAAAGACGAGGTGCCGGTCTACTCGTCGACCGCCTGGTGGGAGTCGCCGGAGGAGTATGTCCAGGAGGCGCTCGAGTTTCAGTCGGACGGCTGGATCGCGCACAAGCTCCATCCGCACGGCGAGGCCAAGGCGGACATCAGGATTTGCGAGGCGGTGCGAGAGGCTGTCGGCGACGAGATGATCCTGATGCTAGACAGCATGTGGTCGTATCAGTACGAGGACGCGGTCCGAGTCGGCCGGGCGATTGAAGATCTGGACTTCTACTGGTACGAGGATCCGCTGGACGAGAATGACCTGTACAGCTACGTCAAGCTGCACCAGAAGCTCGACATCCCGATCATGTCGACCGAGTACGCGCCCGGCCGCTACTACGGCATGACCCAGTGGATCACGCAGTACGCGACTGACATCCTGCGCGGCGACGTCGCGGTGACCGGCGGGATCACGCCGCTCGTGCGCCTCTGCCATCTGGCCGAGGGATTCCAGATGAAGTGCGAGATCCACCACGGCGGCAACAGTCTCAACAACGTGGCCAACCTGCATGTCACGATGGCCGTGCCCAACTGCGAGTTCTTCGAGTACTTCCCCAGCACCGGCGGCTTCCTCTACGGCCTGGTCGAAGACATCGACATGTCGGGAGGCACGGTCTCAGCGCCGACCAGGCCCGGCCTCGGCTTCGACATCGATTGGGACCTCGTCAAGAGCCAGCACGTCGCTACGCTGGAGTAACCGCAGGCCGACTAGTCGTAGATGATCACGCCGCGGCCGTCTTCGCCGCGTTCGAGGGCCTGGAAGGCCTCGTTGATTTCGTCCAGCGGATACTTGCGCTGGACGATGTGATCGATCTGGATTCGGCCATTGACGTAGGCGTCGACCAGGACCTCGAAGGTCCGATGCGGAGAGGCTGAGCCGTAGTACGAACCGACCATCGTCTTCTGCTTGCGCACCATGTCGACGAGGTCGAACGATCCGACTGCCTCGGTCGGCGCCAGCCCGACGATTACGCCGGTACCGCCTTTGCCCAGCGACTCGAAGACCTGGTTCGCGGTGACGTCGGAGCCGAACGTGTCGAAGGCGAAGTCGACGCCGCCATTGGAGAGCTCCACCACCGCCGCGGCAGCGTTGACGTTGCGGGCGTTGACCGTGTCGGTCGCGCCAAACTTCCTGGCAAACTCGAGTTTGTGGTCGTGGATGTCGACCGCGATGATCTTGCTCGCGTTGAGCATTTTCGCGCCCTGGATTGCGTTCAGTCCGACGCCGCCGGCGCCAATCACGGCCACCGTCATCCCGGCCCGAGCCGTCGGCTGATTGATCACGGCGCCGACGCCGGTCGTGACGGAGCAACCAATCAGTGCCGCGACTTCCATCGGCACCTGATCGGGAATCGGGAAGCAGGCCTGCTGGGCGGTGACGACATGCTCGCCGAACACGCCGAGCTTGCCCATTTGATAGATCTCGCGTCCGGATTCGTCGTGCAGCCGCACGGTGCCGTCGAGCAGCCGCGAGCCGGTCGCCTGGTGCAGGTCACAGAGCTGGGGCTGTCCGCGGCGGCAGGTCGGGCACTGCCCGCAGGGGGTGACGAACGAGAGAATGCAGCGGTCGCCCGGCTTCAGGCTGATGACGCCCGGTCCGACTTGTTCGATCGTGCCGGCGCCCTCGTGTCCCAGCACCGAGGGCAGCGGGAATGCGGCCGTGCCCTCCATGATGTGATGGTCCGAGGCGCAGATCCCGGCTGCGCCCATCCTCACCCGCACTTCGCCATATTGCGGCTCGTCCTGGACCAAATCCTTGACCAACAACGGAGTATTCGGAGCCTCAAGTACGGCAGCGCGCATCGCAGTCCCTCCCAGGGTTTGAAGTTCGGCCAAGGGTAACGTAGACGGGCGGGCCTCAGGCGACCGAAATCGGATGCGGCAGCGGCTGATTGAACAGGTACCCCTTCTCATTGAAGGGCACTGATTCCGGCTGCGTGTTCCCGTCCATGTCAGTTGCTCGAGTCCTGATCGTGTGTTCGCCAACCGAGGCATTCCACTCGAATGCGAACTGAACCCAACCGTATTCGACCTGCCGACTCGCGAGCCGAGCACGATGCCAGGTTGTCCCGGCGTCGTCGCTCCACTCCAGCGAAGCAATCTCGCCATATGGCGAGTGCGCGTATCCCGCCAACTGGTGACGAGTGGCACTCAGCCGAGCCGGCCAGGGCAATGCCAGGGCGCTTTTGATCGACTGAAGCGTCACGACACGGCCGTCGGCCTCGCCGTCCGGCTCGTACTCATCACCGATCAACACATAGGAGGTCGTGTTGTTGCGAGTCCACTGTGGCTCAGCAGAAACGGCGATTCGCCCCAACCACTTGATTTGCGACGAGCCGACCCATCCCGGCACGATCGCCCGTAGGGGGAATCCATGGTCCGTCGGCAGCGGCTTGCCGTTCATTCGATGGACCAGCAGGGTGTCGGGATGCATGGCCTTCTCGAGCGGCATCACGCGGCGGAATCCCCCTTCCGGAGACTCTGGATCCAGCCCGATGAGCAAGACGCTGACGGCATCGTCAGTCACGCCGGCGAGCGTCAGCACATCCGCTAACGAGACCCCGGTCCACTCGGCATTGCCGATCGCCCCACGTCCCCACTGGGTGCCGCTGGCAGCGCGGCCCTGCAGCAAATCGAACATCACCCGATGATTGCCGGCGCACTCCAGGTAGGCGGTCATCCTGCGCTGGGGCAACCGGAGGATGTCGTCGAATCTGAGCTCTGTTCCTTCGTCAACGGCATCGCCTTCAATCACCAGCGACCAGCGCTCGATGTCGAGGTCCACGCTGCGCGAGTTGTTGCGTACGAAGAACTGTTCGTTGGAAGTAATCGAACCAGTCTGCAACTCCAGGCGAGCTTCCAGTCCTGCCTGGCCATGATCGATGAACGGCGTCGGATCCTTGAAGACCAACGGAGGTTCGACGGAAGCAACAGACTGGTCGGCGCCGCCCGACCACTCAGGGATCGCGTCGCCGCAGGCCGCCAGCACGGCGGCCGTCCCTCCGGCCAACAGCAGGGTCAGAAATCGACGCCGATTGAGCCCCCGACTTCTGGCCAGGCGCCACAGGGGATCGCCATTGCCCTGTCTTGTCTGTCGAGCCACGCGCTCCACCTCAGTCAGCGTCCGTTGACCGTCAGCATATGCAGCACAACTCGCTAGTCTGACTCGCGACCACCAGATGTGACAGGAACAGACCATGTCCTTGCAACGAGCCGACTTCGAGGCCATCACGCGAGCCGCAGGCGTCGAGCCGACCGACTCCGACATCCGCTTCGTCGGCGACGGCGATCCCATCTATCCGTCGCCGCTGCGACTCGCTTCAGGTGTCGCGTCAATCCTGGGCAACATCGCCGGCGTCGTTGACGACATCCGCTGCCAGCAGACCGGGCGGCGGCAATCGGCCGAGATCAACATGGGACAGGCCGCAGTCGGCATCTCCTCGATGTGGGTGCTGAAGATCGACGGCCAGAACGCGTTGGAGTCGATGCCCGACTCCATGGCGCCCGGACAGGGAATCTTCCCGACCAGCGACGGTCGATATCTGTACCTGTTGAGCGGATTCCCGCACATCGCCGAGCGCACACTGGAAGTCCTCGACTGCTCGTACGACAACATTGCTGAGTATGTGGCCGCGCACGATGGGGACGACATGGAAGCCCGGCTGAATGCGGCGCAACTTCCCGGCGTCGTCGTCAAGTCGCCGGAGGAGTGGAACGTTCACCCGCAGGGCAAGCTGCTGGCCGATTCCCCTGCCGTGATCATCGAGCGGATCGGCGACGCGCCTCCCAAACCAATCCCCGGTGGCGAGCTGCCGCTCAACGGCGTCCGGGTGATCGACAACACCAAGGTGCTCGCCGGACCAACCATCTCACGCACGCTTGCCGCGCTCGGCGCGGATGTGCTGCACATTGGCGCGCCCGACGTCGCCGACTTGCAGGCTGCGCAAGCCGATACCGGACACGGCAAACGCCGCGCCCACGTCGATTTCGACACCATAGAGGGGCGCGACGCCCTCTGGGATTTGCTCGAGGACGCCGACATCTTCAGCCAGTCGTATCGCGCCAAGTCGCTGGCTCGACGAGGCCTCAGCCCGGAAGCCCTGGCCGAGCGTTGCCCCGGGATCATCTACATCTCCGAGAACGCCTACGGACAGTTCGGTCCCTGGCAGGAGAAGCGAGGCTTCGACGGCAACGTGCAGGCTGCGTCGGGCATTCATCACGTCCAGCAGAAGGACATGACCAGCATGATGGGCGTCGGCCCGGCCATCGCGCTCAACGACTACGGCACCGGATACTGGGGCGCCTACGGGGCGCTCGAAGCGCTGCGAAGACGTTCCATCGAGGGAGGCAGCTGGCACGTCAGGGTCGCCCTGGGCCAGACGGCATCCTGGTTCCTCCGACTGGGAACGCCCCACCAGATATCGGACGCCGATCCCGAAGAGGGCTGGCGCCTCGCCGACAAGTACAGCGAAGACGTCGAGTCGGACTACGGGACGCTGACCCGCCTGAGCTTCCCCATCCAGTTCAGCGACATGACACCAAAGTGGGGTCGGACCGTGAAGCCTGGGTCGCACGAGGCGGTGTGGTTGTAACCAACACCTTCGTCATTGCCGCGCTTGCCGCGGCAATCTCGCTGCATACGGCAGGGGGCATCCGCGCTCAGTTCAGCGAGATACCCGCGACGAGCGCGGGTATCACGAGACTTGTCGGAGGAGTGCTTTGCATTACCGCATCGCAACTTCAGGGTCCGTTGGACGCGGAATCTCATACCAAGGACGATCGCAGAACTCCAGGTCCTCCTCACTCAACTCGACCTCCGAGTACTTAAGCGAATCCACGATCTGCTCCGCCCTCGACGCTCCCACGATTGCCGAGGTGATCCCGTTCTGCGCCAGCACCCAGGCGATGGCGGCGTGGGTGATGCTGATGTCTCGCTCGGCGAAGTAGGTCTGCAGGCGGGCGACCTGCTCGAACTGGATGTCGTGCCAGTAGCGGGCACGATAGCGCGGGCCGGCGCTGCCCAGGGTGAAGCGGGTGTCGTCGCGCAGATCCTCGGTGTTTCGGTACTTGCCGGTCAGGAAGCCGCCGGCCAGGGGGTTGTAGGCGATGATTCCGACTCCCTGGTCACGGCAGAGCGGGAGCAGGTCGGACTCGATGTCGCGCCAGAGGATGTTGTAGCGCGGCTGGTCGCAGTCGAACCGCGTGATACCGGCCCTGTCCGAAGCGCCCAATGACAGCGCCAGTTGCCAGGCGCGGTAGTTCGACGAACCGACGTAGCGCACCTTGCCCCAGCGCACGAGGTCGTCAAGCGCCTGCATCGTCTCCTCCACCGGCACCGACCAATCGGGCGAGTGCAACTGATAGAGATCGATGTAATCGGTACCCAATCGGCGCAATGATTCATCCACGGCCGACAGGATGTGCTGGCGCGACGCTCCCCTCTGGTTCGGCGAGGGACCCATCGCACCGACGCACTTGGTCGCCAGGACGACTTGATCGCGAGGCCTACCCGCCAGCCAGCGACCGACGATTGACTCAGTTGTTCCCACATCATCTGAGCCCAATGGATACACATCAGCGGTGTCAATGAAGTTTACGCCTCCTTCAAAGGCGGTGTCCATAATCCGGAATGCTTCATCGGTCTCGGTTTGATACCCGAAGGTCATCGTTCCCAGGCAGATCTCCGATACACGTAAGCCGGTGCGGCCCATACGTCGAACCTTCATTGTCATCTCCTTCGATTTGCAGTTTGTCAGTTACAACTGTTCATCGCTCCTATCGAAACTGAGCAATCACTTCATCGTCCAGGTGCTGGAAGTACTCGGGATCATTGTCGCCGCGTCGGCCGAACATGATCTCGTCGATACCGTAATCGATGAACTCACCGATACGCTCCGCTATCTTGTCCGCGCTTCCGTTTAACGTACCCGGGCCGATGCGCTCTTCCCACTCTTTCGCTGCAACCTCATCGTCGGTCAGCAGGCACGGCATCAATGCTGTAATCTTAATCTCTGAGGGATCCCTGCCGACGTCCTCGCAATGGGCGTGGAGTATGTCAACCTTCTCCTTCAGTAATTCCACCGACATCCCACGGCCGGCCCAGCCGTCGAGATTCAGAATGTCACCGTACAAGGCAAGCGTTCTTAACGTTCGCTTCGGCCCGGTGCCACCAACGAGGATGGGTATCGGGTTGTTGTAGCTTCCCGGCGACAGGGGAGCGTCGTCGAGCGAATAGTACTGCCCGTCGAACGTCACCCGGGCGCCGTCGTTATGGATAATGCTGCGCAGCATCTTACACGCTTCCTCGAAACGGTCCTGCCGCTCTTTCATACTGGGGAAGTCCCAGCCGTACGCCTGGTGCTCGCGCAGAAACCACGAGGCGCCAATGCCAAGTGTGAAGCGACCGTGCGAGATGTGGTCCACCGACCCCGCGATCTTCGCCACCAGACCCGGGTTCCGGTAGGTGTTGCCCAGCACCAGGTGACCGATTCGCAGCGTCTCCGTGGCCACGCCCACAGCAGCAGCAAGCGAGAACGCTTCGAATGCCTCGCGGTCCTCGACTTCCTTGCCCCGATTCGGCGGGACGAAGTGATCGGCGAACCAGATTGAGTCATAGCGGCCGGCGTCCATCGTCTGAGCGACGGCGCGAATCTCCTCCCACGATGTCAGATACGCCGAGACCTGCGCCCCGAATTGCACGTCAGCCATGTTCGCTCCTCACTTGCTGAAACCCGATTCGCGAGCCAGTCTACGGCGGCCTGTGTCGAGCACTGCCGGTGGTACTCTGACCGCTGGCGCTCACCGGTCGCGCCCCAGCTGGACTCAGGAGCAGACAACCCATGCGCGTACTCGTGATGCCCGGACTGACCCTGCCCGAAGTCTCCGAGGCGCAACTCGAGATGATTCGCGCCGCTTCCGGACCCGAGGCCGATGTCGTCGTCGCCAACAACCGCGAGGACGCGATGGAGATGATCGCCGACGCCGAAGTGCTGCTCGGATATCTCACGCCCGACCTGTTCGCTGAGGCGAAAGAGCTGAAGTGGGTCCACGCCACCGCTTCCGGCGTCGACGGCTACCTGTTCGACGACTTCAAGAACGCGGACATTCCCTTGACCGGAGAGAAGGGCCTGGTCGGGCCCCACCTCGCGGACCACGCCTTCGCGCTCCTGCTGGCGCTGGCTCGCTCGCTGAAGTCGGCAATGACGCTCAAGGGCGAGGCCTGGGGCGGCCGGGTGCCAATGCGGCGCGCGGCGTTCGAGCTCTCCGGTCTGACGATGGGGATCGTCGGCTTCGGCGGCACCGGACGCGCCATTTCCGAGCGCGCCAACGGCTTCGGGATGAACGTCCGCGCGGTCGACGCGGTCGCCGTGCGCGGCACGCCGATCGTTCCGGTCGTGGGACACATGAACCAGCTCGACACGCTGCTGGAGAAGTCCGACGTGGTCGCGGTCTGTACGCCGCTCACTGCCGAGACCCGACACCTCTTCAACGCCGAGACATTCGCCAAGATGAAGTCGGGATCGGTGATTGTGAACGTCACGCGGGGTGAGATCATTGAGCTGGAGGCGTTGATTGACGCCGTTGAATCGGGACACCTGCGCGGGGCGGCGCTTGACGTGGTCGAGGGCGAACCGCTGCCGCAGGACCACCGAGTCTTCGAGATCGAGAACATCGTGATGACGCCGCACACTGCCGGCGCTTCGCAACTGCGAGCGGGCCGCAACCTCGAGCGTTTCTGCGAGAACCTGCGTCGATACCGAGGCAACCGAGAACTCGTCGGCGAAGTCGACAAGCAGGCGGGCTTCTAATCGTTTCATCACTTCCTGACCTGACTGCGGAGCTGGAGGCCGCCCGGGAGGCCGCCCGGCGCGGCGGCGAGATCCTGCAGCGCTTCCAGCAGTCGGGCGCCCGCTATGGCTGGAAGCAGAGCAGCGACCGACAGCACTGGAGCGGACGCGGGTTCAGCTACGAGGTGGTCTCGGAGGCCGATGTCGAAGTCGACGCGGCGCTCCGCGAGACGCTGCTCGGCGCCTTCCCTGAGGACGCCTGGCTCTCCGAAGAGGCCCACGACGACCGCGAGCGATTGTTGCACCGGCGTGTCTGGATCGTGGATCCGCTCGACGGCACGCGTGAGTTCCTTCAGGGAGTGCCAGAGTATGCCGTTTCTATTGCGCTGGCGCTCGACGGGCGGGCGGTCATGGGCGTGGTTTACAACCCCGAGGCGGATGAGATGTTCGCCGCGACCATTGACTCGGATGACGGAGGGTTCAACCTCGAGAGCACTTCGTCTCTCTCGGAGAGCTACATGCTGGTCGGGCGGGGCGAGTGGCACTATGGCGACTTGCCGCCGGTGCCCGACGGGACGAAGGTGATGCCGGTCGGCTCGATCGCGTATCGGATGGCGCTGCTGGCGACGGGCAAGGGCTGCCTGGTCTTCACGCCGGGTCGCCGCAGCGAATGGGATCTGGCCGCCGGGGCGGCGCTGCTCGGCGCCGCCGGGGCGACCGTGACGGATATCGATGGGAAGCCGCTGCAGTTCAATCAGGCGGAACCGTCGATCAGGGGTTTGATTGCGGCTCGTTCGAACATCCACGGAGAGGCGCGCCGGATGTGGCAGAACTCGGGCTGGCAGATCCACTAGCCGGAGGAGTAGAGCTCCAGTTCGCCGCGTTGGAGGTCGTCGCCGACGAGTTTGAGGATCTTCTCCAACTGATCGAAGTCCCATTCGCCGACGAAGGAGATGGCGGAGCCTTCGGCTCCGGCGCGGCCCGTGCGGCCGACGCGGTGGACGTAGTCCTCGGCGGTCTGCGGCAGGTCGAAATTGACGACGTGCTGAACGTCGGGAATGTCGAGTCCACGGGCGGCGACATCGGTGGCGATCAGGAACTGCAGGTCGCCTGAGCGGAACCGGCCCATGACCCGGTCGCGCTTGCGCTGATCGCGGTCTCCGTGGATCGCGTCGGCGTTAAGGCCTCGGTCCAGGAGCCGACGGACGAGGCGGTCGACGGTGACTTTCATGTTGCAGAAGACCAGGGTGCGGCCGGAGAGCTCGGGCAGGAGCTCCTCCACGGCGCGGATCTTGTCGCGGTCGGCGACCTCGTAGTAGCGCTGGTAGATGCCTTCAGCCGTTGCGATCTCGGGCGCGATGTGAACGTGCTCCGGGTCGTGCATGAACTGATGGATCAGGGACTTGATCGGCGTCGGGATCGTGGCTGAGAAGAGTGCCGTCTGACGGTCGTCGGGGCAGCGGCGGAGGATGCGGCGCATGTCGGGATAGAAGCCGATGTCGAGCATCCGGTCGGCCTCGTCGAGCACGGCCATGCGCACCCGGTTGAGGCGCAGCGTGCGCCGCTCGAGATGGTCGATGATCCGGCCCGGGGTACCAACCACGATCTGCGGCCGGCGCTCGAGATTGGCGAAGTCGTCCGACAGGCGGCGTCCGCCCATCAGCACTGTCGCCTCGAGTCCCGCCGCCCGCGCGAAGAAGTCGAGCACAGAACCGACCTGTTGGGCCAACTCCCTGGTTGGCGTGAGCACAATCGCCTGGCACTCGCCCAGATCGGGATCGCAGACCTCGACCGCCGGCAAGCCGAACGCGACGGTCTTGCCGGTTCCGGTCTGCGCCTGGCCGACCACGTCGTGGCCGTTCATCAGCATGGGAATCGACTGTTCCTGGATCGGCGTCGGCTCTTCGAACTTGAGCGCGGTCAGGGCCGACAGCATTCGATCCGAGAGGTTCAACGCCGAGAAGGCCGGCGGCCAGTCATCCGACGAAACCTGGTCCAGTTCGTTCAGTGCCGGCAGCTTGTAGCCGCCGGAGAGCAGCGCCTTCTGCGTGGCGCTTTGCGGAGCGGGCGGTCCGCCTCCACCAGAGCGCTTGCGCCGATTGCGACGCCGCTTCTGCGGTCGAGGGGCTTCCTGGGCCGGTGCGTGATTCGAGGCTGCCGCGGTTGGCGCTGGCGAGCCGCTCGCAGCGCGAGGCCTCCGTTTTCGTCGCCGCCGTTGCGGTCGGCCGTCAGCCTGCACAGTGCCATTGGGGCCGCTGGACGAGGTCGAAGGGGGTGATGAAGCAGGCGGTGGAGATGGGGGTGGAGATGGCTGGGCGTGGGTGTTCGTTGATTCCGAGGGGTTGCCCAACAGTCGCCGAAAGAAACTCAAACGGTCCACCACCCTATGCGCCGCCGGCGCAGCTCCAGTCCGCAGTTATGACAAGCGTACCAGCAGGACTCACTCGGCCGGACTCAGGGCCACCAACGGAATCCTGCGGGTGGTCTTCTCCTGGTATCCCACGTACGGCGAGTAGATCGAGATCAGGCGCTCCCAGACCGCTTCCCGCTCGTCGCCCTCCAGCTCCGAGGCGACCATCGTCTCCGCGCCGCGCTTCGCTGACCAGATGCGGCAGTTCGGCTCGGCGGTGAGGTTCTTCCACCACTCGGGATGTTCCGAGTGACCTCCGAACGAGGCAACGACGATGACGCGCGGGCCGTCATCCAGATAGAGGAGCAACACCGACCGCTCGCGCCCCGACCTGCGTCCGGTTGTCCAGAGCCGAAGCGTTGGAGGCCCCTGCATCCGGCCCCGCATGAGCGTGAACACCGGCTGCTGGAATCGGGTCAGCGCTCTGATCAGTCGAGGTCCCATGTGCGGAGTCTAGCGGGGACGAGCCATGACTGGCTCGGTGAACTGTTCCAGCGCGTTGAGGATCTGGCGGTCCGACTGGCCTTTGAGATGGGGAAACAGTTCGAGGGTTTCGCTGATCAGGTCGTCGAGCGGTTCGGACGGGGAGGAATTCCGGTCCTGTTTGGACGATCTCCCGTTCAGGACTGGGTTTGGACCGTGCTGGTGTTCGGTTCCGTTCGGCTGTGTTCGGTCGGGTTCGTTGCGCGGACTGGGCCCCGCGTCGGGGCGCGGGGCATCGAGGCGTGAGATCGCGGGCGCTTCCTGTTCGGGTGCGTTCGGCTGTGTTCGGGCAGGTTCGGGACAGTAGGCGAGCGGTTGGTCGGGGTCGAGGTGGGCTGCGGATTGAGCTTGTTCGGCCCGTTCGACTTCGGCGAGTTCCTCGGGAGTGGGCGGGTGCGCGCGATCGGGCTTGAGGAATCGGTTGCCATAGCGGTCGATGGCGACTCCGGGCTGGAGGATGTCACCCGTACGTTCGATCTCGCCTGAGCGGAAAGCCGGGAGCGAACTGAGCAGCAGACGCAGCTCGCGGATGTCGGCGAGGCGGCGGTCGTGATGCGGATCATCGAGATCGGCGAGTTGGACCAGGTGGCTGACGATTTGATCGGCGGCGAGTTCGGCGATGAGGTCGGAGCGGAACAGTTCGTAGTCGCGCAGGTAGCCGTGCACGGTGGACACAGCACGGTCCATGCGCTCGCCGATCTGTCGGTAGGTGAGACCTTGCTGTCGAAGCACGTACGCCTGGAGCATGAGGGCTCGCTGGGCAGGGTCCGGATAGTTGGGGAACGACATGTTGCCTCCTGAATGTGAGCTGGCGTTCCTTTCAGAGTACATACGTTCTATACGAGAGTGGGGGAGTTCCACTTGCCACCTGCGTGTTGTGCTTGGCAGAGCTGAGTGCGCTTGGGATGTGAGCATGACAATGGAACAGGTTGTTCACTACCAGGAGTTGAGTGCAGAATACCTGCGTCACGCGCAGTCGCTGTTGGCCGACGGTGATCTGACGCAGGCTTCGGAGAAGAGCTGGGGAGCAGCTGCGGTGCTGGTGAAGGCGGCGGCGGAGTCGCGGGAGATGGTTCACGAGAAGCATCGGCATTTGTGGCAGACGATCCGAGTTCTGGTGCGGGAGACCGACGATGCCGAACTCAGGAGCCTCTTCTCGCACGCGGAATCGCTGCACGGGAACTACTACGAGGACATGCTGGATGCCGAAGAGGTGGCGGAGTTCCTGGGGGACGCGGAACGGTTGGTGGAGAAGCTGCGAGCGTTGGTGTAACCAGGCCCTGTTCCCATTAGAGAGCGAGACCGCAGACGGGTGGTTTGAGGACGCGTCGATGTGAGGCGGGTATGCCAGCAGTGTGTGACTTGCCAGGTCCTCCATCTGTGAGGTGAGTCGGGTTCAGTTTGGCCGGCAGGCCCCGCCTGCGCGGGGCCGACTTTGTTTGGCGCGGGGCCGACTTTGGTTGGTTGATGCGTATGTCTCCTGAGGGACCGGGGACCCGGCCAACTCCGACGGGCGAGATACCCGCGGCAAGCGCGGGTATGACGGTGAATTGGCGACGAAACATCGCCGAAATGTGCGCGCAACCGAATGGACACATGGGCGCAACGCTTGTGAAACCATTCACTCCCACTCCGTTCGTAGGTTCTGAACAGACCGGAACTCGGGAAGGGAGACTTGTATGACAGTTGCCCGATTGGTCAGGACGACGCCCAGATTCTCTGTCGGCGCGGTCCGCAAACCTGGACTGGGGTTGTTCCTCGGTATCCTCACCGGCCTGTTGGCCACGTTCGGCATTGCGTATGGGCAGAGCGTTGAAGACAACGCCGCCGCGCTGGCCGACATCATCCTGGCCGTCGACACGATCTGGTTCGTGATCGCCGGCATCCTCGTGTTCTTCATGCAGGCCGGCTTCGGATTGCTCGAAGCCGGGTTCGTGCGTGTCAAGAACACGACCAACATCCTGATGAAGAACGTGCTCGACGCCTCGCTCGGCGCGGTCGTCTGGTGGGCGGTCGGCTTCGGCTTCGCCTTCGGCGGCTCGCAGGGCGGCTTCATCGGCGGCGACTCGTTCTTCCCCGCGCTCGGCGGACTGACCGAGACCGATGGCGTCTCCGAGGCAGCCGTCTTCTTCTTCCAGTGGGCGTTCGCGGCTACCGCCGCGACAATCGTCTCCGGCGCGCTGGCCGAGCGGACCAAGTTCTCCGCCTACCTCTTCTACACGGTGTTCGTGACCGGGATCATTTACCCGATCGTGATCCACTGGGGCTGGGGCGGCGGCTGGCTCGGCGACCGCGGCTTCATGGACTACGCAGGCTCCACCCTCGTCCACTCGGTCGGCGCGTGGGCCGGACTGATGGGCGCCATCCTCGTCGGACCGCGGATCGGCAAGTACGTCGGCTCCGAGGTCCGCGCGATTCCGGGCCACAACATGACCCTGGCCACGCTGGGCATGTTCATCCTCTGGTTCGGCTGGTACGGATTCAACCCGGGCTCGACCCTCGGACTCTCCGGCGGACTCGCGACCGAGGCCGCCTGGATCGCCATCAACACTACGCTCTCGGCCGGCGCCGGGGCGATCGTGGCCGTGACGGTCGCGAAGGTCCGCTACGGCAAGGCCGACCTCGGTTTGACGCTCAACGGCGCGCTCGCCGGACTCGTCTCGATCACCGCCGGCTGCGGCTTCGTCGAGCCCTGGGCTGCGCTGATCATCGGCGCCATCGGCGGCGCGCTCGTCGTGTTCTCGGTCGAATTCTTCGACAAGGTGAGGGTCGACGATCCCGTCGGCGCGATCTCCGTGCACGGCACCTGCGGTGTCTGGGGCACGTTGGCGGTCGGCCTCTTCGCCACCGCTGGCGCAGCCGAGGCCTGGGGCGCACCCGGCCACGGCCTGTTCATGGGCGGCGGCTTCCGCGCCTTGCTCGAGCAGCTGATCGGCGTCTTCGCCATCCTTGGCTGGGTCACCGTGACCGCAGGCATCCTCTTCTTCGTCATCAAGCACACCATCGGACTCCGCGTCCCGGAGAACGAGGAACTCGCCGGCCTCGACGTGCAGGAGCACGGCATCGGCGCCTACCCCGAGTTCCCGACGGTTGCGCCTGGCGTGGCCGTGGAAGTCTCGGCGGGCGAGGAGCTGCCTGCTGCCGGCTCGGCCGGTGGCGCCGGTGGCGGCGACTGAGGCGATCTACTGTGAGGCCCTCACCCCAACCCTCTCCCTCAGGGAGAGGGGACCGGAGGGGCCTCACACCAGCCCTCTCCTTCAGGGAGAGGGGAACAGAAACAGGAAAGGCAAACGATCATGAAAATGGTGATCGCCATCATCCGCCCCGAACGACTGTCGGTCGTTCGCACGGCGCTCGAGTCCATCGGGATCGTCTCGATGACCATCTCCGAAGTCCGCGGACGCGGCGCTCAGAAGGGCGTGGTGCAGGAGTTTCGCGGGCAGCAGGTGCAGGTCGACTACCTGCCCAAGATCAAGATCGAAATCGTGATCAACACGACGCCGCTGGACGACGTGATTGACGCGATTGTCGAGAACGCGGCCAGCGGCCAGATCGGCGACGGCAAGATCTTCGTGCTGGACGTCGAGGACGCCGTCCGCGTGCGCACCCGTGAACGGGGACCGGCCGCCGTCTAAGCGCCTGCCGCTGCTCGACTAGCGGGCAGGCGGCGGACCGACGGCCCATCCCCCTCCGCGGGGACCGGTTGGGGCGGGGGCAGCTCTTCGGAGCAGCCCCCGCCTCATGCGTTTGATTCGGTCGAGAGGTCTACCCTGACCTCCTTATGTCCCTGACGATTGAAGTCCTGCCGGATCCGGCCGCCAATGACCTGCGATTGACGCAGCTGGCGGCGGAACGCTCATCTCCGCTCGACCGGCTGAACATCCTCCATGGCTCGGCGTTGCAGCGCCTCTCGACCCAGCGGGTGCTGACAAAGGCCAATGGCGGCGCGCTTGCTGCGGTCTACGGATGGACGCCGGTTGACCTCGCGCGGGCGGCTGCACAACTCGGCGACCCTCCCGAGCGTCGAGCGTGGCCGCCCGGGGTGGACCTGGCGACACTGCGTCGCGTGTTGCGGACATTGCCGCTGAGCCGGCTCGACTGGAGCGCACCCGGAGTTGCTTCGGCTCTGCTGCGGACACTCACAGATCTGCGGGAGGCCGCGCTGTCGCCCGAGGAGTTGCCCGAGGGCGACCTCAAGACGATCTTCTCGGCCTGGGTCGAGACGGTGTCGACCTGCGCCGACCGGACCTCGCAGTACGAAGACGCCGTCAGTTCGGCAACCTCCGACGCTGCATTCCGCGAAGCGCTGGGCGGAGCACCGTTGATCGTCTCGGGCGTCTACGACCTGACCAGGATCCAGAGGCTGTTGCTGCGTCGACTCGCGGAAGTGGTCGATGTGCGAATGCTGCTGGTGGCGCCGTCGGAGGACCCGGCCTCGCCGCCGCGACGCACCGTCGCTGCGTTGCAACGCGAAGTCAACGCTCGCACAATCGGGTCAGACGTGGCTGCTGCGCCGCTCGCCCCCGACTTCTACTTCAGCGTCGGTGATCCGACCGCCGAGGCGGACGAGATTGCTGCCCGCATGCTGAGGCTGGGACGCGAAGGCGTCGCGTTCAACCGGATTGCGGTGCTCCATCAACAGGGAGCGCCCGCCGACGACCGGATCTGCGCCGCGCTGGAGCGGGCGGAGGTCCCGTCGTGGCGAATCGGCGGCCGAGCGCTGGACCAGACACCGCTCGGACACGCTGTCCTGAGCCTGATCCAGCTACTGCTCGACCCCGATGGCGTCGAGCGCAGCGCGCTGCTCGATATGTTGTCGCATCGAGCGTTGCACGAGCGGCCGCTGGGCGTCGTGCGGCGCGCCGCTCGGTGGGAGCAGCAGGCGCTCGACGCCGGTCTCACGACCGGACTGCATGAGATGCAGCAACGTCTGGACACCTGGTCGGAATCGGCGGAATCCGAAGCGGCGGACGACCTGGCGGCAGTGGCCGCCGACCTGTCGGCGCGCAGCCGGGCGCTCGAGGAATCCGATTCCTGGACCTCAGGGGCGGCGTTGCTTCAGCAAGCGTTCGAGGCCTACTTCGATGCACGATTGGCCGAGGAGGCATTGTGGGAAGCGGTGTTGGACACGATCGGACATATGGGTTCGATCGATGCGCTCGGCGATACCTGGACGCTGAGCGCGGCGCTGACGATGCTCCGTCGGGCGTTCGGCTCACGGGTTGTTCGCGATCCTCGACGGCTGATCGGCGGCGTCAACGTGGGAGCGGTCACCGGACCGGCTCGGGGGATTCGCTACGACGCGGTGTTCGTCGCCGGCGCGGCTGAGCGTGTGTTCCCCGCCGTTGGCCGGCAAGATCCACTGCTGACGGACGACGAACGGGCGGCCATCAACGACCGGGTCCCCCAGGCGCTCGCGTTGCAGCGGGATCGCGCCGAAAGCGATCGGCACGCGTGGGAGCTGGCCCGGCGCGCCGCCAAACAGGAGTTCACAGCCAGTTGGAGCCGGCGTAGCAGCGCCGTCGGCGGACCGGCTCGCCCGTCGTCGCTGATCCTTGAGTCCGTCGCCGTCGAACAATCCGAGAGCACCGAGTCCACGCCCATTGACCGTGGACGGATCGAACGAATCAGCACGTCATTCACGGCGTCGACCTCGGACTCGGCCGAAGTGGAGGCCGAGGATTGGTCGGACGCGCTCGATGCCCCCGATCAACGCAGCTTCGAGCTCGCGTTGCTGGGGGCGTCCGACGTCGATACGTCTGCCGTGCTGCCGCAGATCTGGCCTGAGGCTGAATCGGTCAGCCTGGCGCGGCGTCGGCGCAATGCCGCAACGTTTACCGAGTTCGACGGATTGATCGACGCGGCAACGTTGTCGGACGACTGGCAGCCACTGGATCGCTCCTGGTCGGCGGCCGCGCTCGAGACGTATGTCACCTGCCCCTACCGATTTTTTCTGCGCCACGTCATCGGCGCCCGTGGAGAACCGGTGGCGGACAGGCCCGACCGAGGCCAAGCGCGCGCGCAGGGCCGGCTGATGCGCCGCATCCTCTCGAGCTGGGTGCGTGAGTACGAGCGGTTCAAGGAGGACCACACCTGGTTTGAGTACGTCGACATTCCCACTCACATGAACAACGTGGCCCGGCGCATGCTCGACGCCGCTGAACGAACCGGAACGCTCGGACCTCCGGCCGCTGTGGCAGCCACCCGGCGACAGCTGCTGCGCGATCTCGATCGCGCGCGGCGGCGCGAGGCGACAGAGGCGCGAACCGGCTGGCGACCGCTGCAAGTCAACGTGGCCGTCCGCGACGCGCCGATTCGGGTCGCCGGAGGGCGAACGTTGCATCTGCACGGACTGATCGACCGAATCGACCAGCACGCGAACGGACGCCACCGGGCGATCACCCATGTCACTGGAGCGTCGCTGCCCGACGTCCGCGGATTCGTCAACGGTTCGTCGCTGCTCTCGGTGGTGAGCCTTGCAGGCCTCACCCAGCGTGGCGTGCCGATCGCCGATTCGGAGGTGGAGCATCGCTCGATCACGGAGCACGGCAAGTTCGAATCGCAGCTGCTGACGGGTGAATCGCTGACATCGAGGGGCAGCCGCTCCGCGCCCAGCGACGGCGAACGGCTGCGCGACACGCTCGCCACGATTGCCGACCAGTTGGAGTCGGCCAACTTCACTCCCTACCCCGGTCATCCCGCTCGCAATCGCCCAAACTGCGCGAGCTGCCCCTACGAGTCGTCATGCACGGCCGACGTTGGCCGACGATACGAGCACAAGGCGCGCCAGGATCAAGATGTGATCCGCGACCTTGAGTCACTTCGCAGGCGGCGGATATGACCGCCGACGAACGCAAACCGGCGGACAACGCCGTCCGAGAGCGGTTCATTCGCGAGCTGGACCGATCGTTCTTTCTCGAGGCGGGCGCCGGCTCAGGCAAGACCTCGGTGATCGTCGCCCGAGTCGTCAACCTGGTTCGCAACGGTCGCCGGTTACGCGAGATCGTGGCGATCACGTTCACGGAAAAGGCGGCAGGCGAGTTACGAGAGAAGATCCGCGACGAGCTCGCGCAATCAGGCATCCACGATGCGCTGCGCGAACTCGACGCCGCGCCGATCCAGACGATTCACGCGTTTGCGGCCGGCATCCTCCGCGATCACGCGCTCAATGCCGGCCTCGACCCGGAATTCCGCGTGCTCGATCAGCTCCAGGCCGACCTTCGGTTCGCGCAGTCCTGGCGCTCCTGGCTCTGGAGCGACGACGCGCCCCGCGATGCGCTGCAGCGGGCGTTCGATCTGGGACTGCAGTTGTCGCACTTGCAGCTCTCCGCCGAGCAGTTGTCCCGCAATCGCGATCTGACCGGCAGCTACGCCGTCGACAGCACGGCCGACGCAGAGCCCGACGATCAAACCGAGCGAGACGACGCCATTGCCGAGTTGACCGTCGCGTTGCGTCAGTTCATCGCAGATGACACGGCGCGGCGGCGGCGTGACGGGGTGCTGACCTATGACGACCTGCTGCTCGAAGCCCGCGACCTGCTGGTCGCTTCCCAGGAAGCTCGCCGCGATCTTCGCGCCCGCTACCGCGCCATCCTGATCGACGAGTTCCAGGACACCGACCCGCTGCAAGCCCAGATCGCCCTGTTGCTGGCCGCTGAGCCGGATACCGACGACTGGACGCAGGCCAGACCCGGACCGGGCCGCCTCGTGCTGGCCGGCGACCCCAAGCAATCGATTTACCGGTTCCGCCGCGCCGACATCGACATCTACGAACAGGTCAGGCAGATCTTCGCGGACTCTCCGGGAACATCCAGCGTTGCCAGTTTGACGGTCAATTTTCGCGCCCGGCCCCAACTCTGTAGCTGGCACAACCGCGTGCTCGAGCGGGTGCTGAGGCCGGACGACGATTACCCGCGAGCCCAGGCCCGATGGGAATCAACCGTCCCACACCGCCAGGACGCCGGGCCGGCGGTGATCGTAGTTCCCAGTCAGAGGCAGTTTGATCGGGCTCCGGAGGCGCGAGGCGCCGAAGCGGAACTGGTCGCCGATCTGATCGCACACATGCGAGAACCCGATTCACAGTTCGGCGCCGTTAGGGCTGATGGCGGCGAGCGAACGCCCGAGTATCGCGATATCGCCGTGTTGCTGCGCACTCGCACCGCCGCGGACCTGTACACCGCCGCGCTCGACCGGGCCGGGATTCCATACCACTTCGACAGTGGTCAGGGCTTCTACCAGCAACCGGAGATCCGGGCCATGGCGCACCTGCTGCAGGCGCTGGATGAGCCATCGGACGAAGCGGCCGCCATCGCGCTGCTCAAATCACCGTTCGCCTCAGCGTCAGACTCAGAGTTGTACGAGCTCCGCGATGCCCTCGGCGACCAGCCACTCACGCTCACGCCCGCAAGTCTTCCCGACTCCTACGCAGGCCGGCTGCGAGGACCAATCTCCTCACTGGTCGAACTCCGGAACGAGCTGAATCGATTCCGACTACCGGAGTTGGTCGACCATGTCATCCGCTCGTCCGGGTTGCTCCAGGCCCAGGCCGTCGGCGTTCGGCGGCCGACCATGCGACAGCGCCAGGCCAACCTGCGCATGCTGGTCCAACGCGCCGCGCATTTCGCCGACAACAACCACGACAGCCTGCGCCCCTTTGTCCGCTGGCTGTCACAGCGCGGTGTTCGCAACCTGCCAGAGTCGGAGTCGGCCACCACGGAAGCCGACGACGACGCCGTCCGCATCCTCACGATCCATCAAGCCAAGGGGCTCGAGTTTCCGATCGTGATCGTGCCCAAGCTCCAGGACCAGCCGGCGTCGGGCGCCGACTTCATCGTTGATCGCCAACATGATCGAGTCGAGTTCAAACTGGGCGACGACCGCCAGCCGTTCCGCTCACCCGGCTACCTCGCCGCGCTCCGCCGCGACCGCGCCTACAGCGACGCCGAAGCGCGGCGGATGCTGTACGTGGCCGCGACTCGCGCTCGCGATTGGTTGATCCTGCCCTCCGTTCCAGCCGACAGCCTGTCGCGGCAAGACTCGTTCCACACATTCCTCGACGAGGCGGCCCCGCATTGGCTCACCCCTCACTCCGATCCGGACGCGCTGGTCATTGCACCGCGAGCGTTCGATGCCGTGTCCGCTCAGCCGTCCGTCCCCAGAACTCCGCCGATCGACGATCTTCACGCCGCCTGGCAAGAGCGGCATCGCGAGTCCATTGACGGTGGTCGGCGAGATATCGACACCCAGACGCCTTCAGGTATGGGTCGTCAGCAGCTCAGCGAGTCGTCGGACCTTGGCGTCGATGAGAGCGAGCGTGATGCGTCGTCCATCAACCCACTCGACCTGGGCAAGGCCGTCCATGAAGCGCTGGAGGCCGCCGACTTCAACGACCTCGAGCGCACGCTCAGACGAGCAGCTCACATTTGCCGCAAGCACCATGTCAATCCTGAATCCGCGATCGACCACGTCGAGCGGGCGCTCAACTCGGACCTGCTCCTCCGAGCGGCCCGCTCCGACATCGTCCACAGAGAGTTGCCGCTGGCATCGATCACGACGCAAGACGAACGCACAACGATCAGCGAAGGCGTCGCAGACCTGCTGTTTGGCGAGAACGGGCGCTGGATACTGGTCGACTACAAGTCGGACCAGTCCATCCCCGAGGATCGCCGCGTTCACTACTTCCGCCAGGTCCAGCTGTACGCATCCATGCTCAGGAACGCAGGTGTGAGCGTCGATGAAGCGCACCTGCTGCTGACGTCCAGCGGCGAATCGATCGCAGTGCCGCTCGACAACGACTCTGCCACCTAATCCGGGCAGCCGGTATTGTCGTTCCGAAGATCAGCCGCTCAACTTTCTCAATTGCAGGAGCCGCGTATGGCCGCCAGCCCGTTGACCCCCCAGCAGATTCGCGAAGATCTGCTCATGCGCCGTCAGAAGATCGTGTCAGAAATGGGATCGGTCCAACGGATCGCCCGTCAGCACGCCAAGGGACGACTAACAATCAGGGAGCGGCTGGACAAGCTCTTCGACGCCGGCAGCTTTCGCGAAATCGGCACCTTCGCTCACTCCGAGATGCATGAGGTGCGGGACCGCACGCCTGGCGATGGCAAGATCGGCGGCTGGGGCACGATCGACGGCCGCCCCGCCACTGCCGTCGGCGACGACGTCACGGTGCTGCACGGCTCTTCCTCGGTCGTCGGCGGCAAGCGCATGAAGCGCATCTACGAGCAGTCGCTGAAGCAGGGCGTGCCTCATGTCTACTTCGGCGAGACCGGCGGCGCCCGGCTCCCCGACGCGCTCGGTTCCGAAGGCTTCAGCAAGATTCCGCCCGGGATCGAATCCGCCCGCCGCCGGCGGCGCATTCCCATGGCGACCGCGATCGTGGGCGAGTCCTTCGGCGGCTCCAGCTTCCACAGCGCCTATTCCGACTTCACCGTCCAGGTTCGTGGCTCGGCGCTCAATGTCTCCTCGCCCAGAGTCATTGAAATCGCCACCGGCGAGCTGATCAGCCTGCAGGATCTGGGCGGCGTCGACATTCATCTCGACCTGACGGGACAGATCGATCAGCTGGCTGAGACCGAGGAAGAGGCGGTCCAGCTGATCAAGCGGTTCCTCTCCTACATGCCCTCCAACTGTTGGGAAACGCCGCCCGTCAAGGAGGGCTACGACTTCGCGGAACACGATCCAACCATCGCCGACCTTGTCCCGACCCGTCGCCAGCGCGCCTACGACATGCACCGCGTCATCGAGCGGATCGTCGACGATGGCGAGATGCTCGAGTTCAAGCCCAGGTTCGGCCGCTCGCTGATTACCGCGCTCGCCCGAATCGGCGGCCATTCGGTCGGCATCATGGCCAGCAATCCGATGTTCAATGCCGGAGCGCTCGACCCCAACACGTGCGACAAGGGCACCCAGTTTGTCTGCATGTGCGAGGCCTTCAACATTCCCACGGTCTGGCTGCAGGACGTGCCGGGTTTCATCGTTGGCTCGCAACCCGAGCACGCGCGTCTCTTGCACAAGGCGATCATGTTCATGGAGGCGCTCGCATTGATGACCGTTCCGAGGATGACCATCGTGCTGCGCAAGGCGTTTGGCCTGGCCTACTTCTCGCTCTCGGGCAACAACATGGACAACTCGCTGATCACCGCCTGGCCCGGCGCCGAGATCTCATTCATGGATCCCGGCGTCGGCGTGAACGTTGTGCACGCTCGCGACATCGCTGAGGCGTCCGATCCCGATGGGGAGCGTCAACGGCTGATCGACGAATGGACGCTCGGCCACGAACCGTGGGGCGCCGCGGGGATCATGAATCTCGACGAGATCATCGACCCCGCCGACACCCGCCGTTGGCTCCTGGAGAGCCTCCAGAGATTCCCGGTCACGCCGCCCAGACGCGGCGAGACCAGAGAACTCGCCAGCTGGCCGACGTGTGTGTGATCTCGGTAGGCTGAGTCTGGAGGAGCACGTCATGGTCACCGAGGAAGACACCCTCCCATTCGATATCCGAATGGTCACACCAGGCACACCGGAGTACGAGGCGCTGCAGGTGGAGACCGCCGCGTTTCGACGAAACGCGGCCTACTATGACGAGCACGCCGAAGAGTTGTTCGAACGTTTTCCGGGGCCATGCATCGTCGTTGTGTTCAACGACAACGAGGTCCGCAGCTTCCAGGATGCAGACGAGCTTGATTCGTTCCTGGACTCCTTGAGCGAGTTTGAGCGCGCATCAAGATTCGAGATCGACCATCAAGATCCCAACCTGGTCCTGATCCCCAGCTTCGTCGTCCTTCAGTGACCCGACGGTTCACCGGCTGGTTCAGCAGAGGCGGACTGCGTCCTCACCCGGAACTCGATCGAGTGGGCCGACCCATGGTCAACCTGGTGGTGGCATTCGGGCAGCGCCGCGAACAGGTGCCGTTCATGATCGACACTGGCGCTGACTTCACGATCGTGGCTCCGCGACGAACCAGAGAGCTGTTCGGGACTGAGATTGACTACGGTGCAGTGCTGCCCAGTCGACGGCTCCCCATTGCTGGCGTCGGGCCTGGGACGGTAGACACGATCATCCAACGGGTCGGCTTGCTGATGACCGACGACGAAGAAGCGGTGCTTCGATTCCCACAAGCCATGCTGTTCGCCATCCCGCAACCTGATGTAGCTGGACGATGGCAAGTTCCCTCTGTTCTGGGTCGCGATGTGCTCAGCCGCTTCGAGCTCCGCCTCTCCTACGACCCGCCGACTGTATCGCTGATCCTTAACGACTAGGCCGACGCTCCCGCATCCGACGCACCATCGCTTCCGACGGCTTGGCTTGCTTGTGACCGGTCTCGATCTTGTTGCGGACTTCGCGCAGGACTCTGGGCGCCAGCCGTTCTTCGCGATCGATGATGTACTCGATCACGGCGTCGGGATCGCGAATCGCCAACTCACGCAGCGCCCAGCTCAGCGCCTTGACGTGCAGGTCTGCGCGATCGTCGACGAACAACTCGCATATCTCCAGGGTCCGCCCCGCGTCGCCCTTGCCCAGATGCCGCTCATTGAGCGCGATTGTCGAGACCAGGCCGGCCCGCCGCCACCAGAAGTCCGAGGAGGTCGCCCAACGACGGATTCGGGCGTCGGTAATCTGTCCGCGTTGCCAGGCCGGACCGCTGAGCTTGCGCGCGAAGTGATCGACGCTCGCCCAGCCGTCCATCGTTCGTCCCAGTCGCTCAAGCTCCTGCCAGTTCAGGAGCGTAAAGGTCGGCTTGTGCATCCAGGCCAGGTCGAAGGCGACCATGCGCGATTCATACGCTGGTCCATGCTCCGCTCGACGAATTCGGCCGCTGCCGCCGTGCTCGATCAGCAGATTGCAAACTTCCAGCACCTCCTCGGCGGGAGCCGACTTCAGTTCGCGAGCCTCCCGCCGGGCGATCCGGCGCAAGTCCGGGGTCATCAGGACCTCCGGCGAATCGAGAATCTCGCGCAACAGGGAGTCGGCACGTTCAGCGACTTGCAACGGCCGCGCTCCGTCCTGCGATTCGACCGAAGACGCTGCCGGCCATCAGTCCGGAGCCGCCGGCGTAGTTGTTGTAGAAGAGACCACCAACTAGTTCTCCGGCCGCGTAGAGGCCTGTCATGGGCCGATCTTCAGTGTCCAGTACCTGGCCGCTGCGCGGTTCGATTCTCAATCCGCCGAAGGTGAAGGTAATCCCGCATGTCACTGCGTATCCCAGGTAGGGCGGTGAGTCGAACGGCAGGGCCCAGTTCGACTTGGGTGGATTGATGCCCCGAGTACCAACGCCATCCAGGGTCGACGGGTTGAAATCATCGATTCCGTGTTCGGGACACGACTGGTTGTACTCGTCAATCGTCCGCTGCAACCCGCCTGAATCGAGGCCCAACGACTCCGCCAGTTCCTCGATCGTGTCGGCCTGGGCCATCGTCACCTGCCGGACGTGATATTCGTCCCGCAACAGATGCGCCGTGCGCTGATCGAAGAGCTGAAACGCCGCCCGCTCCGGTTGCGACAGGATCGCCCGGCCGTACTTTGCGTAGGTGTAGTTGCGAATGTCGGCGCCTTCGTCAACGAAGCGTTCGCCGTCCAGGTTGACGATCAGTCCATACGGATACGAATGCTTCTGGTAGAGGTCGGCCACGATGCGATTGCCCGTCGGCGGCGCGTTCAGATCCCAGGCGACCGCGTGCGCGCCCGACCAGTTGCCGAAGGGCTGGGCGCCGGCGTCGATCGCCGCCTGGATGGCGTCGCCGGTGTTGAATCGCGATCCTCGCACCTTGGCCATATCCCATCCTGGTCCGAGATATCGAGTCCGCATCTCGATGTTCGCCTCAAAGCCTCCCGCTGCGAGCACCACGGCGTCCGCCTCGAGCTCTTCGACCTCGTCCTCGGTCCACAGCTCAACGCCGCAGATTCGCCGCCCGTCCCGCAACAGATTCACGACCTTGGCGTCGTATCGGACATTGATGCCAACCCGCTCAGCGGCCTCGAACTCCTGATCCGAAAGTCCCTTACCTGCTCCGACGGCCTCGACCGTCAAGCCGCCATAGAAGACCAGCTTGCCGTCTACCTCGTTCGCCTGTCGACCGGTCATCAACGTGAACTTGACGCCCTGTCCATGAAGCCACTCGATCGTCGGCGCCGCCTCGCGGACCAGAGCTGATGCCATGCCGTCGTCGATCAGGCCGTCGGTCACCCGCGCCAGGTCGTCGCGAAACTGCGAAATGGGATAACTGCCCACGTCGACCCGTTCCATCTCGGCTGCGCTCAGGTCAGGAATGATCCGCAGAATGTCGTCCATGCCTTCGTATGGAAACCGAAACCCGCCGCCGGTGAAGTATGTGTTGCCGCCGCGCTCGCCTTCAGGAGCCTTCTCCAGCACCGTCACCTCGGCTCCTTGCTCACGCGCGGAAAGCGCCGCGCACAGGGCGGCGTTTCCCGCTCCAACGACAATCACATGGGTCACCGAGTCTCCTCCTCCACTGGGACCGGAGCGGACGCTCTCGGCTCCTGGATTCCGTTCAGGCCATTGTCGCGCTGCGGCATCGATTTCTGACCGCGGAACAGCGGCACCATGGCCGAAATCTCAACCTCGATCGCCTCACGAACGACCTGCACCCCCTCCGCAGCCTTCTCCGCGACGACGCGCACGCCGCGCTGTCCGCCCAACAGCGAGAGCAATATTGCGGGTGAAGCCGCGATAGTCGCCACGAGCAGCGCCGTGCGAAATCCCTGCATGACCGCCTCGCCGCTTTCGGCCGCGACGCCCTGATTGACGGCGAAGCTTGCCGCGACTGAAGTCATCACCGCGACGCCGACCGACGTGCCGAATGCGTTGCCGAACGTGCGAGCGGTGGTTTGTGATGCCGATGCCGTGCCCAGCCGTTGCGGGGGCACCGCCGACATGATCACGGAGGTGTTCGGGGAGCTGAAGGTCGACGTACCGATGCCAAGCAACATCATTCGCATGGCGAAGTCGAGCGGCGAAGTGTCGGCCGTGGTCCGCGAGAGCAGGAACAGCGACGCGCAGACAATGATCATCCCCGCCGTGGTAAGCGGCCGCGAGCCGAAGCGGTCGGATAACCGCCCGGAGACAGGCGACCAGACCAACATCATCAGAGACAGCGGCATCATCATCAGGGCCGTCTCCGTGGCTGTGAAGCCGCGACCGTCCTGCAGCAGCGTGGGTACCAGATAGAAGGTGAAACTCAAGCCGAAGAACTGCATGATTGCCGCGAGGATGCCGAACGAAAATCCGCGTCCCTTGAACAACCCGAGATCGACGACCGGCGACGGTGAGCGTCGCTCGACAATGATGAACCAGACCGTGAAGATCAGACCTCCGGCAATCACTGCCGTCACGAGCGTTGACGTAAAGCCCAGGTCCCGCGCACGGTTGATGCCGAAGGTCAGACAGGCCAGCATGCCGAATAGCAGGATCGCGCCGGGGATGTCCAGACCCTTCGGGCGCTGCTCGCTGGGCGCATCCGTCAGCAGCCGCCACGCGAGCACGGCGGCGACCAGACCGAACGGCACCCGCGTCCAGAAAATTGCCCGCCAGTCCAACAGGTCGATCAGCACGCCACCGAGAATCGGACCAGCCGCAGCGCCGGCGCCGACCGTCGAGACGATGAGTCCCAATCCGGTTCCTCGCTTCGAGGGTGGGAAGGCGGCGGTGATAATCGCCGCGCCGTTTGCCATCGTCATCGACGCGCCGATCGCCTGCAGCACCCTGGTGCCGACCAGCTCTTCCAGCGATCCGGAAATCGATGACAGGAACGTGGCAATCGTGAAGACGACGAATCCCCACGCATAGAGTTTCTTGCGGCCGTACAGGTCCCCCAGGCGCCCCATCGTCAGCGACAGGCCAGTGCTGACGACGATGAACGAGAGCGCCACCCAGATCACGTCGTCGAGCGACCGATCGAACTCGTCCTTCAGGGTCGGCAGGGCGATGTTCGTGATCGTGTTGTCCATGACACCGAGGAAGGTGCCGACACACACCACGATTGCCGCGACCCAGTGATAGGGAACTGGTCCTAGCGACGGGCCGGTGACCAGCGGTCGGTCGTCATTCGGCCCTCGAACGCCGGCCCCACGAGCGCCCGAGCCGTTTCGCTCCGCCATCGCCGCCTCTTCAGAATCCCGCCGGGAGCCGTTCCGGACACGCCGCAGGCTCAGTTTAGATGGTCACTTCGTACAGACGAACTAACTGCGCAGCGCTCTGGAGCGACGCCTCCGGCGGACCAGAGTTCGCATTGCCAGTCGACACGAGCTCCACGTGCTACGAGCAACCGGATCGGACGGGTCCAACCGCCTAAACTCACTCCATGACCACCGAGACCCACACCCTCAGCGACGAACTCTCCGCCATCGACTACTGCTATGAACAGGGCTGGACAGACGGGCTGCCGGTGGTCCCGCCGGCTCGCGAGCGCGTCGAGCGCTTCCTCATGGCCGCCGGTCGCCCGCCCGAGGAGATCGTTGCGCGCCACCCGGCCACGGGGCGCGAGTGCAATGTCCAGTCTGCCGCCGTAAACGCGGTGATGGCCGGCTGCCTCCCGCAGTACTTTCCAACCGTCCTCGCGGCGTTGGAAGGTCTGAACGAGGACGAGTACAACTTCCATGGTTCAACCGCCAGCACAGGAGGCTCGGCGCCGGCTGTGATTGTCTCCGGCGACATCCGCGATGAAATCGGCATGAACGCCAGCGTCAACGTGTTCGGATCCGGCAACCGAGCCAACGCAACCATCGGCCGCGCGATCCGGCTCGTGATCATGAACATCTTCCAGATGATTCCCGGCATTTCGGACCGCTCGACGACCGGCTGGCCGGGCAAGTATTCCTGCTGCATCGCCGAGAACATCCTCAACAGCCCCTGGGAGCCGCTGCATGAATCGCTCGGGTTCCCGTCCGAGGTGTCGACCGCGACCGTCTTCGCCGCATCCGGCTTCTACAACGTTGAGAATCACTACACCAGCGATCCCGAGCGCCTGCTTGATACCTTCGCCGACGCGATGGCCTCGCTGGGCGCGCTGACGGACGGCCAGTCACTGGTCGTGATGTCGCCCGAGCACGCGCAGATCGCTGCCTCCGGTGGCATGCGCAAACAGGATGTGCAGGAGTATCTGTTCGAGCACTCATACCGAATGGGCTCGGATATGCGAGATGCCGGCAAGTGGCCTTCGGATCGTAGTCAGGACGGGCTCGCGCCGGCGATCGACGGACGCGGGCCGGCGCGAACCGACGACGTGCGATTCCATCGCGGACGCCAGCCCGAGGACATCCTGATCGTCGTCGCGGGCGGCGAGGCCGGCGGCCATTCAGCGTTCCTGCCATCATGGAGCCGAGGCCGAGGTTCGCTCTTTCAGACCAAGGCGATTGGCGTCTGTCTCGACTGCTAACCCACCACATCGGAGCCAACTATGTCGTTCGAACTCGTGGACCCTACCGGCGATCCCGCGCCGACCGGCTTCTCGGCGGCGCCTAGGCTGACCGCGCTCGACAGCCTGCGCATCGGCCTGTTCTCCAACGGCAAGGTTAACGCCGACAAGCTGCTGCGTTACACCGCGGAGATGTTCGAGAGAGAATCGAGCTGCAGCGTCGTCATTGATACCGGCAAACTCAACGCCAGCCGGATCGCCGAGCCCCAGGTCCTCGAGCGGATTGCGAACGACGTTGACTTCCTGATCACCGCGGTTGGCGATTGAGGCTCCTGCTCGACGTGCAGTGTGCACGACGGAATCACCTTCGAGCAGTACGGCAAGCCCGGCCTCGTCCTCTGCACGCATCCGTTCGACCCGACCGGCCGGATGATCGCCAAGACCCTGGGCATGCCTGACTTCCGCTACGCCCTCGTCGACCACCCCATCGGCAGCTCAGGGATCGAAGGCCTCCAGGCAAGAGCGATGGACGCATACCAACAGGGCCGGTTGATTCTCCTGGGCTCCTGACGTCGATGACGACATCTTCTGCCCGTACTCCCTATCCCTCTGGGAGAGGGGATGACGGAGGCTCGGAGGGGTTGAGGCCTATTCCGGACCGACGAGCTCCCGGCCGATCAACATCCGGCGAATCTCAGAGGTCCCGGCGCCAATCTCCAATAACTTCGCGTCTCTGACGTAGCGCGCCACCCGACTCTCGCTCATGTAGCCGTAACCGCCGTGGATCTGCACCGCCTTGTCGGCGACACGACTGGACATCTCTGCCGAGTAGAGAATCGCGGCGGCGGCCTCCTTGTTGCTACGGATTCCTCGTGAGGCAGCCTCTTCCACGACGTGCGCCGTTCGATAGACAAGCCAGCGCGCCGCCTCCAGCTCGGTGTACATGTCGGCAAGCATCGCCTGAATCAGCTGGAAGTCACCGATCCGCTGTCCGAATTGCCTGCGCGACCGGGCATGGTCGACCGCTTCGTCCAGCGCCGCCTGGGCAATGCCCAGTGGCTCTCCTGCCAGAAACGACCGCTCGACCGCCAGACCTTGCATCATCACGCCCGCACCCGCGCCTTCGCCGCGCAACACGTTTGCGGCAGGGACGATGCAGTCTTCCAGGATCAGCTCCGCCGTGGGCGATCCGCGATGTCCGACCTTGTCCAGCACCTGACCAACACTGAACCCCTCAAATGCCGACTCAACGATGAACGCCGTCACGCCGCGTGAACCTGCATCCTCATCGGTCTTGGCGTACAACACCAGGGTGTCGGCGACCGAACCGTTGGTAATGAACATCTTCGAGCCATTGAGCCGGTAGACATCGCCGTCGCGCACGGCGGTCGTGCGGATGCCCATCGCGTCCGATCCTGCCTCGGGCTCGGTCAGTGCCAGCGCACCGATCTGGGTGCCGTCGCACAGGCCCGGAAGATACTGTTCTTTCTGCGCCTCGCTCGCATTGGCTGCAATGTTATTCGCGCACAGGTTGGCATGGGCTCCGTATGATAATGCTATCGACGCGCTGGCTCTCGCAATCTCTTCAGTAGCAATGACTCCGGCCAGCAACCCGGCGTTCGATCCCCCATACTGTTCGTCAATCGTCACACCTAGCAACCCGAGATCGCCCAGCATCGGCCAGAGATGTTGAGGAAATCTGTCATCGCGATCAATATCATCTGCAATCGGATCAATCTCGGCGCGAGCGAAGTCACGTACTGTTTGTTGAATCAACCGTTGCGATTCGGACAGTTCAATCATCGCTCACGCTCCGTCCCACTCGGTCCGCACAGTCGGACCGTCCTGAGCATACAGTCCCAGACCCGGCCGGCTGCTAGACTCTGCGCATGATCACGCCCAGCGACCGGATCGCCCTGTTCGCTGACGGCCTGCAGGCGGCCCAGGGCGAACTGGTTCAGTGCAGCTCGTGGGATGACGTCTGGGAGCACGCCGTCGCGCTCAGCGACGAAACGCCTGTCGTCTCTCCTGCTGCGTATGAACAGTTACAACGCGGAGAGCTGCCGGATGATACAGATCCGTTACGTTCGATTGCCGATCGGTCAGTCGGTGTCACGGTCGCTACCTTGGCGGTCGCTGAGACTGGATCAGTACTACTCATCGAGCCAACTCCGAGAGACCGGGCGATCTCGCTGCTGACCAGGCATCTGATTGTTGCGGTGTCAGCAGCGGACATCGTTGAAGACCTGGCCGAGGGGTTCCTCTGGCTCGGACAACAGCCGCGAGCGGCCGCCTACGCCACATTCGTCACCGGACCGTCGCGCACCGCCGACATCGAACGCTCGCTTACGATTGGCGTCCAGGGCCCAAGCCGCATGACCGTGACGGTGCTCGCGTGAGCGCGTCGACCGCTCCGTTCAAGACGCGGTACCGACGCTCGCTGAGCGACCCGGATCTCAAACCGCGACTGCTCGACTTTCAACGCTCCTGGCGCGAGAGCCGCGACGCGCAGGTCCAGCGGCTGGAGCAGCGCACTGAGCAATCGTTCGACGAATTGCGGCGTGACTTTGCCGCGGTCAAGGACTCGACGCTTGAACGACTCGACGACTACATCGCCGAGTTTCGCGCCAACGCCGAGGCCGCCGGCGCGACCGTCGTTGAGCTGTCGACAGCCGCAGAAGCGGTCAAGTACATCGCCGCCGTCTGCAAGTCGCGCGGCATCGACCTCGTCGTCAAGAGCAAGTCGATGGTCTCCGAGGAGATCGAACTCAACCACGAACTGGAGCAACGAGGGATTACGGCAATCGAGACCGACCTCGGCGAATGGCTGCTGCAGCTTGCGGAAGAGCGGCCCTCTCACCTGGTCATGCCGGCGATCCACCAGAAACGGCAATACGTGGCAGAGATCCTGGGCGAGGAACTGGGACGCAAGTTTGATCCGGATGACATCCCGGAGATGGTCGCGAGCGCTCGCGACGGCTTGCGCCGTCACTACCTCTCGGCCGGGGCGGGTCTGACCGGCGCCAACGCCCTCGTCGCCGAGACCGGCAGCATCATGGTCGTGACCAACGAGGGCAACATGCGCCTGGCGACGTCGCTACCCGATGTCCACTTCGTCACTGCCGGAATCGAGAAGCTGATCCCGTCCTGGGCCGACGCCGAGCGTCAGCTCCAACTCCTGCCTCGCTCGGCCACCGCGCAGACGCTGAGCACCTACACCACCTGCATCACCGGCGCCCAACCGGGCAAGGAAATGCACATCATCCTGCTCGACAACGGCCGCCGCGCCATGCGGGAAACCAACACCATCGGCGACGCATTGCGCTGCATTCGCTGCGGCGCCTGCGCCAATGTCTGTCCGCCCTACCAGATCGTCGGTGGACACACGTTCGGCCACATCTACACCGGCGCCATTGGACTGGTGAACACCACCTTCCATCACAGCGTCGAGGAGGCCGCCGGGCCTCAGGGTTTGTGTGTTTCCTGCGGCGCTTGCCAGACCGTCTGTCCAGTCGACATTCCGTTGCCGAAGCAGATCCTCGAAGTGCGCCACCGTGCCCATGAAGAGGGACATGCCCCGCTCTGGGAGCGAGTGGCATTGCGACTGTGGGCCAGGCCGCGCCTCTTCCACCACCTGATGGGCCTCGCCGCAGCCGGGTCGGGGCTGGCGAGGCTGATCGGCCTTGTGCAGCGCGACCACCTCCGCCTGCCGCTACCGAAGCGGCTGCGGTGGCGATCAGTGCCTGCCTTGCCGCTACGCAGCGGACAGACCCTGGTCAACAGCCGTCCGCCGCAACGGCCGTTGTCCAACTCGCCCTCCACAGGCCAGGCCGTCGACCTGTTTGCCCAATGTCTCGCCGACCGGCTGCTGCCGACCGCCGTGGATTCCGCCGCCCGGCTGATCGAGGCCGGCGGATCATCCGTCAACGTGCCCCAATCGCAACACTGCTGCGGTCTACCCGCCTTCGACGCGGGCGACTGGGAGACCGCTCGACGCATGGCGAAACACACGATCGCAGTACTCGAAGTCAGCGAACATGAAATCGTCACTCCGGCGCCGAGCTGTGTGATTTCCATGCAGGATCACTGGCCGCGCCTGTTCGATGACGATCCTGAATGGCAACATCGGGCCGCCGCTGTCAGCGAGCGGGTCCATGACCTCGCCGAGTGGCTCGAGGGTCCCGGGCGACTTCCCGACGGTTGCCTCAGCAAGGGAAGCAGTAAATCCTGGACTGCGCATCGATTCTGCCAGGCGTCGAATCGCAATGATGCTGGCGCTCGGATCGATCAGCTCGTGGAACGCCTGACGGGTGAGGCTGCGACACCGCTTGAGGAACCCGGGGTCTGTTGCGGATTCGGTGGGCTGACGTCGCTTGCCGCGCCTGAGGTTGGTGAGGGCATCCTCGAGCGCAAGCTTGCTTGCGTGGCCGAATCTGGATGCGACACGCTGATCACCAACAATCCCGGCTGTGTCATCCATCTCCGAGCCGGTGCCAATGCCAGCGGCGCCAGCCATCAGACTCTGCACTACGCCGACTTCCTCGCCGCTCGACTCCCGAAGAACACATGAGGTGAGCAAATGCCGACCGTGATCGATGTCCATGTGCATCTCTGCCGAACGCCCGAGCAAGAGGCAATCGTCTTTCCCCGACGAGGCCTGCCGCTCGAGTGGCGCTGGGCCAACGGCGACGCATGCGGCGAGTACATGACGCGCAATGACGTCGAGGCGATCGTCGGACTGAACTACATGGTCGTGCCGGAGATGTTTGAACAGCAACGCGAGCGCCGACCGGAGGCGTCGGCGGAAGAACTGTTGGCGATGCTGCACGACCGGGTCCGCAGCTTCAACTCATGGACGCTGGGGCGGCAGGCAGAGGATCCCAGGATTCGAACGTTCCTCTGTTGTGACATCGGCACCTGGGTCGAAACTGATCTGTTGATGGAAGAGTTGGAGCGCGGGGTCGCCCTGGGCGCTCGCGGAGTCAAGATGCATCCCGGACTGGGACGCTACTTCCCCTCGGACGAGCGCATGATGCCGCTCTACGCGCGATTGGAAGAGTTGGGTCTACCAATCCTCAGCGACACCGGCGCGCTGCGAGGCGGTCCCGGCGACGACGTCTATGGCATGCCCGACCACTTCATCCCGGTGTTTGAGCGCTTTCCCCGGCTGCAGTTCATCATGGCTCATATGCCCGGCGCCTACTGGGACCAGCGGATCGATATCGCCAGGCGCTTCCCTCAGGTGATCTTCGATACGGCCGGCGGCTTCGATGACGGCCACTTCACCTGCCGCGACGGCCGCCGCGCCTGCGCCCTCGAAGATGCAGCACGATTGATTCGGACGCTTGGGGTTGAGCGAGTGTTGTTCGGCTCGGACGCACCGGGCGCGGATCAGCAACCCCAGGTCGTTCAGCTTCTCCGGAGCGGTCTGACCGACACCGAGCTGGACAAGGTGCTCGTTGAAAACGCGCGACCGGTCCTCGGCCTCAACTGACCTCCTAGACTCGCTGCATGACCGATCAACCTGACCGCAGCGCACTGCGCAATCTGCAGGACAAGACGGCGATCGTTGGCGTCGGCACCACTGAGTTTGGCGCCATCTATCGCGACCTCGACCCGGAGCGATCGGCCTACGAACTGGGCCTGATCGCCTTCCGCGAGGCGCTCAAAGACGCCGGGCTGAGGCGTACCGATGTCGACGGCGTCATCGTCTCGCGACTGCCGCACTACGGCCGCATGTGCGAGATGATCGGCCTGCGCCATCCGCGGTTCGTCAACGTGTTGCCTGGCGAGGGCCGGCAATCCGGGATTGCGTTGCAGTACGCGGCGCTGGCCGTCGCCAACGGCATGGCCGACGTCGTGGCCTGCATCTATGGCAACAACGGGCGTTCGGCCGGAGCGAAGTACGGCGGGGAGAGCCGAGGCATCTCGACCCAGGCGATGTTTGAAGCGCCGTATGGAATGACCTCTCCGGGCGCGGTCACGTCGATGATGTTCCGTCGTCATCAGTACCGCTACGGCACCACTACCGAGCCGCTCGGCCATCTGGCGATCTCCAACCGCGCCAACGCAGCGCTCAATCCCAATGCCGTCATGCAGCGGCCGATCACGATGGATGACTATCACGGCGCGCGGTACATCGCCGAGCCTCTTTGCCTCCTCGACTACTGCCTGATCAATGATGGCGGCGTCTGCCTCATCGTCACATCAGCCGAGCGCGCTCGCGATCTGAAGCACACTCCGGTGCTGATCCACGCGACCTCCCAGGCCTCGGACATCACACCGATCTACGTCGCCGACGACTTCTGGCATGAGCCGATGTCTCAGATCGCCGACGACCTCTTCGCAATCTCAGAGGCCCAGCGTGAAGATCTGGCATTCGCGCAGCTCTACGACAACTTCACCCCGACGATGCTGTTCACGCTCGAGGGCATGGGTTTCTGTGAACCAGGTGAAGGCGGCGACTGGATCATACCGGAGCGGATCGGCCTGCACGGCGAGCTGCCGCTCAATACCGGGGGCGGGCATACCAGCGAGTCTTACATGCAGGGCTGGGCCCTGCATGTCGAGGCCGTGCGACAACTCCGGCAGGAGTGCGGCGATCGTCAGGTCGGCGACGCGCAATACGGCCTCTATGCCTGTGCCGCTCCTCTGGCGACCGGACACATACTGAAGCGAGACAACTAATGGTCACTGAATCGCAGGCTCCGGAACTCAGTTACGACAAGCCGCTGCCGCCGGTGCTCGAACTGACCAAGCCGTTCTGGGACGGCTGCCGCGAGGGCATTCTTCAAATCCAGTTCTGCAACATTTGCGATCTGCCCTGGTTCCCGCCGGCCGAGGCCTGCCCGCGTTGCCTGCAGGACGATTGGGAGTGGCGGCCCATCTCGGGTCACGGCACCGTCTGGTCGTGGATCCGGATGTGGCAGAAGTACTTCCCCGGCTGGTCGCCCGACGAGTACCCCTACACCGTCGCGCTGATCAAGCTCGAAGAGGGTCCCTATATGTACTCGACCCTGGTCGACATTGAGGACAAAGACGTCAGCTGCGACCTCGCCGTCGAGGTCGATTTCCGCAAGGTCAACGACGAGATCACGCTGCCGGTCTTTCGGCCGGCCACTACGTAGTCAGGAACGGGCGACTAGCTCGGCCAGGACCTCGTTCTGATGTTGTCCGAGCGCTGGGGCCGGGCGGGTTGGGGTAGGGACGGGGGTTCCTTCGAAGTCCCAGGGTGGGGCGACCTGGCGCATGAGTGAGCCGTCTGACTGTTCCAGGTTGATGATGGCTCCGACTGCCTCGACTTGCGGATCCTTGCTCAGGCGCTCGTAGTCGTGCATGGGGAAGGCCCAGCCTCCGTGGCGTTCGACGATTTCCATGACCTGGTCGGCGTCGAAGTTGGCGAAGCCTCGTTCCCAGAGCGGCTTGAGTTCGGCCGAGTAGCGACCGGCTCCGCCGGCTCCGTCGGTGCGCAGCCTTTCGTAGTCGGGATGCTCGCGGGCCCAGTCCATGCCCAGTTCGTCGATCAGGGAATCGAATGCCTCGCCTCGGATCCGTGCCAGGGAAAAGTAGATTGGCAGGTCGCGGCACTGGTAGCCGTGATCGGGCGGCTTGACGTAGCTGTCAAGATGGAAACCCCACCATTCGTCGGGATTGGAGAGCGCCACCCAGAGGGTTGAGCGCATCGCGATTAGGCTGCCGAAGAGCGAGACCTCGACCCGTTGTCCACCGGTGGGGTTCGACGGATCGCTGTCGTCTCGGGCGTAGAGCGCAGCGCAGATCGCCTGGATGGCGTTGTTCGCCGCGAACACGGATCCGATGTCGCTGCCGTGACGAACCGGCGGTTCGCCCAGGTTGCCGAGCGACGATGTGGCCTCGCTTGCCATCTGGGTGCCGATTTCCGAGGCGGGCCGGTCGGCCCAGGGTCCTTGCGGGCCGAAGCCGGAGATGGCGCAGTAGACGAGGCCGGGAGCATTGAGGCGTTCCCAGCCCAGTTCCGGCGGCAAGCCGTACTTGTCGACGACGGCGACGTCCGCCTGCGCGAGCAGGCGTCGGGCGGTTTCGATGTCTTGTCCGGACGACCAGTCGAGCACGATTCCGCGCTTGCTCCGATTGAGAGTTCGGAAGACTGGTGAATCGCCGTCGAGGGATGGCGCCCAGCCACGCGAGCGATCGCCATGGGGCGGCTCGATCTTGACGACGTCCGCGCCAGCGTCGCCCAGCGACATGGCGGTGTACGGCCCGGCGACGCCTTCGGCGATTTCAACGACGCGATAGCCGTGGAGCGGTCCCGGCACGCTAGTCGCCGATCACCGGCGTGGGTTCGTCTGCGGTCGCTCTTCGCGCTGCCAACTCGTCGAGGATCTCGCCGGTGTGCTCGCCGGGGAGGCATGCGCCGAACCATCGAGCGGGCGTGCGGGAGAATTCCCAGGGCGCGCCGCCGGTCCAGACCTTGCCCCAGCCAGAGGTCTCGACCTCGCGCAAGTACTGGTTCTCTATGGCCTGGGCATGGTGCTGGAGCGTCTCGAACGAGATCGGGTATCCACAGGGGATGCCAGCCGCGCTGAGGCGCAGCATCCAGTAGTGTCGGGGCCGCTGACTGAAGCCCGACTGGAGGATGGCGGCCAGCTCTGTGCGCCGGGCGACGCGATCGCGGTTGGTTGCCCAGCGCGGATCGGTGGCCAGGTCCTCGATCCCTTCGGCCTCGGCCTCCGATTCGCGCATTGCAGCGGCGAAGCGCTTCCACTCGTCTTCGCTGGTCACCGAGAGGCCAATCCAGTCGCCCCACTGACACTGGAAGGCCTGATCAGGCGCGGTGGCAAAGGCGGCCGAGCCCTGGGGTTGATGCAGGTCTCCCGTGCTGAGGTACTCGGCGATCCGGCCGCTCTGCAGGGCCATTCCGGCACGCAGCATGCCGACGTGGATGCGCTGTCCCTTGCCGGTCCGCTTACGCGCCAACAGGCCCATCAGCACGGCTTGGGCGGCGACGTTGCCTGTGGTTGCGTCGATCTGGGCCATGTGCCGGTAGACCTCCGGACGTCCGCCCTCCGCTCCGCTGACCGACCAGAAGCCGGTGAAGTACTGGGCCTGGACGTCGGCGCCCGGCTTGTCGCGCATGGGCCCGACTTCGCCCCAGCCGGTGATCGCGGTGTAGATGATGTCGGGATTGACGGCTTTGACCTGTTCGTAGCCGACGCCCATGCGCTCGGCTGCGCCGGGGCGCATGTTGATCAGAAACACGTCGCAGGTCTGCAGCAGTTCGTAGGCGGTCTGGCGGTCGGCGGGCGACTTGAGGTCGAGGAACAGTCCGCGCTTGTTCTGGTTCCAGGTCATGTAGCCGATTGAAGTGCCGTTGATGGTCGGCGGGACGCCAGCTCCGAGGGTGCGGGGGTCGATCGACGGCTGCTCGATGTGGATCACATCCGCGCCGAGCGCGCCGAGCTGGGTCGAAGCCCAGGGGCCGACCATCCAGAGGGTCAGGTCAAAGACTCGTACACCGTCAAGCGGTCCGGGCATGTCGGCCTCCAGGGGCGGTTGCGTTCAGCGCCATGATAGGTCTGGCGGGGGCGGTTGGCTGTCGCGGAAGGGATAGGAGCGATCGTGGCTATCGACCTCGTGGGTATCCGGGCGAGGGTTGGGCGAAATTCTTTTGCGGCGGCGAATTTGGGAAGATCTCCAGTGTTTTGCTGGAGATCGTGGTGTGAGGGTGGACAGTTTTGTTCAGTTTTGGACCAGTTTTGTGCGGTTTTGGCACGTTTTTGTTCGCCGAAACCGGCCGGATTTGTTCGATTCTGGACGATTGTGTTCGGATTTGGACGATTGTGTTCGATTGTGGGCGGGGTTGTGCGGGGTTGTGCGGGGTTGTGCGGACTTGGCTGGCTGCGGGTCGGATTATGTCGGAGTGCTGTTGCATGGGGCGGGCGGCTTGTCTCGATATTCGGTCGTATGTTCTGACGTTACCCGATCGCCCTCCTCGAGAAGGAGTTGCGATGTGCACAGCTCAGCCGCCCCCGCGCTGGGCCTTGAGCATGAAGCGGTCGATCAGTGCTTCGAGCGCCTCCTCCGTTTCGGCGGTGAAGACGAAGTAGTGCTCATCCATCTTGGTCGGCAGGCGAGGGTGCATGGGGCGCTGTTCGGTCCGCCAGAGGACGGTCCAGCCGTCGCCAGACATGGCGCCGTCCGGGGTGACGACTGCGTCGGGGTCGGTTGGGCCGGGTGGCGGCGGCTTGGAATCCACGGCGCCGAGCTGTTCCAGGTACTGCCGCAGCACCCAGATCGGCACCGCTCGCAGGGTCAGTTCTCTCACTGCTCGGGGCATCAAAGCAATCCTTCGGTCGCGCGTGACAACTGAGTTACAGTAGCCCGCTTCTCATGTATCGTTGCGCGATACCAGCAAATCCGTCGGCGGGGCGGAGGCTGAGTACAGGAGGAAAACGATGAGCGAGCGTTCCTACTGGCAGCGCATGGGCCGGAAACGGATGAGTCGGCGTGGCATTCTGCGCGCCTCGGCTCGCGCCGGCGTTGGCGCGGCCGGGCTGGCGCTGGTCGGTTGCGGCGACGATGACGACGACGGTCAGCAGGCCGCGGCGCAGGTTCAGCAGCAACAGCAGCAGGCGCAACAGCAAGCCCAGCAGCAGGCGATGCAGCAGCAACAGCAGCAGCAGGCCATGCAGCAACAGGATCAGCAGCAGGCTGCGCAACAGGCCGCCCAACAGGAGGCCCAGGAGCAGACGGCAGACGAACAGGCCGAGCAGCAGGCGGCGCAACAGCAGGCAGCGGTCGCCTCGACCAAGAAGTACGGCGGATATCTGATCGAGCAGTCGGCCAACGTCTATGAGACGTATGACGCGCAGCGGACGGTTGCGTCGCCGGTGCTCCAGGTTCTGGCTCGGGTGCAGTCGAAACTGCTTCGCTTCTCCAACCCCGACACGGGTGAACTGGTCGGCGATCTGGCCGAGACGTGGGAGACGCCGGACCCGACAACCGTCGTTTTGCACCTTCGGGAAGGTGTGAACTGGCATAGCGAGGGTCCGGGGGCCAACAACCCGGCTGCCGCGCCTGGTCGCGCGCTGACCACCCAGGACATCGTTTGGAACATCGATCGCCAACGCAACAAGCTGTTGGAGAGCGGCGAAGAGGCCGGCAACTTCGGACGCTCGGCCTACTGGGGCGGCGTCGCCACGATCGACCAGGCCGGCAACAGCGTCACACTCAACCTGGTTGAGCCGGACGCGACGTTCGTCCAGGGCTTCGCCAACGAGTTCAACCTGATTAACCAGCCGGAACTGGTCGGCGGCACGGAGGATCAGTACACCGAGGTTGACGCCTCCAAGGTGATCGGCACCGGGCCAAACATCCTGACCCGCTGGGACCCGGGCGAGGGCATCTCGGCGGTTCAGAACCCCGCATTCTACGGACTACCCGACAAGCCGCATCTCGACGGCTGGGTCTGGGTGCAGACGTTCCAGGACCCGAACGCCTATCGGATCGCGTTTGAGCAGAAGCAGGTCGACTCGATGACCGACCCGGATCCGAACACCATCTTCGCGATCCACGACGATCTGATCGACGAGACGTACCTGACCTTCCAGGGCGTGGCCAACACCGTGGCGATCTTCACGCCCTCGAACAAGGCGCCTTGGAACGACCTGCGGTTGACACGCGCCATCGACCTGGCGATCAACCGGCGTCAGCTGATTCAGCAGCTGCACAACGGCCTGGGCAAGGTCTCGGGTCCGGTCTCGTGGATGCAGGAAGCCTGGACGATCTCGCAGGAAGACCTCGAGACGATCCCCGGATACCGGATCGACAAGGACGCCGACATCGAAGAAGCTCGCGCGCTCTGGAACGCCGCCGGCGGGCCGGAGCTCGGTCAGATCGACTGGGTGACGTCGGAGCTGTGGGCCTCACGCGCCGCCTGGTCGGCGACACCGGGGATCATCGCCGAGATGTTCAACCAGGCCTTCGACACCGACCAGTTCAACGGCATCACGAAGCCGTACCTGGAGATCATCCCGTCCTGGATCGCCAAGGACTTCGACCCGTTCTTCAGCTGGATCCCGAACATCGAGATCCCGGACGCGCGGGCCGACATGATTGGCGCATTCACCACGGGCGCGGGCTCCAACTACTGGGACGTCTCGGACCCGTACATCGACGAGACGCTAATCGCGGCCAAGCAGGAACTGGACTACGACACCGCGTTCCAGATGATCCGCGATGTGCAGGATTACGTGATGGAGCGCGGGCAGTTCGGTCGCAGCATTTGCTACAACTACATCTACCCGTGGATTGGCTACAACTACAACAAGATCGAGAAGAAGTCCGACGAGGAAGGCTGGAACTTCCTCGCGGTCAGCCTCCAGGCGATGGAGCACTACCTCGACCTTGACGATCCGTCGGCCTCCGACCGGCAGGCGCCGGAGGCGACTCCGATCTAATCCGAGTTGACGCGCCACCCCTGCGAGCGCGCTTTGCGCTCGCAGGGGTGGCCGCTCGCTTCGTGCCACCCGGTTAGACTTCGAGTCGGCCACCCTGTGTGACCGGGGTGACAGGTGAGGCAATGCAGGCCTACATCATCCGCAGAATCCTCGGCGCCGTCTTCGTCGTTTTCCTGGTCGGCACGTTCTCGTTCTTCGCCATTCGGGTGTTGCCGGGCAACTTTGCCACGGCCTCGCTGGGACTTGACGCGGGCAGCGCGAGCGCAGACACGATCGCGCAACGTGAAGCCGACCTTGGTCTCGACAAGCCGATCGGCGAGCAGTACGCCACCTGGCTGTGGGACACGGTCCGGCTGGATCTTGGTGATTCATTCCTGACTCAGAACACCGTCTGGTACGAGATCGGGCGTTCTCTGCCGTACTCGATCGAGCTCGGTGTACTGATCATGATTGTCGGGTTTACGGTGGCCATTCCGGTGGGACTGATCTCGGCGATTTTCCAGGACAAGGCGCTTGACTACTCGCTGAGGGGTCTGGCGATTCTGGCGCTGGCTGCGCCCGTCTTCTGGACGGCGGCGATCGCCTCGCTGGTGGTGCTGCAGTGGGATCTGTTTCTGATCGACGTGATCGGGCAACCGCATCTCTGGGAGGATCCGGGTAAGGCGATCACCTGGTATCTGATCCCGATGTTCGCGGGCGGATTCGCCGGCACGGCGACGACGATGCGCCTACTGCGATCGCAGATGCTTGAGGTGTTGCGCCAGGATTACGTTCGCACGGCCCGGGCCAAGGGGTTGCGCGAGTCGGTCGTGATTACGCGGCACGCGTTGCGCAACGCGCTCTTGCCGGTGCTGACCGTGATGGGCGTCACCATTGCCACGATCATCGGTTCACAGGTGATTCTCGAGAACATGTTCAACATCCCGGGGATCGGCAACAAGGTGCTGACTGCGCTGTTTGCCCGCGACAATCCCGTGTTCCAGTCAGTCGTGCTGATCATCGCGGTCTTCACCGTGCTCACCAACCTGGTGGTCGACATCCTGTATGGCGTGATCGACCCGCGAATCCGGCTGTCGTAGGGAAGGACGCTCATGAGTCAGATTGTTGACCCCACTGTCGTCCCGCTTCGCGATCCCACGGTTCTTGACCGGGTCAGCGGCGCATCGCGTTCACTCGGTCGATTCCTGCGGACCAAGCCGTTGGGGGGATCCGGCCTGATTCTTGTGGTTGTATTCATCCTCGTGGCCGTATTGGCGTCGGTGATTGAGCGGCACGATCCGGACCAGATCTTCGAGACACCCAATCCCGACTACAAGGCCAATCCATCCACCCTGGAACTGGCCCGCAACCCGGATATCGGTTCGCCGGTCCTGGTCTCGCAATTTGAAGAGCCGGGCGGCGGTCACTGGTTCGGGACGGACAAGTTCGGCCGCGACATCTGGTCACAGGTGATTCACGGCTCACGGCTGAGTCTGATTGTGGGACTGGGGGCGTCGGTGATCGCCGTGGTTGGCGGATTGATCATCGGGATGATCTCGGCCTACTACGCGGGGATCGTTGACCTGCTCATCCAGCGGATTGTCGACATGTTGCAGGCGATTCCGTTCCTGGTGCTGGTGCTCGTGTTCACCCAGATCACGGAGCGTTCCGTTCTGAATGTGGTCTTATGGCTCGGAGTTGCCGGCCTGGCGATTACAACGCGGCTGATTCGGTCGGCGGTGCTCCAGGTGCGTGAGAGCGAGTTCGTGCTGGCCGCGCGCGTGGTCGGCGCGAGCGATCTGCGGATCATGATTCGTCACGTGTTGCCCAACTGCGTCGCGGTGCTGATCATTGCATTCAGCATCGGCATTGGGGCCTACATCCTGGCCGAGGCCTCGATCTCCTTCCTCGGCGCGGGGCCGCAGGGCATTCCCAGCTGGGGTCAGATGGTCCAGGCCGGGCGTGGCTCGCTCGACCTGCATCCGTGGCAGACGGTGTTCGCCGGCGGCGCGATCATGATGATCGTGCTGGGATTCAATCTGCTTGGCGACGCGCTGCGCGACGTGCTCGATCCTCGCCTGCGGGGCGCGTAGGGCCGGTCGCCAATACCTCGGCCAGGCGTCGGAACATCACCATGTGGATCGGCCACAGGCCGTACCAGTAGAGCAACCCCGCCACGCCTGCGGGATGAAAGTGGGCCTGAAGGGTTGCGACGGAGCCGGCGTCTTCAGCTTCGACCGACAGCTCAAGCACCGCGGATCCGGGCAGCTTCATCTCGGCGACCAGGGTCAGGCTGCTACCTGGCTCGACGGCGGCGACGCGCCAGAAGTCGAGCGGATCGTCTACTCGCAGGTCGGTCGGGTGCCGGCGGCCGCGTCGCATGCCGACGCCGCCGATGGCGCGATCGATCAGCCCACGCAGCTTCCAGATCCAGGTCGCGAGGTACCAGCCTCGATCGGCGCCGATCGAGCTGATGTCGCGCCAAACTTCCTCGGCCTGGCGCTCGCTGCGTACGGATACTCGGACTGATTTGTCGTACCAGGACACATCATGGCGCTGGCGGCGATAGCGGAATCCACCCTCGGTCCAGCGAACCGTGAGCGCCGCTGACTCCTCTTCAGCCATCGCCTGTCTGACTGCATCCCGATAGGAGCGTTGGCGGATTGGAATCAGATCCTGGAGCTCGTTGGCACGTTCCGAGATCAGATCGTGTTTGAGGCCGTCGATCAACGGACGGGCGATACTCGCCGGTACCGCGGTGACGAGATCGAGCCAGTACGACGATAGCCTCGGGGTCAGCACCGGAAGGGGCACAATCCGAACTGTTCGACCCACGACCTGTCCGAACTGGCGCAGCAGGTCGCCGTAGCTCAGAGTCTCGGGTCCGACAGCGTCGTACACGTGGTGTTCGCCATCGTCGTCGAGACGCAAGAGACCAACCAGATAGTCGAGCAGGTCTTCCAGGCCGATCGGCTGACTGCGCGAGCTGACCCAGCGCGGCGCCAGCATCAGCGGCAGGTGGTAGATGAGGTCTCGAATCACCTCGAACGCAGCCGAGCCCGGCCCGACGACTATTCCGGCCCGCAGTTCGGTGACGGGTACGGGACCGGCGCGCAACACTTCTCCAGTCTCCATGCGCGACGCCAGGTGCGGGGAAGCGCCGTCGGTCGGCTGAATGCCTCCCAGATAGATGATCCGCGCCAGTCTCACGTCGGCGGCCGCATCACGAAAGTTGGCCGCCGCACGCCGGTCCAGTTCAGAGAACTTGCTGCCCGAGGCCATTGAGTGGACCAGGTAGTAGGCGACATCGACTCCCTCGAGGACTTCACGCAGGGAATCGGAATCAAGGGCGTCGGCGTGCACACACTCGATATTGCCCCAACCTCGAGCGCGGAGCGCTTCGATCCGCCGCGCGGCGGCTCTGACCTCGTAGCCCTCGGACGCCAGCCTGGGCGCCAGATGACCGCCGACGTAGCCGCTCGCACCGAGAATCAGGATCCGCGTCATGAGTCCAGTATGCCGCGAGTGCGTCGGCTGTCTTCACTGATGCGAAATGAGAGTGTCAACTGAGTTCAACGGGCCGGCAACGAATCCAGGACTCGAAACTCCGTGTATTCCGGCGGCAGCCCCTCGGCGACGGCGGCTGCTCGCAGTGCCTCCAGCGCCGCGTTCCAGCCCTCAGTCCAGCCAACACGGAATTGTTGGGCGTACAGGCTGTCCTCGCCCGCTCCCTCGCCGACGATTTCCTCTCCGAGGTATTCGACCTCGCCGTACGGAACGCCCGCCGCATACCCTGCGTCGTGAACGTCGGCAAAGGCGATTTCGTAGGCCAATGCTTCCGCACGGCGAAGGTCGTCTGCGGTGCGAAGGTTGAATGGATCCGCCGTTGCGCCGACCAGCGCCGCAATGAGAACGCCCAGAACCGCTGCCACCATAGTGTGACGGCCGATGGGGTCGTAGCCTCGTCGCCACCAGGAACGTTCCCGGTCTTCGGTGCCCCAGCCCTCGAGGCGGCGTGGTCGCTCGCTCATCGCCTGAGCGCTTCCCAGGCGTCGAAGGCCGAGTTCACCTCCAGCTTGTCGCGCTTGGCTCGTTCCAAAGCTGTATCGATGGCTTCATTCCAGGCGAAATCATATGCGGTGCGATACCCCTCTACGGAATCATCCGATCTCAACAACTCATCCAGTACAAGCGCGGCGCGCCCGGCGCCGTCGAGGCGACCTCGCTCGAACGCCGCCTCGTAACCGTCAACCCGCCCCTCTCTCGCGCCGCGGACCTCCGACTTCGCGATCTCTTCCGGCGTCACCTGGTCCAGAACGGATATCAGCCAGCCGATCGCCGCCGTCACTGCCACGGCTGCCAGAAATGCGATCAGCGTCTGACGCGGGAGGTCGTATCGAAGCAGACGCATTCCTGGAGCGTATACGCGGTGAGTTATCTAACGGTCTCCCGTCAGCAACGCGATTTCGTCGAGGGTTGGGTATTCAACGGCGTCGTCTCGCAACTCAGAAGAGACCAACGTCTCTCGAGAGAAGAGCCCCCAGACAAGCGCTACGGCAACTGCGGATGTGGCTGCGGCAGTGATGCCGGGGATCACCGGCAGGCGCATGAGGACGACGCGACGTTGGCGCGTGGACGTGTGTCAGACTCCCCCGGCTACCGGCGGGAAGATGTCCAGTTCGCTCTCCGGGCTGACGCGGCTTTCGAGGCCGTCGATGTGTCGGATGTCGCGGCCATCGACCATGATGGCGACGAAGCGACGGACCGTGCCATCTTCGTCGAAGAGCTGATCGTGCAGGCCTTCGTACTCGCAGGCGAGACGTTCGAGGATGCCGCTGACCGTGCCAGGCGGGTCGGACAGATCAACGCTGCGACCGCCAACGAGCGGCCGCAGCGTGGCGTAGAAGCGGATTTGCATCGTCTCCTCGCGGCCCCTCACCCCGGCCCTCTCCCACGGGGAGAGGGAGTTCAGGACCGGAGCTTACGAGATGATCTCAAGCTCGCGCAGCTTGGCTTCGCCGACGACGCCGTCGTCCCAGCCGCGGGCCTCGTAGTACTGCTCCTTCATCTGGTCGAGTTCACAGATGTGGCCTTCTGCCGGACCGCTCGCCGGTTCGGTCAGGAAGCGCTCGGGCAGTGAGTCATCGCTGCCGTCGAACCCGGCCAGGTTGTTGAAGTGGCGCTCGAGGTTGTAGATCCGCTCGCCGGCGACCATGACGTCCTCCTCGGACATCGGCAGGCCGACCACGTTCTCGTAGAGCGCGGCGTACTCGGGCGCACCGACGGCGAAGGCCGAGAACTTGCAGAGGTCGAGCGAGTCGGAGAAGGCGTGCAGGTCCTGGAAGATCTTGAGCAGCGGACCCTTGCCGTCCCAGTCGAGCGGGTCGGTCTTGACCGGGATGCCGAGCAACTCGGAGGCCGGCGTGTAGCCGCGCAGGTGGCAGGCGCCTCGGTTCGAAGTGGCGTAGCCCAGGCCCTCGCCCTTGATCCCTCGCGGGTCGTAGGCCGGCACCGCCTGACCCTTGACCGTCATCGAGATCTCGGAGTGGCCCCACGCGGCTGCGGCCTTGGCCGTGCCTTGACCGAGCGTCTGTCCGATCGACGACGAACCCGTTGCCATTTCTTCGGTCACGCGAACCATGCCCGCTCCGTCGCCCCAGTCGAGCGGCGTATCAACATAGCCGCGCTCCGAGGCCTCCATGTACATCGAGATGACGTTGCCAATCTCGATCGCGTCCATGCCGTAGTCGTTGCACTGGTCGATGACCTTGGCGATCACGGCCGGGTCGTCATTGCCGCAGTTGGCGCCCAGCGACCAGGCCGGCTCGTACTCGAACGATTCCATCTTGAGGCCGGCGTGCGGACCCTCGGTGATTTCGACTTCCTTCTTGCAGGCGACCGGGCAGGCGTGACAGGTCGGCTCGGCCGTCAGGTACTCGTTGCGCATCGTTTCGCCCGAGACGGCGTCTGCCGCTTCCGGGGTGGTCTGCGTGAGCTGTGAATTCTTGGTGCCCAATCCACCGATCGAGTTGACCGCGTTCATCAAGACGTTGGTGCCAAACGCCGAGAGCGCTCCTGAACCGTCCTTGAGCGTGCCGTCGTCATTGACGGAAGACGGCGCCGTGACTGGTGACTCCATGATCAGTTTGAGGTGCTGTCCCTGCGCCTCGCGGAACTTCTGCCGCGCCTCGCCCTGCTCCGGCCGCCAGCGGCCGTCTCGAGTGCCGCGCACGACCACGCATTTGAGGTTCTTCATCCCCGCCACGGCGCCGGTACCGCCGCGCCCGGCTGCGCGGTCGTCCTCGTTGAGGAACGAGGCGAACAGCACGCCATTCTCGCCGGCCTGACCGATCGACATGACCGACACGTCGGTCTTGTTGCCGCTGTCGGAGCCGAAATGCGCGACGGTGTCATGGATGCCCTTGCCCCAGATTTCTGAGGCGTCCTTGATCTCGACCTCGCCGTTCTCGACCGCCAGGTAGACCGGCGAGTCGGCCTTACCTGTGATCAGGATCGCGTCGAAGCCGGCCCAGCGCAGGCGCGCCGCGGACCATCCGCCCATGTGCGAGTCGGTCACGGTGCCGGTCAGCGGCGACTTGGTCACGAACGCCAGGCGTCCAGACATCGTCACTTCGGTGCCGGTCATCGGTCCGTTGACGAGGGCCAACATGTTGTCGGCCGACATCGGGTCGGTTTCTGGGCCGTTATCGAGCAGGTACTTGACGCCCAGTCCACGAGCGCCGATGTACTTGCGGGCGTCGTCTTCGTTGATTCCTTCGTAGCTCACGCTGCGGTCGGTCAGATCGACCCGCGCCACATGATTTGCAAATCCGCCAAGTGCCATGATCGTTCCCTTCACCAACGCTCTGGTTTGCGCGTCAAAGATAGCGGATTCACCGTGCCAGACGCCTGCCAGGCCTCGGTAGAATGGCAGTTGGGAGGAAGTCGATGACGACCGATTCGAAATCGAGGGATGCCGAGCAGGGCGACGAACCGACTACGCGTGAAATCTTCGCCGAAGGGCGGCTCAATCGCGAACGATGGCAACGCGATTGGCAGGAGATTCGTCAGCGGTATCCGAGCCATTGGATCACCATCTTCAACGAAGGCCGCAGTGTCGCGGGGTTCGACAATGTACGAGCGCACTTCGATCACTTGAACGGACTGCAGGGGCTGACCAGATCTGGCGCGTTCACATGGCCACCTCCGAAGCCAGCTGGTACTCGCACTGTGCCTTCAGCTCGTCGTCTTCCCCATTCGTGAAGGTTGTTCACGGTTGGCTCGCCAATGTTTCGGCAACCGTCGGGGATCTCGCACCATTTGTCGAAGTGACGGTGAGGATTGATGGGCAGACGGAGCGATTCGACTTTCTCATCGACTCAGGGTCCGATACGTCGATTCTTATGCCCGTCGATGCCGAACGGCTCTTAGGAGACCAACTGTTCGCCCTCGACTTCGAACACGGAGAGCAATCTGTCCGCTTGGATGGCCTTGGCGCCAGTGCATTTCGCATCTTGCCAATCAGCGCATCGTTGATACTTGAAGATGATGCGCAGTCGCCACTAACGATCGGAGCCCAGTTGTGGGTTGCCGATCCTGAGCCAGCAGGAAACTGGAATGAACCGTCGCTATTCTGCCGTGACGCCACTCGACCCGGCGACTTTGAACTCAGTTACTCCAAGGAAACCGTCACCCTGATTCGGCCCGATGAGGAGTAACCATTCCTACGGACGCATCCCGTATCTGACCCTGAGGCCCAGCTGGCTGGGGAGTTCCGTCTCGTAGGCCATTGCGAGCCACTCGGCGAGCATGGGACGGGTTTCTCTCGGATCGACGATGTCCTCGACTGCGAAGGCCTCCGCCGCAGCGAACGGATCGCGCAGCGCGATCAGCCGGTCCTCGATCGCGGTTCGATGCGCGATCGGGTCTTCGGCGGCCTCGATCTCACGGCGGTATGCCGCCGCGACGCCGCCCTCGATCGGCAGCGATCCCCACTCGCCCGAGGGCCAGGCGAAGCGGAAGCAGAACCGGCTGAAGTCCTGGTGCGCGCCGCCGGCGACGCCGTAGAGGCGGCGGACCACAACCGTCGCCCAGGGCACCTGCGAGTCGTTGATCGCCGCCGCTGCCTTGACGCCGGCGCGCAAGGTACCGGCTCCTTCTCCCGGACGGCCGATCAGAAAGCCGGGCTGATCGGCGAAGTTGACGATGGGGAGATGGAAGACGTCGCAGAGGTCGACGAACTTCTCGAACTTGCGCGCTTCCTTGGCGCCCATCGCGCCGCCGTAGTGCATGGGATCGTTGGCCAGCACCCCGATCGGCATACCGCTGATTCGCGCCAATCCCGTCACCTGCGAACGCCCGAAGTAGCGCCCGATCTCGAAGAACGAACCTTGGTCGACGACCATCTCCAGCATCCGTCGCACGTTGTAACCGCGATTGCGGTGCTTCGGAACCACGGAGGCCAACCGGTCGTCTCGACGGTCAACCGGGTCGTCGCAGTCGATCACCGGGGGCAATTGATGCACGTTGGTCGGCAGGTACGACAGGAACTGTTGGATCTGCGAGATTGCGTCGGCCTCGTCGGCGGCGTCGTTGTCGACGACTCCGCTACTGCGCGCGTGGACCTCGTAACCGCCCAGTTCCTCCTTGGTCAGTTTCTCGCCCATCGACCGCTCGACCAGCGGCGGTCCGCCGGCAAACACCTGTGACGTCCCCCGCACCATGACCGAGAAGTGCGACGCCGGCACCTCGGCCGCCGGCAGCCCGGCGACGGAACCCAGCGCCGCCGAGACGACCGGGACCTCCGCCATCAGCTTGCCCCAGCGCTGGGGCCAATAGAGCTCCGGCAAGTAGGTGCGGCCCATTTCGGCGGTTGCGCGAATATCGGCGCCGAAACCGTCGATCAGGCGGATCATTGGAACCTTCAGCTCAATCGCCAGCGACTCGATGTGCCCTGACTTGTCGCCGCCACTGTGGATGCGAACCTTGCCGCCATGAGCGCGCTCAGCAGCCGAGCCACTGCGCGGCCGCGCGGTGAAGTCGCCGCCCGAGACGGCAACCGGCCGGCCGCCGATTCTCGCTGTCCCTGTGACCGTGGCCGAAGGATGGAATCCGACCAGATCGCCCGACTCGTCGTAGTAGCCCGCGCCCGACAAGACGCCTCGTTCCCTGAACGAGCCGTCATCGGTGAGTAGTTCGATGCGCTCGCGGACGGTCAGATTGCCGCGGTCATGCTGCTCCTGGACCCGGTCAGCGCCGCCCATTTCCCGGGCCAGATCCCGCCGCAATGCGATCTGTTCGATCTCCGGCTGCCATGTAGCTTCTCGTGGTCCGCTGTTCTGCTCAGTCATTGTTCGCTCCAAGCGCTCTACCGAGTATCGCGCAGAATCGGCGCTATCTTCGATTCAACATCAACTGTTGGCCAGAGTTGGCAAGGCCAACGGAGCGGAGCCAGGACATGACGACATCAGCGATTTCGATTGAACCACTGACCCCGACGATTGGCGCCACGGTCCACGGCGTCGACCTGACCCAGCCGATCGATGAGGAGACCTTCCAGTTCATCCACGACGCCTGGATGGACCACCTGGTGCTGTTCTTCCGCGACCAGCCGATGTCTCCGAATCAACACCTGACCTTCGGGCGGATGTTCGGCGACCTGCACATCCACCCGGCTGCGCCCTACGAGCACGGCAATCCCGAGCTAATGCGGATTCACACCGACAAGGACTCGTTCCGCAACAACGGAGAACGCTGGCACTCCGATGTCTCGGCGGACGAAGAGCCGCCGATGGCCTCGATCCTGCACATCAAGAGCATTCCGACCAAAGGCGGCGATACCTGCTGGTCCAACATGTACGCGGCCTGGGATGGCCTCTCCCCGCAGATGCAGACGCTGCTCGAACCACTGAGCGCGCTGCATGCGTCCGACTACTCCGGTCAGTACGGCGACCACAAGCCGCAGCGGGAATCGCCACGCGCCGTCCATCCGATTGCGCGGACGCATCCGGTCACTGGTCGCAAAGCACTGTTCGTCAACTCGAGCTTCACCAAGCGCATCAACGGCCTGCCGATTGAAGAGAGCGACGCCCTGCTCGGATTTCTCTTCGAGCACGTCAAGAACGTCAATTTCCAGTGCCGCTTCAAGTGGGACGCGCACTCAGTCGCACTGTGGGACAACCGCTGCACCCAGCACATGGCGATCTGGGACTACTACCCCGAGTCGAGAAGCGGCATCAGGGTCACGGTCAAGGGCGACAAGCCGTTCTAGACCCTGCTAGAGACGTTCAGTTGCCAATCGCCAGCGCCGCCAGATCTCTGGCGGTGTCTCTCGACACGTCGGGGCAGGCCATTGGGAAGACCTCGGTGCCGTGGATCGTGCCCATCACCTGACGGCAGCGGGACGGCACGCCTGAGTCGAGCAGCAGGCGGTAGAAGGCGATCCCCTCGTCCCGCAGCGGGTCGCACTCGTTGACCGAGATCGTCGTCGGGGGCAGGCCGATCACGTCCTCGGAGGAGGCGAACAGCGGCCAAGCCAGGGGATCCTCCGCCTCAAACGCTTCGATGCCGTAACCCATCGCTCCGTTGTTGTTGTGCAGGTTGAGCAGGATGCCATCGTTCTCGGTGGTTGATGGCAGGTCTTCTCGCGGCCAGCTTCCGGCGATGTATGGGCAGAGCGCGTATAGTCCCCGAATCAGATCGATATCGCCGTCGCGCAGCAGCTTCATCCCTGTCGCCAGCGTCAGGTTGCCGCCGCCGCTCTCACCCGCGATCACAATCCGCGAGCCATCGACGCCCAACGCATCGGCGTTCTCCGAGACCCATTTCAAGCCCGACACGCAATCGTTCAACCCAGCCGGATAGGGCTCTACCTCAGGCGCAGACGAGGCCACGACGCTGTTGCGGAAGTCGACCATCGTCACTGCAACGTCATTCTGCGCGATGATCCGGCCCCAGGCCTTGTAGTTGGGGTCGTAGCAGGACATCTGCGCCATCCCGCCACCGTGGATGTAGTAGACACAGGGCAACGGCTCATCTGAGTCCGGGCGAATGTACTGGATGTTGACGGTGTTGCCGTCGGGCGACGATGTGAACGTCTCGGTTGTCACGGTCAGGCCGGTTGACGGCGCGATTTCTTCTGTGTCGCACATCGCCATGAAACCCATCAGCCCTTCGAACTGTGCGCGGGATTCCGCGCTGTTCGCTCGCTCGATCAGTTCTTCGCGGCTCGCGACATCCTCAGCCGCGGGCAGATCGAACCCGCCGAACAGCGCCTTGAGTCTTGGGTCGATCCGTCGATCTTCTGAGAGCTTGCTCATGAGGTTCACTTCCTCGCTGTGCACTGGAGTCAGCGACAAGCTAGCAGTCAGCAGGTAGCCTGACCGCCGACCATCGAAGCAGCAACATTGGAGCCAATCACATGAGCAACATCGCAATCTGGGTCAAAGTCAAGGTGAAACCGGAGAGGCGGGAGAAGTTTCTTCACGCGATTGAGGTCGACTGTCTCGGCTCCGAGGGTGATGAGCCAGGCTGCTACCGCTTCAACGTGCTCCAGGACGCGACGGATGATCTGACCTACTACTTCTACGAGGTCTACGAAGACGATGCCGCTCTCGAGGCGCATCGCGCCGCGCCGCATTATGCCGTCTGGTCGGCCGCCGCCGACACGCTGGAGGGGGACATCGAGATCACGCGGACCTCGACGGTGTTCCCATCTCAACAGAGCTACTGGTCAGGCGACTGACGCTAGGGATGGCCCAGCTGCGGGCACGGCTCAGCGAGACGAATTCCGGGCAGTTCAGTCTTGCTCGACATCCTCGTCCAGCAGACCGTGTCTCACCGCCCAGACGACGATCTCCTGCTTGGTTGTCACGCCGAGTTTCTGCTCGATCCGGTAGATCGTGTTCCTGACCGTGATGGGACTGTTTCCAATGACTCCCGCGACCTGCGCGTACGAGTTGCCTTCCGCGAAGAGCCTGAGTACTTCCCGTTCACGGGCCGTCAGCACATCTGCCGGGGCGTCGTCACCGCGAGCCGGCGCCTCGCGCACCGACTCCAATGCTCGACGGACCATATCGACCGGGATCTGGGAGCGACCGGCTGCCGCGTCACGCACAGCGGTTAGCAAGTCGTCGCGACCCGAGTACTTCTGCAGGTAGCCCGTGGCGCCGGCGGCCAGGGCGTTCATGATGGCGTCGTCCGCCGTCGAGGCGGTCAACACCAGGACCTGGGTCTGAGGCAGCGTCTGCATGATTTCGCTACACGCCTCGACCCCATCCTTGTTGGGCATGATCAGGTCCATGACCACCACATCTGGCTCGACCTCTCGCGCCACTCTCAGCGCTTCCTCTCCGTCGACGGCCTGGCCAACCACCGTCATGTCGCCTGCCTGTTCCAGGACAAGCTGCAGGCCATCTCTCACGATCGCGTGGTCATCAACGATCATCACTCGGATTTGCTTGGTCGTGGTCATCTCATTCACCTGTCCTAGAGTGGCTGAACGGAATATGGCAGGTCACGCTGGTTCCAGTTCCAGCGCCGCCCGAGTCGACCTCCAGTACGCCGCCTAGTCGCTCCGCCTCAGATCGCATGTTTCGGAATCCGTGTCCCCGTTCTTGATAATTGTCGGGCAGTCCGATGCCATCGTCCACTATCGAGAGACAGATCCGATCGGCGGCGAACTCGAGCTTGATCACGACGGAAGACGCGCCGGAGTGGCGATGCGCGTTGGTCAGTGCATTATGGGCGATCGACATGATGCGGGCCCGTTGCTGCGGTGCGAGTTTGGGCTCAGTACCGATTTGCACCAACTCTGCCGGTACCGACGTGATTGTGGTGAAGTTGCGCGCGTGCGCGCCAAGAACCTGTGAGAGTTCCCGCCCTTCGTAGATGAGGCCCATATCGATGGGCTGACGCAGCTCCCACATCGCGGACTTGGAGAGCTCCGAGGTAGCGATCAGGGTTCGGCGCAGATTTGCAGGATCGTCATCGGCCAGTGCGAGGGCATTGTCGATGCCCAACCCGATCATGTAGGCCGACTGCGCCGCGGTGTCGTGAATCTGTTGCGACAGCTCAATCCGTTCGTGATGCAGTTCTTGCTCACGTTCGAGCGCCTTCAGCCGTTCGGTTCGCTCATAGCCGGTCACCATGTTCACGACGAATGTGACGGCAACCATCATCATGATCTGGGCCACCAGGGTTGCTGCGTCGGGCGTCACCAGACCCGCCCCGGCGGCGACTCCGAGCGTGGCTCCCGCATAGCCTGCGGTGACCAACGAAGTCCACAGGACGCAGAACGTAAACGAGCTAAAGGCGACCGCCACGCTGGCTAGCGCCGGAAAGAGACCGAGATGCACGTACGGCTGAAACACGCTTTCGGTACAGATCGCGGCTATGATCACGGCGGTGTCGATCGCGCCGAAGGTCAAAAGCCACCTGGCCGTGATGAAGCGTTTCGAGAGCAGTCGCCAATGAAACGCAGCGTTGGAGAGCGCAAAGACGACCGCTAGCGCAAACAAGGCCTCGTTCCCGCTGATCGTGAAGTCGGGACGCGAGGCCCAGTAGGACAACGCCGTCAGCCAGAGCAGCCAGCGCCCCCAGATCGACATCCTGGCGATGACGTAGTTGTCGCTGGGATTGCACTCCAACAGGCCCCTTGCCCAGGTCGTGAGCGTCTGCCGAAGGCCGCCGGAGCGAGAGACGCTCCAGCCAGATCCGCGCGCAGCTCGATCCAGGATTGTGCGGCGGATCGCGCTGACCGCCCTCCCGGGTTCGATCGCGGCCTCCACCCCGTACGCCGACGTCCGCTTCATGTGCCTGTACCGTCGTGACAAACGTGTGCGACGCCCGGTTGTTTCGCACTCGAGCCGCTGTCAAGTCATGCTAGCGGGTGGGCAGAGACCTATCTCTTCAGACCGAAAGACTGGACCTAAATGCCAGTCAATCCCTCATGGGCATGCGCAGCAGAAGGCGGAATCGTCTATCGGCCGAGCGCGGCGCGCAGGGCGAACCAGGCGTTCGCAGGCCGCTCGGCGATCCGACGCATCAGATAGGGATACCAGCGCTCTCCGTAGGGGATGCTCACGCGCAGTCGCTCCTGACGCGCACGAATCGCCGATCCCATCTCCGTTCGCACCCCGTAGAGCATCTGAAACTCCCATCGGCTGGCGGTGGGGAACCCGCGGGCCAGTCGTTGCGCCGCTTGATGCAAAAGCGGATCGTGGGTGGCCACGCCCAGATCAGCGCCAGCGCGCCACAGCTGTTCCAGCAACTCGATGTACGCCCGCCGGATCGCGTCCGTGCCGCTGTGCGCGATCCGTCCAGACTCGCTATACGCGCCCTTGACCAGTCGCACCCGGGCGATGCCATCATCGATCAACGCCTGGGCGTCCTCCGGAGTCCTCCGCAGATAGGCCTGCAATGCGACTCCGGTTCGTTCCGACTTCGCCGCCGCGGCACGAAACAGTTCCAGAGTTGCATCCACAGTGTTCGATGCTTCCATATCCAGCTCGACCCAGACTCCGTGTTCAGCGGCAGTCTCGATGATGTTCAAGAGGCCCCGCTCGGCTGTTTGCTGCGAGATATCCAGCCCTAACAACGTCGGCTTGACCGCAACTCGCGCGTCAAGCCGGGGCGAGGCGCCAATCGCGGCTGCCAGTGCGCAATACTCTGCGACCGCCTGATCGGCCTCTGCGGGATCGGTTACGGCTTCGCCCAACAGCGAGAACATCGCACTCGTCCCCGGCATGGCAATCGATAGCGTTCGCGCTGCCGCCAGAGCATCAGCCCTCGTATCGCCGGCGACAAATCGGCGCACCAACAGACGTTCGACGCCTGCCGTGCGGGCGCCGCGCTCGGCCCACTCCTGTCTCGAGAGCCAAATCAATCCTGGCCGCAACACGTCGTTCTCACATCTCCTCCGAGCAGCCAGCCACGAGTCCGCAGGCTACCAGCGGCAGCCCCGGCGCCTCGTACGGCCGCCGAGTGCCTGGCCTTCTCGATTGCATCGACTCCGCAGCGAGCCTAGACTGCGCCATCGAACCCACGGGGGTGTGAATGCCGTCTCAATATCCGATCGATCCCAGCCGAACTGATCTTGCCAGGGAGTTCATGGGCAACCCCATGGGCCCGCATAGCGCCGCGCTGCAGCGCATCGTCACACGCATGCGCGACACCGAAGCAGCCGGACGCTACGTCCTGGTCACTCGGGTTCCGTATCAAGAGTGGGGCCTGGCCCAGCTTTCGGGCCAGCGCGGCGTCGATCTCACGCTGCTTGAAGATCAGGTCTTCACGTCCCTCGAAGACGCAGAGCGCGCGGTGTTCAAAATGCGCTGGGAATCAATCACCGGAACCCCACTCGTACTCGACTGATTCAGCGCCGAGGGAGCAATCCATGCTCGAGAAGAAGATTGCTGGCTACAGCGACGAGATCAGCGTCGCCCCCGGCGAACGCATCCGCTTCATGGTCAGCTGCGAACCCGGCGTCGACCGCTACCGGGCGGACATCGTCCGCCTGATCTCGGGAGATCGCCAGCCCGAGGGGCCCGGCTACCGGGATGAGCTCCTGCCAACGTCGGTGAGCGGCGAGTATCCCGGACGTAGTCAGGAGACCTATTGCGGCTCTTACGCCGTCGTTCCGGACGGACCTGCATTCGACGCTCTCAGTGATCTCAGCTTGCAGGCTGTCATTTTTCCCACGCTCCCGGCTCTTCGTCGGGCCTGCATTATCTCGAAGATGGATATCGACGCCGGCTGCGGATTTGCTCTCTGGACCGATCCGGCCAACGGCCTCGTCCTGCAGCTGGGCGACGGCGCAGGCGGTCTGGCGGAATTCGCGCTCGGACGGCCCCTTGTCGCCCGCGAGTGGTACATCGTCAGCGCCACATACGACTCCGCCAGCGGTGAGGTTCACCTGCGGCAACAACTGCTGGACTCCTACGCTCGCGACACCTCGAGCGGAGAGGCCAGACACGTCAGCGAGAGAAGTGCAGTCGTTGGCTGCAACGCACCGCTGCTGATCGCCGCCGCCAGCCGCGAGGAGGCTCGCGGGAAGCCTGTCGGAGAGATGATCTTCAACGGGCGGATCGAGCGTCCGGTCGTTGCTTCCCGGGTCCTGGAGCGCAGTGAAATGGAATCCCTGCGCAGCGACGCGGTTCCGCGTGGTCTGCGCACGGACATCTGCGCCGCCTGGGATTTCTCGCGCGCGATGGAGACAGACGACATCATCGACATCTCTCCCAACCGCGCGCACGGCCGGCTGATCAATCTGCCGATCCGGGCCGTACGCGGCTCCAACTGGACCGGAGATGAACTGGACTTCAATCACGCGCCGGATCAGTACGCCGCGATCCACTTCCTCGACGACTCGCTCTACGACTGCGAGTGGGATGTCGACTTTGAACTGGCAGTCCCCGCCGACACACCAAGCGGCCTCTACGCCGCCCGGCTGACGGCCGGAGATCAGGAAGACCACATCACGTTCGTTGTGCGCCCGCCGCGCGACCGGGCCACTGCGTCGCTGGCGTTGCTGATCCCTACCGCCAGCTACATGGCCTACGGCAACTCCCGCGGCGGGATCGAATTCGGCAATGAACTGCTTTCCAATCACCTTGCGGTCATCGGACCGGAGGAGCGCTACCTCAACCGTCACCCCGAATACGGCAACTCGATGTATGACAACCACAACGACGGGACGGGCGTCTGTTACTCGTCTCGGTTGCGGCCGCTGATCAACATCCGGCCGACCCACCACTGGCTGTGGCAGCTGAGCGCCGACATGCACCTGGTTGAGTGGCTCGAAGCGCAGGGCATCGCCTTCGACGTGATCACCGACGAGGACATGCATCAGGACGGCGTCTCGCTGCTGGAGCGCTACTCCTGTGTGATGACCTGCAGCCACCCCGAGTACTACTCGACCAACATGTGGGACGCCGTTCACGCGTTCACCCAACGCGGCGGACGGTTGATGTACATGGGCGGCAACGGCTTCTACTGGCGCGTCGCCTACCGCGACGACAAGCCCGGCGCGATGGAGATGCGCCGCACAGAGGATGGATCGAGGTCCTGGGCCAGTGAACCGGGCGAGTACTTCATGGCCTTCACCGGCGAGTACGGCGGGCTCTGGTGGCGCGCCGGCCGCACGCCGCAGTCGCTCGTCGGCAACGGCTTCATTGCCCAGGGATTCGACCACTCCTCCTACTTCCGCCGCACCGCCGACAGTCACGACCCCCGCGCGGAGTTCATATTTGACGGCATCGACGACGAGATCATCGGCGATTTCGGCCTAATCGGAGGCGGCGCGGCCGGCCTCGAACTGGACTCTGCCAGCCGCGGCTATGGGACTCCACCGCACGCGCTCACTGTCGCCACCTCCGAGCAGCACACCGACTGCTACATCCGCGTCAACGAAGACATCGGTCACATGCTGCTCTCGATCGGAGGTCAGGACGACCCGCAGGTGCATGCCGACGTGGTCTTCTTCGAGACGCCGCGAGGCGGCGCGGTCTTCTCGACCGGCTCGATCGGCTGGAGTTCGGCGCTGTTCCACAACGATCACGACAACAACGTCTCCCGGATGACCCGCAACGTGCTGGACCGGTTCCTGGACCCGACTCCGTTCGAGTAGCGCGTCGGGCAGAGCCCTCACGTCGACCCTCTCCCTCGGGGAACGAGTGTCGGCGGTTTCAGAATCGGGGAATCAGGGCAAGACTGAATTGATGCCCAGAACGCTGTAGTCGCCGTCGAGGATCAGGCGAATTGAGACGTAGATTCCGACGATGGGAATCAGGATCCAGATGGCGTTCGGCCCGAATATGTAGACGTAGAACTCACGCGTCGTTATGCGGTGTTGCTTCTGGCCCACGAAAAAGCTGACCAGGTAGAGGGTTGACGCGTAGGTCCACTGCCAGAACAGCATGGCGCCAACGATGCCCGTCGCGATCGCCGGCACCTCTCCGGCGGTGAAGGCCGCATAGAGGAACACTGTGGAGGCCGGAGTGGTGAAGCCGTTGGCGATGTCGATGTTGAATCCGTACGTGTTCCGATCCGCGTAGGCCGAATCGAACATCGAGTAGGTCGCCCAGACATCTGCCCAGACGGTCGGCGAGAGGATCCGCTTCAAGGGAACTCTGGCGGTCAGGAACTCCACTGCCGGAGTTCTGCCTGTGTCGATCTGCCACTTACGCCAGTAGTCCACTCGCGATTCGATCTCGTCCCTGCGGAAAAACAGGCACATTTCCCAGTAACAGATCACCAGATTGGTCGAGAAGAACAGACAAAACAGGCAGTAGAACGCGTTCAACTGCCCCTGGAGCCAGTAACTGGCGACCAAGCCAGGTACGGCCAGCAGTCCGATCGCCAGGACCGCGAGCAGACCCGCCGGCGCGCCCCACCCGCCCGTTCGCTCGCTCGCGGTGCTCACACCTGGTGACTGTTCTTGCGTCACAGCTCGAACCGATTGGCCTGGTCGAATCAGGAGTGCATCATAGCGACACGGCCCGCAGCGAGAGCGTGGCGTGATATTGCAACTCCGACGGCCACGGACTACGGTTGCCTCATTCTCCTTTCTTCCGCCAATTGCGTAATGTGGGAGCTATATGGCTTCACAGTTGTCCGAAAGTCTCTCCGGCACATCGCAGCCGCCCGTGTTCTTGACGGGCGCGGCCGGGCACGTGGGCGCCAATCTGGTGCGCAGATTGCTCGACGACGGCGCTCGCGTGCGGGTGCTGCTGAGAAGCGATGACAACAACGAAGCAGTGGATGGGCTCGACGTTGAACGTGTTTACGGCGACGTTCGAGACCTCGAGGCGACCCGACAGGCGGTAGCGGGCTGTCACGGCGTCTTTCACGTCGCGGCGCTGGTCTCGACGATCGACGGCACCGATGCGCACCGGCGGGATGTGTACGAATCCAACGTGATCGGCACTCGCAACGTGCTCCAGGCAGCGCGAGAGGCGGACGCTGGGAAAGTGGTGGTGACCGGCTCGTTTAGCGCCGTCGGCTACGACCTGGACGACACATCTGCTCCGACCCAGGAGTCGATGCCGTTCTATCCGATGGAACGGACGATGCCCTACGAGCGCAGCAAGGCGATGGTCGAGACGGAGTGCTGGCATGCTGCGGCGGGCGGCCAGGAGGTCGTCGTGGCGACGTCCTGCGCGGTCGTTGGGGGCAATGACTTCTTCCCTTCGCGGATGGGGAGGACGTTGTGCGATTTCGCCAACCGCAAGCTCCACGCCTACGTCGATGGCGGGTTCGAGTTCGTCGCGGCAGCAGACATCGTCCAGGGACATTTGCTCTGCATGGAACGCGGGCGCTCAGGACAGAAGTACATTTTCAGTTCCAAGTACCAGACGATCTCAGACATGCTGGATCACTTCCAGGCGGTGTCGGGGGTCAAGCGACCGCGCCGGCAGATCCCGCTGGGTCTGATGCTGCCGTTCTCGGAGATCGCGAGCTATAGCCTCAGCCGTCTCTGGCCAAGCTATCCCCAGCGTTTCACGCCCGGAGCGATCCGGCTCTTGCAGCAGTGCCGTCACGCCGACACCAGCAAGGCGAAGGAGGAACTGGGCTTTCAGCCGACGACGATCCGCGCAGCGGTCGAGGACGCCTACGCATTTCACTATGAGCGCAACGCGATCAGCAATCCGCGCGCCAGGCGCCCGGAGGCAACCGTCCCAGCGGAGGGTTAGTCGTGCCGAGTCGAACAACGAGCGCAGTTTCCGGGAGCAAGCTGACATGAGCGTCGAGATCAAGTCGCCACGGGCCGAGCCGCCGGGTCTCGCGAATGCCGAAAACCTGCGCCAGCAAGCTCGCGCGGCGGGTATGAATCCGGATTACTGGTACGCCGTTGAGGAAGTGCGCAAGGTTGAGCCGGGCGCGGTGACCGAGGTGGTGTTCTGGAAGCAATCGATCGCGCTGTTTCGATCGGAAGACGGATCGTTTCACGCGATCGAGAATCGTTGCCTGCACCGTCAGATCAAGCTGTCTCTGGGCGAGGTTGAGGGCTGCCGACTCGTATGCGGCTACCACGGCTGGGAGTACGACGAGGACGGCCAGGTCGTCGAGATTCCCGATCTGTTCGGGCGCAAACAGGTCCCGCGGCTCTCTGTCCGGTCTTATCCCGTGCAGGTCCGGTATGGGTTGGTCTGGATCTTCCCCGGGGATCCAGCGAAGGCTGAACAGCGTCAGATCCCGGAAATCCCCGAGCTCGAGGGACCGGGGCGCTGGGCCTGTGTACCGCTGACATTCGACCTCGAGGCACACCACTCAATCATCATCGACAACGTGAGCGATTTCTCTCACGCCTATCTGCATCGTCAGTATCGGCCGTTCGATGGCGCGACCCTGACTCGGCACGAGACCATCGGCGACAACGTGCACCTCGCCTACGAAACGCGGGTGGGACGCGGACGTATCTCGGGGAAGTTCGTCGACCACGGACGTCTCAACACCAACCACATGGAGCTCTGCTACGAGTATCCCTACCAGCGATCGAACACAGACGACGAGATCAAGCACTGGCTGTTCGTGCTGCCCATTGATGAGCGGACGACGCGAACCTTCTTCCTCTTCTACTTCAGATCGCTCAAAATCCCCTTGCTGCCGGTCCGAATTCCTCGCTGGGCCATGACCACGGTCCTACGGCTCGCAAACCGCATGCTGATTGGTCCGTTGCTCTCCCAGGATCGCTGGGCGGTTGAGGCGGAGCAGACCGGTTACGAACACAACTGGGGCGCCGCTCCGATCGAGGTCAATCCGGTGGTCCGCTCCTTCCAGCAAGTAACCGTCAGGAAGTGGCGGGAGCACCTGGACCGCGAGGACGCCGCGCATCTGACCGATGCCTGAAATCCCTTCCGCCTGGACGACGTTGTCCGGCCTCCATCTGTTGGAGGCGGCAGCGATCTTTCTCGTGTTTGTCGGCCTGTTGCTACTGGGTTCGAGGTGGCTGCCGGGACGCCGGGCGGTGGGCAGACCTGATGCGGATGGCATCACCCGCACCTACAAACTCAACGGCCTCGCGCTGTTCCTGATCGTCATGCTCGTCGCGGTGCTCGGCGACGTGTTCGGCCTGTTTTCGCTCTCCGTCCTTCACACACATTTTGCCGAGCTGTTCATCGTGGCAAACGTGTTCGCCTTCGCGCTCTCTGCAGGGTTGTACTGGCAAGCCTCCCGAGCCGGAAGTGAATCGACTGGGCTCTGGCGGGGAGTGTTCTTTGGCCGCCAGCTCAATCCCACCTGGTTCGGGGTCGATCTGAAGCTGTTCAGCTACCGGCCGTCACTGATCGCATTAGCACTGTTCAATGTGTCGTTTGCCGTCGTGCAATATGACACGCGGGGCGAACTCACGCTGCAGATGATTCTCTACCAGGTGTTCACCTTCATTTATGTGCTGAACTACTTTCAGTTCGAGTACGGAATGATCTTTACCTGGGACATTGTCTCCGAGCGTTTCGGCTGGATGCTGGCCTGGGGCGACTATGTGCTGGTGCCATTCTTCTATTGCCTGGGGGGCTGGTGGGTGATGGAATCTACAGACTCGCTGCCAGCAGCCGCTGCCGCAGTGATCTGCGTGCTGTTCGTAGTTGGATTCTGTATGTTCCGCGGAGCGAACGAACAAAAGCACCGGTTCAAGCAGAACGCAGACGCTTCAATCTGGGGGCGGCCGGCCGAGTCGCTGGACGGTCGACTGCTGGTATCAGGTTTCTGGGGCGTGGGGCGCCATCTGAACTATTCCGGCGAGATCTGCGTGTACTTTGCATTCGCGCTGACGGCCGGCTTCTCGTCCTGGATCCCGTATGTCCTGCCTCTCTGGCTGACGGCGCTGTTGTGGCACCGTTCGAGGCGCGATGACCGCCGCTGCAGGACGAAGTATGGCGAACTCTGGGAACGCTACACGCAGCGGGTACCCTATGCATTGATCCCGCGGGTCTACTAGGGTCGTGGGATCAGGGTCGTTTGAGGACAACGATGGTTCAGTTGCGTAACAATCCGACAATCTCAAATGAGGTGCGGGAGATTCCCTGCCTTGACGGCGGATTGCCGCTGCTGGGCCATCTGTTGGAGTTCCAGCGTGACCCGGTAGCCATGCTGAACCGCGGCCGGCAAGAGCTGGGCGATCTGTACCGATTTCGGCTGGGTCCACGCCAGTTCGTGCTGTTCGGCGGACCCGAAGCCCACGACGCGTTTTTCAGCGCGCCCGAGGATGAACTCAACGCGAAGGCCGTCTATCAGTTCACCGTCCCCATCTTCGGGCGAGGCGTTGCGTACGATGTCGCGCCACAGGTCATGGACGAGCAGCTCGGGTTTCTCTATCCGGCACTCCGTGAAGCCGCGATGCAGAAGTTTGCCCGGATCATGTACGAGGAAACCTCGCTGCTTGCCGACTCCCTGGGCGAAGAAGGCGTGCTCGATCTGCCGACCGCGATGAACGAACTGACGGTCAAGATTGCCAGCCGGAGCCTGATTGGCCAAGAGGTGCGGGACCAGGTGGACGCCGGATTCGCCGACGCGTACCACGATCTTCAGAAGGGCATCAATACCCTGGGGTTTTTTCTGCCCAGGCTGCCCACTCCAGCCCATCGCAGCCGCGACCGGGCGCGTATCCAGGTGGCGGAGATGTTCAGCCAGATCATGGCGGAGCGACGTCGCGATGGGGCCAGTCCCGACGACTTCATGCAGTCGTTGATGGATGCCAGATACAGCGATGGCCGCGCCCTGGAGGATGACGAGGTCACCGGGATCCTCCTGACGGTGCTGTTTGCCGGTCAGCACACCAGCGCAGTGCTGGCAACCTGGACCGGCCTGGAACTCCTGAGAGCGTCCTCATACGCAGATCGGGTCAGAAGCGAGACACTTACCGTCTACGGCGAGAACGGGAGTATGAATCTGGATGGCCTGAAGCAACAGGTGACCATGGAACACGCCGTCCGCGAGTGCGAGCGACTTCACCCTCCATTGATCATCCTGATTCGCAAGGTGCTCAAACCGATGCGTTATGGCGACCATGTTGTACCTGCAGGGTCGCTCGCCATGGTGTCACCTGCAGTTTCCCACCGGCTTCCTGATCTGTTCGCCGATCCCGACCGTTTCAACCCAGACCGGTTCGGTCCGCCGGCTCGCGAGGACAAGCAGCACCACTATGCACTGGTCGGATTCGGCGGCGGCAAACACCGTTGCATGGGCAAGCACTTTGCAGAAATGCAGGTGAAGGCAATCTGGACGGTGCTGCTCGATCGGTTTGATTTCAGTCTCGAGGCCGAGTTCCCCGAACCCAACTACGGCAGCTGGGTGACCGGTCCTGTAACCCCCTGCCGGCTCCGCTATCGGCGCAGAGCGCAGGGCAGAGTCTTCAGGTGATCGACACGACCGAACGACGCTACGACGTGGCGATCGTCGGCGCGGGACCGGTCGGTTGTGTGTGCGCGATCGCCCACGCGCGCAAGGGCTACCGGGTCGCGCTGTTCGAAGCGAATCCGTCGGCGTCCAAACGACTGGCCGGCGAGTGGCTGCATCCTCCAGCGGTGCAAGTGTTGAGTGAGCTTGGCATTTCAGTCGAGGGAGAGGTACCGAGCAACTCCGGTGAAGGCTTCGCCGTGTTGCCGGAAGACGGCCTTGAGCCAATCCTGCTCCCGTATTCCGATGGATCGCGCAGCCTGGTCTGCGACCACGCAGCCCTTGTCTCACACCTGCGCCAAGTGGCGAGCGACGATCCAGGCATTGACCTGTTGCTTCACGCCCGTGTGCGAACGGTCGAAGACGGGCGAATCACGTTCACGCAGGACGACGTGAGCCACACGGTTGAAGCTGAAAGGATCGTTGGAGCGGATGGGCGTTCTTCCATCGTCCGGCGATCGCTGGGATTGGACACCCAGACGAGGACCTGTTCGCGGATGATCGGGCTGACACTGAAGGGTGTGAGTTTGCCCTTCGAAGGCTACGGACACGTCGTCAGCGGCGCCCCCGGTCCGATGCTCCTCTACCGACTGAGCGAGGATCGTGTCCGGGCAGTCATTGATATCCCGCTTGACCATGCTCCTCAGGAGTGGAAGGGATTGCTCTCGGACTCATATGCACGCTGGGTGCCCGAGACGCTTCGCTCCGCGTTCATCGAAGCCTGGTCCGAGCAGGGGGTTCAGGCGGCAGCCAATGTGATTAGTCCGCGTCTCACGTACGGAACCTCTCGTCGAGTACTGATCGGAGATGCCGCAGGACACTACCATCCGCTGACCGCTACCGGGATTACGCTGGGGTTCGGCGATGCCCTCGCGTTGGCCGAAGGCGAGAAGTTCAGCGACTTCAGGAACCATCGGTTCGAGGCGACGCGAGTTCCTGAGCTGTTAGCGATTGGACTCTACGAGGCCTTCGCCGATCCCCGGGATGAAGGGGCCGCGATGCGGCAGGCGATGTACAGTCGCTGGCGCGCAAGTTCGGGAGTCCGCGGCCGTACCATGCGCCTGCTTGGCTGTGAAGACACCTCGATCCGCAGCCTGAGTCGCGAGTTCTCAACCACGGTGTTTTGGGCGCTCGGGGCGACGGCCCCAAGGTCACTGAACCGACTGGCCTGGCGCCGCTACCGCAACATCGCTCGTGGACTCAGTAATCGTCTGGCCTGGCTGTTGCGAGCCGCCTGGCACCTCTACAACGTCAGACGTGCCGGCGGGACGGAGAACGAGCGCCCCACCGAAGCCCTGGCCCGCGCCTTCTTGACATCGATGCCATCCGGTTCGCCCGGACCTCAACGCGCCGACGAATCCCGGCGGACAGAGGCCACCTCGCCCGATGCGGGTCCGGCGCTACAACGCGCCGCCGTCCTCCTGCTGGACCTCCAGGATGAGGATGGCGGCTGGGAAGGCGAGATGGTCTGGTGCCCAATGATTACCGCGCAGTGGGTCTTGCTTCACCACATCATCGGACGACCCATTGACCCCGAGCGGCGCCGACAGGTGCTGCGCTATTTCGAGAGTTCCCGGTTCCCCGATGGTACCTGGGGGCTGCACGACCACTCTCAGCCGTATCTGTTCGTGACCACACTTGTGTATGTCGCTTCGCGATTGCTCGGTGTCGAACGGGATGATCCGCTGGTCGAGCCGGCGCGACGCTTTCTGCAAGCGGAGGACGTGCTCGGCATCCCAAGCTGGGGCAAGTTCTGGCTGGCGCTGCTCAATCTCTACGATTGGAACGGACTGCACCCTGTCCTCCCAGAGTTGTGGAGCCTGCCGCAACGTCTGCCGTTCCATCCTTCGAACTGGTACTGCCACACCCGGCTGATCTACATGGCCATGGCCTCGATCTACGCGCGTAGATTCCAGGCGCCGGTCACTCCGCTGATTTCTTCTCTGCGCGAGGAGCTGTTCCCACAGGGGTTCGAGGCGATCGACTTCCCGGCTCATCGAAGTCACCTGCGCCGGGGCGACCTGTTCGCCAAACCGACGGCCTGGCTCCGCGCACTCTACGGCGCAGCTGGTCTGGTTGAGAGACTTCATGGCAAGGGCCTGCGCAAGAAATCGGTCGACGAGCTGGTCAGTCAAATCAAATGGGAGTTGAACACGACCGACCATACGAGCATCTCCCCGGTCAGCGGTCTGCTCAACATCATCGCCCTGTGGCTGCATGATCCCAATGACGAGGACGGACGGCGAGCGTTCGATCAGGCTGAACTCTGGTTCTGGGAGGACGAACAACGCGGCGCACGCTTGACGGGCGCGCGAAGCGCTTCGTGGGATACCGGCTTTGCGCTGCAGGCCCTGGCGACTGCGCCGGAACTTGATGGGGTGTCGGAGGCAGTGGAGCGCGGGGCCGCCTACCTGCAGCGGCAACAGATCGACGAGAGCTTTCCCGGCTTCCGCGACGCGTACCGCAACGACCCGAAGGGCGGCTGGTGCTTCGCAGCAAAGTGGCACGGCTGGCCGGTCAGCGACTGCACCGCGGAAGCGGTGCTCGGGATTCTCGAGGCCGAGCCGCAGTCAACGAGCGCAGGCGCCATCCGCGATGCGGTTCGCTTTATGTTGCGCGCACAGAACCGCGATGGCGGGTTTGGCAGTTATGAGGCCCAGCGTTCGGGAATCGATCTTGAACGAATCAATCCGGCGGAGATGTTCGGCGAGTCGATGACTGAGCATTCCTATGTCGAATGCACGGCGTCCTGCCTCGCCGCGCTGGCTGCCTGCCGCGAACACTTCCCTGAAGTCATCGATGAGGTGGCACAGCACGCGATGACTAACGCCGACGCCTCGCTTCGCCGCACCCAGGCGAGCGACGGATCGTGGCGCGGCGTCTGGGGTGTTCAATACATCTACGGCACCTTTTTCGGAATCCGCGGCCTGATCGCTGGCGGAGCCCAGCCAGGCGATCCCGCGCTTCGCTCGGCCTGCCAATGGTTGCTGGATCGCCAGCGCGAAGACGGCGGCTGGGGCGAACACCACAGCGGATGCATGACCGGACAATACGTCGCGCATGACCAGAGCCAGGTCATCCAGACGGCCTGGGCGCTGATTGCCCTGCTTGAGGCTGGCGAGTCGGATTGGACGGCAATCTCGCTGGGCATCCGTTTTCTGATCGACACGCAGAACCCGGATGGCACCTGGCCAACGCAGGACATGGCCGGTGTGTTCTTCCGTACGGCGCTCCTCGACTACGTCCTCTATCGCCAGTACTTCCCCTTGCACGCGCTCGGACTGTACGAGCAGCGGCGCAAGAGTCGCCGAAACTGATTCCTCCCGGACGGCAGATCGCGAGAACGGAGCTCGCCGGCGCACGCTGGGCAAAGGCTCAACTCAACAGATGTCGTCTCAGGAATGCACCCACAACCTGATTGAATGCCTCCGGTCGCTCCCAGTACACGGAGTGGCCGCAGCCTTCGACTTCTACGTACTCAGACCCCGGAATCTGCCCGTGAACCATGCGGACTACCTCCGGATAGACAATCTTGTCCTGTTCTCCGACCAAGAACATCGTTGGCACGGTGATCGCCCGCAGCTCGTCCTGTCCAATGCGAATGCCGGTCGGCATGTACCTCAGATTCGAACGGGACTCAGTCATATTGAACGACAACCATTCCGGCAACGGGAAGTTCTCGGCATTGAGGCGTATTCGCATCAGCAGCGCCATGGCTGGATCGCGATCAGCGAAGTCCGCTGCATAGGCTCTGTCGAGACCCGGGATGTCGCGGCTCTGTTCGTCCAGCCTCTCCATCACGCTGTGCAATTCCGGCCAATCGAGATCCCCGACGCAATCACACATCACCAGGGCGGAGGTGCGATTGGGATTGCGGACCGCAAATCCGAGAGCGGTCCACCCACCCATCGACTGTGCGACCAGGGCTGCGCGCTCGATGCCCAACCGGTCCAGCAGGCCCTCCAGGTCGTCAACAAACCGCGTCGGCCCCTCGCTCTCCGGATCGGTCGAAGAGCCAAACCCTCGGTGATCGATCACAATGCAGCGATAATGCTTGCTGAAATGGGGTAACTGTTGAAACCAGGCGATCTGCGTTCCGCCGCCGGCTCCATGTAAGAAGACGACCGCGGGTCCCTCTCCATACTCCTGGTAGTGAAGTTCGACTCCGTTGAGCTCCACGGTCGGCATAGTCAGGTGTCTCGATCTAGGACAACATCACACGACGATTTGGACCGAGGGTCTCAGCTCCAGGTTGACCTGGGGCAAGCGTCGGCGTCATCCCGGGTCACGATACTCGTCCCCGTCGGCGACGGGAGCCGCAACTCGAAGGTTTTCGATGTTGTCCAGCGTGGTGGGCGTAACGCTACCGAACTGCGAACTTTTGAGTGGACTGTCAGCCTGTAG
>JAPPBN010000004.1:0-222979 GCA_026705025.1 Chloroflexota bacterium | reverse complement strand
TCGAAGCCCATCTCCTCGGCGTAGACCTTCTCGTCCAGGTAGCGGTTGTAGAGCTCGGCGCCGATCCGCGGGTCGTAGCTGCCGTTGCTCAGGTCGAGATCCTGGATGTCGCGACCGGCGGCGCCGAAGTAGCCGGAGTTGGGGTCCTGATAGGGCCGCTCGGTGAAGTATCCGATGAACATCTCGCCGCTCCAACATTCGATTTCAACGTGCGCCAACGAGGCGTGGGCGCAGTCTAGAAGTCTCACTTGCGCCGGGGTTTCGCTTCCGCCACAGGGGCGTTTGCAATCCGCGACAATGGCCTGACAACCGGCGGAAGGGGTACTCACTCATGATTGAATCTCTTGGTATTGAGCACCTGTTCGACCTGACAGCGGAGGAAAAGATCCTCGCGTTCTTCACGCCGCTGATCATCTTCGCGGCGTTCGTCGTGGCACAAATGGCGTTGACCGCGCGCAAGGTGACCGGCTACGTGACCAATGCCGAGACCGGTGAGCCGCGCACGTACCGGCTGAACGGGCTCCTGGTCTTCGCGATCATGGTGATCATCTGGGCGACCGAGGCCACGGGGATGCCGCGCGACTGGTTCTATCGCTCGTCGCTCTGGGCCGTGTTCGGAGGCACGGTCTTCACCGTCATCTTTTCCCTGATCGCCGTCTTCGGCCAGCCCCAGGGCGAGGTGAAGAACCCGATCATCGCCTTCTACCTCGGACGCAAGCAGGAGTTCTCGTTCTTCAACGAGTATTTCGACGTCAAGATGTGGTTCTACGTCGTCGGCGGGGCGATGTTGTCGCTGAACGCGCTCTCCGGGGCGGTCTGGCACCATGAGAACTTCGCCGACGCGAACCTGGGCGTCTTCCTCTACGCCGGGATCTACACCTTCTACATCACCGACTACTTCATCTGGGAGCGGGTGCAGCTGTACACCTACGACCTGATCCACGAGAACACGGGCTTCAAGCTGTTCTGGGGCGGTCTGGTGGTCTACGGCTGGCTGTTCATCCTGCCGTTGTGGGCGATGGCCAATCAGCCGGACCCGGGTTTCTCGGCGGCGGCCGAGTACGCAATCGTGGGCGGCTCGGCGGCGCTGTTCCTGACCGGTTGGACGATTTCGCGGGGCGCGAGTCTGCAGAAGTACTGGTTCAAACGCTGGCCTGATCGCAAGTTCCTGTGGTTCGAGCCGGAGATCATTGAGGCCGGTAACCGCAAGATCCTGTGCAACGGCTTCTGGGGCGCCGCGCGTCACTTCAACTACTTTGGCGAGGGCCTGTTCGGCCTGGCGATCGCGCTCAGTTTCGGCCACTTCGGCAATCCCTGGGCCTGGAGCTACATGCTGTTCGTGGTGACGATGTTTACCTGGCGCCAGTATGAGGACGACCGAGCCTGCGCCGAAAAGTACGGGCCGGAGAAATGGGCCGAGTACCAGGAGCGGGTGCCTTGGCGAATTGTGCCCAGGGTCTGGTAAGGGCCTGGGGCATTCCAGGACCCTCCGCACCGGGATCTGGCTGTTCGGAGGCCGATTGACAGGGAATTGTGCCAGTTTGGGTCAATTTTGACCGGCTTTTGGCCGGTTTTGGAAGGATCCGGCGTCCGGCTTGTTCGGATTTGTTCGATTTTGGACGGATTTGTGCGGACCTGTACGGCTGTGGGCGGGCCTGGACGAGGATGTGCGGCGTGGTTCGGGCTTGTGTTGATGGTTCGTCGTGGTTCATTGGGGCGGCCCAGGTTGTGCGTTGGCGGTTGAGCGTCGTTGATTGTATACGCACGGATGTGCTGTTGAAGCGTAGAGCTCGTTCTGGGTGTCGAGGGTGACGGTCGGGCTGCCGGCGATACCGTCATAGGGAGCCTGGAGTGTGCGGGTGCCGCCGTGATGCTGCCTTCGATCCGGATTGACAGCTGGGACGACTGGACGCGGGTCTACAACGACGTCTCAGTCTGGCGGGGGCTCGTCGAAGCCATTTGCATGCGGGGGGGATCGGCTATCTGGAGATGCGGTCGGCCAGCGCGAACACGAACGCCGTGTTCCTGCTCGACCAAGCGTGGGCGCTGAAGATCTACAGCCCGTTCTGGGATGAGTTCGATTTCGAACGCTCGCTACTGGAGGGGCTTGGTTCACAGGACGAGATTCCCGTGCCCGAGGTCAACGGCCACGGTCAGATTGCCGATGGCGACGGGGTGGAATGGAGCTACCTGATCACTCGTTACTGCGGCGGCCGGCCATTCTCGGAGCTGCGGAGCGAGCTCAGCGACGGCGAGGGCCGGTTGATCGCGACCCAGCTCGGCGGCTTGGCGCGCAGCTTGCACGAGCTCGACGTGAGCCGGTTTGCCAATGCCGCAAGCGAGGGGGCCTGGTCGGAAGTCGTGTCGCGACGGCGGCGGGCGGCGGCGGGTGAACTCGTACATGCGGGAGTTCTGGAGCCTGGAGTCGTGGGTTCGCTCGAAGCACTGCTCGATGAAGCGATGGCGGCGGACCTCGTGGAGTCACGGGTTGTGGTCCATGGAGACCTCGGCGCGGACCATGTCCTGTGCGCGTTGTCCGAAGAGGGCTGGCGGATTGAGACGCTGATCGACTTCGGCGACGCCAAGATCGGTGTGCGGGAGTACGAGTGGATGCCGGTCTGGACGGGATTCTGCGGGCGGGATCCTGTTCTCGCCCGGGCGTTCCTCGACGCCTACGACCCTGCCCTGGCCCATGACAGCCAGTTCGCGGAGCGGGCCGTCGCATGGTCGCTGCTGCACGACTTCGGCGGCGATGAGTTGATCAGCTACTGGAGAGAGCGGGGGCAGCCAAGGCCAATCCAGACGATGGAGGGGCTGGAGGCGCTGCTCTGTCCAGGGTTGATCTTCGAATGACTCAGTTGGCAGCGGGGCCCTCACCCTAACCCTCTCCCTCAGGGAGAGGGGACCCGAAGGGGAATTGCTGGCAGGCTCAGTCCGCTTCGGCGGTGACGAGCGTGGCGATGTTGGCCAGGAGCCAGGCGGAGGCCGCGCAGAGCTGCAACCAGTCCCCGGTCGAATCGACGCCCGTAATCAGCATGCTGCTGATCCAGCACAGGCTGGCGGCCGTTTGCCCGAGCCATGTGAGGCTACGGGCTCTGGCCAGCCGACCTCGCCATGCAGCAGCCGCGGCTGCAGACGGGGCAGCAGACGGGGCTGCAGATGGGGCAACTGACGGAGCAGCAGTCGGAGCAGCAGGGGCGACGGCGCCCTTGTCGTTCGTCTTTAGCATGCGCACTCTTGGCCGCAGCAGGAGAGGTCGTCGAGGTACATGCCCCACTTGCGATACTCTTCGAGCTCTTCCGCGGGCAGGCCCAGGGACGTCGCAATCGCCTTGGCGACGACGGCAAAGCGTTGTCGATATTTGAAGATGAAGCAGAAGACGTGATTGTTGTGCCGCACTTCGGGTCCGCAGAGGAAGATGCCGGGCACGATCGTCGATTCGTCGTCTTCGCTGAGCAGCAGAGAGCCGTCCTCGCGTTGCTCGAACAGATCCGCGACGAGCTTGGTGCTGCCCTCGAATCCGGCTGCCAGGAGCGGCGGCTCGGACGTTTGGAAGCGTTGCCCGTCCTCCGTCATCACCTCATATCTGTCGCCGACTCGAGTGACGGATCCAATGGGCGTGTTTGGGTATAGCTCGACTTGCTGAACAAACGGACGCTCACGCATCCGCTCGACCGTGAAGGGCGACAGCGCGATGCTGGGATCGGAACTCTCGCTCTCCCACGGGCTTTCAACGTCGAAGACGCGCACTCGCTTGTCGACATAGGCCAAGTGGTACGCCGCGTCGATGCCGCTTTCGTAGCCGCCGACGATGATGATGTCGTCGCCCTCGATATCGTCATAGCTGGCAATGGTCGAGGTGTGGCGGCAGAGGTGGCTGCCGGCGAACCCGCTGAGGAACGGATACTGGAACTCGCCAGCGGCCCAGATGAGGTGCTTGGCGCGCACGACCCCCTCTGAGGTATCGACGCGGAAGCCGTGGTGGGCCCGCTTGACCGAGCGCACGTCGGTGTGTTCGCGGACAGGGACCTCGAAGAAGTGCGCGACGGCGCGCAGATACTTGGCGTATTCCTGACCGGTGGGATGCTCGACCTCCAGGCTGTACGCGGGAGAGGTACCCATCGCGATCGAGTTGAGGTCGAGCATGCCGATCGAGTTGGTGGTGTAGGAGGGTGTGATGAAGCGAGTCTCGGCCGGCCACGCGTCGAAGGATGATGCGACCGTGTTGCGTTCGAGGACGACCACGTCCTGGATGCCGGCATGTCCCAGCGTTACCGCCACACCCACGCCTGCGGCTCCGGCGCCGACGACAACGACATCGTGGATGTTTTCTGTGCCCGTGCGGGTCATTTGGAGAGATCGATCTAGGCGGACTGTGGGAGCATTCGGGGGCCCGTCCGCAGGGCCATCAGAACCGCCTGGAGGGAAACTGGCGGTCTTCACGCACTATCAGACCTTGGTCGGCCTCCCGTCCAGTCAAGCCTAGAAGGTAGCGCCGGAGATGTGCGGAGACTATCGCCTGTGCGACATCTTCACCGCCTGGACGCCTCGGCGAGACGGGACTCGGCGAAGAGGCGGTCGGGCGTGGGGGGTTAGCGATGCCTGGATGATTCCGCCAGGCTCTTGATGGCCGAAGGCAGGTCACTGAAGCTGGCGACGCTGGCGGTGGCCTGGGAGAGATCGTGGGCGGCTGTGAACTCGTTTGCGACCACGATGCAGTCGATGCCTGCGGCGATTGCCGACTTGAGGCCTCTGGCTGAGTCTTCGACGACTACCGTCTCTGCGGCGGTTGCGCCGAAGCGTTGGAGTCCTGTCAGGTAGGGCTCGGGGTGCGGCTTGGCTCGCTCGTAGTCCTCCTCGGTCAGGTGGAACTCCATGTAGTCGAGGATGGACCGGTGTTCGTGGATCAGGTCGAAGTCGGGTTGCTTGGAGGTCGTGACGATCGCCATCCGGTACGTCTCCGACAGTTCAGCCAATGTTTCGATGACGCCTTCGATCTCGATGTCTTCGGTCAGCAGGTATTCGCGGTAGTAGCGGTCTCGTTGTGCTCGGCCGCGCGTGATTTCGGCTTGCGGCATCTCTGAGTCTCGAGCCGCTTGCCAGGCTGAGACTCCGTTGGCCATGTTGGCCAGGTACTCGTCTCGAGGGAGTTCCAGGCCGAGAGACGCCAGCGCTCGCTTTGTGGCGAGGTAGTACCAGTGCTCCGTTTCGACGAGCACTCCATCGTTGTCGAAGAGGATGAAATTCTTCACGGTTGCGTTCCGGGCGAAATTCGGGGTGATCGGCCCGATCTGGCGCTGTGGGCTGGGAATTGTCGCGTTTTGTGTCCGGGGGAGTCCAGATTTGTCCAGATTTGTCTCGTTATGTGTGGGATTTGTGGGTGTGGTTCTGGGTGAGAGCGTGTGATTCTCGGTGATTCTGGGGAGGAACGGTGTTCGGGCTTGTTCGGTTCTGTTCGGATGCGTGACTGGCGAGTCGGAGCGGTGAGTGGATCGTTCTGCGGGAAATCTTCTGTGGCGGGCAGAAAAAGCGGAAGTCCAGTGTTTTGCTGGAGATCGTGGGATCTGGGGGTTCAATTTTGCACAATTTCGTGATGGTTTTGGCGGTTTTCGGCTGGGGCCGATGGACGAAACTGCATGGTCCAGACCTTCTGCAAAGGACTCACATGCGGTCATCTGGGATGTCCCTTCGCTGGTGCTGGAGTCGGTCGGCCCATTATATGTGGACATGAGTTCTAGGATGGGCGCGAGGCGTGGCCTGGTTGGCAGAGGCGGCGGGCGGAGCCGAGGCTTGTCAGTTAGTGCAATCTATGAGAACATATGAGGCGATAGGGACGAGTGCCGAGCTCGGATTTGGCGTGGGGCCGATTCGAGGAACGCAGGATCTGTGAGCGGAACGTGCAGCAGAACTCGCCATTTGGGTTGCAGGCCGAGTTGCCAGTTGGACCGAGCTACGGTTCCAAGCTCGAGCACGAACCGGGCACTAGACTGGACTCAAGGACGATTAGGCGGCTGATGATTAAGGACCCGGCCAAGCCCGCAGTCGCTCCCAGTGCAACGTGCTCCGTCGAGCAGTGGATCGGTGCTGTCCACGCCGGCGACTGCGTGGAGCTGATGAATCAAATGCCGGTCGGGTCAGTCGATCTGGTCGTCACCTCGCCGCCGTACAACATCAAGAACAGCACCGGCAATGGCCTCAAGAACGGTGCCGGCGGCAAGTGGTCGAACGCGGCTCTCCTGGACGGTTACGACGGCTACGACGACAACATGCCGCATGACCTGTACATCGCTTGGCAACAGCGCTGCCTCAAAGCGATGATGCGCGTCCTGCGCGAGGACGGGGCGATCTTTTACAACCACAAATGGCGTGTTCAGCAAGGCCTATGGCAGCGTCTGGCCGACGAGATCACCTCAGATTTCCCCGTGCGACAGATCATCATCTGGCAACGGAAAGGCGGATTTAACCACAATCCTGGATACTTCCTCCCCACATACGAGGTCGTTTACATGATCGCCAAGCCAAACTTCAAGCTGGCCGAAAAGCGCGGTGGGATCGGCGATGTTTGGACGATCAAGCAGGAATCGGACAATTCGCATCCTGCGCCATTCCCCGTCGAGTTGGCGCAGCGCTGTATCGAATCAACGAATGCGAAGACCATTCTGGATCCGTTCATCGGTTCCGGTACGACCGCCATAGCGGCGGAGGCCGCGGAGCGAGAGTGGATCGGTATTGACATCTCAGAGGACTACTGCAGAATGGCCCGCGAGCGCATCGCGGCGACCAGGCGGCAGATAGAAGGCAGCTAATCCGTGGAACCTGTTGCACCGCCTCAATCGCAGGCGGAACTGTTCGAACGTGTCCAAGCTCTGATCCAGTCAGGCGCCCACGAGATGCCCGACCAATCGCCATATCTGGGCACTGGCGGCCCAGGTATCTACCTCGAACACCAGCTTGGCCTGACCACGAACAGCGCCGACTTGCCCGATTCGGTCGGTTGGGAGCTCAAGTGGTGTTCTCCACGCACGTCCCTCGTGACGCTGTTCCACAAAGAAGCGGACGGTCCCAGCCGCATCATGCGCTACATGGTGCGCAAGTACGGCAAGAAGGACTCCCAGGGCCGCCTGTCGTTTCGCCACACGGTGCGCGGAAGGTCAGACCGATTCCGCGTTTACTACGAGAGCGGCCAATTGGTTGTTCGACCACGTGGCAAGAACGGCCCGGTGCCCTATTGGCTTGAGGATTCGATCCTCGCGGCTGCTGGCGCGAAGCTGCGCCGCTTGTTGTTGGTCAATGGGGAGCGCAGAGGCCGCGAGGTGCGGTTCGTCCGAGCCGATGCTTTCGACACATTCAGCCTGACCGATTTCATCTATGAGATTGAGCGTGGTGAGATCGCGATTGATTTCGATTGCCGGGAGAGCTCTCCTGGCAGTGCCGGGCTACGCAATCATGGGACGAAGTTCCGCATGGCACCCGACAGTCTTTGCCGCCTCCATATGAACAAGCGCCGTATCAGGTAAGGGCTCCACAAAGATTGACTGCCTGCGTCGGTCGCTTTGAAGTTCTGTTTCCAGCTGAAACCAGCTCCCATCTCATCATGTCTTGCCGTCGCACTCACACTTCATTTGCCGCTGTAAAGCATCACTCTGCCCGCGGTCTCTGTCAGCGGCAAGAGCCAGGGATTCAACTTCACTTGGTTTGCTCGTGTCGGGGCAATCATCGTTGTTTGCCGGGACTCCCGCGCATGGACAAGGGCGTTTCTCAAGTTGTGAAGCGCGCGCGGAAACTCTCCGTTCCAGACTCTTTTGAAGTCCTCATATGTAACAGACTCGGGCAAAATAGCCTTAAGGGTGAAACCTCCGTCGAATGTCAAGTCGTGCGAAAACGCATCAATCGAAGCTTCTAACATCTCCCACATTTCAGCGGGGTCGACGCATTCAGCTATCATGGCATTGATCTGTTGATTGCCCTGAAGTGTTTGTGCAGACATTGCATCCAGCACTCGCTGTGTCACTCGCTCGGGTCTCGATGCGGCATCCGGTACAGAGATCGCCCGCTCCACCGCTCGCCGCACCTCAGCTTGCAAGTAGTAAAACCCGGCATACTCAAGAATCTGATAGTACTGAATAAATCTTAGAAACGGATCGCCGGAGTGAGCGCTCTCCCACAGGATAAGAAGGTGTTGATCGATCTCCCGTCCGGTCAGTATCTCGGGAAAGTACTCGACCTGCGGTGGACTATGCTGATCGGGCGAATCAACATCCATCTTCTCCTCGTGAACAATGACGCGAGGCGTGTTCCGATCAAAGTGAGACATGTGGAAGTTCAGATTGCGCACCATTTCGGCGACGAAATCTTCGTTGAAACTCTCAAGTCCTCTGATCCAGAAGGAAGTTGGCGTTCCGTTCAGGGTGAATGTGCTATCCGGATCGGCTCGTAGCGTATGTTCGAAGTGATGGAACGGCAGGAGATTTCTAAAGCTCGGTGGCCCCTTGGTGCTTGTGTCCCTGGCTTCGGAGGCGAGAAGTCTTAGCCTGCGACTGGAGAGCTCAAAGCTACACTCATATGGATCCCCGGAGTACCGAAACTCAAACTTCCGCCGCAGGAGAGGGTCGTCTTTGCTCAAGACGGTGTAGATGATCTCGAGGTCGGATTTGTCTTCGTGCCAGATGGCTGTGAAGCGCGGGGCGAGCCGGAGCGCATTTAGAGCTTCTAGTAGGCCCGCATTGTCGCTTGCAACAGGTATCTCAAGGTCCCTTTCTCCCCACGGGTTGATGACTGATGTGCCTCTTGGCTCTCGGCGTAGATCTGCTTCTGGGTTCCGTGTGAAGAAGTCCTGGAGCTTGGCGCGGATGAGATTTGTTTCGGCTTCATCTACTGATTCAATCACTGCAGTTTCCTTTCTTCAGCTGGGATGGCCGCCCAACGCTATCATGGTCTTTGCCGGCTGTTCTGGTAGGTGGTGGTGAGGAAGGTTGCAGTCCTCGGAGGGGGCCGTTTCGGCAAGCGGGCAGTCAAAGAGCAATGTGGGCGCGAGTGAGTCCAATCGGAGCAGATTGAATGCGATGGCAGTGGTACGGCTCCCGGTAGGTCGATTCGCCAAGCGGTTGTCGGGAGACGGCTAGCTTGGTGGGTCCTCTGGGACTCGAACCCAGGACCTTCGGATTAAAAGTCCGCTGCTCTGGCCAACTGAGCTAAGGACCCACTGGCAGTTTAGGCGGGGATTGGGCAGGCGGGAGTGGGGCTCGGTAGCCTTGGCCTCACTTGACGACCGGATGGATTCGGGGGAGACGGCCATGGCGGAGCCTCTGCGGGTTGGATTGATTGGGGCGGGCGGGATTTCGCGGCAGCATTTGCCCGGGTACCAGTTGGACCCGGAGCGGGTGCGGCTGGCGGCGGTCTGCGATATCCGCGAGGAGGCGGCGCAGGAGTTCGCCTCGGAGGCGGAGATTGACGCGTCGGCGATCTTCACGGACGCGCGGGAGATGTGCGAGCTGGCGGATATTGACGCGGTCGACATCTGCACAATCCACGACACGCACGCGGAGCTGGCGATTGCGGCGGCGCGGGCGGGCAAGCATGTGCTGCTGGAGAAGCCGATGGCGATCTCGGTGGACGAGTGCCGGGCGATCGTGGAGGCGACGGAGGAGGCGGGGGTGACGTTCATGGTGGCGCAGCATCTGCGTCATGTGCCGAGCTATGTGGCGCTGCGGCGCCGGATTCAGGCGGGCGAGCTGGGGCGGATCTGGTCGGCGCGGACAGACACGTTCCTGACGGCGGCGCTGGAGGATCCGAACCAGCCGATCGCGCTGCCTTCGGGCTGGTGGGGATTCGACGGCAAGCGCGGCGGCGGCGGGGTGGTGACGCTGCTCTCGGTGCATCATCTGGATTTGATGCGATTCTTCGTCGGCGAGGTGGTGCGGGTCGAGGCGCGGGCCTGGCGCGGGCATCCGAGCTTCACCAACGAGGCCGAGGACCGCGCGGTGGCGACGCTGGAGTTCGCCAACGGGGCGATCGGCACGTTGACGGCGAGCCTGACGAGTCGGGCGCCGTGGCTGTTCCAGACGGTGATCCTGGGCGATCAGGGAGCGGCCTGGACGCCTCCGCCGGAGGAGAACACGCCGCTGATGTGGCATCGGATACCGGCCGTGATGACCAGCGCTCAGCAGGAAGGAGACGAGAGTTTCGATCCGACGACGAGCTTCCGGCCGGTCGACACGAGCGAGGTGTCGCTGCCGACGATGAATCCGTACATCAACGAGATCGCTCATTTCGCCGCGTGCTGTGAGGATGGGGCGGAGCCGATCAGTGGGGGTCGGGACAACCTGGAGACGATGAAGATCGTGTTCGGGATTTATGAGTCGGCGCAGACGGGTCGGGTGGTGGACCTGGGCGATCTCTGATGCGGGAGCTGGCGATTTTGAGTTTTGTGACTCTGGACGGGGTGATGCAGAGTCCAACAAGTCCGGAGGAGGATCCGTCGGGCGGGTTTGCGGCCGGCGGCTGGGGGGCTCCGTACTGGGAGGAGGTGATGCCTCAGGTGTATGCGGAGGCGATGTCGGAGCCGTATGACTTGCTGTTCGGTCGGAGGACGTATGACGTGTTTGCCTCGCACTGGCCGCAGGTTGGCGGGGACGATCCGGTCGCGGCGCGGCTGAATGGTGGTCACAAGTACGTGGTGACGCGGTCGGCGGAGCATCCGTTGCCGTGGGCAGAGTCCACTCGACTGACCGGGGATGTTGTTGCGGAGATCAAGAGGCTCAAGGCTGGGGAGGGCCCGTTGATCCAGGTGCATGGGAGCGCGGACCTGATTCGGACGCTGCTGAAGCATGAGCTGATTGACGAGTTTCGGCTGTGGGTGTTTCCGGTCGTGGTTGGTGGGGGCAAGCGGTTGTTTGCGGACGGGGTTGTTCCGGGGAATCTGCGGTTGGTGCGGACTGGGTCGACGCGGAATGGGGTGGTGATGGCGTTCTACCGGCGCGCCGGCTAGGTCGTGTGGTCGAGGATTGCGGGGATCACTGTGTCCCAGACGCCTTGAGGTAGCTCGTGGCCGACGCCTTCCATCGTGAGCAGGGTTGAATTGCTGATGGCGGCGTGGAGGGCCTGGCCGTGGTCGTAGGGGAGGATGGGGTCTTCGTCGCCGTGGATGACAAGGGTAGGAACGTTGATCTCGTGCAGACGGTGGTGCCAGGCGTTGGATTGGGCCATGGCTGGAGTGTGGTTGACGGAGCTGGGGTAGTTGAGGGCGCGGTCAAAGTCGCGGGCGATGAACTCGGCTACCGCAGGGTCCTCGGGATAGCGGGAGCCTTTGATCGTGGCGAAGGACCCGACCTGCATCTTGATGACGGTGTCGCGGTCGGACCAGGCGATCTGGTCTCGGTTGGTGACGAGCTCGAGCACTCTGGGATGAGGTGGAGAGAGCTCGGCGACTTCTTTGCCAGCGAAGGCGTCCGTGACGACGCCGGCCTGCGGGGTGGACATGATTGGGGTGAGCGTGAGGGCTCGGTTGGGGTAGTTGAGTCCGACGAGTTGGGTGATCATGCCGCCCATGGAGATGCCGACAATGTGCGCCTGGTCGATCTGGTAGGCGTCGAGCACTGACACTGCATCGTTGGCGAGGTCGTCGAGCGTGTAGTTTGGCTTTCCCGGTGGACATTGCGGCGTCGTCTTGCCGGTGTCGCGGTTGTCGTAGCGAATGACGAAGCGCCCGGCGTCGGCGAGGCGCTCACAGAATTCTTCGCGCCAACCGAGCATCGAACCGCCTGCGCCGTTGACCAGGAGGATGGCCGGATCGGCGGGGTCTCCGAACGAGTCGGTGCAGACCTCAATGCCGTTGCCATCGATCATTCGCTCGCCGTGATGGGTTGCCATGCTCGAACTCCGAGTCTGCGCTGCTGAAGCGCGCGCTCAGCTCGTGTGCTGGAGGATGGCGGGGATGACCGTGTCCCAGGTGCCTCGGGGGATTTCGTGGCCGACACCTTCGAGCGTGAGTAGGGTTGATCCGGCGATAGCGGCGTGGAGGGCCTGGCCGTGGTCGTAGGGGAGGATGGGGTCTTCGTCGCCGTGGATGACGAGGGTGGGGAAGTCGAGCTGGTCGAGGCGGTCGTGCCAGCGCTCGGACTGGGCGATGGCCGGGCCGTGGTTGAGCGTGCTGGGGAAGCTGATGGCGCGGTCGATCTCCTCGGCGAAGACGTCGGCGGGGATGCCGCCGCCGGGATAGCCCGAGCCGGCCAGAACGTTGAACATCTCGACCCGGTTCGCGAGCACGGCGTCGCGGTCGGACCAGTCGAGTTCGGCGCTGGAGGAGATGGCGGCCAGGACTTCGGGCGTTGGCGGTGAGAGTGTGGCGCCGCCGTCTGCGCCCTCCATGGCGTCGAGCACGGCGTTGGCGTTGGGCGTCGACATGATTGGCGTCAGGGTGAGGACGCGGTCGGGGTGGTTGAGACCGATGAGCTGGGTGATCATGCCGCCCATCGAGGCTCCTGCGATGTGGGCTTCGTCGATGCCATAGGCGTCCAGGACGGCAGCACCATCGGCGGCCATGTCGTCGATCGTGTAGTTGGGTTCGCCCGGCGGGCAGGAGGTGGTCTTGCCAGTGTCGCGGTTGTCGTAGCGGATGACGAAGCGTCCGCCGTCGGCCAGGCGCTGGCAGAAGTCGACTTCCCAGAGCAGCATCGAGGCTCCGGCGCCCATCACTAGCAGGATGCACGGATCGTTGGGATCGCCGAAGGAGTCCGTGCAGATGTCGATGCCGTTGCCTTCGATCATGCGCTCGCCGTGATGGGTTGCCATGGTCGGCCTCCAGATTCGTCTATTGCAGTGCGCCCGACGCTACCAGTTCGACGATTTGCTCGTCCGAGTAGCCGAGCAGGTCTCGCAGGACCGAGTCGTTGTCTGCGCCCATGGTTGGGGCGACCTGCGGTCGACCCGCCGGAGTTCTATCGAACACGACCCGTGCGCCCTCGACGACCGATTTGCCCTGGGTTGGGTGGGTGAGCTCGACGAAGTGGTTGCGGTGTTGGAGCTGCGGGTCGGCGAAGCAGGCAGCGGAGTCCTGGACTGCGTGGGCCGGCACCCCGACTGCCTGGAGCGTGTTCATCGCGTCCACGGCGGGGCGGGATGCGGTCCAATCTTCGAGGGCTTGACCGTTGAGCACCGAATCTAGGGAGGCGCGGTCGGCGTCATGGCGGCAGGCGATGGCGACCCACTGGTCTTCGCCCTCGGACGGGAAGACGCCGTGCGGGGACATGTCCGGGTCGTTATTGCCGTCGGCGAGCCACTTCTCGCCGGTCAGCCGGTACTGGAGGAACGCCGGCGTGAGGAAGTGGATGGCAGCTTCCATCTGTGAGACGTCGATGTACTGTCCCTGTCCGGTGCGGTCGCGTTCGTGGAGGGCGGCCAGCAGGGCGGCGGAGGCAAAGCGCGGCGCGACGTAGTCGGTGTAGGCGCCGAACGGTCCAGCGGGCGAGCGGTCAGGCCAGCCGCAGAGCGGCGTGAAGCCGGCGAAGGCGGCGGCGAGGTTGCCGAAGCCAGCGAACTCGGCCAGCGGGCCGTTCTGTCCCATCAGGCAGGACGACATCATGATCGCGCGCGGATTGACCTCGTGGATCGTCTCCCAGGTCAGGTTCCAGCCGCGCATCGCTCGAGGGGTGAACGATTCGGTGATGACGTCGGCCCAGCGGACGAGGTCGAGGATCAGCTCGCGACCTTCGGGATTGGCCGGGTCGACGGTCATCATCTGTTTGCCGGCGTTCATGTTGTGGAACATGGACGAGCCCTCCGGCTGGGTTGCCTCGTCGTCGATAAAGGGCTGGAGCGTTCGCGCAGTGTCGATCCGCGTGCTCGACTCGATCCGCACCGTGTTGACACCGAAGTCGCAGAGCGCCCGCGTTCCGGCCGGCCCGGCCATGACCCACATCAGGTCGAGCATTTTGAGCCCGGAGAGCGGCGGCAGGTTCGGCGTGGCGGCGTTTGCTCTATTGAGAACTGCAGGCTGGCGGGCCTCGGCGAGCACTTCGTCGGTGTGTTCGCCGAGCGCCGGCGCGGGGCGGGCGTACTCGATCGGCGTCTCGGAGAGGCGGGCGAACGGTCCCGGGAACTTGACGCTCTGACCGTTGCGCTCGACATCGCGCCAGTAGGAGCGCGCCGCGAGATGTTCGTTCTCGTCGAGGTCGTCCATCGTCGAGACCGGCACGATCAGCAGGCGCCGTTCCTGCGCGACCTGAAACAGCTCGGCCTTGGTCTTGCCGGCGCAGAGCGCTCCGACCACGTCGCAGCAGCGGAAGTACTCGCTGATCGGTTCTTGTCCGGTGAGGATCAGGTTGGTGTAGTTGAGCCAGTCTTTGTCGCGGGTCTCCTGGTCGCAGTAGCCCTCTTCGAGCGCGTACTGCATGAGTCGGTCGGTGAATGGGCCGATCGCCGCGCCGAACAGGTAGGTGATCGCGACATGCCCGTCCTTGCAGGGCCAGAAGAGGCGGATTTCCAGCGGTCCCAGGGCTGCGCCGACGGCCGAGCGCTGGAACTGACCGGAGTTATTGGCGGCGGCGATGATCCCCGACTGTGTCGCCTGGGCGTAGGCGGCCTGGGCGGAGACGTCGACGTATTGCCCGAGGCCGGATCGCTTGCGCTCGTGGAGGCCCATGAGCACGCCCAGGGCGGCTTCGGCTCCGGCGTGCAGCGCGGTCTGCGGCAGTCCGACCCTGAGCGGCGGGCGGTCACGGTCTCCGCTCTGGATCATCGGACCGGCAGAGGCGGCGACAGTGATGTCGGTCGCGGCCCAGCCGGCTTTGGGCCCAGATGAGCCGAACGGCGTGATCGCGACGTAAATCAGGCCCGGGTTAACTGCCGACAACGCTTCGTAGCCGAGGCCAAGCGCGTCCATGGCGCCGACATCGGCCGATTCGATCAGCGCGTCGGCCGAGCGCGCGAGATCAATGAGTCGTGCGCGACCCTCGTCTGTCTCCAGGTCGAGGACCAGCGAGCGCTTGCCTCTGGCGTAAGACTGCCAGACCAGGGAGTCCTCGATGTCGCCTTCGTTGGAGCCATCCGCAAACGGACCTCTGCGACGGGCGCGATTGCCGCCAGGCGGTTCGATGGCAATCACATCAGCGCCGAGGTCGGCGAGGATCATGCCGCCGATCAGTCCGCGGTCGTCGGTCAGGTCGAGAATTCGGTAGTCGCTGAGCATGGCGAAATCCTCTGCATGGACCCTGTCTGGCCCTCCGTGTGGCGGATCGTAGCGAAGCTGAAGCGACTGCTGCGTTTACTTCGCCCACGGCGCGTTCAGCAGCTCCAGGACCGATTCGTTGACCCGTTTCTCGGCCAGGGACAGCGCGCCCCGCAAGTCCTTCGGATGATCAGCCAACCAATCGCCCATGGCCCTCGCAGCGGCCTGGTGAAGGGCGGTACCGACATTGATCTTGGCGACGCCCAGGTTCACGGCCGCCTGGAGTTCGTCGTCGGTCAGGCCGCTCGCTCCGTGCAGGACCAACGGGATTGGAACTGCACTATGGATTGCCCGTAGCCGCTCGGCTTGCAGTCCACCGACGGCGGGGCCGCCGTGGGTGTTGCCGACGGCGACGGCGAGCCAGTCGACGCCGGTCGCTTCGACGAAGCGGGCTGCTTCGTCGGGGTCGGTCCAGGATGCGTCGCCGATCGTGACTCCCGCTTCATCTCCGGCGACGTGACCCAGCTCGGCTTCCAGCGGCAACCGGGACCAGGTGACCAGGCCTTTGGCCGACTGGGCCAGGGTCAGGTGCTGGTCGAACGACAGTGTGGAGCCGTCGATCATGACCGAGCCAAACCCGGCGTTGATCGCGGCGGACAGTTCATCCAGGGTGTCGGCGTGATCCAGATGCAGTGCGATTTCGGCCTCAGAGTCCTCGGCAACTGATTTGACCACGAAGGCTGCGACATCGACCCCGCCGATCAGTGAGAGTCCAGAGCGATTGAACTGGATCAGGACCGGTCGTTGCGCATCCTCTGCGGCGCGTACGACGCCGCGGACCATTTGAATGGTCGACACGTTGGCGCCGATCACCGCCAGACCGCGCTCGTGCGCTTGTGCGATGATTGGGCCTGGATCGACGAGGGGCATGGACGCAGTGTCCCACAGCCGGCGCCCTGCTCGGGCGCCGGCGGGAATCTCAGGCAGGCGCGACTGTAGGGGAGCCCATTGGTGAACCGTCCGGGCGGACCTCTTGACCTCGGCGCGCTGGAAGACGACCAACTGGTGGCCGTGTCATTGGACGGTCGGCTCGACGCATTCAACGTGCTGGTGCTGCGTCATCAGACGCGGGTTCGCTCGACCTGCCGCGGGATCGTCGGCATGGCCGACGCCGACGATCTGATGCAGGAGTCGTTTATCAAGGCCTGGGATCGGCTGAGCACGTACAAGCAACGTGGCAAGTTTCCGGCCTGGCTGGGCGTGATCGCGCGACGCACGTGCTTCGATCACCTGCGCCAGCGCCAGCGCCGGCCGACGACATCGCTGGACCGACTGACGGACGATCTCGGGGATCAGTTCACGCCGGAGTCCGGAGACCGCTCGCTCGACGAGCACCTGCTCAACATCGAACTGAGCGGCGTGCTGCGGGAAGCGTTGGAGTCGCTGCCGGAGGAACAGCGGCGCGCGGTCTTCTACCGGGACGTCGCCGACATGGAGTATCGCGAGATCGTCGATGCGACCGGCTGGTCGATGGGTACAGTGAAATCACGGATCAGCCGGGGGCGGTCGGCGATGAGAGACTTTCTCAACGCGCGAGACGCGAACGACGCGCGAGGCGAAGGAGGTTAGCGGTGCCAATCGCTGACCGAACCAGCATTCCTGCCCACCGGCGGACAGTGAGTCTCCGCGACGAAGTGTCCACTACCTCCAGTTATGTGCGGCGCGACGCCGAATCCTGCTGTCGCACCGGCGCAACGCGCGGAACTATTGCCGTCCAACGAGCGTCTAAATTCATAGATGAACACATCAAAGCGACGCTCCGCGTCGCTGGCGCGGAGGCTGAACTCGGGGTTGTAGTGAGATGACGTGGGGACTGATTCGATGGATGTCGTTCCGACGCACCGACTGGCGCGAGGACGTTTCGGCCTACCTGGACGATGAGCTGACGCCGCGCGATCGCGCACGCGTCGAAGCGCGGTTGGCCGAGTCGGCGGAGATGCAGGCCTACCTCACGGATCTTGATCAGATGCGAACGGTCTTGCGCCGCTTCGACCCGGCGCAGAGCGCAACCCCGTTCCAACTCACTCCTGAGATGATTGACGACCCCGCGCGGATCCGGGTACGGCCGGCGAGCACGGCACGGGCATTGCGACTCTCGATGTCCACGGCGGCGATCGGCGTCGCGACGTTCGCCGCGTTCATGGTGTTCGACGCAGTTGATTCACCCACCGTCAACTTCACCACGACGTCGGCTGACGCTGAGCCGACGCGTGTCCCGACAGCGGCGGTCGTGACCGACGAAGTCGAAGTGCAGGCTCAGGCAGGGGAGACAAGCGACGAAGCGGCCTCGCCGACATCGAGCGAGCCGCAGGCCGTTTCCGCCGCGGCAGAGGAAGCGCCGGAAGAGGAGCGCACAACGGTCGCAGCGGTGGCCTCTGAACAGGCTGACCAGCAACAAGCGGCGCAAGAGGCGGTCGAGCAAGAAGAGGCCGAACAGCAGGCCGAGGCGTATCAGGAAGAACAGGCACAACAGGAGGCGCAGGAGTCGGCCGATGATTCGGCTGTCGATCCGTCGCGCCGCGCGCTGACCGCGGGCCGAAGCAGCGGGGATGGCCAGGCCAAGAGTGTCAACGTTGAGGATGTGGTCGCCGAACAGGAAGAGGCCGAAGCGGTTGAACAGGCGCAATCGGCGGATGAGGTCTCGGCGGACGCTGCTGCAGAGCAGGCTGCGGATTCGACGGATGAACAACGCCCCGAGGCGCAGCAGAGCGCTGCTGCCTCGCCGGCCGAAGCTTCCTCCGAGGATGAGCACTCGGCCAGCGCCCGGACGGAGACCCGCTCGGTCGCGACCTCGGTCGCTCAAGGAGAATCGGATTGGCCGCTTGAGCAACGGCCTCGCTCGTCGACCGTTCGGCTGGCCCGGGATCCATCCTGGGAGTTGCCCGTCCAGATTGTGCTCGCCGCCGTGGCGATCAGTTCTGCGGTGTTCTGGCTGGTGCTCACGATTGCCGACCGCCGCCGCCGAGCATGAGCGCGCGCTCGGCCGGCAGCTCACGCCTGATGTCGAGGGCATTCGAGCTGGCCCGAGCCGTGCGCGGTACGACGAGCCCCAATCCCGCGGTCGGCGCGGTCGTTGCTCGAGGTTCCCAAATCGTGGGCGAGGGGGCGACTCAGCCTCCTGGCGGTGCGCACGCGGAGGCCATGGCGCTGCGCCAGGCCGGAGACCTTGCCCACGGCGCCACGATGTACGTCACGCTCGAACCGTGCGATCACTACGGCCGCACCCCGCCTTGCACGGAGGCGATCATCGAGTCGGGAATCACCCGCGTGGTGGTGGCGGTGGGCGACCCGGATCTGAGGGTCTCAGGTCGGGGGCTGGAGCAACTTCGTGAGGCGGGGATCGAGGTAAGTCTCGGCGATGGAGCAGCTGAGGGGGCCGCTCAATACGAGGCCTATGTCCACCACCGGAGGACTGGTCGGCCCTTTGTGACGGCCAAGTTCGCGGCGTCGCTGGACGGCCGGATCGCGTCGACCAGCGGAGACTCGCGGTGGATCTCTGGACCCCAGACCCTGCGCTGGGCGCACCAGAACCGGCCGCTGTTCGACGCCATGTTGGTCGGTGTGGAGACGATCATCGTCGACAATCCGCAGCTGACCGCCCGTCCCGAGGGCTGGAGTGGGCCGGTACCACAGCCGCTGCGAGTGATCCTCGACAGTCGAGGCCGGACGCCGCTCGACAGTCGGGTTCTGGAAGACACATCGTCCTCTCGCACGCTGATCGCCACGACATCGGCAGCGTCAGCGGAGTGGAGCGAGGCCCTGGCGTCACGAAGGGTCGATGTGGCCAGGCTGCCCCCAGACGAGAACGGCCGCGTGTCGTTGGCTGCATTGCTCGATCTGCTGGGCCGAGAACACGGTGTGGTCAGCCTGCTTGTCGAAGGCGGAGGCGAGGTGCTGGGCTCGTTCTTTGACCAGCGGTTGATCAACAAGGTGACGGCGGTCGTAGCGCCGATGATCATTGGCGGCGACGCGCAGACGGCCGTGCGCGGACGCGGGGCGGAGCGGATGCGCGATGTGTTGCGTCTGACCCACATGTCGGTTGAACGTCTGGGCGCAGACCTGCTCGTGACCGGCTATCCCGGCAATCCTGAGCGCGAACTGGATGTCCGCATACGACCGGCTGGCCAAGCGGATGTGGATGCCGTGGACCAGCTCCTGGCTTCGCAGATCATCGAGCGCCCGCCGAAATGCGAGGAGCTCCTGACCGAGGCCCGTGCCGGCGACGTCGTGATCTGGCTCGCGACCAGCCATGGCTCACGGACTGATGTGCAGGGCAAGGCCCAACCGTTCGAGGATGTGCTCGGGGTCGCTGCGGTCAAGTTCGCAACCGACCGGGCCTCAATACCCTGCCTGGCTGTCCGGCCAGATGCTCCGGCAAGCGTGGCTGAACGACTACGGGACTCCTGCGAGGCGTCAGCCAGCGGGCGCGACGCGCAGTGGCTGACATTGACGACCTCGACCACGATCGGACTGAGCGAGGAACAGTACAGGTCGTCGGGCTATCGCTATTACCGCCGCGACGCCGACGGCTCTGACGTGTTGATTAAGCGGCTGCACGCATAGTCCACCGCAGGTTGTTCGCCGCGAACGGTCAACATTCCTCATCGCCGTGAGATCCTTCTGGCCGTGCGTTATGCGCGATGTAGCCCGGTCCCGGGCTAGCATTGACGCCTACGGACCAGATTTCGGGGGCGGGCGATGTTCACGGGCATCATCGAAGAGGTCGGCGAGATCACGGACGCGGCCGAGGGCCTGCTGCGAATCTCCGCGCCGATGATCCTGGAAGACGCGCAGCTGGGCGACAGCATCGCGATCAACGGGGTTGACTTGACGGTCACGCACATCGAGTCGAGCCAGTTCCTGGCCAACCTGATGCCGGAGACCTATCGGCGTTCGAACCTGGGTGATCTGCAGGTTGGCGATCGGGTCAACCTGGAGCGCTCCGTGCGGCCGGTGGACCGTTTGTCCGGCCATCTGGTGCGAGGCGTGGTGGAGGGTCGGGGTGCGTTCAGGAACACCCGACCGGAATCCGACGCGATCGTCGTGACCTACGATGCGCCGGCCGACCTGCTGCGGCACATGATTGTCAAGGGGCCGGTATGCATCGACGGCGTGTCGCTGACGATTATTGACAAGGATGAGTCCGGCTTTGCGGTGTCGCTTGTTCAGTACACTCAGCAGCACACCAACCTGCTCGACCGACGACCTGGTGACGCCGTGAATCTCGAGACCGACATCCTGGCGCGATACGTCGACGAACTGCTGGAGTCCAGGATCGATCAACTCCTTGACGAACGGCTCGCGGCGCGAGAGATCAGCAGAGGCGGAGCGCAATGACGGATTCCGAGGCTCGCGGCGCGTCGAACTCCACCCACACAGAGGTGAAAACGCCTCGCCCCGCCCGGCGGACCGGCGGCCGGCGGCGCAAGTCTCCGTTTTGCAGTGTCGAAGAAGCGATCGAGGCATTCGCCCAGGGCGAGCCGCTGATTATCACGGACGATGAGGATCGGGAGAACGAAGGCGACCTGGCGCTACCCGCGCAGTTCGTGACCTCGGACACAATCAACTTCATGGCGATGCACGGCCGTGGCCTGATCTGCGTGGCCATGGATGGCGGGATGCTCGACCGACTCGACTTGCGGCTGATGGTTGAACAGGGCTCGAACACTGCGCCGCTGGGAACAGCCTTCACCGTCTCGGTCGAGGCGCGCTCAGGAGTGACGACCGGTATCTCGGCGCCCGATCGCGCGCGCACGGTGCAAGTGCTGATGGATCCGAACTCCACGCCGGAAGATCTGGTACGCCCGGGCCACATGTTCCCGCTCAGGGCCCGCGAAGGCGGCGTCCTGGTCCGGGCCGGACAGACCGAGGCGTCGGTTGACCTCTGCCGCCTGGCCGGACTCCAACCGGGGGCCGTGATCTGCGAGATCATGAAGCGCAACGGCGACATGGCGCGTCTGCCGGAGTTGGTGCGGTTCTCGCGTCGACACAAGATCAAGATCGTTTCGGTCGAGCAAATCATTCAGTACCGGCTGCGCACCGAGCAGCTGGTGGACCGGGTCTCGGAAGCGAAGCTGCCGACGCCAATGGGCACCTGGCAGCTGATCGGCTATCGCACTCGCGACCACTCCGAGGAGCACGTTGCTCTGGTCATGGGCAACGTCGGTGGTGGTGAACCCACGCTGGTTCGAGTCCACTCGCAATGTCTGACCGGTGATGTGTTCTCGTCGCAGCGCTGCGATTGCGGCGAACAACTTGAGATCGCGATGCGACATGTTGCCGAGGAGCGTCGGGGGGTGATCGTGTACATGGCCCAGGAGGGTCGCGGGATCGGGCTGCACAACAAGATCGCCGCCTATGCCTTGCAGGATCAGGGCATGGACACGGTCGAGGCCAACCTCGCGCTGGGTTTCGCAGCCGACCGCCGCGACTACGGAATTGGCATGCAGATCCTGCGCGACCTGGGTGTGCATCGCATCCGCCTGATGACCAACAATCCCGCCAAGCGCCACGGTCTGTCCGGTTACGGACTGGAGATCGTTGAGCGGGTGCCGGTGATCGCTCAGGTGAATCCGCACAACGTTCGCTACCTGTCGGTCAAACAGGAGAAGATGGGTCATCTGCTCGACAGCGACGACATCGAGGCGGCCGATTCGGGCGACGACGGGCACCCACCCGCCCGCCGAGCGGCAATCGGTTAGGCCGCGAGCAGCTCCGTATGCCACGAGTCCACGACGGCGCGGCGAATCCTGACCCCGAACACGGGCCCGCCAGCGGGCTGCGCTTTGCCGTGGTGGTGAGCAAGTTCAACGATTTCGTGACGAGCAAGCTGCTAGACGGCTGCATCGACCACCTCGAGGAGAACGGGGCCGACACCGACGAGATTGACATCTATTGGGTGCCGGGCGCCTTTGAAATCCCAATCGCCGCTCAGAAATGCGCCCAGACCGGGCGATTCGACGCCGTGATCTGCCTGGGCGCGGTGATCCTGGGCGAGACGGACCACTACCGACTCGTCGTGGACGGCGCGACGCAGGGCATCGCGAGGGTCGGGCTGGACACGGGCGTGCCGGTGATTTTCGAGGTGTTGGCGACGCAGACGGTGGCCCTGGCGATGGCGAGGGCCGGCGGCTCGGCGGGCAACAAGGGCGAAGAGGCGGCCCAGGCGGCGATCGAGATCGCCCGGTTGCTGGCGACGATCAGGTAGGAAGCGACACGCTTCGCATCTCCTGCAAACGTCCACTTCCGATTTCCCGCGTCGCAGCGAGGTGCGACGGAGTCGTCATGCTCAGGACTGACTGAACGTGTTCTCCCGGCTGCGGAAGTTGTCGATCCCGAGGCCGTCTCGCCACTTCGCGGATTCTGTTCTGGAGAACGAATCCAGGGGAATGCCGCAACCGTCAGCGATTCGGACCATCCTCTGGAAGTTGGCGATTGTTGCGGCGCAATCGACAACGGCGTCGGGCCCCATTTCGGCGTCCAGCGCTTCGCGCGCCGCGACGAGATCATCGGTGCGGCCGACCGCGGCGTCGGAGTAGCGCAGCAACACGTCACCGTGCTCGACACCGCTGTCGATGTCGTTGCGCACCGTTCCGTTGAGGTTGAGCGAGTCGTTGCCTTCGCTACTCCGACCGAGCAGCATCACATGGGAGATCGTTCAATAGAAGCACTCGTTGAGCGCCGAGACGCGGGCGGCGACCAGCTCGCGTTGCGGCCGCGTGAGCACGCGGAACGGCTCCTGCACGTCTTGGATCTCGATCCAGCTCAGATAGTGCGCGTCGAACAGATCGCTGAGCCAGCGCACGCTGTCTGGATGCAGACTCATCGCGGCGCGGACGTTCGCGGCGCGATCGGCGCCGCCGTAAATGTCCGCGTCCCGTTCATCCAGGTCGTCTGGCCAGACCGTCGGCGGCCAACTGCCGTGCGCCTTCGCCCCTGTCGGACGAATCTGAGTCGGTTCGCCCGCGAGGGGCTCGGGGAGCGGTTCCAGTTCGATCTCCAACGCTCGGTGGAACTCGTCGACCGACCAGATGTGCACGACGACGCCGAGCAGCTCGATGTAGTGCGCGTCGGACATGCCTTCGGCGCTGATCGTCTCGTCGTACCACTCACGGGTGACGTTGGGCAGATCGCCAATCAGCTTGTGGATCGCGTAGACGGCGGCCTCGGGGAGTGTGGCCGGCCCGGCCCCTGGATCGGGGAGGCCGTCAACCATTGCGGATGCGCGGCGGCACTCGGCGGCGATGCTGATCCGTTCGGCGCCGGTCCACCACTCTCCGGACGCGGCCAGCATCTGCCAACTGCGACGATGCGCCGCGGCCGTCCGCTCAAGCACGGGCCACGTGGTATCGGCGTACGAGAAGTTCGCTGCGGTGGTTGTCATCGTGGACTCCGGGGATCAGGCGGTGTTGGCGGCCGAGGCATACTCATGGATGCCGAGTTCACCGCGAACGTCGTCGGTGGCGTCTTTGGTGAATTCGTCGAGCGGGATGCCGCAGCCGTCGGCGATACGGACCATGCGCTGGAAGTTGGCCACAACGCCGGCGGCGTCAACCAGTTCCTGGACGCCGAGCTCCGACTTGATCTGCTCGCGTAGGCCGGGCAGGGCGTCGGTCTGACGGACGGCGGCCTCGGCGAAGGCGGTCAGCAGGCTGCCTTGCGGGACGCCGCTGTCGGCATCGGGATTGACTGTGCTCTGAAGGTTCAGGCTGTCGAGGGTTCCGCTGCGTTGGCTGCTCTCACGGAGCATGCGCACGTGCGAGGCGGTTCAATAGAAGCACTCGTTGAGCGCCGACACGCGCGCAGCGATCAGCTCGATTTGCGAGCGCGAGATTGCGCGCAGCGGGTCGGGCTGACGCATCTCGGCGAAGGAGAGGTAATGACCCTCGGAGAGGTCGTGCAGCCAGCGCACGTTCTCGGGAATCAGGGAAAGCGCAGAAATGACGTTGGCGCCCCACTCCAACGGGCCGTAGAGCATCTCGTCGCCCGGGTTGAGTCCTGTCTTGGGCACGATTGGCGGCCAGGAGTACCGCTGTTCTGCCAGATTGGGTCGCTGTCGCGTGGGTTCGCCACCCACAGGGTCGGGCAGCGGTTCGAGATCGAGGCCGAGAGCGCGATGGAACTCGTCGATCGAGAGCGAGTGGACGACCACCGCGACCAGCTCGACGTAGCGATCCTCGGTCATCCCGGGCATCGCGATGATGTCCTCGTACCACTCGCGGTTGAGGTTGGCGTTGTCGACGACCAGTTTCTGGATCGCGTAGACCGAGGCATCGGGCAGGATCTCGCTGCCGACGGCTTCGAAATCGCGTGCGGCGCGTCCGATCCTCGCGATCTCAACTCGTTCGGCGCCGGTCCACCAACGGCCGGGATTGGCAATCATCTCCCAACTCATTCGCTGGGAGGAGATCGTCTGCTCTCGGATGGGCAAATCGACGGCGGCGTATTCAAAGGCCATCTCGGCACCTCTCAACCTGACAAGAGAGTAGCGTTTAGCCCGACACCTACCTGATGAGCAAGGCAGCGCAACCGAGGAGTGAGCGAAATGGCCCAAACCCTGGAAGTGACCGGCGGTGAGTTGATCTACGACGAGTTCGGAGAGGGGCCGGAGACGATCGTCTTTGTGCATGGCGCTGGCGGGAATCATCTGAGCTGGTGGCAGCAGATTCCCGTGTTCCGCGACCGGTATCGCTGCGTGACCTACGAGGTGCGCGGGTGGGGACGCAGCCGCGACGACTCTGGCGAAGGTCGCCAGGCGTTCTCGCGCGACCTCGGCGAACTGATGGATGCGCTCGAGATTCCCGAGGCGGTGCTGGTTGGTCAGTCAATGGGTGGCTTTACGATCCTGCCGTTTGCGGTGCGCAATCCGCAGCGGGTCAAGGGACTGTTGATGGCCGACACCTTCCTTGGCATCGACGCGCCCGAGTTGGTTGCGGAGATGCGCAAGGCGGTCGAGTCGGCACAGGTCAACCAGGACCAGGGCGGCTTGACGCGAATGGTTGGGCCGGCCTACCTCGAGCGCGAGCCGAACGGGGTGTTTCTCTACAACCAGATCCGGGGGTTGAATCCGCCGCTCGATCCGAATCAGCCGCTGGCATTCAGTCAGGCAGACGGCGCGGTGTCGAAGGACGAACTGTCAGCCCTGACCATGCCGACGATCTTCCTGGCCGGCGCGGAGGACGCGATCATCCCGGCCGAGCTGATCGAGCGCGCCGCCCAGATGGTGCCGGGCGCGCAGTACATCCAGGTCCCCGAGGCCGGGCACAGCGTCTATTGGGAACTGCCGGACGAATTCAATCAAGTCGTCGAAGTGCTGCTGCTGGAAGCGTTCGTCTGACGCTTGATCGGCCGCTGATAGCCTCGCACTGTTGTCCACACCACCTGAGCGGAGCATGCCATGACCTACCACGAAGTGATCTACGAGCCGGGCCCAGTCGCACGGGTGATCATGAACCGGCTCGAGTATCGCAACGCGCAGTCACGCGTCCTGCTTGAGGAGATCGACCGCGCCTTCCAGGAAGCGGCCGATGACCCGGAGGTGCTGGTGATCGTGCTCTCGGGCAATGGTCCCGACTTCTCCGCCGGGCATGATCTTGGCTCGCCATCCGAAATCGCCGACCGGGAGATTCGCGGCTGGGCAGAGGATTTCGTTGGCGTGTTCGACCGTCAGCGGGACACTCGGATTGCAAATACGATGCGTTGGCGCAACAACCCCAAGCCGACGATCGCGATGGTGCACGGCAAGTGCATCTTCGGCGGCTGGATGGTGGCGGCCTCCATGGATCTGATCTTCGCCTCCGACGACGCGCTGTTTTTGCCGTCGCACACGCAGTACTTCTCGGCGCCGTGGGACCTGGGCGTGCGCAAGGCCAAGGAGATCCTGTTCCAGAACCGATTCATCCCGGCTCGCGAGGCGCTGGAACTGGGATTCGTCAACCAGGTCTATCCAGCCGAGGCGTTGGAACGAAAGACGCTTGCCTACGCGGGCGAGGTCGCCCAGCGGACGCCGCTGTCGCTTCGCCAGATCAAGCACTCGATCAACAACATGCAGGACGCTCAGGGATTCACCACGCATATCAACGCCAGCTTCATGACCTATGCCACCGGCGCGCAGTTTGGTCAGCCCGATCCACGCATGGTGCAGGGCAAGCGCCAGCTCTCGCCCGTGGCTCAGGCCCTGGCGAAACTGCAGAAGCCGGGCAGCTCCTAGAGGGATTCGTCCTGTGACGGACGGCAATCTGCTGAGCGGCATCCGCGTCGTCGAGTACAGCCGCGACGTGCCTGCCGCCGCATGCGCGCGCGAGTTCGCGCGCTGGGGCGCGCAGGTCTCGGTCTTCGAAGCAGACGACTCTCGTCTGAACGGCGCTCCGCCGACGATCGAACGAGACGGCGAGACCGTTTCGCTGCTACGGGAGTCCCTGATGGTCGGCAAGTCGCCTGGTGCGGGCGACTGGCGCGGCGAGCTCTCCGCCGCAGATGTGTTCGTGACGGACGCGCCGCTTCCGGAGCTGAACGGCATCGCTGACGAGTTCCCAGAGTTGGTTGTGGTCCATTCCTCGCCATTTGGGACCGACGGTCCGTACTCCGACTATCTGTCCGACGACCTGATCATCCAGGCGTTGTCAGGCTTTGCGGGGACGAACGGCGTCGCGCCTCAGGAGCCGCTGGCAGCTCCGGCGGCGATCATTCCTCGGGCGATTGGCATTCTGGGCGCTGTCGCTGCATTCGCGGCGCTGCTCGAACGTTTGCACTCGGGCCGGGGCGAGTGGATCGAGCTGTCGTCGCATGAAGCCTGTTCGACCCTGATCATGTCGCTGCGTTCGGAGTTCTCGGGCGAGGCGCTGCCCCGGGTCGGCGGTACGCCGGGCTGGGCCGAGGTGATGGAGACGGCCGACGGCTATGTCACGATCTCGCCCTGGTCCAGGGAAACGTTGCGCAACGCGCCGATCGCGTTTGGCTGCGACCCGCCGCCGGATGAGCTACTGGAGGGTGAAGGACGTTTCGCCGAGCAGGAACCGTCGCTGGAGTATGTGCGGCCAATCGTCGAGTCCATGGATGCGACGACGATCTGGACGAAGCTGTCGGAGCTGGGCTCGGTCATGGCGATGCACCGCTCGGCGCGGCAGCTGCTCGATGATCCGCAACTCCACGCAATCGACTTCTTTCGCGACAACAACGGTCTGACCGGGGCCGGCCGCGCGATGCGGGTCACGGAGGTCGAGAACCAGGAGGAGCGCGCCGACCGGTTCGCACAACGGCGCCCGCCTGAACGCTCGTCGGGGCCGCTCGACGGGTTGCGGGTTGTCGACTTCACCCACGCCTGGTTGGGACCGTACGCGTCGGGCTTACTCAACGATCTGGGCGCAGAGGTGATCAAAGTTGAAGGGCCGAAGCGCCCGGACCTGTGGCGGTACGACGCGGGTGGTCCGATGCGAGTCGCCTCGCCCGACGCGCATTCTTTGAACGTCCGGGCCAACTTCAACATGGCCAATCGCGGCAAGCGAACCATCTCCATCGCGCTTGACAGGGAGGAGGGGCGCGATCTGGCGCTTGGTCTCATCGCGCGGGCCGACGTGGTGCTGGAGAACTTTCGTCCGCGCGTGTTGCAGAACCTGCGCCTGACTCACGAGCACATGCGCGAGGTCAATCCGCATGTGGCGCTGGTCTCGTTCTCGGGATTTGGCACCGGCGGTCCCTACGACAACTTCCGCGCCAACGGCGGCACGACCGAGGGCAATGCGGGTTGGGATCTGCTGCTGGGCTATCGCGGCGACAAGCCGGTCATGCTCGGCACGATGCAGGCCGACCCGATCGTCGGCGCGCAGATGGCGGCCTCGGCTCTGGCGGCGGCGTTGCAGGCTCAGACCGAACGTGCGGCGATACACGTCGAAGGCTCGATGTTTGAGTCGGCGGTCGCATACATCGACGAATACCTGCTGGCCTCTTCGGCGGGGCAAGAGATGCCGTCGCGCAACGGGAACCGAATACCCGGCGCCGCGCCGCACGAGTGCTTCCGCTGCACCGATGGCGTCGACGGCAGCGACGAATGGATCGCGATTTCGGTACGAGACGACGAGACCTGGCTGCAACTGGCAGAGGTTGCCGGGATCGATCGTCAGGAGTGGAGCACCGCGAAGGGCCGGAAGGCCGGTGAGGTTGAGCTGGAAGCGGCCCTCAGCGAGTGGACGCGTGGTTGGAACGCGCTCACGCTGCAACATCGGCTGCAGGCGGTCGGCGTACCGGCGGCCGCGGTGCACTCGACATTGACCCATCTACGGGATCCGCACCTGGCCGCGCGTGACTGGTGGCTGCAGTTGACGCATCCCGACACCGGCACACGGCAGTACCAGGGATTTCCTTGGCGGCTGAGCAGGCGCCGCGCTTCATGTTCGACGCCGGCGCCGCGAATGGGCGAGCACACGGTCGAGATCCTCGCGGAGACGCTCTGCCTCACAGATGAAGCGATCGATGAGTTGATGGAGCAAGGCGTCGTCGCCGGTTTGACCGCGAGTCGCGATCCGTCTGAACCGCAACCCGGTCCGATCAGTCCCCGTTGATCCGCGGCGGTGATTGCCGTTGCGAGACGCTACTCGGCCAGTCCGAAGGCCTGGAGATAGAGCGTTCGGGCGTCCTCGGGTGTCTCGCCCTGGCCGAGCCAGCCGTCGCCGACGCGAATCTCGAAGTGCAGGTGAATGTCGGTGCCGGGGTTGGCGTACACCTCCTGCTGGCCCGACTCACCCGGGTAGCCGATCAGCTGGCCCTGTTGAACCTCAACGCCGACCGCGATGCCGTTTGCGATCTCCGACAGATGCGCGTAGCGGGTGACGATTCCGCGACCGTGATCGATCCAGACCTGGCGACCTCGCAACTCGTCGAGGATTGCTTCGCCCTCCCAGTTGGCGTCGATGAATCGTTGCCAGTCGGCGGGTGTGATCTCGACGTAATCGAGGTCCGCGCGGATGATGACGCCAGCCTTGGCGGCCAGGATTTCGGTGGTATAGGTCACTGAGGTGCAGGAGGCCCATTCATAGAAGTCCAGTCCCTCATGAAGGCCGTGGTTGCGGTACGTGCGCGGCGAACCGGGTAGGTGACCGGGGAACTCGGTGACGCAGGCGCCGGCAATCGGTCGGATGAACCCGCGCAGTGGATGGTCCTGCCCCTGCTCGGGAGCGTCGGCCTCTGTGTCGGCCTGTTCCTGTTCGGCCTGCGTTTCGGGTTCAGCCTGTTCGGTCTGCCCATCGCTGTGGGAGGGCGATGCCTCTTGTTCATCGCTCTGCTGCTGCGCCAGTGGCTGTTGGGTTGGTTCGGTTGTCTGGGCGTCTTCCGCCGCGTTGTCCGGTTCTGTCGCAACAGCCGATTGCTGGGCCTCGGTTGGTGCAGACGGTTCAGCGCCGGTCGTCTGCGCGGCTTGCGGTTCTGCGGATTCGTCCGAACCGGTCGCCTGCACGACGGCTACGGCCGCGGCGGCGGCGAATATGGCGATCGCGGCAAGAACGTACAGCCAGGTCGGGCCGATGAGCCAACCGTCGCTCCGGTCAGGACCTCCTCGGCGCCCGCCTCCCCGGGAAGCCGAGAGGCCTCGACCGGACGGCTGCTGGCCCCAGGGACTATCGGAGCGGCGGATAGCCTTCCTCCTCCAGGACGGCGTCGATCTGCTCGTCCGTCGTGGCAGCGGCGTCGTATTCCACGTCAACGCGTTTCTCTTCGACATCCACCGAAACAGCAGCAACGCCTTCGATAGCGGTGAGTGCCCCGGTGATCGCGTTGGCGCAGTGTTCGCAGGAAATGTCCGGCGCAGTGCGGGTCAGGGTTGATGTCGCGGCCATGGCAAATCCTCGTTCGAATGCTGACAATTTGACTTTACGTCATGCACGTTATGCGAAGCGGCGGCCCAGTGCCGATTCCCTGGCGGACAATGCTGCGTGCAACGCTTCCGCATGAGCCCTGAGCGCCACGCTGTCATCGAGCGGCGGCAGTTCGGCTGCCTCAGCACCAAAGCGGCGGTCAAGCGCCAATGAAATCAGACGATCGGCCAGGCGCGGATTCTTGGGCAGCACGGCGCCGTGCAGGTAGGTGCCGTAGGCATTCTGGACCTTTGCTCCTTCGAGCCCGTCTCCGCCATTGTTGCCGAAGCCGCTGACCACGTCGGCGAGGGCCTGCTGCCCGTCGTTGAGATAGGTCCTGCCGCCGTGGTTTTCGAAACCGACGACGGTCTCGCCTTCCCAGAGGGCAACCACGTTGCCGACGCAACGCGCGATCTTGGGACCGGGGTGCGCCGCGACGGCGTCGAAGATGCCAATACCTTCCATGATCTCACCATCCCAGCCTCGGTAGTGATGGCCGAAGAGCTGAAACCCGCCGCAGACGGCGAGCACCACGCCATCGTTGTCGACATACTCGCGAAGATCTTCGCCTCGGTGCTGGAGATCTGCCTGGACACGTCGTTGCTCGCGGTCCTGCCCGCCGCCAACGAGGACAATGTCCGCCTGCCTGGAGGACCAGTCGTCGCCGATGCCAACGCCCACCACGGTCGTCTCGATGCCGCGTGCTGCGCAGCGCTGCTCGAGCGCGCGGGCGTTGCCGCGGTCGCCGTAGAGATTCAGCAGGTCGGGATAGAGCACCGCAATGTTGAGCGAAGGTCGACCGGGGCTGGTCATCGGGCCACATCCCAGAGGCGCGCAGCGCCCATCTGTCCGAGCCGTTGGCGGACATCGAGCATCGCTGTATATGTTGGCAGAATTGTCAGCCGGCCTGATTCCGGAACGGCATCCAGCGCTGCTCGCAAGACATCTCCGATGTCGTTCTCAATCGGGTTACATGGCTCGGGAAAGCCGGCGTACTTCAGCCTCAGAGCCATGTCGGCGGCGCGGCGGCCGCCAACCGTGAGCGACTCGCAGTGCTGAGCCTGCGACTCCCAGTCGACGTCCCAGATCCAGGAGACGTCGGTGCCATCGGCAATGCCATCGTTGAGCAGGACGAGCAGGTGATGGCGGTCGCCCGGGCGTTGGAGCGTGCGCAGCGCCTGATTCATGCCCGAGGGGTTCTTGCCCAGCAAGACACGTACGCGGCGGCCCTCGACGATCATTTCTTCCTGGCGGCCGAAGGCCGCCTCGTGGGACTCAAGACCGTCGCGGATCGACTCCGCCGCGACACCCAGCGCGATTGCCGCAGTCGATGCGGCGAGGGCGTTGTAGACGCTGTACAGACCGTCGGCAGGAAGTGCGATGTCGACCGGCGACCGTGGAAGCTGCAACGTGAAAGAGGTCAGTCCAGCCGCAAACGTGATGTTGTCGGCGGCGATGTCCGGGGTTGGCCGTTGCGCGCCCGAGTCAGTGTGCCAGCGGCCGAGCTGCGCAAAGTAGCGGCGCGAGTAGCGAAAGTCGTCGTCGGTCTTCGGATCCCAGACGGCGTCCATGATCTCGCCCTCCGGTGCGGAGGGAATGCCGGGATCCTCGATACCGAAGCTCAGGCAGGAACCGTCCCAATGATGCGCGAGGGACGCGATCAGCGGATCGTCGACGTTCAGCGCGATGACCGTCTCAGACGGAAACGCCGACAGGGCGTCGGCCCAGCGCCGCGCGATCGACTCGATTTCACCGTAGCGGTCCAGTTGGTCCCGCATGAGATTGGTGAAGACGGCGACGCTGGGCGGCGCGGCGGCCGCAATGGCCGGCAGCGCGGCCTCGTCGGATTCGAGCACGGCGTTGGCGTCAGCGGGCAGACGACCAAGCAGGGAAGCCGCGTCGATCATGGCAGCGGTCACTCCACGCAGCAGATTCGAGCCGGCGCGATTATGCAGGACGGTCCGGCCATCGGCGCGGAGTATGCGTGCCAACATCGCCGCGGTGGTGGTTTTGCCGTTGGTTCCCGTGATCAGGGCCGTCGCTGAGAGATCGTTCGCCAGCTGGCTGAGGGCGTCGGGGTGCAGCCGTTCGACGACCAGGCCGGGTAGGGCGGTTCCGCCCGAGCCCAGCGCTCGCATACCGTGTCGGACTGTCTTGCCGGCCAAGACGGCGGCGGCAAGGCGGGGAGACGGCTTCGTCGTCGAGCGGCGTTGGGTCACACCATCGACTGTATCGGCCGGCGCATGGGCCGCATACGCACCGGTTCAGCGTGCGAGATGGGTGGAACCGGTGTTGGGAGTGAGAATTCGGCGGGTTGGGGCGGAAGTGCCGTTCTGCGCTGGCGATCGTGCGGTTGGGTGTCCGGATTTGTCCAGATCTGTCCGGATCTGGCTCAGTTTTGGCACATTTTGAACAGGGTTTATCCGGAAATGAGCGGGGATGTGCGGGTTGGCGTCGGAGTGTGGTTCCTAGGCGCCGGCGGAAGGGTCGAGTCTGGGCGGCGGGCCCTGGCCCAATGCCTTGAGGATCTGGTCGAGGCCGACGACGCCGAGCAGGCGTCCGCGCTCGACGACAGGCAGGACGAAGGTGCGTTCCTTCTGCAATCGCTGCAGCGCCTCGTCCGCGCCGGCACTGGGCTCGAGTGGCTGCACCTGGTCGGCGGCGATCATGATGTCGCGCAAGCGGTCGCTCTGGTAGCGCTCGTCATCGAGCAAGAGGATCTGAACGGCCGAGGCGATGCCGACCGCGGTTCCACCCTCGGCGACGATGAACACGTCCTGTTGGTCGAGTTGCGCGCGTGATGGCGCAAGGAGGTGGATTGGCAGATCGGCTTCGGCGGTCCGGGCGACCGGCGGCTCGAGCATCAGTTCGCCAACACGCAGCCTGGCCAGGTCGCGCTCCAGGTCGGCGGTCTTGACGCCCTGCGACGCCTGCGTCATGAGCAGGAATCCGATCAACGCGATCCAGAGCGAGTTGAATCCACTGTTGAAGATGGCGGCGTCGGTGAGTAGTCCGCCGACGCCGTAGACGATCATGATCGCGCCGAGGAGTTGTCCCAGGCGCGCCGAGGCGCGGGTCGCGCGATGGCGTGAGCCGGTCAGTCGCCAGATCAGGGAGCGGGCGACGCGGCCGCCGTCCAGGGGGAAACCGGGCAACATATTGAATCCGGCCAGGAAGCAGTTGAGCAGCCCCAGCACGAAGGCCAGATGGCCGACTGCGGTGTCATCGGGCAGAGCGAACAGCGAGAGGAGAATGAAGCCGAGGCCAATGACGAGCGACGCGAGCGGTCCGACGACGGCGATCCAGAATTCCTGGCCGGGCCGTTGGGAGTCCTCACGAATCAGGGACAGGCCGCCGAAGAAAAACAGGGTGATCGACGAGACTTCCATGCCGTAGCGCCGCGCCATCAGCGAATGCGCCAGCTCGTGAATCAGGAGCGAAAGAAAGTAGACGGCGCCGGCGGCGACGCCGTACAGCCAGCGTTCGGCGCCGCCCAATCCGTCGAGTGAGTCGGGCAGGATCTGCGTCGCAATCAGGAAGACGAGAAGGGCAAAGACCAGAAAGAAGGACAGGTCGAGCCGGATCGGAATTCCCATGATCCGACCGACCTTGAAGCCGTTGCCGCCGAACATGCCAAATCTCATGCCTTCAGCATATGTTTCTGGTGGTCAGCCCGGAGTGTTGAGCGGCAGCGATTGCGTCGAGGGCGACTTCCGAGCGTCATCTTTCGTCGGGAGGCACTTCAGCGGTTCGGCGCGTTGCGGTCGGAACGGGTGGTCCCGCTCGTTCGCGGAGACGGGATTCGGACGAGATTTCTTGACGGGTTTTCTCAGAGTGAGATCAGGCCGGCCTCGACCAATGAAGCGGTTAGTCCCTTGATCGACAGGAGTTCGATGTCGGGGGTGATGGCCTCTTCGGCCTTGTCGCCGACCAGGATGGAGACGGCGAAGCCGGCGTGGCGGGAGCCGAGGACGTCGGCCTCGGGCGTGTCGCCGACGAAGGCGGTTTCTTCAGGGGCCGTTCCGAGCGCCTCAAGTGCGGCGGTGAAGATGGCCTGGCCCGGCTTCCAGCTGAGCACGTCGTCGGACCAGATCCAATGATCGATCCAGCGGTCGAATCCGCGGGTAACGAGGGCTCGTTCGACGTAGCGGCCGGGGGCGAGTCCGGTGTTGGACACGACCGCCAGGTTGAGGTTGCGCCGTTTCAGCTCGTCGAGTTCCTCCTCGACGCCGTCGATGACGTCGGGCGGTTCCCAACTGGCGCTATCGCAGATGGCGCCGGTCAGCTCTTCGAGCAACGCGTCATTTTCGACGGTGGCGGGACATTGCTCCAGCATCGAGCGACGCACGGCATTGACACGGTCTTCGCCGGAAAGGTCGATGTTGGACTGGTGGGCGACGACGAGCTCATCGATTGCGTGTCGAATCGCCCTAGGCACTGCCTCGGCGGCGCCGGGGCCAGCGCCGGCCTGCTCATAGGCACTGGTCAGGCGGGCTTCGCGGCGGCACATGCGGCGTCGGCCACCGCCGGCGGCGTCCACGATCAGGGTGCCCCACAGGTCAAGGGCAACCGCGCGCAGCCGGGTCAACAGTGGTGAACTGGCGTCAGAAGGTTAGCCGGAGGATCCAGACGAGGACCGCTTGTCTTCGTCTTCAGGCTCGCTCGACGAGACCGCGACTTCATCCGATGCGTCTTCGTCGCCCTCTTCCTCCGAATCGGACGTTCGCGCTTCCTCGCGGAACTCACGCAGGCCGGTACCAAGCGCCTTGCCGACGCCGGCCAGACGACCCGCGCCGAAGACGACCAACACGACAATGACGACGACAATCGCTTCGACAGGACCAAACCCGATCAGTGCCATACCGAACTCCTGCTGTGCCGCCGGCGCTCAGCGCATGCCGCTCGCTGGGTGCGGCGCGTCGCCTCGGACTTCCCTTCCGGCCTGACAATGCCGGAACGGCCCGGTACGGGCGGCTGGTTCCTAGCTTACCAGTGTTCCCTGCACGGAGCGGGCGATTGCTTATGCATCCTGCATTGGGGCGGCAGGAATGGCCTCCAAGAAGGGGAGCAGGTCGCGAGTGAGAGCCGCGGCTTCGTCGGCTAGCTCAGACCAGTCGGAGACCCCGGCGTCAGCGAAGACGGCACGAGTCTCGGGATGCTCTGAGTCGAGGATGTAGTCGGAGACCTCACGCATGCGCTTCAGATCTTCAAGGTCTCTTGCGAGATCGGAACCGGCCTGCTCCCTCACAACACGGAGGATGGCTTGATGGGGTGGTCGGCGGCCCTGGTGGTTTTTGGCATCGAGACCGTAGCGTTGGTCTCGCGCGGTCAAGTGACATGCGTAGTAGAAGCGATTGATGGCGGTCCGACAGGAAGATTCGTCGCGCCGCGAATTGGCAAGCAGGCGCTCAGCCAGCTCAATTGATTCGATGGGATCAAGCGCTATTGACGGCTTGCTCGTTGCGCTTCACGCCGGCGAACGTGAACGGTATCAACGAGGCAACCTCATACTCGTCCTCGGGTAGTCCGTCAAACCACGCTTGTGTGAGATGGCTGAGCGAATCCCTAAAATCCCGCGTCTCCTGGCGCGTCGCGTCACAGTGGATCGCCACGAAGAACAGTGTTCTGTCTTCGCGATCGACGTAGATGTCCATCCAGGCAGCGACGATCGGCATGCCGCTGCGCAGGGCGCCGTCGCGGTAGATCTCCCAGTTTTCGATCGCCAGACGGCGGACGAGCGGCGTGACCCGCGGATCGTCGGGCAGTTTGAGTTCGACCTCGCTGGTCGGATTGACGGCGGTGTCTGGCATCGGAATCCCCGCGCGCCTGGGATCAGGCCTCGAGCTTCTCGACGAAGATGCGCATGATCCCGCCGCAGATCTTGTCCTCGCCGTCGACCGGCTCGGTCAGGTCGACGGTGACCATGCGGGCGTCGCCGTCTTCAAGGGCGTCCATCGCTTCCTGCCAGACCTCAGCCTCGCCGCAACCGCCGCCGATCGTGCCGACGAACGTGCCGTCCTCGCGGACCAGCATCTTGGCGCCAGTCTTGCGCGGCGTCGAACCGAGCGTCTGGGCGACCGTGGCCAGCGCAACCGGCGCACCCTGATTGAAGGCGCTGGACATTGCTTCGTAGACCTCGTCCTGTGGCATGCTCGGCGTACCTCTTCCGGATCGGGGAGTTGCCCTCACCCTAACCCTCTCCCAGAGGGAGAGGGGCTCAATAGCAGTTTAGCGCCGGTTGGAGGCCAGCATGCGGCCGTGCTCCGACATTGGCTGCGCGCCGCCCCCGCGACGGACGAGGATGATCTCGCCCAGCACCGACACGGCGATCTCTTCTGGGGTCTCCGCGCCGATATCGAGGCCGATCGGCGTGAAGACCTTGTCCAGCACCTGCGGTTCGATTCCCTCTTCGGCCAGGTGCTGGAGGACGGTGTGGGTGCGGCGTTTGGACCCGATCATCCCGATGTAGCCCGCACCGCGCTCGGCCACTGCGCGTAGCGCGAGTTCGTCAACCTTGTGTCCGCGTGAGACGAGCACGATGTAGGTGTTGGCAGTGATTGGGAAGCGCTCGAGTTCCTCGCCGAAGTCGCCGCAGATCACATTGGCCTCATAGGGGAAGCGGTCCTCGTTGGCGTAATCCTCGCGGTCGTCGATGATCGCCACTTCCATGCCCAACATCGCGCCGAGCTGACCGACGGCGAGGCCGACGTGTCCGCCACCGACCACCAACAGGGTCGCAGCCGGCTCGACCACTTCGACGAGGACTTCGACAATGGCGTCGGCGGCTTCGATCGCGCGGCGGCCCTCGACCAGTTCGCCGCCAGGAGTGAAGGCGCAGGTCTGGACGAGGTGCTTGGGTATCGCTCTGCGTCCGAAGTCCGTCACGGCCGCTTCGAGTTGGCCGCCGCCGATCTCGCCCAGGTTCCGGTCCTCGTAGACCAGCATCTTCGCGCCGAGCATGACTTCGACTCCGTCGGTCGTACCCATGACAGTGCATGAAGCGACGGCCGGACCCTCGCGGGCAGCTACCAGCAGGGCGCGGGCGATTTCGGCGGAGTTGGCCATGGCGTCAGGATACGTCCCGGGTTCGACTGGTCAGACGTTGAAGAGGATGTGCAGGACGTCACCGTCCTGGACTTCGTAGTCTTTGCCTTCTGTGCGCAGTTGAGCGCGCTTCTTCGCTTCGGCCTCTGCTCCCGACGCTCCAACTGCGGCGCCGCAATCCAGCAGATCATCCCAACGCACGACTTCTGCGCGGATGAAGCCTCGCTCGAAGTCGGTGTGGATTTTGCCGGCCGCCTGAGGCGCGGTGTCACCGGCCCGGACGTTCCAGGCGCGGCAATCGTCAGGGCCGACGGTGAAGAATGTGCGCAGGCCGAGCAGGCGAAATGTCTCCTGGAGCGCTGTCTCGACCGCGCCGGCTCCGACGCCGAGCTCCTCGCGATATGCGGCCGCTTCGTCGTCGGCGAACTCGCGCAGTTCTTCCTCCAGCCGCGCCGAGAGTGCGATTCCCTCGATCGCATCCTCGGCGGCTGACTCTTCGTCGACGTTGAAAATGGTCAGCATCGGTCGTTCGGTGAGAAAGCGGTAGTGGCGGATGTCGGCGCGCTCAAGCTCCGACAGGGGAGCGTCGAGCAATGTGCCGCCGTCGCCGAGGTGGATTTGCAGGCGGCGCAGCAGGTCCGTCTCCCTGTCGATGGCGACCCGTTCCGCCGCCTTCATCGACTTGGTCTCGTCGGCGATGCGCTGGAGGCGCTTTTCGATCAGCGCCAGGTCGGCGAAGGTGAGCTCCAGCTGCATTGCCTCGATGTCGCCCTCGGGATCGATGCGTTCGGCGGGATGGGGGACTGCGTCATTGTCGAAGGCGCGCACAACGTGGACCAGCGCGTCGAGTTGCGAAAGCTGGTCCAGCAATCGGCTCGACGGCGGCTCGTTGCTGCCGCCCAGCGCGCCGGCGAAGCCTGCGCCGGGGAAATCGACCACGTCGAGCACGGCCGGCGTGGTCTTCTTGGGCTGGTAGAGGTCGGAGAGCTTGTTCAGTCGGGCGTCGGCGGCCGGGACGACACCTTCATGCGGCTCCATATGGGTGGAGAATCCTGTGGGCCGCCCCGCTCCGGTCAGGGCGTTGAATAGCGTCGTTTTGCCCGAGCGCTCAAAGCCGATCAGTCCGATCGAGGTCATGGGGTCATCGTTGCACGGTCGAGGGAGATGGTCAGTCTCTCAGTGCCCATTGCCGACTCCCTCGGCAAGCGTGGAACCTGAACTCAGTCGGCGCCAAGTTCATCGGGATACATCTCGGTGACACCCAGGCCGGGCGAATCCGGATCGGCGAGCGCTTCGCCGACCGTCAGGATCGAGTCACGCATCGCCGCCCAGTCGACCGAGCGGGCGGCGTCTTCGGCGGTTTGCCAGCGCCAGGCTTGATGCTCGTCGGAGATCGTTGGCTCTGCTCCGGCCGCCACGAGGGCAGCGAAGGCGGGGACGAGGTAGATGGTGTCGTTTTCGGGGTTGTAGAACGTCTCGGGACGGTCGATGCGGAACCAGCGCTCGACATTGAGGGCGGTTTCCTCATCCAATTCTCTGAGCGCGGCTTGCCAGGCGGTCTCGCCTCGCTTCTCCTCGACGTGGCCGCCCACGGTCTGCCAGGCGCCGGCGAAGCGGTGGCTATCCGGTCGCTGGAGCATGAGCAGTTCGACCCCGTCTTCCGCCGGGCGGACGACGTAGACGGCGACGATGTTGCTGCGCAGCCGCGGCACCGATCCTTACTCCGCCCACTTGGGGATCGTCGAGTCGAAGGAGTCGTAGAAGGTGACGTAGGGCTTCACGTCAAGCACCGGGGTGCCGTTAACGAGGTCGAGGCCGATCACCTTGGCGATGTTGCCGTCGACCGATTCGAGCGGGCAGATCGAGATCGAGAGCGGGTTGGGCCGGTGCGCCGTTCGAGTAGCGAAGACGCCAACCTCCGGTGTGTCCTCGCCGCCGGACGGATGCAGCTTGAGCAGGGCTCGGCCTTCGTCCGTTACGTCGCCCATCCAGCCGATGACGAAGAGGTGGGAGAAGCCGGACAGGCCGTCGAGGGCGGGCTCGAATTCGGGTCGGAAGACCAGCTCGGATCGAACCTGGGCCCAGACGCGCCCGGAGGTGTCGTTGATCGCGTTGCGCACGACGGCGACGGGCGAGAGGTCGTCGATCCGCTCGGGCAGCGCCTGCAAGACCGCGTCGCGAGCGACACCGGGATCGGTGAGACGCAATCGCTCTCGCCAGCTCGTCATTCAGGCCTCATTCCGGTGCGGAATTGTGTGTTCCAGGCGTTATGCCAGTGGTAAACTGAACGTACCCAGAGTACCGGTGTGGGCCACTGGTCCCGGTATTCGCCGCGCGGCGCGGTTTCGCCTGTGTCAGGATTTGCACGTTGACCCAGCAAGAACCTGGACAGTCTGAGTTGCCGCTCGACGGCGCCAATTCGGCGCGTGAACCAGCAGTCGAAGCCCCTTCCAGCAATGGCGTGGTGGGCAGCTACGACGCCTCCGACATTGATGTGCTGGAGGGGATCGAGGCGGTCCGGCGGCGGCCGGGCATGTACATCGGCTCGACCGGCCAGGCCGGGCTGCACCATCTCGTCTACGAGATCGTCGACAACTCGGTCGACGAGGCGATGGCCGGCCACGCGAGCCGGATCGACATCGCGCTGCAGCCCGAGGGCTGGGTGCAGGTGCGCGACGACGGCCGCGGCATTCCCACCGACAAGCACGCCAAGACGGGTAAGTCGGCGCTGGAGACGGTGTTGACCGTGCTGCACGCCGGTGGCAAGTTCGGCGGCGGCGGGTACAAGGTCTCGGGCGGCTTGCACGGCGTCGGCGCGTCGGTGGTCAACGCGCTCTCCTCGCGGCTGGAAGTGGAAGTGCGGCGCGACGGTACGTCGCATACGCAGAGCTACGTGCGCGGCGTGTCGACCGGCGGAATCAAGCGGCGCAAACAGGCGCGCGAGGTGACGCCACAGACCGGCACCATGGTCCGCTGGGTCGCCGACGATGAGGTAATCGATCATCTCGAGTACGACTTTCACACCCTGTCGCAGCGCTTCCGCGAAATTGCCTATCTGAACAAGGGCCTCTGGATCTGCTTCCGCGACGAGCGCGACTTCCCGCCCGGCCTGAGCAATGACGAACGCCGCTCAAGAGAACCACGCGAGGAAAAGAATTTCTACTTCGAGGGGGGGATCCAGTCCTATGTGCGCTTCCTCAACCGCGACCGCGAAGTGTTGCAACCGCTGCCGTTCCACCTCGACCGCGAGGTCGGCGTCAACGGCACGGCGGTGATGGTCGAAGTGGCGATCCAGTACAACGCCGACTTCCAGGACTCGGTCTATGCCTTCGCCAACACGATCAACACGCACGAGGGCGGCTCGCACCTGACCGGTTTCCGCTCGGCGCTGACGCGGGCGATCAACGATTTCGCTCGCCGCAACAAGCAGCTCGGTGACAAGGACCCCAACATCACCGGCGAAGACACGCGCGAAGGCCTGACGGCGGTGATTTCGGTGAAGCTGGGTGAACCGCAGTTCGAGGGTCAGACGAAGACCAAGCTGGGCAACCCGGAGATCAAGGGGATCGTCGAATCGGCGACTGCGGAGGCGCTGGCCGAGTATCTGGACGGCCAGCCGCGGGAGGGTCGGCGGATTGTCGAGAAATGCCTGACCACCGCCCGCGCCCGCGAGGCGGCTCGCAAGGCGCGCGCCATCGTCCAACGCAAGGGCGCGCTGGAGGGCGCGTCGCTGCCGGGCAAGCTGGCCGACTGCTCGGAGCGCGATCCGGCGCTGTCTGAGATTTTCATTGTCGAGGGCCCCTCGGCAGGTGGATCGGCCAAGGAGGGGCGCGACCGCCGCACCCAGGCAATCCTGCCGCTGCGCGGCAAGGTGCTCAACGTTGAGCGCGCTCGACTCGACAAGCTGCTCGGCCACGAGGCGTTCCGCACGTTGATTACGGCGCTTGGCACCGGCATCGGCGAGGATTTCGACCTGTCCAAGCTGCGCTACCACAAGGTCGTGATCATGACGGACGCCGACTCGGACGGCGCGCACATCCGCACGCTCTTGCTGACCTTTTTCTTCCGCCACATGCGTGAGCTGATTGAGGACGGCAAGCTGTACATCGCCCAACCGCCGCTCTATCGAGTCAAGGTGGGGAAGCAGGCCGAATGGCTCTACGCCGACGCAGACCTCGAAGCGTTCATGGACAAGCAGAACGAGGGCCAGAAGAAGGTCTCGGTCCAACGCTTCAAGGGTCTGGGTGAGATGAATGCCGACCAGCTCTGGGAGACCACCATGGACCCCCAGGCGCGGCTGCTCTGGTCTGTCGACATCGCAGACGAGCACGCGGCCGACGACCTCTTCGTCAAACTGATGGGCGATGACCCGGCCAAGCGCCGCCACTTCATCGAACAGCACGCCGACATGGCCAAGATCGACGTCTGACCCCGTGCTCCAGCCCGGCGCCGCTCCGCTGCTGGCGATCCCCCCGGCGCTACGGCGTTGGTGGCGCGGGCAACCGCGTCTCGCGCTTGAAGATTCCCCAGCGCCGCAGTTGATCGCCTTGACCGCGATGGCCCCGGTCGAGCGGTTGCTTGTGCTCGGCCCGGATTCGCCGCCGCTCGCTGCGCTAATCGCCGATACGGCAGGACTTGAACCGACTCCGCACGCGGTGCTTTGCGATGCGCGTGCGCATGCCGAGACGAAGGACATGCTCGTCGTCCGCGCGGAGCCGCATCGCTTGCCCTATCAGGACGGCTCCTTCGACTTCGCCGTCGTCCCCCACCAACTGCGCCATTGGGACGACGAGCGAGCGTTGCGCGTGCTGGAGGAACTCTGGCGGGTGCTCGACCACAACGGCGTCGCCGTGCTGTGGGAGATCGCGCGATCACGATCCGCCGCGGTCAACGCCGTTTGGTCGTCCCTGCTGGGCCTGAGTGGTCCCCCGCCTCATCTGCGCACATTCGGTCAGTTGGGACAGCTCGCCTACGACGCTGGCTTCGCCTGGGTGCAGACGCTGCCGCTGCGCCCATTCCTGTTCCCGCCAGGCCCGCGCCTGACGATCCTGGTGCGCAAGGAGCACTACACGTCGGAGAACATTGGTCACGGATAACCCTCGCAGGCGCGCCGACGCAGTGGGTCAGGTATAGAGCTGGTGGTCCCTCGCGTACTGCCATACGGCCGACGGCACATCCTCCGACACGTCTTCGCCCCTGGCGATCCGTTCTCTGAGTTCTGAGGCCGAGAGGTCGATTGGCTCCATCGGCACCCAGTCGAGCCAGCGGCCGAGGCCATAGACGATCCGATCGAGTTGGCGGCGATCAAGCTCGGCGCCCGGCCTGACGGCCGCGGCAATCCGGGCGCAGGTCAGGATCTCGTTGGGTTTGTGCCAGTGCGGCAGGTCCAGCACGGCATCGGCGCCCATGATCCACCAGAGTTGCTGTGCGCCGCGATCCCGTAACACGCGCACGGTATCGAGCGTGTAGGTCGGGCCGCCGCGGCGGACTTCCAGGTCGGACACCTCGAGCCCGCCCCCGCGATCCTCAGCCGCTGCCAGGGTCATGGCCAGGCGGTGCTCGGCTGAGCTGACTCGACGGTCACGTTTCCGCCATGGGTCGCCGGCGGGAATCAGGACCAGCCGGTCGAGCTCCAGCGCCTGGGCGGCCGCATCGGCCAGGTGCAGGTGAGCTCGATGCAGCGGATCGAACGTGCCGCCCAGGGCGCCGACGCGCTCGTGTGGCTCGAACTGGATATCGGCGCCCTCAGCCACGACCGTCAGCGCTCCCATTCCCAGGTGATGCGCGCCTGACCGATCCTGACGACATCACCCGGCTGGCAACCGGCCCGCTGCAGCGCCGACGCCACACCGCGACGATCGAGCCAGCGGTAGGTTTCGGCCAGCGCCTCATCCTGATCCAGCTCCATCATCGAGACAAATCGCTCCACCGATGCGCCGCGCACCTGGAACAGCCCTGAGGCCAGCTCATCAACTTCGAATCGGCGGCCGTCTTGCCTGGGCCGGACGACAGGGACCTCCGCGGTTCTGGGTGGTTCCTGCTGGCGCAACTCTTGCAGCGCCGATGCGCAGGCTGCGACCACGTCGTCGGTTCCTTCGCCTGTCACAGCGGAGCAGAACAGCGGCGCCGGATCCATGTTGCCGAACTGTGCCGCGATCTCTTCTCGGAAGACGTCCACTTCCTCCAGGTCAACCTTGTTGATCACGACAATCTGGGGTCGGGCGGCCAGCTCGGCCGAGTAGCCGGCGAGTTCGCTGTCGACCAGCGCCTTCGCAGCGCACGGGTCGTCTTGCGAGCCGTCAATCAGGTGGACCAGCAGCCTGGTTCGCGACGTGTGGCGGAGAAAGTCGTGACCCAGGCCCGCCCCGTCGGCGGCGCCTTCGATCAGTCCCGGCAGGTCGGCCATGACGAACTCGTCCCAGCCGACCGACACGACGCCGAGATGCGGCTCCAGTGTCGTAAAGGGGTAATCGGCCACGCGCGGACGGGCGGCGCTCAAGTGGCGAAGCAGCGACGACTTGCCCGCGTTCGGCAGCCCCACGATGCCAACGTCGGCCAGGATGCGCAGCTCAAACTTGAGCCGGCAGCGCTCGCCCGGTTCGCCTTTCTGGGCCACGCGCGGGGTCTGATTGGTCGCGCTGCGGAAGTACATGTTGCCCTGCCCCCCGCGACCACCCCAGGCAACCACGAGCGACTGCGCGTCCGCCTCAAGGTCGACCAGCTGCTCGGACTCCTGCCCGCGGACACGAGAGACGATCGTCCCCACCGGCAGTTCGAGCACCATCGTCGCGCCGGCACGCCCGCGCTTCTGGTTGGTGCCGCCGTTGGTACCCGACTCGGCGCGAAAGCGGCGCTGACGTCGATACCGTCGCAGCGTGTTGAGCTGTCCGTTGGCCAACACGATCACGTCTCCGCCGCGGCCGCCGCGGCCGCCATCGGGACCGCCGCGCGGTACGAACTTCTCACGCCGGAACGAGACCGCGCCGCGGCCGCCGGCCCCACCCTCAACCTCAACCTCGATGGAGTCAATCATGGGTCGAGTTTATCCACCCTGCGCAGGCAATCCACAGGCCCTACAACGGAGAATTCTTATACTCCTTAACTAGTTAATTGATCTGTTGTTGTAGGTGGCTGGGTGGGCACTGTGGACGAGCACACGAAGCACCGCGATTCGTTGACAAGAAACTGAATTCTGCTGTGGACAGCCGGGGCGGCTGGAGTGGACACGCTCTGACTGGGCTGCGCGCGTGTCCACAATCCTTCGTGATCCTGGAAGCAACCTGAGCGTCGGTGGGCGACAGCAGCCCGAGTTCGGCGGGCGGAGAGGGCGTTCCCGCTTTAGAGGTGTAAGCGGGAGCGAATCTCGGAGATCTGCTGGATCCACCATTGGGCGTCTGGATCGCCGGAGTTGGCGATCAGCTGCTCCACCTTGTCGCGGCCGTGCAGGACCGTCGAGTGGTCCCGGCCGCCCAGCGCTTCGCCGATCGAGTTGAGTGAGAGATCGGTGTGCTTGCAGGCAAGGAACATGACGAGTTGGCGCGCGCGCGCGGTGCGTCGATCCTTGCGCGGCGCCGTGAATAGGTCGGGCGCGACGCCGGTGATGTCGGACGCGGCGGCAATCAACTCTGCCACTGTCGGTTTGGCTCTGCGCGACTCTTCCTGGACATGGCCGGCCAGGGCCCGCATGACGACCCCGGGGGTCACCGGCGAGCGCTCGCTCTCGGCGAACACGCGCACCCGGTTCAGCCCGCCGAGCAGGGTCCGGACGTTGGTGCCCCCACGCTCGGCAATCATCTGGATCGTCGGCTCGTCGACCGCGATGTCCCAGTCGCGAATCTTGCGCTGCAAAATGGCCATCCGCAATTCGAGGTCGGGCGGGTTGATCTCCACAACCAGTCCGCCCTCGAAGCGGGTGACGAGACGCTCGCTGAGCCCGGCGAGCCGCCGCGGCGGCGTGTCCGAGGCAATCACGATCTGTCGATCCTGTTGGTGCAGTGCATTGAAGACGTTGAAAAACTCGTCTTGGGTTTGCACCGTGCCGCCGAGCTTTTGTACGTCGTCAACGATCAGCACTTCTGCCGACTCGTACTTCTCCTGGAACGCGGCGCGTTCACCGGTCTCGACGCTCTTGATGAACTGGCGGACGTAGGACTCCGTGTCGACCAGCACCGTGTAGTGCGACTGCATCGTGATGTGTGCGATGGCGTGCAGCAGGTGAGTCTTACCCAGACCGGAACTGGAGTAGATGAACAGCGGATTGGTGTCTTCCCCGGGGTGGAACGCCACCCGGCGTGACGCGGTCACGGCGATCTGGTTGGACGTGCCTTCGACGAAGCGCTCGAAGGTCGCCTGGTTGAGCACGGAGGGACGGCTGCGCGCCGGTTGAATCGGCAGGCTGCGCTCGGCGGAGAGCGTGGGGTCATCGCCCGACGACAAGTCGAGCGCTTGCGTGACCGGCTCGGGCGGCGCCTGGACGCGTAGCTCAATCTCCATGGAGCGGCCCGATGCCTGGCGCACCGCCGAGGCGAGCTGCGGATAGTAACTGCCGCGCAGGGTCTCGAGCTTGATCACGGTCGGCACGCCGACGTGAAGCACCCCGCCGCGAATCTCAATCGCGTGAGTGTCGGCGAACCAGGTGTCGAAGGTCTCGCGGTCGAGCGAGTCTCTCAGGAGTTGCAGGGTGCGCTGCCAGATGGCGCGATGGTCCGAGTGCGGATCGCCAAATGAGCGGGCGGATCGAGTGACCATGCCGCTGTCGCCTCCTTATGGAAAAGACCGCTGCAAGCGAAGTGGATGCCCTGTCGGGCTGACCGGATTCGCCGCTCAAGAGATGGGCAGCTTGAGGGAACATACTAACCAGCATCTGCGCGCACAACAGCAAGTGGAAGAACTGGCCTCGGACCGAGCCTGACCAGATATCCATCCACATTTTCCCCGACTCATCCACGAGCACAGGGCGGCGTCTTGACAACCCTCGTTCTGTCGATTCTGCTCCGCCTTCGTCTGCACAAATGCCCCGCCGGAATGGCAGAAGCCGATCTTGCGTAGAATGCGCGAGATAGTGACGTCGCGAGACGATCGCGCTGCTCTGCGCTAGCAAGGTTCGCGATCCGCTGGCGCGTCGGGAAGGACGAATCGCCTTGTTGATCGCCATCGACATCGGCAACACGACCCTTCAGATCGGTGTGTTTAACGACCGTAAAATTGTCCATACTTGGCGTCTGGCGACGCAGCACGACCGGCTGTCCGATGAATACGGCATCTTCGTCGCCTCGTTGTTGCGTTACGAGGGAATCCAAATCGCCCAGATCGATGGCGCCATCATCTCGTCGGTCGTGCCCGCTCTCGCTCCGGTGTTCCAGGATGTCTGCCGCAAGTTCCTGCGCACCGAGCCCTTGCTGGTGTCCCCGCACATGCGAAAGCCCGTCCGGATCGGGATCGAACACACCGAGGAGCTCGGCGCCGACCGCATCGTCGATGCGGTGGCGGCGCTGTCCAGATACGGGCCGCCGCCGCTGATCGTGGTCGACTTTGGCACGGCCACCGTGTTTGACGCGATCAATGAGCACGGCGTCTACATCGGCGGCGCGATTTCGCCCGGGATCGGCATTTCCACAGAGGCGCTGTTCGACCGCGCCAGCCGGCTGGCGCGGATTGACCTGGATCGTCCGCCCGCGGCGATCGGGACGCGCACCGAAACGGCACTGCAGAGCGGGATCCTGTTCGGATATGTCGGACTTGTGGAGGGGATCATCGCGCGCTTCCGTCAGGAACTGGGCGACGCCCGCGTCGTCGCGACCGGCGGCTGGGCGCCGCGGATCGCCGAGGAGACGGACATCCTGGACATCGTCGACGAGGACCTGATTCTCTGGGGCCTGCGCGAGCTGTATTACTTCAATGCCGAAGGCACCCCATGAGCGGCGGCGATGTTCCGGCGCCGCAGCCGCTCGGCGGCCGCCGGGTCACACTGGGCGTCACCGGCTCCATCTCCGCATACAAGAGCGTCGAGGCGGCTCGTCGGCTGGAGGATGCCGGCGCCATCGTCGATGTCGCGCTGACTCCATCGGCGGCGCGCTTCATTCCCCCGTTAACGTTCCGCTCGTTGGTCAAGGGCGAAGTGGCGGCCGATCTGTGGGATCCCTCGGCGCCGGCCGAGCAGCACGTGGCGATGGGCCGACGCTCCGACGCCATGCTGGTCGCCCCGGCATCGGCGACGACGATCGCCAAACTGGCCCAGGGCATCGGCGACAACCCCGTCACGCTGACAGCCCTGGCGACCAGTGCGCCGCTGGTTGTTGCGCCGGCGATGGACTCGGTGATGTACGCCCAGCCCTCGGTGCAGGCCAACCTCGAACTGCTCAAGGCGCGCGGCACGTTCATCGCCGGTCCGGCGATCGGGCGGCTCGCCTCGGGCGCGCGCGGCCTGGGGCGTCTGATCGAACCGATCGAGTTGGCCGCCGCCGTGCGCTCGGCCATCGGCCGAACCGTGGGCGACCTGCGGGGACGACACGTCATCGTCACGGCCGGCGGCACGCGGGAACCGATCGATCCGGTCCGCTTCGTCGGCAATCACTCCAGCGGCAAAATGGGCGTCGCCGTTGCCGAGGCGGCGCGCGACCAGGGCGCGGCTGTCACCCTGATCACGACGCAGGCGCCGCCGGACGGCCGCTACGGCATCGTCGTGCGCAGCGTTGGTACGGCGATCGAGATGCAGGAAGAGATCCAGAAAGCAGCCCGCGGAGCGAATGCCCTGGTCATGGCGGCCGCGGTGGCCGATTACCGTCCGGCAGAAGCCGCCGAGTCGAAGCTCAAGAAGCAGGACGCGGATCAGGAAGGTATGACGCTGGAGATGGTTGAAAACCCCGACGTCATCGCTTCAATCGACGCGCCGCACCTGCTCAAGGTCGGGTTCGCCGCCGAGACCGACGACCTGATCGAAAACGCCAGGGCCAAGATCGAGAAGAAAGGCCTCGCCTTCATCGCCGCCAACGACGTCACCCAGTCCGACGCCGGCTTCCAGGTCGACACCAATCGCGTCGTGCTGATCGATGCGTCGGGAGAGCCCGAGCGCCTGCCGCTGCTGCACAAGTACGACGTCGGCGTGGCCATCCTGGAACGGCTGAAGTCGCATCCCGACTGGCCGGTTCGAGCTGACTAGGAACCGCTACTTCAACTTGACCGCTGTGCCGTACATGTAGACCTCGGCCATGTTCTGTCCGACATCGGAGGACATCATCCGGGTGCACACGATGGCGTCGGCGCCCATGGCGCTGGCCGAAGCTTCCAGCTTCTCCAGGACCTGCACTCGCGTGTCGCTCATGAGCTTGGTGTAGGCGTGAATCTCGCCGCCGAACAGGCTCTTGATCCCGGCCAGAATGTCCCGCCCAACGTTGCGCGAGCGCACGCTGTTGGCGCTGACCAGACCCAACACTTCGGCAATCTCCTGGTTCGGTACGGATTCCGTCGTCACGATCTGCATGGTCAACCTCTGTCGAACTAGATCGGCGTTCTGAAGCTCAGCCTATGGCTGAGCGCGACGATCAACCAGGCGATCGCGCAGACGGCAATGCCGGCGAAGGCGTCCAGGGTCCAATGGTTGGCCGTCGCCACGACGGCCCAGCTCTGCGACAGCGGAATGGCGACCGCGAACGCGCGCATGAGCGGATGTCTCGAGGTCTGCCAGACCGCCAGACCGGCCAGCAGGGCCCAGCCGACGTGCAGCGAGGGCAATGCCGCGTAGGGGTTGACAAACAGGCCGACCTCCTGGGCCTGGTAGGCGGGCGCCGCCCGCAGAGCGAGCGTGTCGATGTAGCCCAGTTCGGGCATCAGGCGCGGCGGCGCAGTCGGGAAGAGGAAGTAGCAGACCATCCCCACGGCGGCCGAGACCAGCAACGCGTTGCGGAACGTACGCCAGATCATCCGGTGCGACCGCCAGAGCCAGATGGCCAGCACGATCAGCAGCGGCATGTGTCCCCAGAAGTAGGCGCCGTTGGCGAAATCGATCAGGGCGCTCGAGCCAAGGATCGACTCGTGGATCGGCGTCTCCCAGTCGAGCCGGAAACGCTGTTCCAGTTCGAGGATGTCGCGTGCTCGCTGGAATGCCTCGTCGGCACGGTCGGAGACGGCGCCGCGAACCAGGTAGTAGACCAGCGCGGCCACCGCGACGGCCACCAGTTCGCGCAGGAATTCTCGCATTTCGCCACGTTATTCCCCGCCACACACCCTGATGCATCCGGGCGGTCGCTAGGATGATCTGCATTGTTCCCTTCCGTTCAGGCCCAGTTCCTCTAGAGACCTGTTGAGAGACCCCATGGACATCACCGCTAGCGGCACGCCCGCGCTTGACGCCGCCGCCGACCACCTGCTGATCTTCGCAACCAGGGACGACGACATCCTCGATGGCGGCGCCTTGCGCCAGCTCAATGAGGCGCTTGACGGCGGCCTGGCGCCGCTCGTCAAATCCGGCGAGTTGTCAGGCTCAGTCAACGAAACCGTCGTCGTGCATACGTTTGGCAAGACCGAGACCTCCCGCGTCGTGATCGCCGGACTCGGCCCGGCCGAAGAGATGGGACTCGACGAGATCCGTCACGCCGCCGCCAACGGGGCGCGCAAGGCTCGCTCGCTCTCATCCGGCGCGCTTGCCGTCGCCGTGGACGGCGAAGAGTGCGGTTTCACCACCGAGGAGATCGCCGGCGCTATCTGTGAAGGTCTCGACCTCGGGCTGTACCGCTTCGACCGGCATCAGTCGCCGAAGAAGGTGCCGAACGTGCTCGAACGCGTATCGCTGCATTCCCGGAATGTCGCCGGCGTCGAGGCGGGGATTCCGCACGGTCGCTCGCTGGCCGGCGCGGCCAACTTTGCCCGCGATCTGGCCAACGAACCCTCCAATCTGCTGACTCCGACCGAATTGGCCAATCGGGCCGAGGCCTGGGCGGCCGATCACGATGTCGAGATCGAGGTGATGGACGAAGCGACGGCCGCCGAACTGGGCATGGGATCGTTCCTTGGCGTCGCCAAAGGCTCGCACCAGCCGGCCAAGTTCCTGATCTTGCGCCACCGCGGCGGAGCCGATGAGCCCGGGCTCGGCTACTGCGGCAAGGGCATCACGTTCGATACCGGCGGCATCTCAATCAAGCCGGCCGCCAACATGGAGGCGATGAAGCAGGACATGTCCGGCGCGGCGGCGGTCGTCGCGTCGATGGGCGCGATTGCCGACCTCAAGCTGCCGATCAACGTCACCGCGCTCGCGCCCTGCACCGAGAACATGCCCGGCGGCAACGCAATCAAGCCCGGCGACCTGCTCACCGCAATGAACGGCGCGACGATCGAGGTGATCAACACCGACGCCGAAGGCCGCCTCGTCTTGGCCGACGCGCTCTCCTATGCCAACCACCTCGGACTCTCCCCGCTGATCGATGTCGCCACGCTGACTGGTGCGGCTGCGGTGGCGTTGGGCGATGTCGCGACGGCCGTGATGGCCAACGACGACGAGCTCGCGGCCGAGGTAATCGAAGCCGGCAAGCACGCCGGTGAGAAGTTCTGGCAACTGCCGATGTTCCCCGAGTACGACGATCAGATCCGCAGCCAGGTGGCCGATGTCAAAAACACCGGAGGCCGCCTGGCCGGTGCGATCACGGCCGCGAAGTTCCTGGCCCGCTTTGCCGGCGACACGCCCTGGGCGCACCTCGACATGGCCGGCACCGACGACGCGTCGAAAACCCGCGGCACGCAGGTCAAGGGCGCATCGGGCGTGCCGGTCCGCTCCCTCGTGCGCTTCGCCGCCGCCCGCGCCGAGGCGTCCGCCTAAACTTGAGAGAGCTCAGCAATGGGGAAAAGGACGCGTCATGGCCGAGTTCGAACGCCTGACTGACCTGCCGGAAGAGGAAGAACGGGCCCTGCGCGACCAGTACCGCGCCGAAATGACCGAGCTCGCCGACAAGTTCTGCGAGGAGCGCGGCTACATCCTGATGAACGCCGACCAGACGATCGAAGACTTCGTCAACATGCGGATGCGCTTCGGCAAGTTCTATTGCCCCTGCCAGCCGGCCAACAACGACGACACGATCTGCGTCTGCGAACCGGTCCTCAACGGCTTGGTCGATTTCGAGGGCACCTGCTTCTGCAACTTCTTCACCCTGCCCGAGGGCAAGACGGCGATCAAGGACGAGGTCGCGCTGGATTTGTAGAGCGCGATTCATCCGTCATTCCCCCGCCACCTCCGCCCCTCCGTCAGACCAACGCGCTCCCTCACCATCACCGCGCGCCCTCCACGATTCCCGTATCCCACTCCGTCATTCCCGCGCAGGCGGGAATCCATTCAGGACCAAGTCCACTAGCGCCTCGACCGGCCATGCCCACCGTGGGCGTCCCGCTCCAGACTTATGCCAGGTCTTCGTACAGGTCGCGCCACGTCGGATTCGCCTCATGCACTAGTCGGAGCTTCCATGCTCGATTCCACTTCTTCAGCTGCTTTTCCCTGAGAATCGCCGATTCCATGTCTTCGTGATACTCGTGCCAGACGAGCTGGTCGAGTCCGTAACGGCTCGCGAAGCCAGGGATACTCCGTTGTTTGTGAGTCCAGATGCGGCCGGGCAGGTCGGAGGTAACGCCGATATACAAGGTGCCCTTTGGCTGGTCCGTGATGATGTACACGGAGGGTGTCCGGTCAGCCATTTCGCGCGACCTCGCGAGATGTCACTCTCATGCCGCTGTTACCCGGCGTCCCGGATGGATTCCCGCTTGCGCGGGAATGACGGACTGGGATACAGGAATGTCGGGGGCGCGGGGCGCAAGTGACGCAGGCCGGAGACTGAACGACGGACAAGCGCCGTACCTTAGTTGTGGTGCTGGAAGATCGGCAACGGCGCGAGGGGGGCGTAGATCTCGACCGAGAGCTCGTAGACCTGGTCGGCCCAGTGGTCCCAGTCCCGGCGGGCGACCTGCGCCTCTTCGGAGGAGAGCGCGCCCTGGACGACGGACTCGTCCTCGAACGTGTAGCCCATCAGATGGGCCCCAGCGATCGGGTCGGAACCGCGCACCCGAAATGCCGAGACGATGCCCGGGATCTCGAGCACGTGCGGCAAATGCGTCTGGCGATGCCAGTCCTCGAACTCCTGCAGCACCGTCGGATCGAGACGCGCCCGCACGATCATGATCGGATGGGTCATCAGCACGGCCATGACGCCCAGTGTCGCATACGCGACCGATCTGGCGTCTGAAGCACGGAACAGTCTGGTAACGTCTAGGCAACGAGACGACCACGCAGCGAAGCGGTGGGGAGCCGGCGGCTTGGAGAGTCGCCGACAGACTCGAAGAAACCTGGTACTCACCGGGAACAGGGCAGCCCCCTCGCGCAGACTCGCCTGATGGCCCACGTGGACAGGTGCATACATGCTGAGTAAGGATGAGAAGGCCGCCATTGCGGCGCAGTTCGGTCAACACGACTCCGACACCGGATCGCCAGAGGTTCAGATCGCCCAGCTGACCCAGCGAATCTCACGGTTGACCGATCACCTGCGCGAACATCGGCACGACTATCACACTCGCCGTGCGCTGACCAAGCTCGTTGGCCAGCGGCGGCGGCAGCTTCGCTACCTCAACCGTGAGGATGTCAACCGATACACCGCGCTGATCAACGAACTGGGTCTGCGCCGCTAACGCGAGGCGAACAGATCCGAGCCAGCGCTGTGGACCGTCTCGGACGAAGTTCAGCGACGCGCCCGACGCGCGCCCGAAACGGGCCGGCCGTTGCAGATCAATGAAGGGCTGTCGTCGAGGAAACGGCGGCAGACTCGATAGGCAGAAGGAAGCACAGGAACGCTACACCCCATGGAAATCACCACTCGCACCGTCCAGCAGGAAATCGCCGGACGGACCCTCACGATCGAGACCGGCAAGCTCGCGCATCAGGCCGGCGGCGCGGTCACGATTCGCTACGGCGACACGATGATGCTCGGCACCGCCACGGCCTCCAAGCCGCGCCCCGGGATCGACTTCTTCCCGCTCTCGGTTGAGTTCGAAGAGCGGCTCTACGCCGCCGGTCGGATCCCCGGATCGTTCTTCCGCCGCGAAGGCCGTCCGACCACGACCGCCGTGCTCTCGGCGCGGCTGACCGACCGGCCCATCCGCCCGTTCTTCCCCAAGGGCTACAACGACGACACCCAGCTGATCCTCACGATCTTCTCGGTCGACATGGAGAACCCGCCCGACACGCTGGGCACGATCGCCGCCTCGGCGGCGCTCTGCGTCTCCGACATCCCCTTCGACGGCCCGGTCGCCTCGGTGCGCATTGGCCATGTCGACGGCGAACTGGTGCTGCAACCAACGTTTGCCGAACTCGAGGCCTCCGACCTCAACCTCGTCGTCGCCGGCACCAAAGACGCAATCACCATGGTCGAGGCGGAAGCCGGCGAAGTACCGGAATCGCTCCTCGTCGAGGCCCTGGCAATCGGCCAGGAGGCGATCACCACGATCTGTGAGATGCAGGAGGCGCTCGCCTCCGAGGTCGCGCCGGCCAAGCGCGAGTTCACCGCGCAGTCGGTTGACGCCGACGTGCTCGCCGCGGTCGAGGAGCGCGTCGAAGCAGATCTGGTCTCCGCCCTCCGCGACGCGGAAGACAAGGCCGACCGCGATGCCCGACGGGCCGCCGTCAAGGCGTCGCTGCTCGACAGCCTCGATGAAGACGCCGACGCTGACGCGCACCAGGAGGCGTTCGACGCCCTGGAGAAGCGAATCGTGCGGCGCAGCATCCTCGACGACGGCGTCCGCGCCGACGGTCGCGGGCACGCCGACCTCCGACCGTTGTCGGCCGAGGTTGACCTCGTGCCACGCACGCACGGTTCGGGACTCTTCCAGCGCGGTGAGACCCAGGTGCTCAGCTTCACCACGCTGGCCGGGTCGGGCATGGCCCAGCGCCTCGATGACCTCACGCCCGAGGACTTGAAGCGCTTCATGCACCATTACAACTTCCCGCCCTTCTCGACCGGCGAGACCGGCCGCGTGGGCAACCCGTCGAGGCGCAGCATCGGCCACGGCATGCTCGGTGAGCGTGCGATGGCCGCAATCCTGCCGCCCTTCGAGGAGTTTCCATACACGATCCGGATCGTCTCCGAGGTGCTCGCCTCCAACGGTTCAACCTCAATGGCCTCCGTTTGCGCCTCTGTCCTCTCGATGATGGACGCCGGCGTGCCGATCAAGACGCCAATCGCGGGCATCGCGATGGGTCTGATCAAGGAAGAGGATGACGTCGCCATCCTGACCGACATCGTCGGGATGGAAGACCACCTCGGTGACATGGACTTCAAGGTCGCCGGGTCTCGCGACGGCGTCACGGCGCTGCAGATGGACATGAAGGTCAAGGGCATTGACCTCGAGATCCTGACCCGCGCGCTCGATCAGGCCCGGGACGCCCGACTGGAAATCATGGACGTGATGACCCAGTGCATCGAGGCCCCGCGCGAGCAGATGTCGCCGCACGCCCCGCGCATCTTGCGGATCGATGTGCCGCAGGACAAGATTGGCCAGTTGATCGGTCCGGGCGGCCGCAACATCCGTGCGTTGCAGGACGACACGGGCGCCGAGATTTCGGTCGAAGACGACGGCGCGGTGTTCATCACTGCCGTCGATCAGGCCTCGGGAGAGGCCGCCTTCGAGCGCATCTCGGCCATGACCCGCGACATCGAACCCGGCCAGATCTACACCGGCAAGGTGGTCCGCATCCTGCCCTTCGGCGCCTTCGTCGAGATGGTCCCTGGCAAGGACGCGCTGGTCCACATCTCCGAGTTGGCCGACTACCGCGTCGACAAGGTCGAGGACGTTGTCAGCGTCGGCGACGAGATGCAAATCATCGTGATTGAGGTGGACAACCTCGGCCGGGTCAACGCCTCGCGCAAGGCCCTGCTCAATGGCGATACCGACTCTGGTTCCCGCGAACCGCGCGAACCACGCGAACCGCGTGAGCGCAGGGGCCGCGACGAACGCCCGCCGCGACGGGAGCGAGAGCCGCGTGAGCCGAGAGAGCCGAGAGAGCCTCGCCAGCGCCGTCCGCGGGTCGCTCGAGAGCCCGAACCAGCCGAGGTGGAGGCAGAGGCAGAGCCAGTGGAGACGGCCGTCGCGGAACAACCCGCCGAGGCCGTCGCCGCCTCCGAACCAGAAGCCGCCGAAACCGTTGCTCCAACGCCAGTTTCCACCGCAGCGGGCGACGAGGGCTCAGCCGCCGTGGCGCCGCCTCGGGAAGGCCAACCCCGCCGCCGCCGCCGACGCCGCCGCCGAGGCGCCGCGCAACAGCAGGGCGGCGACCAGAACCAGCAATCGAGCGATGGATCGAACCAACAGTCCTCGGGACAGCGCGGCGAGCGGTCGCCGCGCAATGATGGCGGCGAACAGGAAGAACGCCAGCCCGACACGAACATCGCGCCGCGCCGCCGTGGCGGCATCCTCTCTCGCGTCAACATTCGCCGTGGTCAGCAGCCCGAGGGCGACGGCCCGCCACCGCCGCCACCACCCCCACGCAGCGACTTCGGCGCGCCCAACCGCTAGCGCCGCTAGTCGGAGCGGCAGTTGAACAGGTAGGTCATGGCCAGCTCCAGCATCCGGGTCGTGATGAGCGGCGCCGGCAACATGGGCCGGCAAATCATGACGGCGATCGAGGCAGCCGACGACCTTGAACTGATCGGCGCGCTCGACGGCCTGTCCACTGAAACCTCGGTTGCGATCACCGGTCGCGAGGTCCCGCTCAGCAACTCGCTCGATTCACTCGCCGATTGGTCGCCTGACGTGGTCGTCGACTTCTCCAACGCTGAGTGGACAGTGAAACTGATCCCGGTGGCAATCGACGCGGGCATTCGCCCCGTGATCGGCACCAGCGGACTCTCGGACGACGCCGTCGCCGAGGCCGAACGACGTGTCAACGGCGCGGGGCTCGGCGGTGTGATTGCCGCCAACTTCGCCCTTGGCGCGGTCCTGATGATGCATCTCGCCAACGTCGCCGCGCCACTCTTTGACTCGGTTGAGATCATCGAACAACATCACGATGGCAAGGTCGATGCGCCCTCGGGCACCGCAGTCGCCACAGCGCAATCGATGCGCGCCGCCCGCAACCGCGACTTCAACCGCAAGCAGGCCGAGCGCCACAACGTCGACGGCTACGACTCGCGCGGCGCTGAACTTGGTGGAGCCTCGCTGCACTCGGTCCGATTGCCGGGACTGGTCGCTCACCAGGTGATCGTGTTCGGCGGCAACGACGAAACGCTGACCATTCGCCACGACTCGATGAGCCGTGCCTCGTTCATCCCTGAAATCCTTCGCGCCGTCCGCGCTGCGCCCGAGCTCGATCACCTCGTGATCGGTCTCGACCGCCTGCTCGGGCTGCGAACTGACTGAACGCAAATCAACACCCACCACGCAGCACAAGGAGCGAGATCGTGGGACGTGAACTGACCGTTGCCCTCGTCGGAGCGACCGGCGTCGTGGGGGCCGAATTCCTCCGCTGCATGGAGGAACGCGACTTCCCCGTGAAGGAACTCCGGCTGCTCGCGACGAAGCGCTCCGAAGGACGCGAACTCACATTCCGGAGTAAGACTCACGTCGTTCACGAAACCACCCACGACGCCTTCGACGGCGCAGATGTGGCCTTCATCTCCGCCTCAACAGCGGCCTCGAAGGAACTCTGCCCCGTCGCGGCCGGTAAGGGCGCCGTCGCCTTCGACGACTCATCCGCCTTCCGCCAGCAGGAGGGCGTGCCGCTGGTCGTGCCCGAGGTCAACCCGGAAGACCTGCGCCAGCACAACGGGATCATCGCGACCCCGAACTGCACCACAGTGCCGCTGGTGCTCTCGCTGCATCCGTTGATCCAGGACCGCGCAGTGACGCGGATCATCGCCGACACCTACCAGGCGACTTCCGGTTCGGGCGGCGCAGCGGTGACGGAGCTGCGAGAGCAGAACGCAGTCATAGTTGGCGGCGGCGAGATTGGCGCGGACCGGTTCAACGAGTACCCGAAGCAGATCGCGAACAACGCGCTGCCCCAGGTCGATGTCTTCCTCGATGACGGCTACACCAAGGAAGAGTGGAAGATGCTGGTCGAGTCGCGCAAGATTCTGCACCAGCCCGAGCTGCCGCTCTCCGCAACCTGCGTCCGCATCCCGACCGAGCGAGCGCACGCCATCGCGGTCCATGCAGACTTCGACCGGCCGATTTCCCCGGAGGAGGCGCACGAACGCTGGGCCGCTCAGCCGGGACTCTCGGTGATCGACGGCCGAGCCGCGGGAGAGTGGCCGACGCCGCTCGACGCTGACGGGATCGACGACACGCTGGTCGGCCGGGCCCGGGTCGATGTGACCAATCCCAATGGCCTTGCCTGGTGGGTCGTCGCCGACAACCTGCGCAAGGGCGCCGCCCTGAACATCGTTCAGATGGTCGAGTGGATGCTCGACGACGGTTGTCTCTAGCCGCCTCCGAGCGCCTAGCATCGCGGCCATGAAGGCCACCGACACCAGACAGATCGGACGCACTTCCCTCCAGGTCTCGCGGCTAGGGCTGGGTGGTGTCTTTCTCGCCATCGATGCTGGAGTCGACGAGGCAGCCGCGCTGATTGATCGAGCTGCCGCGCTCGGCGTCCGTTACTTCGATACCGCCCCGATGTACGGCAATGGTGAGAGCGAGCGCCGCTATCGTGGGCCGCTTGCGAGCCTTGATCGTTCGGACTTCGTGATCTCGACCAAGGTCGGCCGCCGTTTGCAGGAACATGCCGACGGCTCGGTGACCTGGCACTTCGATTTCAGCCGCGACGGCGCCTTGCGTACCTTCGAATCGAGTCTCGAGCGCCTGGGGGTCGATCACATCGACATACTCCTCGTGCATGATCCCGACGACCACGAGGAACAGGCCCTGACGGAAGCCTTCCCCGCATTGATCGAACTGCGCGAGCAGGGCCTCGTCACTGCGATTGGCGCCGGAATGAACCAGTGGGAGATGGAGTTGAGCTTCGCGCGCGAACTGCCGCTCGACTGCTTCCTCCTGGCGGGGCGCTACACGCTGCTCGAGCAAGGCGCGCTCGCAGAGTTTCTGCCCTATTGCGAGGCGCATGGCATCAGCGTCGTCGCCGGCGGGCCGTACAACAGCGGAATCCTCGCCTCGGATCTGAGCGACAGCGTGAGTTACAACTACCGCGCCGCGCCCGCTGGAATGCTCGATCGCGCCCGAGCGATCAAGGCAGTCTGCGACCGCCACGATGTGCCCTTGAAAGCGGCCGCTCTGCAGTTCATCCTCGCTCATCCTGCGATCGCCGCCGTGATCTCCGGCGCCGCGTCGGTTGCCGAGGTGGAGGAGAACAAGCGGATGGTTGAGACGCCAGTCCCCGGCGCCCTCTGGACCGAGCTGAGGGAAGCCGGCTTGCTCGACCCGGGCGCGCCGACGCCCGCCTGACGCGTTTGAATCTGAGCGAGCGCGACCTAGTAGCCTTGATCTTTGGATCCCGACCGACGGAAAGCCCGAATCATGACTGAAGCAAACGACGCTCCGAACTGGGGACGCCTGTACACCGCGATGGTGACGCCGATGACCGAAGCCGGCGGCATCGACGTCGAGCAGGCGCAGCATCTGGCAACGGCGCTGCTCAAGTCGGGCTCCGACGGCGTGGTCGTGGCGGGCACGACCGGCGAGTCTCCGACCCTGACGCATGAGGAAGAGCGCGTGCTCTTCCGCGAGCTCGCGGACGTGGTTCACGACGCCGGCGGGACGCTGATTGCAGGGACGGGTTCGAACAGCACCGCAACTGCCGTCGACGCTTCTGAGCAGGCGGCGAAGCTCGACGTTGACGGCCTGCTGCAGGTGGTGCCGTATTACAACAAACCGTCGCGGGAAGGCCTCTACCAGCACTTCAAGGCGGTCGCCGACGCCGTGCCCGAGACGCAGATCATGCTCTACAACGTGCCCGGACGGACCGGGCTGAACATGTCGGCGCAGACGGTTGTGCGTTTGGCAGAAGACTGCTCCAACATCGTCGGTGTCAAAGAGGCATCGGGCGACTTGGAACAGATCGCCGAAATCATACGAACCGCTCCTCCTGGCTTCCGCATGTGGAGCGGCAACGACCAAGACAACCTCGCCCTCCTCGCGATGGGTGGGCACGGGACCGTCTCGGTAATCTCGCATCTGGTTGGCGGACAGCTGAAGGCGATGTACGACGCGTGGGAGCGCGGCGACACGGCCGAGGCGGGACGCATTCACGTCAAGCTCGCGCCGCTGGTCAAAGCGATGTTCCTGATCGGCAATCCGGCGCCGGTCAAGTGGGCGCTGAACGACATTGGCTTCAATGCCGGCCCGCTGCGCTCGCCGCTGGTCGATCCCGACGACGATATCCAGGCCACGATCCGCTCCGCGCTCGAAGTCGCGGGCGGCCAGGACCTGATCTAGCTCGGGATGAAATCGGACGCTGCCGAAGCATGGGGCTACGCCCTGCTGCTCACGCGGCGCGTGCTCACGACGGCCCTGGCCGGGGCGAGCGAAGCGCAGTTGCACCAGGTGACCCCGATCGGTTCCCTCGGAGATTGCGCCAGCGAAGCCTGCGCTGCCGAGGCCAACCTGATCTGGCCTGAGGACCTGCCGCCGGCTCAGCTTGATCCGCCGCAGACTCCAGTGCAGATTCTCTATGCGCTCGTCCGTCATCGCGCCGTCACCGAAGAGGTCCTAATGCAGGCTTCGGACGAGACGATGCAACAGGCCTGGTGGACGCGCGGCAAGCGGCTGGCACAGGATCCCGAGCAGACGCTGACCGAGGCGTTACAGCAACTCGCGGTCCAGGAGTTTGCGATCGCGACGAAGTCGGCCAACATTCGCGCGCAGATTGACCCCGAGTGGTCCCGCCAGCCGGAGCTGGCGGAGCGCGCCCAGCGGGCGATCGCGGCGGCGCGCTGATCGGCGAGCTTGCCGATCCGGGACCGGTCACCGCCATCTCGAGTTCCCAAAGATGCGTCGGACCGGAGGGTTGTCGGCGTCCTGGGGCGCGACGGAGCCGAATGGATTGTGCAATGAACTGGGCCACGAGGCGGGATACCGGGGTCCGGCGGCTCCGGGTGGCGACCGGGGAGTTGTGGGCCGCCACGAATCGGGTGGAGGAGCGGGATTCTGGGGTGAGATTGGCGGGGTTGGCGCGATTTCGCTGATGTGGGCTGGGTTTCCTGTGATTGGGTGTTCAGATTTGTCCAGGTTTGTCCCGATTGGTCCAGAATCGTCCGGGATCTTGCAGTGTTGGTCCGGCTCAGTCTCGAGGGATCCAGGTTCGTCCAGATTCTGCACGGGGGCGTTGATGCGAGCGGCGTCGTGTTGGGGCTGGCGGGGTTCCTGGATGGCTGGCAGGTTCAACAGGAGGAGGCGCAGCTCGCGAATGGCGGCCACGGTCTGGCGTTGCTGGTCGGGTTCGGTTGCGGGATGGGTGAGGATGTGGAGCTGGTCGGCGAGATAGTCGGCGGCGACAGTGCGCAGGACGTGGTCGCGGTGGCGCTGGAAGTCCTTGAGGTATGCGTGGACGGTGGAGTGGGCGCGGCCGAGCCGGGCGCCGATCTGCCTGAGAGAGAGTCCCTGGCAGTCGAGGTGGTGGGCCTCGAACATGCGCCGGCAGCGCCGGGGTGTGGGAGGGTTGTTCGCGGCGACGATGGCCATGCCCGGGCCTCCTCGACCTGAAGGGTACGTATGTTCTGATTGTGCGTCGATTGACGGAGGGAGTCAAGGATGGGGAGTGGGGAAGGGAGGGTTGTTCAGAAGCCGGCGGAGACGAGGGGGCTGTGGCGCCGCAGGCGGGAATCGCGGGCTGGGCCCCGCATCAAGTGCGGGGCATCGCAGGGGTTAGTAGAGACCGCAATGGTCGAGGTTGGGTTGGATAGCAGTATCGAAGACCCCGCGGAGATCAAATCTCGTCTCGACAACCCGACCAGGCAATGGAAAACGAACCCAGACCTCTTGGTGACCCTTGGCAGCCCTCAGAAAGTGTGTGCCGTCGTAGATCTCCATCTGTCGCTCATACACATCAATGCCCCAACTTCGCCAGTCTCTCTGGGCCTCAGATCCGAAGCTCGCTCTGGCCTCTTGCTTTTCAGATGGAGAGAGCTTCACCACGACGCGTTCACCGGTCTCTGTATGTCGGCGAAAGGTCTGGATGCCAACGTGAACGACTTGCTTCAGGCGCTGGGTGTCGCAGAAGAACATGAGAGTGGCCCACTCAACTTCAGGGTCTTCCGTGTAAGACCGCACCGCCAGAGCCGTCCGGAATCCTATCTCCAAGTCCGACCGTGTCAGTGCCACAAAATGCTCGCCGACGATCTGTTCCTCCAAAACGACCGGCAGCTCGGCGAGCTCGATCCCGGGGCGAAGCTCCAGTTTGTCCGCTTGGCCGTCTTGCCCGTCTCGACAGGCAGCGCCGCACAATACGAAGACTCCAACGACTACGAGGAACACAGCGGAGCGCAACGACCGAATTCGAGTGTCCCGCGGCTTCACGCGACGACGAGTTCGCCAACTCTTCGCACAGGCGGAATCTCGCCGCTCGTCAGGTCGCGGTACAGGTCCAGCAGGTGGATCTTCAGGTCTTCGAACGACTCACCCTGTGTCATGTAGTCAGGGAACTCTTCGAGGTAGCCGAGCCACCAGTCGCCGTTCTGCCAGTAGATGAATTTCGCCGTCGTCATCGGCCGTTCCTCCACGGGGCATGGGGCTCGTAACCTGCTGCAAGATTACCAAGGATGGAGCTGACCAATGACGTGGGAATCGGAAATCGCGGAGATTGCGAAGCGCAAGGAGCTGGCCAAGGCTCGCGGTGGGCCGGAGGGGGTCGCTCGTCAGCGGCGGCGGGGGAAGCTGTTGGTCAATGAGCGGATTGACGGGCTGCTCGACCCGGGGACGCTGACCGAGTTCATGTCGCTGGTCGGCCGGCCGGAGTATGACGAGGCGGGGGAGCTGGTGGCGTTCACGCCCAAGGGGGCGATCGAAGGGTTCGGTAAGGTCAATGGGCGCAAGGTCGTCGTCTCGGCGGGCGACTTCACCGTGCGCGGTGGATCGGGCGGCGGCGACGGGTCGGACGGGCTGGGCTCGGAGAAGCGGTCGAACCAGCGGGCGCTCGAATGGCGCGTGCCCTACGTGCGGATGCTCGACGCGGCCGGCGGCTCGGTACGCGGATTCGAGACGTTGGGCCGCACGTATCTGCCCGACGGCAACATGTGGTCGACCTTCGACACCGACCTGCTGCGCAATGTGCCCGTCGTCTCGGCGGTGATGGGCTCGGTTGCGGGCCTGCCGGCGGTCAACGCCTGCATGGCCCACTTCACGATCATGGTCAAGGGCATCTCGCAACTCTTCCCGGGCGGGCCGCCAGTGGTCAAGGCGGCGCTGGGCTACGACGTGACCAAGGAGGACCTCGGCGACGAGCGGATCCACGTCTACCAGTCGGGCTCGGTCGACAACCTGGCCGAGGACGAGGAGGACGCCTTCCGCCAGATCCGACAGTTCCTCAGTTATCTGCCGCAGAGCGTCTACGAGATGCCCGAACGCGCGGAGCCGACCGACGATCCGAACCGGCGCGAGGAGCGGTTGCGGCGGCTGGTGCCTCGGGACCGGCGGCGGGCGTACGACGGCCACCGTGCGATCAACTGGTGCGTCGACCAGGGTTCCTTCTTCGAGATCGCGCCGAACTACGGACGATCGCGGATCACGGGGTTGGCGCGGATCAACGGCTACCCCGTTGGCGTGATGGCCAACAATCCGATGCACGAGGGCGGCTCGACCGACGTCAAGGGCGGCAGCAAGGTGATCCGCCTGATTCAGTTGTGTGACATGTTCCACCTGCCGATGATTTCCTTTGCCGACGAGCCTGGCTTCATGGTCGGGATCGAGTCGGAGAAGCTGGGCATCGAACGAGCCGGCGCTCGGTTGGTGATGGCCACCTGCCAATCGCAGATGCCCTGGGCGACCGTCGTGATGGGCCGCATCTTCGGCGTCGCCGGCCAGTGTCAGCATCGCCCGACCGGCATGTTCCAGCGCTGGGCCTGGCCCTCGGGCCGCTGGGGCTCGATGCACATCGAGGGCGGGGCGATGGCCGCTTATCGGCGTGAGATCGACACGGCCGACGATCCGGAGGCCAAGCAGGCGGAGATCGAGCAGCGTCTGCAGGACCTGGCGTCGCCCTTCCGAACGGCGGAGGCGACAGGTCAGGACATCATCGACCCGGCGGATACGCGTCCGTTGCTGTGCGAGTTCGTCGAGGACGCTCAGGCGATCCTGAAGACCCAGCTGGGGCCGTGTCCGTATCCGTACATGCCTTAGGTGGTTCTCTGCCTAGCTGCAGCCGAACCACAACCGTCATTCCCGCGCCGGGCGCGGGAATCTCGTCTGCGCCATTGATGAGAGAGGGGGCGAGATTCCCAGCAGAGCTGGGAATGACGGGGATTGGTTGGTTGCGCCCGTAGGGATGAATGCGAAACGCCTACCCTGAGCGCAGTTGAGAGAGAAGAGGCGCGATATGTCGGACCAGATCATGATTCACGTGGGCACCATTGGACAGGGGGTTTGGCGCTCGCCTGATGGCGGCGGGGTCTGGCAGAAGGGGCGCGGCGTCGGCGAGCAGTCGGTTCGCTCGCTGGTCGTCTTTCCCGATGACGCCAACCGTTTGATGGCCGGCGCCGACGATGCGCTGCTGTTGTCCGATGACAACGGCTCGAGTTGGAGCGTGGTCGACAGCTATGAGCCCGACCGGCAGACCTGGTCGCTGGCCGTTGACCCGAGCGATACCGGCACCATCTTCGCCGGCGGACGCCCGGGCGTCCGCCGCTCGCGCGACGGCGGACACTCATGGGACGACCTGCCGGTTCAGATCGTGGAGGAATGTCCGGTTGGCATCCCGCGGACGACAGTGGTCGTGGTCGACCCGCTGAACTCGCAACGGATTTACGCCGGCGTCGAGGTTGACGGCGTGCACAAGTCAATCGACGGGGGCGACACCTGGGTGCGGGGCAATCCGCTGGGACCGGAGCAGTTCCAGGCAGACATCCACTGCATGGGGCGCTCGACCGCGCCCGAGGGGGCGGCCACCTTTGCCACCAGCCCATACGGCATCGCTCGCTCGGACGACGAAGGCGAGTCCTGGCTGCAGCACGAGTTTCCGCCGCTGACCGAGCGGACGCCGCGTTCCTACTGCCGCGCCATGATTGTCAAGCACGACGATCCGAACACCATGTTCGTCGCCAGCGGGGACGGCATTCCCGGTACGACCGGCGCGATTCAGCGCACGACCGACGGCGGCCAGACCTGGTCGCGCTGCGAGCTGCCCGTCGAACCGAAGTCGGTCGTCTACTGGCTGGCCAGCCATCCGTCTGCGCCCGACACGATTGCGGCGGCCTCGCTCTACGGCTACGTCTACCTGAGTGAGGACGGCGGCGACAGCTGGTCCAAACTGGACCGCGAGTTTGGCGAGATCCGCGCCCTGGCACTGTCGCCCGCGTAAGCGTCGGCGCCCTGTTCGCCGCCTTGTCCGCGGCCCTGGGGGCCGCGTGCGCGATACAGTAAATCCACGTCGATTTTCGGTGGGGAGGTGGCTGTATGCGTGTGTTGTCTCTGATTGTCCTGGCCCTGATTATCGCGCTGGGGTCGGTGCTGGCCGCCTGCAGAGATGACGGCCAACAACAGCAAGAGCAACAACTACAGCAACAGCAGGCGCCGACCGAACAACAGGATGCGTCGGCGCAACAGCGGGCGGCTCCGCAGCAGGCCTCCGAGGCTGAGCAGGAGAGCCGGACAGAGGAGGCGGAGGAGGCGGACGAGCCCACGCAGGCACAGTCGGAGCCGGCTGCTGAGGCGGAAGATGTCGATCCGTTGTTCGCTGCGGCGAGGAGCGCATTCGAGGCCTGGGCCGCCGACCTCGACTCGTGGGAGATGGCCATCGACGTGGACCTCAATCTGGGCGGACTCTCGGCGCAGGTTGTGACGACGGTCGCCGTCCAGTTGGAGCCCTACATGGCGCTCGCAACGATCGACGCCAGCTCGCTGTTCGAGGTGGCGGGCGAACTCGCCGGCGACGCGGAAGCCGAACTGGATGAGCCTCTGCTGATGCGCGTGCTGATCGGGGAGAACGCCGCCTATCTCTCCATGCCCGAGATGGACGGCTGGATTGACCTGAGCGATCAGTTCGACGAGGCGCTCGACAGCCTCTCGGCGTTGCTGGGCGCCAATCCCACGGAGCTGGCCGACCGGGACCAGTTGGGGCAGACGTTCGGCTGCGTTGATGTGGTCGGCGGAACGACCACGGAGGGACAGCACGCCGGTGAGCCGGTCTGGTTGGTCGAATGCACGGTCGATGTCGATACGCTCGATGAGTCGGCCGCGCAGCAACTGCAGGAGTGGGGCATCGATGCGAGGGCGGGCGAGATCGACTCGATGCAGCTGCGCCTGACGATCAGCCAGGCGTCGGGCGCGCCATTGCTGGTTGAGACGGAGGCCAGGTTGCAGGACGCGTTCGGCCTGTCCGGTGACGATTCGGACGACGCGAACGAGGAACCAGCCTTTTACGTGTCGACGGTGGCCAACCTGTTGTCCTGGAACGAGCCGATCGAGTTTCCGGCGCCGGAACCGCTCATCGATGGTTCGTTCCTCGAGCCGCTGGGCGACTTCGACGATGATTCAGGCTCGGAAGACTACTCCAGCGGGGACGAACCGCCTGAACTGCTGTCGCCGGAACAGCTGCTGGATCTGGCCGCCAGCTGGGTGGACAGCGCCGATGACCTGCATGTCCAGTTTGTGGCTCAGGCGGCGATCGACGGCGAAGCGCGCCTGGCATCTACGATCGTGCGCAGCTCGCGCGTCGTCGGCGCCTTCGAAACGACGGTCAACATCGACGGCGCGAGCACCTTCCGCCTGCTCTGGAACCGCGATGGCATCTGGACAAGCGACGTCGAAGAGGATGGCCAACCGATCTGGACGCCGTCGAGCCCCGCCCTGCTGGGCTTCAGCGAAGCGACCGTTGACGAGTTTCTTCGCCGGCCGGATCGGTTCAATCTCGAGCCGCTGAAACTCCTGCTGGACATTTCCTGGGTGACCCGGACGACCGGCGGCGGCGGGCCGACGGTCTATGAGCTGGTGATCGAAAGCGGCCCACTGACTGCCGACGACGATCTGTTCGCGCAGGTCGCCGGAATCCTTAAGGCCGACATGGCCGAGTTGCTCGCCGAGAGCGTCACCATCACATCGATTGAGTACTACTCCACGGTGCTCACGCTGGTCGGGAGCGACGGCGAACTGACGAACCAGCAAACGACGGCCGAGTTTCAGACCAGCGCGGGACCGGTCGAACTGGCGGCCTCCCTTCATGTGATCGGTGACGGTTCGCTGCAGTTTTCGCTACCCACCAGATAGCCGCCGAACGAGTAGCGGCCGGACCAGGCTCCTGCTTCAGGGTCGAGTGGTCGTGATAGCCTGCAGCGAGCATGTGGGCGCGTTCAGAGCGATGGTCGGCCGGGCCGATTCCCGGCCGTCAGGCGCGCCGACGGAAAGGAACAGGTCCATGAGTACCCGCAACTACTGGCAGCGCATGCGGCGCAACAAGATGTCGAGGCGCTCGCTCTTACGTGCGTCGGCTCGGGCCGGCGTGGGGGCTGCTGGACTGGCCCTGGTCGGTTGCGGCGACGATGACGACGACGCGCAGCCGGCGGCCGCCCAGGTTCAGCAGCAACAGGAACAGCAGCAGGCTGCGGCCGAGCAGCAAGCTCAACAACAGGAGCAACAGGCAGCTCCGGCCGATCAGCAAGAGCAACAGCAGCAGCAGGCTGCGGTCGCTCAGGCCGACGCAGGTCCCGGGATCGCCCAGCAGTGGAACGCGGGCGTTCATCTGAACACCACTTCACTCGACCCGCACACCGGTACTTCGGGAACCGACGCCTACTTCTTCCAGCCGTTCCATGACTACCTGGTCATGCACGACACGGAGAACAACCAGCGCGGCGACATCTCGTTGGCCGAGTCCTGGGAGTTCCCCGACAACACGACGATCATCTTCTCGCTGCGCGACGGGGTGAGCTACCACAACGGGGAGCCGTTCAGCTCCGAGGACGTGCGGCTCAACCTCGAGCGCGTGACCTCGCACCCGGCCTCGACGCCGAAGGCCAACTTCGAGGTGGTGCACACGGTCGAGACGCCCGATGCCACAACCGCCACGTATCTGCTGTCCGAGCCCTCCGCCGCCGTCATGCACCTCTTGGGTGACCGGGCCGGCGCGATGATCCACGTGCCCACGGCGGACGAACTGGGTGACGAGTACGGTCTCAATCCGGTGGGCACGGGCCCGTACAGCTTCGTCGAGTGGGTTGACCAATCGCACGTGCTGGGCAAGCGCAACCCCAACCACTGGATGCGCGGCCCCGAGCCCGGCTCGGCGACCGGCAGTCAGGTGCCGTACTTCGAGGAGATGCGGTACGACATCATCACCGAGAACTCGACCCTGATCGCGACCGGTCTGTCGGGCGATCTGGACACGATGTTCATTCCCGAGCCGCAGTTCAACCCGCAGGTGGAGGAGCACCCCGACTGGCGCATCGTGGAGATGCAGGGAGCGTTCGTCTCGGAGATTCTGGTCTTCAACTCGAAGAAGTCGCCGCTTGAGGACATGAACCTGCGGCTGGCAATCATGCACGCCGTGCATCCCGAGGCGGTCAACCAGGCCGTGCATAACAACCTGATGATCCAGGCGCTCGGTGGTCAGTGGCCGAACGGCACGCTGGCCTACTCCGAGGTGCCGGGCAACCCGCAGGTTGCCTACCCGGACATCGCCGCTCGGCGCGAGCGGGCCAAGGAACTGCTCGCCATGTCCGGTGTCGACGTCGAGGCGCTGAACGCCGAGGGCGGACTCTCGCTGACCACCTACGTCAACCAGGTCAAGATCGACGCCTGCCAGACGTACGTCCAGCAGATCAAGGAAGTGCTCGGCATTGACGTGGTCTTTGAACCGCTGGAGCTGGTCCAGTTCATTCCCGCCTTCTTCGAGAACGGCGAGTACCACATGACCTTGACCGGCTGGAGCCGCTACCCGGAGCCCGACTGGATCGCGTCGCTGGCCTACACCGAGTCGGGCGTCTACAACCCGACCGCCGCCCAGGACACGGCCAGTCCGATTCACCCGGAACTCGATCAGCTTGTGGCAGACGCACGGGCGACCTTCGATGTCGAAGAGCGGCGAGCGTACTACGCGCGAATCAACGACATCATCGTTGGCGAAGGCCACTTCTACACGATGCTCTACGGCGTCAACTTCACCGGTGTGCGCAACGCTATTCAGAACGCCGAAGAGACGTTGTTCAACGGCGAAGGCAAGTGGCAGAGCCGCTGGCTGTGGAGCGACGAGGTCTAACGATCAGTCACTCTCCTTCGGCTGAGGCGACTGCTCCAGCGTCATCTCATTTCTCCCCCCGCGCAGCGGGGGGAGATGCCGAAGGCAGAGGGGGGCTCCGACTGAGCAGCGACCCTTGGTAGTCCCCTTCAGTCCTCCGGAGCGGTGACACAAGACTGACCGGAACGCTGGTATGTGGACATACATCTCGGTCCGTGTGCTCCAGTCGATCGCCGTGATCATCCTGGTCGCGATCGCTTCGTTCGCGATCTTTCGCATCCTGCCGGGCGATCCCGTGGCCGCGTTGTCCGGAGAAGGCGAAGCGATTTCCGAAGAACGCCGCCTGCAGATCGAGGAACGGTTGGGACTGAATAAGTCCGTTCCCGAGCAAATGATCGACTGGATCGGGAACATCCTCTCTTCGGGTGACTTCGGCCAGTCAACACTGACCAATCGCGACATCGGGCCAGAACTGCTGCAGCGGTTGCAGAACACGCTGCATGTCGGCGTGGCGACGATCGTGGTCGGGATGCTGATCGGCATTCCTGCGGGCGTGCTCTCGGCGATCAGGCCGAACTCGATCGCAGACCGGCTGGTGACGATGCTGTCGGTCGGCGGAGTTGCGATCCCCGACTATCTGACCGGCCTCATCCTGATCCTGTTGCTGGTCGTGACTTGGGACGTGCTGCCGGCGGCCGGGTTTGAACGGGTCTGGGTCGATCCGGTGGCGTCGATCAAATCATTGATCATGCCCACGATTGTGGTTGGTTGGGTGCTGTCGGCGATCGTGGCGCGACAGACGCGATCGTCGATGTTGGAGGTGATGCGGCAAGACTATGTGCGCACGGCGCGAGCCAAGGGCTTGCGCGAGCGCCGCGTGATTGCGCTGCATGCGCTGCGCAATGGCCTGCTGCCGGTGGTCACGATCGTCGGTCTGCTGCTGGCCCGGGTGTTTGCCGGCGCGGTCATCGTTGAGCAGATCTTCAACATTCCCGGCATGGGCCGCTGGCTCGTGCAGGCAGCGCTGCAACGAGATCTCTTGATCGTGCAGGCGATGATCCTTGTCATTGCGATCGCCATCGTCATCGCCAATTTGCTGACCGATATCTCCTACGGCGTGCTCGATCCGAGGATCCGCTATGGCTGAGCAGGCGACAGCCGAGACGACGTCGGGCGGCTACCCGATTCCCGAGGATGCCAGTCGGTTTGAGCCGCTGCGCATCTTCATGCGACGCTTCCTGCGGGTGCGTCTCGTCAGGCCCGCGGTTGTCATTTTGGTTGCGTTCGTGTTGATCGCAATCTTCGTCGACCTGTTCCCAATTCCCGGATTCGAGGAACAGGCGACCGACGAGAACGGACTGTACATCTCCTGGCAATCGCCGAACGCCGATCATCCCTTCGGTACCGACAAGATTGGCCGCGACACCTTCTCGCGCGTACTCAACGCGACCCGCGCCGCGTTGGCGGTCGGGTTCGGGGCGTCGCTGTTCGGTGCGATCTTCGGCCTGCCGATCGGCATCGCCGCCGGCTATGCGCGCGGCATTGTCGACGAGGCGCTGATGCGTCTGATGGATGCGGTACTCGCCTTCCCTGGATTGATCCTGGCCCTCGCGTTGGTCTCTGTGTTGGGCAGAGACATCATCAACATCATCGTGGCGGTGGGGATCGCGAACATTCCCTGGGTGGCGCGGATTGCGAGGTCGATGGCGCTGTCGGTGCGCGAGCAGGACTACGTGCTCGCCGGGCAGACCATCGGTGCGAGCAACCTGCGGATCATGATGCGCTACGTGTTGCCCAACAGCTTCCAGCCGGTGATTGTCCAGGTCTCGCTGGGCGCCGGCTTCGCCATCATCGCCGAGGCCGGGCTCTCGTTCCTCGGCCTGGGCATCCGCCCGCCCGATCCGACCTGGGGCGGCCTGGTCTCCGAAGGACGGCAGGTGATCATCACCGGCAACGGGTGGTGGCTGTGGGTCTTCCCCGGCGCCTGTATCGCACTTCTGGTCTGGAGCCTCAACATCATCGGCGACGGCCTACGCGACGTGCTCGACCCTCGTTTGCGAGGCGCGCTCGAGGGCGACTGACCGTTCTCAGATCCCGGAGATGGCCAGCATCCGCCAGACGCCGTCGCGCAGGCCGACGAGCGCCAGCGCCTCCTGGGATTCTCCTTCTCGCTCGACACGGAACGTGACATTCGCGCCGCTGTCGCCGCAGTTCACGATCCGGACCGAGCCGGGTCGCACGTCGAGCCGGTCGTCGCCAACGTTGCGCATGGCGGTTGCCATCTCTGGGGCGGATGCGATCTGGATGACGACGCCGGGTGGGCCGACGAGTGTGAAGGGGTAGTCCAGCGCCTCGGCGTAGGCGTCGATCTCGCGGGCGCCGAGTAGCTCGAGCGTGGACTCGACGGCTGATACGACTTCGGCCTCTGTTGCCGAGTAGTCGCGGCCGTCGACGAAGCTGTCGGTCTTGAGCTGCGCCTGGAGGCCCCAGGCCTCGTCGGTCCGCGTTGCGACGTAGACGACTCGATTGGACGCCATTGGCTTGCCGTCCGCGTCGTATCGAGTCCAGCCGCCGGCGATGTGCGCCTTGAGGTCGGAGGACTGGACGATCGTTGGCGGGGCGGACTCGGAGCGGGACCAGCCGCTGGCCTCGAGCTCGTCCCAGAGCGGGGCGGCGAGGTACTGGTCGGCGTCGGTGAAGGTGCGAGTTGGCGGGCGCCAGTGGGCGGCGCTGTCGGGGGCGGCGGCTGAGATCCTGGCGTGGGGCCAGTGGTTGACTCCGGCCCAGCCTGCGGCGTCGCGGGCGTTGAAGGTGTCGAGGAAGGCGAAGTAGGCGGCTTCTGGGGACTCGTATCCGGCCATATTCGCGTGGCTCAGGTGATGGCCGAGACGGCGAGGATTTTCCAGTGGCCGTCGCGCTGGGCGACGAGGAAGGACTGGTGGAAGGAGTCGTCGCCGCGGGTGATCGATTGCGACAACGTGACGCCGTTCTCACCAGCGGCGATGATGTCGGCCGTGTAGCTGATCGGCAGGGCCTGGCCGGCCCAGTCGCCGAAGGCGTCGCGCATGGCGCCGGCGTCGTCCATGGTGTCGACCGCGCCCGGGGCGCCAACCAGGGTGAGGGGATAGTGGAAGCAGTTGAGCCAGGGCTCGACGTCGCCGGCTTCGAGGGTGGTCATGAGGCGTCCGAGTGCAGCGAGCGCTGCCTGGGATTCCTCTTCTCGCTCGTTGTCGCGTGACCAGCCGTCGACGCCGAAGCGCGCCTGGATTCCCCAGCCATCGTCGGTTCTGGTGAGGACGTAGAGCACGCGGTTGGTGATGATCTCGGAGTCGTCGGCGCGGTGCCGGGTCCAGCCGCCGGCCAGATGTGCCTTGGTCTCGGACGCGGCCACGACGCGCGGCGTGACGCCCTGCGTGCGCACCCAGCCGGTGGCCTCGAAGCGCTCCCAGCCGGCTGTGCTGGCCATCGATGCATAGTCATCGGCGGTTGGGTAGACGCCGGAGGCGGTACGAGGGCTGGGTCCGTCGCCGCGTTTCGGTGGTCGGGTGGCCGAGACCCGGACGTGCGGGTAGGACATCGCGCCGGCCCAGCCGGCGGGATCTTTGGCGTTGAAGTTCTCGAAGAAGGCCCAGTATGCGGCGGTGGGAGTGGGGTGTGCGCCCATAGGTCATGATCCTCAGTGGATTCGCAGAAGGACCCCCTCAGCCCCCGCACCAAGTGCGGGGCAGGCTTTCGGCAGCTCCCTTCCCGCCTGCGCGGGAACAGGCTCTGCCATGGGGCAGCGAGGGAGTAGGGGGGTCGTGCCTAGCGAAGGGTAGGGGGTTCGGGCTACTGGGCCCACTGGCCGTAGTTTTCGTGGCCCAGGGCGTCGTTGTTGGGGTCGATGAGCGGATCAACGGCTGGCAGGGTCTGGAGCCAGGACCAGATGTCGGCGATGTCTTCGACCGAGACGTCTTCGGCCGCAAACTCCTGCATGATGCCGCGCGGTTGGCGGTACTGGGAGATGACGCCCTGGATGTCGAGGCCGGTCTGGGCGATGGTGGGGCCGACGATGCCCTCGCCGACTTCGCCGTGGCAGACCTGGCAGCCGTTGGCGACGTAGAGCTCGGCCCCGCGCAGGGGATCGGCGGCGGCGCGGACGGCGTCTTCTCCGCCGTACTCATCATCGTTGAGGTTTTCGATCGGCAGCGGCGCGGCCTCGGCGCAGGTCTCGGGTGGGCGTTCGACGAGCGAGAGCGAAGGGTGGTCTTCCTTGCCCTCTTCGATGCAGAACAGTTGGGTTTCCCAGCCCTCGGCGGCGGCGACCTCGGAAAGCGCTTTGGCCTCAACAACGTTTCGGTCGGCGCCCTTGTGGATGGCGAAGCCGACGAGGGCGAAGATTCCCGCGGTAAGCAGGGCGAAGACCATGATGATGCCGAAGGACTGGGGTATCCCGGTGCGACTGGGCATAGACCTCTACTTCATCTCGCTGCTTCGATGTCGCCCGTTCTTCGCGGCGAAGACGCACAGGCACGACTCCGACGTATCCTACCGCAGCATCTGGTTAGGCGGAATTGTCGGGGAGGTGAACTGGTGTTGGCAGCCAGGGCGAGAGGGACGCGGGGGCTGCACGCTTAGATCGCGGTCTGGGCCCCGCATCCCCTGTTCAAGCCAGGGGCAGGCAAGTGCGGGGCATCGGAGGTGGTGGGGGGCGGGGCCCTCACCCTAGCCCTCTCCCTCGGGGAGAGGGGACAGGGAGGGGGCTAGGCGGCGGATTTGGTGGGGATTGGGGGTTGCTGTCCGTTGGGATTGGTGATCTGGTCGAGGAAGTGGAGGATTTGTTCGGCGGACTGGCCTTTGAGGTGGGGGAAATGCTGGACGGCCTCGGCGATCAAGGCGTCCTGGGTGGGTTCCGTGGGAATTTTTTTCTCTGGGGCCTGATTGGGGACGATCTCCTGCTCTGGACTGGAGATCGTGAAATTGGGGGGTGCAATTTTGGTCAATTTGGTCATGGTTTCTGACGAGTCTTGCGGCTGTTCGTCGAAGAGGCCGGGCTGGTCGGGTCGTTGTTCGGCCCGGAGCTGGACTTGTTGGACGGTGCGGCGGATCTCTCGGGCAAGGCCGTTGAGCTGGGTTTCCTGGGCGTTATGGGCGTGCAGGTATTCGACCGGCGTGAGGCGCCTGGCGTTGTGGGCGACGGGGTCGCGCTTGATCGCCCGGGAGAGCCGGATGCGGAGCAGCTGGAGCGACTGGAGCAGGAGGTCGTCGGCGGCTGGGGCGGCGATGCGGCTCCAGTGGGTCTCGATCAGCTGGAGGTCCGAGCGGACGGTGGTCCGGGAGATTTCGAGCTCTTCGGCGACCTGTTGCTGGGAAAGTCCTCGCTGGATGAGGTAGTGGATGCGGACGGCGCGGCGTCTGCGTCTGGGCGGGATGTGCATGAGGAGATCCTTCTCTCTAGAGGACATGTGTTCTGACCACTGTAGTGAATGGATGTTCGGTGTTGTTGTGTCGTGGTTGGCGGAGGCGAGGCGACGGCTGAGGGAAAGTGGGACGCTTGGGCTGCGTGGGAGGATCGCGGTCTGGGCCCCGCATCCCCTGTTCAAGCCAGGGGCAGGCAAGTGCGGGGCGTCGGAGGGGGTGGGAGTGCGGGGCCCTCACCCTAGCCCTCTCCCTCGGGGAGAGGGGATCCGAGCACGGCGAGATTCCCGCGGCAAGCGCGGGAATGACGGGTGGAGTGGGGCGGGTTCTGGAGGCCTAGGTCTTTGGCGCGGAGGGGCGTTTCTTGGCGGCTCCGTAGTCCTGGAAGGGGCCGTCTCGCCAGTCGAGGGCGGCTTTGAGGCCCTTTTCCTGGGCGATGCGGCCGAACTCTCCGGCGGAGCCGCGGAAGGTCGAGAGTGACTGGATGTCGGCGCCGACCTGGAGGGCGGTGCGGAAGCCCATGACTTCGTAGGCGCGGTTCAGACCTCGCTTGGACATCATGACCATGTCGGGGGCGATGTTGGCGATACGCTCGCCCATCTTCTCGGTTTCCTCGTCCAGCTGGTCGACCGGGAAGGCGCGGTTGGCCCAGCCCAGCTCGACCGCTTCGAGGCCGGTGACCGAGTCGCCGGTGTAGCAGAGCTCGCGCGCCTTGCGCATGCCCATGTGCCAGGGGTGATAGAGGATGTCGACCGTGGTCATCGCGCGGACGGGCGGGTAGCCGATGATCGCGTCCTCGGCGACGTACATGAGGTCGCACATGGAGGCGAGCTCGGAACCGCCGGCGAGGGCGTATCCGTGGACCTGGGCGATGACGGGCTTGGCCAGCTCCCAGATCTGCCAGTAGCCGGAGAGCAGGTGCTGCGGCCACTGTCCCTGGCCGGGATGGATCGGTCCGACGGAGGGCAGGCCAGAGCGGTAGTCGAGGTAGTCGGACTCGGACAGGTTGGGCACCGGCGTGATGTCGTAGCCGGCGGAGAAGGTGCGGCCGGCGCCGCGGATGATCACGACGTGCACGTCGTCGTCGGCCTCGGCCACCTTGATGGCGTCGAACAGCTCGGCCCGCAGCCGGTGGCTGAGCGCGTTCATTTTCTCGGGGCGGTTGAGGGTGACTATGCCGAGCCGACCCTTGGTTTCGTAGAGGATGTCTTCGTACTCGCGCATGGTGATGCTCCTGAGTGGCGTCGAAAGTGGCGCAATGGCTGGTTGAACGTGTCCCGTGCAGGCTATCCGACGGGAGTTACTCGATGGCGCGGATGGCGGCCAGGATCTCGGCGAGGGGAGCGGCGCCGCGAATGATGCCTCGGTAGACGCCCCGGGAGTCGAGCAGGAACAGTTCGGGCAGTCCATCAACGCGATAGTGCTGGGCGACGGAGCCATCGACGTCGGACAGATGCAGGAGTCCGGCGCCGAAGCGCTGGGCGAACTTCTGACCGGCGCCTTCGCCGACTTCATAGACGTTGACGCCGATCACGAGGATGTCGCCCTGGCGTTCGGCGAGTTCGGAGAGCACGGTCAGGGTCTCGCCGACGAGCGGCGCCCAGGACGCCCAGAAGACGATCAGGGTGAGGCGCACGTCAGCCGACCTGGTTGAGGAGAGGGAGACGAGGACATCGTCGTCGGCGCCCAGCCGGGGCAGGCGGAACTCGGGCGCCACCGTGTCCATCTGCAGGCGTTTTGCGCCGGGAACGATTCCGGCCGGCGTGTCCCAGAGGTCCGGATACGGCGCGACGGGCAGTTGGAGCGAGATTTCGCTGGTCTCCTGCCACAGATCGACTGGCGTGGCGGCCCAGTCCAGCGACCAGGAGCGCGCCCTGAGGCCGCGCCGCACGCCTTCGATGGATACACCCAGGCCGAGGTCGAGCCGCTGCCCGACGCGTCGGGCGCGGATCCAGAGTTCGACTTCCGGGGCGACATCGATGGAGCGCGAGCGGAGCCAGCGAAACTCCGGGGCGCGGGCGAAGGTGAGCAGTCGACGCTCCGGGCACTGGCGGGTTTCGCCGACCGCGGCGTCGCGCAGGCCGATGCAGAGCTCGATCGTGCCGTCGGCGGATTTCCAGGTGGCCAGGCTGACCGAGAGAGAGGCGTCCTGGGCGTCGGCGCGTGAACTGCCGGCGAACAGGAGCAGGGCTGCGAGGACAAGGATCGGCGCCGAAACCGCCAGAGCCCGCGCGAGGATGCTTCGAGGCATGTTGGTCAGGAGGGCAACATGGAGAAGTTGTGGTTGCCGAGGAAGGCTCCGGCGCCGGCGACGAGCAGGGTCATCAGGAGGCCGGAGATGGAGAGGGCGATGGTGATGCGGCGCACGCGTCGCAGCTCCGGCGTGTCTTCATCAGCCTCGGCGGACTCCCGGGCCAACTCGAGCTGGCGCGGTCCGAAGACGAACTGATGCAGGCCGATCAGCGCGATCATGACGGCCCAAAGGGCCATCTTGATCACGAAGATGTAGCCCCAGCGGGCGGCGTAGAGGTCTTCGCCGAAGTTTTGGACCTGATCGAGGCGGGGATCGATCATCGCTCCGCCGGTGATCACGATGACAACCATGGCGGCGATGCCGATGCGACCGAATCGGCGAGTGAACCCTTCCAGGGCATTGAGCCAGATGGTGCGGTCGCCGACGGCGCGGAGGGCGGGGATGACGCAGGCGGCGGTGACGATCTGTCCGCCGAGCCAGATGGCGATGCCGATGACGTGCAGCCAGACGAGGATGGAGATGACGGTTTCGGACATTGGAAACCTCCGGAGCCCTCACCCCAGCCCTCTCCCAGAGGGAGAGGGAGCCGAATGACAGCGTGTTCCTCTGTGTCCTCGCCCTTGCGAGGGGGGCGGGAGATCAGAGGATCGGGTCTACGATAATCGCCTGGTCGCGTTCGGGTCCGACGCTGACGAGTGCGGCCGGGGCTCCGATCAGGCCCTCGATTCGGCGGACGTAGCGCTGGGCGTTGGCGGGGAGGTCGTCGAAGCGCCGGCAGTGGCTGGTTTCCTGTTGCCAGCCGGGCAGTTCTTCGTAGATCGGCGTGGCGGCTTCGAGCGCCAGGCGGGAACTGGGGAACTCGTCGACGCGGCGGCCGTTGATGTCGTAGGCGACGCAGACCTTGAGCATTTCGAACTCGTCGAGGACGTCGAGCCTGGTCAGGGAGATGCTGTGGCAGCCGTTGAGGCGGATCGTGTAGCGTCCGGCGACGGAGTCGAACCAGCCGCAGCGGCGAGGCCGGCCGGTGGTGGTGCCGTATTCCTGTCCGGCGTCGCGGAGGCGGTCGCCCTCGGCGCCGTGGAGTTCAGTGGGCATGGGTCCGTTGCCGACGCGGGTCTGGTAGGCCTTGTAGACGCCGATCACGCGGTCGATGTCGCGGGGGGCGATGCCCGCGCCGACGGCGGCTCCGCCGGCCATCGAGGTGGGGACGGAGGAGGTGACGTAGTCGTAGGTGCCGGCGTCGAGGTCGAGCAAGGAGCCCTGCGCGCCTTCGAGCAGGATGCGCTCGCCACGGCGCAGCGCTTCATGGCAGATCAGCGAGGTGTCGGTGACGTAGGGGGCGAGTCGGGCCCAGTGTTCGCGGTAGGTCTCGTAGATGTTGTCGAAGTCGAGCGGCTCGACGCCGTAGAGCTTGGTCAGCATCTCGTTCTTGTAGTCGAGCACAAGCCTGAGCCGGGCCATGAAGCCTTCGGCGTCGGCCAGTTCGGACATGCGGATGCCCCAGCGGCCGACCTTGTCGGAGAAGGCGGGGCCGACGCCCTTGCCGGTGGTGCCGACGGCGGCCGAGCCGCGGAACTGCTCTTCCTGCTGGTCGATGATCGGATGCCAGGGCATGACCAGGTGGGCGCGGTCGGAGACCTTGAGGCGTTCGGTGCTGACGCCGCGCGTCTCGAGCATGGTGATCTCGTCGATTAGCGCCTGCGGATCGATGACCAGTCCGTTGCCGATGATGGCGGTTTTGTCGGAGTAGAAGATGCCGGCGGGCACGAGATGGAGAGCGAACTTGCCCTTCTCGTTGACGATGGTGTGGCCTGCGTTGTTGCCGGCGGAATAGCGGACAACGATCGACGCGTGGCGAGCGAGCAGGTCGACGACACGACCCTTGCCCTCATCACCCCACTGGCCACCGATCGCCACGACTGCCGGCATTTCGCGCACTCCGACTCGGGCGCTGCTCGTCTGTCGCATGCGCCACGGTTACTCGACGGTGAAAGGAAGGGCCACCGCGAACCGCAGGCAAGCGTAGCACGGTGGAATGCGATCGCAAGCGCTGGCAACGGTTGCGGCTGGCGGTAGTCTGCGCGCATGAGCGAGTCTGTGGACTGTTCTGATCTGCCGCCTGCTCCGACTGCCACGATCACCGAGCGCAAAGTGGCGCTCGATGGGCTGATCCTGGAGTTTCCGTTGGAGCGCTGGCTGACGACGGCTGAGGTGATTGTCGGGCGCTGGGTGGCGGACCAGGACCCGCGGGCGATCGAGCGTTATCCGCGAGCGAGCGGATTCACGAGCTGGGGCGTCTGGTGGCCGGGCAAGCCGTACAGCGCGTATCGGCTGCATCGACCGGACGGCTCGTTGCGGGTGTATCGGCTGGATACGGTCGACCAGGTCTGTTTCGATGGCCAGACGGTGGAGTTCCACGACCTGTTGCTGGACGCGCTGATTCGTCCCGACGGCGGTGTGACGATTGAGGATGAGGACGAGGTCGAGGAGGCGACCGCCGGGCGCCAGCTGAGCATTGAGCAGCGCTGGAGAATCGAGTGGACGAAGCATCTGTATCTGAACCGGTCGGCGTTGCTGATGGAGCGGATCGACGCGGCGATCGAGCAGGCGATCGCGAGCGTGAGAAACGGGGGCGGCTGAGATGGCCAAGCCGTTTCTCAAGTGGGCGGGCGGCAAGACGTCGTTGTTGCCGGAGTTGCTCCAGGCGGCGCCGGATGAGATCGAGACGTACTATGAGCCGTTCGTCGGAGGGGGGGCGCTGTTCTTCGCGCTGCAGAGTGCGGGACGGTTCAAGCGGGCGGTGCTGTCGGACAGCAACAAGGAACTGATCAATGCGTACGTGCAGGTGCGGGATGATGTCGACGGGTTGGTCAGGGCCTTGTCGGTGCATCAGCGCAAGTACCGGGAATCCGAGGATCGAGCCGAGTATTACTACACGATCCGGGCCAAGGAGCTGACCTGCAGTCTGGGCGGGGCGGCGAATCTGATTTTCCTGAACAAGACTTGCTACAACGGCCTGTACCGAGTGAATAGCAAGGGACGGTTCAACGTGCCGCACGGTCGGTACGTGAATCCGACGATTTGCGACGAGGGGAATCTGCGTGCGGCGTCGGAGGCGTTGCGGGGTGTGGAGTTGCGGGTCGGCGACTTTGCCGATGGTCCGCGTTTGGCCGGCGCGGGAGACTTTGTGTATTTCGATCCGCCCTATGTGCCTCTGAGTGAGACGGCGTACTTCACGTCGTACACGGCCAAGGAGTTCGGGATGGACGAACAGGAACGCCTGGCGAATACAGCTGCGCGTCTGGTCAATCAGGGTTCATGTGTGGCATTGTCCAACTCGGGGCATCAGGATGTCGCCTCGATGTACTCCTCTGAAATCTTCGAGTTGGGCGAGGTTCACGCGCGGAGAGCTATCAACTCCAAGGCCAAGAGCCGGGGGCCGGTTCGTGAGTACTTGATCCAGTCCGGCTGAGGCTCAATCGGGGCGCTTCGGGATCATCACCGCACGATGGAACGAGAGGACCTCGGTGCCGGACTGATTTGCAGCGGTGGTGTGGACGGTGACGATGCCTCGGTCGGGTTGGCTGTTGCTTTCCCGGACTTCGAGGACTTCGGTTCTGGCCTGGAGGGTGTCTCCGTGGAACACGGGGGCGGTGTGGCGCAGATCAGAGGTGGCCAGGTTGGCGATTGCCTTGCCGGAGATGGTTGGGACCGTCATGCCGAAGACCAGCGAGTAGACGAACGGGCCGGAGACGACTCGCTGGCCGAACTGGGTGTCCTCGGCGTACTGCTTGTTGGTGTGCAGGGGATGATGATTCATGGTCAGCATGCAGAACATCAGGTCATCGGCTTCGGTCACAGTTCTGGCCGGCCAGTGCTCGATCACCTCGCCCACTTCGAACTCGTCCAGGTAGCGGCCGTACAGTTCCTTCGTCGGCATTTCGGAGCCCCCCTCTGCCTTCGGCATCTCCCCCCGCTTTGCGGGGGGAGAGCTGATTGTGGTGTCGGCCCTCCCCCACAAAGCAGGGGGAGAACTGATTGTGCTACTCGACTGCGTACATTTCCAGCAGGCGCCGTGCGATCACGATGCGCTGGATTTCATTGGTGCCCTCGGCGACGGCCATCAGCGGGGCGTCGCGGTAGAAGCGCTCGACCGGCAGCTCCTTGGTGTAGCCGACGCCGCCATGAACGCGCATCGACTCGAGGCTGCATTCGAGCGCGACCTCGGTGGCGAATAGTTTGGCCATGCCGACATCGAGGTCGGAGCGCTGTCCGCTGTCCTTCTTGCGCGCGGCGTCGCGGGTGAGCAGCCGCGCGGCGCGGATCTTGGTTGCCATCTCGGCCAGCTTGAGCTGGATCGCCTGGTGCTGGGCGATGGGTCGGCCCATGGTCTCGCGGCGCTGGGCGTAGACGATCGCTTCATCGAACGCCGCCTGAGCCACGCCGGTCGCGCGGGAGGCGACGTTGATTCGCCCGATCTCGAGGCCGGAAATCATCTGCTGGAAACCGCGGCCTTCGCTTCCTCCGAGCAGGTTGTCGCGGGGCACGCGGGCATCCTCGAGGAACAGTTCGGCCGTCTCGGGACCTTTGTAGCCGAGCTTGTCGATGGTCCGGGCGACCGAGAACCCCGGCGTGTCCTTCTCGACGAGGAACGCAGAGATACCACGGTGCCTCGGCTGGGCAGAGGGATCCGTTTTGGTCATCGCCAGGTAGACGTCGCCACGGTCGCCATTGGTCACAAACAGCTTGTTGCCGTTGAGGATGTAGTCGTCGCCGTCGCGCGAGGCGGTCGTGCGGATCGCCTGGGCGTCGGAGCCGGCATTGGGCTCGGTGATCGTGAAGCAGCCCTGCTTCTCGCCCGTTGCCAGACCGGGCAGGAAGCGGTCCTTCTGTTCCTGCGTGCCGTGTTCGTCGATGATCCAGCCGTCGATCACGTTGGTGTTGATGATTCCGGCCAGGCCCATCCAGCCGCGCGAGATCTCCTCGATTACGGCCGAATAGGTCTCGAACGAGAGCCCCAGTCCGCCGTGCGACTCGGGGAAGGTGATGCCGAAGATGCCCATTTCGCACATGTCGGCGTGGATCTTGGACGGGAACTCTCCCGCATGTTCCAGCTCGGTGGCGTTGGGGATGACCTGTTCGTCGACCCAGCGGCGCACGTTGCGCGTGATCTCCACACCGGTCTCGCCGTCGCCTGCAATGATCTCCCGGACATCCGAAACGCCAGCCATCAGCACGCTCCAATCTGCCGCAACACTGCCTCGACCGCGTTGCGAACCCAGTGTATGCCCGGTAGGTTCAGGCTCGACCGGAACGGGCCAGGAGAGACGCGACCGATGTCGTCCGATCTCATCGCACAGTGCAGTGAATGGCGTAAGCGGAGCGAGTCGATCGCGCCGATTATTCGCGCCGAGGCCGACCACAATGATCAGCTGCGGCACCTCTCACCGGCGACGATGGACGCCCTGCACCAGATCGACGCATTCGGGATCTGTACTCCGGTGGATCTCGGAGGCTCCGACCTGCATCCGGTGACCCAGCTCGAGACCGTCGCGACGATCTCTGCCGCCGATCCATCGACGGGCTGGAATCTGATGAACGGTTGCCAGGAGTCGGCCTGGCTTGCTACGAGATTGCCGGACGAAACGGTTGCACGCCTCTTTCGTCCGGGCAGCCGAGATTGGCGGTTTCCTGTCACCGCGGGAGGTCTGGCTCCCGAGGGTGAGGCTCGGCCAGTCGAGGGCGGCTGGGTCGTCACCGCGCGATCCGCCTGGGCCTCCGGTATTCACACGGCCGACTACGTGCTGATCCAGAGCTTCATCGCGGAAGAAGAGCAGGAGGCTGGCACGCCTCGATCCACAGTGACCGTCGCCGCGGCTCGCGAGGAGATTGTGATTGAGGACACCTGGCACACCCTGGGCATGCGCGGCACCGGATCGGCGCACTATCGGTTCGACGAGCTGTTCGTCCCCGACGAGATGACACTCGTCAATCTGGAGCTGCCACCGGCCCGCGGCACGGGCTTCGTCACTCGGCCCAATCCAATCTTTCTCGTCCCGGCGATGTACGCGACCAGCCTCGGGATCGCCCGCCGAGCGCTGGAGGAGTTCGGCGCACACGCGCCTGCGGGTCGTCGACGTGCGTATCCAGGGTCGGTGAGAGAGCGAGAACGGGTGCAACACGACATCGGCGAGGCGCAGGCGATGCTTGAGGCGATGGAGGGCTACGGCCGAAACCTTTGCGAGCAGCTACATGACACACCGGTCGACACGCTCGAACAGGCCGTGAACCTGGGTGATCGGGCACGCTCCGCCTATCGCTGGTGTAACCAGACGACCGAACGCATCGTCAAGATCGTCCACGAACACATGGGCGGCGCCGACGTCTTTGAGAGCAGCATCATCCAGCGGCTGCTGCGGGACATCCAGACCTCGTCGCAGCACGTGATGCCCGGCGACAGCGCGTACATCCGGCTGGGCCGTCATCGACTGGGACTCGAGGTTCGACCCGGAATCTGAGGCAGCAGCCTCATACCCTAGATGGAACTAGCGGAGTGGGGGGATCGATGAGCAGCACATTGGCCGAGCAACGAGCGGAGTGGCGTGAGCGGATCGCCGGCATCGGTGACACGCTGCGCGCGGAGTCCGAGACCAACGAGGATTTGCGGCAACTCTCGCCGGCGACAGAGGCGGCGCTGCGCAGCGTCAATGTGTTCAATCTCTGCTCACCTGAGGAGCTGGGCGGCGTCAATGCGCATCCGAGGCTGCAAACTCAGGTGATCGCGGACATCACCTCCCACGACTCGTCCGCAGGTTGGTGCGCGTTGATCGGCGCGCACGAGTCGGCCTGGTTGGCATCTCGCCTGCCCGACAGTTCGGTCGAGCGCATCTTCGCCCACTCCGATGAGCGCTGGCCGGTGACCTGCGGGTCGATCGCGCCCGAGGGTGAGGCCGAGCAGGTCGAAGGCGGCTGGATGGTCACGGGGCGCTGGGGCTGGGCGTCAGGGATTCATCATTCGGACTTCGTCCTCTCGATGTCGCGGATCACCGGTCAGGAACCTGAACCGGGCAAGCCGCCGCCATTGCTCTGTGCAGCTGCGCCGAAAGCAGAAGTCGTGGTCGAGGACACCTGGTACACACTGGGCATGCGCGGGACCGGTTCGACACACTACCGATACGAGAGCGTTTTCGTGCCCGATGAGATGTGCCTCGCCGGCTTCGAGCGTCCGCCGCTGCGAGGCGGCGGCTGGCTGGCGCGTCCGACCGTTACCTTCCTCACCGCCGCTGGCTACGGCTTCCCGCTCGGCGTCGCGAAACGAGCCGTCGAAGAGATTACGCGCCAGGCGACTGAACACACGCGGACTGGTCAACGCGCGTCGATCTCCGAACAGCAACACTTCCAGGGAGACCTCGGACGTTGCGTCGCGCTGGTCGAGGCGATGGAGGGATACGGCCACCATCTCTTCGAGGAGTTGCTGGACGCGCCGATTAACTCGCTGGAGGACGCTGTGCGGATGGACGATCGCGCCCGCGCCGCATTGCGCTGGGCGCACCAGACCGCCGAGGATGTGGTCCGAACGGCGCACGAGCACGCCGGCGGACCGGCGGTGTACAGCGACAACGTGCTCGCCCGGCTCCTGCGCGACATTCAGACGGTGAGCCAGCATGTGATCCAGACTCAGTCGGCCTACATTCGCAGGGGCCAGCATCAGCTCGGCATCCCGGTCCGGCCGGGGTTGTGACTGCGCCTGTTTGAGGAGGTCACATGGTGATCGAAATGCACGGCCAGCTCAAACGCGAGCTCGCTGACTGGCGCGAGCGGGTGGAGTCGATCGCGCCCACCCTACGAGCGCACTCACAGGAGTCGGTTGAGATCCGCACGCTCGCTCCGGCGTCGGTCGCCGCGCTTGACGAAATCGAAGCGTGGAAGCTGTGCGGTCCCCGTGAAGTCGGCGGGCTGGACGCCCATCCGCGCACGCAACTTGAGGCGTTCGTCGACCTGGCGCGCGCGGATGTGTCGGCCGGCTGGTGCACGATGGTGCAAGCGATGGTCGCCGGGATCGCGGGGGCGCATCTGCCGGACGGCGCTGCGTTCGACGCTGCGTTCGGTTCCAGCTATCCCAGATGGTCCGGCACCGCCAATCCCGAAGGCACGGCGCAGTCTTTCGAGGGCGGCTACCTGCTCAACGGCCGCTGGTCCTATGCGAGTGGGATTCATCATTGTGGCTGGGTGCTCGGCGGCGTGCGACTGCTCGACGCCGCCGGCGAGCCGCAGCTGGGCGCCAACGGCCGACAGCTGGAGACCGCGATGGCGATCCCCACGGAGCTTGTCGAGATCGAGGACAGCTGGTGGGTCAGCGGTCTGCAAGGTACCGGCAGCCCGCACTACAACGCCCGAGACCTGTTCCTGCCGTCGTACCATCGGATGCCGTTCGGCGGCCCCGAGCCGTTGCGCGGCGGACCTTGGTTTGGCGTACCGATGACGACGTTCCTGGTGGTTGGCGTGGCCGCCAGTTGCATCGGACTCGCCGAACACGCGCTGGAACTGTTCCGTGAGTACGCCGGGCGCACGCGATTCTCGACCGGCCAGGCGCTGGGTATGCGGACTACGATTCGGCACGACTACAGCGATGTCGCGCACGGAGTCGCGGCAGCGCGCGTATACGCCGCCGACGTGCTCACCCGGGCAGCCGAGCAGCGACAACGCGGGGAGTCGATTGCGCGCGCCGACGAGGCCCGCATCCGCGCGATGGGATCTTGGGTCGGCGACCGCTGCCTCGAGGCCGTCCGCATGGCGTGGCGCGCGATCGGCGCCTCCGCCAACTTCACCGACCACCCGATGGACCAGCTGCACCGCGACATGCTCGCCGCGTCCAACCACGTGATCGTCTCTGACATCAACTACGAAATCGATGGCGCGCGACGTCTCGAATCGGATCAGGAGGCCCTGGCATGAGCCGCACGAGCGCCGAACGCCAGCGAGAGCGCTCCGAATGGATCGAGCGAGCGGAATCGGTCCGGCCAACGCTCAGTGATTTTGCTGGCGCATCAGCCAGAGGCAAGACGCTTGCGCTTGAGTCGGTGACGGCCCTGGAAGATGCCAGGCTGTTCTCGATGGCGTCGCCGCTGGAGGTCGGCGGTTTCGACGTTCATCCTGCGACCCAGGTCGAAGTCTTCGAGCAGCTTGCCTCTGTTGACGTCTCCAGCGGCTGGGTCGCAATGATCCAGGCGGAATCGCCGGCCATGGCGGCGTCGCACCTGCCCGACGGGATCGGGCTGGACACCGTCTTTGGCGGCGACTTCCCCCGTGTCGCAGGAACGGCAAATCCCGAGGGCATCGCCACGTCGCAGTCGGACGGTACGTTCCGACTCAACGGCCGCTGGTCCTTCGCCAGCGGGATCCGTCATTGCGGGTGGGTTCTGGCAAACGCGATCGTACGCATGGAAGACGGCTCGCGGCCCGCGCCGGCGGACGAACTGCCGCCGGTCGTCGGATCGCTGGTTCCACTGGAGCAGGTGGAGGTGGAGGACAGCTGGAACGTCATGGGTCTCGAGGGCACCGGGAGTTGCCACTATCAGCTCCACGATGTGATCGTCGAGCGCCCCTTCATGACCTCATTCGGCGGCGTGCACTCCTATCGCGGAGGTCCCTGGTTCGCCAACCCGACGATTACGTTTCTCAGTCCCGGACACACCGGCATCGCGCTGGGATCTGCGAAGCGCGCACTCGATCTGCTGACCGGCGACGTGGGCAATCGAACACGATTCGGGCAGGCCAGCGCTGTCGCCGACCGCGGCGCCTTCCAACGCGACTACGGCGAGATGTCCTGCCGCTACGAGGCGGCGCGTGCGTATGCACTATCCACACTCGACGACGCGATGGCTCAGCGCGAGGCGGGCGAACCGATTACGCCCGACTACGACGCGCGGATTCGGGGCATGGTGACCTGGGTGACCGACACCTGTGTGGACGTTGTCCGCTTTGCACATCACCACGGCGGAGGCGCGGCGGCCTTCACCGACAGTCCGCTGCAACAGGTGCTGCGCGACATCCTCGTCGCGAGCCAGCACATCTTCGTGGCGGATGTCGCCTACGAGCGCACCGGCGCCTTCCGTCTCGGCCGAGAGGCGAAGGGCGGCTTCTAGCGCGCCGATTCCATCGCTGCGATTTGTTCCGACCAGGCGAGGACGTTCTCGGCCTGCTCCAGGACTGGCTTGTCGATCATCTGACCGTCGAGCGCGACGGCTCCCAGGTTTCGTTCGACGCCGTCCTGATAGGCGTCGACCACCCGCCGGGCCCAGTCGACGTCGTCGGCGGGCGGGCTGAAGATGCGGTTGGCCGGACCGAGCTGGTCGGGGTGGATACAGAACTTGCCCTGGAAGCCGATCTCTTTCATCCGCCTCAGTTCGTCCTCGTAGCCCTCGGGATCGCGGATGTCGGTCCAGGGCGTGTCGAGTGGGGCGATGCCGGCAGCATGTGCGGCGTTTACCGACGCCCGCCGGGCGAGTTCCAGTTCCGCGCCGCCCTTGGTCCGGCGCACGCCGATGCTGACGGCGTAGTCTTCGCCGCCGACGCAGATGCCTACCAGCCGCTCCGACGACGCGCAAATCTCATACGCGTTGGCGACGGCGTGGGCGTTCTCGATCCAGGCCGCGATCTTGATCTGTCCATCCGGTAGACCACGGGCGCGTTCGAGGAGCGTGAGGTAGTCGTCGATCCGCTGCACGTCGCGAGCGGATTCAATCTTGGACACGCTGACGCCGTCCAGCCAGGGCTGCACGATGGCGTCGAGTTCCTGTTCAATCAGACCAGTGTCGTAACCGTTGGTGCGGACAAAGACCTGGCGCCCGCGCTTGGGGAAGTCGGGCAGGACACGGCAGAGCAGGTCTCGTGCGGCCGGTTTGTCGTCCCAGGCGACGGAGTCCTCAAGATCGAAGCAAAGCACGTCGGCTTCGGCGTCGCGCGCCTTTTCGATGAATCGTTCTCGAATCCCGGGCACCGACAACATGGAATGCATCACGGTGGCTGCCACTACGAATCCTCCTCGTCTTCGCCGTTCTCAGGTTCGGGCCTCGCAAAGGTCGCTCGCAGACCCTCAAGGTCGGCCAAGTCACCGGTTGCGCAACCACGGAAGCCAAGCGACGCGGCGTACGCCGCGTCGGGCGGCGATCCGTAGACGACCGGCAAGTTGTAGGCCGCCGCCGTCATCACGACGTGCGAACTGGCCTGTTGGACGGTCGGACTGTCCGGTTTGACGCCCAACGACTCGGCCATCTCCGCGTGGTCGTAGGCGATCCAGGTCATCCGATCCGAGGAGTCGCGCATCGCCGCCAGGCAGTCGGACATGATGTCGATCGCCCGTGGATCGTGAAAGCCGACTGCCATCGCAGTCAGCCCGGGACGGATGCCCGCTCGGATTTCAAGCTCCTCCAGCACGCCTTCCAGATAGCAGAGCTGATCGACGCTCGCGGCGGTCTGCACAGCAACACCGTAGACCCCGGGCTGGAGGGCGTGTTGCAGATATGGGCGAGTCTGCCCGGAATCCAACGTTGGAGTGACCAGATACACCGGAGGGCCGATCTGCAGCGCTGCGGCCACGCGCTCAGTTGCCGCTGGATAATCGGTCTCGTCCTGCGGATGGACGAGGATTAGACCGTCGGCCGAGTCAACGTCGGACTGATCGGGTAATGGCGCGTCGGGAAGCACGACGAACATCGCGCGCACGTTATCCATGGCCAGCAACCACGCTTCCGTCGTCAGTTCGGGCTGAAACGGTCGACCCGCTCGCGCAACGCGTCGTCCTGATCAAACGGACCGACGACCGCTGCGGCGAGATTGCCCTCGCGGACAACGCGCTGAGCCACTCGCTGGATATCGGTGGCGGTGACAGCCAGGTAGCCGGCGATCGTTTCCTCGACCGGTTCGATGAATCCGTTCGAGAGCAGCATGCCGCCGGCCCGGTGGCACCAACTCGCGGCCGCATCGAGACCGAGCCGGAACGATCCGATCGCATGCTCCCGAACTCGGTCGATTTCTTCATTGGTGACTGGCTCAGCGACGAGCTTGCCCAGTTCATCGAACACCACATCCACCGTCTCGAGTACGTGCTCGTCGGTGACGCCGGCCATGATCGTCAGGTGTCCGGCATCGTCGAACGCTGTCGGGTGTGAGCCGACCGAATAGGCCAGCCCTCGCTTCTCGCGGATCTCGGTGAACAACCGGGAACTCATCCCGCCGCCCAGCACTTCGTTGAGCAACGCCATGGCGTAGCGGTCGGGATCGAGGCGATGGATCGAGCGAAGCGCCAACGCCAGATTGCACTGCTCGAGGTCTCGGACTTCAATCTGAGCCAGGTCTTCGGACATCGACTCGGCGGCCGAGGGCCGGGCCGGCGACGGCTCGAATGCGTTGCTCGGCCAGCCACTGCCCCAATGACGCTCGGCCAGCTCGACCACTTCCTCGCGCTGCACATTGCCAGCGACCGACAACACAATCCTGGATGGTCGATAGAACGTGTCGATGTGGTGCGCGAGATGTGCTCGCGTCACCGCGCCGACCGACTCCAGGTCTCCGGCGATTTCCCAACCCAAGGGCTGCTCGCCGTAAGCGGCGTCGCTGATCAGCTGCATCACTCGCTGGCCCGGTTGATCGTGTGCTCGGCGAATCTCCGAACAGATCACAGTCCGTTCGCGCTCGATCTCGGCTTCGGCCAGCAATGAGTGGCGGACCGAGTCGGCCAGGACATCCATCGCCAGCGGCAGCCGATCGAACGGCACCCGATTCCAGTAGCTGGTCAGTTCTCGACTCGTGAAGGCGTTGAGCGAACCGCCGGCGCCTTCGATCGCGACGGAAATCGCGGTCGGCTCGGGCCGAGCTTCGGTGCCTTTGAAGAGCATGTGCTCCAGGTAGTGGGACAGTCCCAGCGTTTCCCGCGCCTCATCCCGCGAGCCGACGCCAACATAGGCGGCAAGCACGGCCGCTTGCGAATGCGGTATCTCAGTAACGACGACGCGCAGCCCGTTGGGTAGCGTGTCGATCGTCGGCTCGACGGAGGTCGCTGCGGCGCTGGAGTTGGGCATACGTCAGCACAGCATACCCACAAGCCGAACGGCGTAGCGCTCGCCTACAACGCTCTGCAGCGCTGCCCTTCAGAGATTTGTCGTCGTGCTCACTCAGTACCAACGCCCTGCAAGAAGACGAAGTCGCCATCCTGGTCGTTGCTTCTCACGTAGCCGTAGACGGCGTAGATCGAATACCCGTATGTCTTGGTATTCACAGTGGAGGTATCGGTGTACGAGGTCGCGTCGGACGCGGGCGTGTCGAGCTCCTCGCTCGTGTAGTCCTGCCCCAGCTCAGGATGCGAAACCGTGTACCAAGAATCCCGCTCAATGACGTAGCCGCTGAGCGTCAACGCAAGACCCGTCCAGGACAGCGTGGGAGCGGTCCAGGCCAGGTCGATTCCGCTGGTGGTTCGCGTCTTGGTCAGGCTGCCCGGCTTTGAGACTCCCGGTGCGGTGATCGATACGGAATCGCTCGGATCACTACTCGAATCTTCGCTGTACACAGCGCTGACTCGGAACTCGTATGTCTGCTCCGTCATCAGCAACTCGGTCGAGGTGTACTCGGTGTCGCTCACATCCTCCGCGATCGTCTCCCACTCGCTGTCTCCCGCGGCACTGGTCTTGCGCATCTCAACGTCGTATCCGGTCGGCGCATCCTCGCCGGGATCAAGCGTCGGAGCGCTCCAGGACAGCTCGATTCCGCTCGTCGCCACGGTCGCGGAGAGGTCGGTCGGCGCAGGCGGAGGATCACTCGCCTCCACGCCCGACGCGATCAGTAATCCGACCAACAGCGCCCCCACAACCAACGCCAACGCCCATGGCCGACGCACGAGTGATCCGGTAAGTCCAGTCATTACCTGTTCTCCAATCGCAGCAAACCAATCAGTCAAGCCAGTGCTGACAACTGCCCGCCGGCCCGGCGCGCACGACCACGAACTGCGCGGGTCGGCTCATTCCGATCCTCAATCGCTCGCGATCGCTAGCGGCACGGCCACTGGCGTCGACATCTCGACCCGGTCGCCGCGCACGAAGTCGTACACAGCGCGCAGGCCATAGAGGTAGGACGAACCGCTGCTGCCTGTCGTGTCGCTGTACGACGTCGCAGCGGTTCCAAGCGTCGCCAACTCTGTCCATGAGGCTCCCGCGACAGCGACTCCGTCTGCGTCGGTCTCGAGGCGCTCAACGACAATCGCGCTCAATGACGGCAGATTTGAAAGCCAGGACAGCGACGGCGCCGTCCAACTCACATCCATCCCGTCATCCCCGACGGTGGCGGACAGGCTGGAAGCCGAAGGCGCAGCAGGAATCGAGATGGTCACCGTGGATGACGCCGGCCCTCTCTGGTTGTAGCTGTCGTTGATCCTGAAGATTCCGATGACGCGGAAGTTGTAGTCCGAATCTTCAGCCAGGGTTGGCGACACGGTCTGGGTGGTGGCGGTGTCGCTGCTGCTTTCGTAATCCACGGCCCATCCAGAGGATCCGTCCGCCAGCTGATAGGCCCGCTGGATCATGTAGCCCACGAGTTCGATCTCGAATCCGCCCGACGATTCCACAGTTGGCGCCGTCCAGGAAAACTCGATCCCGCTGGTCTTCAACGTGCCCGTGAAGCCGGTCGGCGCAGACAGATCCGGCTGACTGGCGCCCTGCGTGATCGCCTGCGGCAGGCAGAGGCACAGCAGCAGCAGACCCAGGATCGCGTACCTCTTCGCCCACCGCGGCACACACACGTTGCCCATCTTGATCCGGACAGCCATCTTGTTCACCACCCGCCCCGCCAAGACGATCTTCGCCAAGAGGGCGAGACGTTTGAGACAAGTGTATCCAGATTCAGACGAAGTGGTGAAATACTCTTGAACATGATGGTGGACATTACGATCTAGTTCTGACCTACAAGCCACATATCTCCACATCTGAACGCCGCGATCAGGCGCGGCCTGCCGCCCGTTTCGTTCTCACGCTTGAGCAGACAGTGCACGGCCGCCGATCCTCCTCCGCACCGCCAGGTCTCCTGGGCTGCCGTATCTTGACCGTTGCGGCTGTTGCCGATCCCAGGCCGCCGCACAAGGAGGTTGGCCTGCAAGCATTCGTCGAGGCGCGCTATGAGTATCACTGGGCGCCGCTGCTCGGCTGCCTGGTCGGTCAGTTGGAGCACATCGGCGCGGCGCAACCCAGCCATGTGATCGGCGCGGTCACCGGGATCAGCTACCAACCGCCGCAGGACGCCGAGCTGCCCGCGCTGCTGGAGAATGGACTCACTGCGCTCGGCGTCGGCTCCCGGATTGTCAATCAGTCGTTCCCCAACCGTCTGCAACGGTTTCGTTGGCGTCAACGAGTCCGCAGCGAACTGCGTGCCGACCGTCCGGTCACGGCATACGGCGTCGGCGTCTCCGCCTTCGGTCCGACCTGGGGGCTGATCGTCGGTTGCGACGACGAACGACGCGCCTGGCGTCGAGACGGCCCGATGACCGAACAGGTCTCGCCCTGGCTCCCGGAAGCGGAATTAAACGCCGCACCCGTGCTGATAGCTATCGCCGCTCGCGAAGTTGGGCCGACCGCGCGAGAGCGCATCGAGCAAATCGCCGCCCAGGCCTTCGACCATTCGTTGGATCGGGCTGAGCGCGACCTGGTCGAACGGTTGGAACTCCTCAACAGCGACATCGAGATCGAACCGCAGCGCTACTCGCACGAAGTCCAGGCGCTAGCCGCCAACTGGGGAGAAGCCGCCACCTTCTGGCGCGAGTTCCCGCACGAAGATTTCGGACCGATCGCCCAGCTGATCGCCGTCGCGCTCTCGCGCTATTCGACCCTGTTCCCCTATCCGATGGGCGGGCAGCCGAACAATCCGGGCGTCCGGAGTGCAGCCGTCCACATTCTTCACGAAGCCGCCGAGATTCTGGCCGCGGGCCATTGATACACTCCCAACCAACCACCGACGGAGAACTCCATGGCCATCAACGTCAAGCTCTTCATGACCCTGGTGCCGCTCTCCAGGTCGAAGAAATCGAACCTCTCGGTCGACTGGTTCGACGGGATCACCGCACAGCACATCCTCGAATCGGAAGAGTTTTCCGAGCAAGACCAGGAAGCGATTGCGGTGGTGATCAACTCCGTCCAGGCACAGGTCGACGATCCGCTCCACGACGGTGACGAAGTCGATCTGCTGGTGAATCTGCAGGGCGGATCAGAAGGAGCGACATCGAGCCCGTGAGCAGCGGCGAACCCTCACCGAAGTACATCTTCATCACCGGCGGCGTGATCTCCTCCGTCGGCAAGGGCATCACCACCGCTTCACTCGGACGACTGCTTCAGTCCCGCGGCGTGTCGGTCACTGTTCAGAAGCTCGATCCCTATCTCAACGTCGACCCGGGCACGATGTCGCCCTACCAGCATGGCGAGGTCTACGTCACCGACGACGGCGCCGAGACCGATCTCGACCTCGGACACTACGAACGATTCCTCGATCAGAATCTGACGACGGCCTCCTCGGTCACCATGGGTCAGATTTCGGCGTCCGTGATCGAGCGGGAGCGTCGCGGTGACTACCTCGGCGGCACCATCCAGACCGTGCCCCATGTCACCGACCTGGTCAAAGAGCGCGTTCGCAACCTGGCGCGTAGCGCCGGCGTCGATGTGCTGATCGTGGAGGTCGGCGGCACCGTCGGCGACATTGAAGGCCAGGCGTTCCTCGAGGCAATCAGGCAGATGCGCTACGAGGAGCCGCGCAACGGCACGCTCGCGATCCACGTCACCCCGCTCTTCCACCTCAAAGCGACGAACGAGCTCAAGACCAAGCCGACCCAGCACTCGGTTCGCACGCTGCGCAGCATGGGGATCCAGCCGGACGTGATCATTTCGCGCACCGACATCCCCGCCGACGATTCGATCACCGACAAACTGGCCCTGTTCTGCGACGTCCCGGCCGAGGCGGTGATGACCCTGGAAACCGCCTCGTCGATTTACCAGGTGCCCGCGATCCTCGAGCAGGCCGGCCTGACCGAACTGACGCTTGAGCGGCTCGGGCTTGAGGCGAGATCCCCCGACCCGGGACGTTCAATCGGCGACTGGATTGAATGGACCGACCGCCTGTCCCAGACCGACCGCGTGTGCCGGGTCGCGATCGTGGGCAAATACATCGAGTTGCGCGATGCGTATCTGTCGGTCAAGGAGGCGTTGATTCACGCTGGCGCGCAACGCGGCGCCAGCGTCGACATCACCTGGATCCAGTCCGACGATCTCGATCACGCCGACCAACCGGAGATCGCCGCGGCGCTGGCCGACGTCGATGGCGTGATCGTGCCGGGAGGGTTCGGAGAGCGGGGCATCGAAGGCGAAGTCGGCGTGGCCCGCTTCGCCCTTGAGCAGAACATCCCCTACCTCGGGCTCTGCAGGGGAATGCAAAACATGGTCATCGCCTTCGCCCGCGAGCGACTCGACCTGCCCCAGGCCAATACGACCGAGGCGGACGAGCAGACCATCGACCCCGTCATCGCCCTGCTCGACGAGCAACGCGAAGTCACCGAGATGGGCGGCACGATGCGGCTGGGCAAGTATCCCTGTGCCCTGCTGCCCGAGACTCGTGCGTACGAGCTGTATCAGTCGGAGTTCGCTTACGAGCGTCATCGCCATCGCTGGGAGTTCAACCCGCAGTACCGCGATCGCTTCGAGCGAGCCGGACTGATCGCCAGCGGCACCTCACGCGATGGCGAGTTGGTCGAGATCGCCGAGGTCTGCGAGCACCCGTTCATGCTCGGTTCGCAGTTCCACCCCGAGCTCAAGTCACGTCCCGAGCGTTCGCATCCCCTGTTCCTCGGCTTCATCGATTCCGTCCTGGCCGAGTCGGAGACGGCGCTGCGCCATCCGGTCGGGGCGACCAACTCGTCGCGTTGATGGACTCTCCACCGTTGCTCCACAGACCCCCCGGTCCCCTCCCCCGTCACGGAGTTGCGCATGATCCCACGAAGACCGACTCCCTCTCCCTCTGGGAGAAGCCTGCCCCGCACTTGATGCGGGGTGCTGGGGTGAGGGCCCGGGTCAACCAACAGACACCAGTCAAGAGACGCAACAGCATGCCCGACCCTCCATGTGCCAGCTCAGACACACCCGCCGCTTCATATTCAGAACAAAAGAACAGTATTATGAATGCCGACAACCAACTGTGAAGGTCAGTCACCCGATGAAGCGCACTCCAATCTCCACCCATCGGATTCCACCACTCGGCCGACGGCGCTCAATCGTGGGCTCGCGATTCTCACGCTCTGCCGAACAGATCCGAACGCACCCGAACAGATCCGAACGCGATCTGCGCCTGAACAAGGCTGAAAAAACCCGAAAAAACCTGAAAGAACCTGAAACGCAAGCGCGCGCAATTCCCTGTAAAACACTGGAAATCCGCAGCCGAACGACGTCCAGAAAACAAGTTTCCCGAAAACCTGAAATCGTCTCCGCCCCGCGAATATCTTCGCGTTCGGCGAACGCTGTTCCGTTCCGTCCCGCGAGGAGGTCGAGGGATCCGGCCCATGAGTGAAGACGACATCTTCCGATTCCTCACAAGCGTCGCCGCGTTTATCTACGCGGGTGGGGTCGCCTCGCTGGCGTTGGCGTTGACTCGCGCCTGGCAAACCGACAATGCCGTTGAGCGCGATGTCCTCGTTCGCTCGGCCGACCGCGCGCATACGCGGATGCTGTTGCCCGGGATCATCGCAACCGGCGTCTTGGGCGCCATCTGGGGCATCCGCGCCGAAGGCGTCGATCCGATCGGGACCGGTTGGCTCCTGGCCGTGGAAGTGCTCTACCTGATTTCGCTGTTCGTGCTGGTACCGGGCATGTTCGCCGGTGTGCGGCGGGTGCGGTTGCTATCGCTGCAGGCGCGCAAGACCGGAAACATCTCCGAAGAACTGACTGACGCGCTCAATGACCGCGGTCCGCTGGTCTTCGCCGTGCTGATGGTCATCCTGCTGCCGGTCCAGGTCGCGCTCGTCACCCTGCAGCCATAGCTGCACCCTCATAGTGCAGCCATAGCTGCACCCTCATAGTGCAGCCTTAGCTGCTGCGCCATAATGCAGCCCTAGCTATTGCGTCATAATGCAGCCCTAGCTATTGCGTCATAATGCAGCCATAACGATCGGTAAAGGAACCCGAGCATGAAGATCTTCCTCGATACCGCCCGGCTCGACGAGATTCGGCAAGCCGTCGACTGGGGCGTCTGTGATGGCGTCACGACCAACCCATCGCTGCACTCGCGCGCGGTCGCGCACGAGGGCGATGAAGCGATCACCTATCGAGAGCGCATCCTGCGAATTGCCGACATGGTCGACGGACCAATCTCGGCCGAATGCGTCACGCGAACGACTGAGGAACTGATCGTCGAAGCGCGTGAACTGGCGAGCTGGCATTCGAGCGTGGTCGTCAAAATCCCCATCGATGGTCCGGGCCTGGCCGCGATCAAGGCGCTCTCAAGCGAAGGCATTCGGATCAACACGACGCTGATTTTCTCGCTCAATCAGGCGCTGCTGGCGGCGCGGGCCGGTGCGGCATTCGTGTCGCCCTTCGTGGGACGGCTCGACGACATCGGCGAGAACGGCATTCAGCTCGTGGCCGACACCGTCGACCTGCTCGACCGGTTCAACTTGCCGGCCCAGGTGATCGCAGCCTCCTTGCGAAACACGGATCACACGGCCGAGGCGGCGCGAGTCGGCGCGCACGTCGCGACGATCCCGTTCCCGGTGCTGGAACAGATGCAGCTGCATCCGCTGACCGACAAGGGGATCCAGGCGTTTCTCGACGACTGGCACAAAGCAGAAGCGGCGCTCAAGGCACAGCCAGTCGGGTAACTTTCCGCAATTCACGCTCGGAATTGCTTGCCAATCGGCAAATCACGCGTCTAGGATTGAGTTTGTCCCCGTGAGATTGGTTTCAGCGCGCCGCGCCCGTTGATCCGGTTGGCGTCGTAGAGCGCAGGAACCTGGTTCCACACAGACTGTGCCAGTACCCAGTCCTTCTGCAACGACGGCCGATCCACGCAACGAGCACGCGATGCGCCATGTCCAGAGGTAGCCGATGACGAGCCTGAACATCCCCGAGCTTGAGAGTTTGACCCGCGAGGAGCTCCTCGCCAAGGCCCGCGAACTTGAAGTCAGCGGGTTGTCGGGACTCAAGAAACAGGACATCGTCCTGCGTCTCTTGCAGGCCCAGTCGGAGGCCGAAGGCCACATTCTCTCCGGAGGCGTGCTCGAAATCGTCGACGACTCCTACGGCTTCTTGCGCGGAGAGTCGCTCCTGCCAGCTCCGACCGACGTCTATGTATCTCAGAGCCTGGTCCGGCGCTCCGGCCTGCGCACCGGCGACTACGTGATCGGCTCCGTTCGCCCGCCGAAGCAGGGCGAGAAGTACTACGGACTCTCTCGCGTCGATCTCGTCAACGGCGTCAGCCCCGATGAGGCGGCTGCCAGGCCCAGCTTCGAGAATCTGACCGCCGTGTTCCCGCATCAGCGCTTTGAGCTGGAAACCGAAGATCCGGCGGAGCTTTCCGGCCGCGTGATCGACCTCGTCGCGCCGATGGGCCGCGGACAGCGCGGCTTGATCGTCAGCCCGCCCAAAGCTGGCAAGACCATGCTTCTCCAGTCCATCGCCAATGGCATCGCGGTCAACCATCCCGAAGTTCATCTCATGGTCGTCCTCATCGGTGAGCGGCCGGAAGAGGTGACCGAGATGAAGCGCTCAGTGCGCGGCGAAGTGATCGCCTCCACCTTCGACGAACCAGTCGAGGAACACACCCGGGTTGCCGAGCTGGGACTGGAACGGGCCAAGCGATTGATGGAGATGGGCCGCGACGTCGTGATCCTGCTCGACTCGATCACCCGACTCACCCGCGCCTACAACCTCGAGATGCCCTCGACGGGGCGGACACTCTCCGGTGGCATCGACCCCGTCGCGCTCTATCCGCCCAAGCGCTTCTTCGGCTCCGCTCGCAAGGCCGAGGAGGGCGGCTCGCTGACAATCATTTCCACCTGCCTGGTCGATACCGGCTCGCGCCTCGACGATGTCGTATTCGAGGAATTCAAGGGCACCGGCAACTGGGAAGTCCGCCTCGACCGCAAGCTGGCCGAGCGCCGCATCTACCCCTCGATCGACATCGCCGCGTCATCCACCCGGCGCGAGGAGCTGCTGCTCTCGGGTGAGGAACTACAGCGAGTCTGGCTGCTTCGCCGCATGATGTCCGTCCTCGCTGGCTCAGGCGGCAGCGCCACAGAGCCCACCGAGCGCTTGCTCGACCGCCTCGCCAAGACCAAGTCCAACACCGAGTTCCTCGAAAACCTCACCGCCGCCGAGGCCTAGGCATGAACCGCAACGAAGTCGCCGACCTTTGCGAATCGCTGCCCGGCTCCTGGCCCGACTCGCCCTGGGGCGAAGACGACCTCGTCTACAAGCTGGGCAACCGCAATGCCGACGGCAAGGGCGGCAAAATCTTCTGCTTCGTCGGCAGAGGCTCGACCGGCAGCAGGCCCCACGCCATCTCACTCAAGGCCGACCCCGCGATCGTCCCCGCCCTGCACCAGCAATACCAGGCGGTCACCTTCCCCAGCTACCTGAACAAGTCCCACTGGGTCGCGATCACGCTCGAATCGGACCTGCCCGATGACGAGCTGGAAGAGCTGATCGTCGACTCCTACGAACGCATCCTGGGCTCGTTCAGCAAACGCCAACAGCGTCTGATCAGAGGCGGGGAATAGGGTCGACTAGGCAGGAACGACCGACAGCTCCACACGCGAGGCGCGGTCTGCGCTGTGGTGGACTGTGTTGAGCGCCGTCCGCGTGTGCGTCTGCCGGCCGATGGGTTCTCCCGTGTTGGGATTGACGTCGAATCTGGGGTAGTTGCTGCTGCTGATCTCGACGCCGATCCGGTGCCCGGCTTTGAAGACGTTCGATGTGGGGTAGAGCTCGATCGATACCTCGGCCACATCGCCGGGCGAGACCAGATCCTCGCGGTCGTAGCCGTTGCGGAAGCGCAGGCGCTTGATGCTGTCGGTGATCCGCAGGTGATAACCCTCGGGATAGTCCGCGTTGGGCGGGTAGCAGTCGAGCAGCGCTGCTGTGAAGTCGGTGTCGGGGGCGCTGGTCGAGACGCACAGATGGACTGTGACCGGGCCGCTGACTTCGACGTCCTCAGCCAGCGGCTCGGTGCGGAACGAGAGCACGTCCGATCGCGAGGCGGTCGGCAGGTAGGGTGGCTCTGCGCCCATTACGTCGGGACGCGTGCGCTGGTCAGCGCCGCCGGGCAGGATCAACTCCCGCGAGCGCTGCGTCGGTGGCCAGATTTGCGATTTGAGCGTCGGATCCTCGGGCGCGTACTCGCGCAGTGACGAGACGTTGGCGGAGATTGAGGGAACCGGGTTCTTCGGGTCGAAGTGATAACTGGAGGAGCCGCCGTCTTCGCCCGCCGCTTCGCTCGCCAGGCCGCCGCCGGGCTGGAGGAACCACTCGACCGGCTGAGCCTGGGCGGGAGGCCAGACCGACTCGTCGCGCCACTCGCCGCCGTGATCCATCCGGCCCGACGCGATCCGCTGTCCGCTGCCGCCGCCCATCACGAACATCTTGACCGGTGGCATTGCCGCCCAGCCGCTGTCGAGCCCCTTGAGCGTGTGGTCGAAAAACTGCAACCGCAGGTCGGAGATGCTCGGCGCCAGATTGCCCGATGTCGGCGCGGTCGGACCGAAGTCGACATCGCCCGACCAGGTCCGGTCGAGCGTCACTTCGCCATGCGTCCAGGGACCCATGAGCAGATACTGGGGCGTCGACATCGCCTCGGAGAAGGCCATGAACGATTCAGTTGTGGCCCGCGTATAGCTGTCGTACCAGCCGCCCGAGTAGACGCTGGGCACATCGGCGGTCTGGCCGATAAATCGCTCGAAGTTCATCGACGGCAGCTGCCACAACCATTCGTCTTCGCGCCCGAGAGTCAGCAAATCGATCGCCCAGCGCTCGTAATCCTGGGTCAGAGCAAGCGGCGTGTCGCCCTCGCGCCACGGCAGATTGTTGAGGTAGCCGCGCAGGTCGACGGCGGCCTGGTCGAGCGCGGCGTAGAGCGCCGGGTCGCCGACGGCCTCGGGACTGACCGGCGCGTTCCAGAACGCCCAGGCGAGCCAGCGCAGCTCCAGCGCGCCGCCCTGTCGCAGGGACGAGGTGAGTCCGTTGAACGCGCCCTGGTTGACCCACATCGCCGAGAGGTGCGGCGGATTCTGCGTCGCCGCGGCCGACTGGACCCAGCCCATGTAGGAGGTGCCGACGGTGCCGACCTTGCCTGTCGACCAGGGTTGCTCGGCCAGCCATTCAATCGTGTCGTAGCCGTCCTCGGCTTCGTTCTTGAGCAGGTAGAAGTCGCCCTCCGAGGCGAAGCGGCCGCGCACATCCTGCATGACTCGTGCGTAACCGCGGCTGGCCCACCATTCGCCGTCGGCGGCGAAGCCGAGTTTGTCGTAGGGCGTGCGGGTGAGCAATGTCGGCCAGGGACCATCCAGCGCGACGCCGTCGCGGGCGGGCAGGTAGACATCGGTGGCCAGCGTCACGCCATCGCGCATGATCACTCGCCGATTGCGCTGGATGACGACTTCGAACTCTGGCTGCGAATGCTGTCCGCTCATCTCACGCTCCTCTGGCCAGCAGCGGCGTCACGGTCGGCGCCGAGGGAATTGACGATCGGGTCACGTTGATGTGGTTATCAGACGGCGCCTCGGCCGTCACGCCCATCTCGCGCATGAACGCCGAGAGCGGTTCCAGGCCGGTTTGGACGGCGTCCGCGGCTTCCGGCTGGTAGAGCATCGGGATGACGAGCGGGGCCGCGATCGCTCCAGCAACCCCGGCGGCAGCCTCGGGTGAGAGGTGGGAGCCTCCCCCGCAGGGCAGGAGCACGACGTCAGCGCGTTGCAGCTCTTCCATCGCCGAGCGCTCCGGCATGGCCTGGAGGTCGCCGAGATGAGCCACGATGACTTCGTCGATGGTCACGATGAAGGCGACGTTGCGCGCACCTTCAGGACCTGGGGTCCGCACACCAGTCGCCAGCACTCGCTTGATCTCATACTCGCCGGGAGCGTCCAGTGTGCGCTGCGGTCCCGAAGACTCCAATGCCACAGCGTCGATGAAATTATGCGACGTGTCCTGGCCTCTCGAGACCGTCACGATGTCCGCCGATGGCCGGTTCAACCGGAAACCGGTCGTGGGAGCACAGGGGTCCATGACCACGGCCGCTTCACGACCACGTAGACGAAACGCGGCATGACCGTACCAGGCGATATCCATACCCACAGCCTACGGAGCAGGTGACATATGCGCAGACAGGAGTGAGCGGTCAGGTGGCCAGCAAAGGCAGTTCGTCGCCGGCCTCGGCCTGGTGAGGCATGAGAATCAATGCCGCGTTCTGACCGTGCGCTCCGTAGGCAGCGGTGGCCGTGCCGACGATCCGGTCCTCGTAGAGCTTCGGGACGAACCCCAACCGGCAGGCGATGTCTTCCTGTTCGAAGGTGGCGTGCGGCGGAATCTGGCGTTTGTCGGCGATCTGAGCGGCGGCGACCGCGCCGAACGCGCCCGACGCGCCAACCGTGTAGCCGATGTTCGGCGTCACGGCCGTGGCGTACATGTCGAGCGTTCGGCGGCCGAAGGCCCGCTCGATCACGTCTGTCTCGCGCTCGTCGCCTCGTGGTGAGCCCAGACCTGCGGTCACAATCACATCGACATCTGCGGGAGCGATTTCGCCGCCCAGTAGCGCGTCTCCGGTCGCTCGTCGCGCGACCTCGACGTCGGTCGGCGCCTGTCCATCGCCCATTGGCCCAGAGGTGAGCGCCTCGCCGGCGATCTCCGCATAAATGTGGACGCCTCGCTGCGTGGCCAGTTGCCGGTCCTCAAGCATCAGAGCTGCGGCACCTTCGCCCAGGATCATGCCCTGACGTTGGGCATCGAACGGACGTTGACCCCGGTGGTCGTCCGTGGGATCGAGCAGGCCAGCCGATTCATAGGCGTTCCAGATCTCGCGCTGCAGCGGTGCTTCCGCCCCGATCGCCAGGGCGGCGCGCATGACGCCGGATCGAATCAGTTGGGAAGCCAGCACGATCGAGGCCAGACCCGAAGCGCCGCCCATCGAGACCGTGAAGACCGGTCCGGCGATGTTCAGTCCGACGGAGGCGCCGGACAGTCCCGACCCCAGCGCGGCCCAGCCGTCGCCTGCTGCGGGGTGCCCGATCCCGGTCACCGCACCGACCGCGAAGGCGTTCTGCTGGTTGAACTCGATACGTGCGTCGGTCTGCGCCTGGATGGCGGCATCGAGCGCCAACTGCGACGCGCGATTCATCCGGGCCAGAAGCCAGTCGGGAGCGCCAGACGGGCCCGCCCAGGCCTCGTCGACCTGTCCGGCCGCCGCCGCTCGCGGCGCGTCGAAGGTACTCAGCGCCGACGTGCAGACCCGACCGTCGCTGATCGCGGACCAGAAGTCGGACGCGCCGCCTCCCGCTGCCGAGATTGCGCCCACACCAGTGATGACGACTCGCCGCCGCTCACCCGCTGCTTCGTCGAAGAGACCACGATGCGATGCGCCGCTGACCATATCTCCAGCCTCTCAACGTCCGCTACGGCGAGTGGGTCAACATGTTCTGTCGACCATGCAGGCGCATCGATTTCCTTTGCCGATTCCTGGAAACGCTGCTACGCTAACCCCGTTAGCACTCTCCTGCTGAGAGTGCTAAACGAAGCCTAACGGAGATTTCAGAACGGAACACGACTCGATACGAGCCATGACTTCCGAACAGTTGTCAGACCGACGCGCCGGCATATTGCAGCTTGTCATTCAGGACTACATCGAGACCGCCACGCCGGTGGCGTCGCGCCATGTAGTGGAGAAGTACGCCTTGTCGGCGTCGGCAGCCACGATACGTCATGAAATGCATGCCCTCGAGCAGGGCGGATATCTGACCCATCCGCACACGTCTGCCGGTCGAGTGCCGTCGAATCGTGGCTACCGACACTTCGTCCAGTCCCTGATGGGGCATGCCGAGCTTGGACTGGCCGAGCAGGCGCAGGTCAGGCATCAATTCTTCCAGGCCGCTCCTTCGGTCGAGGAATGGGTCGAACTGGCGGCCACCGTGCTTGCCCGTTCGCTGGGCCTGCTGGTGATCGTCGCGCCGCCGCACCCCGAGCGGCTACGGGTCCGCCAGGTGGAGCTGATTTCGCTGAACGAACTCCTCGTGCTGATGATCGTTGTGGTCCAGGAAGCGCGGATGATTCGTCAGCTGATGCCGTTGCCCCAGCCGATCGAGGTGGATGAGCTGGACGATCTGTCGACCCGGTTGTCATGGATGCTGCGGGGCCGCTCGGCGCCCGATGTCCGCGAGGCCGCGCGCCAGGCGATCGAGACGCCCGACACCCATCCTGTTGAACACTTCGTTCTGGAGACGCTGGCCCAGGTGCTCGATCGCGATGCGCAACGCGCCGGCGTTCCATCGATCGCCGGCCTGGGCGGGATGATGGCGCAACCGGAGTTCCAGCAAGAGCCTGAACGTTCACTCGAGTTGATCGAGCTGGTCGACCAGCATGCCGCACAAGACCTGATTCCGCCGTCGGTGATTGATGAGGTCACGGTTGACGGAGGCATGCACGTGTTGATCGGCGACGACCATCCGACCGAGCTGCTGCAGGACTGCTCGCTGGTCCTGGCGCCTTATCACTCCACCACGACTGCGCCCAGCTCGCCGGAGATTCCGGGCTACGTCGGCGTGATCGGTCCGACCCGGATGAACTACCCGCGCAGCATCGCCGCCGCCCGCTTCTACTCGCGTCTGCTCCAGGAGATGATCGACGCCGTCTACGGAGTCAATCGATGAGCGACGAGAGCCAGTCGGCCGAGCAGGTTGACGAAGTCCTCGAGTCGGCCGACGAAGGGGTCGGCACCGCCAACTCCACCGACGACCTGGAGTCTCTGCGCGAGGAGTCGGCGCGGCACTATGCCGGCTGGCAGCGGGCCCAGGCCGACTACGAGAATCTCAAGCGCCGCTCAGCGCAGGACGTCCGCGATCGGGTGCAGCAATCTCAGCAGTCGATCTTGCTCGATCTGCTCGACCTGGCTGACGACTTCGAGCGCGCGAATCGCGAGGCGCCGGCAGACGCGACCGATTCCGATGATCCCTGGCGACAGGGAGTGGAGCTGATTTCGCAGAAGCTCAATGCGCTGCTCCTACGTCAGCAGGTCAAGCGAATCGAGACCGTGGACCAGAGTTTTGATCCCGAGTTCCACGAAGCGGTCGGGCAGCTGCCCGGGACGCACGACGAGATCGTCGCGGTGTTGCGAACCGGCTACACCGTCGGCAACCGCGTCCTGCGGGCGACGCAGGTGATGGTTGGCGACGGTTCAATCGCAGCAGCAACACCTGCAGGAGCATCAGACCAACCAGACGAAGCAGAAGACGAAGCTAGCGAGTAGGAGCACTCTCATGCCCGGACGAGTCATTGGCATTGACCTCGGCACCACCAACTCTGCCGTCGCCGTCATGGAAGGCGGCGAACCGACAGTGATCCCGAACGCCGAAGGCAATCGCACCACCCCATCCGTCGTGGCGCTGACCAAGACCGGTGAACGTATCGTGGGTACGGCCGCCAAGCGCCAGGCTGTGACCAACCCCGAAGACACACTGTTCTCGGTCAAACGCCTCATGGGCCGCCGGTTCGAGGATCCGAATGTGCAGGGCGCGGTTGGCCGGCTGCCGTATCGCGTTGACGCTGCCGAGAACCACGATGCCCGTGTGTCGATGGGCGGCAACCCCTATTCACCGCCGGAGATCGCGGCCATGGTGCTGCAGAAGCTCAAGGCCGACGCCGAGGCGTACTTGGGCGAGACGGTCAACGAGGCGGTCATCACCGTCCCCGCTTACTTCGACGACTCGCAGCGCAACGCGACCAAGGACGCCGGCCGGATCGCCGGCCTCAATGTGCTGCGGATCATCAACGAGCCGACCGCCGCCTCGCTGGCCTATGGCCTCGAGAAGACCGAGGATCACTACATCGCCGTCTACGACCTCGGCGGCGGCACCTTCGACATCTCGATCCTCGAGCTGGGCGAGGGCACCTTTCAGGTCCGATCGACCAACGGCAACACGTTCCTCGGCGGCGACGACTTCGACCAGCGGCTGATGGACTATCTGGTCGACGCGTTCCGCAAGGAGCAGGCCATCGATCTGTCGCAGGATCGCATGGCGCTGCAGCGGCTCAAGGAAGCCGCCGAGCGGGCCAAGGTCGAGTTGTCGACCACGCAGTCGACCGAGATCAACCTGCCCTACATCACCGCCGACGCTTCCGGTCCGAAGCACTTCACCCACACACTGACCCGTGCCCAGATCGAACAACTCGTGCTCGACCTGGTCGAGAGCACGCTCGAGCCGTGCCGCAACGCGCTCGACGACGCCGGGATCACCCGCGACCAGGTGGACGAGGTCGTGCTCGTCGGCGGACAGACGCGAATGCCGCTGGTCCAGCAGAAGGTGGAGCAGTTCTTCAACAAGGAACCGCACCGCGGCGTCAATCCCGATGAGGTCGTGGCGCTTGGCGCCGCGATCCAGGCCGGCGTCCTGCGCGGCGAGGTCAAGGACGTGTTGCTGCTCGACGTCACACCGCTGACGCTGGGCATCGAGACACTGGGCGGGGTCTCGACCCCGTTGATCCCCAGGAACACGACGATTCCGACCTCGAAGTCGCAGGTCTTTTCCACAGCCGCCGACAATCAGTCGCAGGTCGAGATTCACGTGCTCCAGGGCGAACGAGAGATCGCCGGCGGCAACAAGTCGCTGGGCCGCTTCATCCTCGACGGCATCCTGCCCGCCCCGCGCGGCATGCCGCAGATCGAGGTCACCTTCGACATCGACGCCAACGGCATCCTCAACGTTGGCGCCCAGGACAAGGGCACCGGCAAGGAGCAACGAATCACGATCCAGGGATCGTCCGGACTCTCGGACGACGAGATCGCGGCGATGCAGCGCGACGCCGAGGAACACGCGGAAGAAGACAAGCGCATTCGCGAGCTGGCCGAGGTCCGCAACCGCGCCGAGACGACCGCTTACGAAGCGGAGAAAGTGCTGAGCGACCAGGAAGACAAGATCGACGAGGACCTCAAGACCGAGATGCAGGGCAAAATCGAGGCGCTCCGCGGCACGCTTGAGTCGGAAGACGCCGCGCCGATCCAGTCAGCCCTTGACGACCTCAACACGACTCTGATGAAGGTCGGAGAGAAGATCTACGGCCAGCAGGAACCCGCCGGGGCCACCGCCGACGCCGGCGGCGCACCCCCGCCACCCGACGACGACACGGTCGAAGGCGAATTCCGCGAGGTGTAGGAGTTGCGACAGGCGCCTCGTATTGAGGCAAGGCATGACGGTACCCTGACGCCAACTCCGCGCCCAACGAAGAAACGGCCTGATGGCTCAATCTGACGACTTCTATGAGATTCTTGGCCTCTCTCGAGAGGCGTCGCAGGATGAGATCCGTCGATCGTTTCGCAAGCTGGCGATGGAGCATCACCCCGACCGGGTGACCGACCCGGCGCAGAAGGAGGCCTCGGAGGCCAAGTTCAAGCGCATCGCGGCGGCCTACGAGGTGCTCTCCGATGCCGAGAAGAAGGCCAAGTACGACCAGTACGGCTCGGTCGGCGCCTTCGCTCAAGGGACGGGCTTCGAGGGGTTCGACTTCGGCGGCTTTGGCGACATTTTCGACGCCTTCTTCGGCGGACGGCGAGCGGCAGGACCGATTCGCGGCGGCGACCTACGCATCCAGATCGAGCTCGATTTCGAGGAAGCCGTGTTCGGCTGCGAGGAGGAGATTCGCGCCTCGCGGCTGGAACACTGCACGGTCTGCGGCGGTTCGGGCGGCGAGCCAGGCACCCAGCGCGTCGTCTGCCAGCCGTGCGGCGGTTCAGGCGAGTTGCGGCGCACGCAGAGCAATGTCTTCGGGCGGTTCGTCAATGTTGCCCCGTGTGAGCCCTGCGACGGCGAAGGCACGGTGATTGAGCATCCCTGCAAAGCCTGTGGAGGCATCGGCCGGGAACAGCGCAACCGGCGGCTCAAGGTCAAGATCCCCGCCGGCGTGACCGACGGAGCGCAGATGCGGCTCTCCGGCGAGGGCGACGCGGGCCTGCGGGGAGGCCCAGCCGGCAACCTGTACGTCGACATCAATGTCCGCGCGCACGAGACGTTCATCCGCGACGGCAACGATTTGATTCTGCCGCTGCACGTGAACGTGGCGCAGGCGGTGCTTGGCTCCGAGGTGCAGATCCCCGGCATCGACGGTCATGCGCAGCCGCTCAACGTCCCGGCCGGGACTCAGCACGGGCACGAGTTCCGCCTGCGGGGCCAGGGCGTCCCGCATCTGCGCGGCCGCGGACGTGGCGATCTGCGCGTGCACGTTGTGGTTGAGATACCTACCAAGTTGTCGAGCCGCCAGCGCGAGCTGTTTGAGCAGCTCGCCGAGGAACTCGATGTGCCCACCTCCTCAGGCGGTGAGGAAGACGGCGTCTTTTCGCGCATCCGCGGAGCCTTCTCCAATTAGTCGCACGCCAACCCTGCTTCGGGTCTCGATCGCCGTCGATGCGTCACAGGTTGAGTTCGCCGTCGCCGCCTGGGAGCTGGTCGGGGTCTACAACTCGAGCGTCGAGTACCTGCTGGACGAACCAACGGAAGAACCCTGGCCCGGCCACGACAACCGCACTGACCGGGCCGAGGTGGTCGGCTATCTGACTATCGACCAGTGGAGTGAGATTGAGCCGAGACTGCGCGCATCTGCTGCGCAACTGCTGACGGAAGATCGGGCCCTCTCGGTCGAGCAATTGCCGGACCGCGACTGGCGTACAGCCTGGCATGACCATTTCGAGATCGTTCGCGTCCCCGGCCCCCGAACCATCGTTGTCCGCCCGCCGCACATTCCCTACGAAGCCAGTGCAGACGAGGTAGTGATCGACCTCGTTCCCGGGCTGGCGTTCGGCACCGGACAGCATCAGTCGACGCGGCTTTGTCTTGGTCTGTTAGCGGAACTGATCGAAGGCGGAGAACGCGTTCTGGACGTTGGGACCGGAAGCGGCATCCTGGCCGTCGCAGCCGCGAAACTTGGCGCGGCGTCGGTCGTTGCGACCGACATCGACCCTGTGGCTGTGGATGCTGCGCGCCAGACGATACGGCAGAACGGCCTCGCCGAGCGCGTTGAAGTCGTGGAGGGTTCCGTCCGCTCGGCCGATCGATTCGATGTCGTGATCGCCAACCTCACGGCCGACTTGCTGCAGTTCCTGGCCGAAGATCTGGCAAGCGCACTGATACCGGGTGGCAGACTGATCGTCAGCGGATTGATCGCCTCACGGCAGGATGAGGTAGCGGCTGCCCTGAGCAACAGGTGTCTGCAGCTTCAGACTGTCCGCACTGAAGACGAATGGCGCGCGCTGCTTTTTGCCACCGCCTCGTAGAGCAAGCTTCACGGTTACCACGCTGGCGAGGCGCCGCCGTCAATGTTGATCGCGCAGCCGGAGATGAAACTGGCCGCTCCCGAGGCGAGGAAGACGATCATGTTGGCTGCCTCCTCGGAGGTGCCGATCCGCTTGACCGGAATCCGCTCGCCGACGCTGTCGAGGAATTCTTCGTACGTCGCGTCGGGCATCTGCGCCTCGTGGAAGCCGTGCCACTGGGCCGAGTCGACCGATCCGATGCAGGCCGCGTTGACGAGAATCTGGTCGGCCGCGACTTCCTTGCTCAGCGCCTTGGTCATGGCCAGACCGGCGGCGCGCGAAGCTGCCGTGGGCATCGAGCCTGCTCCGGGCGTCTTGCAGCCGATGTTGAGCAGATTGACGATTCGTCCGCCGCCACGCTCTCGCATCGACGGCGCGCAGAGCTTGGCCAGGCGGATCGCCCCGTAGAGCTTGAGGTCAAGGTCGACCGCCCAGGCTTCGATGTCATGCGACTCGATCATCCCTGATGACGACTGGCCGGCGTTGTTGATCAGGATGTCGACGCCGCCGAAGCGCTCGATTGTGGCCGCCACAAGCCGCTCGCAGTCATCGTCCGAGGTGACATCCATCGACATCGCCAGGCAGTCGCCGCCTGCCGCTTCCACAGCCGCCTGCGCCTCGTCGAGCGGCCCCTGACGCCGAGCCCCGATCGCGACGCTGGCGCCTTCCTGAGCGAACAGGATCGCCGTAGCCCGTCCAATGCCCTCTGAACCGCCGGTGACAATCGCCACCTTGCCCTTGAGTCCGAGATCCATGTGATGCCCCATCCCTTGCTTGCACTGAACCTGTCCGCGTGGAAGTAGTACAGTTTCTGTCCCAGCGGAGTCTAATGCTCGATCTCGGTGATGCCCCGGATCGATTCTGAGAAGAGCTCGGCGCGATGACCCGGCACTACGACGATCCGGCGATGGACGATGATCGAGCGATCGGGCTCGTGCCCCGGTACTTCCTCGACGAGTCCACGCGAGTTGAGGATGACGCGATCACGATCAGCGGCGGCAAGGCGAATCGTCTCAAGCGCGTGATGCGGATCCGCCGCGACGACGCCCTGGAACTGGTCCATCCCATCACCGATCGTCTCTACCGCGCCTCGGTTGAGCGGGTCACTCGCGATGATGTCATCTGCCGGATCGATGAAAGCCGGCCGCTGGCGCCTCTCCCTCCACCACGCATCGTGATCTCAGCCTCGTTGATTCGGCCTCAGCGATACGACTTCATGATCGAGAAAGCAACCGAGCTTGGCGTGGATGAGATCCGTCCGGTCTGGTCGCAACGAGCAATCGTTCGCGGCGACGCGGCGCAGCGTCTGCACCGATGGCGGCGGCTGGCGACCGAAGCCGCAGAACAGTGCCGTCGCGAATACCGACCCGAAATCCACGCGCCGGTCGAAGTGGTGGATCTGATCCAGGAAGCCGCCGGGCCAAACACGTTGCGCCTGCTCGCTTCGGCGCTTGAGCCGGACCAGCGGATCGCGCCGATCTTTCAGCAGCGTCGCGACCACGGTCTGCCGGAACCCGATCCGGTGCATCTGTTGATCGGTCCCGAGGGCGGTTACACGCCCGAGGAGGCCGAACTGGCCCGCAACCACGGCTGGCAACCGTTCTCGCTCGGCAACCGGCCCTTGAGAGCCGAAACAGCGGCAATCATCGCCATTGCGCTCACGCTGGAGGCGGCACGATCGTAGGGCGGTCGCTGCTCCGAGTCGAAGCGAATGTCGAGGTGCCCCGACTTACGAGCCTTGGGCCAGGTTTGTTGAAGTGAGCGCGTTAGTCGGGTTCAACTCCTGGAACGGGTCGGGGAACTCCAGCAAGCGCAGCCAGGGGAGTGGATTGACGGTGGTGCCTCGGACGACCACCTCCCAGTGCAGGTGCGGGCCGGTTGCGAGCCCGGTGGCGCCCATCCGCGCGATCAGATCGCCCTGCTCAACCACCGCTCCCGCTGTTTGCAGCACTTCGGACAGGTGGTAGTAGCCGGTGAAGACCCCTGCGCCGTGGTCGACGATGATCCCATTGCCGCGTCGCCGCGTTCGCCCCGCCCAACTGACGATGCCGCTGTTGGCCGCGGTCACGGACGAACCGGTCTCGCCGCCGAAATCAATGCCGGTGTGGTACTCCTCGATTGGACCGCCGTTGAACGAGCGCTGCTCACCGTAGAGGGCGGTGATCTGTCCGTCAGAGGGCGGATCGAAGACGCCCAACCAGTGCAGTTGCGGCGTCAGCGTTGACTGGAACGGCAGCCTGGCGGTCTCGTCGGCCTGGCGGATGGCCGGCTCGAGCAGGGCGGCGTTGGGGCCGTCGATCTGGATGTTGTCGATCGTCCATTCCACGGATTCGATCTCGATCACCGTCTCCTGCCAGAGCAGTTGCTCGCCGCGCGGCCCCCACACGGCAACGCCGAGCGACTGCGGGCCGACCGGCGCATTCGCGTCGATCCCGAAGAAACCCAGGAATCGGTCTTCGCTCTTGAGCAGCGAGAACGCCTGCCCCTGCCAGGATAGTGACGCCTGGCGTGCGCCGGGTGCCTCGATCAACACGAGAACGGTCTGGCCTTGTGTCGCGGGGCTGGGGATGACGTAGACGAGCGGTTCAGGCAACTCAATGGCGAGGTCGGCCTGGCCAGCCGCCTGCGCGGCCGCCTCTTCCGGCTGGGCCTGCTGCGGTTGCGTCTGCTGCGCCTGGTCCTGGGTCCTGGACGGCGGCGAGGTCGGCTGTCGGCCAGCGGCGAACGGATCGAGGTCGTCTCCGCCGCAGGCGGTCAGGAGCACGCCGGCGCCGGCGCCGACCAGCGCCCGCAACACGGTCCGCCGGCTCAGCCGGAGCGGATAGTGGGGCGATTGCAGCGGCATCCCCCGTCCCACCTGCCTGAGATCTTCCGAATGGGACATACCGACAGAACTACTTTACAGACATCGGCTACGCTCTCATCAAGTGTCCCTCAGACCAGATGTCGGAGGCCGCTTCGGTTCGTAACGGCCGCGTCGTTGCGATTGGAATCAGCGGCAGACCTGTAAGCGGAGAACTCCCCGATGGACGATCCCCGAACCGTGCTCCTCAGTGTCGTGGCCAACGTCGAACGCGTCATCCTGGGCAAGACGAGAGAAGTGCGCCAGGCAGTGGTCGCCCTCGTCGCCGACGGGCACTTGCTGATCGAGGACGTACCGGGCACGGGAAAGACGATGCTCGCCCGGGCGCTCGCGGTTTCGACCGGTTGCACCTTCAATCGGATCCAATTCACCCCCGACCTGCTGCCTTCCGACGTCACCGGTGTGTCGGTTTACAACCAGAAGACCCAGGACTTCGAGTGGCGGCACGGACCCGTCTATTCGCAGATCGTGCTTGCCGACGAGATCAACCGGGCCACGCCGAAAACCCAATCGGCGCTGCTGGAGGCAATGGAAGAACGGCAAATCACTGCCGACGGCGTCACCCGACCCTTACCTCCGCCCTTCATGGTCATGGCAACCCAGAACCCCGTCGAGTACGAAGGCACCTTCCCGCTGCCGGAGGCGCAACTGGACCGCTTCCTGCTGCGCATCCACCTCGGCTATCCCGACGCCAACGACGAAGTCGCGGTGCTCGAAGGCCAACAGCAACAGCATCCAATTGAGTCGCTCACGCCGGTCACGTCCCCGGAGGAGGTCCGAGAGATCCACCGGGTGACTCGCGATATCTGGGTCGATCCGCAACTCAAGCAGTACGCCGTGCAGTTGGTCGCGGCGACTCGTTCTCACGAGGCGGTGTACCTGGGCGCCTCGCCGCGCGGGTCGCTGGCGCTGTTCCGCTGCGCCCAGGCGTCGGCCCTGCTGGCCGGACGCGACTACGTGATCCCCGACGACATCAAGGCGCTGGCCCACGCCGCGCTGGGCCATCGGATCATTCTCAGCCCATCGGCCCAGGTGCGGAACCAGGATGCCCGCACGGTGGTCGATGATGTGCTCGAACGGGTCGCGGTGCCGGGCGCCAGAGCTGCATCATGACCTGCCGGCGCTCCAGGCCGGACCGCAGAACGGACTAGAAGGTGCGCGGCGTTGGTGGAGCAGTGGCCAGCCCGTTCCGCCTCGTGTTTGGCGGGGCATGGCGCGCAACTTTCGGCACACGCCGTTCGTTGAGCATCGTCGTCACGCTGACGATCGTCGCATTCGCCGTTGGCTTCGCTTCCAACTACTGGCTGCCACAGCGACTTGGCTACACCTTGCTCTTCGGTCTGATCCTGGCCGGCCTCTGGACCTGGTCTTCGGGACAGGGCGTGCGCGTGCGCATGTCGCGATCCCGCGATCGTGTTCAGGCCGGCGAATCTATTGTCGAGCGATTCGAAGTCATCAACGATTCGGCCATCCCCAAGCTCTGGCTGGAAGTTGAGGAAGCATCCGACCTGCCCGGCCACACGGCCCAGTTTGTGACCTCTCTGGGGCGCACCAGTCACCGCAATTGGCGCGTACAGACGACATGCCACCGGCGCGGGCTCTACAACCTCGGCCCGATCACCGTGCGCAGCTCGGATCCGTTCGACATCTTCAGCCGCGAGATGCGATTCGGGCACCGCCGCGGGCTCGTCGTGTATCCGCGCGCGCTCGAGTTGCCGCGCTACTCCGCTCCACCTGCCAACCTGCCCGGTGAGGGACGGTTTCGCCGACGTACCCACTACGTCACGCCGAATGCGTCGGGCATTCGCGACTACGAACCGGGCGACTCCGTTAACCGGATCCATTGGAAGAGCAGCCTGCGCACCGGTTCGCTCAAGGTCAAGACGTTCGAGCTTGACCCGGCGTCTCACCTCTGGGTGATCCTCGACCTCTCGAGTCAGGACCACATCGGCACAGGAGACGACGCCACGATCGAGACCGCCGTGACCGTTGCCGCATCGGTCGTGCGTCTGTTCATCAATCAGAATCGATCCGTGGGCCTGATGATGTTCGGCGAACGGCTCGACGTGATTGAGCCCGACCGCGGATCACAGCACTTTGGTCGGATGCTCGAATCACTGGCCGTCGCCCAAGCCGTTGGGACGGTGCCGGTCGCTTCGATTCTCTACCAGCAATCGCGGCGCTGGGGGCGGCACACCACCGTGATCGTGGTCACAGCGTCCACCGATCCGCGTTGGCAGGGAGCGATTCGCACGCTGACCCAGCGCGGCGTCAAGGCGGCGGTGGCGATGATCGACCTGGAATCGTGGGGAGGTCGCTCAGGCGCAGCGGCGACCGCCGTCGAGCTGCGAGCGCTGGGTGTCCAGGTCAACCTGATTCGCAAGGGCGATCACATTCCCGCAGTAATGGTTGGCCAGATTCCCGGCGGCGGCAGAGTTTCAGGCGTCGCGCTATCCGCCGACTCACCGACCAACGGAACCAACGGAGGCGGAGCCGCGCCTGCGGCTCAGGCCAGTATGGAAATGGAAGAAGTACTGGCCGAGGTCGACTGGAGCAACGGCGATGATGCCGTTGAATCGGCGAGCGAAGAAACACCCGTCCAGTGAGTGCCAGAACTCCCACCGGCAACGACTCCAACGAGCCAACAACGCTCGTTGCTGAAGCGGAACGCCGCTTCTTCGCCCGCCGTGCCGCGGGCGAGACCCTCGTGGTTTCAGGTCAACAACGGAGGCTGACCCTCCTCCAGCGCATGATGGAGACGACGATAACGATCGGCATCCTGCTGCTGGTCGCCCTGTCCACCTCGAACAGCATCTACATCGCCGGCTGGGTTGATGGGATGCCCGACCTGCGGATCACCGCCGCTGCTGCGGTGCTGCTGGCCGTGGGTCTGGGACAGGTCCGCTGGCTGCGCTGGCCGTTCGCGATGATCGCCGCGATCGTGATTGGCGGCCTGATCATCATGGCCCAGATCACGCAGATGGAAACGCTGGGCGGACAGCCCTTGTTCTGGGACCGGTTCACCGACTTCGGCTTTCGCTTCCAGGACTGGTTCAAACAGGCCTTTAGCTCCGGCCTGACGACCGACAACCTGCCATTCGTCTTCTTCACCGATGTGTTCGTCTTCATTGCATCGTTCCTCGGCGCCTATGCGGTCGCGCGATGGCGAAACCCTTGGGTCGCGCTGATCCTGCTCGGCGCGTTGCTGGCCGTCAACGTCTCATATCTCTCCGACCGCCAGTGGAACCTGTCCTACGGGTTCTTCCTGACCGGCTCGATGCTGCTCTTGATGCGGGCCTCGTTGCTGCGGCGAATGGACCGCTGGCGGGCGCAAGGATCCGCCTATCCCGACTGGATCTCGCTCTCCTTCCTCGGCGCCACGATGATCGCGATCGTGCTGTTGCTCAGCCTGTCCCGAGCGATTCCGCGGCCGGATGAGTCTCAGGCGCTCGAAGACGCCTGGGCTACCATCGCCGAGCCCTTCGACGGGCTGAATGACGACTTCCGTCGCCTGTTCAGCGGAATCGACTCGCGACGCGGAGTGCCGGTCCATTCGTTCGACAACTTCCTCGTACTGCAAGGCGACGTTGATCCTGGTGACGCGATCATCATGCGCGCTGCCGCGACCGAGCCCGGCCTGCTCCGCGGCGCGGCATACGACGAATACACGGGAAGAGGATGGCGTCAATCGCCATCAATCGCCAGGACTGTACGAGAGCTGGAACCCATCGCAGGCTCTCGGGCATCGGATGAGACCTCTGTCGCCAACGAGGCGACGGTCCTGACCAGCGAGTATCTGGAACGTCGTCCGGTTGCCGCTCAAATCTCGGTCGAGAAATCGCCTGCAGTGATGTTCTCGTTCGGCGCGCCCGTGATCGCGAACAAGGATCTGCGCGTCGACACGCTGGCATCGGTGGACTTCACAGTCGACTTCGCCCGGCCGGAGCGCTTCGATGGGACCGATCTGGAGTCGCCGCTGGCAGCCATCAGCGAGCGGATCGCAGAGGGCAATCGAGACGCCGACGATGAGATCGAGCCGCCGTCTGCCGACGAAGTGGCCTCGTATGTGCCGGCCCAGTACACATTGGTCGACGTAGCAGTGGATTCGAAGAGCGGCGCGCCGATCGGCCTGTTACTGCGCTCAGAGCCGGAAGAGACCGATGTGCTCTCCCTGCGGCCCACGCAGCGCCGGGTCCGGGCCGGATTCACCTATCAGATCACCGGCACGGTGTCGGGCGCCAACGAAGGAGCGCTGGCCGCGGCGGGCAACGACTATCCGCTCTGGGTCAGCGAAACCTTCCTCCAACTTCCCGACTACGACGAAGAGGAACTGACCAACCTGAACGCGTTGCTTCGCCAGATCGCCAGGAGCTTTAATCTGGGACCCGACCCGCTGCGCGATGACGACGGATACAACCCCTACTCGATCGCTTCGGCGATTGAGACGTACTTACGCTCCGCACCGGCGATTGACGAGGACGGTCAAATCGTGCGCGGCGACGATGGCGAGGCGATCCCGCTCTATCCGTTGACGACAGAAATCGAACTGCCGCCGGCCAAGTCGGACGCGGTCTACTGGTTCCTGTTCGAAAACGTCGAAGACGGCCTGCCGATTGGCGGCTATTACGACTACCACGCGTCGTCGATGGCCATCCTGCTGCGCCTCGCTGGCGTTCCCGCACGGATCGCGACGGGCTTCGTGCTCAGCGGCAACAACTTCGACGAGCGTACCCAGAACTACATCGTTCGCGGACACGACGCCTACGCCTGGGTCGAGGTCTACTTCCCGGACTACGGCTGGGTCGACTTCGACCCGACCCCCACGACGTCGGCGGATGAGGCGCTGGCCTCGATCGCGGGTGGCGGCGGTGGCGGCCGCCGGATCGCCGCTCAGCGCCTGGCCACGCCACGATTCGACCTCAGACCTGGTGTCGGCGGGGTGAGCCTGGCCGATGTCGTGCTCGACGACATCCTGCAGTACCTGGCCGCGGGGACGATACCGGCCGAGAATCTCCGTCTCCAACAGGGAACCAGTCAGTGGTACTGGCTGGGTCCGGCCATTGCGGCAGCAGTGCTCGCCGCAGTTCTGCTGCTGTTCTGGCTGCTCTGGCAGATCTCGTTGCGCGGCCTGGAGCCGACTGCGAGGCTCTGGGTGTCGACTTCCCGGCTGGCGCGCTGGATCGGCATTCGCGTTGAACCCTCGACTACTCCCCAGGAGCACGCCCGGCAAATTGACGCGACGCTCGGGCTGGGAGAACTGGCCGTTGACCTCGCCGACCACTACACCGCCACTCGATTCGGCCGCAAGACGCTGAACGAGGAACAGCGAGCGCACACGCTTCAGTCCTGGAAGCGCCTGCGCAATAGCCTGATCCGTCGCTGGCTCAGAATCCCGGTGAAGCCTCCCTCTCTGGCTGAGGACGAGATCGGGTCGGCGCCTGCTCCTGCCGGAGACTGATCGCGGTCGCTAGCGGCGCGGGATTCCTCTCGGTTCACCAATCAAAGGGACGGTCCGAGAGCTGCAGCCGGCCGGCGGCCAGACGCTCGCCCGGCACCGCCCGCAGCGCATCGAGGACGGCCAACGCCTGCTCGAGGCTGGCATTCTCCAGCGGTAGCTGTTCCAGTGCGGTCTGGAGTTCGTCGAGCGCTACCGCGCGTCGCTCAAGCAGCGACTCCTCCTCGGCGAACGTTGGCGTGGTCGGTCTCGCTCCTGCGCCCTGGCCGCCCTCCGTCGACTGACGTTGCCCCTCACTGTCAGCCTGGCTCCGCGGGCGGTCGCGCCCCGCTTCGCCTCCCGATAGCTCGGCATCTGATTCAGAGGAATCAGATGCCTCACCTTCCTGCCCGTTCGCTCCGGGATCATCACTACCAACCGGGCCGTCATCGTCTTCCAGTAGCGACGCCAGCAAGCCATTGACGATTTCAAGGTTGATCTTCGCATCAAGCAGCGCCGGTGACTCGCGCAGCGCCTCGATGAAGGCCAGGCGCGCGCCCAAGAGATCCTCGCTGGCCCAGCGATGATTGCCGGTGTGGAACCAGGCCATCGCCCGCACTGCCCCATCCTCGGAACGCAGCGCGTTCAATGTTTCCGTTTCCGCCCGCTCGAACTCGCCCAGTTGATGCAGTGCGCGACCGGCGTTGAGGTGCAGCCGCGGATCGATTCCGGCGTCCGTGTACCGCGCATACTCTTGCGCCTCACGCCAGGATTCCAAAGCCTCGGCGTATTGGCCCGCCCCATAGTGATTCACGCCGTCGCGATTGAGTTGGCTGATGCTCGGACCGCCGCAACCACTCGCGAGCAGCATCGCCCCAGCCAGTGCCCCCAGAGAGGCGAGACCGAAGCGACCCCCCAGCGACCATCCGAAGACTCGCGCCGCCAGCGCCGCCAGCAGGGCAAATGCCGCTGCGCCGGCGAACCATTGGAACTGCTCGGCCAGCGCCGTCTCTTCGACGACCACCTCGCGCACCAGGTCCAGGGCGGCGAGGTCGGCGTTCATGCCCGCCATCGTGCCCGGCTGGTCGAGCTCGAGATAACGTCCACCGCCGGCCGCCGCAATCTGCCGCATATGCGTAGCATCGAGCCGCGTGATGATCGGCGCGTTGGTGGCCGGGTTGTTCTTCGGTTCACCGCTTGGGTCGATCGGAATGGTCGAACCGCGCTCCGAGCCGACGCCGACTGCGAACACCTGTAGTCCTTCTGCTCGCGCTGCCGCCGCCGCGCCCTCGCCGTCCCCGACATGCACCTCCCCGTCGCTGACGACCGCGATCGCCCCGTTCACGCGTCCGGCGCCGTCCTCTTCCGACGCACGGGCAATGGTGTCCGCAGCCAGTTCGATGCCCGCGGCGATGTTCGAGCCTGGAATGACAAGTGCCTCACCAGGTTCCAACGCCTCAAGGACCTGCAACGCGGCCTCGTGATCGCGAGTGAGCGGGAAGCGGAGAAAGGCGCCACCGGCGAAGATCACGAGTCCCACTCGATCTCCGCGGCGACCGTCGATGAGTCGTTGGATCTCCGACTTCGCGGCTGTGAAGCGGCTGACTGGTTCGCCAATGCCTGCGCCAACGTCTTCAGCGGCCATGCTTTGTGAGACGTCCAGCACCACGACCAGGGAGAAGTCCGACTGGCCCAGGGTCTGCTGACCGGCGTCCCACATTGGTCGGGACGCTGCCAGGGCAATCAGTCCGAACGCCATGAGCAACAGCAACCGCGACAGCGTCACTCCCCGCCGAACGCCCGCGACCTGTGCGCCGACAGCCAGTCGGTGCAGCCGTCGCGCGCGCCAGAGCCACCACCAGCCGATCCCGGCTGCGGGAATCAATGCCAACAGGGCGAGCATCGCCGGCGAGCCGAGTGCCATCAGGGCGCCCTCCGCCACCAGGTCGATCGCAGACCGATCTCCAGGGCGATCAGCAACCCTGCCGCGATCAGGAACCAGGGAGCAAGCTCCTCCGTGGTCAGGAACAACTCGTCGCCGACGCGTTTGCGCTCCAGGTCGGAAATCGACTGATAGGCGTCCGCCAGTTCCTGCGAGTCGGTCGCACGGAAGTACACACCGCCCGTCTCGTCGGCCATGTAGACCAGCGTCAGTTCGCTAAATCCCACGCCGACGGCCCGCGGGTTTGAAGGCAGACCGATCGTGTAGAGCTTGACTCCTGTGGCGCGAGCCACCGCGGCCGCTTGATTCGGCGTGATGTCGGGAACGTTGTTTTCGCCATCGGTCAGGACCACAACGATTTGCGACGCGGCGTCTGAGCCCCGTAGCAGATCGATCGCTTCCATGGTCGCGACGCCGAGTGCCGTCCCATCGGGGATCAGGCCGCTGCGCACCGAGACGTCGACCATCTCGTCGATCGCGTCCAGATCGAGTGTCAGGGGACTCAGCACCAGGGCTCGTCGCTGGAACATGACCAACCCAATCCGGTCGGTTCCGTTGGCCTGCCGCTCGGCGATGAAGTCGCGCGCGACGCGGCGGGCCGCTTCCATGCGCGTTTCATTGCCGGTCAGGCGCGCGGCCGTCATCGATGACGAGGCATCGATCACCAGGACGATGTCGATTCCGTCGGCCGGCTTGACGGCCTCGACAGTCGTCGCCTGCGGCCTGGTCGCCGCAATGATGATCAGTACCAGCGCGACCCCGCGCAGGATCGCCAGCCAGGGCATCGCTCGCATCCGTCGGCTGGCGCGGCCGGCCAACGGCGGCGCGCCATGGAGCTGAGGCAGGAGATACCGAGGCCGCAACAAGCGCGCTTCGCGGCGCAGTAGCCAGAGATACGGCGGAAGCAAACAGAGCAGGGCGAGCAGGACCGGATCGTCGAATCTCACGACGAGTCTCCGTCCGACCAGATCGACTCCGCCAGTTGCACGTAGCCGCTCACACGATCGGGGCCGGGCAGTTCACCGCCAAACTGGACGCGGTCGCAGGCTTCCAGCAGGCGTGTGACTCGAAGGACGACCACGCCGGGCGCTCCGACGGCAGCCAGCGCCGGACCAATCTCCGATGATGTCAGCGCCGATGCCGGCAGCGACCAGTCCTCGGCCAGGCGTGAGCGGACGGACGTCGCCAGCTGTCGGCATTGCTCCGCCGGATCCAGCGTGGCGTCCGGTTCAAGCCCTACGGGCTGCGTGACCGCAGCCTCCGTTCCATCGGTCGTGACCGTCACGGGCGACCGTCGAAATCGGCGTCGAACCAGGGTGGTCAGCACGAATCCGAGGCCGATCCCGATGATTCCCACGATCCACGGTGTGAAGCTGCGGCGATCACCGTCAAGCAGCTCCGGACCGCTGATTGGGCGGGGCTCGGATTGCCCATCCAGCACCGAGCTGATCGTGATCGATAGCGGGCGCAAGGGAAGCTCGGTCTGCGATTGGTCGGCACGCTGAACGGGAATCACGGGCAGTTCCGCGTCGAATCGGCCGGAGGCGAATGCCCGGGTTTGGAAGACGACCAAGGTCTCGGTCTCGCTGACTTCGGTAATCACCGGCGCCGCCGGTTCCATGCCGCCCATCTGCACGACCGACCCGTCCATCAGCACACGATCGCCTGGTTCGTGACTGATCCTGACCCGCACTTCGACGGGATCACCCACGGTCAGTTCGCCGTCGGGCACGATGGACACCGTCGCTGCGGGCTCTTGGGCAATGGCGACCGCCGTCGGCAACACAGCTGCGAGCAGGAGCAGCAACCCCAGGCCAGCGTGCTTCACTGCCGACTCCGACGCTGGCGGAAGAGTCCAACGAGAACCGCAATCCAATCCTCGTCGGTGTCGATCATGACGGCGTCGCAGCCACACTGGCGAAGTCGGTCGAGCATTTGGCGACGTTCGCTGGCCAGTTCCCGCTCCTGAGTCTCTGAGATGCCATGGTCGGCCAGCAGCAAGTCCCCGCGCTCCGCCCCGCCCCAATGCACAATCGCGCTCCCGGCGGCGGCCGCCAGTCGCGTCTCGCGTGCGTCGCGCAGGCAAACGGCCACCACATCATGCCGTCGGCTGAGCTGGGCCAGCGCGGGCTCCCAGACGTGATCCGGATGAGTGGCGACGTAGTCCGAAATGACGATCACGACTCCGCGTTTGCGCATCACGCGACCGGCGTAGCGCAGCGCGCGAGCCAGTTCGGTCCGACCCCCGGCTCGCAACGTGAGCAGGTCGCGCAGCATGCGTAGGACGTGGCTCGATCCCTTGGCCGGAGGCACAGCCAGGACGACATCGGTCGCAAACGCCGCCACGCCGACCACATCGTTCGCCGCTGCCGCCGCCAGTCCCAGTACGCCGGCGATCTCGACCGCCCGGTCCCGCACCGACGGTCCCGAAGCGGCGTAACCCATCGAGCCGGAGACGTCGACCAGGATCAGGACCGTTTGTTCGCGCTCTTCGACGTAGCGGCGAACGACCGGGGTCCGCAACCTGGCTGTGGCTTTCCAGTCGATCGAGCGGACATCGTCGCCAGGGTTGTAGGGCTGCAACTCGGCAAACTCGAGACCCCGTCCGCGAAAGGCGGTTCGATACTCGCCAGCCAGCTCGTCGCGCAGGGCGCGGCGGGCGCGGACTTCGATGTGCCGCACCTGGCGGCGAATCTCGTCCAGGGAGGGCGCCGGAGAACTGACCTCCGTCATTGGAGGAGCGATCCACTCGCGAATCCGTTGCAGGCGGGACATGACAGACCTAGGGCAGTGGCAGCGCCGTGAGCAAGCGCGCGATCACATCGTCAGCCGTCACCTGGTCTGCCTCGGCCTCATAGCTCAAGACAATTCGGTGGCGCAGCGCGTCCAGCGCCATTGCCTTGACGTCGTCGGGCGTGGCGTAGTCACGGCCCGACAGCCAGGCCACAGCCCGGGCGCTGGTCGCCAGTGCCGTCGTCGCCCGTGGCGAGGCGCCGAATTCGACATAGGCCGTCAGCTCTCGTACCTGCCGGCCGGGCGACCGGGTCGAGCGAACCAGCTGGACGATGTAATCGCGCAGCTCTGGTTCCATTCGGACCAGGCCCACGGACCTCCGCGCCTCCACGACGTCTGGCAGGGCCAGTACCGGGTTGACCGCCTGAATCTCTCCGGTCAGCGTGCGGTCGAGCACTTCGCGTTCGTCCAGCTCGCCCGGATAGTCGACCCGCACATTCAACAGGAAGCGGTCGAGTTGCGCCTCCGGCAGGGGATAGGTGCCTTCCTGTTCAATCGGATTCTGCGTGGCCAGCACGAGGAATGGAGCGGGAAGCGGGAACGTCTGGCCGCCAATAGAAACCTGACGCTCCTGCATCGCCTCGAGCAGCGCAGATTGCACCTTGGCGGGAGCGCGATTGATTTCATCAGCGAGCAGAATGTTTGTGAAGATTGGCCCTTGGCGCACTTCGAACTTCGACTCGGCGGCGTTGTAGACCTCCGAACCGGTCAGGTCGGCGGGCAACAGGTCGGGCGTGAACTGGAGTCGTGCGTAGCCAGCATCGAGACATCCGGCGAGAGTCGAAACGGTCAGCGATTTGGCGAGCCCGGGAACACCCTCGACGAGGCAATGACCGTCACAGAGCAGCGCGATCAGGAGCCGAGCGACCAGCCCTTCCTGGCCGACAATCACGCGGCCTATCTCCTTGCGAAGTGCAGCAAAGGGAGAGTCCTGCGCCACGGCCGGAGTAGGCAACGACGCCGATTCTGCAGGCGGCACTCGTGCTGGTGCTGCCGGCTGTTCGGTCGCGAGCGGTCGATCGCCCCTGGCCCACTCAGACACGTCGCTCCCGACCTTCCTGCCCAACCATCATGTCCTGCGGCTCAGTGTATCCACGAAGGCGTACCATTCACGAACAACACGGCCGGGTACGAGAGCGCAGGTGGTGAACATGAGATTTGGCGTCGGCGTCGGCAATATGAATGGATTCAATGACGAGTCGGGTCCCAATGCCTGCATCGATGTCGCGCAGGCGGCCGAGGACCTGGGCTTCGACTCGGTCTGGACCAACGATCACATCGTCGTGCCGACCCAGATTGAGTCTCGCTATCCCTACAACGATCTGGGCGAGTTTCCCGCGCCGTCGACGATTCAGTGCTTCGATCCACTGGTCGTCATGTGCGCCCTGGCGGAGGCCACGCAGTCGGTCGAGATCGGCTGTTCGGTGCTCGTGATTCCGTATCGCCATCCCGCCGTCGTGGCCAAGATGCTGGCCGCCGCCGACCAGATCTCGGGTGGGCGGATCGTGCTGGGCGCAGGCGTCGGCTGGATGCGCGAAGAGTTCGAAGCACTGGGACTGACCGAAGTCCACTATCGCCGCCGCGGAGCGGTGACCAACGAGTACCTGCGGGCGATGCGCGAGATGTGGACCAATCCCGGACCGTCCTCGTTCCACGGACAGTTCGTCGAGTTCCACAATGTCGGCGCCTATCCCAAACCGGACCGTCGCGAAGACGGCGGCACAATTCCCATCGTGATCGGAGGCAACGGGATCAACGCCTGGCGCAGAGCCTCACGCTATGGCGATGGCTACCACGCCGCCTTCCAGACGGTCGAGAACATGGCGGTCGAGGTCGAGGGCGTGCGCAATGCCTGCGAGCGCGACCGCCGCGACCCCGACGAGTTGGAGATTCAGCTACTGCAGAACCTGCGTCCGTCAATGACGTCATTGGACGAGGACGATCGGCCGCTGCTGCACGGCTCGCCCGACCAGATTGCCTCGGATTTGCTCGCGTTCGGCCGTGTCGGCGTCGAGCACCTGATCGCAACGCCGATGATGGTGAACCCTGAGGGGGACACGACGGTCGAGCGGGTGCTGAACAGCATGCAGTTCGTCTCCGACGAGATATTGCCGGCATTCGCCTAGTCGAGGAGCAAGACGATGAAGTTTGGAATCCCGATCGGCAACTTTGGCACCGCCGGCAAGTTCGGCGACATCAACGATGTCGTCGACGTAGCGGAACGCGCAGAACTGCTGGGCTTCGACTCGGTCTGGGTGCATGATCACATCTTCATGCCCGCAGCAATTAAGTCGAGGTATCCATACAACGACTCCGGCGTGGCCGGTTTCGCCTTTCACCAGGACATCATGGACCCGTTGGCCGTGATGTCGGCGGTCGCTGTGAGGACCTCAGAGATCCAGATCGGCACGTCGGTCCTGATCGTGCCGTACCGCGACCCGCTCTACCAGGCGCAGGCGATCGCGACGATCGACCAACTGTCCGAGGGACGGGTGCTGCTTGGGATCGGTGTGGGTTGGATGGAGGAGGAATTCGAGGCGCTCGGCCTGGGCGGCGAACCGTTCGATCGACGCGGCGCGCTGACCGACGAGTGGATGACGATTGCGATCAGCGCCTGGACCAACGGCGTCAACCGCGAACCGATCTCGCACGAGGGCCATTTCCGCCAGTTTGAGAACCTGGGCGGTCTCTCGGGCTGTTACCAGCAGCCCCATGTCCCCGTCTGGATCGGCGGTAAGGGCCGAATCGCGGCGCGACGCGTCGCGCGATACGGAACGGGCTATCACACGATCACCTCGGAACCCGACCAGATCCGCGAGGAACTGTCCATCGTCGAGGAAGAGATGGAACGCGTCGGCCGCGACATGTCGGAGCTGGAGATCTCGATGCTCGGACCGATGGTGCTGCTCGACGGCGACGCCGATTCGGTGCGAGGCTTCCCGGCCGTGGTCGGCGGCTCGCGCGACGAGATCGTCGACACCCTGGGCCAGTACGAAGAGGCCGGTCTCGAGCACGCGCTGAGCATCCCCGCCTACCGGACTCCGAACTGGGACGTCCCTCCGGACCAGCAGATGCAGGCGATGGCGGAGCTGGCGGAGATCGTGGAGGACTTGCGTTAGCAGTCTTTCTCCGCTGTTACTCCCGCTCGATCGGCAACACCTGGCGGGCCGACGCGGATTCGCGCATTGCGTCGATTGCGATCTGTGAGTGCAGGCCGTCGGTGAAGTTTGGCGCGGGCGAGTTACCCGTTTCGATGCCCGTTGCGAATGCCTGAATCAGCCGTGCGGAGGTGCCCACGGCGTCTGCAGGCAGGTCATCGGAGTCCAGAGCGGGCGCCTGGATTGCGGTGAGCTGGCTGTCTCCGGCCTTGCCGATCTTCACCTCACCCTCAGACAGCATGCTGCCGGGCGAGGTGGCCAGGATCACGCCGTCCGAACCTGTGATCACGATATGTAGGCCCAGGGGCGGATCGGAGACCCAGCTCATCGACAGCGCGGCTGAGGCGCCCGAGTCGAATGTGAAGCTGGCGTTGACTTGATCCTCCGTGGTGAAGGAGGGGTCCAAGCCCTCTGGCGGGAAGGACGCGAACTGTGCCGAGACGGAGGCGATGTCTCCGAACCACTGGCGGAAACGATCGATGGCGTGCGAACCCATCTCGTTCAACAGTCCGCCGCCGTGGGCTGGGTCGAGCCGCCAGGGGCGATCCATCTGGATCATGGGATTGGTCATGTGCAGGTCAATGCTGGCATGTCGGACTTCGCCGATGGCGCCCTGCTGCAACAGTTCCGCTACTCGTGCGCGGAGCGGGGCATAGCGGAACTCGTAGTTGACCATCGCAGTCAGACTGGAATTCTCAGCGGCGGCGGCGAGCTGGCGCGCGTCATCGACGTTGGTCGCGAACGGTTTGTCGACCAGGACGTGCTTGCCGGCGGCGAAGGCGGCGCGGCAAAGGTCGAGGTGCATGTGCGGCGGGGTGTGGATTGCGACTGCGTCGATCTCGGGCCGGTCGAGCAGCGCGGGCGCTTCGTGCGTGGCGAAGGGGATCTCCAGTTGCTCCGCCATCATCGCGGCGCGTTCGGGCTTGCGGCTCCAGAGGGCGGCGACCTCCCAGCCGGCGGCGCGGAAGGCGGGGACGGAGACCCGGGTGCCCCAGCCCGTCCCGAAGACGCCGACTCGCTTCGGTTCGTTTGTGGTCATCGCGGCTCAGTCGGCGGCGACGGTGAGGTCTTCGCCGGTCTTGGTGTCGACCTCGAAGGCTGACTTGAGGTCGAGTTCCTTGGCGATTTCTCTCGTAGCCGGGATGACTTCCTCTCCAAACAGGCGCAGCGATCGCATCGAGTCCTGGTGGGTCATCGCGCCGTCGCCGTCCCAGAAGAAGATCTGGCCGGGGCGGAGGTATTCGAGCACGTGACGGATTTTGGGAATCACGGTCTTGGGCGTGCCCGTGATGATGGTCATGCGCTGTTTCTGGTCCTCGTAGGAGCCGAAGATGTCCGAGGCCTCGGGCTGTTGCTGCTCGCGGGCGGCGAGGGCGGCCTCGGCGGCGGCGGTCCGGCCGCGTGAGGCGGCGGCGGCGAAGTTCTGGATCGTGGGCAGCACGTTGGTGCGGGAGGTCAGGCCGGGTAGATTCTGCAGGTTGGCCTTGACCACGCCTTGGTTGCCTTCGAGGAAGGGGTTCGAGGGACCCTGCAGGTAGCGGCGGCCGGCCTCTTCGGCCAGTTCCTCGGTTTCGTCTACGTGGACCTTGAACAGATAGCCGTGATGCTCCGAGCCGGCCTCGTAGCCGTTCTCCTGGGCGACTTCGTCGTAGTACGCAAAGGACTGCTTGGTCGGCTCGAGGTCGGTGGCCAGCATGACGTAGGGGTAGCGATGCTCGGCCGTCCACTTGACCGTGTTGCGGCTCATGATCCCGGGGATCCAGATCTGCGGGTGCGGATCCTGGATCGGACGCGACCAGGGGTTGACGTAGCGGAAGTTGTAGTGCTCGCCCTCCCAGCGGAAGGGGCCGGGCGTCGACCAGGCCTTGACGACGAAATCGTGCGCCTCCTGGAAGCGCTCCCAGTTGAAGGGCGCCTGGGCATTGTGGGAGACGGACTCTCGCCCGCCGCCGCGGACCCAGCCGGTGACCAGCCGGCCCTCGGAGATCATGTCGATCTGGGCGAGGGTCTCGGCCAGCCAGAGCGGGTCTTCCCAGATCGGCAGGATGTTGCCGAGCAGAACAATTTTGGCCTTCTTGGTGATTCGCGCGAGGATCGCCGCCTCGACGTTCATCACCGAGCCCATGCAGAAGGGCGTGGAGTGGTGCTCGTTGAGCATGAGCGCGTCGAAGCCCATCTCCTCGGCGTAGATCTTCTCGTCGAGGTAGCGGTGATAGAGCTCCGAGCCGACCCGCGGGTCGTAGGCCGAGTTGGAGGCGTCGAGGTCGGTCAGGTCAAGTCCGGTGGCGCCGAAGAATCCGGTCTGGGGGTCCTGGTAGGGGCGTTCGGTGAAGTAGCCGATCAGCATGGTGAAGTCCTTTGCTTTCCGGCAGTATCGGAAATCGAGATCGAAATTGCTAGGAACCAACCCGCCTGAGTCTTTGGCGGAGGTTATGAGTTCGAACTCGTATCTGTTTCGTAGATGGCCGCGATCGGCGTTCGATCTCTCCCTGTACCAAGTGGAATGTTGCCATAGCCGCGACCGCCCACCAATCGGGACTGAGCACTAGAAACAGGATTGCGGCCGGGAAGAGCGACACAACAATCTCCCCAGGTGCGTTGAGATTGAACATTGGCTCGCGATCCGAGCACAGGATGAAGAAAGCACCGATCAATCCTCCGATGAGCATCGGTATGGCCAAGGATTGCCCCGCGCCGTCACCGCCGCCGAACCAGACCAAGGGTGCCAGCGCCGCAAGTGGCGGGGCGGTGAAGCAGAAGTACTCGAACGATGAGCTGCGTGCGCGGCGGTCGCGAATCTCGTCAGCAAGGCGAGTCATCTGACTTGTCCCCACGCTCCGCACTCACACTTCATACCACATCAGCTTAAGGCTCGAACCTGTCCATGGAACTCTTCGAATCCGACGAGGATTCGCGTTGCTTTGTTGTCAGGCAGACCGTTGCCGTGAACGCTTGGGCGGACGGTGCGCAGAGCGGTCACGCTTCGACAGTACGCCTAGACTGCGTGCCGAGATGGAGGGGGATCATGTCCAAGCCGGTGGTGATTGAGGCCGCGATCAATGGGGGGACTCCGCAGTCTCGAAATCCGAACTCTCCTCGTTCGGTTGAGGAGATCGCGGCGGATTCGGTGCGCGCTGTCGATGCCGGTGCGTCGATCGTGCACAACCACAACGATGACGAGGTGATCGGTGAGGGCTCGCGCTCGCGGGCCGGCTGGCATGATCCTCAGCCCTACATCGACGCGTGGGGTGCAGCGCTGAGCCAGCGGCCGGACACGATCTTCTATCCCACGCAGGCGAGCGGCGGCCCGGGCACCGACATTCATGTGCGGCTGAGCCACATTGCCGCGCTGGAGGCGGCGGGGGTGCTGGGCCAGAGCCTGATCGACGCTGGATCCGTTGCGCTGGGCGGCAGCGATGCGGAGGGGCTGCCCAACGACGTCGATGCGGTCTACATCAACACGTACCGCGACGCCCGCCAGATGTTCGCGCTGGCCAACCGCATCGGTCGGGGCGCGAGTATCTCGATTTTCGAGCCGGGTTTCCTGCGCGTGGTGCTCGCCTATGCCGCGAAGGGGCTGGTGCCGAGCGGGTCGCTGGTCAAGCTCTACTTCGCCGGCACCGGCCGCGGACCGCTGGGCTTTGGGATGCTGCCCAACGAGCCGTGCCTCGACGCCTACCTCTCGATGCTTGAGGGCACTGGCCTTGAATGGTCGGTCGCCGTCCTGGGCGGAGACGTCGTGGGCAGCGGATTAGCGCGGCTGGCCCTGGAGAAGGGCGGCCATGTGCGGGTGGGGCTGGAGGACTTCTGGGACGGCGAGCGAACCCCCTCGAATTCGGAGCTGCTGGAGGAACTGGTGTCGTTGTGCGATGAGGTCGGGCGTCCGGTGGCGTCGCCAACCGAAGCGCGTGAACTGCTCGGTCTGCCCTCAACGCCGCAGTAAGGGGCCGCAGTAGAGGAGTGTGAGATGTTCGAGATGCGAGCGCAAGCGCTGCGCGACTTCCTGGACGAGCCGCTGCCGGCGATCCTGGCGACACTTCGTCGGGACGGCAGTCCCTACACGATCCCGCTCTGGTACCTGTGGGAGGGTGAGGTGCCGGACGACTTCCATCCGATTCACAGTCCGCCGACTGGGCACGCCTGGTTTCTGGGCGGCGAGACCAGCACCTGGGTTCGTCACCTGCAGCATGATCCGCGGATGTCGCTCTGTATCGACGTCGAAGGCCCGCCGGCGATGCACGTGGGGATTGACGGTACCGTCGAGCGCTTGACTGAAGCGGAGGCCGATCCCTGGCCGATCATGCGGCGACTGGTGGACAAGTATGTGGGACGCGGAGACCCGGCCAATGACGAAGCGGTTGACCAGTACATGGCATCGACGCGGTCGATGGCGCCGATGCTGTTCAGGGTGACGCCGAGTCGTTGGCGGGCGATCGATCTGTCGGAGTTCGAAGCGGGGCAGGACGTCTGAGGGACCGGGGAGGAACGGCCAATGTTTGAGATGCGGCCTGAGGTCCTACGGGAGTTCTTTGAACAACCCTACTCCGGCGTGCTGGCGACGCTGCGTCGAGACAATACGCCGTACACGATCCCGCTCTGGTACATGTGGGAGGGAGTGGTGCCGGACGATATGCATCCGTCGCGCAATCCTCCTCAGGGTCAGATCTGGCTGACCGGATCGCCGACGCGGATCTGGTGCAAGCACCTGCTCAACAACAACTCAATGTCGTTTTGCATCGACACGGCCGGTCCGCCGAGCCAGCACGTTGGCATCGACGGAACGGTTGAGCCGCGCATGCCCGACGAGTTGGACATCTGGCCGATCATGAGGCGGATTGTCGAGAAGTACGTCGGACGGGGCGATCCGGCGAACAACGAAGCGGTCGAGGGCTACCTGACGATGATGCAGTCCGAGGTGCGGATGCTGTTCAAAGTGACGCCGCATCGATGGCGGGCGGTGGATCTGTCGGAGTTGGCATCGGGTCGGGAGAGCTGAGGGATTGGAGCCGTCGCTACGTGACGAGTTTGCTCGATTCTCTGTCTGTTGGCTGACGGTGTTGGGTCGAGGGCCCTCACCCTAACCCTCTCCCTCAGGGAGAGGGAACAGGAGGGGAGCGCAGCGTAGGGGCGTTCTCGCCTTGAATGGGCGTGGTTGGCTTTACCCTCGACGCAGTCTTGACGTGGTGACAGACTGACGACCGAAGGAGAGTGACATGGCCCGAATGCGACCGGACGCCTGGCGAGAGTTCATGGAGCAGCCCCACATGGGCGTGCTCGCGACGCTGCGACAGGATGGGCGGCCATACACGATTCCGCTCTGGTTTCTCTGGGAGGGCGACATTGGCGACGATGCTCACCCGTCGCGCAATCCTCCGCAAGGACACCTGTGGTTGACCGGAACATTGGGCCGAGTCTGGTGCAAGCAACTCATGAACGACCCCAGGATGTCGTTCTGCATCGAGGCCTCGGGGCCTCCAGCACAACATGTCGAAATCGACGGCACGGCGGAGGCCTTCACGTTGCCCGATTTCGATATCTGGCCGGTCTCGCGGAAGCTGGCGGAGAAGTACGTGGGGCTGGGCGATCCGGCCAACGCCGACGCGGTGGACGCCTTCTTCGCCAACATGCAGACCGAGCCGCGGATGCTGTTCAAGGTGACGCCGGAGGTCTGGCGGGCGATTGACCTGAGCGTCTACCGGGGAAAACGCAGCGACCGTGAGCACCAGGCGGCTCATCAGGACGCGCCGGAGGCCCAGGCGGTGAGGTGAGCCTACGGGTCGGATCGCCTTCACGTCGACGGGGACAAGGCGTCGGCGCACTCGTATCGAACCCCGATTTTCGCCGGGTCTGGGCGGCCGGCGGCGTCACCGGCATGGTGCGCTGGCTGGACATGCTGGTGCTCACGCTGTTCGCACGCGACCTGGCCGAGGCGGCGGGATTCGTGGCGCTGGCGTTCCTGGTGCGGATGGCGCCGAGATTGCTGTTCGGCATGTTTGTCGGCGCCCTGGCCGATCGGTTCAACCGCAAGAAGATCTGGATCAGTTCGCTGCTGATCCTGTCGGTGATGTACTTCGGCCTGACCGTCTTCGTCATGCTGGTCGGGATCGACTTCTGGCTGTTGCTCGCCTTCATCTTCATTGCCGGGACCGTGTGGTCGGTCGAGTTTCCGACACGCCGGGCGATGATCGCCGACGTGGTTGCGCCACACCAGGTCGGGCGCGCGGTCGGTCTGGACTGGTCGACCGACTCGATTGTGCGGATTCCCGGACCGCTGATTGGCGCCGGGCTGCTGCAGGAGCTGGGCGCCGAGTGGGCGTACCTGTTCACGGCCTGCGCGTTCATCATTTCGGCGATGATTGCGTCCACGCTGAACTACCGGCCGCCGTTGCGCGGCGAATCGGCCAGCGGATTCGGCGAGGTGGCGCGCGAGACCTGGCGCGACATCCGCGACGGGTTCAGCTACATCCGGCGCAATGAGCTCCTGGTCGGGACGCTCGTTGTGACGCTGGTCTTCAACCTGCTCTTTCCGGCCTACAACGCGGCGCTGCCCGATATCGGACAGCAACTGTTGGGGGTCGATAAATTCCGGATCGGCGTGCTGGAGGCGCTGGTCGGGGCGGGATCGTTCTTCAGTGCGCTGGCGATTGCCGGTTGGAGCAGCTGGGGACAGTCGGGCCGGATCTACTACGCGGGGACGGCCTGGTTCATTCTTTGCGTGACGGGGATGGTGTTGTCTCCCTGGTACCCGTTGTCGATGCTGATTTCGTTTTGCATGGGCTTCGGCTTCTCCGCCTTCGCGATCATGCAGACGGCGCTGCTGGTCACGCGCACGCCGGCTGAGATGCGCGGCCGGGTGATGGGGTTTCTGTCGATGGTGATCGGGATGGGGCCGGTAACCGGACTGCAGGTGTTCTTCATGTTCGAGTGGTTCGGGATCCAGGGCGGCGTGATTTCGGTTGTGATTGAGGCTGCCGCGCTGATGCTGCTGGTGATCATCTTCTGGCCGGTCGTGCTCAAGCGGTTGCCGGGCTCCGACCCGAAAGTGGCGGCGACGTATGCGCCGCAACGGTCGCGATGAGCTCGGGTTGACTACGCTGCGATCCATTGGAGCGCACCGATGACAACGATGCGGCGTCGACAGCAGTTCAAAGCCGAGGTCTGGACGACTCGGGGGACGAAGCTGACGGAGTGTTTCGCGATCATCGACATCGAGACGGTCCGACTGGGCGAGGTTCGGGAGCGTTCGTGGCGCGGGAAGATCTCGTCGCTGTCCAATCCGGAGCATTCGCTGGGCGGGGCGTATCGGCTTCGACCTCGAGGCGACGATGGCGAAGGGGCGCGGATCGAGATCATCGACGGGTTCGAGGAGCGGCTTGGGGTGACCTCGGACGAGTACAGCTTCGTCGGCAGCGGCGACCCGCCGAAGCCGCCGGAGCGTCGGCGGAAACGGCGCTGAGCTGCGGCCCAGACTACGATCAGCAGGAGTCACGCGAGCGAACGGACCAGGACGATGGCGACTAAGTCAATGGTGGGCCGGGCAGTGGATGCGTCGGCGGAGTTGCGGCGGCAGGTGGAGGCGGCCAAGGCGGCCTCGCCGGCATTGGGCTGGGCGACGACCGAGCAGAAGAACGCGGTGTTGCACACCGGGGCGGCGCTGTTGCGCGAACGCAGCGGGGAGATCGTCGCCGCCAACGCGGAGGATGTCGCCGAGGCCAGCGGACACCTGAGCGAGGCGATGATTGACCGGCTCACACTGACGCCGGATCGGGTGGAAGCGTTGGCGGCGTCGCTGGAAGACCTGGCGCTGCTGGAGGATCCGGTCGGCGAGACGATCGACCGCACGACCGCCGAATCCGGACTTGAGATTGAGCGCGTGCGAGTGCCGCTGGGCGTGATTGCGTCGGTCTACGAATCGCGGCCCAACGTGACGATCGACATTGGCGCGATCTGTCTGAAGTCGGGCAACGCGTCGGTGCTGCGGGGCGGTCGCGAGGCGATTCGCTCCAACCGCATCCTTGCCGACGTGCTGCGCGATGCGCTGGCTGCGAACGACTTGCCGGCTGACGCGATCCAGTTGGTGCGCAGCACGGATCGAGCACTGGTCGGCGAGCTGCTGGCGATGAACGACCTGATCGACCTGATGGTCCCGCGCGGCGGGCAGGCGCTGATCAACCGCGTGCGCAGGGAAGCCTCGATGGCGGTCGTCGCGGGCGGTGTGGGCATTTGCCATACGTACATCGACGCCGCAGCCGACCTGGAGATGGCGCTGGCGGTGGTCGACAACGCCAAGCGGCGACGGGTGAGCATTTGCAACGCGCTGGACGTGATGCTGGTCCACGAGGCCGTCGCGCCGCAGTTCCTCTCCGAGCTGGGCCGCCGCTGGGCCGGCGACGGTCCCACGCCGGTCGAGTTGCGAGCCGACGATCGGGCTCAAGCGTTGCTGGCTGAGTCATCGGCAAAGGTGCATCCGGCCGGACCCGATGACTTCGACACCGAGTTCCTCTCGCTGACTGCCGCGGTTGGCGTCGTCGACGACGCTGATGCGGCCCTGGCGCACATCGCCGAGCATGGCAGCGGTCATTCCGAGGCTGTGATCACGTCCGACGAGGCGTTGGGACGACGTTTCCTGCGCGAAGTGGATGCAGCGGCGGTCTACGTGAACGCGTCGACCCAGTTCACGGACGGCGGGCAGTTCGGACTGGGCGCAGAAGTGGGGATCTCGACCGGCAAACTGCACGCTCGCGGGCCGATGGGCCTGCGCGAGTTGACCTCGTACAAGTGGGTGATCCGCGGCGACGGGCACATCCGTCCCGTCTGAGCGCGACTGAGAGAGAACGAACCATGCCTGAACGTCCAACCGCCACAGCCGCCGGCGCTGCGATGCGCGCCGCCGCGACCGAGTTCGCCAACAGCCTGAACGTCGAGCAGCGCGCGACGACGATCTACGAGTACATGGATGGCGAGCGTATCTTCTGGTACTACCCGCCGACCAATCGGCATGGGCTGCCGTTGCGCGACATGACGGAATCGCAACGCGGTCTGGCGATGGACCTGATGAAGGCCGGACTGAGCGCGCGAGCGTACGAACAGGCCGTCGGGATCATCGATCTGGAGATCATCCTGGGCGAGATTGAGGTCGGCGCCGGGCGCAAGACGTTCAAGCGCGACCCGGAGCTGTACTACTGGACCATCTTCGGTGATCCCTCGAGCGAGCAATCGCCCTGGGGTTGGCGTGTTGAGGGACACCACATCTCGCTCAACTATTCGCTCTGGGGCGACGGTCTGCTCGCCCTGACGCCGTTTTTCTTCGGTACGAATCCGGCCGAGGTGCGCAGTGGTCCGCAGAGTGGACTGCGGATTCTCGACCGGCGCGAAGATCTCGCCTTCGACCTGATGGCTGCGCTCGATGCGGAGCAGTCGGAGTGCGCGGTGATTTATCCGGAGGCGCCCTGGGACATCCTGACGTTCAACGCTTCGCGAGCAGTGATGCCGGCCTACGAGGGTTTGGCGGCGTCGGAGATGGACGACGATCAGCGAGCGGTGCTGGACCGGCTGATCAACATCTACGTTGACCAGGCGCCGGCGGACCTGGCCGACGATCGCCGCGGGCGCATCGCGGCCGCCGGCCGCGAGGGGATGCACTTCGCCTGGGCCGGTCCGGTGCAGAGTGGGGAGCCGCACTACTATCGGATCCACGGCGGCAACTTCCTGGTCGAGTTCGACAATCGCCAGAATGGCGCCAATCACATCCACTCGGTCTGGCGCGACGTCGAGAACGATTTCGCCAACGACGTCCTGGGCGACCACCTCATCCTCTATCACGTGCTCTAAGCGAGAGCCGGAGACGCTGAGCCGATGTTCCACTACGAACGAGAGAGCCGGACTGCGCACTCCGAGTGCTACGTCGTCGAGAACGAATCGGGCTCGCGTGCCCGCGTCGATCTCCATTACGCTTCACCGCTGGTGTACGCGACGCTCTGCGTACCTGAATCGTGGGCGGAGGAAGACGTCCAGGATGTGATCGCCGATGTGGACGATCGCTACGCACTGACCGCCGATCCATTGCGCGACGACCTGATCGTGACCGTCTGGCGCGGCCAGGAGGTCGGCGTCTACTCACAGGAAGACGGAGGGGCCGATGACTAGCGAGGAAGTAACGACCACCGATCCTCAAGGCGAGGCCGAAGCAGCCGACGCGTTACAGATGCTGTTTGACGGTCATGTCGATGTGATGCTGCCGCCCGAGGAGATTGAGGAGTTTCACGACTTCATCCGCGAGGAAGCGCTCATGCGTCGCCGTTTCGCGGTCTCATTCCGGCTCGAGTGCCGCTGTCTGGCCTGGATTGGCTACTCGCTGGCAAACATCGTGACGCACGAAGACGGGATCGAGTTCAAAGCCAACCCGATGCAGACGTATGTGCCCGACCATGAGCCCGATGTCGAGCATCCTGAAGGAGCGACCGAAGACCCGCCCGAGCAGTTCCTCGACTGGCCAATCTGGCCGCTGGAGATCTACCAGGATGAGCTCGAGGAGGAGATGGACGACGCCGAGGAAGAGGAGTGAGCTGGGAGAACGGGCGCTTTGCCGCCGTCTTCTTCGATCTGGATGGAACTCTGGTCAGCGAACGAACCGGCGTGCGAGAGGCGCGGTCGGCTGTTGGAACGCGTCTGATTGAACTCGGGCTCTATCGCAAGCCGGCGTCAGCCTTTGCCGACACGATCGAAATGGTGATCGGCGGGATCATGGAGGACAACGACTGGCAGTGGCCGCTCTGGCTGCACGCCGAGGAGTGGATGAAGCGGAGCCTGGCAGTTGAAGAGATCGTCGTCAGCCAGGACGAGTTCCGCGAGCTGAACCAGGTCTACCGCGATGAGCGCAGCGACCGGGCGGAGGCGATCCAGGGTTGGCCGGAGGCATTGGCGGCCGCGCGGTCGCACGGGCCAATCGGGTTGATTACCAACTTCAATGACGGTTCGATGCAGCGCGAGAAGATTCGCGGCGCAGGCCTCGAGGGACAGTTTGACGGGATCTACATCTCAGGCGAAGTCGGCGTATGGAAGCCGGAGCCGGGCATCTTCGAGCACGCTGCGAGCGATCTGGGCGTGGATCCCAGCGATTGCGTGCATATCGGCAACAACATCCAATCCGATGTCGAGGGCGCGCTGGCGGCGGGAATGTCGGCCGTGCTGGTCGAGGAAGACGACCGGCCGCGTCCTCCCGGTCTCAAGGGAGACGTGGTCTGGTGTGAGGATTTGCAGGGAGTGGCTGAATGGCTACAGGGTTAGGCGATGCGCAGACGGCGCAGGCCTAGATCCTTGTGGATTAGCGACGACTCGCGTTGGAAGCTCAATGAGCGAGGAATTGCGTTTGAGGACGCCCAGTTTGCAATCGAGCATCGTCCTTTCTTGGACTGGCAACCATCCCGCGAGCGACCTATTGAGGAGGGCCTCGGAACGCGTCCAGGACGCTGGGTAATGATTGGGCGCGGTCTGGAGGAGGACATTGTCACCTTTGTCCTGGAAGCACCGGATGCCGACGGTGAGTCAGAAGTAGTGACTGGCTGGATTGCCACAGGGGATGAAGTAGAACTGTACAATCGACAGTCATGAGTCAGGATGCTTCGTCAAGGCATGAGGAGTGGCTGAGGTCTCTCGATGCACGGGTCCGCGCTGAAGTGGAAGCCGAGATTGCCTACTACAAGCCGGGAGGGAAGTGGGATTTCGTGGAACCTGTGGACGACGAGGCACCCTCAGCCGGTACCGAGCCCACTGTGGACTTCGGCAGTGAAGAAGTGGACTCCGACACGGTCGCAGCTGCAGACTGAGGTCGCCTGCCTATCGAGTCACTTCCGCGCGATGGCCCGCTTCGCGGCATCGACGACCGATTCTGCCGTTAACCCATACTCGCTGAGTAGCGCCTGCCAGGGGCCTGACTGACCGAAGGTGTCGTTGATGCCGACCTGTTCCATCGGCGTCGGCCGATGCAGGGCCAGGGTTCGGGCGACGGCCGAGCCGAGGCCGCCGATGACGTTGTGCTCCTCGGCGCAGACGACCGCGCCTGTGTCAGCGGCGGCCTGGATCACCGCCGCTTCGTCCAACGGCTTGATCGTGGCCATGTTCAGCACGCGGGCAGAGACCCCCCCGGCGGCCAGAACATCGGCGGCGCGGAGCGTCGGCTCAACCATCAGGCCGCAGGCAATCAGGGTCACGTCGCTGCCGTCCCGAAGTTGGTGGGCGTTGCCGAGCTGGGACGGCGCGCCTTCGGTGTAGACGACCGGCAGCTTGGGCCGTCCCAGACGGATGTACCACGGCTCATTGTCCTCGGCGGCGCGGCAGATCATGGCGTCGGCCTCCACCGCGTCGCAGGGCACAACCACATTCATGCCTGGCAGCGAGGTCATGAGGGCCAAATCCTCGATTGCCTGGGCGGAAGCGCCGTCCTCACCAACCGAGATGCCACCGTGCGAGGCGATGAGTTTCACGTTCATCCGCTGTTGAGCGATGTGGACGCGAATCTGGTCGAAGCAGTGGCCCGGCATAAAGACCGCGAACGAAGCGGCGTAGACGGTCTTGCCGGTCGAGGCGAGTCCGGCCGCGATGCTGATCATGTTGGCTTCGGCCGCGCCGACGGTGAACCAGCGGTCGGGAAACGAGCCGGCCAGCTTGTTGCCGCCGGTCGATGCCGAGAGGTCTGCGTCGAGGGCCACGATGTCGTAGCCCGCTTCGGCCAGTTTGACCAGGGCGGGACCGTAGGCCTCACGCGTGGCGGCCGGAGGAGGAGCGGTGGTAGTGGTCATGTCAATCCCGCTTCAATTTCGTCCAAGGCCTGCGCAAGCTGATCATCCGACGGTCCCTTGCCGTGCCAGCCGGCCGGATTCTCGGCCATGAACGAAACGCCGCGCCCCTTGACCGTTTCACAGATGACCACCTGCGGGGCGTCGTTGCGGGCGCGAGCCGTCAGCAATGCGTTACGGACGGCGGCCACGTCGTGTCCGTCAACGTACTGGACGCCCCAGCCGAAGGCGGCCCACTTGTCGCCGACCGGGTCGATGCGCATGATCTCGTCGCCCGGCCCGTCGTTTTGGAAGTGGTTGCGGTCGAGGATTGCGGTAATCCGATGCAGGCCAAAGTGTGACGCGGACATGATCGCCTCCCAGTTCTGGCCCTCGTTCAACTCGCCGTCGCCGACCACGACGAAGATCTGCCCCTCGTCTTCGGGCAGGTCGTCGAGGTCGTGGCCCAGGGCGACGCCGACCGCAAATGAGAGTCCCATGCCCAGCGCGCCGCCCGACATCTCGACGCCGGCCGGCTTGTTGCGGACCACGTGACCCTGTAGCTCGGTACCCAATGAACGGAACGACGGGATCAATTCGGCGTCAAAGTAGCCGGCTTCGGCCAGGGTCGCATAGACGACCGGAGTGGCGTGGCCCTTGCTCAGGATGACGCGGTCGCGACGCTCCCACTGGGGATTCGATGGGTCATGCCGGACCACGCCGCCGAAGTAGAGCGCAGCGAAAATCTCGGTCGCCGACAGCGATCCGCCCGGGTGTCCGGACTGGGCAGAGTGGGTCATCTCCACGATGTGTCGTCTGATCCGTTTGCAGACCTCGATCAAGACATCGATGTCCACGGCTGACGCGTGCGTTGTGGTCATAATGCTCTGGATGTTTCCGGCGACAGGCCGCTGTTGTGTCGCGCAATCATGCTAGTGGCGTAACCCGTTTGCAGATAGAAACGTCGGCAAACGCGCGGATCCGGGAGGAGATGCCGATGCGGATGTTCGTCGAAGCGGTACTTGAACCGTCCACGCTGGATGAGGTCTGGTCTGTGGGTCGGCGAATGGCTGCGGATCCAGAGTTTCCCGACACGTCCGTCCGCTGGGTCAAACGCGAATCGCTACACCTGACACTGCGCTTCCTCGGTGAAACAGAGCCAGAGCGCCTGCCGGACGTGACAGGCGCGCTCGCCGAACTGGCGGGTTGGGGACGGTTCGAGGTGACGTTGGCTGCTCCGGGAACCTTCGGCGGCCGTCGTCCGCGGGTGATCAAGATCGGATTTGCTGAGGACGATGGGTTTCATCGGCTGCAGCGACTGCGCAGCCATCTGGATGGGGCGCTGGCCGAGATCGGTGTTGAAACTGAACCAGGTACCTTTCGGCCTCACCTGACACTGGGTCGGGTGCGCCGTCAGGCGACGCGAGAGGAACTGGCGGCGATTCGCGCAGCGGTTGCTGCGGCGCCGCCGTTGCACGGCACAACGTCGATCGAACGCGTGGCCCTCGTCGAGTCGACACTGTTGAGCGATGGTCCTCGTTATCGCCGGGTGGCGTTCGCCGAGCTGTAACATTCGGGTGTACCATTGCCCGCCCCGGCGGAGCAATTTCGAGGGAGTTGTGCGATGCAGAGCAGCCTCATCTCGAAGATCGAGAAGGCGCGAATCTACGCGGAAGAGCTGGAACGCTTCCAGGTGCTGTCGTTACGTTGCGATGTACGCGGCGACTCGACGACGCACACGGCCGAGCTTGGCCCGGACGGCTGGGACTGCGACTGTTACTTCTTCCAGGACGCGAAGACCTGCTCGCATACGATGGCGCTCGAACGAGTGCTCGACCAGATGTTGCCGGAGCGCTACCGGCCGGCGGTTCCCAGCGCACAGTAGTCGACCCGCGCACGTCATGGCCAAGCCGAGCGCGGCTCCGGTGGTTGGTTGTTAGACACCGTCGACTCGTCGAAAGACGAGGCAGGCGTTCTGGCCACCGAAGCCGAACGAGTTCTTGAGCACTGCGTTGACCTGGGTCTCACGGGCTTCGTTGGGGACGTAGTCGAGGTCGCACTCGGGATCCGGCGTCGTGTAGTTGATCGTCGGATGGATGTTGCCTTCGGTGATGGCGTTGATCGCCGCAATCGACTCGAGGCCGCCTGCACCGCCGAATATGTGACCAATCATCGACTTGGTCGACGAGATTGGGACGTTGCGGGCCGCCTCGCCCAGGGCGATCTTGATGGCGCGGGTCTCCGAAGCGTCGTTGAGCGGCGTCGACGTGCCGTGGGCATTGACGTAGTCAATCTCCTCCGGCTGGATCCCGGCGTCCTCCATGGCCCAGTTGATGGCCCGGATCGGTCCGGCCCCGTCGGCGTCGGGCATGACCAGGTGGTGGGCGTCAGCCGAGGAGCCGAAGCCGGCCAGTTCAACCTGATAGTCGACGCCTCGGCGCCGGGCCGATGCTTCCGACTCGAGCACGATGATGCCGGCGCCCTCGCCGGGCACGAAGCCGTCGCGGTCGGCATCGAACGGCCGCGACGCGGCGGTCGGATTCTCGTTCCTGGTGGAGAGCGCGCGCATGACCGCGAAGCCGCCGAGTCCGAGCTGGCAGAAACCAGCCTCAGTGCCGCCGGAAATGACGATGTCGGCCTGACCGTTGCGGATCACGTTGGCGGCGTCGCCGAGCGCCTGGGTGCCGGCGGCGCAGGCGGTCACGACTGTCGTGTTGTAGCCCAATAGTCCGAACTGCATGGCGATGTTGGCGGCGGCCATGTTTGGCAGCACCTTGGGCAGAAAGAGCGGATCGAGCCGCATCCCACCGCGCTCGAACAGGGTGCTGGCGGTGGCCTGAATCTCGGGATAGCCGCCCGCGCCATTGCCGAGGACCACGCCGATGCGGCTGCGGTCGAGCCCATCAAGGTCGAGCTGCGCGTCCTCGATCGCCTCGCGCGCGGCGGCGACGGCAAATTGAGTGAAGCGGGCCATCCGGCGGGCCGATTTGCGATCAATGAAGTCTCGTGCGTCAAAATCGCGGATCTCTCCGCCGATGGTGCAACTGAATCCCGAGATGTCAAAGTTCTCGATCGGCTTGATCGCGCTCTCGCCCGCGAGCAGCTGATCCCACATCAGATCGACGCCCGGTCCATAGGGCGAGACGGCCCCCATCCCGGTGACGACGACTCGGGTCCGATCGGCGTGATCGGTGGCGAACTCAGACGCAGTCATACGGTCGGATCCTCAGCTCGAGGGGCCATCTGCGCCTGGGTTGGCGCACTCAGGAATCGTCGCGTGTCGGCGGCGAGGGAGAGTGAGCCAAGGACGAGGATCAGGTCGCCGCTATGAGCGCGCTGGCCGGCGGCGCTCAAGGCATCCTGCGGGTCGAGGTGAACCTGGAGTTCGCCGCTCCAGGCTGGATCGGCGAACGCATCGGCAACCTGCTGCGGCGGGCGGGCGCGAGGATGATCGGAAGTGGTCGCATATACGTGCCCGGTTCGCGTCTGGATGATGTTGGCCATGTCCTGCAAGGCCTTGTCGCCGAGCGCTCCGAAGATCACGTGCAGTTCCTCATGTGGGAAGTAATCGCGGCAGGCGTCCAACGCCCGCTGTACCGATTCGGCATTGTGCGCGCCGTCGATCACGACCGTCGGCGGCCCGCCGGGCTCGCTGGAGCCGAAAGAGTCGGGCAGGTCGAAGGACTCCAGCCGTCCCGGCCAGCGCACGGTGGCGAATCCCTTGTGCAGCGCGTCCGACGGAACAGCGACTGTTCCAGCGGAGATCAGCGCGTCGATTGTGGCGAGCGCGGTTAGCGCGTTGTCGATCTGGTGGCGTCCGAGCAGGGGCAGCAGATGAAGTGAGCGCGGTTGCTCGCCGGGGCGCGGATTGCGTCGTTCGACCCGGAACCACTGACCCCACGGCTCGACGCCGGCGGGCTCGGCGCTGTAGTCAGCCCCGACATCAACCAGGGGTACGGGGACATCGTCGGCGGCGTTACGCACAACGTCGGCGGCCTCGTCGTAGCGCTGCGGGGCCAGCACGACGCTGCGGCAGGCGGCGCTGATAATGCCGGCCTTCTCCGAAGCGATTTGTGAGATCTTGTCGCCCAGGATGTCGGTGTGCTCGTGCGACAGAGAGGTGATCACCGCGGCGTCGGTGCGCGAAAAGACGTTCGTGCAGTCGAGACGACCACCGAGGCCGACTTCTACGATCTGCACGTCAACATCGTGGGCATGGAAGGCGTGGAAGCTCAGTGCCGTCAGGATTTCGAATGTGCTGATGTGACCCGGCTCATCGGCCTGTTCGGCTTCAATCACGTGCCGAACCTGTTCACAGACTTGAGTGAACTCTTCATCGGGCAGCGGCGCGCCGAGGATCCGAATGCGCTCGCTGAACTCGTGCAGATGGGGACTGGTAAACAGGCCGGTGCGGAATCCGGCGGCGCGCAGAATCGACTCGAGGATGGCTGCGGTGGAACCCTTGCCCTTGCTTCCGGCGACGTGAATCGTGGTCCGGCCCTGCTGTGGGTCGCCGAGGCGACGCAGAATCGAACGGATTCGGTCGAGCGCGAAATCGCTCTTCTCGCGACGAGGCCCTGAGCCTCGCTCGAAGTCGGCGAACGACATCAACCAGTCCACCGCCCTGCGGTAGTCGGCAATTGGCTCCCCGGAAGCGTCAGCGTCAGACATCGACTTCTCCCCGCTCGTCTCCCCATCGCCGCTGCGGATCCCCTCCGGCAGTATCCGTCAACCGATGTTGAAGTCCGCCCGACTTCCTGGTTCACTCATCGTACGCCACTTGATCAGGCCCCACTTGATCAGTCGAAGTCATGCTGCGACGATCCGGCAAACAGCATTTGCGCTATGTCGCGCAGCATTCCAGACGACAGGCAGGCGGGCCGGCTATGTCGGAAAGCAACAACGCTCCGAAGACCTTGGCCGATGTGATCGCCGACACGGCGCCGGCTGATTTGGTGGCCGACGGATTCCTGACCGTGGTCGGCGCCATCGCGGATGGGGCCAAACGGGTTGATGGATTGACCCGCCGAGCGGCGCTGGCCGGCATGTTGGGCGACACCGGCGAGATGAACGTGCAGGGCGAGATCGTTCAGGTGCTCGACGCCGCCGGCACCGACGCCTTCGTCTCTTCGTTGAGCGAGTGCGGCGCAGTCGCCGCACTCGCCTGTGAAGAGTTGGAAGACGCCGTCTTCGTTTCGGACGAACTCGATCACCCATATCTCGTCCTGTTCGATCCTGTCGACGGATCGTCCAACATCGATGTCGCCGTGACCATCGGCTCGATTTTCGCGATCTACCACCGCAGCGACAGCTCGCCGGTCACCGACGCGACGTTGCTTCGGCCGGGACGTGAGCAGTGTGGGGCCGTCTACGTCGTGTACGGTTCGTCGACCGTGTTGGTCGTCGCAACCGAGGGTCGCGTGGACGGGTTCACGCTTGACCCTGCCTCGGGTGAGTTCCTGCACTCGCACAATCGGATTCAGATTCCGGGCAAGTGTGCCGCCTACTCGATCAACGAGGGCAACCAGGGCAATTGGCATCCCGAGATGCAAGCGGCTGTCGCCGAGTTGCGCAACGATTACGGGTTGCGATATGTCGGTTCGCTGGTCGCCGACTTCCACCGAGATCTGCTCAAGGGTGGCATTTTTCTCTACCCGGGCGATGTCAAATCGCCTGCCGGCAAGCTCCGGCTGGGCTACGAGGCGAATCCGCTCTGCTACGTCGCAGAGCAGGCTGGCGGCGCCGGCTCAACCGGAACCGAGCGCATTCTCGACGTCCAGCCTGCACTCCTGCACCAGCGGACCCCACTGATCGTGGGCAATGCCGACGTGGTCGAACGCGTCGTCGCCCGGCTGGCCGAGTAACCCGGATATCCTCCTGTATGCAGGCCAAGTTTCCGAGAGGCGAAATCCGATGAGCAACCAATTGCATGAAACTGCGCGGGCACTGGTCGCGCCGGGTCGCGGCATTCTCGCCGCCGACGAGTCGGCGCCGACGATCAAGCGGCGCTTCGACACGATCGGGCTCGAATCGACCGAGACCAGTCGTCGCGACTGGAGGCAGTTGCTGTTTACTTCGGATGGCATCGGCGACTGGATTTCGGGCGTGATCCTGTTCGAGGAAACACTGGCCCAGGATTCGTCCGACGGTCGGCCGCTGGTTGACGTGCTGACCTCAAATGGTGTGATTCCGGGCGTCAAAGTAGACAAGGGCGCCAAGGATCTCGCCGGTTCGCCCAATGAGAAGGTGACCGAGGGTCTGGACGGGATGCGTGAGCGGCTCGAGCTCTACCGCGAGCAGGGCGCGCGCTTCACCAAATGGCGCGCCGTGATCGACATCGCCGAAGATCGTCCGACGGCCTACTGCCTCGACGTCAACGCGCACGCGCTGGCTCGCTTCGCAGCGCTCTCGCAAGAGGCGGGTCTGGTGCCGATCGTGGAGCCCGAGGTGCTCATGGACGGCGATCACGACATCGCCGCCTGCGCCGAAGCGACCGAGGCAGCATTGCTCGCCACCTATGCCGCGCTGGCGACGCAGAATGTCGACCTACCCGGCACCTTACTCAAGCCGAACATGGTGCTCTCGGGCAAGAGCGCCGCGGATCGCGCTCCGGCCGAAGTGGTCGCCTCCGAGACCCTGCGCGTGTTTGCCAACTCGGTACCGTCTGCCGTCCCGGGCTGCGTCTTCCTCTCCGGAGGTCAGTCGGACGAGGAGGCGACGGTTAACCTCAACGCGATCAACCAGGCGGCGGCCGGCTCGTCCTCTGCGCCGTGGGAGCTGAGCTTCTCCTACGGTCGCGGGTTGCAGGCGACGCCGCTCTCCGTCTGGGCCGGTAAGCCCGAGAACGTCGACGCCGCCCAGGCCGCGTTCCAGCAGCGGGCCAGCCTCACCTCCGCCGCACGCCAGGGCGAGTACACGGGCTAACAGCCGAGAACACTCTCGGAGTGGGAGGTCTGGGAACAGGCCATTGCCGCATCAACTGCTGATCGCCACCGGCAACCGAGGCAAGCTGCGCGAATTCCGCGAGTTGTTCGATGCGCACGTCGATTCGCAGTGGGAGCTGGTGGCGCCGGCGGAAGTGGGACTCAAGGATTTCACCGTCGTCGAGGACGGTGAGACCTACGCCGAGAATGCAGGACGCAAGGCGCGCTCGTACTCGAATGCCTGCGGACTGCCTGCCCTGGCCGACGATTCGGGGCTGGAAGTCGATGCGCTCGATGGTGCGCCCGGCCTGTACAGCGCTCGATATGCTGGAGAGGCAGCGGATGACGCCGCCAATCGCCTTAAGCTGCTGCAGGCGTTGTCGGACATCCCAACCGGGCAGCGAGCGGCCCGATTCCGCTGCGTGATCGCCCTCGCGTTTCCCTACACGACAAATGTGCGGTTAGGCGAGGGTCTGGTGGAAGGATTGATCGCGATGGACGAGCGCGGTGACCTGGGCTTCGGCTACGATCCCGTGTTCGCGCTGCCCGACGGGCGTCGCATGGCGGAACTGGACGTGGCAGAAAAGAACCGGATCTCGCATCGCGCTCGCGCCCTGGCCAACGCCGCCTGGGCGCTCGACGCCATGTCCAGGACCCTGGATGCATCGTCATGAATCCGGCAGCCGACGCGCCCGTTGATCGCCTGGGTAGGCGTTTCGCCGACCTGCGCATCTCGGTCACCGACCGGTGCAACTTTCGCTGTCCGTATTGTATGCCCAAAGAGATCTTCGGCCCCGGCTACGAGTTCCTGCCGCGCTCGGCGATCCTGAGCTTCGAAGAGATCGTCCGGGTGGCGACAATCTTCGGCCGGATGGGATTGCGCAAGCTGCGCCTGACCGGCGGCGAACCCACCGTGCGAGCTGAGTTGCCCACGCTGGTGAGGATGTTGCGCGAGGCGCTGCCGGATGTCGACCTGGCGCTCACCACCAACGGCTCGCGGCTGGTCTCGCTGGCCGGTGAGCTAAAGGACGCGGGACTGGACCGCGTTACCGTCAGCCTGGACTCAATCGACCCAGAGATCTGCCGCGAGATGAACGGCGTCGATTTCCCGCATGAGCGGGTGCTGGAAGGCATCGAGGCTGCCGCGGCAGCCGGGCTGGGACCGATCAAGATCAACGCCGTGGTCAAGCGCGGGGTCAATGATGACGGCCTTGTCGACATGGCCCGCCATTTCCGGGGCACGGGCCACATTGTGCGCTACATCGAGTACATGGACGTCGGCAGCACCAATGGCTGGAAGCTGGACGAGGTCGTCCCGGCACGAGAAATCATCCAGAGACTGGCACAGGTTGAAGGCTTGGAACCGGTGGAGGCCGCCTACCAGGGCGAGGTCGCCAAGCGCTGGCGCTGGACGGACGGCAGTGGCGAAGTTGGCGTGATCACCTCCGTCACCGAACCATTCTGCGGCGACTGCACCCGCGCACGGCTCTCGGCCGAGGGCTCGCTCTACACCTGCCTGTTCGCCTCCGTTGGTCACGATTTGCGAGCGCAACTGCGCTCGGGCGCCTCGGACGAAGACTTGTACCAGCGAATCGCCGGGATCTGGACCGTGCGCGAGGACCGCTACTCAGAATTGCGCGCAGCGATGACCGATGACCTGCCGGTACTCGATCGGGTGGAGATGTCGCACATTGGCGGCTGAGCAGAGTCCAGGGACGCAGCCGGAGCTGAGTCATATCGACGCGCAGGGCCGCGCGCGGATGGTTGACGTCGGCGACAAGGAAATCACCGAGCGACGAGCTGTCGCGGAGGGCCGCGTCCTGATGCAGCCCGAGACGTTGGAACTGATCCGCGACTCAGCCCTGAGGAAGGGCGACGTGCTCACGACCGCAGAGATCGCCGGCGTCATGGCGGCCAAACGCACCCATGAACTGATTCCGCTCTGCCACCCGTTGATGCTGAACAGGGTGCTGGTCGAGCTCAGCCTGGTTGACGATCCACCGTCGGTCGCAATCAGAGCCGAGGTCCGCTGCTCCGGCAAAACAGGCGTCGAAATGGAGGCCCTGACCGCCGTGTCGGTCGCCGGTCTCACGGTCTACGACATGGCCAAGGCCGTCGACCGAGGCATGCGCATCGACGCGGTCAGGCTGCGCGAGAAAGACGGCGGCCGCTCAGGCCCAGTGCGACTCGACTAGAACGTCTCAGGCCCTGCTCAGCGGTCAGCCCCGCTCTGTTGACGGGCCCGGGACGACGATCGCGCTGCCGTAGCCGATTCAGCCGCCCGGGTTGACGAGCGACTCGAAGCCCTGGTTCCCGCGCAGGCTGTCGAAGTGGTCGTCGGTTCGCGCCGCTTCGGCATAGCGAGGATTGAGCGCCGTGGCCTGGCGCAGCGCGGCGATCGCGTCGTCTGCCTGGCCCATCTTGGCCGCCGCGGAGGCGAGGCCGTAATGCGCGCCAGGCTGTTCCGGCTCCAGTCGCACGGCCTCCTGGAACGATTGCAGCGCTTCCTGGGCGCGATCCTCGTAGAGCAGGGTCAGGCCGAGGTTGGTATGCGCCGCTCCGTCGTCTGGGCGCAGGCGCAGCGCGTGACGGAAGTCGCCCTCTGCCGTGTCAAAATCGCGGCCGAACAGACGCAGCAGCCCGCGGTTGACGTAGATGTCGGGGTCGTCTGGCGCGAGTTCAATCGCGCGTTCGTAGTCGTTGGCGGCCTCCTCCGTGCGGTCGAGTCGGACCAGCGCATTCGCGCGGTTGTAGTAGGCGGCGGCCGAGTTAGCGTCGAGTTCGATCGCCCGGGCGTACTGGTTGACAGCGGCGTCGTAGTTGCCCGCCCCGAAGTAGGCATTGCCTTCGTCGAGGTGCGAGGCAGCGCTGCGCTCCGCCGGAATCGTCGGAGCCGGTTCCATCTCTGGCGGAGGTACGGCCGCTGGAGCGGGCGGCGGTGCTGGGGGATCGGCCGCTGGCGGCGGCGCAGCAGGAGGCGGCGCAGGTGGCGCTGGCGGCGCGGAGGCGGGTTGAGCGGCCTCGGCGGGCGGTGGGGCAGGAGCGGGTGGCGGCGGTGGAGGTGGGGCCGGAACAGCGGCAGGTGTCGGTGGAGCGACAGGTGTTGGTGGCGCCGCGGGAAGCGCCGGCGGAGACGGAGGCGATGCAGCCGGCGCAGCCGCCAGTGAAGCGGCTGGGATCGGCGGTTCGCTAGTCGAGGCGCCGGAGGCCTGTGCGATCTGACGCGCCATCAACTCCGCCTGCTCGCGACGAGAGCGTTCGTTGCTGAGCTGCAGCTCGAGATGGTCGATCCGCTCTTCGGTCAGTTCGCGCTCGAGCCGCTGTTGCGATTGCAGCGCTCGATAGATCCAGATGATCGCGGCCCAGGGCAGGAGCACGCGCAGGACAGTGGCGATGAATTGCAAGGGGTTCTCCTCTGCTGGGCGCTCTTCGAGCGTGTTCAGGGCGCGTTCCGGGCTTGCGGCCTGCTCGCTTGCTGAGCGGCGTGCCTCATTGGGGTTGGTTTTCGAGCAAGTCGCTGACGGCGTCAAGGCCATTCATCGCGAGCGTCAGTCGGTCCTGGGCTGAGACGTCCTCAAGCTCGGCCAGCGTTTCGTCGCGCATCGAGACCGGATCGTTGGCCCCCAGGAAGACTGCTGGTCCCTCATCGTCGAACGACAACTGCAGTTCGCGCAGGGCGCCCTCTTCCGTGACAATCACGCAGCCGATGTTCTTGTCACGGACGCCGTCGGGCTCGACTTCGACGCCCATCGTGAAAAACGCTCCGGGAAAGGGGGGAAACGGGCGCAGTTCCAGCGCGGCCTCCCGCAACAGGGCTTCCACCTGCTCGGCGGCGGCCGTCAGTGCTTCTTCGGCCAGTCGGCGGCGCAACTCGTTGCGCACCAGTTGCTGTGTCGTCTGACGCCCGGTCTGCGCGGCGCTAGCGGCTTCGGAATCGGACATCGGCTTCGATCGTGTACTGGTGGCGCGCCCCGGAAGGATCCAGGAACTTCATGTGGATGAAATATGAGTATACGCAGGCTCCGGAAATTTCACCGCCGAAGACGTAACATGCCGGCTCCCACCGTTGCGGAGCAGGACGTCCAGAGTGGGTACGATGGTGACGGCGCGCGGGCTCTGTCAGGTTGATCAGCAGGACGTGTGGATGACGCAACCAAGCGAGATCCTGAGTTCGCAGCTACGGATCCTGGCCGGCCGGGCCGTGGAGGAAGCGCCTCAGGTGGGATTTGTCGAGAAACACGACCAGCTCGGACGGCTGGTGCGTCTCTCGATCCTGGCCGAATCGGCCGCCGCCGGCGCGGATGAGTTTGTCGATCAGTTCGTTCGTCGGTTAGGCGAGCTGTTCGAACCCTGCGAGCGATCATTGACCGGCGCCATGAAGCTGGCGGTCGAGACGGCACACGAGGAGCTGCGTGGCTGGAACCGACAGCATCTGCCCGACGAACACGCGATGTATGGCGTTTCATTCCTGATCCAGCGGGCCGATCAGCCGGCGATCCTGGGCCAGGCTGGCCCCTCGGTCGGATTGCTGGCCGGCGACGCCGGCCTGGCCGGTCTGCGCCCAACGGCGCTGTACGCACATCCACGGCGTGAGGACGATCTTGTTTCTCACCCGGTTGGCAGTTCCGACCAGCTCCACGTCGAGTTTGCTTCGGCGCCGCAGGCGTCGAACGGTTGGGCATTGCTGCTGACTTCGAACACGGCGGCGCTGCTTGACGCCGAAGCCCGCGTGTCGCTCAGCCGCCTGGCCGTCAACGAGACCCTGCAACATCTCTATCCCGTGATGCTCAACCTGCGTGACGCGACCGGGCTGGTTGTCGGTCTCGGCCCCGGGTCGGCGCCGCCTCAGTCGGCGCCCGAGCCGCAAGCCGAGGCGACGGAGACGGACGTCCATGACTCTGAGGATGTCGATGACCTTGATCCGGAGGATGGTGAGAGCTCCTTCGAGCCGGATGCCAGGTCCGACTGGCGGCAGGACGCGCCCGACCCCACGATCCAACAGTCTGCGCTGAACCCCGGCCACACGCCGGAGGATTCACCGCTCGCAGCCAATGCCCGGGGTGGGCACTGGGAAGTGGCCTTCGACCCGCCCCCGGCGGGCGAACTCGAAGTCGCCGGTTGGCCGGTCAATCCCTTTGCGGTCGCGCACGTTGCCGAAGTGCAGACGATGTCGCCGCCGGTCGCCGCCGCTGCGCCGCCGCTGACCCGGCCGATCATGGAGCTGGGCCGCGCAATTCCGTCGCTGCTGGAGAACCGGCGCGACCCGGTCGTCGATCCGCCCGACATCCGTCCCCGCGATCCCGGCCAGCGCGGCGGCGCCGCGCGCCGGGTCGGGCTGGTCTTGGCCGGGATGGTGGTCATCCTCGTCGGAGTGGCCGCTGTCCTGCTCGGTCCCTCGCTGCTTCAGTCCGATGACGACCAGGTCAGCTCCCGGATTGAGCGCGCCCGCAATGGTTTGGCAGCTTCCCAGTTGGCGGCAACCACCGATGCCGCCACGCTGGCGCTCGAAGACGCGCTGGGCGACGTGGAGTCGGCGCTTGAGATTAATCCGCTCGCCGCGGATGCGCTCCAGCTGCGCGAGGAGATCGAGGCGGTGCTGGCCGAGTTGCATCTGGTCCAGTCGCCGGGGCTGTTGACTCCGCTCGCAGACCTGACCCGCTATGGTCCGGCGCTCGCCCTGGGCACAGTGCGCTTCGACGGCCGCCGCGCATTCGTGCTTGACGACGCCGGCGGACGGGTGTTCAGCGTGAGCGACGATGGCGCCGTCACGGTGATCTTCCTCGAGGGTGAGTCGCTCGGCCTGAGCGGTCAGCTGCGCGCCGGCAAACCAGTTTCCCTGGCTTGGCAATCCGCGCCGCCGCCGGGCGGCGCGGCAAACGGGCAGTCGGCCGCCAGCGCGTCGCTGCCTGCCGCCGAAGATGCGCTCTGGATCCTCGACTCACATCCGCGGCTCTATCGCTGGACGGCCTCAGGTGTGTTGCTAGTGCCGATTCCCGATCTGGTCAGGCTCGGCTCGGTGGACGCTGTCGCGGCCACCGCGGGCAGCATCTACCTGCTCGATCAGGCGGGCGGCGCCGTCTGGCGTTTCGCAGTCGACCGGGCCGAGCTGGGCCCGCCGGTGCGAGCGGTCGGTCGCACCGATCTGCTCAACGCAACCGAACTGGTCGCAGCCGTGACCCCTTCCGGCGCGGTTGAGTTCCTGGTCGCCTCCAGCGACGGCCGCCTGCGGCGGTTCGCCGGCGACGAAGAGTTGCCCCTCGCGTTGGATCTCGAGCGTCCTCTGCTGAGCCCGGCCTCGCTGTCTCTGGGGGCGCAATCGGGCCTGGTCTACATCGTTGACCGGGGCGAAGGCCGGTTGCTTGCTGTCGGCCCGGATGGCGGGGTCGTCAGCCAGATCCAGTCCGCCGAATTGGCCGACCTGCGCGGCGCCTGGGTCGATGAACAAAGCGGTCAGATCATGTACGCGTTGCCATCCTCGATCGTGGTCGGTCGGCTCCCGGATGGTCAGGAGTAGGCGTGACCGCTGGGTCAGGAATCCTGCTGCGCAATAGTCTGTTCGCGAGACGGCGGGACATGGGCGCACATCATCCCCTCGCTCGTCAAGGGGATCTCATCGTTCGCACCGTCGGTCGGTGCGCGGCTACGTCGACGGATGCGTTGGAGCGAGGTGAATAATGCCGTTTCGGGTGCTGGCCCTGGAGTCTTCCTGTGACGAGTTCGCCGGCGCCGTGATCGAGGACGGGATCGAGGTACTCGCCTCGGTCGTCGCCTCGCAGGCCGGGATCCACGCGCGCTACGGCGGCGTCGTGCCCGAGATCGCCGGACGAGAGCATCTGCGCAACCTCGCCCCGGTCATGCAGGCCACCCTCGAGTCGGCAGGGATGGACTGGGACGACCTGGACGCGATCGCGGTGACCCAGGGACCGGGTCTGGGCGGATCCTTACTGGTCGGCGTCAACGCCGCCAAAACCGCCGCCTGGGCGCGGGGCTTGCCGCTGATCCCGGTCCACCACATTGCCGGTCATCTCTACGCCAACTGGCTGCGTCCGGCCCGCGATGACTGGGACGACTCACCGCCGCCGTTCCCCCTGGTCGCGCTGGTCGTCTCCGGAGGTCACACCGAACTCTTCTGGATGCAGGATCACGAGCGAGTGGAACGCGTCGGCCAGACGCTCGACGATGCCGCCGGTGAAGCATTCGACAAGGTCGGACGACTGTTGGGACTGCCCTTCCCCGGCGGTCCCGAAATCGAACGGGCCGCGGCGCAGGCCTCGGCGCAAGCGATCAACGCGCTCGATCCGCTGCCCCGCGCCTGGTTGCCAGGCACGTACGACTTCTCCTTTTCCGGACTCAAGACCGCCGTGCTGAATCGTGTGCGCAAACTCGAGGCGGCGGGCGAGCCGCTCGACGTGCCTGCCATGGCCGCCCGCTTCCAGGAATCAGTCACGGATGTGCTGGCCCGCAAGACCGCCCGCGCGGCCGATGAGCTGGGTGCCGCTTGCGTGATCGTGGCCGGAGGCGTCGCCGCCAACGGCGCGTTGCGAGAGGCGCTCAACGAGCGCTGCGCCGAGATCGGCCTGCCCGTGCGTGTGCCGCCGCCGCGTTTGTGTACCGACAATGCGGCGATGATCGGCGCCGCCGCCTGTTACCGGCGCAGCGAGGCCGGCCTCGACTTCGATGTCTTCTCGACCTCAGGTCCCGAGGTCTTCTCGCCCGGGCTCTAGCCGGTATTCGCCGCGCCAAAGGCCGATGGCTGGCTCCGATCGAGTGCGGCCAGAGGGCAGATACGGCAGGCCAGGTGGCGACAGCGCCGGTTCTCCAGTTCCAGCAGCGCCTGCGTCTGAGGATGGCGCCATACCAGTCGATCGCCGCCGGTGGCGCCGGCGCCCGCATCCGCCGGTCCGTCGATTCGCGAGCGCAGCTCGTCGGTGCGCCGGTAGCGCGCGCCGGGCAGCAGCGACCAACAGTGCCAGGCGCCGGTGAGCGGGTAGACCGCGTCGGCCAGCAGCTGTACCGCGCGCGCCCTGCCCAACCTTCCCGCAATTCGCAAGTGATCCGTCGCCGCCGGCAGGGGCAAAGCCGACAGCTCGCTGAACGCCCGCCAGGGCGTGGATCCCCCCATCGTCCAACGTTGCAGCAGGGTCGTCAGGATCTCTGTCAGACCGTCGGACGAGCCCAGGGCGCCTCGGCCCCGCCGCCAGCCGCCACTGTCGATCCGCAGTGAGACGTCATCCCATCGTTCCGCCCCCTCCAGCGCCGCTCGAACCGCGCCGCTGGCGACCGCGCTGTTGAACGGCTGACCCAGCGCCCGTGCGGCCGCCAGCAGGGAACGCCGATCGTCCGGCGCCCCTGGCCCCTGGGGAACGTTCAGCGCGCAAAGCTCGGAGGACTTGCGCAGGAAGCGACGCTCGGCAATCTGCCGAAGGCGCTCATTGACCGCCGCCAGACCGGCCCGGCTGGCGATGTCGTCGCACGGCAGGCCGGTGACGGCTGCGCCGAGCGGTTCCGGCAGGGGGATCGCGGCCGGAACACGCTCATCGTGAGTCCTCCCCGCGTGTCCTCCCTGGGCCGCCCAGTCGACCACGTGAAGCAGGATGTCCTGGTAAGCAGGATCGTCGGAATGGCCGTGCTGGATCCAGGCGCTCGCCTCGAGGTGTAACTCAACATTGCCGCGCCGGGCCCGGCCCGACGCGTCGAGGATCTGGGCGTCGCGAAAATCCGGGCCCGGGCCGCGGTTCCAGCGGCCCGGGGAAATCACCCGCACCGGCCCAAGGCTGCCCGAGTGCAGGAACGGGGTCGGCCAGCGTGATTCGGCCCAGCGCCGCTGCAACTCGAGCTCCCCCGATGCGGGTTCAGTCATCCTCGGACCCGGCCTCCGGTTCTTCGACCAGCGGATCGGCCACCTCACCTGCTCCCGGCCCGGTTTCGAAGGGAAAGCGGACATCCTCCGCGACCCGGGTCAGCAGTCGCGCCGCCGTGCCCCGCGGCGCGTATTCGCCTCGCTCCCATTCGGAGATCGTCTGTTGGCGCGCATTCAATTCGTCCGCCAGTTCGCGTTGACTCAGACCTGCGTGCCGGCGCAGTCGGCGAATCTCCGCTCCATCCCAGTTGAGATCGCGCTGACGTCTGTCTTCGCTGATACCCACGCGGCAACCTCCCGGGCCCAATATACACGTTACCGTGTAACCCAACAAGCGAATCTCCTTGAGAGCGTCTCGAATGAACGAAAATCGACACCGATCTATCGGGTCGAGCCGGTTTGCGCATTGACGCAGAAACCTGCTCAGCATACGATGAGGTTTCAACCTATGCCCCAGATCGTCACTGCACCCGCAAGTCGCGCGCTGGTTGGCTATGGAGCGCCGTCCGCCGGACGCTCCTGGCCCTCGTCCCGGTGCGCTCATTCGTCGTCGGTCGGTGCGGTTTGTTGACTGTCGCCAGCCCGCTCAGCTGTCAGGCAGCCGCAATCGCCCGGCCCGCGTCAATCGGTGTCGCTCTGACGTTCCGCCCAATGCGTTTCGTGGGGCGGAGACCAACTATGTGGATTGAGGAGGCACGCTGATGGTGTTGGCGCCGATCGGAAACCAGTCCGCCGAAGAAGGACAGCCGAGCGTGACGGAGATCGTTGATTACTCGCGCCTGCCGGACAAGTATCCGCTGCCGAACCTGATCAAACTGCTGCGTGATTCCTACGACTGGTTCCTTGAGGAAGGCCTCAGAGAACTGCTCGAAGAGATGTCGCCCATTGAAGACTTCACCGGCAACCGCATGCAGCTCTACTTCATGCATGACGGCGAGGACGACGGTAGTCCCGGATACGAATATCTGCCGCCCACGGAGACCCCGCTCGAGTGCAGGCAGAAGGACAAGACCTACCAGGGCGAACTGCGGGTCAAGGTCGGCCTGACTTCGAAGAAGACCGGCGAGAGCAAACAGCAGTGGCTCTACTTCGGTCATCTCCCGCACATGACGGAGACCGGCACCTTCATCATCAACGGCGCCGAGCGCGTCGTCGTTTCTCAGCTCGTCCGCTCGCCCGGCGTCTACTTCGGCGCATCGGTCGACTCCGCCTCCGGCCGCACCCTCTGCGCCGCCAAACTGATTCCGTCGCGCGGAGCCTGGCTCGAGTTCGAGTCGTCCAACCGCGACGTACTGACGGTCAAGGTCGACCGCAAGCGCAAGATCGCCGTGACCACGCTGTTGCGCGCGCTGGACGACTCCGACGACCCGGAGTTCTACGAAAACGGCGACGTCGAGCAGGGCAAGAGGAAAGAACATCTGCTGGGCACCGACGAGCGCATCCTGGCGATGCTCGACGGCATCGACATGGACGACTCGCAGCACCAGTTCCTGGCCACCACGCTGGAGAAAGAGGCGCCTGGCGTCCCGGCCGAACAGCGCAACAAAGAATGGGCCATGCTGGAGGTCTACAAGCGGTTGCGCCCCGGCGATCCGCCGACCCTCGATGCGGCCCGCTCGATGCTCGAAGGCCAGTTCTTCAACCCTCGCCGCTACGACCTCGGACGGGTCGGCCGGTACAAGGTCAACACCCGACTGCACGGTATGCACGCCGAGATCGACGACCGCTGTCAGCGGCTAGGCCTCGATCGAGAACGCGGCGATGCCGACGAGGCGCGCCAGCAGGCGCTGTGGATGCGCGACCTGCTCGCGATCATCTTCACCCAGGTCGCGATCAACAATGGCATCCAGAGCGACGACGATATCGACCATCTCGGCAACCGCCGGATTCGCGCCGTCGGCGAACAGCTGCAGAATCAGTTCCGGATCGGCATGGTGCGGATGGAGCGCGTGATCCGTGAGCGGATGACGATCATCGATCCCGACCAGGCCGCCCCCTCGGCCCTGGTCAACATTCGTCCGGTGCAGGCGGCGGTCAAGGAGTTCTTCGGCGGCCACCAGCTCTCCCAGTTCATGGACCAGACCAACCCGCTGGCCGAGCTGACGCACAAGCGCCGGCTTTCGGCGCTCGGCCCCGGCGGACTGAGCCGCGACCGCGCCGGCTTCGACGTGCGCGACGTGCACTATTCCCACTACGGCCGCATCTGCCCGATCGAAACCCCGGAAGGCCCCAACATCGGCCTGATCGGTTCGCTCGCCACCTACGGCGTGCTCAACGAGTACGGCTTTATCAAGACGCCGTACCGGATCGTGGTCACCGAACTGGCGCCCGATCATCCAGACCTGATCGGGCGGGTCCTGTACGAGCCGGTCGAAGGAGACGACGGCTTGCTAATCGCCGATGAAGGCGATGAAATCACTGTCGAACTGGCCGAACGGATTCACGCGGCCAACGACGCGCCGGTGCGAATCCTGCCCTTTGTGTCCGACGATGTGGTCGAACTGACCGCGGACGACGAGGCCAACGCTGTCATCGCCCAGGCCAACGCGCGGCTTGACGCCCGCGGCTATTTCCTCGACGACCGGGTCGAGGGCCGCCTCGGCCGGCGCTTCGAGGAGTTCGCGCGAGAAGACATCGAATACATGGACGTCTCGCCCCGGCAGATCGTTTCGGTCGCCGCCTCGTTGATCCCCTTCCTCGAGCACGACGACGCCAACCGCGCCCTGATGGGCGCCAACATGCAGCGCCAGGCCGTCCCACTGGTCCGGCCCGAGGCGCCGCTGGTCGGCACCGGCATGGAGCAGCCCGCCGCCCGAGACTCGGGTCAGGTGCTCTCGGCCGAGGCCGATGGCGAAGTGCGCCACGTTACCGCCGAGGCGATCGTGGTCCACTACGACGAACCGGTCGACGGCGAACAGCTGCACAGCTACTCGCTGCTCAAGTTCCTGCGCTCCAATCAGGGCACCTGCATCAACCAGCGAGCCATTGTCTCGGCCGGTGACCGCATCTCCGCCGGACAGCCGCTGGCCGACTCGTCCTCTACCGACCAGGGCCGGCTGGCGCTGGGACAGAACGTGCTGGCTGCCTTCATGTCCTGGGAGGGCTACAACTTCGAGGACGCGGTGATCGTCTCCGAACGGCTCGTCCAGAACCACAAGTTCACGTCGATTCACATGTCCAAGCATGAAGTCGGCGCGCGTGAGACCAAGCTCGGCAACGAAGAAATCACCCGCGACATCCCCAACGTGGCCGACGAGTCGCTGGCCCACCTCGACGCGGAGGGCATCGTCCGAATCGGCGCTGAAGTCCGGCCCGGCGACATCCTCGTCGGCAAGATCACGCCCAAGGGCGAGACCGAATTGACCGCCGAGGAAAAGCTGTTGCGCGCGATCTTCGGTGAGAAGGCGCGCGAAGTGAAAGACACGTCGTTGCGCGTCTCGCATGGGGTCCGCGGCGTCGTCGTCGACGTGCGCGTCTTCAACCGCGACGAGGAGGACGAGCTCCCGGCTGGCATGCAAAAGCTGGTCCGCGTCACGATCGCCGAGCGGCGCAAGCTGCAGGTTGGCGACAAGATGGCCGGACGGCACGGGAACAAGGGCGTCATCTCGACCATCCTGCCGGTCGAGGACATGCCCCATCTCGAGGACGGCACGCCGATCGACGTCGTCCTCTCCCCAATCGGCGTGCCCTCGCGCATGAACCTGGGCCAGATTCTCGAGACCCAGCTCGGCTGGGCCGCCAATCAGCTCGGCTTCCGCGCCATCACCCCGGTGTTCGATGGCGCCTCCGAAGAAGAACTGCAGGATGCGCTGGCTCGCGCCTGGATCGTCCGCGAGGCGCAGTCCGCCCGCGAATCGAACGGGACCAATGGCGCCGCCGCTCTGCATGGCAGCGCCGACGATGACCAACTGTCGCCCCGCGAACTCGAGGCCTCCGTCCTTGGCGCTGGGGTCGACCGGCGCACCAGTGCCTGGCTGGATGAACGTGGATACGACGAGCAGATGATTCGCATCGCCTTCGACCGCACTGAACGTGAGGCCACCGGCGCCGCCAGCCGAATCGCGCTCGCCGAATGGCTGATCGAACACGGCGAGACCCGCGCAGCACGCAATTGGAGCGAGGCCACCCTGGTCGAACATGCCAGTCGGATCGAACGCGAACAGCGCGTGGCGCGTCCCGTGTTCGGCAAGCAGCGCCTCGTCGACGGACGTTCGGGCGAATTGATCGACCAACCGGTAACGGTCGGTTTCATCTACCTGCTCAAGCTCTCGCACATGGTTGAGGACAAGATCCACGCGCGCTCAACTGGCCCCTATTCGCTGATCACCCAGCAACCGCTGGGCGGCAAGGCGCAATTCGGCGGTCAGCGCTTCGGCGAGATGGAAGTCTGGGCGTTGGAGGCCTACGGCGCCGCCAACATCCTGCAGGAACTGCTGACGGTCAAGTCCGACGACATCGTCGGCCGGGTCAAGGCCTACGAAGCGATCGTCAAGGGCGAGCCGGTCACCGACGCCGCTATGCCCGAGTCGTTCCGTGTCCTGCTCCGCGAACTGCAAAGCCTGGGTCTGCACGTCGAAGTGCGAAACCAGGAAGACGAAGCGATGGTGCTTGAAGTGCCCAGCCGCGACGAAATGCCGCAGCTGGGCGTGAACCTGTCCGGATTCGAAGGAGAGGATGTGACCAGTGCTTGAGGCTCGTAGCACGGAGACCATGCAGATCACTCTGGCGTCGCCGGAGAAAATCCGCGACTGGTCGTACGGCGAAGTCCTGAAGCCGGAGACGATCAATTACCGCACCCTGAAGCCGGAGAAGGACGGACTCTTCTGCGAGAAGATCTTCGGTCCGCAAAAGGACTTCGAGTGCGCCTGCGGCAAGTTCAAGCGGGTCCGCTACAAGGGTGTGATCTGCGACAAGTGCGGCGTCGAGGTGACCCGCTCCAAGGTCCGCCGAGAACGCATGGGCCATGTCGAACTGGCTGCCCCGGTCTCCCACATCTGGTTCGTCAAGGGCACACCCGGCCGGATCGCCCTGCTGCTCGACCTCTCTCCGCGCAAGCTCGAGAAGGTCATCTACTTCGCCCAGTACATCATCACCCACGTCAACGAAGAAGAAAAAGGCAAGGCGATCGAGTATCTGCGCATGGACGCGGAGGACGCGATCGAAGACTTCCGCGAGAAGTCGCTGGAGACGCAGGAGAAGCTCACTCAGGCCCGGGAGCGTCTCTTTGCCGAGACCAACCTGCGCGCTGAGGCCGACACGGCTGAAGTCAAGGAGCGTGTTCGCGCGATTGTCAAGGGGCTGCGCGAGGACGCCGCGTCGGTGCGCGAGGTCATCGCCGAGTTCGACGGCAAGAAGGCCCGCCGCAACCTCAAGCTCGGCGATGATGTCTTCGCCAAGCGCGGCGACCCGATCATCTCGGAAGTGATGACTGCCGACCTCGAGGTCAAGCTGGCCTCGGCCATCGCGAAGCACCAGGCGGTCGGCGACGAGGAGATCGCCCAGATCAACGCCGTCGCCGAAGCAGAACAGAAGGAAGTTGCCGAGAACGTCGCCGAACAGGAAGAGCGCCTGCGCGAGCAGCTCGAGAACGTCGAGCAGCGCGCCCAGGAAGAGTTGGACCAGCGCATCCGCGAGGACCTCGCTCCGCTCGTCGACCCGGTCACAACCGGCAACTTCGACGCAGCCATCCTGCCCGAGCAGCGAGCCGAAGAGCTGATGGAGCGCTATCCCGGCGTCGTTCGCTGCGAAATGGGCGCCGAGGCGATCCTCGCGCTGGTCTCGCGCATGGACCTCGACGCAACCGCCGAAGAACTCAAAATCGAGGTGCAGACCAAGGCCGGCCAGCGCCGCAAGAAGGCGATGAAGCGGCTCAAGGTCGTTGACGGCCTGCGCAAGTCGACCAACTCGCCGCAATGGATGTTCTTCCGCGCGTTGCCGGTCTTGCCGCCCGACCTGCGTCCGATGGTCCAGCTCGACGGCGGCCGCTTTGCCACCTCCGACCTGAACGACCTCTACCGGCGCGTGATCAACCGCAACAACCGGCTCAAGCGCCTGATCGAACTTGGCGCGCCCGAGATCATCATCCGCAACGAGAAACGCATGCTCCAGGAGGCGGTCGATTCCCTGATCGACAACGGCCGCCGCGGGCGGCCCGTCACTGGATCCGGCAGCCATCGGCTGAAGTCGCTCTCCGACATGCTCAAGGGCAAGCAGGGCCGCTTCCGCCAGAACCTGCTGGGCAAGCGGGTTGACTACGCCGGCCGCTCGGTGATCGTCGTCGGTCCTGAACTCAAGCTGCACCAGTGCGGCCTGCCCCGCCGAATGGCGTTGGAGCTGTTCAAGCCGTTCCTGATGTACGCGCTGGTCAAGGAAGAGAAAGCGGCCAACATCAAGTCGGCCAAGCGAATGGTCGAGCGCGCCCATGACGACGTCTGGGAAGTGCTCGAAAGCGTGGTCAAACAACGACCCGTGCTGCTCAACCGTGCGCCCACGCTGCACCGGCTCGGGATCCAGGCATTCGAACCGGTGCTGGTTGATGGCTCCGCCATCCAGATTCACCCGCTCGTCTGCTCTGCCTTCAACGCCGATTTCGATGGCGACCAGATGGCCGTCCACGTCCCCCTGAGTCACGAATCGGTGACCGAGGCGCGCCAGGTCATGCTTTCCACGAAGAACCTGCTCCTGCCCTCCAACGGTGAGCCGGTCGTGGCGCCGACGCTCGACATGGTGATCGGCTGCTACTACCTGACCCTGGAACCGGAAGCGGCGCCCGGCGCGGCGTCGGCCAACGGCGCCGGCGCGGACACGACGAACGAACCCGCCCGCACGTTCCCCTCGTTTGAGGATGTGCGCCTGCACTACGACCTGCATGCGATTGGATTGCACGATCGCATCCAGGTGCGCGACGAAGCGCGCACCAATGGGGAGATCGTGGAGACGACGACCGGTCGAGTGATTTTCGACTCGGTGATTCCCAACGCGATCCCGTTCGCAGAGATCAATCACGAGTTGGCCAAGAAGTCGCTGAAGGAACTGATCACGATGTGCCACCGGCTGCTGGGGCCGGAGGAAACCGCATTGATGGCCGACCGGATCAAGTCGATCGGCTTCCGCTACGCCACCCAGTCAGGCACCACGATGGCGATTGACGAGTTGCGAGCGCCCGACACGAAGCCCTCCCTGTTGCAGGACGCGGAGAAGCAGGTTGAAGCGATCCGCGACGACTACGGTCTGGGTCTGATGACCGAGGATGAGCGCTACGCGGCCACTGTCAACGTCTGGCAGAACGTGACCCAGCAGGTCAAGGACAAGGTTGACGAACAACTCAGCGAACCCGGTTCGTTGCGGCTGATGGTCACTTCGGGAGCCAAGGGAAACCTGGCCCAGGTCACACAGATGGCCGGTCTGCGCGGCTTGATGTCCGACCCCTCAGGCCGGATCATCGAACTGCCGATTCGCTCGTCGTTCCGCGAGGGTCTGTCGGTGCTCGAGTACTTCATCTCGACGCATGGCGCCCGCAAGGGACTGGCTGACACGGCCCTGCGGACAGCCGATTCCGGCTACCTCACCCGCCGCCTGATCGATGTCTCGCAAGACGTCATCATTCGCGTCGACGACTGCGTCTCTGAAGGCGAAATGATCCCGGGAATCACGATCGAAGATCGCGACGAAGACAGCGAGCGCGTAATCACCAAGTTCCGGGAGAGCGTGATGGGCCGCTACACGGCGGCGCCGGTCTACAACCCCGAAGACCCGTCCGAGGAACTGTTGGGCGCCAACGAGCTGCTCGACGAACCAACCGTCGAGAATCTGGTGATCAACCACGATGTGAAGTCGTTCCACGTTCGCTCACCGATGATCTGCCGCGAACAGAGCGGTCTGTGTCAGTACTGCTACGGTCAGTCGCTGGCGACTGGTGAGCTGGTTGAAATGGGCGCTGCGGTTGGCATCATCGCAGCACAGAGCATCGGCGAGCCGGGCACTCAGCTCACCATGCGGACGTTCCACACCGGCGGCATCGCCGGCGTCTCCGACATCACCTCCGGTCTGCCCCGCGTAGTCGAGCTGTTTGAGGCTCGCTCGCCCAAGGGTCAGGCATTGATTGCCGAGATTGACGGGCGCGTGGACGTGCTCACCGATGGAGAGCTGCGCCGTCTGCGATTGACCGCCGAGGAAGTCCACCGCGACGAGTATCAGTTGCCGCTCAAGACTCGTGTGCTGGTCAAGGACAACGAGGAGGTCGATGCCGGACATCTGCTCGCGCGCCTGCCCAAGTCGGCCGACGAGGACGAAGATCCGGAATCGCGACAGGTTCGCGCTCGCGTCGGCGGGCGGGTCAGCCGCAAGCGCGGTTCGCGTCTGTTGACGATCTCCTACGAGACCAGCGACACCCGCGAGTACGAACTGCCCGCCACGGCGCGCTTGCACGTCACCGAGGACGACGAGGTCGAAGCCGGAGAGCCGCTGACCGAGGGTCCGCTCGACCCGCAGGACATGCTGCGCATCCTCGGCGAAGGCGCCGTCCACCGCTACCTCGTGACCGAGGTGCAGGACGTCTACCGCTCACAGGGCGTCGACATCCACGACAAGCACATCGAGGTGATCGTTCGCCAGATGTTGCGCAAGGTGGAGATCGACGACCCGGGCGAGTCCGACGAGTGGCTGGCCGGTGAACTGGTTGACCGTCACAAGTACGAGCAACGCAACCGCGCCCTGGCCGCCGAGGGCAAGCAGCAGGCTTCGGCCAAGCCGGTCCTGCTGGGCGTGACCAAGGCCTCGCTGTCGCAGGACAGCTGGCTCTCGGCCGCTTCCTTCCAGGAGACGACGCGAGTCCTCACCGAGGCGGCGATTACGGGTCAGATCGATGAACTCAAGGGGCTCAAGGAGAACGTGATCATCGGCAAGATGATCCCTGCGCGGGCCAAGATCGAGGTGCCGCCGCTGCCCAAGCCGGAACCGCTGCCGCTTGCGGCCGGGTTGCCGGGCGCCTCGCCGGCCGGCGTCTTCCCTGGCGACGACGACGATCTGGGTGACTTCGGCTTCGGACTCGAAGACGAAGAGGACATGGACCTGATCGGCGTCTCGGCCAGCGGCTACGACGAAGAGGGCGGCTACGTGGCCCTGCCCGAGGAGTAGCGTTCGCTCGTTTGAGGAGAGACAGAGAAGCCCCCGACGCTCAGCGTCGGGGGCTTCTGATTGCTCGTGGGAGCGGTTGGACTTAGTAGTCCATTCCCATGTCGGGCATGCCGGCGGGCATCATGGGCGCCTCGGGGATTTCGGCGACGAGGCTTTCCGTGGTGAGGACCATGCCGGCGATCGAGACGGCGTTCTCGAGCGCTGAGCGGGTGACCTTGACCGGGTCGACAATGCCGTACTCGATCAGGTCGCCGTAGCGGTCCAGGCGGGCGTCGTAGCCGTGGGTGTCGTCTTCGACCTTGCGGATCCTGCCGATCACGACCGAGCCTTCCTGGCCGGCGTTGTAGGCGATTTGACGGAGCGGGGACTCGAGCGCGGTGCGCAGAAGGCGGACCGCCGTGCGCTGGTCTCCGGTCGATTCGTCGTCCATCGACTCGAGTGCGCGGTCGGCGCGCAGGAGGGCGCAGCCGCCACCGACGACGATGCCCTCTTCGACGGCCGCGCGGGTTGCGGAGAGCGCGTCCTCGAGCTTCGCCTTCTTTTCCTTGAGTTCAACCTCGGTCGGGGCGCCGACCTTGATCACCGCAACGCCGCCGGCCAGCTTGGCCATGCGCTCCTGCAGCTTCTCGCGGTCGAAGTCCGACGCGGTCACGTCGATCTGGGCCTTGATCTCCTTGATCCGGTCCTGGATCGCCTCGTCGGAGCCGGAGCCCTCGACAATCGTCGTGTCGTCCTTGGAGGAGACCACGCGTCGCGCGCGGCCCAGGTCTGCGACCTGGGTCTGTTCGAGCGTGCGGCCGAGTTCCTCGGTGATCAGGGTGCCGCCGGTGAGCACGGCGATGTCTTCGAGCTGGGCCTTGCGGCGCTCGCCGAAGCCGGGTGCCTTGACGGCGAGCACGTTGATCGTGCCGCGCATCTTGTTGACGACGAGCGTGGCGAGCGCTTCGCCATCAACGTCGTCGGCGATGATTACGAAGTTCTTGGTGATCTGGAGCAGTTTCTCCATCAGCGGGACGATGTCCTGGACGGCCGAAATCTTGCGGTCGGTGATCAGGATGTAGGGGTCGTCGATCGCCGCCTCCATGCGCTCGTTGTTGGAGACGAAGTAGGGCGACACGTAGCCGCGGTCGAGCTGCATGCCGTCGGTGAACTCGGTCTCCATACGGATCCCTTGTCCCTCTTCGACGGTGATCACGCCGTCCTTGCCAACCTTCTCCATGACGTCGGCGATGATCTCGCCAATCTCGTCGTTGTCACCGGAGATGGTGGCGACGGCGGCGATCTCTTCCTTCTTCTCGACCGGCTCGGCCATGTCGCGGAGTTCGTCGACGACGGCGCGGAGGCCCTGGTCGAGGCCGCGCTTGAGCGCCATCGGGTCGGCCCCGGCGGCGACGTTGCGCAGGCCCTCGGTCACGATCGCCTGGGCGAGGACGGTGGCGGTGGTGGTACCGTCGCCGGCCACGTCGTTGGTGCGGATCGAGACCTCTTTGGCGAGCTGCGCGCCCATGTTGCGGAACGGCTCGTCGAGCTCGATCTCGCGGGCGATGGTGACGCCGTCGTTGATGATCAGCGGGGCGCCGAACTTCTTGTCGAGGACCACGTTGCGGCCGCGCGGGCCGAGGGTGACCTTGACGGTGTCGGCGAGGGCGTCAACGCCTTCGCGCAGCGCCTTGCGCGCATCCATGTCGAATGCGAGTTGCTTACCGGCCATGATTGCTCCTGGTTGTGCTTCGTTGTGGATGCCGCTGATCTAGACGATCAGCTTGGCCAGGACCTCGCGCTCTTCGAGCACGATCAGGTCCTCGTTGTCGATCTGGATTTCCTGGCCGGTGTACTTCTTGTAAAGGATCCGGTCGCCCATCTCGATGTCGAGCGGGACGCGGTTGCCGTCGTCGTCGCGCTTGCCCGGGCCGATGGCGATGACTTCGCCCTGCTGCGGCTTTTCCTTGGCCGAGTCGGGGATGACGATGCCAGAGGAGAGCACCTGCTCCTGCTGGAGCGGCTTGATCACAATGCGGTCGTTGAGCGGCTTGAGCTCGGTGGCCATAGTGCTGAGTTCCAATCTCTGCTGTGATGCTGTCTTGCTGATTGCTCGCAGGTGGATGTTGGCACTCACAGCCTGCGAGTGCTAACGACTTGCATCGTAAGCAAGGATGTCGAGTGTCGCAAGCAAGCCGATGTAACCGAAGCGTTCATTACGTCGCGATGCCGCTGGCATTGGCTCGTTGCGTAATCCACTGCACTGATCGCGCAGTGCTATCAGGTGGGCACGGCGGGGCTGGAGGGGGAAGCGCCTCGGGGAAAAAAGAAAAACGGGGCTGCTTGGGAGGGGCGGCTACAACGGGTCATCTTCTTCTTCGGGCGATTCTTCCTGCGGGTGGGCGAAGGGACCCTCACCCCAGCCCTCTCCCAGGGGGACAGGGAGGCAGAGGGGGTCAACGGAGGGGAGAACCAATAGTCCCGGGCGGTCGTAGAGGTTGCGGAGGAGGTGGCGGGCGACGTCGAAGGGGTCGGTGGCGAGGTACATCCGGTAGTTGCGCCGGGCGCGATCGTTGGGGGCGAAGAGTTCGCGGACGACGGCGTTGAGGGCCTTGAGGCGGATGTAGCCGGGGTTGTGGTCCCCGGAGCGTCGCCAGAGGCGGTCGATGCGGGCTCGGAAGTGGAAGGGGTTGGGCATGATGATGTTCCCTCGGCAGTAGCAGTATGTATGTTCTGATAGTACCGCAGTGTGGTTGGCTGAGGCGCCCCCCTCTGTCACTCCGTGACATCTCCCCCCAGAGGGGGGAGAGGGGAGAGGATTGGAGGGGGAGGCGGTGTGTCCACCGAGTTATGGTGCATAGCCTTGACAACCGGCGTCGAGACCTGTGTGATTTTGAGGCGTGAGATAACTTGACGGCGTGAGCCAGGCTTCGCGTTCGGCGGGGGGTGCGTTGCGATGAGTCGATATGTCGGCGATCCGATTGTCTTTACGGGCAACGCGCATCCGGAGCTGGCGCGCGACGTGTGCGCGGCGCTGGATGTGGAGCTGGGCTGCGCGAACGTGTTCGACTTCGCCAACGGCAACACGTTCGTCCAATTCCTCGACAACATCCGCGAACGGGACGTGTTCCTGATCCAGCCGGGGGCGAAGCCGGTCAACCACCACCTGGTTGAGCTGCTGATCATGATCGACGCGGCGCGGCGCGCGTCGGCCGGGCGGATCACGGCGGTCGTGCCCTATTTCGCCTACGGCCGCTCGGACAAGAAGGACCAGCCGCGGGTGCCGATCACGGCGCGGCTGTTCGCCGACCTGATCCAGACGGCGGGCGCCGACCGGATGCTGACCATGGACCTGCACGCCGGGCAGATACAGGGCTTCTTCCACATCCCGACGGACGAGCTGACAGCGCAGCGGCTGTTGGCTGAGCACTTCCGTTCACAGGGGTTCGATGGCGTGGTGGTGTCGCCTGATTTCGGGGGGGCCAAGCGGGCGCGAGCGATGGCGGATTTGCTCAACCTGCCGGTGGCGATCGCGGAGAAACGGCGGACGGGCAACGACGACCGTGCGGAGATGCTGCAACTGATTGGCGAAGTCGGCGGGCGTGACGCGCTGATCATCGATGATGAGATTGTCACGGCCGGCACGCTCTGCGAAGTGGCGGAGTTGTTGCGCAGTGAGGGCGCGCAGCGGATCCGGGCGGCGGCCATCCACGGGATTCTGTCACCTCCGGCTCTGGAGCGGTTGGCGATGAGTCCGATTGTTTCGGTCGTGCTGACCGACACGCTGTCGTTGCCCGAGGATGATCAGGGGGCGGAGTTAGAGACGGTCTCGGTCGCGCCGCTGCTCGGCGAGGCGATCCGTCGGATCCACGAGGGCGACTCGGTCGGGGCGCTGTTTCGGTAGGGCACTATGCACGCCTGATCTTGGTACAGTGAAATCGAGGGCCGCGCTCTGGATCCTGCGGCCGGGAGGAACTCCTGCGATGCGGTATTCCGAGGACGTGCATACGCCGCAGCCGCTCGTATTCGCGCTAATCGCTTTGGTCACCGTGGGCACCGGCGGTTTGGGCATCTGGCTGCTGGTCGGAGAGGATCAACTGGTCGGAGCGGCGGTGATTCTGGCGGGCGGGCTGACAGCAGCGTTCCTTAGCGTCTTACTGGTGCTGCGCATCCACGCCGACGGTGAGATGCTGCGGGCGCGGTTCGGACCCTGGGGATTGAGCATCGCGGCCGAGGAGATCGAGGGCGCGAGCGTGGCGCGGTATCCGTGGCTGTCCTACGGAGGCTGGGGTCTGCGCTGGGGCCGGCATGAGGGTCGGCCGGGTCGTGCGCTGTCTGTGCCGCTGATGCGCACCGGCGTCTTCGTCGATACGACCGAAGGCAAGCGCCACTACCTCAATAGCCGCCGTCCGGAGGAACTGGCCGAAGCGGTCAACCGACTCGCAGGTCGTCGCTGAACGGCTAACGCTCCCCTCTCAGTGTCCCCGTTACACTGGATGTGTATGTCCAGCACCGTGGGCTAACTGATTGGGGACTGTTGGATGGGTCTGTTTGACCGGGCGAAGCAGCGGGCGGGGTCCCTGATTGGCGATGCGAACGCTCGCGAGGTGAAGCGGCTGTCGGGCGCAGTGGACGCGGTGGCGGAGTGGGAGCCGGAGTTTGCTCGTCTGCGCGACGACGAACTGGCGGCCAAGACGACCGAGTTTATTGAGCGGCTTGAGGATGGGGCGTCGCTGGACGACATCCTGCCGGAGGCCTTCGCGGTCGTGCGCGAGGCGGCCAAGCGGCAGGTGCAGATGCGGCACTACGACGTGCAGATCGTCGGAGGGATCGTGCTGCACCAGGGCAAGATCTCGGAGATGCGCACGGGCGAGGGCAAGACGCTGGTCGCCACGCTGGCGCTCTACCTGAACGCGCTCGAGGGCGACGGCGCTCACCTGATCACGGTCAATGACTACCTGGCCAAGCGCGACGCCCAGTGGATGGCGCCGATCTATCACTCGCTGGGACTGTCGGTCGGGGTGCTGCAGCATCGGGCGGCGTTCATGTTCGATCCGGAGGCCGATTCGACCGTCGACATCGAGAATCCCGAGTCGATGGACGAGGAAGAACTACGGCGTCGGCGCGAGCTGGGCGACCTGAAGATGCTGCGTCCGGTCCCGCGACAGGAGGCCTACCGGGCCGACATCACCTACGGCACCAACAACGAGTTCGGATTCGACTACCTGCGCGACAACATGGTGATGAGCGCCGCGGAAAAGGTGCAGCGCCCGCTGGCCTACGCCATCGTCGACGAAGTCGACAACATCCTGATTGACGAGGCGCGGACGCCGCTGATCATCTCCGGTCAGGCAGAGGAATCGCTGGATACTTACCGCGTCTTCGCCAACCTCGTGCGCGGGCTGCAGCCCGAGACGCATTTCACGCCGGACCCGAAGTCGCGCACGATCGCGTTGACCGAGGACGGCATCGCCAGGGTTGAGGACAATCTGGGGATCGACAACCTGTTTGAGGGCGAGAACGCTCGGCTGACGCGATTCCTCGACGCGGCGCTGAAGGCGAACTTCATGTACCAGCGCGACCGCGACTACGTGGTGCGCGGCGGCAAGGTCGTGATCGTCGACGAGTTCACCGGCCGGATGATGGATGGTCGGCGCTACTCGGAGGGTCTGCACCAGGCGATTGAAGCAAAGGAAGGCGTCTCTGTCGAGCGCGAGACGGTGACGCTGGCGACGATCACCTATCAGAACTACTTCCGCATGTACTCGAAGCTCGCCGGGATGACCGGCACCGCCGCAACCGAGGCGGAGGAGTTGCACAAGATCTACGGGCTGGACGTCGTGGTCGTGCCGACGCATCGCGACATGATCCGCGACGACCAGGCGGACCTCGTCTTCCGAACGGAGCAGGCCAAGTTTGACGCGGCGATTGAAGAAATCGGCGACCTGATCGACGACGGGCGACCGGTGCTGGTTGGCACCGCGTCGGTGGAGACCTCGGAGCGGCTCTCGTCGATGCTCAAGCGCCGACGAATTGCGCACGAAGTGCTGAACGCCAAGCAGCACGAGCGCGAGGCGCACATCATCGCCGCCGCCGGCGAGCCGGGCGCGGTCACGATCGCGACCAACATGGCCGGCCGCGGGACCGACATCAAGCTGGGCGACGACGTCGCCAGGCGTGGTGGACTCGCCGTGATCGGCACCGAGCGGCATGAATCGCGGCGGATCGACAACCAGCTGCGGGGACGCTCGGGTCGCCAGGGCGACCCGGGATCGTCGCGCTTCTACGTCTCGTTCGAGGACGGGATCATGAAGCGCTTCACGCCCGACTGGCTACCGGGGATGCTGGAGAAGGCGGGCCTGGAGGACGGCGCGCCGCTGGAGTCGGGCATGGTCGGCAAGGCGCTCGAGCAGGCGCAGCAGAAGGTCGAGACCTACCACTTCGACATTCGCAAGCATCTGGTCGACTACGACGACGTGATCAACCGTCAACGCGAGGTGATCTACGCCGAACGTGACAAAGTCCTGACCGCACGAGGCGAACTGGTCGAGATCGTCGAGGACATGCTGGTGCAGACGATTGACGATCTCGAAGGCGGATTCGCCAACGAACTCTGGGATGAGACGACGGCGGACGAGTTCTGGCAGGAGGCGGCGCAGGTGTTGCCGCTAACCGGTCTGGATCGCGACGCCCTGTACGGCGCCGAACTGGACGAATGCGTGGAGGCGCTGCGCGAGCACGCCGGACAGGAGCTACGCACGCTGGCGGCGAAGGTCGACGCGAAGACGGCCGACGGGACATCTGTGGAGCTGCTGCGCGGGCTGGTGCTGCGCACGATGGATCGGCTGTGGATCCGGCATCTGACCGAGATCGACGGGCTGCGCCAGGGCGTGGGACTGCAGGCGTACGGCCAGCAGGATCCGCTGGTGACGTACAAGCGTGAAGCATTCGACATGTTCGACCAGCTGGTCGCTGCGCTGCGGCGCGAGGTGTCGGCGTCGGTGATGCACGCCACGATCCGGGTCGACGAGCCTGGAGCGCCGGCTCCACCGCAGCAGCGTCGCGCCCGGGGGATCACACCCGCGACTCGCGGGTCGTCCGTGCGAGTGAGCAATGTGCGCGAATCGGGCGGCGGCTCGGACGGTTCGAGCTCCTCGAGTGGGGGCGTGGCCGTGGCTTCGCGGCCGAGCTCGCCGAGCGGACAAAAGGTTGGTCGCAACGCGCCGTGTCCCTGCGGCAGCGGCAAGAAGTACAAGCGCTGTTGTGGGAAGGCGGCCTGAGCATGGCAGACACGACCGCCGACCAGGCAGGCGACATTCCCTTTCCGCATCTGGCCGATCGGCGGAATGGCGCCGGCTCGGCGGAGACCGGCTTTGCTCCCGATGTGGGCATTGACGATGAGCATGTCGCCGGGGCGGAACTGATGGAGTTTGGCACGGAGGCGCTGCTGGCTCAGTTCCACGCACAGCTGCACGCGGGCAAGCCATGGTTCGATGCGATGCTGGATTGCATTCGCGAGTGGGAGTCGCCGCGTGAGATGATCGATGGCCGAGAGTACGTCTACCTGATTGAACACGAAGCCTTCGACTGGCTGCTGTTGGCGGAGCGGATCTGCGATTCGGCTCCGCCGGGTTTGTTGCCTCCCGGTCAGGTTGAGGCGCTGCTGGTGGATGAGTCACCGCCCATCCCATTGAGCGAGGCCGAGTTCCAGCATCGCCTGGGGACCGCGAAGTACTGGGCGCACCTGAATTTCCTCTACGGCGTCCGCGTGGAGCAGGCCCTGCACCTGGCGATGGAGCGGGTTCTGCAGAAGGAGCGCAGCGGACTGTCGTTCTCGCATGCCCGCGATGAATTGGATAGCGACGTGTTTGGTCGCATCTACGGCGCTCGGCAACGGGATCTGTTGCGCGAGTTTCGCGCCGCCAGCGGTCGTTCTGATTCCGATCCGGAGCGGATCGAACACTCCGAATGGCAGGCGTTCACGTATTGGCTGTTCCGTCGGCGGCTGGAGCGTCAGGATCCTGCGCGGGTCGCGTCGGACACGCGGCAAGGCATGGAGATGCTCTACGAGCTGGAGGCCGCGAAACAGCGCCGCCAGCGCCGCCGCGCCGCCGAAGCCGAGCGCCCGCCGAATGAGTCGGACGTGATCGACGGCGTACTTGTCGCTGTAGGTTAGGTTCGTCGCGCCCAATGGCTCATGCGCGCCGAACCCGCAATCACTCAGAACCAACCGCCACTGGAACCACTGAACGTTCGGAGTTCAGCCGTGACCACTACTGAATTCGATCTCTCGATCCTGAGCGATCTGACCGGGGCGTATGACGCCTCAATTGTCGAAGATCCGATCTACGCGTTCTGGGAGGACAACGGCTGGTTTCGGCCAGTAGATGCCCCAGTAGATGCCTCCGAGAGCGACGCGGAACCGTTCACCGTGATCATGCCGCCGCCGAATGTCACCGGGGTGCTGCACCTGGGCCATGCGGTCACGCTGACGATCGAGGATGCCCTGATTCGCTGGCACCGGATGCTGGGCGAGCCGACGCTCTGGCTGCCTGGTCTGGACCACGCCGGGATCGCGACGCAAAGCGTGGTTGAACAGCAGCTCGCGCGCGAGGGCATGACCCGCCACGACCTTGGACGAGAGGCGTTCGAGGAGCGGGTCTGGGACTGGGTCGGCGTGACCCGGCCGCGGATTACGTCGCAGGCGCGGCGCATGGGCGCGTCCTGCGACTGGGAACGAACGGCCTTCACCCTTGATCCCACGCCGCGCGACGCCGTGCGCAAGACGTTCGTCGACCTGTTCAAGGACGGCAAGATCTATCGCGGCGCGCGGATCATCAACTGGGATCCGCAGATGCTGACGGCGCTCTCGGATGTCGAGGTCGAGTACGAGGAAGAAGAGGGTTACCTCTGGCACGTCCGCTACCCGTTTGTCGACGAGCGCGGCAACGAGCTTGACGACGGCGTCACGATCGCCACGACGCGTCCCGAGACGATTCCCGCCGACGTGGCGATCGCCGTTCACCCGGATGACGAGCGCTGGCAGCCGCATCTTGGGCGTCATGTGCGATTGCCGTTGCGCGGCTTTGACCGGCTGATTCCGCTGATCGCCGACTCCGGCGTCGACCTTGAGTTCGGCACCGGCGCGCTGAAGATCACGCCGGGTCACGATCAGCTCGACTTCGAGATCGGCGAACGGCACGGCCTGGAGCCGATCCGCGTCGTTGACTGGGACGGCACGCTGACGGCCGAGGCCGGGCTGTATGCGGGTATGGACCGCGATGAGGCCCGCACGCTGGTCGCTCAGCATCTCGAGGAGGACGGCTACCTGCTCAAGACGGAGACGCACATCCACAACGTCGGGCACTCACAGCGCTCCGGCGTGGTCGTCGAACCGCTCGTCTCGAACCAGTGGTTCGTCGACACCGATGAGATGGCCGCGGAGGCGGCGCGCGTCGTGCGCGAGGACGAAGTGCGGATCGTTCCGGAACGCTCCAAGAACGTCTACCTGCAGTGGATGGACAACATCCGTCCCTGGTGTATCTCGCGCCAGCTCTGGTGGGGTCACCGGATTCCCGCCTGGTACTGCCGCTGCTGCGACGGCGACGAAATCATCACCGGGGACGACGGCCAGATCACGATCGACGAAGGCGCGCGCCCGATCGTCGCGATGACCGATCCGACCGATTGTCCCTGGTGCGATGATGCGGATCTCGTCCAGGACCCCGACGTGCTCGACACGTGGTTCTCGTCCGGCCTGTGGACCCACTCGACGCTCGGCTGGCCGCATGAGGACGAAGACGACCTGTCACGTTTCTACCCGTCGTCGGTGATGGAGACGGGCTACGACATCCTCTTCTTCTGGGTCGCGCGGATGATCATGCTCGGTTGTTACAACATGGGCCCGGCGCCGTTCCACACGGTCTACCTGCACGGCCTCGTCCGCGACGCCCAGGGCCGCAAGATGTCGAAGTCGCTGGACAACGTGATCGACCCGCTGGAGAAAGCCGACCAGTACGGCATGGACGCCCTGCGCTTCACCCTCGCCACGGGTTCCACGCCCGGCAACGACATGCGACTCACCGACGAGCGCCTCGAGGGCTCGCGCAACTTCGCCAACAAACTCTGGAACGGCGCGAAGTTCGTGCTGGGCGAGCTGTCGACAGCTGCAGACGACGTTTCCGCCCCCTCGCAGGGGGAGGTGCCGCAGGCGGAGGGGGTCCCCCTCGAAGATCGTTGGATCCTCTCCCGGCTGCAGGCCGTCACCGACTCCGTTGATGAGCTACTGCGCCAGTTCCAGTTGGGAGAAGCGGGTCGCCAGATCCAGGATTTCCTCTGGGGCGAGTTCTTCGATTGGTACGTCGAAGCGAGCAAGGTCAGGCTGCGCAACGGCGATCTCTCGCCGCTCCCGGTGCTGACCAGGGTGCTCGACGGCGGACTGCGCCTGCTGCATCCCTGGATGCCGTTCGTGACCGAGGCGATCTGGCAGCAGCTTCGGCCGCATTTGGGGGATGATGCAGAGGCGACAGCGCTGATTGGCGCCCGCTACCCGCAGCCCGCGGACTCCGACCGAGACCTCGAAGCGGAAGAGGCGTTCGCCGCGGTGCAGGAGATTGTCACCGCCGTGCGCCAGGTTCGGGCCGACTACCGCGTCCAGGCCGGTCAGTGGGCGGAGACATACGTCCTGCCGCAGAGCGAGGTCGCCGACGCGGTCAGCGCCTCGGCGCCGATAGTCGAGGTGCTCTCACGAGCGCGCCCGTTGACCATTGTTTCGGATCGCGGCGACGCTCCTGCCGACCAAATCGCCTCTGCCGTGCTACCCGCCGCAGAAGTGATCCTGCCGTTAGGCGGTCTGGTTGACCTCGATCAGGAGCGCGCCCGTCTGAACAAGGACCTCGAAGGCATCGTCAAACGACTGCGAGGCGCGGAAGCGAAGCTCTCAAACGAAGGCTTCCGCTCGAAGGCGCCGGCCGAAGTCGTGAAGCAGGCGGAAGAGTTGGCCTCCGATCTGCAGCGTCAACAGGCCGACCTGGAGTCGAGAATCGGCGCGCTCGGCTAGGCGTTCATACGCGGACGCTGCGCCGCACTCTGGCAAGCACCAGACCGGCGGCGACCGACGACCCCGCTGCCAGCGTGTTGAACAGCATGTCGATCGGATCAAACACCCGGTGCGGCAGCGCGAGCTGAATCACTTCGTCAATCACCCCGATCGCAGCTGCGGCCAGGATGGCCAACGCTGCCGGCCAGGGCATGCGACGGCCACGCTCCGCCCGCTCGGTCAGCGCGGCGTGGATGAAGACCCCGAGCACGCCGTATTCGATCAGGTGAGAACGCTCCGCGAGAGTCAGGCGCAGGAACACCATCAACATGACGGCGGCGACCCCGAACGCGACGGCGACTTCAACGCGTGTCGGGCGCGTCTGCAACCCGTTGGTCAAAACCGTCGCCGCAACGAGGAGCAATGCCACACTGAACGCCGCCGCGCCTGCGTTGTCGTCGTTGAGCAGATCAACCAGTCTCCCGCTGAATCCAAGAGAGGCGAAGATCAGCGCGACGACCGCAAGCACCCACAGCCAGAGCCGCCGTTCACGCGCAGAGCTGAAGATGCCCATCTGGATTCGGCCTGCTTAGTGCAGCGCGTCAGAGACTGAGCTTCGACAGCGCTTCGCGGAACCTGGGCACGTCGGTGCGGAAGTCGTCGGCGTTGACGTCGTCGTTCGCGGCCAGGTGCGCGGCGAGCAGTTGCGCCGGGACGACGGCCGGAATCGTCAGCAGCTCCGGCGACAGTTCGGGCAGCACCAGATGTCGCGCCGACTCCGGGCCGGGCACGCTCTCGGGCGCGACCCAGGCCGCCGAGCAGCCGTTGTCCATCGTCAGTTGTGTGATCACGCGGGTTCGCTCCGCCGAGTCGTCGTTGGCGGCGAACGATAGGATGCGGTCGGAATCAACGATCTGCACGGCCGGGCCGTGCAGGAATGATTCCGGCTCCTGGTGACGCACTGCTCGCCGCGACGCCTCGGCGATCTTGATGTGCGCCTCCTCGGCGGCCGTCAACATTGGACCGGCGCCCAGTGCGATCAGCGTCCCGTCGGACCACTCGGCCGCAAGCTCGGCAATTTCCGCTTCCAGCGTCAACGCTGCGGCCAGCGATCTGGGAATTTCCGAGATGTCGCCGAGTGAGGCCGGCGACACAAGGTCGGCGATCATCGCGGCCGCGGTCATCGCCGTGGTGTGCGAGACCGTGTACATCGCCGACGGATCCTGCGTCGTCGTGTGCAGGACGGTGACGTTGTCGGGGAAGGAGTCCAGGTCGAACCCAGTCTCGATCTTGGTGATCAGCACGACAGGGATGCCGCGCTCGATGCAGAGCGACAGCGAGCGGCCGCTATACGTCTTGCGACCGGTGTGGGCGAAGAGCAGGACAGCTTCACCATCTGAGACAGTTGGCCAGGTGGCGAACTCGAAGCTGGTCAGCGGCCGAGCTTCGAGTCCGGCGGCGCGCAGCATCCAACTGGCCGCATTGGCGGCGTTGTACGAAGTGCCGATCCCGACCGTCCAGACGCGCGAGGCTGTCGAGAGCGTCTCAGCGGCGCGGTCGAAGGGTTGAACGCTGCTGAGGAGCTTGGCGCACTCGGAGGGTTGGGCCTGGATCGCGGGGTAGAGGCGGTAGTCGGTGACTGAGACCATCGTTCATGCACCCTTGGCTGGCAGGCCCCCTCAGGCGCTCCGCGCCAGCTCCCCCTGAGGGGGAGCTCTGTCCATTCCGTCGGGAAGTTCGGCGGAGTTACGCGACGGCGCCGGCTGTCTTGAGTTCCTCACCCTGTGAGCCGTTGAGACCGATTTCGGCGAGGATCTCGTCGGTGTGCTCGCCCGGGTAGGCAGGCGGGCCTTGAATCTTCGACTCGGTTCGGCTGAAGCGTGGGGCCGGAGCGGGTTGCACGACGCCGGCGACCTCCTCGAATGCGCCGCGCGCCTTGGCGTGCGGGTGGTTCGGGGCTTCCCACGGCTCGAGCACCGGGCCGAAGCAGACGTCTGAGCCCTCGAAGATCGCTTCCCACTCAACCCTCGTTTTGGTGCGGAAGATGGCCGTCACCCGATCCTTGAGCTCGGGCCAGCGCGTGTTGTCCATCTGGTGGGGCAGTTCCTCGTTCTCGAGGCCCAGCAGATGCAGCAGTTCGGCGTAGAACTGCGGCTCGATCGAGCCGATCGAGACGAACTTGCCGTCCAGCGTCTCGTAGGCGTCGTAGAAGTGCGCGCCGGTGTCGAGCACGTTGGCGGCGCGGCCGCGGCGCCAGCCGCCGGTGGCGAGACCGGCGTGGACCGAGGTGATCAGCGACGATGCGCCGTCGACCATGGCTGCGTCGACGACCTGTCCTTTGCCCGAGCGCTGTGCTTCGATCAGCGCGCCGAGCATGCCGACGGCGAGGTACATGCCGCCGCCGCCGAAGTCGCCGACCAGGTTGAGCGGCGGTACCGGGACCTGTCCCTTGCGCGCGATCGGCGCCAGCGCGCCGGCCAGCGAGATGTAGTTGATGTCGTGGCCGGCCATCTGTGCGTACGGACCTTCCTGGCCCCAGCCGGTCATCCGCCCGTAGACGACCTTCGGATTGCGCTCGAGGCAGACGTCGGGGCCGAGGCCAAGCCGTTCCATCACGCCCGGACGGAATCCCTCGAACAGGGCGTCGGCGCCTTCGATCAACTTGAGCGCGACTTCAACCCCGTCCGGGTTTTTGAGGTCGAGCGCAATCGAGCGACGTCCGCGAGCGAGCAGGTCGCCGGGCGGGTTGTTCGGCGCCTCGGACGGCGCGTTCGAGGCGCGGTCGATGCGCACGATGTCGGCGCCCATGTCGGACAGGATCATGCCGCAGAACGGCCCCGGTCCGATGCCCTGGAATTCAATGATGCGTATGCCGCTGAGCGGTCCCATATCGTGCTCCTCACGTGCTTGACGCACTGGTCGTGAATGATGTGGCTATCAGCAGCAGAGTAACGCGCTATGAGCTTCCAGATAGAGCCGGTCGGCTATGAAGCCGCGCCCGAGGTGATCGAGTTGATCCATCGCGTGTTCAACGAGTACGGCTTCATCTGGGATCCTGAGGACGAGTTCTGGGATCTGCTGAGGGAAGAGCAGGCGTTTCCCTATCGCTCGCCGATCGGGGCGATGTGGGTGATGCGCGATGACGAGGGTACGGTCGTCGGTTCGATCGCGGCAGAGCGCGTCGATGGGCCAACGGTCGAACTGCATCGGCTCTATCTGGACGCGCAGCTGCGTGGACAGGGTCTGGGTCGACGGCTGTTTGAGACCGGCGTCGAATGGGCTCGCGAACATGGGGCCTCACGGATCGAACTGTGGTCGGACACCCGGTTCGAAGACGCGCATCGGCTCTATGAGCGCCTTGGTTACGTCAAGAGCGACTCGCGGAGGCTGGACGACGCCAACCACACCGTCGAGTTCAAGTACGAGCGGGAGATCGCGGAGTCCGGCTTGTAGCGGAGTCGAGCGGGTCGCCGCGTGAAGTGGGGACTGGAATTGCGATCCGAGCGGCCAGACATTGACCCTGATTATGCCGCGCGGGTACGATCTGTTCGGCATCGGGGAATCTGGTGCTTCTGTTCAGAGAGGGTGACGGCAGGTAGACGTGTCTGAGCTGTTTGAGAACTACGGCGCGGTCCTGGTCGCAATCCCGGTCGGGATCATGCTGGTTCTGACCGCGTTGCTGGCGACCAAACTGCTCGCGCCGCAGCGGCGCACCGCGCTCAAGGGCCAGGTCTATGAGTGCGGCATGCTGCCTATTGGCCGCAACTGGGCGCAGGTCCACGTCCGCTACTACACCTATGCCTTGCTCTTCCTCGTCTTCGATGTTGAGGTGGTGTTTCTCCTGCCCTGGGCCGTCTCATTCCTGGGGCTGATGGATGGACCCGAGTTCGGCAAGGTGATTCTCTGGCAAATGGTGCTCTTTATCGGCACGCTGCTGATTGCGCTGGCCTACGCCTGGCGCAAGGGCGTGTTTGACTGGCAACGGAACTGACGGAGCGCGGAACATGACGACCTCCCAGCCACCACACATGGGCGATCCGACGCCCGTCATCATCTCGCCAGAGTCGCTTCGTCTGCAGGCGATTGACAATGAGCCGCCGACGGTTCCCTACAAGATTGTCTTGCCAGGCGTGATGCAGGCTCCGGCCGAGGCCCTGATCTCGGCCGCGCGGAAATCCTCAATCTGGCCGATGACGTTTGGTCTGGCCTGCTGCGCGATCGAGATGATCGCGACCTACATGGCGAACCACGACCTGGATCGGTTCGGCATCGTGCCCTGGCCGTCGCCGCGGCAGTCGGACGTCATGATCGTGGCCGGCACGGTGACCAAGAAGATGGCCCCGGCGGTCAAACTGCTGTACGAGCAGATGCCGCATCCGAAGTGGGTCATCTCGATGGGCGCCTGCGCGACGAATGGCGGTCCCTACACGCAATACGACCGCGTGGTGCAAGGGGTCGACAACATCGTGCCGGTCGACGTTTACGTGCCCGGTTGCCCGCCCCGTCCCGAAGCTCTGATCGACGGCCTCCTTGCGCTGCAGGAGAAGATCGTCGAGGAACGTGCGCGGGGTTACTAGTCCACCATGACCTCACGTCGTACGCCGGCCGCGCCCGAGGAACCGCCGAGCAACGAGCCGCCTCCGGGCTCTATCGCCGACGTCTACCGCGAGGTCATGCCGCTGGTCAGCTTCGAGGCGGAGATGACCAAAGGCGACGATGTCGCCCTCACCATTCCCGTCGACTCGATCCACGAGGTCATCGAGCGGGGCCGCGAGGACGAGCGTCTGCAGATGAATCTGCTGCGCAACCAGACTGCGGTCGACTGGGAAAAGCGCGGCCTGGAGATTGTCTACCACCTCTACTCGATTCCGCTGCGCCAGGCCGTGACGATCAAGTCCTGGTTGCCGTCCGAAGGCGCCATCGTTGAGTCGATCACCGACATCTATGAGATGGCCAACTGGGCCGAGCGCGAATGCCGCGAGATGTTCGGGATTGAATTCATCGGTCATCCCGACCCGCGCAACCTGTTGCTCGACGAGGACATCGACATCCATCCCTTGCGTAAGAGCCACCCGCTGGCGCCCATCGAGATGGAACAGGGCGTTGACGTCGAGTTCTTCACCAAGCAGCACCCCCCGCCCGAACCGGCGGAGGAAGAAGAGGCGGCCCCGGACGCTGCCGCTGCCGCCGCGCCGGAGCGCAAGCGCGTCGAAGACATGACCGAAGAGGAACGCGAAGAGCGCCGGGCCGAGCAGGCCGAACGCGTTGCGCGAGCTCGAGAACTCGCTGCAGTTCGCCGGGCTGAGCGTCTGGCCGGCGCCCCGCCTGCCGGCGGTCCTCGACCCGAAGGCGCGGCGCCACCGCCGCCTCCGGCTGCCGCACCCGCCGCTGTCCCAGCCGCCGAGGCAGCACCGGCCGGTGCACCAGCACAAGACGATCGTCCGCCGGCGCCGCCACCGCCCGAACTGCCAAGCATCCCCGATGCCGAAGAAGACCCCGAGGGCCGCGCCGCCGCACAGGCCGAACGCGTACGCCTGGGCCGTGAACTCGCGGCCGCTCGACGCGCGCAGTTGCGTGGCGACTAACGGGATACGAAGGAGAAGACCGCATGGTCCAGCAAACCTTCGAGGGTGAAGTCCTGACCGAACCTGTCGTCGTCGAGCGCGAGTTCGAGACCGTCGACATGAACATCAACATCGGGCCGCAGCACCCGGCCACGCACGGGGTGTTCCGCATGGTCCTGACGGTGGACGGCGAAATCGTCAAGGACGCCATTCCCTACATCGGCTACATGCACCGCGGCGGCGAAAAGCTGTCGGAGAACCTCGATTACCGAGGCGCGTTGGGCTATCAGGACCGCACAGACTACCTGGCCGCGTTTAACTCCGAGTGGGTCTACGTCAACGCCGTTGAGCGCCTGGCCGGAATCGAGATCCCCGAACGGGCCGAATACGTCCGCCTGATCCTGGCTGAGTTCAACCGGCTGCTCTCGCACTTCATGTTCATGGGCGCATTTGGTACCGACGTTGGCTACTTCGGCACCGCCTTCACCTGGACGTTCAAGGAACGCGAGCGCATCCAGGATCTGTTCGAGGCCGTCTGCGGCGACCGGATCATGTACAACTACTTCCGCGTCGGCGGTCTCGCCTGGGAGCCGCACGAGACCTTCATCGAGGACTCGCACTGGGTGCTGGATCAGGTCGAGGTCGGAATCACGGATGTCGACGAGTTGATGACCAACAACGAGGTCTTTGTCGCCCGCTGTCGCGACGTCGGCGCGATGACCGCAGACGAAGCGATCTCCTTCGGCGTCACCGGACCGATGCTGCGAGCCTCTGGCGTCCCATTCGACCTGCGCGTGGACGAGCCCTACTCGATCTACGACCGCTTCCACTGGGAGATTCCGGTCGGAGAGCGCGGCGACGTCTACGACCGCTATCTCGTGCGGCTTGAGGAAATGCGCCAGTCGGTCACAATCCTGCGTCAGGCGTTGGACCAGATGCCAACCTCTGGACCCATTGAGCCCGAGCGGATGCCGGCGCGTCTGCGCCCGCCCCCTGGCGAAATCTACATGCGCCAGGAGAATCCCCGCGGCGAATACGGCATCTACATGGTCTCCGACGGCACCGACAAACCGTGGCGCGTGAAGATGCGATCGCCATGCTTCCACAACCTCTCGTCGCTGAAACCGCAGGTGATAAACGCCTACCTTGCCGACGCCGTCGTGGCGCTCGGCTCGATCGACATCGTCCTCTGCGAGGTCGACCGCTAATGTCGCTGCAGCTCCTCAACAGCCGTACCCACTGGATGGGTGTAAGCCGGATCGCGTGTACCCTGCGTGATCAGCGCCAACAGCCAGCGGGGATGCGCTAAATGGTCTTGAGCGAGTTCGCCGGCGTCAGCATGCCCGATTGGATCGATGCGCTGCTGCGCATCATCTTCATCGTTGCGCTGATGACGATCATGGCGTTCGCGCTGATCTACCTCGAGCGCAAAATCCTCGCCCGATTCCAGGCCCGTGTCGGCCCGACACGCACCGGGCCAATCGGCACGCTGCAGTCAATCGCCGACGCCCTCAAGCTGATCGCGAAGGAGGACGTTCGGCCGATCACGGCAGACCGCTGGGCATTTGAACTTGCCCCGTACATGGCCTTCGTGCCCGTGTTTCTCGTGTTCGTACCCATGCCGTTCACCGAGACCTGGTTCATTCGCGACCTCAATCTCGGCCTGCTCTTCGTCTTCGGCGTGCTCGGCCTGAACATCGTCGGCGTCGTCATGGCCGCCTGGGGTTCGGACAACAAGTATGCGTTGCTCGGCGGCGTCAGAGCTGCCGCCCAGGCCATTTCCTACGAAATCCCTATGCTCCTGATCATCGTCGCCGTCGTGATGGTCGCCGCCGGACGCCTCGCTGTTGACGGCGACGCCTCCGCCGCCGGTTCGATCAACGCAATCGTCGGCGATCAGACCACGACGCCCTACATCCTGCTGCAGCCGCTCGGCTTCTTCATCTTCATCATCGGCATGCTGGCTGAGCTGCATCGTCCGCCGTTCGACATGCCGATCGCGGAATCGGAAGTCGTGGGCGGCTACTTCGTCGAGTACTCCGGCATGCGCTGGGGCATGTTCTTCCTGGCCGAGTACACCGCGCTCTTCCTGCTTGTCGTGCTCGCCTCTTCGCTCTTCCTCGGCGGCTGGAACTGGCCCTTCGGCGCCGATGTCGGGCTCGGCCTGCAGATTGTGCTGACGTTCGTCAAGACCTCGGTCCTGATCGTGCTCGTCATCGGCTCGCGCGCGCTCTTCCCCCGACTACGAATCGACCAGCTCATGTCTTTCTCCTGGAAGGTGCTCCTGCCCTTCTCCATCATCCAGGTCATCGCCAACGGCATCATCCTCGCCTACGGCGGCCCCGACTGGGTCGTAGGCCTCGTCTCGTTCGGGCTGCTCGTCGCGCTCAGTGGGCTGGTCTACTACATCATGCGGCGCAAGCAGGGAGAGGGAACTCGAACCGTACAGACCACGCCGGCCACGCCGCGCGTGATTACCGCCCCGGAAGTCACCCCGGTCGAGGCCGGCGGCGACTAACGAAGCAGATCGAAGAGGAAGAGGAGCAACCGCGTGGAGGACGGCGTCACCGCGACTCAGGTGGTGTTCTGGATCCTGGCCGTGGTCATGCTGATCTCCGCGATTGGTGTGGTCACTGCGGGCAACATCGTCTACGCCGCGCTCTTCTTCATTGCCTCGCTGGCAGGCGTCGCCGGCATCTACCTGATCCTCACGGTCGAGTTCATCGCCCTCGTCCAACTCCTGATCTACGGCTCCGCGGTCGTCATCCTGATCCTCTTCGCGCTGATGCTTACCCGCGCCCGCGAGCGCCCGCAGGCGCTCTTCGGTCGCTCCCGACCGCTCGGCATCGCGGCCGCGCTCGGCCTGCTCGCTGCACTGATCGGCGGCATCGTCGCGACGACCTGGACCACATCGGAGTCCTCAACGGCCTTCGAGCCTGTCGGCCTGCAAGCCATCGGCGACGCCATCTTCACCCTCTGGATCGTCCCCTTCATCATCGTCGGCGTGCTGCTCTCGATAGCCCTCGACGGTGCAATCATGCTCGCCTCACCTGACGAGGACGACAACTGATGCCGCCACTCGAGCACATCCTCGTCGTCAACGCGGTGCTCTTCGCCATCGGCGCCATGGGCGTGCTCACACGCCGGAACGCGGTGTTGATCCTGCTCTCGGTCGAGCTGATGCTCAACGCAGTGTCGCTCAACATGGTGGCCTTTGCCGTCTACGGTCATGTCGACTTCGGCAACATCACCGGCATCGTCTTCGCTTTCTTCATCATCGTGATCGCGGCCGCAGAGGTCGCGCTCGCGCTGGGCATCGTCGTGCGGACCTTCCGCAACCGGGCCACCGCCAACGTCGACGAAGTGAATCTCCTCAAGTGGTAAGCGGGAGCGTGCGCTGATGATCTGGGCTGACCACGCATGGATATTGCCGGCGATCCCGGCCATCTCCTTCGTTGTCCTGTTCCTCTTCGGGCGCAAGTTGCCGCGCGGCGGCGACTTTATCTCGGTCGGCGCGGCGCTGGCCGTGTTCGTGCTCTTTTTCTTCGTGCTCGAGTCGCACCTCGACTGGCTGGGCGCCGGTCTCGGCGGAATACGCAACGTCGGCACCGATTGGATCAACTTCGACAGCTTCGTCGTGCGGCTTGGATTTACCGTCGACTCGATCGCGATGGTGATGGTCTTCGTCGTGGCGACCGTGGCATTGATGGTCAACATCTATTCGACCAACTATCTACGTCACCACGGACGTCCCGAGCCGCGTTACTGGTGGTACTTCGCCGTGCTCTCGCTGTTTGTGGCGATGATGCTGACCCTGGTTCTGGCCGACAACCTGTTGCTCATGTTCGTCGCCTGGGAAGGCGTGGGTCTCTGCTCCTTCCTGTTGATCGGCTTCTACTACGAGCGTCGCTCGGCGGTCGAAGCGGCCAAGAAGGCGTTCGTCACCACGCGACTCGGCGATGTCGGCCTGTTCATCGGCATCATCCTTTTCTGGCGTGCGACCGGGTCGTTCCAGATCTCCGACATCATCGCCGCCGCCGAGGCGGGCAGAGTCAACGACTTGCCCCAGGTCATGGGCGACGGCTACCTCACGCTCTCAACCCTGATGCTCTTCCTGGGCGCGGCAGGCAAATCGGCCCAGGTGCCGTTCCACGTCTGGCTGCCCGACGCGATGGAAGGTCCCACGCCGGTCTCCGCGCTGATTCACGCCGCCACCATGGTTGTCGCCGGCGTCTACCTGGTCGCACGCCTGCTGCCGGTCTTCGAGGTCACGCCGGGCGCATCCAACGTCGTGCTCGGCGTCGGCCTGACCACTGCGCTTCTTGCCGGCATGATGGCCCTCGCTCAGAACGACATCAAGCGAGTGCTCGCCTACTCCACTGTGTCGCAGCTCGGATTCATGTTCGTCGCCCTGGGGGTCGGCGCCGTTGGCATTGCCATGTTCCATCTGCTCACCCATGCGTTCTTCAAAGCGTGCCTCTTCCTCGGCTCCGGCTCCGTGATCCACATGACCGAGGAGCAGGACGCGCGCAAGCTTGGCGGCCTCTGGTGGCGCATGCCGGTCACTGCCTCGACCTTCATCGTCTCCTCAGTCGCGCTGGCTGGCATCCCGCCGCTCTCCGGGTTCTTCTCCAAGGATGAGATCTTCCTCGCCACGATCGGTGGCGCGAACACCGCAATCGCCATCCTGCTCGGCGTGGCCGCCTTCCTCTCCGCCCTCTACATGGCCCGGCTCGTGATCATTACCTTCTTCGGTCCGCCCAAGGATCTTGCTGTGATCCGCCGTGCCCGCGAGGCTGCTCCGACCATCCTGATCCCGCTTGTCTTCCTCACCGTGCTCACTTTCCTCGTCGGTTTCGTCGCCTTCGACCAGGTCGGCGACGCGCTCGGCTTCCCCGGCGGCATCAACAGCTACATCTATTTCCCCGAGCCTGAGAGCTTCCACTTCTCCAACTCGATCGCCGCCGTCACCGGCACGGTCTCGCTGCTGGGCTTCCTCACCGCCTGGTGGTTCTTCTGGGGCAAGAACTCGGAGCGCGCCAAGGCCGTGCGCGAGTTCCAACCCCGGCTCGCCGCTGTCGTCGAGAACAAGTTCTACTTCGACGAGGCCTACCAATGGGGCATCGACCGCGCCATGCTGCCGCTGGCCCGGGTCGTCGCCTGGTTCGACCGCATGATCGTCAACGACACCGGTATCAACGCCCCGGCCGACGCTACGCGCTACGCCGCCTACTGGCTGCGCTACCACGTCACCGGACGGATTCCCGACTACGCGCTGCTGATGGTCGTCGGCGTCGCCCTCGCGGGCGGCCTCGCCTTCCTGCTGCGCGGATAGCGAGCGAAACAGAAAGAGAGAGGCGCACAGCGTGGACGCAGGCGAAGCACTCCTCCTGCTCTTGCTGATCCCCGGCGCAGCGATGCTGCTCACGATCCTCGTGCCCTCGCGGCACGCGAATGTCGTGCGCTGGATCGCCCTGGTCGCGACCACCGCCACGCTGATCGACTCAATCTGGATCTTCGCCGTCTACGACTTCGCCGAAGGCGGCTACCAGTTCAACCTCCAGTACCCGTGGATCGAGAACATCGGCTTCCTCGGCGAGAACGGCATCTCCCTGCATCTCGCCGTCGACGGCATTGCCGCGCCGATGGTCCTGCTCAACGGTCTGGTCGGCTTCGCCGGTGTGCTCGTTTCCTGGAAGATCACGCACCGCGTCAAGGACTTCTTCATCCTCTTCATGGCACTCTTTACCGGCGTCTACGGCGTCTACATCGGCCAGGACCTGTTCTTCTGGTTCTTCGCCTACGAGCTCGCCGTGCTGCCGATGTACTTGCTGATCGTGATCTGGGGCTCGACCAACAAAGAGTACGGCGCGATGAAGCTGACCATGGTGCTGGTCGGCGGCTCGGTGCTGATCTTTGTCGGCATCTTCGCCGTCTTCGCCGAGGCCGGCGCGGGCACGTTCGACATGGCGGTCCTGCGCGATATCGAGTTCGGCCGCGGCTTCGCCAACACGTTCTTCCCCTTCTTCATGATCGGCTGCGGCGTCCTGGCCGGCCTGTTCCCCTTCCATACCTGGTCGCCCGACGGCCACGTGGCTGCGCCTACGGCGGTCTCGATGCTGCACGCGGGTGTCCTGATGAAGCTGGGCGCCTTCGGCATCATTCGCCTGGGCATGGAGATTTTGCCCGCCGGCACCGACTTCTGGATGCCGGTCTTGCTCGTGCTGGGCGGCGTCGCCGCCGTCTACGGCGCCATCTCGGCGATCCACCAGACCGACCTCAAGTTTGTGATCGGCTACTCATCCGTGTCCCATATGGGCTTTGTCCTGATGGGCTTGGGGACCATGAACAACATCGGCGTCAACGGTGCGGTGCTGCAGATGTTCTCGCACGGTGTGATGACCGCCCTCTTCTTCGCCATGGTCGGCGGACTCTATGACCAGGCGCATACCAGGGACATCCGCGTCTTCGGCGGACTGGTGCGCAAGATGCCGTTGTTCGTGATCTTCTTCGGCATCGCCGGTCTGACGTCGCTCGGCTTACCCGGATTGTCGGGATTCGTGGCCGAGTTCCACATCTTCGTCGGTACGATCGACACCTTCCCGCTGTTCGCCGCGCTCGGCATCCTCTCTGCCGCCCTCACCGCGATCTACGTGTTGCGGCTGATGGGTCGCGCGGCGCTGGGCCCCTTCAACCCTCGCTGGGAGAATCTCAAGGATCTCTCGCGCTGGGAGATCGCCGCAGCGATCGTGCTGATCGCGCCGATCATCGCGATGGGCATCTGGCCCGACCCGTTCATCGACCGGATCGCGCCGACCGTGGCGGAACTGCCGAACATTGATCAGATCGGCGGACTGTTCACACTCAGTTCGCTGACCGGACGGTGACACTGATGGATCTTGAATATCAGCTGATCATCCCCGAATTCGTCATGGCCGGCCTGGCCGTGGTCATCATCGCCGCTGCATTGGCCTTCCGAAACGTCGATCAGAAGTGGTTCGGCTATGCCACGGCCGTCGGCCTGGCGATCATCGCGATAGTCACGGCCGTCGCCTATTGGAACACGAACGACGATTTCGGCACGGTGCTGGCAGTCGACCACTTCACTGTCCTCTTCCGGGTCTTCTTCCTCGGCATCGCCTTCTTCACGGTGTTAGCGGCGGTTCAGTTCGCCGGCGATCGGCTCAAGAATCACGCCGAGTTCTACGGCCTGATCGTCTTTGCCACCCTGGGTATGATGCTGCTCGCCGCGTCGCGCGAGCTGCTGACTGCGTACCTCTCGCTCGAGTTGCTCTCGTTCAGCTTCTATATCCTGGTCGGCTTCAACAAGCTCAATCCCTTCTCCAACGAGGGCTCGCTCAAGTACATGCTGCTCGGCGCCTTCTCGTCGGCGCTCATGCTTTACGGCATCTCGCTGATTTACGGCGTCACCGGAACGACCACCTACTCGGCAATCGGCCCCGACGTGGTCGAAGGCACGCGCAACATCGCTGCGCAACTCGCCTCGTTCGCGGGCGGCAGCGGCGGCGTCGACCCCGACGGCGCGCGGCCCGGTCTGTTGATCGGTCTGGTGTTGATCACCGCTGGTCTGGGCTTCAAAGTCTCGGCCGTACCCTTCCACCAGTGGACGCCCGACGCCTATCAGGGCGCTCCGCTGCCGATCACCGCGTTCCTCAGCGCCGGTGGCAAGGCCGCGGCCTTCGCTTTCTTCCTGCGTCTCTTCTCCGAGGCCTTCCTGCCTGCCGCCGCCGAGTGGGTCTGGTTCGTCGCCATTCTCGCCGCTGTCACGATGATCGTCGGCAACCTGATGGCGCTGCAGCAAACCAACTTCAAGCGGCTGATGGCGTATTCGTCGATCTCGCAGGTGGGTTATCTGCTCGTGGGTATCGTCGCGCTCGACGCGGCCAATATCACTCAATCGCAAGACGCCGCTTCGGCGTTGGTGCTGCATCTGATCGGATATGTGACAACCAACATCGCCGTGTTCGCGGCGATCATCGCCTTCTACAACCGGACCGGGCGCGATGACATTGTCGATCTGCGTGGCTTGGCTGAACGTCAACCCTTCCTCGCGTTTGCCATAGCCGCTGCATTGTTCTCGCTGGCCGGCATGCCTCTGTTCGCCGGATTCGCGACCAAGTTCATCATCTTCCAGGCCGCCTTCAACAACGGCTTCCTCTGGCTCGGCGCGATTGGCGTGACGGCGTCGTTCGTGTCGCTCTACTACTACTTGATGGTGATCAAGCAGATGTACCTCTACGAGCCCGAAGGCTCCGATCGCGAGCGGTTCCACGTCTCACGTCCGCTGGCCGGAGCGCTGGTCGTGCTGGTAGCGGGGGTCCTGTTCATCGGCCTGTACCCCACACCGCTCTTCGATGTGATCCACAGTTCGACCGAGGGTCTATTCGAACAGGCCGCGGCAATGTCGGCAGCGGTCGTGGGTCAGTAGACCCGACATCTCAGCCATAGACGGATTCGCACAGTCGGTCATACCCACGAAGACGATCGTATGAGTATCTTTTCGCTCCTACGCCAACTGAATGCTGCGTTCCCCGACAAGGAACTCGCCCGACACCAACAGTGGGTGGAAGGCGCATCCTCGACCGACGGGAGTGGCGAGGTTGATCACGCCGAGTTGGTCAAGGAGTACTACGAGATTTGCACCGAGTTCATGGTCTTCGGCTGGAGCGAGTCGCTGCACTTCGCGCCGCTTTCACCACGCCTGAGCCTTGAAGAGTCGCAGATTCGACACCAGCGATCGATCATCGAAAGCCTCGAACTGGAAGCGGGTATGCGGGTCATTGATGTCGGATGCGGCATCGGCGGCCCCATGCGCCGCGTGGCACGCGAGGCCGGCGTTCACGTGCTCGGCGTCAACATCAATGAACACCAGTTGAACCGTGCGAAGGCGCTCAACGAAGAGGCGGAGATCGGCCACATGGTCGACTATCTCGGCGCCAGTTTCATGGACATGAGCGCCATCGCGGACGGCACATTCGATCGCGCCTACGCCATTGAATCGACCTGTCACGCGCCCGACAAGGAGGGCGCGTTCGCCGAGATTTTCCGCGTCCTGAAGCCTGGCGCGCTCTTCTGGGGTCAGGAAATGTGCATGACAGACGTGTTCGATCCGGGAGACAGTCGGCATCAGGAGATCAAGGCGGAGCTGAAGCGTGGAATCGCGCTCCGCGAGATCGCGACGACCGGAGAAGTCAACCGGGCGCTCGAGGCGGTGGGCTTCGAACTCGTCGAAGGCCAGGATCAAGGCCTGGCGCAGCCCGGGGCCAGCACGCCCTGGTATCAGCCGATGCTGAGTTACCGCGGCACGCGGCGCGGCTCCGTTAGCAGGAGCCCCCTCGGTCGCCAGGCGCTCCTCGCCGGGGCTCGCCTGGCCGAGTGGCTGAGGATCCTTCCGGACGGATCAGCGAGCGTCATCAGCATGATGGATCGCACGGCCAGGGCCTACGTCGCCGGCGGTCAGACCGGGATCTTCACGCCGCTCTACTGTTTCCTGGCGCGCAAGCCTCTGTAGGCGGCCCGGGCAGTTAGAGCACCGCGAGGTAGCGGTTCAGTTCGTAGTCGGTCACCTGCGAGCGGTACTCGTCCCACTCGAGCCGCTTGTTCTGCAACACCGTCGACCAGACGTACTCGCCGAGCACACTCTTCATCAGGTCGGACTTCGAGAACGCCTCGATCGCGCGACCCTGCGTGGTCGGCATCTCGATAATCTCGCGGGCGGCGCGCTCCGCCGGGGTGAGGTCGAAGACATTGTCCTCGGCTGCCGGCGGCGGGAGCAGTCCCTCATCGATGCCGCGCAGTCCGGCGGCGAGGAAGGCCGAGAAGGCGAGATAGGGATTCGTCGCGGAGTCGGCGCCGCGATACTCAAGCCTGGTCGACTCCGAGTCACCGGGCTCGTACTCGGGGATGCGGACGAGGTCGGACTGGTTGGCGTGCGACCAGGTCAGGTAGACGGGCGCCTCCGTGCCCGGCGCCAGGCGCTTGTAGCTGTTCGACCACTGGTTGGTGATCAGCGTGAACTCGGGCGTGTAGGCGAGCAGGCCGGCGAGGAAGGAGCGCGCGATCTCGGAGAGCCGGCCGCCTTCCTCGTAGAAGAGGTTCTGTTCGTGGTCCCAGAGCGAGAGGTAGACGTGCATCCCTGAGCCGTTGACGCCGTTCAGCGGCTTGGGCATGAAGGTGGCGTGGACGCCCTGCTTGATCGCGACCTCCTTGACGACCAGGCGCGTGGTCATGACCTGGTCCGCCATGGTCAGCGCGTCGGTGTAGCGCAGGTCGATCTCGTGCTGCGACGGCGCCGCCTCGTGGTGCGAGGATTCGACGCCGATACCCATTTCCTCCAGGGTGAGGACGGTCTCGCGACGCAGGTCGGTCGCGGTGTCGAGCGGCGAGAGGTCGAAGTAGCCGCCGGAGTCCAGCGGCGAGGGGTCGTCGGGCGCGCGGAAGTAGAAGTACTCGATCTGCGGGGCGACGTAGAAGGTGTAGCCGCGTTGCTGGGCCGACTCGAGCTGGCGTCGCAGCACCCGGCGAGGGTCGCCTTCGAACGGGTCGCCATTGCGGCGATGAATGTCGCAGATCATCCGCGCAACGCGGTGTTGCTGGGGTCTCCAGGGCAGCACGACGAATGTGTCGGGGTCCGGCAGCGCGACCATGTCCGACTCGTCGTGCCGGGCGAATCCCTCGATCGAGGCGCCGTCGAACTCGACGCCTTTCTCTAACGCGGCCGGCAGTTCGTCGATCGTGATCGCGACCGACTTCAGTTGCCCCAGCAGGTCGGTGAACCAGAGCCGGACGAAGCGGACGTCGTGCTCGCGGCAGGCGTTGAGGACGTGCTGGTGCTCGCTGGGCGGCGCGTTCAGGTCGGCGTCGAGGGTAGTCATATCGATGGTCGGGGTCCTCTTCGCTGTTCCCTTCCGATCCCCTCTCCCCGAGGGAGAGGGTTAGGGTGAGGGCCCGCTAGCAGTGAGGCGCCGTTGGCCGACCCTCACCCCAGCCCTCTCCCAGAGGGAGAGGGAGGGTTGTCGCGATGGCGGCGAATGGAGCCATGCCAAAGTCTCTTTAGGCACAGAATCGGATCACCCTAGATGTGGTAGTAGTGGAAGAACTCGGCCGCGACCGGGTGCATGAAGACGTCTCGCGCCTCGGTCAGCTTGAAGTCCTGGTACTCGTCGATCAGGTCCTGGGTGAAGACTCCGCCTTCCATCAGGAAGTCGTGATCGTCGGCCAGCGCCTGGAGCGAACCTTCGAGTGAGTGGGGCACGGACGGAATGCCGGCGGCCTCTTCGGCGCTCAGCTCGTAGATGTCGGTGTCGACCGGGTCGTCTGGCTCGATCCGGTTGCGGATCCCGTCCAGGCCGGCCATCAGCATCGCCGAGAAGGCGAGGTAGGTGTTGGCCGAGGCGTCGGGCGGTCGGAACTCGATTCGCTTGCTGTTCGGCGACGTCTCGTAGGTGGGGATGCGGACCGCCGCCGAGCGGTTGCGCTGTGAGAACGCGAGGTAGATCGGCGCCTCGAAGCCGGGCACCAGTCGCTTGTAGGAGTTGGTCGTCGGGGCGCAGAAGGCGAGCAGCGCCGAGCCGTGCTTGAGCAGTCCGCCGATGTAGTGGCGGGCGGTGTCGGAGAGTTCGGCGTAGCGGCCGGCCTCGTAGAAGAGCGGCGCGCCGTCCTTCCACAGCGACTGGTGGCAGTGCATGCCGGTGCCGTTGTCTCCGTAGAGCGGCTTGGGCATGAAGGTCGCCGACTTACCGTGGGCCTTGGCCACGTTGCGGACGATGTGCTTGTACCACTGGGTCTCGTCGGCCTTGGTCCGCAGCGTGTTGAAGCGGGTCGCGATTTCGCCCTGGCCGCCCGTGGCGACCTCATGGTGATGGACTTCGAGCTCCATCCCGACGGCTTCCATCGCGTCGGCCATCTCCCAGCGGATGTCGCTGAGCGTGTCGAACGGGGCGGTCGGGGAGTAGCCCTGCTTGGGCGGAATCTTGTAGCCGAGGTTGCTGTCGTCCTCGTCGCGACCGCTGTTCCAGTCGGCCTCGTCCGATTCGACGACGTAGAAGGCCTGGTTGATCGACATCTGGAACTGGACGTGATCGAACATGAAGAACTCAAGCTCAGGACCGAAGAAGGCCTGGTCGGCGATGCCGGAGTCGATCATGTGCTGCTCGGCCTTGGTCGCGACGTAGCGCGGGTCGCGGCTATAGCGGTCGCCGGTGACCGGATCGTGCACATCGCAGATGAACTTCAGCGTCGGCACGTTCTCGGTCGGGTCGATGCGGGCCGAGTCGAGGTCGGGGCGGAGCAGCATGTCGGACTCGTCGATGCTCTGGAATCCGCGCAGCGAGGAGCCGTCAAATCCCTGCCCGCGGTTGACCAGGTCTTCGTCGACCTTGGAGGCGGGGATGCTGAAGTGCTGCCAGCGGCCGATCAGGTCGGTGACCAGCAGGTCGACGCGGCGGATGCCCTGATCCTCGATCAGGCTCTGAATATCGCCAAGGGTTGCCATGGGCCAATGCCTCTCTCTGTCCTCGTGCTGCACGGAGTTCGGGGCCGGTTGGTCTCTCGCGCGGACGCGCCGTCTGCCGCGTCAGGTCAGTGCAGCGTCAATGGTTGCTGCGAATCATCCTATGCGCAGCCATCGTCCCATCTGGCACCATTGAGTTACACCTGAGTTACGCCCTCAGGCAAGCCGCGTCCACATGCCCTTCTGTATCCCGCTTATCGCACCTCGCGGGACGCAACTCCTCTCACGGATCCCCCGAGCAGCGGTCCTATCGGGGATCACAGCCCCGTCGCGCTCAACGATCACGGTCTGGCCCCCGCGTCAAGCGCGGGGGATCGGAGAGTGGTCGGGGGATCGGAAGGGGGAGGTCGATGCCCCGTGTTTGACACGGGGCCCAGACCGTGATCTTTGCTCGCGACCTCACTGTGATCATCCGCTCACTCTCGCTACGCCGGCTCCGATGCCGGTGCTCGTTGGTTGGGGGGCGGAAGAAAAAAACGGGGGGTTGGTGGCGGAGGTTACACGGGGATGTTGATGGAGATTGGGTAGTACATGAGTTCTGGTATGGTTAAGGTCAGTGAGAAGAACGAATGAGCGAGGTAGGGGATGAGGCGACCGATGAGTTACCGCGAGGCGATGTGCGACCTCTCGGATCTGGCCAAGGATGGACCGGCCTACGTGCGGGTCAAGGCGCTGGTCACGATTGTGCGCGAGACATCGCCGAACAACGCGCGTCACGGCGACGTGATGCGCGAACTGGGTCTGGCCGACGAGCTGCCGGGCGCGTCGTCCAGCGAATGCGACAACTGTGGACATGGAAACTCTGCGCAGGAAACGCTGCGAATCCTGCGGGAAGAGGCCCGCGCCAAGCGGGAAGCGGAGGAAGGTGACGCAGATGTGGAGGACCCCCACTGACCCGGGAGACCGGCCCTCAGCGCAGCGGCAGAGCGAAGCGGTAGCCGACGTTGCGGACGGTCTCGACGTAGCGGCGGCCGCTGGACTCCAGCTTTGAGCGGAGCCGCCTGATGTGAACGTCGACCGTGCGGGAGCCGCCGTAGTAGTTGTAGCCCCAGACCCGATTGAGCAGAGTCTCGCGAGTGAAGACCTGCTGGTTGTGGGTCATCAGGAAGCGGAGCAGCTCGAACTCCTTGAAGGTCAGGGAGATCGAGCGGCCACCCTCAAAGACCTGGTAGTTGGAAGTGTCCACGACCAGGTCGCCGGCCTCGAGCGTGTTGCGGGTGAGCGCCCGGCCGTGACGCCAGAGCACGAGCTGGACTCGAGCGACCAGTTCCGCGTCGTGCACGGGCGCCAGGATGAAATCGTCCAGCTCCTGTGTCGGTCCGAGCAACTGCGTGTCGACGGGACGCAGCACCGCGAGACGCATGGCGTCGGGCCAGGCCTGCACCTCGGCCGGGCGGGCAACGGGTACGGCATGCCGCCAGTCGAGCAACAGGACATCGGGCGCGGCCGCGGGGTCCGGTTCCTGGCCCTCACCTGGCATGTAGTGGACGACCTGCAGGCCGGCGCGCTCGAGCGCCGGTTGGATTGGAGCGATGAACTCGTCATCGAGCGTTGATACGGTCAGACGAAACATGTTTGCACCATAGAGCAGGCAAGAGGGTCGCTCCTCATCTCATAGAATATGTCGATATCTAACGGAAGCTTCAATCGAACCGATCACCCGAGAGCCGGAATCGTCTGTGCGATACGCTCGGAGTCGTGCTCAAGCCGGCGTAGCTCAGTGGTAGAGCAACGGTTTCGTAAACCGTAGGCCGAGGGTTCGAATCCCCCCGCCGGCTCCAGTCCACGGTCGTCCCTAGTTGCTTGTCTGGCCCGGCAGCGGCTCCGAGGATTCCATGGACCGATTCGGATCGCCCGGCCCCTCGAGATGCGAGATGGGCACTGCCGGCATGGTCGTGACTTCACCCCGGATCCTGGCTGAGAACGCAATTGACCAGCGCGCCGCCGCGTCGTTGTCCGGGGCGTCGATGATCGCCACGAAGTCGTACTGTCCGAGGACGGCGTAGATGCCCAGCGCGCTCACGCCGGGCATCGAAACGCTGCGTTCCGCCTCCAGCGGCGCACGCGGGTTGTCGAGCGTGGCGTCGATCCCCTCGGGCGACAGCCGTACCAGGAGGATGTACTGCATTGTGCATCTCCAATCTCCGTGGCCTTCAGCACCTGTGCCGGGCGCTCCGAGCGACCCGGTTCAGGTTCAGTATCGCGGTTCGGACGGTGCGTAGTGGGCGTGATGAATCGGGATGTGGGATACACTCCGATCACATTCTGAGTGCCTTGTGAGGGGTCGGACGCGGCGCCTGCGCCGCCCGGCCGAGCCGTGATAGCGACGGGAGCCGAGATGAACGTGACCATGCTGACCGATCGTCTGCGGCTACGCGGCCTCTGGTTGTTGGCGCTGGTGATCGTCGGAGCGTTGATCTTCAGCGCCTGCGATTTGATCGGCGACGACTCCGAACAGGAGCAGCAGCAGGAACAGCAAGCGCAGCAGGAAGTAGAACAGGAAACGGCCGCGGCCGCCCCTGCTCCACGTCCTCCGGCTCGGGAGCCAGCAGAAGAGCCGGGCCGCGAACCTCCGCCGCAAGCGCAAGGCGGCGGCGAGGGCGCCTACGCCTACAGCATCGTCTTCCCCAGTCTCGCCCTGGTGATGGTTGGAGACGCCACCGCGACCGGTCTGGTAATCAGCGATGGTTACGTGCTGGTCGACGAACGGTCGCTGCGCGGATCGCGCGTCGCCAGCGTGATGCTGTCGAACGGCGACGTCCTCGAGGATGTGCCGATCGTTGGGCGCGATCAGTTCACGGGTCTCGCTTATCTGGGCCCGCTGGACAGCAACCTGGTACGTCGATTGCCGGGCGCATTGCTCGGTGACGGTGAGGGGATCAGCCCCGGTTCATCTGTCTTCACGGTTGGCTACGGCGCCGACAACCGCACAGGCTCGCTGCCCTCGATCTATTCGGGCGTCCTCAGCGGGGTCGATGAGTGGGAACCCGGACAACGGACCTTCCTGCGCACCGACGCTCGTCCCGACAGTCCGTTCAGCACGGTCGGCATGATTTTGATTGACAGCGCCGGGGCGGTGATCGGATTCGCTCCGGCGGCGCTGGTTGGGCTGGGCTGGTACGTGTCGACGGGTGACCTGGCGCGCAGTCTGCCGCCGGTGGAGATCGCAGCCTCTCGCGCTCCGGATCCGGACAGCGCGGCGACGGAACATGTCGTCACAGTGCCATTTGGGCATCATTCTGCGCAGCTGGTGCTGGGTGACGAGGCGACCGGCCAGAGCGCGTCACTGTCGATCTCCACGGAGACGCCGGCGGTGTTCCAGCTGATCGACGCCAGCGGGGTGGTGTTGCAGGAGTCGCGGATTATCTCCGGAGCGACCATCATCAGCCTGGCCCCCGAGACCGTCGGACCGTACACGCTGTCGATTGTGCCGCAGCCTGCCATGTCCGACGGGCCCAGCGATGATGAGGCGTCGGAGGCGATGCCGGGCGATCCGACCTATCGGATCACGTCTAGCGCGGCGTTGATGACCATGACAGAAACAGACGAGGTCGCCTCGATCGAGATCAATACCCCGTTCGTCGGTTCGATCGACATTCCCGGTGACGCCGACACATTCAACCTGGCAGTGCGAGGCGGGGCCGTGTACGAGATTCTCGCCCAGAGCCTGTTGATCGACGCCGTGCTGCTGATTGAGGGCGGAGGGCTGGACGCGGTCGACGACGACACCGGCGGCGGACCATTCGGACGGGACTCGGCGCTGACGCTGGCCCCTGACAAGGACGGCATCGTCAGCCTGACGATCAAGGATTACGCCGATGACGCTACCGGCGCCTACCTTTTGACGATCAGGCAGATCGGCGGCGAGTTGCCTGAGCAAGAGGCGGCGATGGAGGAAGAGGAGACGACGGTCTCGAGCGCGACTCTGTCGACCCCGAGGGGCGACGTGAGCGTGCGCGGCGAGATTACCGCAGACGGACTGCAGCCCACGTTGTTGGGAATCGGCAGCGAACTCGGTGACGATGGTTCGCTGATCGTTCAGGACAACGACGGGATCTTTGAGATTGTGGTTTCGATCGTCGGTCCCGATCAGAGCACGGCGCGAATCTTCGTATTCGACGCCGACGGCCAGACGGTCGTGTCCGGCCGGGTCGTCGCGAATTGCGGCGCTGCAGGTCCCTGCCTTGCCAGCGCCGTGTTCATCACGCCCGAGGATGCACCTGGACCTGCGGGCGAATGGCGCGTGCTGATGCAACCGGAGGGCGCGGGCTCGGGCATCAGCGAGTGGCAGATCGAGGTCCATCGCTACGACGAGTAGCGCGCGTGGCTCCGGTTCAGGCGTTATCGCAACGCCGACTTCTGCGGCCGGGCCAGGACCATGTGCAGGGCGATGCCGATCATTCGGCGGACCCGTGTGCGGACCGGAATCGGCGGGTCGATGGTCAGCTTCGGTAAGACGTTGTCCAGCCACTGAGGCATATACCAGTTGACCGGTCCAGCGATCTGCATGAAGGCGGGCACGAGGACCAGCCGGACGAGCGTGGCGTCGATGAAGATCGCGAACGCCATGCCCATGCCGAACTCCTTGACGGCGCGCTCGTCACCGAAGAAGGCGAAGCTGCCGAAGACGGCAATCAGGATTGCCGCCGCTGCCGTGATCACCCGGGCCGATGCGCCAATCCCAAACGCCACCGACTCGCCGGAGTCGCCGGTTTCCAGCCAGTGTTCGCGGATCCTGGAGAGCAGGAATATCTCGTAGTCCATCGAGAGTCCGAAGAGCAACGCGAACATGAACATCGGCAGGAACGACTCGATTGGTCCGGTGCGGTCGAGACCGATCAGTGACAGGCCCCAGCCCCATTGGAAGATGGCGACGATGAAGCCGATCGAGGCGCCGATCGCCAGCATGTTCATCAGCGCCGCCTTGAGCGGAACGACGATCGAGCGGAAGGCCATCATCAGCAGCAGAATCGAGACGCCGATCACGATGACGAAGAAGTAGGGCAGGCGGGAGACCAGCTTGTTGGTGACGTCCTCGAAGGCCGCAGTTGAGCCAGCGATCAGGATGCGGGTGTCGGGAGAGACCGACTGCAATGCCTGAGGCACGGCCGACTCACGCAGCCGACTGACCAACTCGCGGCTCTCGACTTGCTGCGGCGCCGTCGTGGGAATCACCGGAATCAATGCTGTCTCGCCGTTTGCCGACAGGTCGGGAGGTAACACCGCCGCGACGCCTTGGTCCTGCATCAACGCCTGTCGCACCCGCTCAAGCTCCCCGGGCTGGAGCGGGCCGGAGGGATTGTCGACCATGGCGAACAACGCGCCGTTGACACCGGGACCAAAGCCGGTCGCAATCAAGTCGTATGCGCGCCGCGAGGTGTAGGTGGTCGGTCGGTTGCCGTCATCGGAGACGCCCATCTCGATGTCGAAGGCCGGGATCATCAGCGCGATCAGAATTCCTGAGGCGATGACGAGGTAAAGCCACGGACGCCGTTCGATCCGTCGTGAGAAGCGATACCAGCGCCCGTGCTCGCCGCCAGCGGTGTAGCGCAACCTGGGGATCGAGAAGCGATCGATGCGTCGGCCGATCAGCACCAGCATCGACGGCAGCAGCGAAACGGCGACCAGCATCTCGAGTAAGACGACCAATGCCGCGGCCAGGCCGAGGTTGGCAATCAACGGAATCCCGATGGCGAACAGGCCGAGCAGGGCGACCACGACGATCGAACCGGCAAACGCGACCGCGCGCCCGGCGGTCGTGACCGAGGCGCGGGCCGCCTCACGCGGGTCAACGCCGGCGGCCAACTGCTCTCGGTAGCGCGCGATCACGAACAGGGCGTAGTCGATGCCGACGCCGATGCCGAGCATCGCGCCGAATGTGGGAGCGATCGTGGAGATATCGAGGTAGGCCGCCGCCAGCAGGACGCCGACCGTCCCGAGACCGAGGCCAACGAGCGCCGACACGATCGGCATGCCGGCCGCAATGATCGAACCGAAACCGACAATCAGGATCAGCAGTGCTGCGGCCAGTCCGACCAGTTCAGACGTGCCCGGCGGCTCCGTCTCATACTCGCGTACCGGCTCGCCTCCGAAATCGATCTGCAATCCTTCGGTGCGATAGGTTTCGCCGATACGGATCACATTTCCAATGTTCTCGGTGTCGAGGTTGTTGGCCAGCTTGTCGAACACGACCCGAACGATCGCCGTGCGGCCGTCGGGCGAAACGTTGCCCGGCCGGACGCCGGGCAGATCGACAGCTGCGACCTCGTCGATGCTCCGTGCCTGGCGCGCGAACTCCGTCATGGCCCGCTGTACCGATGGTTCCTGAATCGTCCCGTCGGCTCGATGGAAGACAGCGAGCAGTTCCGAGCCGGAGCGGGCCGGATAGCGCTCAATGAGTAGATCGAGAGCCGCCTGAGATTCGGTGCCAGGAACCGTGAACGAGTCGGTCAGCGAACCGCCCCATGATCGCACGGCCATTGCGGCGAGGATGATCGTCACGATCCGGAGGAAGATCACCCGCCACGGGTGCTCCGCAACAAAGACAGACCACCGCTCCATGCGTGCGCCACCCTGCCCGCTAGGCTCGCCGCCAGCAAGCGTATATCGGAACCCGGCTACGCGGTGTGCAGGTACCTAGGAAAGCAGGGAATCAATCGATGCGGGGCCGGCCCCCATCAGGATGAGCGCGATACAGGCGAAGACCAGGAGCACGTCCAACTCGTAGCCCTGCTTGTCCGACGATCCCTGGAACGGCAGTCCCTCTTTGAACTTGTTCACGTAGGTGGCGACCATCATGTTGACCGCCAGCGGGATCGCAACCCAGGGAACGAGCAGTCCGGCCAAGAGCAGGATGCCCCCGCCGAGCTCAATCGTCGCTACCCCCGGGCCTGCAAGTTTCGGGAACGGGACGCCGAGCGACCCGAGCCAGCCGGAGAACCCGCCGATGCCGCGCCGGAACTTACCCAGGCCAGCGTCGATGAAGATGATTCCCAGGGCGATCCGCAGCGGGATTGCGGCCCACTCCAATACCTCGCCACCGAACGGGGCGGTCAACCAGTCGCCAACGTCCATGTGTCACCCCCGCCAAATCGTCTGAGCGCCAGCCTGAATTAAGCTGGATTCTAATTGAGTGGAGTCCGAACTGAGTGACTAGACGGAGGGGCGCAGCGATGGGTAAGTTCGCCGATGCAATCCGCGACCGACGCAAGAGCCGCCAGCGGCGGTTGGGATTCGGCGCGGCCGCCGATGAGCCTCAGGCATCGATGCTGGTCGGCGCCATTGGCATCGTCGAGGGTGCCGACTTCTGCCTGGCCTTGAGCGACGATGACATCGCGGCGGCAGAGTCGGCGAATGTCGATCTGTGGGGCACACGCCTGGAGGCGCTGACCGCGGAGAATGTGGCCGGCGCCAAAGAGCGCGGCGCTGCATTCGTCTCGTTTGAACTCGACGGCGCCCGAGCCGACGGGTTGCTCGACGAGGACGTGGATTATGTCGTGAGGCTGGACGATCTGCGAATCGAAGAGGCAGACGCCCGAGCGCTGGGCAGCCTGCGGCCGGCCGAGATCGCTGTCGAGGTCGAGTTTCCCGTCGGGCTGGGCACCATCCTCAATCTACGTCGGCTGGCGATGCTCGTCTCGGCGCCCATGGGCGTGAAATGTCCCACCGACATCTCAGCCGGCGACATTGAAGCCCTGCGTGACTCGGGTGTCGCGGTACTCGTGCTGGGTCCGGACGTCTCGGCCGATGATGTCGCCGCTGTCAGACAGCGCGTGGCCGACCTACCGGAGCGCAAGCCGAAGCGGGATGAGGGTGCTCAACCGTTGATTCCGACCATGAGGCCTGGGGCGGACGGCGGATCAGACGAGGATTGAGCGGTTGATCAGCGCTGGTCAGTCGCGGAACACGCTGCGGTTCGTGGGTTCCAGCGAACTGCGCGAGTTCCCGGTCGCCATCCGCAGGAAGTAGATCATCCCGCCGGCAAAGGCGATGCCGATCAGAATCACGATGGTCCACAGGACGAGCGCCTGGCTGGATTTGGCAGCTGCGGGCGCTTCTAGAGCTTCACCTTCTATCGGGACCAGCGAGTGGTCAACGGTGAAGTCGTAGGACGAGCTGATCTGCAGGTGCTCGCCGTCGCCGACCAGCAGCACTCGATAGTCAACGCTTAGGGTTCCGTCGCCCTCCGCGTGAATGGGGACGATCAGGGTGCGCTGACTATAGGTGGAGATTTCCACGTGCCCGTCGTCCACGCGGTAGCCGTCGCCGTCGGTGACCTCAACGTGGTGCGCGCCCTTGATTTGCGCCAGCGGCCGGTCGAACGTCAACAGCAGCTGGTGCGGCGCTTCGGCAACCGTGGCACCACGCTCCGGTTCTTCCTGAATCAGATACTCACTCGCGCCCGTCGGAGCTGCCATCGCCAACGCTGCCAGGAGGGCGATTGCTCCGATCATGGCCAGCATGGCGCCTAGGAACCGGGTGCGAGTGCTCATCGTATGTCTCCGACACTGATCCTACGAATGGATCGCGTTGGCGACAAGTTGTGTGGCATGTCAGCCTTCCAGATAGCTGGTTCGTCGCGGCACGCGGTCAGAGATGCCGGTGAGTATCTCGTAGGGAATGGTGTCCAGCTGGCCGGCGATGTCCCAGGCGCTGATCGACTGCGACCGGTCGGCGCCAAGGACGGTGACAACGTCGCCAACAGTGGCGTTGGGAATCTCGGTGAGATCGATCATCGTCGTATCCATGCAGATGGCGCCGCGAATCGGCGCCCGTTGTCCGCGGACGAGCATGTCGCCCCCCGGTGACAGGCGCCGCGCCAGGCCGTCGGCGTATCCCACTCCAGTGACTCCAATGCGCGAATCTCGCTCGGCTGACCACAGTCCGCCGTACGAAACGGACTGGCCCCGCGCGACCTGCCGAATCGCGAGCAGTCTCGTTCGCCAGGAAAGCACTGGCTGCAACAGCGCGGCAGTCGGATCCTTCAACTCTGGCGTGGGGTCGATGCCATACAGGGCGATGCCGGCTCGGACGAAATCGAGCGAAGCCTGGGGAAGGTTGAAGACCGCCGCCGACGCCGCGGCATGACGAAGCGGCGCGCCAATCTGGTCGGTGGTCTCCTGGAAGCGTTGCAGTGCATCGAGCGAGGGTTGACGTTGCGAGTTGCCGGCGTCGGCGAAGTGGGTAAAGACGCCTTCCAACTCAAGGACGTCAACAGAGCGGGCCACGTGAGCGAGCTCGATCGCCTGTGCCGGTTGTAATCCATAGCGCTGCATCCCCGTGTCGATGTTGATGTGTACGCGAATCGTTCGTGCCGCGCGTTGGCTCGCCTCGGCCAGTCGTCGGACTGTGGTTGCTGAATCCACCGCCACGCCGATGTCAAGCGCGGCGATGAGATCGGGGTCTTCGGCGAGGACCGGGCCGAGACAGAGAATTGGCGCATCGATGCCCGCCTCACGTAGCTCAACGGCTTCTCGAATCGTGAACACGCAGATCCTGGCCGCTCCTGCCTCGAGCGCTGCCCTCGCAATTGTGAACGCTCCGTGCCCGTACGCGTCGGCCTTGACCACGGCCGCGACGCCTGCCGGACTCGCCTGACGGCGAAGCAGATCGACGTTGTGATGCAGCGCGGCAAGATCGATTTCGGCCCAACTCGTTGCCGATGTCGCGCGGATCGATCTGTCCGAAACTTGAGCCATGGGGGTACAGTGTGGGCAGGCGTTGGCGGGGTGGATTCCTGGATCGTTGTGATAGTACCCGTATCGGTTGTGTTGTCCCGTGCCGTTGGCTTTCGACTCGTTGCCCTTATCACGCTGACAGCCGCCGCGGCGCTGGTCGTGGCTGGCTGCTCGAGTGAGCCGGAAGAGCCGGCGCAACAGGAGCAAGCGGCAGAGCCTGCCGAGGAAGAGCCGGCCCGCCCGGTACCAGCGGTGGAAGCGGTGGAGCAGCAGGAAGCGCAGCCAGACGAGCCAGCGCGGCCGCCCGCCAATCCGGCCAGCCTGTTGGTCGCCGAATCAGCGGCGCTGGAGCGAAACGGCTACTGGGAACAGGCGTTGGCTGTTCGTGACACGGCGATCGCAGCCGGTGGTTCGCTGGATCCCCAAGCGCTGACATCACTCAGGTTGGACCGGGTTCGGCTGCTGCTCCGCCTCGATCGACCCTCGGATGCGCAAACGGCGCTGTCGGAGATATCCGGATTCCAGACGCCGGACCAATCCCGCCGTCATGACCTCCTGCGGGCACGGGCCGCACTGGCGCTGGCGCAGACCGACGTCGCGGTCGAAGCCATGACCGACTATGTCAACACGGATAGTCCCGCATGGGCGCTGATTTCGCTTGAGATCGCCAGGGAATTGCAGCGAGTTGGACGCGGACTGGAAGCGGTGGAGTGGGCCGAGCGGGCGTTGGGTGGCATGCTGCCATTCCAGGACCGCTTGCGAGCAATTCACATCGCTGCCACCGAGCTCGACATCGCCGGGGAACGCGACCGAGCACTAGCACGTTATGACGAGCTGATACGTCAATCTCCGTGGCGCGCTGATCAGGCCGCCGCCCTGAGCCGGACAGCCGCATTGCAGCGCGACGCCGGCAATGTCGAGGCAGCGCAAGCTGCCTGGCGGGCATTGATCTATGACTATCGCGATGTTGGGGAGAGCTCAGAAGCGTTGGCGTCTCTATTGGATGCCGGTGTCGATGTCGATGAACTCACAATCGGTCTGATCCGCTTCAATGAGGAGCGTTGGGTTGAGTCGCGAAACGCGATGCTCAACGTGCTCGGTAGCTCGGGAGATCTCGCCGAGCAGGTTGCCGGCGAGTTCTACATCGCGGCAATTCACCAGGCCAACGGAGATCAGGGCAGCGCGTCGCTGGGTTATGTCGCAGTGATCGGACGAGATCCGACGGATCCGTTGGCCGCAGAATCGGCGATGCGGTTGGCCGAGTTTGCCATCTCTGATGGTGACCAGGCCGCGGCGGAAGAGTATTGGCGCAGAGTGATAGACGACCATCCGGGCTACGCACGTGCTCCCGAGGCGGCGCGTCGATGGGCGTCGTTGGCGGTCTCACGCGGACAGTGGGGGGAAGCGACGCTGCGCCTCAGGCAGGCGGCCGATCTCGGCGCCGAGCATTGGAGTGACGAGCTCCAACAGGAGTTTCGTTACTGGGCGGCGTTGATGAGTCGCGAAGCTGGTGACGAAGCAGCGGCGGTAGAGCTCGCCACCGCGGTGGTGGAGACCGACTCCATTGGCTACTACGGGCTCCGCGCTGCTGCGTTTCTGGCCCAGGAAGCGCCGGGCGTTCTGGACATCACGACAGACGAATGGTTGATGCGGCTCACGGGCGAGTCGAATCCGGTCGAGACCGACCTGGAGGCGCTGCAAGAGTGGCAGGCGGCTCGTGATTTGCGCCTTGGGGGATTCGAAGATGCAGCAGACCGGATGTTGTCTTCGTTGATCGATACGCTCAGCACGAATCCATGGGCGCTCGTGGAAGCGGCCGAATTGCTCGCCGCTCAAGACGAATATCGCGCCTCGGTCAGTGCGGCGACCCAGGTGATGACCCTGTTCGGTCTGAACTGGACGGAAGCGCCTCCCGAACTCTTGCGCCTGGCCTATCCCAGGCCCTGGGCGGAAGTGATGGCCCTGCACACGCAATCCGAGGGCGTCGATCCGTTGCTGCTCTGGTCGCTGATTCGGCGCGAAAGCCTCTATGACGCCGAAGCGGAAGGTCTGGCAGGCGAGGTTGGGTTGACGCAAGTGATTCCGCTCACCGGATCGGATATCGCGGCTGGTCTGGGGATCGAGTATGCGCACAGCGATCTCGCTCGGCCGGAACTGGCAATCCGATTCGGCGCCTGGTACCTGGCGCGCCAGCTCGAGGGCTTCTCCAATGAGCCAATCATGGCGCTGGCCGCCTACAACGCCGGTCCCGGCAACGCGGCCAGGTGGGAGGCTGAGGCCGCTATTGCGGGCCCGGACGGATTCCTCGCGGCCCTCGACTTTCAATCAACCAGAATGTATGTTCAGTACGTGATCGAGTCGCTAGCGGTCTACCAAGCGTTGGAACGCGCGGAACAACCACAGTGAGCCACCGCAGTGAGCCAGACAGCTGCGCTGTCCAGTCAACGCAGGGCAGGCCGGGCGCTGGCGTATACTGAGAGCTACTTGTTCTACGTTCTCCGTCCGACGGGTCAGTGTGTCCCGTGCTGTGGTGAGGAAACTGATGCCGAAACGCACGTATCAACCGAAGCGAATACCGCGCAAGCGGGAGCATGGATTCTTGAAGCGAATGTCCAGCCGAGGCGGGCGCGCGGTGATCAAGCGCCGTCGCGCCCGAGGACGGCGACGATTGACAGTTGTCTGAACGACAGCGCCGAGCCTTGTCTCCCTGCTTGAGTACGCGCGCCGAGCGCTGCGTAGCGCGCTCGCGGACGATGCCAGAAGATGCCTGCTGAACAGCGTTTGCGTCGCAAGTCGGATTTTGATGCCGTGTTTCGTGAAGGGATTCGGGCGTCACGGGGTCCGTTGGCGCTGCGCGCGCGGGCGAGGGGGCAAGCGGCTGAGGAGCAGCCTTGCCGGTTCGGATTCGCGGTCAGTTCGCGGCTGGGGGGCGCAGTGCAGCGGAACCGGATCCGACGCCGGCTGCGCGAATCGGTCAGACAGTTGAACCTGACCGGCGACTGCGCGGGCCTCGATGTTGTGGTGATCGCTCGCCAGGGCGCGGCTGAAGCCGACTTCCATCACCTTGATGCAACGCTGCGCAGTCTGATTCGCCGCTCTCTGCGGCAGCTGCGCGCCGACGGGGGGGCATCTTGAGTCGATCGATCGCCCGAGTCGTGAATCGGCTCGTACTTCAGCTGCTTCATGTTTACCAATTGGCGCTGTCGCCCTTCGCCGCTTCGCTGGGATCGCAATGCCGGTTCGAACCGTCTTGCTCGCAATACATGATCGACGCTGTTCGGGCGCGCGGCGCACTGATCGGTGTGTCGCTGGGCCTGTGGCGTCTGTTGCGTTGCAATCCGCTCAGCAGGGGAGGCTACGATCCGGCGCCGTCCCCCGCTGAAGGGGCGTCAGATCAAGATCAGGATGTTTCACGTGAAACAATCTGATCGTGACTCCGGCAGGCGGACCTCGTGGGTCGATGCGATGCCATCGTTGTTTCACGTGAAACAGTGGCCTGGAAAACGCCGCAGAGCGGTCCTACTCCTCGCTCTGGTCGCCGCTGTTCCGCTGCTCCTCGCTTGCGATGTCGCCGATCAACCGGACGGCTGGGCGGCGCCGACACTGGATCCGGTCGAGCCGGAGACCCGCCTGATCGCGCCGACCGGCGAGGACCAGGTGGTCGCGGTGCAGCTGCTCGACGGCAACCTTGGCTCCGCCGTCTGGGAGTTTCCCGACGACGACGGCAACTTCCCCGGTCTCGACGGCGAGATTGAGCCAGTCGCCTTCTACGCAGACCCGGTCTGGGTCGAGTCGACCGACGAATGGCTGCTAGCCGGCTACTCCGACGGCGCACTCTATGCCGTGCGGCGCGACGGTGAGTCGGCGCGGCTCGTGTTCGACAGCGAGGATCGATTCGTTGCCGACCTGGTCGTTGACGGCACGCGCGTGTATCTGGCTGATACGGGCTACCGCGTCTACGCGGTAGATATCGAGCAGCCCGGAGAGGCGGTCTGGACCTGGGACGGCCGTTCCGACCTGCAGATCTGGGGCGGTCCTGCGCTGGTCGATACCGAACGCGGCAGACTACTCATCGTCGCCGGGTTGGATGGCAGAATCACTGCGATCAACGTGGACGGAGACTTGGCCGGTCGCTCGGCCTGGCAGATCGAGATCGAGAGCGGGATCGCCGGCTCAATCGGCGCAACCGATGGCCTAGTCTTCGTGGGCGGGCTGGATCGGACGCTGTATGGTCTCGACGCCGCGACCGGCGCCCAGATCTGGGCCACCGAGGCCTCGCACTGGCTCTGGGGCACGCCGCTGATTCGCGATGGTGTGATCTACACCACCGATCTGCGAGGCAATGTCTACGCCATAGACGCGCTGACCGGCGCTCGACGTTGGCTGCAGCCGTTCGCCGTGGGTGATCGGATTCGGGCGCAGCCACTCTACGTCGAGCATGAGTCCGGCGAGAGCGGCATTCTGGTGATCGTTGCGCGGGGCGGGATGATTCACCAGCTCAACGCGACCGACGGCTCCCCGCTCAGACAATTCCAACTGGAAGGCGCAAAGGACTTGATGGCCAATGCGATCCTGCGCGATGACCGGATCCTGGTCAGCGACGAGGATGGTGTGCTCTATGCCGTCCTGCTGGGCGCCAACCAGGCCGTCAGGCTGTACCCGCAGAACTGATTGACACTGATTGACACTGATTGACGCAAGCAGACGATGGACATCCTCGACTTCATCTGGAACGACATTCTGATCGGCCCGATCATGAACGGGCTGATCGTGATTGCCCACGCGGTGGACGACAACTACGGCGTCGCGATCATCCTGTTCACGTTGATCGTGCGCGTGATCACCTATCCCCTGACGCTGCGGCAGCTGCGCGCGACGCGCGGCATGCAAGAAATGCAGCCGCGGATGCAGGAGATCCAGAAGAAGTACAAGGATCCCAAGCGCCGGCAGGAAGAGTTGATGAAGGTCTACCGAGAGGCCGGATTCAATCCGCTTGGCTGTCTCTGGCCACTGCTGGTTCAGATGCCCATCTGGATCGCGCTCTACCAGGTCCTGAGGCGGACGCTGGGCGACACGCCCGAGCAACTGCTGCGCCTCTCGAGCGACCTCTACGACTGGTCGTACATCACATCGGCGATCCCAATCAACCGCGACTTCCTCTTCTGGGACCTGGGTTCGTCCTCCCTGGAACAGTCGCTGCCGCTGGCCATCATGGTCGGCGTGACGGCGTATATCCAGCAGAAGGTCTCCACTGCCCGCATGGGTCCCCGCGATGAGCGATCGGAATCAATGAATCGCACGATGTTGTGGATGATGCCGTTCATGTTCGGCTTCTTCACCCTGCAGGTGCCGGCCGGACTGGGACTCTATTGGCTGGTGACCTCGATCTTCACGATCCTCACCTCCTGGTACTACTACTTCTACCGGCAGGGGCTGCGCTGGTCGTGGAAATGGTTGCTCTCGTCCGAGCCCCTGCCGGCGCCGGCAGCTGCCGCAGCGGCTGCAAACGGCGGAACGGCCGTGATCGCAGCGGATGTCGAGTCCAGCGACGAGCAAGCGCAAGAATCAGAGCAGCAATCCGAGCGTCCTCAGCGTCGTCAAACGAGCGCTGCCCGGCGCCGAAGACAACGCAGACGGAGAGCGAACCGGTCGCGTTGAGCACATTCCGTAGCTTCTCGGGTTACTGCCGCCCGGGCACAGCGCCCTGGTCTTGAGCCCGAAACGTGGTCTAGTTGGAGAATTGGTCATGGCGAACAAGGAAGCGATCGAACAGTCGGGCCGCACGGTGGACGATGCCATTCAGTTTGCCCTGCAACGGCTGGGGCTCTCTCGAGCGCAGGTGGATGTCGAGGTACTCGATGAGGGCCGCACCGGGATTTTCGGGATTGGACACGCGCAATCGTTAGTTCGCGTGACACCCCGCCAGGGCGTATCTTCACCGCGTGGCCGAGGTAATCCGCCCGCCTTGCCGAAGATTGATGACTACTCCGATCTGACGGAAGTGGAGCCAGGCCGTCGGTCGGAGCAGGCGGCGCGAAGCAGTCGCTCGTCTGCCGGCCGCGGCCCAAGTGGTTCGCGTCCCGTGGTCGAGCCGGCTGGGCAGGATGCGATCGATACAGAAGAAGGCCAGCAGGAAGTACAGCCCGACCATCGCTCCCGATCTCGGCAGTTGGCTCCATCCGGAGACGCACGCCAGGGGCGTGGACGTCGAAGCCAGGGCAGACGAGGCAGGGGGCGCAGACAGGACGATGCGCGTGAGCGTCAGCCGGCGCGCGCTCCGATTGGGCCGTTTGAGCTACTCGCCGATCCCGACTTCGAGCCGAATGAAGATCCCCGCCAGTTCGCAGTTGAAGTGCTGACCGATATCGCGCATCAGTTGGGCTTTGACGTCGAGGTCACAGCCCGCGAGCCCGAGACGCCGATGGACGGCATGGGACACGCCGTGGCGGTGCTCGACGTCAAGCCGGTCGGCGACGAGGATCTGGGCCTCCTGATCGGGCGTCACGGCGCGCACGTCGCGGCGCTGCAGTACGTGGTCAACGTCATCGTCAGCCGAGCGCTGGACGGCAACAATCCAGTCACCGTGGATGTCGACGGCTATCGCCGCCGCCGCGAAACGGCCCTGGTGGAAATGGCCCAGCGGGCTGCTTCCGAAGTGCGTGACCGCGACGAACCAGTCACCCTTGGCATAATGCCGGCCGCGGAGCGACGCATTATTCACCTCCAGCTGCAGGACGATCCCGAGTTGAAGACCGAGTCGTTCGGAGAGGGATCCTCGCGTCGCGTGCGAATTCTGTACCGTGACGACTAACGCGGGCGACTCGACGTAACAGGTTGACCGTTATTCTTGGCGTAGAGAAGCCTGGAGCGCTGCAGGAGGCTTGTTGACGTGAGCGTGGTCGCGGTCGCGAACCAGAAGGGCGGAGTCGGCAAGACGACGACAACTGTCAATCTGGCCGCCGCCTCCGCAGAATCCGGCCGGCGCACCCTCGTCATCGACGCCGACGCACAGGCCAACGCAACCTCGGCCCTGGGCGCGCAATCGCAGGGCACGTTTCTATACGACGCACTGCTGGGCCAGGCTGACCTGGGTCGATGTGTCGTCTCCACCGCCTGGCCCCGACTGGACGCCGTTCCCTCTTCCATGGATCTCGTGGCCGCGGAGATTGAATTGGCCTCCCGCGAGCGACGTGAATACGTTCTGCGAAGCGCGCTCCAGGAAGTCGCTGGTCGCTACGATCTCGTCCTGATCGATTGCGGACCGTCCCTGGGTCTGATGACGCTCAACGCCTTGACTGCTTCTGATGCGGCGATCGCCCCAGTGCAATGCGAATATCTGGCGCTGGAAGGGCTCTCGGCCCTGCTCGAGACCATCCGCCGCGTACAGATGCAGCTAAATCCCGGTCTGCATCTGCTCGGGGTTGTCGCGACCATGTATGACAGCCGGACGCGACTGTCCCAGGATGTGGCGGCACAACTGAAGTCGCATATCAGTTCAACGTTCGACACGATTATCCCCCGATCGATCCGCCTGTCTGAGGCGCCAAGCCACCAACGGCCAATCGTCGACTATGCACCGCATTCGAGAGGCGCCGAGGCGTACCGCGAACTGACCGAAGAGCTGTTGAATCGCCTGTCGGAATTGCCGCCGTCGACGCTCTATCGAAGCGGCGCACTGGACGGAGTCGCACGGTGACGACCAGGGAACAGGGAACGCGCGCTCAGTCTGGTCGCCGTGGCCTAGCGCGTGGATTGGAATCGCTGATTCCGACCGCGCCCTCCGTGTCATCTGGAGATACGACCGCCCGGGCGCCGATCGGTTCGATTGCCCCGAATCCCTCGCAGCCGCGTCGGGAGTTCGACCAGCATGAGCTGCAGGAGTTGGCGGCGAGTATCCGCGAACACGGAGTCCTGCAGCCGCTCCTGGTTCAACCGGAGCAAGCTGGACGCTATGAGCTGATTGCCGGAGAGCGGCGTTGGCGAGCGGCCGCCATGGCCGGTCTCGACACCGTCCCGGTCGTCATCCAGCAGGCCGGCGCCGAGGAAGCCGACGGACGACTCACGCTGGCGTTGGTCGAGAACCTGCAGCGCAGCGACCTGAATCCGATTGAAACGGCTACCGCGTTCGAACAGCTATCGGCCTGGGGCTGGACCCAGGAGCGCATTGCCAGCGAGGTTGGCAAGAGCCGCACTGCTGTGGCAAACCTGCTGCGCTTGAGGCGCTTGCCTCAGGCGATTCAGGATCTGCTCGCTTCTGGAGCACTCAGCGAAGGGCACGGTCGAGCGCTGTTGGCCGCGCCAACGTCCCAGCAGGAGTCCCTGGCGGAGCAGGCGGTCGAGGCGAGATGGACGGTTCGCCAGGTCGAGGAAGCGGCGAGGGCCTTCTCCTCATCGACCCGAAAACCTCCTCCCCAACGAGTGGAACCCTCTGCGGCCATGATGGGCGCGGCGGAGCGACTGGAATCTGCGCTGGGGACCAGGGTCGAGGTTCGTGCGGGGGCGACCGGATCATCGAGCGGGGGTCGCATCGTGATCCACTGGTACGACGAAGAGCAGCTGACCGAACTGGCGGCGCAGATAGCGGGGGTCGCCCGCGATCAGTCGGACGAACTCGAGGAATTTCGGATCTAGCCGGCTACTCGGATGTGTCGGATGGTTGATCCGGCTGATTGACGCGCTGACGTGAGCGTCGGCGGCGACGTGGCCGACGCTGTTCGCCATCGGCTGGTTGGCTGGTCGCTGCTGTTTCCGACGTTGCGGTCTCGCTCTGTTGGTTGACCACCTTCGGCTTGCGTCGCCGCCGGCGCCGCGAGGGCCGCTTGGCCGGTCCGTCGCTCGACTCAGGTTCGCCCGAGTCGGGCTGAGCGACGGATCGTTGCTCGCGTCCATCCTGATCTTGCTGCCGTCCGGACTGCGCCTTGCGTGACCGCCTCCGGCGCCGCCTCAAAGGCTTCTCCGACGGCGCCGCTGGCATGACGGCCGGCTCGGACGGCGCTGCGGCCTCGCGCAAGGCGGCCGCGCGCTTGTCGGCCTCTTGCCTGTCCTGTTCCGCCTCGACCAGTGCCTGATTGGGGGCGTCCTCGGTTCGCACGGCGAGGCCGATCTCGTCGGCCGGAACATCGACTCGCTGTGGATGGTCATCGAGCGCGATCGTGACCTTCTGCTGCAGGACGTTGAGCTTGATCACCTTGCCCATGCCTGCGGGCGTGCTGACACGCTTGCCGACGCGCGGCAACGTGCCGCGCATTTCGCGGTAGACGTCGTGCTCGAATGTGAGGCAACAAAGCAGGCGTCCGCAGACGCCGGAGATACTGTCGGGATTGAGAGACAGATCCTGGTCCTTGGCCACGCGAATGCCGACGTGGGGAAAGTCCGTCATCCAACTGGAGCAACAGAGCCTGAGCCCACAAATGTCGTAGCCGTCGACGAGCCGGGCGCGCTCGCGCTGATTGGCTTGCTGCATGTGCAATCGGACATCGTGTTTGTCCTGCACCTCGTCAAGCATGGATCGGAAGTCGACGTGATCCGGCGCCTGGAACCATGCAGTGCCGCGATCACCGCTCAGGTTCAGTTCGATCGCGACCGGATACAGCCCCAGATCTTCACGAACGGCAGCGGTTCGCATTTCCTGGAGGATGGAATCGGCGCGCTGCGATTGCTCGGCCGCGCGCTCACGGTCGTCGGAGTCGGCCAGGCGGACGATTGGCCGAACGTCTCGCGGAATCGGGTTTGCCGGAGCATCGTCATCGGGGACGGTGACGACGCGGGCCAGCTGGTCGCCCCGAGCACGGTCGACGACGACATAATCACCGGGATACACCTGACCTCGAGGCGCGGAGAAGTGGTAGATCCGTGAGGCCTCGCGGGTTCTGATCCCGATCACGACCTGTTCGTCGGTCGTGGTTTCGGTCTCGGTTGCCTCGTTGGAACAGGCGGGGTCGTCCTGTGAGCTGTCAGATGACGACTGAGTCGGCGCTCCATCGTCTGGTAAGTGGTTCATGAAGACTCCCTGGGGGTCGGGATGCTGAGGAGTAACACGTCGAGCGCGAGGCGGGCGTTGAGGCCATGGGTAATCCCTCGTTCGATCAACGCCCGAGTGCCGTGAATCTTCTCCAGAAACCGGCTGGTTGCACCTTGATCGTACAGGGCGGCGATTCGTTCGACTCGATCGCGCTGCGAGACATGCACGATCGAGTCGCCCTGATTGGTCTGTTGCAGCCACAAGTCCCGCCACCAGTCGCTCCACGCGTTGAGGATCAACTGCAGGTTGTCGATCGATTGCGCGTTCGTCGATCGACCCGCGATCTGTTCGGCCCATTCGAATCGTTCCGCCCGTGACGCGTTCGCGATGCGGATCGCGTCGTCGATCTGCGCCGAGCGGAGCGACACCGGGTCGCCGTCCCGCAGGTTGGCCTGCAACCAACCCGGACGACCTCTCGCCAGTCGGCGCAGCTCGGCGCGATGCTGCGGGTCGGTAGGAAGTTCCAGACCAGTCTCCGACGTCCAGCGTTCCAGCCAGCGCTCCAGTCGGTCTTCCGGCAGCGGCGCCAGCGTCAGCGTGCGACAACGCGAGCGGATGGTCTCTGAAAGCTGCTCTGCTTGCCCGGTCAGCAGGATGAAGTAGACGGATTCCGGCGGTTCTTCGAGCGTTTTCAGGAAGGCGTCGGCTGCGTCCGCGGTCAGCGCGTCGGCCGGGTTGATGATCATGACCCGCTGGCTCGCCTCGAACGGCGTCAGCGTGGCAACGTGCTCAATTCGCCGGACGACGCAGATGCCGATCGTGCGCGAGTTGCGGTGATCGTGGTCCGACTCGGCGCAGAGTGAACCCGCTGAGATGATCTCGACATCCGTGTGTTGGGGATCGAGATTGGGCTGTGCAGGGTCGAAGAGCCGCAGGCAGGCGCGACATGTCCGGCAGGGTCCTCGACCGGGCTGTTCGGGCTGGTCACACAGGAGTGCTTGCGCGATCCGGACCGCGAGGTCACGCTTGCCGACTCCGACCGGGCCGGCGATCAACAGGGCGTGAGGCAGACGCTGCGCCTCGAACATAGCGACCAAGGTGCGCCCGGCCAGGGAATCCGAGTGTGGACCCCAGTGGCCGGCGGTCGGCACGGAAGCAGGCATCAGAGTTCCAGATGCAGCAGGTCGTCCAGAGTCTGTCGCCGGCGGACCAGCCGGGCGTCGCCGTCATTGACCATCACGATTGCCGGACGAAGCGCGAGATTGTAGTTGCTCTCCATGGCGATCTGATATGCGCCGCTTGCGGGAATCGCGATCAGCTCGCCGAGCTGGAGCGCGGGCAACTGAGCGTCGCGCACGAGCACATCGCCCGACTCGCAGAACTTGCCGGCGACCGTCGCGACGAGGCTCGGCACGGTGTTCATCTGTTCTGCCGCGGCGGCTTCGTACGTTGACTCGTACATCGCCGGTCGGATGTTGTCAGCCATGCCACCGTCGACGGTGACATAATCCCGGGTCTCGGGAATGTGCTTGCGGCTCACGACCGAGTAAAGCGCGACTCCCGCGCGTCCCACGACCGACCGACCCGGCTCGATGTGAACGTCGGGAACGGGCAGACCGTGAGTGTCACAGGCGGTGTGAATCGATTCGGCGATCTGCACGGCATAGCGTTCGGACTCTGGCGCGACGCGATCGGCCGTATAGGTCAAGGCCATGCCCCCGCCCGGCGAGAACTCGCGCCATTCGTAACCATGACGCTGCTTCATCTCGGCGGCGAACTGGCCGATGGTCGCGATGCCGTCGGCGTACGGCTCGATGTTGAACAATGGCGAACCGAGGTGGATGTGAAAACCGGTGACATCGAGGAATGGCGCCTCGAGCGCTCGGACCAGGGCCGCCTCTGCCTGCCCTGAAGGCAACGGGAAGCCAAACTTGCTGTCGCGCAGACCGGTGGTCGTCTTGGCGTGCGTCTGGGCGTCGACGCCGGGTGTGATGCGCAGCATGATCCGTTGCTCGGTTGCGCGGCCCCGCGTCAATTCGTCGAGGGTCGTGAGTTCATCGTCGTTGTCGACGATGATCCGTCCCACACCGCTGTCCAGTGCGTACTGCAGCTCGTCCCTCGTCTTGCCGTTGCCGTGGAAGGCGATGTGCTCAGGATCCATGCCTCCTGCGAGCGCGACGTGCAGCTCCCCAGCCGAGACCACATCAACCCCGAAGCCCTCCTCCACCAGAATCTCGGTCAACGCGGGACTAAGCCAGGCCTTGCCGGCGTAGTGAGCTCGCGCGCCCGGAAGTTGAGCCTGGAAGTTATGCAGATAGTCGCGGCAGGTTTGGCGGATCGTGTGTTCGTCATAGATGTAGAGCGGCGTGCCGAAGGCGCCCGCCAGGTCGCGGACGCTGCAGCCGCCGACCTTAAGCACGCCCGCGCGGTCCGCTCGGGCGGTCAGCGGGAGCACATCGGCGAGCGCGTCAATTGGCGCCCCATTGGTAGTGGGGTCGGCAATGGGGTTGTCGCTGGGGTTGGCCATGAATGATCCTGCGGTCTGGCTATGCTGCGAACAGTTGGCATGTGGCTGACTGATCGGAGTTCGTCGTGAGTTTGCAACTGCACGCGGAATCGCGCTTCCTGCGAGTGTATTCGCGGGTGGTGGTGATGCAGATGTCGTGGGGCCCGTTTGAGAACAACGCCTTCCTGTTGGTGGACAAAGGCACCGGCGACGCGGCGATCATCGACGCCGTGGCGCAGCACGAACTGGTCTTGGCCGGGGTTGAGCAGTCGGGCGCCTCGCCGAAGATGGTCCTCTTCACACATTCGCATCCCGATCACATCAAGTCGTACCACGAACTGCGCGAGCGGCTGGGTCCGAATGTGCCGTACTACATGCACGTCTCGGATACGGTCGCCGACGAACAGCATCCGTGGCTGGAGACGGACCTCGACATCGACATCCATCTGCAAGGCGGCGAAACGATCCTCCTGGGCGACAACGAGCTAGAAGTGTTGCACACCCCAGGACACACCACCGGCTCGGTTTCCTACTACATTGCGGACTCCGACGACCCGTACTGCGTCGTCGGTGACACCCTCTTTCCGGGTGGGCCGGGCAACACTCGCGGCATGCCGCAGGTGACCCAGGAGGTGCGCTCAATCGTGACACAGCTCTATGGCCTGCCCGCGGACACCATGACCTTCAACGGCCACGGCGACGACACCACGATTGGCGCGTCGATCGACGAGTTCGTCCAGGGAGCGATGGCGCACTCAATCGTGCGCGACGACGCCTCGGGCGACACAACGTGGGGCGTGGAGTAGTGGCGGCCGCAATAGCCAACGGCGACGGCGCGCCTCAGATCACAGTTCTGGACAACGGCCTCCGGGTGCTCTGCGCGCCGATGGCCTCGGCGCGTTCGGCCTCCGTGTCGCTCTACGTCGGAGCCGGCTCCCAGTACGAACGCGACGAGCTTGCCGGCGTCTCGCACATGGTTGAGCACTGCGTGTTCAAGGGTTCGGAGCTGCATCCCACGGCAGCCGATATCTCAACCGCCATCGAAGGAGTGGGCGGTTACATCAATGCCGGGACCGATCGGGAGCTGACGGTCTACTACGCCAAAGTGCCCGGTCCCGACTGGAAGACGGCCGTCGACGTGATCGTCGACATGGTGTCGCGACCCAGGCTCAAGCGGGAAGAGCTTGAGAAGGAGCGCTCGGTCATCCTGGAGGAGCTGGCTCAGGTCGAGGATTCTCCCTACCAGTTGGTGGCCGAGCTGCTTTCGGAAGTGCTCTGGCGCGGGACGCCGTTGGGTCGCGATATCGCCGGGACTCCGGAGTCGGTGCAGTCGATTCCCTACGACGATGCCGTCTCCTACTGGCAATCGCAGTACTCCCCGGGCAACGCGCTGGTGTCGGTGGCGGGCGAGATCGATCCGGACCTGGTGTTGGCTCGTATCTCGGAGTTGACTGCGAATTGGTCGCCGGCCGATGCAGGCGTACCGCGTGATGCGCCCTTGAGCAGCGACGGAGAGCGCGTCTCGGTCCGAATCAAGGACACGGAGCAAGCGCAGATCAGTATCGGAGTACCGGCGCTGACGTCGCGCCATCCCGATCGTCACGCGCTGGGACTTTTGACAGCGATGCTTGGCGACGGAATGAGTTCACGCCTGTTCCTCAAGGTGCGCGAAGAACTGGGACTGGTCTACGACGTGCACGCGTCGCTGGCGCTGTTGCGCGACTCGGGCGTGTTGCAGGTATCGATGGGCGTCGACCCTGAGAACGTCGAAGAGGCGTTGGGAGCGACCCTGGGCGAATTGTCGCGGATGCGGGACGGGGTGCCGGAGGAGGAGTTGGATCGCGCTCGCCGGTTGGCCGCGGGCCGGATGCTGATGGGGATGGAGGATTCACGGGCTGTCTCGGCGTGGAATGGAGGCCAGGCGCTGCTGCACGACGAAGTCAAATCTGTTGACGAAGTGAACGAGCGCTACCAGGCCGTGACGACTGAGGACGTCGCGCGGTTGGCCAATCAGTATCTGCGTGAGGATGAATTGCGGCTGGCGGTGGTCGGGCCGTCCGGTGAGGCGGAGCGTTTCGGCGAGTTGCTTCGGTTCTGACGGACGCGCAACGCTACTCGACCTGGTGCAGCAGCGCTCTGAGGTGATTGATCTCTCCGGCGTGGTAGACGTCGTGGACGGCGATCGCGTCGAGGACGTTGCGAGTTTCCCACTGCTCGCCCCAGTAGGTCGGACGAGGGGCGACAAGTTCGTGGTCGCCTTCGAGCTTGACGACCGAGGCGATCACGTTCAGGTGGGCCAGTTCCAACCACTCCAACAGATCTTCGAATGAGGCGTCGCTGATCGGATCGTCGTGGGGCCAGGTGGTCCAGAAGGTGTACGTGGCGTCACCGAAGGCGTGGTTGGCGTGCATCAGTTTGACGGCGCCGCAGTGGATGATCAGGTCGCGCATGGTTCGGCCGCCGCCGGGGACGACGGTGTCGAGATCTTCAGTGGTGACGGATGAGAGGTTGGCGATCAGGGAGTGTTCGGGCTTCTTGCGGAATGACTGTTCGAGGCTCCAGATGAGATGTTCGAGGACGTCTCTTGACATAGTGGCGCCGGCCTCTTTCTCCCTATAACACGCTGATCAGGTCTTCGGCAGGCGCCCGACGTTTGGCGATCAGGTCGCCGAGCTTGAGTTCGCACAGCTGGGCGGCGTGCTCCATGCCGCAGACGTTACAGCCGTCGCGGCAGTCGGCGGTGGTCAGTTCATTCCAGGTGCGCTGCCACTCCTTGCGCAGGAAGGCCTCGGAGACGCCGGAAGCGATGTGCATCCAGGGGAAGCGTTCCCAGAGATCACGCTCGCGGTGGCAATAGAAGGCGGGATCGAGGCCGTGCTCGGCCATCGCGTTCCACCAGAGGTCTTCGCGCAAGTGCTCGCTCCAGGCGTCGAAGCGGGCGCCGTTGCGCCAGGCAGTCTCGATCACCGGGGCGAGTCGACGGTCGCCGCGAGAGAGCACACCCTCAAGGATCGATTCCTGCGGGTCGTTCCAACTCAGGTCGAGGCGAGCCTTGCGCGTCATCTGTCTGAGCAGTTGGTGTTTCGGCTCGAGTTCGGCGGGAGTTTCCTGTCGGGCCCACTGGAAGGGGGCGTGCGCTTTGGGGACGTGGTTCGAGGTGGAGACGCGGACGCGGGCGCGATTGCCGACGATCTGACGGCCGATCTGCTTGACCTGCGCGGCCCAGTCGACGATGCCCTCGACGTCGGACATGGTCTCGGTTGGCAGCCCGACCATGAAGTAGAGCTTGATCGAGGTCCAGCCCTGCTCGAAGGCGTTGCGGGCGGCGTCGAGCAGGTCCTGTTCGTCGACGACCTTGCTGACGGCGTTGCGCAGCCGTTGCGAGCCGGCCTCGGGGGCGAAGGTCATCGAGTGCTTCTTGCGCGGCGAGCAGAGCAGGGCGACATCGACGCTGAAGCTGTCGACGCGGGTCGAAGGCAGGGAAATGCCGATGTCGTCGCCGAACTCGGAGCGCAATGCTCGGACGATGGCTTTGATCTGGGAGTGGTCGGTGGATGAGAGCGAGACGAGCGAGAGGTCGTCGAAGCCGGTGTTGCTGAACAGTTCCCTGGCGCCGGCGACGACTTCCTCGGGTGTGCGTTCGCGCAACGGGCGGTAAATCATGCCGGCCTGGCAAAACCGGCAGCCCTGGGTGCATCCGCGCTGAATTTCGATTCCGGCGCGGTCGTGAACGGTCTGCAGATAGGGGACGACCGGTTTGGTCAGGATCGGCGGGAGTCCCTGGAGGAAGCGCTTGATCACCGGAACCGAAGCGGCGTCGTCGGTGGCGAACACCTCGGCGGGCGTGCCGTCGGGTTCATAGCGCCATTCGTAGAAGCGGGGGACGTAGACGCCTGGGATTCTTGCCAGTGCTCGCATGAGGTCGAGCCGTGATGCGCCCTGCGTCCTGGCTTCGTGCAGCAGTTGGTTGACTTCGAGCACCACGTCCTCGGCCTCGCCGAGGATGAAGGCGTCGATGAACGGGGCGAGGGGTTCGGGGACGAGGGCCCCGGAGCCTCCGGCGAAGATGATCGGGTCGTCTTCGGCGCGGTCGAGGCTGCGGATCGGGATCCCGGAGAGGTCCAGCATCTCGAGGATGTTGGTGTAGGTGAGTTCGTAGGAGAGCGAGAAGCCGAGGGCGTCGAAGTCGCGCAGGCTGCGGCGGTTCTCCAGCGAGAACAGGGGCTGTCCGCGGAGGCGGAGGCTGTCGGCCATGTCCGGCCATGGGGTGTAACAGCGCTCGGCGAGTGTGTCCGGCGTGTGGTTGAGGATGTCGTAGAGGATGGCGAGGCCGCCGTTGGACTGGCCGATGTCGTAGAGGTCGGGGTAGATCAGCGCCCAGCGGACGGCGCGTTCGTTCCAGTCGTGCTCGATCACGTTCCATTCGCCGCCGACGTAGCGGGCGGGCTTGGAGACGCCGTTGAGGAGTGGGTCAATGTCGACGACGGACATGGTTGATTCACGCTATCAGAGAGTGGTCGGCTCCCTCTCCCCCCGCGCAAGCGGGGGGAGAGGTCCCGTAGGGACAGAGGGGGGCACGCCTGACATCGCGCGCACGGAACCCCCATCTGCCTTCGGCATCTCCCCCCGCGCAAGCGGGGGGAGAGGGGAGACGCAGAGGCTGTGGGAATCGTGTATGGTGGGAGTGCGCAGGGATGCGCCTGGAGTTATTGGGCGGTTGACCGCTCTGGACTGATTGGCGGCCGCATGGCCGCCATTCTCATTTGTGGAGCCTGCCGTGATTGAGGCAGTGCGTCGGTTCTGGGATTGGTCGCTCCAGCCGGTCTGGTGGTTTCGGCAGGGGATCTGGCGCTCGCTGTCGACGCTCGAGATCCTGCTGGGCGGGATCGGCCTGGTCGCGGCGCTGGTCGCGGCCTCGCTCCTGTCGGCGGTCTTGGACAATCTGCCGGGCGCGGCGGGAGACTTCGCCCCGATCGGCGTAGCGATCCTGCTGGCGCCGATCGGCGTCGGTGTCGCGCTCGGCCGCCGGGCGGAGGTTGAGCGCTTCGTCAATACCGTGCGGGGCCGGGCGGATGAAGTGGCGGAGTCGGTGACGCTGGTGCGCCCGTCAGCGCCCTCGGAGGTGATTCTCGACACGTCGGCGATTATCGACGGGCGCATCGCCGAAGTTGCGGCGAGCGGCTTCCTGCTGGCGGAGATTGTGGTGCCGAGATTTGTCCTGGACGAGCTGCGCCGCGTCGCGGACAGTTCGGATCCGCTGAAGCGCGGCCGGGGCCGGGCCGGACTGGAACTGCTGGCTCGGATGCAAAGCGATGAACGGGTGACGACCGAGATCATTGATGACGAGCAGGAGACGTCGGACGGCGACGTTGACGCGCGTCTGGTGCGCATGGCAAAGGAGCGTGAGGCGGCGCTGGCGCTGACCGACTCCAACCTGGCCCGCGTGGCCGAACTCGAAGGCGTGCGAACGCTGAATCTCAATGTGCTGGCCAATGCGGTCAAGACGAACGTGTTGCCCGGCGAGCCGCTGCGGGTCGAACTGATCGAGGCCGGCCGCAACGCGGATCAGGGCGTGGGCTACTTGCCGGACGGCACGATGGTGGTGGTGGAACAGGGTGTGTCGGCGCTCGGCGAAACCCGAGACCTGGTCGTCAAGCGGGTGATCCAGACGCAAGCGGGGCGGATGGTATTCGCCCAGCTGACCGGCGACGAGGATGCGCAGTGAGGGTGGGCGCAATCGTCCTGGCGGCGGGCAGCAGCCGCCGGATGGGCGGCGGCGACAAGCTCCTGGCGGACCTGTCCGGACGGCCGGTACTGAGTTGGACACTGTCGGCGTTCGAAGATTGCGAAGCAATCGACGATCTGGTCGTCGTGACGTCGACGGAGAATCGCGCATCGGTCGCGGAGTTGTGCCGAGGGTTCAGGAAGCTGCGAGCACTGGTGACCGGCGGCAAGGAGCGCCAGGACTCAGTCTGGGCAGGGCTCAACGCGCTCGCAGGGATCGACCTGGTCGCGGTGCACGACGGCGCACGACCGCTGATTACCGCTGAGGGGATTGCGGGATGTGTTGCACGGGCGAGCGATGGGGTCGGGGTGATCGCCGGTGGACCATCAGTGGACACGATCAAGGTTGTTGACGGAGATGAGCGGGTTCTGGAAACTCCTGAGCGTTCGACGCTGCGCGCAGTAGCGACGCCCCAGGTGTTTCGGGCGCAGACGTTGAGGCAGGCGCACGAGGCGGCGCGCCGGGACGGGATCCTGGCGACCGACGACGCTGCACTGGTCGAGCGGCTGGGCGAGGCAGTGGTGGTGCACGACGTGGGCGGGCCGAATCCAAAGATCACCTCGCCGTCCGACCTGGTCCTGGCCGAGGCGTTGTTGGGTACGCGCTACGAGATTCGTACGGGCATCGGCATCGACTCGCATCGGTTCGACTCGAGCCGAGAGTTGGTGCTCGGCGGCATTCGGATTGGTGACGCAGACGGACTCGCCGGGCACTCCGATGCGGACGTGTTGACTCACGCGATCATCGACGCCCTGTTGGGGGCTGCGGGTCTGGGCGATATCGGCGCCCACTTCGGCACGACCGACCCGACCTGGGCCGGGGCCGACTCCGTCGAAATGCTGGGATTGGTCCTGGACAAGCTTGCGGCGGTCGGAGCGGAACCGCAATCGGTTGACGCGACGGTGATTGCCGAGCGACCCCGCCTGCGTCCACACATATCAGCCATGCGGCAGCGGTTGGCCGACGCGCTGGGGCTGGAGCGGTCGGCGGTGAATGTGGCGGCGACGACGGCCGAAGGGATGGGTGCGTTGGGCCGGGCCGAAGGCATGGCGGCGCACGCAGTGGCAACGGTGCGTGTGCGGCGCCACAGCGCCGGCTCGGATACGTCGCCACAGCGCCGGGGGGCGGATGCGTCGCGTGGGTGATCGGGACGTATAGGCTGCTGGTATGGCCATGCTGAATCGCATCCTGGACTGGTACTGGTCGTTCGTTGACGACACGTGGGCGGACATTGAATTCGCGATGGAGCGTGATCCGGCGGCGACGAACTGGCTGGAAGTGCTGCTCGCCTACCCGGGGATCCACGCGTTGATGCTGCATCGCGTGTCGGGCGCGCTACTGCGGCTGGGTCTGCCGGTGGCGCCGCGGCTGCTGTCACATCTGGGGCGCAACATGACCGGGATCGAGATCCATCCGGGCGCGCAGATTGCGTCGCCGTGTCTGATCGACCACGGGATGGGCGTCGTGATCGGCGAGACCGCGAAGATCGGGCGTCGCTGCCACCTGCACCAGGGGGTGACGCTGGGCGGGACGTCGACCATGCGCATGCAGCGCCACCCAATGTTCGGTGACGAGGTGCTGGTCGGAGCAGGTGCGTCGATTATCGGCGCAGTATCGATTGGCACGGGGGCACGGATTGGCGCGGGAGCGGTGGTGGTCTCGAACGTGCCGCAGCATTCAACGGTGGTGGGGGTTCCCGGGCACGTGGTCGCCTACTACGACCCCGGCGACGATACGGTGCTGAGGCTGCCCGATCCGGAGCACGACCGGATCGAATCACTGGAATTGGCGGTGTCGGAGTTACGCCTGGAGCTTCGGCGAGTGCGGGATCAGATAGAGGACGCGGAGGCTCGGTCGGGGGAGACGGCGGCGGGATAGGCTAATTGTCGGTGTGATGGCGCCCCCGTTCAGTCCCCCCGATCAAGCCGGGGGCAGGCTCTTCGGGACAGCTTCCCCCCAGAGGGGGAAACGGAGTGGGCTATCGACTGAAGTTTGGGAGTTGGTCCGTGGAGCTGTACAACACGCTGACACGTCGCAAACAGCCGTTTGAGCCGGTCGATGATCCGATTTCGATGTACGTCTGCGGGATCACGCCATACGACGACGCGCACCTGGGCCATGCGATGTCGATCATCATCTTCGACACCCTGCGCCGATTCCTCGAGTGGCGGGGACGGCGGGTTCGGCTCGTGTACAACTTCACCGACGTCGACGACAAGCTGATCGCTCGTGCGGCGCAGGAGGGGATCACGGTCTCGGAGTTGGCGGAGCGGCAGATAGCGTCGTTCATGGGGGAGTGGCGGGAGCTGGGGATTGCGCCGGCCGATGTGCATCCTCGGGCGACCGAGGAGATTCCGCAGATGATCGACCTGATCGACGGGTTGATTGAGAAGGGGATGGCGTATCCGGCGGGCGGCGACGTGTACTACCGCGTGCGTGAGATGCCGGGATACGGCAAGTTGTCGGGTCGAACGCTGGAGGACATGATCTCGGCAGAGCCGACGGACATTGGGGTGGAGAAAGAGCACGCGATGGATTTCACCCTGTGGAAAGGGGCGAAGCCCGGCGAGCCGCAATGGGAGAGTCCGTGGGGGCCGGGTCGTCCGGGCTGGCACATCGAGTGCTCGGCGATGTCGATTCGCTATCTGGGCGAGCAGATCGATCTGCATGGCGGCGGGATGGATCTGATCTTCCCGCATCACGAGAACGAGATTGCGCAGTCGGAAGGTTTCTCGGGACAGGATCCGTTCGTTCGTCACTGGATGCACAACGCGATGATGCAGGTCGGCGGCGAGAAGATGTCGAAGTCGACGGGCAAGATCGTGGCGCTGCGCGAGGGACTGGATCGGTACGGCGCGGACGGGCTGCGGATGTTTGTGCTGGGCGGTCACTATCGGTCGCCGTTGACGTATTCGGAGGAGTCGCTGTTGTCAGCGGCGCGGGGCGCGGAGCGTCTGCGGACGGCGGCGACGTTGCCGCTGGTCGAGGGTGACGGTGAGATTGACCCGAGTGAGGCTCGCGAGACGTTCATCTCGGCGCTGGAGGACGATCTGAATACGCCTCAGGCGCTGGCGGTGCTGTTTGAGTTGGCCCGTGAGATTAATCGAGCGCGTGCTGAGGATCGTCCGGCGGGTCTGGCGCGTGATGCGCTGGTTGAGCTTGGTGGTGTGCTGGGGCTGGGATTTGCCGGCGTGTCGGCGTCCGGTGAGTCGGATGCAGGGCCGTTCATCGATCTGCTGGTGTCGATCCGGCAGGAGTTGCGCGGGGCGAAGCAGTATGAACTGGCGGACTCGGTGCGCGACCGCCTGACGGAACTGGGTGTGGCGCTGGAGGATACGCGCGACGGGACGCGCTGGCGCCGGGTCCAACCCGAACCGGAAGCGGTCGAGGAGGAGCCCGGCGCCGATTCGCTCGTCGAGAGCGCTCTGCGGTTCTAGCGCCTAGTCACGATTGCGAACGGTCACCCGGCGTCGATGGGCAAGCGCTGCGACGGCGATTGCGAGGACTGTGAGCGATCCGAGGCCAGCCCAGAGGGCGGTGCGACCATTGGAGTCCGCGAGTCCGCCGCTACCGGTGTAGGGCAGTCCGACGCCGGCGTCGGCCATTGCCGGCTGACAGGGCACAATCTGAATGTGGGCCGGGATCGAGGCGCCGAAGCTGGCCAACAGGTCGAGCGCCTGTTGCGGGTCGTAGGATTCGCCAAGGACGATGACGTCAATCAATCGGCCGCCTTCGCCGACGTTGATCGTGATTTGGTATTGCTGGCCGGCGGCAGTGACGGTCTCGTCGTAGGATCCAGGTCCGAGGTTCAGGCAGAGCCCGGGAGCCGCTTCTTCCATCATGCTGTCGCCGCCGCCTTCACACTCAATGAATGTGACGCCGTCGGGAAGCGGGTATGCGTCATCGCCGGCGAAGATCTCAAGCATCGCGGCGGGCGGGATCGATTGTCCGCCAGGCTCGGTGAAGCCAGTCACCAGGCCGCCGTCGCCGACAGTGACGGTGAAGGAGACCTCGCCCTCGCGGTCGCGGGCCGGAGCGGTGAATGTGTGCTCGCCGGGGGCGAGAGAGAGGCAGACGGCAGGTCCAGCAGGCTGAGCCGACACGGATTGCACAGTCGCGAGCCCAAACGCGCCGGCAACAAGGGCCGCCCCAACCAGGGCGATCGCGAGGCGATTCATGGGATTCCCCTATCAAGCGTTTATCGAGCGGATTGAATGATGAATAAACGCGATTGCAGGATAGAGATTTCGTTGATTGCGTCAAATGCAAAAAACTGTCTGATGCATGGATTTCGCTTTAGGATCGAGTCAGGCCCAGGTGGCGCAATTGGCAGCGCAGCCGATTTGTAATCGGCAGGTTGGGGGTT
>JAPPBN010000050.1:0-16136 GCA_026705025.1 Chloroflexota bacterium | reverse complement strand
TGGCGCAACCCAGGACCGGGAATCAGTTCTCGATTTCGTCCAGTCCGGCCCACCATCACATTCAGAACTGCACCCCTGCCCGCTTCCGCCGATTGTCAACCACGACAGAGGGCACGCGCGCTGCGTGCCCTCTGTTGTGTTGCTCGGCCGCGCTGACAGTCAAACGAACTGATCCTGTCCCGGCGCCATCATGTCCATGATTTTGTCCGGTTTGTCGACGTACTCGCGGAACGGATAGGGATGGTCATAGCCCAGGATCTTGTGCAGCTCGGGGTAGCGCTCCAGCCGCTCGGGCGAAACGGCTCCGTCGTCCCACATTTGCAGGCGCTGCATGTAGGACCGGAGCCAAACGAGCACCATCGTCACGCGCAGACCGGTGCTCTCGCGATTCATGGCGCCGTGCCAGGTGTTGCCGCCCCAGACGGCGAGCGACCCCGCCTTGGCCTCAATCGGGACGGGTTCGTAGAGCCGGTCTTCACCTTCCCACTCCCAGAAGTTGGTCTCGTGCGGCGCGGGCGCCCGGCCCCAGCGGTGTGAGCCGGGCACGAAGACGGTCGGGCCATCCTCACGCGAGGCGTAGTCGGTGAGCACCCAACTGGTGTTCACCAGGTGCGTGTAGGCGGCCTGGGGCGGCGGCACGCCATGCGTGTCGTTGTGGATCGCCAGGTAGTTCTTCTCATGCGGCGGCTTAATGATCGACGACGTGCCGCCGAGAATGGCGCTCTGGCCGCAGTGCCAGCGAGCCATCGCCAACACGACCGGGTTGAGCACGGCCTCGGTGATCACGTCGTCCTCGTCGACCAGCTGCCAGGCCATTTCGTTTGGCGCCGGTAGATCGGCGGTTCGCCAATCGTCGATGGTGACGTCGTGCCGCTTCTGGTAGGTATTCAGGATCGCGTCGCGCAGCCGCTCGGCGAAACCCGGAGACGTGCCCAGCTTCTCAGGCGGGATGACCGTGAATCCGTAGGCGTCCAGCTCGACGATGTGTCGTGCCAGGTCGTGCTCCAGGATCGTCTTCACCAGAGGGTCGGCGTGAGGGGACTTGGCCAGTTCGGCGATGTTCATCTCTGCTCCAGTCAGTACCCGGGCGTGACGTGTGTTCACGTCCATTGCGAACGCGCGCAGTGTAGTACGTCGAATCCGTGAAACGTTGAGTCGCTAACCTGCTGGCGTCCATGAGAGGGGATTGCGATGGCAATTGATGCACTGGCATTGGAGCGGGAGCTGATCGGTTTGCGGGAATTGGCGGCGGCGAAGCTTGCCGACGATCCGATTCCGGCGGGCAAGGAGGCCGAACGACGGCTCCAGGCCGACATCGAGAAGTACGACCTCAAGAGCGAAATCGCCGATCTCGAGACCAAAGGCTATGCCGTCATCCCCCCGGAAAAGGCGGCGCCCATGGAACTCTTCGACCGTATTCGCGCGGCGATCCTGAGAGTCGCCGAGGCGGATGAACGCGAATGGCGTCCGGGCCTCGGCAAAACGCTGCAACACCTGCTGCCGCGTGACCCGGTCTTCGAGGAAGTGCTGACGTCGCCGGTCCCCTTGACCTTGGTCACATACATGCTGGGTTGGCGCGCGAAAATCAGCCAGGTCACCGGCCTGGTCAAGGACACGCGAACGCCGCCGCTGACGATTCACGCCGACCACAGCTACAAGTTTCCGACTCCCTGGCCGTTGACGGCCCAGTACTGCAATCTCAACTGGATTACGGGGGACTACACCAGAGAGAACGGCGCCGTCTGCGTCTGGCCCGGGTCACACCGCTGGGGCCGCAACGTTCCGCCCGAGCTGCAACAGGCCCACGACCATCCGGACCTCGAGGTGCTCGAAGTGCCAAAAGGCTCTGTCATCGCATGGCATGGCAGTCTCTGGCACGGAGCCCTGCCCAGAACGTCCGAGGGGCAACGCGTCACGCTGGTTATGCCCTTTGTCCGCGACCACGTGCAAGCCCAGGAGCTCTATTGGGCGACGGTCACGCCGGAAATGATCGAGCGCAATCCGGCCCGCTTCTGCACCCTGGTCGGATTGACATCGCGAACGCCGTGGATCTCGCAGGACTTTCCGCTTCCCGCGACTGCCGGCACGCCCAACGGTTCGCAGTGGGAGTAATTTCCGGCTCGGAAGTGGTTCGAGCAATCGACGCCGCTATTGGCAAACCGGCTCGAACGCGTAGCGTCTGCTCTTGAGAAATCGCAGGGCCGATTCGAGCGCCTGAACCGTCTGCGTTCGGTCGCCGCCGCCGTCGTGCAGGACAAGGATCGCATTCGGCTCGGCGGCGGCGACGATGTTGGCGGCGATCGCGGTGGCACCCGGTCGCGTCCAATCGTCCGTGTCGCCAGTGTTCAGGATCATGCGCAAGCCCAGGCTCGCAGCCAGGTTGACGATCTCAGCGTTGAACCGGTAGAAGGGCGGGCGGAAACAGGGTGTGGCGTGTTCGCCGAGCGCGAGCTGGGTCCGCCAGAGCGTTTCGATCACTTCATCTGCACTCAGCTGCAACAGATCGTCATGCTTCCACGTGTGATTGGCCAGCGTGTGTCCCTCATTGACCATCCGCTCAATCAGGTCGGGAAACGCGGCCACGCTGCGGCCGACGACGAAGAAGGTCGCTCGCGCGTCGTACCGAGCCAGGATGTCGAGGATGGCGGGGGTAGTCGCCGGCTCCGGTCCGTCGTCGAACGTGAGGTGTATGGTCGCCGGCGGAATGCGGAGACTCGAAGGACCTTCGAGCCGGCGCAACTCCAGGCACCCTGGGTCGGCGTTAGAGCAAGGCGGCGCGGCGCTCACAGTGAGAACCAGGTCGTCACTCGACTCCGGGATCAGGACAGCTTCCCAGCGGTCTTGTCGATCATCAATCCGGCGCAACCTGTCGATGCTTGCTGCGCTTGCTTGCAGTCCCAGATTGGCGAGTGTTCTCGAGCGGACGAGCAGCGGTTCGCTGAACACAATCTGAACCGAAATCCGATCCTGGCCGCTGTGATACTCGGGCGCCTCCAGGAACTCCACTGAAAGCGGCGGCCCCGGAACGGTCGCTGTGGGACGATTGGCCAGCGGGATCGAGTGCTGAGTGCATATGGCGCCCGGTTGCCCGCAACGATTTCGGCTATTCAGGCTGATCTGGACGCTCGACCTCCCGTCGGGCGCGACAGACACGTTCCACAGATCCGACCGGTCGTGGACCGGTTCCACTGCGGTGACATATCCCGACAACGCCTGGAGTGCGTGTGTTCGGAGTTGCTCGCCGCTCAACGTGACCGGCTCGCTGAAGCGCAGATTGAGCGAGAACAGAGCCTCAGTGTGCTCCTGTGGAACATCCTCGAACCGTGCCGTGAGGCCGTGCCTCGGCCGGAACGTCGTCGCCGCTTCCGTGGCTCCTCGCACTTCGCCGTTGAGCAGCCCGATGTCGGGCCGGTCACCGTCGCTCAAGGCGTGATGAACCATCGTGTGAGGTTGTTCCGGGCTGACGAACTGCGTGCTGACCAATGTCATCCAGGCGAACGTCATCCAGATCGCCGCCAGAGCCACCGTCCCGCCGAGTATGGTCACCAGCGACAGATTACTCGCTCGATCGGCACGCTCATTGCTTCACTTCGCCGTGGAGCCCGGCGCGACTCTGCGTCCGCTTGCGGTCGGCCGGTCTCTTCCTAGACTGAGGGCGGCAGGCGACCCCGATTACGTTGTCGGGCGGCGCGCCCTTCAAGGATCGAGCGATGACCTTTTCCTGGGATCTGTGGCGTTTCACAGAGGGAGTTCGGTTGCGTATTGCGCTTGCCGTGTCGGTGGGCCTGTTCGCGGTGGCTGCCGGCGTTGCTCGCCTGGCCTTGCTCGGCTGGATCGGCGCGCGGATTTTCCAGGGCGACAGCTTCAGCAACCTGGTGCCATTGATCATCGCGACCGCGGCTTCAATCGCTGCTCGCTCACTGTTCCTGTATGCGAAGGAGGAGATTGCCAATGGCACGGCCCTCCAGGTGCAGTTCTCCCTCCGGCAACGACTGTTCGACCAGGTCACGCGCCTGGGGCCGTCGCACTTCGATCGGCAACGCACCGGCGACGTGACAGTCGGCGTGATCGAAGGCGTGGAACAGCTGGAGACTTTTTTCGGTCAATACCTGCCGCAGTTGATCGTTGCCGCGCTGGCGCCGGTCGGGATCTTCATCTTCATGGGCTGGCTCGATCTGCCCGTGGCGGCGATCTACTTCGGCTTCGCCCTGGTCACGTTGGTCTTGCCCCAGCTGCTGAAACAGAAGAATGCCGAGGCCTCGATCCGGCGGCGCGACGCGTATGGTTCGTTCGCCGCCGACTTCCTCGATTCGGTGCAGGGTCTGGCGACGCTCAAGGCGTTCGGGCAGAGTGGGCGACGCGGATCGGAACTGGCTGAGCGGGCGCAAGAGGTGTTCCGCTCGACGATGGGTGTGCTTTTCCACAACGCCATCGCTCAGGGGCTGACGATCCTCGCGATCACGGTCGGGGCCGCGGTCGCCCTGTACGTCGGCGCGTTGCGGGTCGAAAGCGGCGCCATGGAGCTCGCCGAGTTGCTCGTCGTGCTGATGCTTGGCGTCGAGGTCTTTCGGCCGTTGAGGGAACTGAGCCAACTGTTTCACCAGGGACTGCTAGGTGTAGCGGCGGCCGAAAGCGTGCTCGACGTCGACCGCGCCACTCCGCTCACCCCCGACGCAGAGGTGCACGCGGTAGAACAGCTGGAACCGCGGATCGAATTCGACAACGTGACCTTCAGCTATCCGACCGGCCGACGGCCGGCGTTGAGCAACGTTTCGTTCACCGTGGAACCGGGCAGGCGAGTCGGGGTGGTGGGACGGTCCGGTTCGGGCAAGTCCACCTTGTTGTGGCTGTTGCAACGTCTGTACACCCCGCAGGAAGGCACAATCAGGCTGGGCGGACGCGACCTCAACGAACTGCGTTTCGCCGATATCCGCGCTCAGATGGCGGTGGTGCTGCAGGATACGTACCTGTTCCACGGATCGGTTCTGGCCAATCTGCGCTTCGCCAGGCCCGATGCGACAGAGGATGAGATTCGGGAATCAGCGCAGGCGGCGAATGCGCACGAGTTCATCACCTCCTTGCCCGAGGGCTACGCCACCGTGATCGGCGAACGAGGACACCGGTTGTCGGGAGGAGAACGCCAGCGCATCGCGATCGCACGGGCGCTCTTGCGCGATGCGCCGATGTTGATCCTCGACGAGGCGCTGTCCAGCGTGGATGCCGAGAACGAGGCCACGATCCAGGCCGCGCTCGACCGCCTGATGCAGGGCCGGACGACGCTGATCATGGCCCACAGACTCTCCAGCGTCCGCGACTGCGACGAGATCCTCGTGCTCGATGAGGGTCGCCTGGTTGAGCGCGGTGACCACGAAACGCTGCTCGCAGAGGGCGGCGTGTACGACTGGTTGATGGCTGGTCAGATGACCGATCCGAGCATCGACGGATTCGTCGATGACGCCCCGCTGGCCGAGCGGTCAGAATCGGCCGCGTCCAGTTCGCTGGCCATCCGCGACTACGGCGGCGGCGCAACCGAAGCCATCGTCCGTGCCGAGGGCATGGGCTGGCAGGAGACATCGGCCAGGCTGCTTGCGCTCGCCGCCCCCTATTGGTTCAAGACCACGCTCTCCTTCCTGACCGGGGTGGCCCACTTCTTCGGAGCCATCGCCGTCGGGGTGATCGGCGCCTTGATGGTGGCCAACGTCCGTGACGGCGACTCGATCACGCTGTTGGCGGTCCTGCTCATCGTAGTGGCCGTGCTCACCGGACTCTTCCGCTTCCTCGAGAACTGGGTCTCGCACGACATGGCCTTCCGCTTGCTGGCGGACATGCGGATTGCCCTGTTCCGCAAGCTCGACCAGCTCGCCCCTGCCTACCTGTTGCGCCGGCGTTCCGGCGACCTCGTCTCGATGGCCACGCAGGACGTAGAGACGGTCGAGTACTTCTTCGCGCACACGATCGCCAATGCGTTCGTCAGCGTGGTCATCCCTGGTGTTGCTCTGGTCACGTTGTTCATCGTCGACTGGCGTCTCGGACTCGGTCTCGCGCCGTTGCTGATCATCGCCGCGCTGAGCCCGCTGTTTACACGCCGAATCGTCGACCGGCTCGGCTCTCGCTCACGTGATCATCTGGGTGCGCTCAACGCCCACATGGTCGACACATTGCAGGGTCTGCGCGAGGTTACTGCCTTCCAGCGAGAGCGCGAGCGCAAGACCGAGTTCGAAGGATTGATGCGCGACTACATGCCGATTCGCGGCGGCTTCAACCGGCAGATCTCGACCCAGAGGACGTTGCTCGAAGGTCTGACGGGATACGGCGGATTGGCTGTGCTGACGATTGGCGGGGCGCTGGCGGTCCGAGGCGATATCGACTCATCACTCGCGCCCCTGCTGACACTGTTGGCGATGGGCGCGTTCATGCCGGTCGCCGAACTCGCCCAGGTTGGCCGTCGATTGGGCGACACGCTCGGCGCGACACGCCGGTTGACGGCGGTTCACTCCGAGGCGGTTGCGGTGGTCGATGGCCCCGGGACCGGCGCGGACGTCCAGTCAGCGGACGGAGTCGGCGTCTCGGAAGGGGCGTTCGCCTCTGTCGGATTCTCCTATGAGGACACACCACGGGCGGCGCTGGATGAGGTCTCATTCGACCTCAGACCGGGCGGCACGGTTGCGCTGGTCGGACCGTCCGGTGCCGGCAAGACGACCGCAGCGCACCTGATGCTCAGATTCTGGGACCCGCAGGACGGCAAGATCACACTCGAGGACGCCGATCTGCGCACCTACCGGTTGGACGACTTGCGCGGCCAGGTCGCGCTGGTGGCTCAGGACACGTATCTGTTCAACGCGTCGATCCGGAACAACCTGCTGGTGGCGAAGCCTGAGGCCACCGAGGGTGAACTGCTGCTCGCGATTGAGCGAGCCGGCCTGGCCGACTTCGTCGAATCGCTGCCGGACGGTCTGGACACCCCGGTCGGTGAACGGGGCGCTCAGCTGTCGGGCGGCCAGCGCCAGCGCGTTGCAATTGGCCGTGCGCTGCTCAAGGATGCGCCGGTGCTGATCCTCGATGAGGCCACGTCGCATCTCGACGGACTGAACGAGCGCCTCGTGCGCAATGCCCTGGACGAGCTGATGTCGGACCGGACCACGCTCGTAATCGCCCACCGGCTGTCCACGGTCCGCGACGCTGATCAGATCGTGGTGCTGGACGAGGGCAAGGTGGTCGAAATTGGCCAGCATGATCAGTTAGCGTCAGAGGACGGACTGTATTCGCGACTGGTGCGTCGGCAACTGTCGGCGGCGAAGCGTTAACAAGGAAGCGATTATGAAGACCTTAATCCTGGAACTGATCACCCTGGTCGTGTTCTTTCCGCTGCGCATTGTCTCGCGGCTGTTTGGTCGCCGTGCGAATGCCAAGGTGCGCAACTGGCAAGACGGCATGTGGACCTGGGTGCTGGGCGCAGCCGCGGTGGGTTACATGGTCGGCGATCACCACGCCGGCGACGCTGGTCAGGGCGTGGCCGGGTACGACCCCGGCCACTTTGACGGCGGACACCACGGCGGCGGCCACGACATCGGCGGCGGTTTCGATGGTGGCGGGTTTGGCGGCGATGTCGGCGGAGGCGGGATCGGCTAGAGCGGGACGGCGCAGCCGTCGGCTCGGGGGTCTGAGCCTCCCCAGAGGACTCCCGAGTCCGGATCCCGATAGATGATCTGACCCTTGCCGACGACACCGGTCCGCATGGCTCCGCTGGCGGGGACGACCGGGTGGCCGAGCAGGGCGAGCGCTGAGAGCACCTTGATGCCGAAGGTGTCCTCGACGTAGATGGGCCCGTTGGGCGGCTCCTCGTACATCGAGACGCGCGGCGCGTCGATCGCGGTCTGGGCGTCCATGCCTCGGTCGATCAGATTGAGCACGACCTGGGTCTGTCCCTGGGGCTGATTCCAGCCGCCCATGACGCCGTAGCTGGCGAACAGGCTGCCGTCGTGGCGGGTAATCATCGAGGGCATGATCGTGTGATAGGGCCGCTTGCCGCCGGCAAGGGCGTTGGGGTGCTCGGGATCGTCGACGACGAAGCCCGCGCCACGGTTTTGCAGGCTGAATCCGCACTCGCGCGGGACGATGCAGCTGCCGAACCCCTCGTAATTCGAGTTGATGAACGAGCAGGCATTGCCGTCGCCGTCGGCGGCTGAGAGATAGACCGTGTCGGACTGGCCGGGCAGGAATCCTGAGGAGGCGAGCTCGATCGCCTGATCCTCGCAGATCAGTTGTCGCCGTTTGGCGGCATAGGCCTTGCTCAGCATCTCTTCGACCGGCACATCCGATTTGGCGGGGTCGGCGACCAGGGCCCGGGCATCGGCGAAGGCGAGCCGCAGCGCCTCAATGATGATGTGCAGCACCTCGGGCGACCGTGCTTCGTAATCGCCGATCTCGAATCCTTCGAGGATGTTGAGCGCCATCAGCGTGGTGATGCCCTGGCCATTGGGCGGACATTCCCAGACACGATGGCGACGGTATGTGGTAGAAATGGCGTCGTCGAAAGTGGAGCAGTGGTTGGCGAGATCGCTGAGCGCCATGACGCCGCCGTTGTGTTCGATCGCCTCCACGATGCGCTCCGCCGGGCATCCTCGGTAGAAGGCGTCGGGTCCGCCTTCGGCGACTTCGCGCATTACGCGGGCGATGTGTTGGTTGGTCCAGACCTCGCCGGCGCGCGGTGCGTTGCCGTTGAGTAACAGATCCTGTCCGGCCGGACCCGTTTGAGCAAGCAGGTCAGCCTGGAAGTCCCAGCCTCGGGCAATGGCCGGGGTCATGGCGAAGCCCTGCTCCGCGTGCTCGATCGCGGGTTGGAGGACATCAGCGAGGGGCATCCGGCCGAAGCGCGTGACGGTGTCGTGCCAGCCCATGATCGATCCCGGCACCGTCACCGCGTGGGGACCTTGCCGCTCCCAGCCGCAGCGCTCGATGACATCGAGGTCCAGCGCCGCCGGCGAGCGGCCGCTGCCGTTGAGCGCCGACACGGACTGATCCTCGGCCCGATAGAAGAGGGCGAAGCAGTCGCCGCCGATGCCGGTCGAAGTCGGTTCAACCACCGCGAGGGTCGCGGCCGCCGCGACCGCGGCGTCGGCGGCGTTGCCGCCCTCGCTGAGGATGCGCAGTCCGGCCATCGAGGCGAGCGGCTGACTGGTGGCGACGATGCCTTTGGTCGAGAGCACCGGCGAGCGCCGGGATTCAAATCGGAAGTGATGTTTGGGCAGGTTTGTCATGCGAGACAGTCTAGGCATCGGGCACGGCGGGGCCAGGGGCGGGTGGTCGGCCGAAAGAAAAAAAACGCGCGGGAAGAACGGAGAGAGGATCGGCGGTTACAAGGGGTCGGCATCCTCTTCGGGCAGCTCCTCCTCAGTGAGGGTGAGGGGACCCTCACCCCAGCCCTCTCCCAGGGGGAGAGGGAGGGAAAGGGAGCGTTCGCAAGCGACGGCCAACGGGTCGCCTTGGTCGTAGAGATCTCGGAGGTGGTGGCGGGCGACGTCGTAGGGGTCGGTGGCGAGGTAGAGCTGGTGGTTTTGGCGGGCGCGGTCGTTGGGAGCGAAGAGTTCGTCGACGATTGCGTCGAGGGCCTTGATGCGGATGTAGCCCGGATTGTGGTCCTCGGAGCTTCGCCAGAGTCGATCGATGCGGGCTCGGAAGTGGTAGGGGTTTGGCATTGGTCGTGCTTTCTGCTTTTGGAGTACGTCTGTTCTAATGGTAGAGCGTTTGGTCTGGCGCAGCTGGGCCCCGTGTCAAGCACGGGGCATCGGAAGGGGGCACGGGGCATCGGAAGGGGGCACGGGGCGTCGGATGGGGACGCGGGGCATCGGACGGAGGCATGGGGCGTTGGACCGGGGAGCCTATGATTAGGGGTGATACCGCACGAGGAGTTGCCATGACGACCGCTAGCGCACCCACGATTACCCAGGAGCAGGTTGACTTCTATCACGAGAACGGCTTCCTGCTGATCCCGAATCTGTTGCCCGACGACGTGCTGCAGGCGCTGCGCGACGAGACCGACCGGATCGTGGCCGAGGCGGCAGGGCTGACCGACCACAACGCCCAGTACGACCTCGAGGACTCGCACACGGCCGAGGAGCCACGGGTGCGGCGGCTGAAGTCGCCGTCGACCCACTGGCCGTTTTTCCGCGAGCTGGCGCAGCATCCGGTGCTGATGGAGGTCGTGACGGCGCTGATCGGCCCCAACGTTCGCCTGCAGAACGACAAGCTGAACATGAAGGCGGCCGAGTATGGCGCGCCGGTCGAGTGGCACCAGGACTGGCCCTTCTACCCGCACACCAACGACGACCTCGTGGCGGCGGGCATCCTGCTGGACGACTGCTACGCGATCAACGGACCGCTGCTGGTCGTGCCGGGTTCGCACAAGCGGAAGATCTACGACCACCATCACCCCGAGGGCCGCTACTTCACCGGCGCCGTGGAGCCCGACGAGTTCGACTGGGACATGGAGAAGGACCTGGTTGCCCTGGAGGGACCGGCCGGGTCGGTTTCGTTCCATCACGTGCGAACGATGCACGGCTCGGCGCTGAACCGCTCGGAGATCCAGCGCCGGCTGCTGCTCTTCGGCTACGCCGCCGCTGATTCCTGGCCGATCATGGGTCTGGGGCCGCAGACACTGGAGCAGTACTGGAGCTTCATGTGCGCCGGCGAACCGGTCGAGCAGCCGCGCCAGACCGAGGTGCCCGCGTATCTGCCGCTGCCGGCGTCGCCCAAGCAGGGCTCGATCTACGAGAACCAGAAGACGGTCAAGAACCGCTTCTTCGACACGTATGAGGATCGTCGGAAGGGGTAGCGCCTCAGCAGCCGCAGGTTCGGCTCCGACGCTCCCACGTCATTCCCGCGCTTGCCGCGGGAATCCCGCGGAGTTGCGTGACGCGCCGTCGTCTGTGGGAGTCGTCTCTCCGTTGAGGCGCTGGTTCCTCTCCAGGACGGCGTGCGGACCATTGCGAGATACCCCCGGCAAGCGGGGGTATGACGGCGTTGTGTGGGTTTGAGGGTTCAGCGTAGGCATGGCGCTGTTGCTGTCCCCACGGAATGACAATCTGGTCGTTTCAAATTCGTTAGCCTCCCGCTAATTGAGTGGGAGGTACCTCATGTCGAACTCGAAATACTGGAAGCGAATGCGGAACCGGCGGTTGTCTCGCCGGGCGGTGCTGCGCACGGCGGCGACGGCGGGGGTGGGCGCGGCCGGAATTGCGCTGGTGGGCTGCGGCGACGACGATGACGACGATCAGCCGCAGGCCGTTGCTCAACAGCGACAGCAACAACAGCAGGATCAGCCGCAGGCTGCCGCGCAGCAACAACAGGACCAAGAGCAGCAGGAACAGACCTCCCAGCAAGCGGCCGACCAGGCTGAACAGCAGGAGCAGGCCGCAGCGCAACAGGACGCCGCCCAGCAGCAACAACAGCAGCAGGCTGCGACCGCGCAGGCTCAGCAAGAGTTGGAAGCGCCGCCGATCGGTGGTGAACTGAAGATCTCGGATACCTCCGACCTGGCCTCGTTCGACGGCTTCCTGACCTTTGGCTACAAGGCGTTCCTGCACGGGCACAACTGCTACCCGATGCTGACCCAGTTCTCGAACAACCCGGGACAATCGTCGATCGACTTCCAGCCGGAGTTGTGGCTGGCCGAGTCGTACGAGCAACCGGACGACGTGACCTGGTTGTTCAACATCAATGAGAACGCCGTCTGGGAGGACCGTGAGCCGGTCAACGGACGCAATGTGACGGCGGCCGATGTCGCGTTCTCCTTCGAGGAGGAACGCTACGGCGGCTACCCGAATCGGGGCGCGATCCAGCCCAGCCTGGTCGGCGTCGACGCGCCGGACGACCGCACGGTGCGCTTCGACCTGAACGGTCCGCTGGCGCCCTTCCTGCTCTATCTCGGACATCACGCGGGTCCGTATGTGATGCCGCCGGAGCTGCTGGTCGATGAGATGTCGCGCCAGACGATGATCAGCGCCGGACCGTTCCTGCTGGACGAATACGAGCCGGGATCGCGCGTGATCTACAAGCGCAACCCGAACTACTTCGACGCGCCCAAGCCGTACGCCGACTCGCTGGTGATCAACTTCATCGGCGACAACTCGGCGATCGCCGCGGCTTTCCTCAGCGGCGAGCTGAACACCACGTGGTTCGGCGTCGCGCCGCCAATCGTCGAGGAGCTGGAGAACGGCATTCCCGGGGCGACCTGGGAGTACCAGCCCAGCCTCGTGATCGGCGGCGTGTTCCCCGACCTCGCACTGGAGCCGTTCAACGATCCGCGGGTGCGCCAGGCGATGTCGGTGGCGATTGATCGTGACGCGATCCTGACCGTCGGCGGCGCGCTCGAACGCGGGCAATGGTCGACGGCGCTGCCGCCGCTGGCCGGCTGGTGGGTCGATCCGAAGGAGGACGACGCGCTCGGCGAGTTCTATCGCTACAACCCGGAGAAGGCGATGCAGCTGCTCGACGCCGCAGGCGTTGACGGGCTGGACGGCGTGCCGTTCCACACCACCACGGCCTACGGTCCGATCTTCGCCGAGCAGTCGCAGGTCGTGCAGGCCAATCTGCTCCAGGTCGGGATCAGCGTCGACCTCGTCGTCAACGAGCCGACTGTGCACTACTCGACGATCTTCAACGGCAGCAACACCGGCGTGATCGGGCACACGCTGTCGGTGGCGTCGATCGAGCCGGACGAAGCGCTGCGCAACGTCTTCATCCCCGACAGTCCGCGTTCGCCGATTCCGAACGGCGAGCTGATGGGCGAGGACCAGCAGATGTTGGACCTGCTCAACGCGCAACGGACCGAGGGCGACGTCGAGACGCGCCGCAAGCTGCTTTACGACCTGCAGCTGCACATCGCCAACCAGATGTACTCGGTGCCCTGGGTCAACCCGCCGATCTCGCAGGTCGCGCGGCCTGAGCTGTCGGGCGTGCAGTTCATTCAGACCTTTGCCCCGTCGCCGTCGCTGGAGGACATGTGGTTCAACGACCTCTAGTGCAGTTCTAATGCGGTAGGCCACACGGCCTGAGTACTCAAGCGACGGACGGGGAGGCGGCGAGATGCGCGGCTACCTCGTCCGTCGCTTGCTGCTCGCGGTCCTGACGCTGTTTGGGATCAGCCTGATCGTCGCCGGCGTGATGCGCACGCTGCCGGGTGACGTCGTTGATGTCCTAGCGGCCGAGGCCTTCTACAACGACGCAGAGAAGGAGCGGCTGCGCGAGGAGCTTGGCCTTGAGGCGCCATTCCTCGAGTATTTCGGCGACTGGCTGGTCAATGCGTTGCAGGGTGACTTCGGCCAGGCGCTGCGCACGCAGCGCAGTGTGGGCAACGACCTGGTCAACCGGATCGACGTCACCCTGGAACTGGCATTCCTGGGACTGATCATCGCGACGGTGATTTCGGTGCCGCTGGGGATCGTGGCTGCGCTGCAGCGCAGCCGCTGGCCGGATTATGCCGCGCGCAGCATCGCGGTGTTTGCGCTCGCGATTCCCGGATTCTGGCTCGCGACGCTGGCGATCGTGTTCGGCGCGAAGTGGTTTACCTGGTCGCCGCCACTGGGTTACCAGGCGATCTGGGAGGCGCCGCTGACGAATCTGCAGCAGATGTGGCTGCCGGCGCTGTTGTTTGGACTGATCCTTGCCGGCGTGCAGACGCGGATCCTTCGCACCGCATTGCTCGACGTGCTGCGGCAGGACTACATGCTGACCGCGCGGGCGAAAGGATTGTCCCGACTCATGCTGTTGCGCCGCCATGCGCTGCGTAACTCGTTGATCCCGTTCATCACCGTGATTGGAGTGCAGTTTCCGGTGGTGCTCGGCGGTTCAGTCGTGTTCGAGTTGATCTTCGCCTTGCCGGGTGTCGGCATCTATCTGCTCGACGGGATTGCGAACCGCGACTACATCGTCGTGCAGGCCGTCAACGTCTGGATTGCCGGCGCGGTGATCCTGACGAATCTGATCGTGGACGTGTCCTATGGTTTCCTCGACCCACGCATCCGCGTCAGTAGCTGAGCCTCGGGCTCTGGACGCGCGCCGCATCGGCGGCGCGCTGTTCCGGGTCGTCCGGCGATATCCGTTTCCCTGCCTGGTGACGCTGGTGCTCTTCCTGATCGGGGCCGGCTCTGGTCTGGCCGACTTCATCGCGCCGTACGATCCGAACGCGATCAATCCGAGCGACCGGCTGCAGGGACCAAACTCGACGTACTGGATGGGCACGGACGCGCTCGGCCGAGACGTCTTCACCCGTGTCCTGTACGGCGGGCGGGCTTCACTGGGGGTCAGCGTGACCTCGGTCGCGCTTGGCGTCGTCGTGGCGACTGCGGTCGGGCTGGTCAGCGGGGCGCTGGGCGGCTGGTTCGACGTCCTCGTCCAGCGGATCGTCGACATGTTGATGGCGTTCCCGGGGCTGATCATCGTGATTTCGCTGACCGCCTTCTTCGGCACGAGCGTCTCGCTATTGGTGGTAGTGATCGCGATTGCGTTGCTCGGCGGCGGGATCCGGATCTCGCGGGCGGCGGCGATCCAGGTGGGGTCGCAACCGTACATCGAGGCGGCGCGGACGATCGGTGCGACGACGCCGCGAATCATCGTGCGTCACATCCTGCCCAACGCGTTGCCTCCGATCATGGTGATCGCGACGGCGTATCTGGGCGTCGCGATCCTGATTGAGGCGTCGGTATCGTTCCTGGGTTACGGAATCCAGCCGCCGGCGGCGTCCTGGGGCTTCATGCTCGGGGCGGAAGCTCGGATCCACATGATCGAGCAACCGTGGTTGTCGGTCTGGCCGGGTCTGGCGATTTTCCTGACGGTGTTCTCGTTCAACATCATCGGCGACGCGCTGAGGGACGCATTCGACCCCAGACTTCGAGGCTCCGGCTAGCTGGTCTCCGGTCGAAGTGCTCGTCCCGAAATACCTAGACTTCCAGCACGCGAAGTCTGGAGAGGAGCGCGATCATGGCCAACGGACGAGTTGTCGTTGTCAAGGAGTATCAGCAGCCGTTTGTGATTGAGGAGTATCCGGTTCCTGAACCGGAACCGGGCGCGATCGTGCTTCGGATCACGCAGGCGGGGGTGTGCGGGTCGGACCTGCATACCTGGCGCGGTGACATGGTTGAGACGCCGCTGCCGTCGAACGGACGCGTGATGGGGCATGAGGGCACCGGCGTTGTCCATGCGTTGGGCGACGGCGTCTCGACCGACTCGCTGGGCCGCGAGATCGAGGTCGGCGACCGCCTGATGTACTCGGCGATCACACCCTGCGGGCGTTGTTATCAGTGTTCGCGCGGGGAGCCGAACTGGTGCTCGGATCGGGGCGCCTGGTCTCGCGAGGCGGGCGTCGAACCGTACTTCACCGGCACCTACGCCGACTACTACTACCTGAAGCCGAATCATCCCGTGTTCAAGGTGCCGGACGAGTTGCCGGACGAAGTGCTTGGATTCGTCAACTGCGCGATGGGCACGACGACCGAAGGTCTGATGCGGGCCGGCTGCAAGGAGAACGATTTCGTCGTGATCCAGGGCGCCGGCGGGCTGGGCCTCAATGCGACTGCCATGGCCAAGGACATGGGTGCGCACAAGGTGATCGTGCTCGACCGCTTGCCGCAGCGCCTGGCGCTGGCGGAGGAGTTCGGCGCCGACCACACGATCAACATCGAGGAGTTCAACACGCCGGAAACGCGGCGCCGCGCAGTCTGGGATCTGACCGAGGGCCGAGGCGCGAACATCGTGATGGAACTGGTCGGCCGGGCCGAGCTACTGGCCGAGGGCCTGACCTATCTGGCCAACGGCGGCACATTCGTTGAGATTGGCGACATCGTGCGCGGGCGCACGGTTGAGATCGATCCGAGCACGATCCTCAGCGGCAAGAAGATCATGGGCTCGGTCATGTACCGACCGCATCTGCTGCCGTTGATGATGGACATGCTGCTTAAGAATCAGCGGGACATCCCGTACGACAAGATCGTCTCCCACACCTATCCGTTGGCCGACGTCAATCAAGCGTTTGTCGACAGCGAATGGCACGAGCGGGATACGAACGTGTCGAGGTCGATGTTGGTGCCGTAGGAACGGGCGCGGTATGGACCTCCCCCTCTGGGGGAGGTGCCCCGCAGGGG
>JAPPBN010000046.1:0-249778 GCA_026705025.1 Chloroflexota bacterium | reverse complement strand
CCGCAGGGGCGGAGGGGGCCTCGGGGTCGACTGTCGACGTTGTGGTGGCCGGCCCCCTCAGTCGCTCCGCGACAGCTCCCCCAAAGGGGGAGCTCTTGAGTAGCCCTACTCGACCCAGTCCGGCGTCGCGCCCCAGGCGTCTTCTGAGACGATGTCTCGCAGCGGCTTTCGATTGAGCGGGCCGAAGCGGCCTCGGGGATAGCCGAGGGGGACGCAGTAGACGATCTGCGCCTCACCGGGGATGTCGAACAGAGCCCTGGCCCGCTCGTCGACGACCGGATGCAGTGTCGTGATAGTGCCGCCGATGCCGAGGCCGCGAGCGGCGAGGAGCATGTTCTGGACGGAGGGAATCACTGACTGAGCCGTGCCAGCACCGGGCGCGGTGGCGCAGAGCAGGATCATGACGGGAACATCGCCGATTTCGTCGGCCAGTCGCATGGCGGAGCGGCGGACGGGATTCTCGAATGCGGGATGGTCCGGACCTTCGATTCCCTCGTCGGCTCGCTTGGCCCACCAGGCTTCGTGGTAGAGCGTCCCCAGCTCGGCCTTCTTCGCCGGGTCCCGCACGACGAGGAAATGCCACGGCTGGGCATTGCCGCCATTTGGGGCCTGGCGCGCGGCGTCGAGGATGATCTCCAGGTCTTGGTCAGAAATCGGATCGGGCCGCATGCGCCGGATGGCGCGCATCGAATAGATCGCTTCGTACAGCGGCAGGCCGAGTCGTCCGTAGCGGGGCATGATCTGCTTCCTTCGTCGATCAGGCGGGCGATTGCATTCGACGCTATCGTAAGCGTCCAACGAGACCGATTCTTCAGGCAGATCCACAGAGGAGCATCAATGGCACTGGAACACATTCTTCCCGACGGCCTGGTCAACATGAGGTCGTTCACACAGGTCGTCGCGGCGACCGGCAGCAAGACGATCTACATCTCGGGACAGGTCGCGTGGGACGTCGAGGGTGGAATCGTCGGCGAGGGCGATTTCGCCGCTCAGGCGAAGAAGGCATACGAGAACCTGGCGGTTGCGATCGAGGCGGCCGGCGCGACGCCGGCCGACGTGGCCAAGACCAACGTGTACATCGTCAACTACGACGCGTCGATGGGCAGGGCCTTGAACGACGCCCGCAAGGCGATCTTCGGAGGCACCACCGCGCCTGCGAGCACGTTGATCGGCGTGCAGGCCCTGGCCGCGCCGGAGTTCATGATCGAGGTCGAGGCAATCGCGGTGCTGGACTGACCGCCTTGATGTAGCGGCGGGCCCCCTCAGCCGCTTCGCGGCAGCTCCCCCAGAGGGGGAGCTCTCGGATCAGTTAGGAGACGGACAATGAGCAAGATTTCGCTTGAGGACCGATTCGCGATCATCGATCTGTGTTCGGTCTACAACTACACCGTTGACCAAGCCGACGGCGAGGGCTGGGCGGCGACGTTCACCGAGGACGGCGTCTTCGCCGGGCCGGCCGGGCAGGCCGAGGGCCGCGAGGCGCTCGTAGCGTTCTGCGGGCAGCTCGCCGAGGCGTTCCCCGGCGGCATGCACTTCACCGACAACCACCTCTTCGAGATCGACGGCGACACCTGTCAGCACAAGTGCTTCCTCGATTTCAAGGTGCCGTCGCCGGACGGGTCGGTGGCGTCGGTGCTGCTCGGTTACGAGGACGTCGTCGTCAAGGTCGACGGCGAGTGGCTGTTTCAGCGCCGCGATGTGGTCTCGGTGACCGGTTACCAGCAATCGCTGCCCGACTAGTTGCCCGACCAGCTATCCAGCGGCTGCGTGATCTCCGAATAGACCGCAAACTGGGGCGGCAGCCGGCTGACGACGGCCGCGAGAATGCTATCCGTGTAGAGCTGACGGCCAAACGAGTTCAGGTGCGTGCCGTCCCATGAGACCTCGTCCTCCCGCCCGTCGGTGATTTCATTCCAGTCCACCAGGGTCACCCAGGCGTGCTTGGCGGCCTCTTCGCGCAGCATCCTGTTGGTATCTCGTTCGTAGCTCAGCAGCGGCTCGCGTGGTGGGAACTGCCGGGTCAGAACGATCAGGTGGCGGACGCCCTCGGCGGCCTCGAGCAGTTTCTGAAATCCCCGGGCATCGAGAAAGCTGGTACCGACGGCGTGGAAAATGACCGTATCGCGGGCGCCGTTTCTCGCGCTGTCCTCCCTCAGGATCGAGATCGCCGTATGGGCCAGTCGCCCGACTTCGGCGTCGACTTCGATCCCGACCTGTTCGAGGCGCGACTTGGCGCCGACCATGACCGAATCGCCAATCGCCAACGGAGGCAGTCCGAAGTTCAGGCTCAGCACCGTGGGACGTAGCGACTCCTCGTTGATGTGGTCGAGCAGCAGCGTGAACCCCAGAGACTCGGCCTGGTCGCCGCTCCCCCACGACCAGGTCGGCATGGCGTCGAGCGGTCCCCCCGGCTCGGCCATGAATCGCATCGGCAAATCGACCAGGAACGCCGAGGACCGGCAGACGCGTTCGGTCACGCCGTCGTTCTGCCAGCTCAGACATCCATGGCCACGCTGCTCAATCTGCACAAACGCGCATGGAGCAGTGCCCGGGCACGGCACGGTCAACACGTCGCCGGGGTGGATGATCCGCAGTGCGTTATCGCCGTTCAGCTCAACAAATCGATGCCGGCTCATCCCGAATCGGTTCATCAGTCCGTAGGGCGAATCGCCGGGCTCGACGATGTAGCGGGTCTGGTAGTCGCCGGGCGGGTATTGAATCAACGGCTGTTCTGCCGCGAACCGAGCTGGAGAATCTGGATCGGGCTGTCCGTCCTCGGACCGAGCCCCCTGCTGAGCGGCCGTGAGCGACGCCGCATCTCCGCCCGGTTCTCCGCCGCTTGAGCCTAAGATTTTTTGGTCCTCGGAGTCATCTGCCAGCGACAGGCGGGAGTCGTCCTCAGCTGCGGCAGCCCGTGGATTGTCGCTGGTGATCACACGCTGAATGGCAGGCCGTGCCGCATCGCGCTCGCTCACACTATCCGGCTCGACAGCCTGACTGCGTGCCGACTGCTCGGCCGAGGCGGAGAAGAGCAGATCCGACGGCGAGCGTCCGGGCATTACGGCGAACCCGATCAACAGGCCGAGGAAGACTGCCAACGAAACAGAGGCGGCGACCGCGGCGACTGCCCGAGGGTCCGCTCGCAACGCACGGAATCGGGCATTGGCCCAGAATTGCGGCCGGCGCATGGGCGTCTCGACGAATCGGTAACTGATCTCAGACAACAGGAACGTGGCCACAAGGGCCGCAGCCACGATGGCGACGGTGTTGGGAACGAAGTTGAACTCCCATTGCAGCGCCAGTAACACCGGCCAGTGCCAGAGATAGATGCTGTAGCTGCGCTGACCCATCCAGCGCAGTGGTGGAGTCTCCAGTGCCCGCCCGACCAGGGAGCCGGGCCGGACGACGAATGAGACCACCACGATCGCTGCCGCTGAAATGCCCAGCAGACCCCACGGGTACATCCAGTCGCTCCAGTGGCGGCCGATGACCATGATGACGACGATCATTGCCAGACCGAGTACGGCAAGGATGTCCATAGCGAACCCGACCGGCCGATCCCACGTGAATCGCCACGGCTTCCAGACCAGGCCGACCGCGACGCCGATCAGGATGGTGAACGCTCGCGGATCGCTGCCAAAGTAGACCCGCGATGGATCAGTACCCGGCGTGAAGAGGACAACCATCCAGATCAGCGACATCAGCGCCAGGGCCGCGACGATGCACCACAACCAGCGCAGATTGAGGAAGCGCATGACCAGGGCGAACACGATGGGCCAGACGATGTAGAACTGCTCCTCGACCGCCAGCGACCAGAGGTGCCGCAGTTGCGAAGGCCGCTCGAACATCTCAAAGTACGACACGCCGCGCAGGATCAGATCCCAGTTGGTGAAGTACACCGCGGCCATCAGCACGTCGTGCAGATGCTGCCCCAGCGTGTCGCGAAGCATCAGGGCGGCATAGACCGTGGTCACGATCAGGACGAGCGCCAGGACCGGCAGCAACCGTCGAGCGCGGCGAAGCCAGAATCGGGCCAGGTCCGTGTCGGAGGAGCGCTCGCGCTCGGCAATCAGCAATGCGGTGATCAGGAATCCCGAGACGACGAAGAAGACATCAACGCCAAGAAATCCCGCCGGCAGCCAGGCGACACCGGCGTGAAACAGCACCACGGCCAGCGCCGCAAGCCCACGGATCCCGTCGAGGCCTGCCAGGTGCGGCAGACCGCGCTCGCCGGCTGTCGGATCAGTTCGCGGATCGATTCCTGCGCCGGACATCGGCGGCTACATCCGGAAGACGCCGAAGTTCGACTCTGGCACCGGCGCATTGCGCGCGGCCGCCAGACCAACGGCGAGAGCCTGTCGGGTGTCGATCGGATCGAGGATGCCGTCGTCCCAGATTCGGGCTGAGCCGTAGTACGCGGCGCCTTCCTCTTCGTACTTCTCCAGCGTGGGAGCCATGAACTCTCGTCGCTCGTCCGAGGTCATCTCCTGGCCCTGTCGCGCGAGCGCGTCCTGACGGATAGTGAGCAGCACGTTGGCCGCCTGCTCGCCGCCCATCACCGAGACGCGGGCGTTGGGCCAGGTCCAGAGCAGACGCGGAGAGTACGCCCGTCCGCACATCGCGTAGTTGCCCGCGCCGAAGGACCCGCCCAGCACGATCGAGAACTTCGGCACCTCGGCGCAGGCGACGGCCGTCACCATCTTGGCGCCATGCTTGGCGATGCCTTCGCGCTCGTAGCGGCGGCCAACCATGAATCCGGTGATGTTCTGCAGGAAGAGCAGCGGCGTGCCGCGCTTGGCGCAGAGCTGGATGAAGTGCGCCCCTTTGAGTGCCGACTCGGAAAACAGAATGCCGTTGTTCGCCACGATCCCAACCGGATGACCCATCACCCTCGCGAACCCACAGACGAGCGTACTCCCGTATGACGGCTTGAACTCATGCAATCGCGATCCATCCACGACTCGGGCAATCACTTCGCGCACGTCGTACGACTTGCGCGTCGATTGGGGAACGATGCCGTAGATCTCATCCGGGTTATACAACGGCGGCTCGATCTGATCGGGGGGAGACACCGGCCAGTCGGCGGCCGCTTCGCGGCCCAGATTGGCAACGGCGGCGCGGACGAGCTCCAGCGCGTGCTCGTCGTCCTCGGCGAGATGATCGGCGACGCCCGAGATCTGCGTATGGACCAGTCCGCCCCCGAGCTCTTCGGCCGATATCTCCTCGCCGGTCGCCGCGCGAACCAGGGGCGGCCCGCCCAGGAAGATGGTGCCGACGCCGTCGACGATGATCGCTTCATCTGACATCGCCGGGACGTACGCGCCGCCAGCCGTGCAGGATCCCATGACTGCGGCGATCTGGGGGATGCCGGCCGCAGACATGGTGGCCTGGTTGTAGAAAATGCGGCCGAAGTGGTCGCGGTCGGGGAAGACGTCGGCCTGCATGGGCAAGAATGCGCCGCCTGAGTCGACGAGATAGACGCAGGGCAGTCGATTCTGTGCGGCGATCTCCTGCGCCCGCAGGTGTTTCTTCACAGTCACCGGGTAGTAGCTGCCGCCCTTCACGGTCGCGTCGTTGGCGACGACCATGATCTCGCGCCCGGCAACCCGGCCGATCCCCGTGACGATCCCGGCCCCTGGAGCCTCGTCGCCGTACATCCCGTTCGCCGCGAGGGAGGAGAGCTCGAGGAATGGCGAGTCAGGGTCAAGCATGCGCTCGATCCGCTCTCGGGCGAGCAGTTTGCCCCGAGAGTGGTGTCGGTCGACGCTGCGCTGGCCTCCGCCGTTCCTGACGACGGCCTCACGTCCGCGCAACTCTTCCACCAGGCCGCGCATCCAGGCGGCGTTCTCGCGGAACTCAGCCGAGCCGGTATCGACCGTCGATTGAATCGGCGTTGATGCGTCGATTCGATAGGAGAGTCCGTGAGATTCGCCGCTGTCTGTCATCGGACGCTCCCGAACAGGCGCCTCTTCCACACCATGTCGGCAGCGTATTGGCGGGCTAGACTCGTCCGCAGGCCTTCTCTTGGCCGACCTCGTAAACGACTTCGAATCACGGGAGCATAACGATGCCAGCGCAACTTTCTGACGGGAACTACACCTACTCCGCGCTCGACATATGGGAGCAACTGCCCGACGGCGTGACGCTCGTCGAATGCCCGGGTGTCGCCGTCGACGCCAACGACACGGTTTACGTCCTGACCCGCAACACCGAACATCCCGTAATGGTGTTCGGTGCAGACGGCACATGGCAAGGCAGCTGGGGACAGGGCAACTTCACGGATCGGTCGCACGGCATCTGGATCGGTCCCGAGGGCGATGTCTGGGGCGCCGACGACGGCACCCACACCATCACCCGCTGGTCGCCCGACGGCGAACTGCTGCAGACGCTGGGCGACCCGTACAATCCAGCGCCGGCCTGGGCCGGCAAGCCGTTCAACCGTCCCACCCACGCGGCCGTCAGTCCGAAATCCGGCGACATTTTCGTCACCGACGGCTACGGCAACAGTTGCGTCCACCGCTTCGACGCCGACGGCAATCACAAGCAGACCTGGGGCACGCCGGGCATCGACGCTGGTCAGTTCATCCGCCCGCACAACATTGCGATCGACGAGGACGGACTGCTCTACATCGCCGACCGCGAGTGCCACCGGGTGCAGATCTTCTCGGAGTCGGGCCAGTTCGTAACGATGTGGAACAACATCCACCGGCCCGACGGCCTGACGCTGGCCCCGGATGGCAACATCTACATCGGCGAGCTGAACGAGATGGGCGGCATGCAGGACGCGCCCGGCCTGGGTCACCGAGTCAGCGTCTATGACCGTTCGGGCAACCGCCTCGCGCTCCTCGGTCATCCCGACGAGGGAGACGAGGCGGGCAAGTTCATCGCCCCCCACGGAATCGCCGTCGACTCAAAGGGAGACATCTACGTCGGAGAGGTCTGCAACACGATCCGCGGCAAAGCCCTCGGCGTCGAGCTCCACTCGCTGAGCAAGCTGGTCCGCGAGGGCTAGTCGCGTACCGGCTCGAGGCGATAACGCAGGAACAGTTCGCCGGTCTGCGCGGGCCTGGCGTGGATCAGCGACATTTGCCTGATGCTCGCCGCGGTCGGCTCGCCGGGCCATTGGACGGCCGCGTGCGCGCTGTCGCCGCCTGCGACTCTGGGCGCGAGGGTGAGGAAGTATTCGTCGACCAGTCCTAGCTGAATCAGCTCCCCGTTCAGGGTTGCGCCGCCTTCGACCAGCACCCGCTTAGCACCCAGTTCGCGCTTCATGTGATCGAGTGCTGCAACCGCCTCGGCTTCCTCTGGCACGCTGACCACCGGCCGGCCGCGAGCCTCCAGTTCGCGCCTCACGGCGGCAGGCGCGGCGCTGGAGAGGTAGATCACGGCCTGAAATCCGCCGTCTGTGAAGAAACGGCGCTCCGGCGGGAGGTCTCCGCTGCGAGTGAGCACAGCGGCGATCGGTGACGGCGTCATTCCTCGATCCAGGCGCCACCGCTCCAGCCCGGGATCGTTGAGGCGGGCCGACGTGCCCGAGGCGCGGAACGTGGCGCCGCCGTTCATCACAACATCGAAGTGGACGCGCAACTCGCGCATCAAGCGCTGATCGAGCTCGGAGCCCAGACCTCGTTCGGTGCCGTCGACGACCGTGCGGCCGTCGGCGGACATGACCATATTGATCGCTACGAACGGCCGATCCGGAGGCGGATCGGGAAAGCTCAGCGCGGTGTAGTCGATCTCGTCCAGATCGTGTCGCGGCATAGGCTCATGCTAGGTTGCGGGCATGTCGGAGCAGGAGCAGGAAGCCCCGGAAGTCGACGAGGAAGCGTCGGAAGAGCCCGACCGCAACTTTCCGATTTCCGAGAACGCCCGATTCACCATTGGCGGCAAGCCGCTCGTGTTGGACGACTTCATCGACATCACCACCGGCGATATCTCGAATCGGCCCAGAGCGCAACCGCAGCCGCAGCCTGGGCCGCTGCCGAAGGAAGTGATCTGGAACGCTCGCCGACCGATCGAGGACTAGTTGTCCCCGTAGTTGGCTTCCCAGGTGATGTTGATCGCGTCCTTGACGCTCTCGTGCGCAGGACAACCGGGGGCGTGGAACTTGACCGCTCGCTCGGCGGCGGCTCGCTGTTCCTCTGCGATACCCGGAATCTGGAAAATGACGTGGATCTTCGTGATCCGGATCGTCTGGTTGTCTTCGCCCTCGATCGTGCCCAGAACGTCGGCCTTGTAGGTGTTGGGGTCGAACTCGACCTTGCGCGCGGACATTGCCCGCGCCAGCGTGCCGTACATTCAACCGCCGACCGCGGCGACGATGTGGTCGAGCGTCGCCGTCATCGGCGGCGCATCCTCGGGCACGCCGTAGTGCTCCTTGAGCTTGCCCTGGACGCCGTAGACGACCTGTCCGGGCACGTCGCCGAGCGTCGCGTGGCGGAATCCGTCCTTGAGTTCGAGCTTGTTACGTGAGATGTATTCGAAGCGGGCCATCATTGACTCCTCATCCAGTCGGGAAGCGAGATTCCGCGTCGGAGCGCGGAATGACGGAAACGCCTAGCCGTTCGCCAACAGGGTACGCATTCTGGCGACGCCCTCGACGATTTCCTCGAGCGATGCGGCGTAGCTGAAGCGCAAGTAGCCCTCGCCGAGATGTCCGAAGCTGGTCCCGGCGATCACGGCCAGTCCCGCCTCCTCAAGCAAGCGTTCCTGCAGCGTGCGCGCGTCGATGCCGGTTTCGGAGATGTTGGGGAAGGCATAGAACGCTCCGAGCGGGGTGACGCAGCTCACGCCCGGCACGTCGTTGAGCTCCTTGACGATCACCTGGCGGCGCTCGTCGAAGGCGGTCGTCATGATGTCGACTGCTTCCTGCGGACCGTCCAACGCCTCGATCGCGGCGTACTGAGTGGCGGCATTGGGACAGGAATAGCTGTTGATCGCCAGGCGTTCTGCGAACGGGAAGAGATCCGGCGGGAAGACGCCGAAGCCCAGCCGCCATCCGGTCATGGCGTAGGTCTTGCTCCAGCCGTCGAGCACGATCAGGCGGTCGCGGAGCTGCGGATAGTTGAGCCAGGAGGTGTGTTCGAGGCCCCCATAAAGGATGCGGGAATAAATCTCGTCACTGAGGATGACCACGTCCGGCCATCGTTCGAGGCCCTCGACCAGCCGCTCAACCTGCTCGCGGGAATAGACGCCGCCGGTCGGATTGGCCGGGCTGTTGAGGATGATCAGTCGGGTGCGTTCGTTGATCTGACTCAGCACCTGGTCCGGATCGAACGTGAAGCCATCAGCTTCATGCAGCTCAATCGGCACCGGAGTCGCGCCGGAAAAGCGGATCACCGACTCATAGATCGGGAATCCGGGGTTGGGATACATGATTTCTGCGCCGGGCTCGCCCATCAGCAAGGCGGCGAAGAACATGACGGGCTTGGCGCCGGGAGTGATGAGTACGGAATCCGGGTCGACCTCGGCCCCGTGGCGGCGCTGCAGGTCGCGGGCGACAGACTCTCGCAGCTCCGGGATGCCAGCGCCGGGCGTGTAGCCGTGCTTGCCGTCGGCGAGCGCTTGCTCTCCGGCGCGGACAATGTTGTCCGGGGTGGCGAAGTCGGGCTGTCCGATGCCGAGATTAATGATCGATCGTCCCTCGGCGGCGAGTTTGTTGGCTCGCGCCAGCACTTCGAATGCCGTTTCCGTGCCGAGGTTCCGCGCTGCGGCTGTGGGGAGCACCATGGTCGACCTCCGATCTCGCCTCGTTCTGCATCGAGGGTACTTGCCCACCGCCGTTCGGCCACTGGATACCATTGGCCCACGGAGGTTGCGGTGAGGCGCTGGTTTCAGACCTCGCTCGTCCTGGCCGCATTGGTCACCTTGACCGCCCTGATCGCCGCCTGCGGCGAGCCCGAACCGGTCGCTGTGTTGTCGTCGGAACAATCAGAGGACGTCAGCGGACCCCGGACCGGGGAGCAAGTCTTCGCCTCGACCTGCGCGGCCTGTCATGGAGCCGGCGGCGAGGGCGCCGAGGACTGGATGGTGCGCGACGAGGATGGCCGCCTGCCACCGCCGCCGCTCAACGGCGAGGGACACACCTGGCACCACTCGGACGGCGTCCTCTACGGCATCGTCAGCGACGGCGGCGCCGGCATCGGCTTTGGCAGCAACATGCCGGGATTCAAGGAAGAACTCACACGCGAGGAGATCATCGCGGTGCTCGAGTACGTGAAGACGTGGTGGGAAGGCAAAGAGATCGACGGCTTTCCAATTGCGGAATCGCAACGGGAGCTGAGTGAAATTGATCCATATCCCGTCGCCGGCGGTTGACGCTCTCAGTCACCTGCCTCCACGCCGACCGCGCCTGACCTGCGCAGAGCCGCGATCTCATCTTCCTGATAGCCGTGTTCGCGCAAGATGTCGTCGGTGTCGCCGTCGAAGATCGGAGATGGCCCACTTGGAACCGGCGGTGAGTCGGACATTCGGTAGACGGGACCGACCAGTTGCTCCGGACCGGTCAGCGGATGCTCGATCTCGGCAATCGCGCCAATCGCCTGGACCTGTGGATCATCGACCATGTCTTCGGGGAGGTTGACCTGTGAGGCCGGCGCGCCGGCAGCGTCCAGCTTGGCAATCCAGTTGGCGGTCGTATCGCTGCGAAAGCGGGCTGAGATGTTCTTCCGCGCATGTTCAACCATCTCGGCCGAATCAGGGTCGAGCGGATTGAAATGCTCCGAATCCGTGGGATCGTCAGCCTCGGTGAGACCAAGCGCATTACGCACCTGCTGCCGATTCGAGGAGGTCACGCAGCCCAGCATGATTGCGCCGTCGGCCGCTTGATATCCGCCGTAGTAGAGGAAGTAAGCCGCGCCAAGCATTGTGCGTGTGCCGTTACGCGCGTCAAGCATCTCGCGATACGTCCCGCCCCGCGAACGGATCTCATTCACCGCATCGATTGACGGTTGGAGCAGGTCAGCATCGCTGACGGGCACTCTGGCAACGCTGGTGTTCTGAAACGTGAGCGCCGCGCCCAGCAACGACGTTTCAATGCGCTGACCGCGGCCGGTGCGTTCACGGTGAAAGAGTGCGGCGCAAATTGACATCGCGCTGGTCCATGCGGCGCCGTAGTCGACGGGTACGGTCGCCGAGCTCGCCGCGGGGCCGCCCTGCTCATCCAGCTTCTCGTTCGCCGCCAGAAGTCCCGAGTAGGCCTGAGCAATAATGTCGGCCCCGGCCCGGTCGGCCGATGGTCCTTCGGGGCCAAAGGCGCTGTTTTCCAGGTAGACGAGCTGCGGATTCTCGGCACTGAGGCTCTGGTAGTCCACTCCCAACCGCTCGGCGACGCCGGGACGGGCATTTATCACGAACACGTCGAAGTCACGGACCAACCGGCGGACGACCGCGCGGCCTGCTTCGGATTGCAGATTCAGGACAATCCCCCGCTTGCCTCGATTCATGACGTGAAACACCTTGGACTCATGCGGCATGAACTGACCCACGAGACGCACCGCGTCGCCTTGCGGCGACTCGATTTTGACCACGTCCGCACCAAGGTCCGAGAGCATCACGCCGCACATCGGCCCTGCGACGATCTGGGTCAGTTCGAGGACCTTGATCCCATCGAGCGGTCCGGGCATGGTTGCTCCTAGTCCTCGGACGGCAAACCGACCGCGCCGGAGGACCGCAGTGTCGCGACTTCCTCCGCGCTGTAGCCGTACTCGATCAACACCTCGTCGGTGTCGCCGTCCAGCGGTGGCGACGCTCCCTCAGCTTCGGGCGGAGTGCGCGACATGTTGAACGGCGGGCCGACCATCGTCTCCGGGCCCGTCAATCGGTGCTCGAGGTCGACCATGATGCCCAGGGCCTGGACCTGGGGATCGTCGATCATCTCCTCGGGAATGTTGACCTGCGAGGCGGGCGCACCGGCCGCGTCCAGCTTGGCGATCCAGTTCTCGGTGGTGTCCGACGCAAACCGCTCCGAGATCATCCCGCGGACGCGGGCCACGACGTCTCCCGACCGGTCTGCCAGCGCATTGAAGTCGCCGTCATCAGTCGGATCATCGCCCGGCTCCAGGCCCAGCGCATTGCGCACCTGTTGTCGATTCGGCGGCGTGACGCAGCCGAGCATGATTGCGCCGTCGGAGGTCTGGTAGCCGCCGTAGTAGAGGAAGAAGGCGCCGCCGACCAGCGCGCGCAGCCCACCGCGGGCGCCCAGCAACTCACGGTAACTGCCGCCCCGCTCTCGAACCGCCGCGAGGCCGCTCAGGATCGGATCGAGCAGGACGGCGTCGGAGACGGGCATTCGGGCAGCGAAGGCGTTCTGCAACACCATCGCGCCGCCCAGCAGCGAGGTGTCGATCTTCTGGCCTTCGCCGGTTCGTTCGCGGTGGAACAGCGCCGCGCAGACCGCGATCGCGCTGGTGAACGCGGCGACGAAATCGGCCGGCGTCGTGGCGGTGATCAGATCCGGCCCGCCGTGCTCGTCGACCTTCTCGTCGCCGGCCATCAATCCTGAGTACGCCTGGGCGATGATGTCGGCCCCGGCCCGGTGGGCCGAGGGCCCGGTCGGACCGTAGGCGGTGTTCTCGAGGTAGATCAGGTCCGACTTGTGCGAGCGCAGGCTCTCGTAGTCGATGCCCAGCCGCTCAGGAACGCCCGGCCGGGCGTTGATCAGGAAGACGTCCATCTCCGAGATCAGCCGCTGGACGACGGCCTGCCCATCCGAATCCTGCAGATTGAGGACCATGCCACGTTTGCCGCGATTGAAGACGTGGAAGCCCTTGCTCTCGCCCGGTGAGATCTGACCGAGCAGCCGCATGCCGTCCCCGGCGGCGGACTCGATCTTGATCACGTCCGCGCCGAGGTCGGAGAGCATCACCCCGCACATCGGTCCTGCGATGATCTGGGTGACCTCCAGGACTTTGATTCCATCAAGCGCACCGGGCATCGGAACCTCCTCACGTACGTCGTTCGACTGGAACGAGGATAGGCAACCGAGTTCCGCTCGCACGCGCGCTCAAACCGTTGGCAGTTCGAATTGAACGGGGCGAGTCCGCCCGGAGAAGAAATTCTGAGGGATTCGTGCGGATCTCCCGTATTTTGCTGAGGATCGTTCGCTCAGGCGAGCGGAATAGTCCAGATCTGTCCAGATTTGTCCAGATTCGTCCAGTTATGTCTGAGCCATGAGCGGAAATGTGAGGAATGATCCGGGCAAGTCCAGGACTGTTCGCGGTGCGATTGAGAGTTCTGTGAAGCATGGAAACCGCCTACGAGTTATGTTCGCTTGTATGTTCTTGATTCATGGTACTTCGGTTAGCGCCAGGCGGTTGAGGAAGGCAGAGGTTAGCTGCCGGGGGATGCGCCGACTGCGCCGGATTGCCTCAGGCTCGCGATCTGTTCGTCCGTGAAGCCGTGCTCGAGGAGGATTGCGTCCGTGTCGGCATCGAGCGCCGGAGCGGCACGGTCGGTGCCGGTGCCGGTCACTGACATCTCGACCAACGGTCCGACCTGTCGCTCGGGACCGGACAGCGGATGATCGATGGTCGGCATCAGGTTCATGGCGACTACCTGGGGATCGTTGACCATGTCTTCCAACCAGTTGACGGGGGAAGCCGGAGCTCCGGCGGCGTCGAGCCTCGCCATCCACTCCTCCATGGTGCCGTTTGCCAGTGTCGATCTGATTTGCTCTTCGACTCGCGCGACAATGGCGTCGGCGTCCGGACCGATGGCGTTGAAGTCGTCGTTGTCGGTTGGGTCGTCCGTGATCTCAAGCACGGCGCGAATCTGATCGCGATTCTGCGGCGTCAGCGCTCCGAGGATGATCGCCCCGTCCTTGACCGGATAACCGGAGTAGTAGATGCGGAAGGCCTTGCCCTGGTTGGGACGGCTGCGCCGAGCCTCGATCATTTCGGCATAGCTGGATCCGTCTTCGCGCATCTCCGACATCATCCGACGCAACGGCTCGATCAGGATCGCGTCAGACACAGGTACGTCGCCGGCCCATGGGGTCTGCAAGGCGAGCCCGGCGCCCAGGAGCGTGGTCGCAATGCGCTGGCCCTCGCCCGTGCGCTGTCGATGAAACAGTGCGGCGCAAACGCCCATCGCACCACCGAGCGCGGCGACATAGTCCGAAGGAGCGGACGCCGTGATCGGCTCCGGCGCTCCACGCTCGTCCACCTTCATGTCTCCGGCAAGTAGACCCGAATACGCCTGCACGACGACATCCGAGCCGGCACGATCGGCGCTTGGTCCGCGCGTGCCGTAGCCGGTCACCTCGAGATAGATCAGGTCAGGGCGCAGACGGATGAGCGTGTCGTAGTCCATGGCGATCCGCTCGGCCACGCCGGGCCGCACGTTGGTCACGAAGACGTCGAACTGCGGAATCAAGCGATGAGCGACTGCCTGTCCCCGCGCAGAGCTGAGATCGACCACCATGCCCCGCTTGCCGCGGTTCAGTCCATGGAAGGCCTTGCTTTCGCCCGGGGCGAATTGTCCGATCCGGCGGGAGGCGTCTCCCTGTGGTGATTCGAGCTTGACCACGTCGGCGCCCAGATCGGCGAGCGCCGTGCCGCAGAACGGTCCGGCGATGATCTGCGCCAGCTCCAGCACTTTGATCCCCTCGAGCGGTCCGGGCATGCACGCCTCCTCAATCGAGCAGGTTACGCGAGCCCGGCGCGTAGACTCAGGCTGAAGCCAGAGTCAGGAAACGAGCATTGCCATGCCCGATTACGAGAACATCCTTTACGAGCAGGACGGCCCCGTGGTCACGATCACCTGGAACAATCCGGAGACGCTGAATGCGATCACGCCGGCGCTCGAGCGCGAGTTCCACGACGCGCTCGACGTGGCCAACGCCGATCCGTCAGCGCGTTCGATCATTTTCACCGGCGCGGGACGGGCGTTCTCATCCGGCTACAACATCGCCGGCGGCATTGACAGCGAGGTCGGCGGGCCGACCCAGCCGGTCTCCGAGCACCTGGAGCGCTGGTTCCGCTTTTCGACCAAAAATCCCGACATGATGATGCACCTGATGACGCTTGAGAAGCCGATCATCGCCGCTGTCAACGGCTGGTGCATCGGCGGCGGCTTCTGGTATTCGCTGGCCGCTGACATCACGCTGGCTTCGGACCGTGCCGTGTTCGCCCAGCCGGAGGTGCGGATGATCTCCAACAGCTCGGTGCTCTTCGCCGCCCTGGCGGGCTGGAAGGCGGCGCATCGCTATGCGCTGACCGGTGACCACTTCGACGCTGAGGAGGCGCTGCGGATCGGCGTGATCAACGAGATCGTGCCGAGCGAGGATCTGATGGAACGCGCCGACGCACTCGCGCGCCGGCTGGCGCTCGTGCCATCGCATTCGATTCGCTACAACAAGCTGATCACTGCGCGAGGCCTCGAGGCGATGGGACTGCGCAACGCGCTCAACGTCGGCTCGATGCTCTCGTCGATGGTCGAAGCGTCGGCCGATGGTCCCGAAGTTGCGCACCTCGACGCTGCACGAGAAGCCGGCGGCTTCGGCGCATTTCTCAGAGCTAGAGATGAACCATTCATCCCGGAGCCGTTTGGTCCGAGGAGTACTTAGTCGAGCGCCACGATGATCGCGACAGCCAGCCCGACGATGACGATGATCGCGAATATCAGCTGGTTCGTCTGTCGAGCGAACATCGCTTCCAGACGCTGGTCGAATTCCCGGCGTGTCGGATAGCCGTCCATCGCGTCGGCGAATTCATCCGCCTGTGCTTCACTACCCCCAATGGCGCGTATCACCTTGCGCAGCCTCAGAATCGGCGTCATCACCGACATGCTGACACTCCTTAGCTTGTCCGCACTGCTAAACGCCTCTGTTAGCCTCAGCCTAGCCACGGATAGGCGCGCTGTCACAGGAGAACACTGATGGTTCGCGTTACAGGACCCTACGATGTCGAGGCCGTCCGCAGCGAGTGGATCGGACAGAAAACCGACGTGGTTCCCGGACGCTACCCGGTCGAGTACGACAGCATCCGACGCCACTGCCACATGGTCGAAGACACGAATCCGCTCTTCCTCGATCCCGAATACGGGCGGCAATCAGAGCACGGCGCAGTCATCGCGCCGCCGGTGATGACCCGCTACTTCGCCGGCGCTGGCGTCTGGCCGCCATCTTCCGACAATCAGGTCAGCCTGCTGCTCTCGGTGCCAACGCGCGGAGAGCGGAACATCAATCTCAACACCGAGTGGGAATACCTGCAACCGGCCAGGGTTGGCGACCACCTCGCCTCGCAAACCGAGGTGACCGACATCTACGAGAAGTCGATCAAGCTCGACCCGCGCTCGGTATGGGTCGTCACCGAGACTCGAATCACCAACCAGGACGGCGAATTGGTCGCCGTCGGCACCAACACGCTGTGCACCCACCGGACTCCCGAACAAGTCGAAGCAGAAGAAGGCGAGCGCCCGCTATGACCACCCGCACCTCACCGAACAGCATCTCGACCGACCAGACCTGGTGGGACGATGTCCGCGTCGGCGACCTGATCGAGGGATACGATCTGACACTGGACTGGACCAAGATGGTCGAGCAGGTCTCCGGCTCCCAGGACTTCTATCCGGTCCACCACGACCCCGAGTTCGCCGCAGAAGCGGGCCACCCGGCGATCTTCTACAACACCGGCTGGACCCAGGCGGCGCTCTGCCGGGTGGTCACCGACTGGGCCGGGCCAGCCGGCTGGATGTCCAGGTTCCGCTTCGAGATGCGGCGGATGAACATCCCCGACGACGAGGTCCACGCGCGCGGCAAGGTCGTTGGCAAGTCCGACCTCGACGACGCGCACGGCCTGGTCGAACTCGAGGTCTGGCTGGAGAACGACCGCCTCGGCGTGACCACGCCGGGCTGGGCGACCGTACGACTGCCGCGTCGGAAGTAACTGCCAGCTCACCCAAAGGACACGGACATGACTCGAATCGGCATCATCGGAGCCGGCGCCATTGGCGGTGTCGTCGGCGGATTGCTCACCCGCGCCGGCTACGACGTGACCCTGTTCGACCACTGGGTCGAGCACGTCGATGAGATGAAGCAGAACGGCCTGCGACTGAGCGGCCCGCTGATCGGTGACATCCGAATCCCGGTCAATGCGAAGCATTTGTATGAGGCACAGGAGATCTCCGAGCCCTTCGATCTTGGCTTCGTCGCGGTCAAAAGCTATGACACCGAGTGGGCCTCCGCCTTCATCTCTCCGCTGGTGCGGGAGGACGGCGCAATCGTCGACTTCCAGAACGGGATCAACGACGAGCGCGTGGCCGCCGTGGTCGGACGCGAGCGGACGCTGGGCTGCGTGATCACGATCGGCTGCGGTATGTACGACCCGGGCCACTGCATCCGCACCGACACACGCACGCTGGGCTTCAAGGTCGGCGAGCTGGACGGCTCCGACTCGGACCGCGCCCGCGATATCGCCGCCATCGTCAATAGCGTCGCCGGCGCCGAGTCGACGACCAACCTCTGGGGCGAACGCTGGGGCAAACTCGCCGTCAACTGCATGGCCAACCCAATCGCCGGACTCTCCGGCTACGGCTCGGGAGAAGTCCGCGCCCGGGAGGAGACTCGCTGGCTCTGCATCCGGATCGCGGCCGAGGTCGTCAAGGTCGGCCGAGCCTACGGCCACAACATCGAAGCCGTCTGGGGCATCGACTCACAAAAGTTCGTCGACGTCGCCAACGGAGGCGACTCAACCGAGCTCGACGCCGAGCTGGTCGCGGGAGCCCAGGCTCTCGGCGCCGGCCGTCCCAGCTTCCTCCAGGACGTCATCCGAGGCCGCCGAGTCGAGATCGACGCCCTCAACGGCTGGGTCGTGGAGCAAGGCAAGGCGGTCGAGGTCGCGACGCCGGTGAATCAGGCGGTCGCCGAGGTCGTGAGGAGCTTCCCGGTCGGCGAGTTGCGGTCGGACCCGGCGAATCTGGGTCTGATCATGGATCGCTTGGCGTGAGTGAGCCTAAGCCACAGGCAACCAAGCACCAGCAGCGAACCGAAGCTGTGGTCGACCCTCTGTAGCAGCCAACACTAACTCAGCAACCTCGATCCCAGCCCGCTTATCGATGTTTTCTCGGCTTCTTGGTGGAACAATGCAGTTTGGACATCCGCGCCTACAGTCGCAGCGCTGAGCGATCTCAATGCCGACGCGCAAAATCTCACGCCACTTCTCTAGCGCCTTAGAGGCTATCCCAATACCACCAGGATAACTTTCGAGCAGATAGGCAGCCGACTCCCGGATATCACAGTGTGGCCCGACATCATGAGCATCAATAGGCATGGAGAACATCGCGCCTACTCGCAGCAAGTGCTGGATTGTCACGATTCCTTTGGTTGTGTTCGGGCCTGCACGGTCCACAACCATCCAGAAACTGTGAGCATTGGAGTAGTTGAAGTTTGCATTCGTCGAACCGGGAACCCAGTGATCCACAACCTCACCGGTGTTGTCGTCAATCTCATTGACGGCAGTGATCCTCTCGGCCATGGTTACTTTGCCGTAAATTGTTGACACTGTTGTACCCTTGGCACTCCACTGGCATCCGTCAAGAATGTCGTTGACAAACAGCTGCGAATACACTGAAGGATTCGTGCGAAGATGCTGTTCTACACTCTCAAGAGTAACCTCACCGCCGCTCGACGTGACAACAATCTCCTTGACACGAAATCGACGTCCACCATGCATGTAGATCGCTCGCGGAAAAGCCTCCCGAAACAGCTGTTGCGCTGAGAGCGTTCCTATCTCCTGTTCCCCGTCCATGACAACGTACCGGCCGCCGGGTCCACCACCGCGGAGGTCGATTCCTTGATGTGGTCGATAACTGCCGATCCGAGCTGGCTTTGCTCCACTCTCACGTGCCGCCACCGCCGCCGCATGAAGCGGTTCACCCAGTATCTCCTCGCCTCCTGAGAGATCTTCCGACTCATACAGGAGAGCAGGAAGGTGTTTCTTGATTAGTTCCTCGTTGCCCGCGCTTGCAACGAGATCGTCTAGTGGTCGATCAAGAAAGGTCTCCAAGTTCCTCGCGTAGAATTGGTCGAGAGGATTGTTTCTTGCATAGTAGAGGACGAAGGCGTCGGAGTCCCATTTCCGTCCTGCTCGTCCGATTCGCTGCCACGCAGCCATGATGTTGTCCGGAAAACCCGCGAGGATTACTCCGTCTAGCCCACCAATATCCAGACCCAGTTCGAGTGCATTGGTCGTGAACACGAGTCGCACGTCACCTCGCCGTAGTCCCTCCCGAGTTTCGTGCCGCTCTTCAACAGACAGTCCACCTCTGAAGACCTTCACAACTTCTGGGTTAACCTCAATCCCTTTAGACTCGGATAGCTTGGGAATCTCTCGCATCGCGGTCCAGTGGCAATCCTCAGCAAACTTGCGCGTCGGACAGAACACGAGAACAGACTTGTTCTCGTGAACACACGCCAGTGCTGCTCGAACAGCTCTCAGCTGCAGAATGGGGTAATGCTGGTAGTCGGGAATGTCTGGATCGACAAACACGTACTCGCGGTGCGGCCGCATCCCGGCTGCAGCATTCACTTCTTCGAAACGCACTCCGGTAAGGTTTTCAGCATGTTCTTTCGCGTTTGCAGATGTAGCGGAGCTCAGAAACACTTGCGGTTCAACGCCACGATTCTTGAGGAAGAAGAGAAGGCGTCGCAGAACCAACGAGACGTTTGAGCCAAAGTAGCCGCGATACTCATGCATTTCGTCGATGACGATCCATTTGAGGCCGGCGAGGAACCTATCCCAGAGTTTGGAGTGGGCCAGAAAAGTGGTGTTGATCATTTCTGGCGTTGTGATCAAAATCTGGGGTGGCTTTTGCCGTATCGCTGCACGTTCGTGATCAGGCGTGTCCCCGTCATACCACCAAGACTCTATATTCCGACCAGGGATGCTCCTCGCCAACTCCTCTAGTTGATCCCGCTGGTCCTGGGAGAGCGCTTTCATCGGGTAAATCAGAAGCGCGTGGGCTGACGGATCACGGGACAGCGTGTCGAGCACTGGGGCCATGAAGCTAAGCGACTTGCCGCTCGCCGTTGGGGCTTGTAACACAACGTTGTTGCCGTCAAGCGCACAAGCGATAGCCTCCTCTTGGTGCGCGTAAAGCTCTGAGATGTCAAGCACCCTAAGCGCTTCCTGCATTCTCCTAGAGAGACGCCGAATCGCGCCTCCATTGCCGAGAGTCGGAGGAATGGCAGGAACACTCTTCCGTTGGATCTGATCGCCATCGCGAATGGCGTCGAATTCCTTCAACGCTTGTAGCAAATCGAAATTAATGTCAGCCATCAGCCACCAACCTCACCAAACTCCGGCAGCACCTTTTCCGAGAAGTCCTCGATCGTCCTCAGGATCTGGCCCTGACTCAGCAGGCCGTTGTACTGCCACATGAAGATCCAGGAGACCGGGGTCACGTCGAGCATGTTCTGGACCTGCTTTTTCACCGTGTCTATCGTCCCGAGGAAAGTCAGACCATTCTCCAGCTGCTCCTCGAGTGTCATCAGGTCTTTGCCCGGTGGTCGCAGCGCCTCGGCGAAGCCGAAGGGGGCGAACCAGGCTCCTCCGGCGAATGCGGCCGAGTGGTGCCAGAGCTCGATCGCTTCCTCGTCCGTGTCGGTGATGATCACGTCGCGCAGAACCCCTAGACCCTCTCCCGGCTTGAGGGTTCGGCCGACCGAGGCCGCCTCCTCCTGGTAGACCTCGTACAGTCGATTCTGCAACTCCGGGTACATGGGCGGGAGGATCGCCGTGATGCCCTCTCGTGCGCACCAACGGATCGTGTTCTCCGACGAAGCAAACGGCTGAAACAGCGGCGGGTGCGGCTTCTGCAGCGGCTTGGGCACGACGCCGACCTGGCGCACGATGTTGTTCTCGTCGACGCCCTTGCCGTACATCTTGGTCGCTTCGATGTCCCAGGGCGTGCCCTCAGGCGGAATCTGCCAGGCGTGGCCCTTGTACTCGACCATCTCCTCGGTCCAGCAGGTGCGGATGATGTTGAAGTGTTCCTCGAAGGCGGCGCGGTTGGCGGCGTCGATCGCGTCGTGATTGCCAGGATGGGCCGCGTGGACGCCATGGATCTGCTGCGCGAGCGTGTCGACCCAGCGACGCTGGTAGCCGCGCGCGAATCCGGCCAGCGCCCGGCCGCCGGTCATGTGATCGAGCATCGCGATGTCCTCAGCCACACGGATCGGATTCTGCGCCGGCAGCACCAGCCCGAGCTGGCCAACCCGGATGCGTTCGGTCTGCATGGCGAGGAAGAGGTCGAGCATGATCGGGTTGGGCGAGACCTCGAAGCCCTCGATGTGGAAGTGGTGCTCGGTGAACCCGATCGAGTCGTAGCCCAGCGCGTCGCCGGCCTTGGCGAAGGCCGACAGGTCGGCCAGCATGTCCTGGTACAGCTCGGGCCGATTCCCGGCCATGCCGGCTTCAATGTCCTCGCGCGTACCGACCGAGGGAAGGAAGAAGAGACTGACCTGCATGATGGCTCCAAACGTTGGCTCCCTCTCCCTCTCGGAGAAGGGATCGGCTCTGACTCCCTCTCCCTCTGGGAGAGGGGTGGGGTGAGGGTCCCCCGTTCCGGCGCAGCAGGGCCCTCACCCTCGCCCTCTCCCTCAGGGAGAGGGAATTGAAGTGAGGAACGACGACACGGCGTCGTTGAAGTCGGCCGGATTGTCGATGTTGGCCGCGTGCCCGGCATTGGCGACGACCGCCTTGGTACTGCCCGGGATCTTGTTGACCATGTAGTCCGTCCCTGCCAGGAACGGCTCGTCGTGCTCGCCGACCAGCACTAGCGTTGGCTTGTCGATGCTGGTCAGCGACTGGATGATCCGGTTGTCGAACTGGGCCAGCATCCCGCGAGCCGCCCGTGCCAGTCCGTCAGCGGAGCGATGCGTGGAGACGCGAACCTCCTCCGAGCCGCCGAGCGCCGCCAGCCCGTCGCGCTCGAGCGCCTCGGCGCGGGGAATCGCCATGCCGGTGTTCCAGCCCTCGCGAGCCTTGGGGTTGTTGTAGCCGGGGCCGGTGTCGAACAGCATCAGGGCCTGAGTCCGTTCCGGATAGGCCACGTTGAACGCCAGCGACATGTAGCCGCCCAGCGACAGCCCGCCGATTATGGCGCTGTCGACGCCCTCCGCGTCGAGGATCGCCGCCATGTCCTCGACCGTTTCGGCCTCGCTGTAGCAGGACGGATCATCGGGCGAGTCGGTCTGTCCATGCCCGCGCATGTCCCAGACGATCAGCCGATGATCGCGCGAAAGCAGCTCGAGCTGTCCGGCCCACATCTGCGAGGTCGCGCCGTAGCCGTGCGAAAGCAAAATCGCCGGCCCCTCGCCGCTGGCCTCATAGAAAACGTTCACCCCATCACGCGCCACGCTGGACATGGTCAAACTCCAATCCGTGGCTTGAGTCTAGGCCAGCCGCCTGCCAGCTCCCTCCGCGCCTGAAGACATGCGCCGATTCTGTTCCGGTCCCCTCTCCCGGCGGGAGAAGCCTGCCCCGCACTTGATGCGGGGGGTTAGGGTGAGGGCCCTGCTGCGGCCAAGGTGAGAGCACGAACAGCTAGCCAGGATCAGTCGGGCCCTCACCCCAGCCCTCTCCCAGGGGGAGAGGGAGTCGGTTGTCGTGGGGATACGCGCAGTTCTCCCATGGGCGAAGGAGTTGACGTCACCCGCCCGAACCTGCGTGCAACTCAACACATCTGATCTTCGTAGATCGAACGCCAGAGCGATATTGTGGACGTTGCCAATGACGACCGGCCGGCCAGATCCCGGCCCACGCCAACGAACTGCCGCCGTGAACGCCAACGCCAACGCACAAACCTCGCCACGCAGCTTGCGAACCTGCTCGCTCCAGCCGGTCCAGAACCGAACGTATCCGAACAGGACCGAACACTCCGAACGCCTCAACCATTCGAATGCTGCGAACGCAGCCGAACAGGACCGAACGGGTCCGAAAGCCGGATTCCGCCATCCGATGCTGGATCTCGGCAATTCCCGGCGCTCCATTACTCTCTCAGAACTTGTCTCAGACCGAAAAAACCATCACGAAATTGCGCAAAACTGCACCCTCCATTCGCACGATCTCCAGCAAAACACTGCATTTCCTCAGGATTCGCCGCTGGAAGAAAAAATTCGCGCCACGCCATGCGCCGACAATCCAGGGCCGACCCTATCCTCGCACTGCGAACACCGCGTCCAACCCCAAAGTTCACGACCTCGGTAGGAAGAATCCATGAAGTCTCCCATCGACCCTGACATCCTCAACAAACTGCCGGTCGTCGGATCACCCGCGATCTCGCCCGACCGATCCGTCGTCGCCTACGTGCGCGGCCGGGTTGAGGGCGGCAAGCGGGTGTCGTGGATCGAAGCCGCTGCATTCGAGGGCGGCGACGGTCGACGTTTGACTACCGGCAAGTCCGATTCGTCGCCATCGTGGGCGCCCGACGGCTCGGCGCTCTCGTTCCTCCGCCCGGGCTCCGACGACCCCGACGCCACGCGTCAGATCTGGCTGCTGCCGACCGACGGCGGCGAAGCGAGGCAGTTGACCGACCTGCCGCACGCCGTCGCAGGTTTCGACTGGCTGCCCGACGGCTCCGGGATGATCGCCACGGTCGATATCGACCCGCATCGCGGCCGGCGCGACGGCACGAAGACGACCGTGGTGCGCGACACCTACTACCGGGGCGACGCGCTCGGCTATCGGGAGGATGCCTGGCACCAGCTGTTCCGGATCGACGCTGCGAGCGGCGAGGCAGTGCAGTTGACCACCGGCACGCACAACCATGCTCATCCGGTCGTCTCCCCCGATGGGCGCTGGGTCGCGTTCACCGCCGACCGAACCGTCGATCGCGAGAAGCGTCGGCCGTTCGGGTCGGAACTCTGTGTGATGTCAACCCAGGGAGTCGGGGGCGGACACATCGAGCGCCTGACTCCCGGCGTGATGTCCGCCGGCAAGCCGTGCTGGTCTCCGGATGGCGCGGCGCTAGCCGTCTCCGTGACCGACATGTCCCAGCGTCATCAGCCGTACCTGGAGCGGATTGAGCGCTACAGCGGCAAGCGCACCCGGCTGACCGACGACACGGTCAATCCGCAGACCGGCTTCTTCCCCATCGCAGGGCCGCCGACGATGGTCTGGCACGACGACGAGATCACCTTCGCCGGCGACGCCCGTGGCCGCTCGGGTGTCTACCGGGTCAGGTCGGACGGCTCAGAGCCGGTCGAGGCAATCCGCGCCGAGGCGGAGCTGATCAACGGCTTCGACGTCTCCGCCGACGGCCGATCCATCGCGATCGTCTCCACGACTCCTGACGCCCCGGGCGAGATCGTCGCCATCGGCGCTGACACGCAGGCCGTGCTGACCAATGCGTCGGAGGACTTCGTCGAAGCGCACGACATCGGCGAGGTCGAGTTCTTCACCGTCGAGCGCGATGGTTGGGAGATTCCCTGTGGATTGATGTATCCGCCGGGATTCGACCCCGATCAGTCCTATCCCCTGGTCATGGAGATTCACGGCGGGCCGAACGGTTTCTTCGGCGAGGGCTTCAACGTTCTCCACCAGGTCATCGCCGGCGCCGGCTACCTGGTCCTCTTCGTCAATCCGCGCGGCTCCTCAACCTACGGCGCCAAGTTCACCGACGCCGTCACCGTCGACTGGGGCGGTGAGGACTCGCTCGATCTGTTGCATGCGCTGGACGCGGTCTGCGAGCGACCGTATGTCGATGCGAACCGACTCGGCGTCCACGGCTACTCCTACGGCGGCTACATGACCACCTGGCTGATCGGCCACGACAATCGGTTCAAGGCCGCCATCGCCGGTGCGCCGGTGGTCAACCTCTGGTCGATGTGGGGCGTCTCAGACATCGGGCCGTCCTGGGGTTCCTACCAGTGGGGCGACATGCCCGACGACAACTTCGACTGGTACCGCGAGCGCTCGCCGATCACCTATGTCCAGAATGTCCAGTGCCCGGTCCTCATTCTGCACGGGGAGCACGACTGGCGAGTCCCCATTTCCCAGGGCGAGGAATACTTCGCCGGCCTCCGCTACCGAGGCAAACCCGCCGAAATGGTCCGCTTCCCCGGCTGCTCCCACCTGATGATGCGAGTCGGCGATCCCGCCCTGGTCAAGGAGTACTACGAGCGAATGGTGCAGTGGTTCAAGCGCTACGTCTAGCGAGTGATGGTTGCCGCTTGCTCCCTCTCCCTCTGGGAGAGGGGATCAAACCCTACTTCTGAGGACGCATCACCGCAGCCACCGGACGAAGCGTCCGGCGAATCACCCGCTGAGCCGCTTCCTGCACCTGGATTGTGGGCGGCTTCATCCGCAGGTAGATCGTGCCCAGGATGATGCTGATCGCGATCGAAGACAATCCCATCAGCAGGAACACGTCCTGCTCGCCGATCATGTCGGCGAGCTGCCCGAAGCCGAGCCCGGTGAACGACTGCACGCCAAAGGGAAGAAAGGTCAGCGCCGTCACCCGCCCGTGATACTCACGCTCCGACTGCCGGATCACCTCCGCCGTATTCAGGGTCTGGAACGCCGAGAAGCCCGACCCCAGCAGAAGGACCACCGGGAGCATGATCAGCGCGTTGGGCGTGATCCCCAGCAGCGCTACCCCCAGACCGAAGGCGCAGCTCATCACGAGCAGCACGCCGCCCGACCATCGAGTCCCCACCACGCCCGCGACCGACAACCCAACAATGAACGAACCGACGCCCATCGGCCAGGTCACCAGCCCCAGATTCCTCGACTCAATTCCGAAGACGTTCTCGAGCAGGCCGGGCAGCACGTTCTGGTACGGCCCTGCCGTCGCCGAGACCAGCAGCAGCGTCGCCAGCAGCACCCGCAGCCTCGGCTGTCGCCAGGCGTAGCGCAGTCCCAGCAACAGCTCCCTCGTGACCGACCCTCGCGGAACATTGCGCGGGCTGCCCGGCGGCATCAGGTACAACGACACAATCGTCACGACGAGGATCGCGGCCATGATGAAGTACGCGCCGTCTGCCCCGATGAATGGCGCAAACAGCAGCAGCGACCCCAGCACCGGACCGACCGACTGCGGGAACGTCAACCCGGTCTGCAACAGAGCAACGCCATTGCCGACCAGACGCGGCGGGACGATGTCGGCCACGTATGCGCGGCGCGACGGCCCGGTGAAGGCGAAACACGCGCCCAGGAACAGCGTGCTCACCGTGAGCCAGATCACTTCGATCCGGCCGATCAGGATCAGGAACCCGATCAACGCATAGTTGATCGCAATCGCCGTCTGCGCCAGCACGATCAGGCGGCGCTTGGACAACCGGTCGGTCAGCGCCCCGGCGAAGGGTCCGATGAAGAACCAGGCGATCCCGTTGCCAGCCATCGCCAGCGCCACCGACGAGTTGGTCCCGCCCAGGTCAAAGGCGACGATCGGCAGGACCGTGAAGTTCATCGAGAACGACATGAAGGCCATCACGGTCAACAGCCAGTGCAGCCGGAAGAGACCAACGCCAAAGGCCTCAAACGTCTGACCGATGCCCGCACGAATCATGTTCCGTGATCGTATGATGGACGCGAGTCTGAGTCGCGTGGCCTCAGCGCTGCCCCTCCGGTCCCCTCTCCCTGAGGGAGAGGGAGTAGGAGACGCACGAATGGACGTCGACACCGCAATCAAAGAGCGCCGGACCATCGGCGTGTTCTCGGATCGACCGGTCGCCCAGAGCGTGGTCGAGGAATTGATCGAGGCAGCGCGCTGGGCGCCGACGCACAAGCACACCGAGCCCTGGCGCTTCCACGTCGTCTCCGGCACCGCCCGCGAGGAGATGTGCGACGCGATTCTCGCCGGCGGAGGCGAGTTCGCCAAGGATCCACGCGGCAAGCTGATGCGCTCGCCCCTGTTCGTCGCCATCACCCAGCAGGCGGTGCTCGACGATCCAATCCGCGACCAGGAAGACTACGCCGCCGTCTGCTGCGCGGTGCAGAACATGATGCTCGCCGCAACCGCCAGAGGCCTCGCCACGAAGTGGAGCACCGGCGCGTTGGCTGAGAATCCCGCCGCCAAGCGCTGGCTCGGCATCGGCGAACAGGACCGGATCGTCGCCTACCTCTACCTCGGCTACGCGCCCGAGGAGATGCGCGAGATGCCCGCCGAACGCCGTCCCGCCGACGTCATCTGGCGAGAATGAACTCCGCGATCGCATCCGCCGCCAACTCCCGATTCCCCTCTTCCGTATGCCCGGACCGCTTCCGAGGCACGAGCCCATGGTTGCCGTCGGGAATCCAGCTCACCTGAACCGCCGGCGAGAGATCGTAGGCTTCGACCTCCTCCCGCGTCCCGTACTCGTCCCGCTCCCCCTGCACGATCAGGGTCGGCGTCGCCAGTTGTTGCAGGTGAATGGTGATCGCCGATGACGGGTTGTTCGGAGCATGGAACGGGTAGCTGATGCAGACCATGCCGGCCGGCTCGACCGCGTCGGCGATGTAGCTGGCAATCCGTCCGCCCATGCTGCGTCCGCCAAAGAACAGCTTCGAAGTCGGCACGCCCTGTTCGGCAAGCTGCTGGATCACCTGCACCCACGTCCCCGCGAGCACGTCCTCAGGATCGGGCGGCCACGGTCTTCGCCCTTCGGCCATGGCGCGGCGCATGTAGGGGAAATCGAACCGCGCCACGCGCACGCCCCGATTGGCGATCAGCTCCGCCAGCGCATTGGTATTGGGATGCGTCGACGACGCACCCGCGCCATGCGTCAGCACCAGCGTCGGCGCCGGCGGAGCCGCGGGCAGATTCCAGGTCAGCGGAATCTCCATCGCCAGCCCCCTCCGTCACTTCGTGACACCTCCCCCAGAGGGGGAGGTCTAAGTCGTCCGTGCGATGATCGGCGCCAGCTCATCGATCAGGTCGTTGGCGGCCGCCGGGTCCAGCGCCGTCATGGCGAGATGGTCGACGCCGCTGGCCTCCGCCTGCTCCGCCTTCTCGATGATCTGATCGGGCGTCCCGATGATCATGTCATCGAGTCGGTCGCGAGTGACAAAACGCGCCTCGCCCTCCTTTAGGTAGCTGTAGTGGCCTTCGTGCACGTCGAGATAGAGCCGATCCAACGGTCGACCGCGCTCTTCGGCGTACTCGGTGATGTACTGGTTGTACTCGGCTGCGAGGTCCGGATTCACGCCCTTGAGGTTGCCGCCCCAGCCGCCGTACTCGGACTCCCAGATCGTGTGGTTGTTGACTGCCGCCACTGCGCCGGCGCGGTGGACGACGCGCTCCGACATGATGTCCTCGCCGTCCTCAAGCACGCACGCCCCGACCAACCCAACCGTGTATGGCTTCTCGGTCGAGCGGCCCGCAGAGCGCGCGGCGTTCTCGATGATCGGGAAGGCCGAGTCGAGCCACGGTCCGGTGCCAGCGGTGACGAATCCGTCGCCGATTTCGCCAACCACTGCCGTCGCCCTTGGACCGTTGGCCGCGAGATAGATCGGGATGTGGTCCTTGATGTTGTAGAAATCCGGATGGTCGGGATGGATCAAACGGATCCAGGTCTCACGACCGGTGACGTCGTCGGTGTGCAGGATGTCCTTGCCGTCGAGCAGATCGCGGACCTGCTGCGCATATTCGCGGAACTTCCGCACCGGGTACGAGGGCAGACCCATCGTGTTGCGGCCCGTATAGCCCGTACCCAGCGCCAGGATCGTGCGACCCGGCGCGAGCTTGTTGATCGTCGCAATGGCCGACGCCGTGACCGGCGCGATCCGGTTCGAGGGAATCGAGACCAGCGTGCCCAGCTTGATCGTCGAGGTCCGCTCGGCAGCCAGCGCCATCGCCGCGTAGCAATCGGACCAGATCAGCTGCGAGTCGGGAAACCAGGCATGGGTGAAGCCCGCCTCCTCGGCGCGCACGACTTCCTTCCACATGTCGATGTAGGTGGGGACGAGCAGTCCGTACTCCATCGGTGCACTCCTATCCGCGCTTCTGAATGACTTCGCGGGCGAAGTCGTCGATGATCTCTCGCGCGCCGGCAGGGTCGTTAGCAGTCAGGGCGATGTTGTCGACGCCGATCGATTCCAGGTGTTCGATTTTCTCGATGATCTCCGGCCCCGTCCCCACCAGGCTGCGCTCCAGTACCTGGGGGAAGATGAAGCGCTCTTCGCCCGGCTTGAGATAGACCATGTGGCCTTCGTGGACATCGAGGTAGAGCCGGTCGTCGGGCGTGCCCTTGGCAGCGGAGTACTCGCGGATGTAGTTGTGGTACTCACCGGCGAGGTCGGGGTTGTCCATGCCCAGGTTGGCGCCAGGACCGTAGGCCGCTTCCCACATCGCGTGAACTCCCGGGACCATGCCCGGTCCCAGGATTCGCATGACTCGTTCTGAGTCGAGCCCCTCACCGTCTTGCAGGACCAATCCAGTCGTCAGACCGACCGTGTACGGCTTCTCCGTGGAGCGACCGGCCGCCTCAGCGGCGGCAGCGATCGTGGGGAAGCTCTGTTGAGCATTGAGCCCCATGCCGGTCGTGACCCAGCCGTCGCCAACTTGTCCCACAACCTCCATCGCTCGTGGTCCGTTGGCGGCGACGTATATCGGGATGAAATCGTCGAGGTTGAGGAACTCCGAGTGCTGCCCATGGATCAGCCGGATCCAGCGCTCCTGCCCGGTTATGTCGTCGGTGTAGAGCACGTCCTCGCCGTTGAGCAGTCCACGCACCTGCTGGGCATACTCGCGGTAGCGGGCAATCGGATAGGCGGGCAGACCCATCGTGTTGCGACCGGTGTAGCCCGTGCCGATGCCGAGGATGATCCGCCCCGGCGCCAGCTTGTTCAGCGACGCGACGGCGGATGCGGTCACTGGAGCGATCCGGTTCGACGGAATCGCCACCAGTGTGCCCAGCTTGATGGTCGACGTGTGATGCGCCGCCAGCGCCATGGCCGCGTAGACGTCGGAGTAGATCAACTGCGAGTCATAGAACCAGGCGTGGGTGAATCCGGCCGCCTCCGCCAGCTGGACCTCCTGGTATGCGTTGATCCAGCTGGGAATTCCGATTCCGTAGTGCATCGTTGGCTCCCTCGTTGGCTTGTTGGGCTGCGCGAACCTCTGCGTGCCCCCTCAGCCGCTTTGCGGCAGCTCCCCCAGAGGGGGAGCTCTTACCGCAACTGATACGTCGGTGGCTTCTTCCACTGATCGGTCGGTGGATTCTCCTGCTGCGCCAGGATCTTTGCGCGCTGGGCTTTGTCCAGGCGCTTGCCCTGTTGGATGATCTTGCGGTTGGCCGATTCTTTGGCCCTGTTCTTGGCGACCGTGGCGGGATTGGGCCGCTTCTTCTCGCCCCGCGACGCCCGCACCACGCCCGACTTCTGCAGGCTCTTGAGATGAGCCTGGACGTTGCCGTCCGCCGCTCGGCGCAGGCGCTTGTCGATCGAGTCGCCGTAGATCGACTCCATGATCTGCCACGATGTCTTTGGTTCGCCGTCTTGCAGCTGTTCGAGAATCTGGTCCTCGCGCATCTGGCGGTGAGCGACATACATCTCGAGCCGATCGCGGGCTTTGGCGTCCTCGGTATCGGTGATCAGCGGGCCGTGACCCGGGCAGAGCACCTTGACGTTTGGCAGCTCGAGCAGCCGGCGCAGCGAGGCCATGTAGGAGTTGACGTCGCCGACCACCGTGGTCGTGTTGCCCAGGATCGTGTCGCCCGTGAAGAGGATGCCTTCCTCCTCGAGGTAGTAACAGAGCGAGTCGACCGAGTGGCCGGGGCTGGTCATCACCTGGACCCGGATGCCTCCGTCGAGGTTGATCTCATCTCCGTCCGAGTAGGTCTTGACGCCGTCCTTGGGCAATCGCCCGCGCAGCAGTCGCACGCCGTTCTCCGGTACGGCGATATCCGCCTTGAGGTGCTCGTTGACATGCTTGAGGTTGCCGGAGTGGTCGAAATGGTGGTGTGTGATTGCGGCGACGCCGATCTCCGAGTGGTCAATCGCGGCGAGATAGCCGCGCAGCATCCAGCGGAACTTGTCGATCGCTTCGCCCGAGTCAATGGTCAGAGTCTGGCCGCCTCGTTGGCCGATGATGTAGATGTTGGTCGAGGTCGGCCGCATCGGCTGATCCTCCGGAATCGGCACCATCCGCACGTTGTCGCTGATCTTCATGACACGGCCCTTCGGCTGCTCGCTGAACTAGAAATCGATCCGCGCGGGGTAGCCCATGACGGATCGGGTGTTGAGGATCTGGCCGAGGTGTCCGTTGCCGTGCGCGATGCAGGTCTGCAGGATTTGCTGCGACTTGGCCTGATGTCCGAACTGGACCACGCGCACCGTCTCCGCCAGGTCGGCGTCGGTCGAGGCGTTCAGATATCCCATCACGTCCTCATGGACGTCGTTGAAGTAGCCGATCAGGTCGCCGGTCGAAGGGATGCGCAGGCTCTGCGCCTCGCCCCGCTCCATATCGGTGCCCTGCGCCACCTTTGGGAAACCCCAGGACTCATTCAGTCCCTGCCGCAGCCAGACCGGCGGCTTGCGGTCCTGACAGACGAAGTTGACGATGTTGTCCTTGGTTCGGACGTAGTGCCAGGCATGAAATCCGGGCGAGACGGCATTGTCGTCGTAGCGCCAGTTGAGCTGGTCGTCGTCCAGGTCGTCGAGCGCCGCAATGTAACCGTTGTGCAGCGAATCCATGAAATGAATCAGCAGTTGTTGGACGTTCATCCCGAGTCCTCCTAGACGTGGCTGCCCGCGGCGATACCGGCGACTTGCGGCGCAACATCGCGCGCCAGAAACTCGGGGACATCATCGCGGTCGAGCATGAAATGCTGGAACTGCACCTCGGCGACACCGGCTTCGGCGAGCCGGCCAAGCGCATCGACGGTCTGGTCTGCGCCGCCGACGAGGCGGCCCATCGAACCGAACTCCGTCAGGAACTCACCAAGCGGTTGTCCCGGTCTGCCGAACATGCCCTGGGCAAATCTGCCCCCGGCTTCGACGAGCTCCGGCGTACCGACGGCGTGGAACATCATCATCGAGTGTTCGATCTCGTCCGGATTGCGGTCGATTGCCTCGCACGCCTGGGCCATGACGTCACGCTTGTGACCGTACGCCTCAGGGGTCAGCGAGACGCAGTTCCACTCCGAGGCGTACTTCGCCGCCATCGGAATCGTGCGCTTCTCACCGCCTCCGCCAATCAGGATCGGCGGACGCCCGGGCTCAGGGCTGGGCAAGCAATCCGCCTGGTCGAGCTGGTAGTACTGCCCCTGGTAGCTGGATCGGCCCGGACTCCACAGCGCCCGCATCATGTTGATCGCGTCTTCGAGCCGGTCGAAGCGCTCTCGGGTCGGCGGAAAGTCGAGGCCGTAGGCGTCGTGCTCGGGCTGATTCCAGCCGGCGCCGAGGCCCATCACAAATCGTCCGCCCGAGAGTTGGTCAATCTGCGCGGCCATCCTGCCGACATCGACCGGGCGGCGGAACGTGACCGGCGTAACCATCGGCCCGAACCGCAGATTGGAGGTCTCTACGGCCGCCATGACAAAGCTGAGGAAGCACTCGAGGCTGTCCTGCTGGCTCGTCTCGATCGGGCCGGTGAAGTAGTGGTCGCTGCGGAAGAGGGAGGGAAACTCAAGCCGGTCGGCGAGCCGGAGGATGTGACGCCAACGTTCCCACGTGAGTCCGTTCTGTCCCTCGACCATCAATGCAACCCGCATGAGCACCCCTCTGACCGCGTCCCCCGGGACGCACCGGTGTTGGCATGGTAAGGCTCGATGCTCGCAGGTCGGCTAGCGAGGGAAGCCGACGGCATCGTCCAGCACGACGACTGAGACCGAATCGTCGGGATGCCAGACCACTTCGGTACGCAACCTGGTCTCGACCTCAGCGCCCGAGGGCAGACGCACGCGCACAACCTGATCGTGACCGTAGTACTCGCTGCTGATCACCCTGGCACTCGCGGGATCATTGGGGTCGGTCGGTTTGAGCGCCAGCTGCTCGGGCCTGAGCAGGATGTCGAACGAGTCGCTTCCCTCAACGGCGCTCTGGTTCCCCAGGACGACGAATCCCAGTTCTGTCTCAGCGCCGCCGCGAACTCGTTGGCCAGGCAAAATGTTGGCGTCGCCCACGAATGTGCCGATGAATCTGGTCCCCGGCCGATAGTAAATGTCGTCGGGAGCGCCGATCTGCTCAATCGTGCCATCGCGCATGACGGCGACCCGGTCGGCGAGCGAGAGCGCCTCCTCGCGGTCGTGGGTGACGAAGACCGCGGCCGTGTCGGCGGACTTCAGGATGTTTCGCATCGCCAGGCGGAGGGTTGCGCGCAGGTTCTGGTCGAGGTTGCTGAATGGCTCGTCGAGCAACACGGCCGCCGGCTGCGGCGCGAGGGCTCGTGCGAGGGCTACCCGCTGCGCTTCGCCTCCCGATAGTTCATGGGGGAACCGCTCGCCAAAGTCTTCCAAGCCGACCAACTCCAACATCTCCCGGACCCGAGGCGGCGCTTCGACGCCGCGCAAGCGGCGCAGCGGCCGCCTCCACCATGCATGGTGACCACTGGACAGACCGAAGCCGATGTTGTCGGCGACGCTGAGGTGCGGGAACAGGGCGAAGTCCTGTGGCACCATGCCGATCCGTCGGCGTTCTGGGGGACGCCAGACTGAGTCGTCGACAGCGGTCTCGCCGTTGATCCGAACCACTCCCTCGTCCGGATGCTCGAATCCGGCCAAGACGCGCAGGGTCGTCGACTTGCCGCATCCGCTCGGTCCCAGCAATGCGACGATCTCTCCGCGCTCGACTTCGAAGGACGCCTCGCGAACCGCCACGGTGTCGCCGAAGGTCTTGGAGACCCGGTCGACATGCAGCGCTGGTGAGTCGACGGCGGATTCAGGTGCGGAGGCCACGGTCGTTTCCAAACAGAATGATCATCGGCAGTGCCGCGCATCCGAGGAGCAACAGTCCATTCGCGGCAGCCCGCGCAAAGAAGACATCCTCCTGGTGTCCCCACAGGGTGGTCGCCAGTGTGTCGAACTCAATCGGAGCAAGCAACAAGGTGGCCGGCAGTTCCTTCATCGTCGTCAGAAAGACCAAAGCGAACCCTGCCATGACGCCGGGGGCGATCAACGGCAACGTGACGCTGCAAAACGTTTGCCACGGTGAGCGGTTCAAGGAGCGAGACGCTTCTTCGAGCCCTGGCTGCACCCTGACCAATGAGGTCCGCAAGCCCGAGATCGCCTGCGGTAAGAAGAGCACGGCGTAAGCAAAGACCAGCGTGATGATTGTCTGATAGATGCCGGGGGTCACCCGCAGCGTGAAAAAAATCAGGGCGAACGCGACCACGACCCCTGGCAACGCATATCCAACGTAGGAAGCTCGATCGACGACGCGAGCCAGGAATCCAGGGCGACGGACCACGACGATCGTAATCGGAATCGAGATCGCGACCGTCGCCGCACCTGCCAAAGCGGACGCGTACACCGAGTTGAGGGCCTCATTCCAGATATCCGGGAACGTCTCTCCGCCCTGGAGGCCGACCGAAAGCCAGTGAAACAGCACGGCGACGGGTACGAGCAGGGCGATACCGCAAACGACGCTGATCGCGAGCAGCGCCGGCCAGCGATAGCGGCGCAGGCTGACGAGTCTGGGCATCCGAGCGGCGCCGCTGCCGAGTCGGTGATAGCGAGCCTTGCGACGCTGCGACCAGTCGACCAGCAACACCACCGCGACAAGCGCGACCAGAATCAGGCAGAGCACGGCAATGCTCGATCGGTCGAACGACGTGCCAATCCGGACGTAGATTGCGCGGGTGAAGGTGTCAAAACGCATCATCGAGACGGCCCCGAAGTCGGCAATCACGTAGAGGGCGACCAGCAGGCTTCCAGTTGCCATTGGAATCCTCAGTTGGGGAACGGTAACGCGCCAGAATGCGCTCCAAGCCGAATGGCCGAGGGAGCGTGCGGTTTCCTCGATCCCCGGATCGAGATCGCGCAGGCCGGCGCGAATCACGATCAGCAAGTAAGGAAACGTGAACAACGTCAGGGTCAGCCAGGCACCGAAGAATCCGTAGATTTCTGGGATGCTCTCGACACCCAGCGGCGCCAGCAGATCCTGCAATGATCCATTGGGTCCCAGCGCGATGATGAATGCGAAGGCTCCCACGTAGGAAGGGATTGCCAGGGGCATGATCGTGATCGATCGCCACCAGCGTGCGAACGGCAGATCGGTGCGCTCCGTGAGGTAGGCGATCGGCAAGGCCAGGGCGGCAGAAGCGGCAGTCACGGCGACCGTTAGACCTGCGGTGTTGAGCAGGAGACGGGCGGTGCCGTCGTTCAGCACCTTCGACCAGGTCTCCGCGTCGGCCTCCGCTGCTCGAACGATCAGGTAGATCAGGGGGATACACGCTGCCGACGCTCCGGCTAGAGCGAGGATCCAGATTCCAGGAATGCGAAGTCGAAGCCAGGCGGGAACTGAGACCGATTCGCTGAGCAGGCTCATTGCTGGAGGTTATCGGACATTTTTCAGCATGAAAGGAAACAATCGCGACGGCGCCGCGTCCGCTCTGAGTCACGAATCCGATCGCGGTATTGTCCTGAGACGAATGTTGCCGCTCTGCTGCCTGGAAGACTGCCTGGATCGACCGCTGCTGCCGCTCCCAGGGCGAGGATGAGTTACTCCAACGCACCGACCTTACGGAGCAGCTCGAGCGTGCCATCGAGGTCCGACAGGGAGGTCAGCGCGAGTGACGGCGGGTTGAGCTCGTCCAACGGGATCAGCCGTGGGTTCGCGTCAACTCCGGAGGCCACCGGGTATTCATTTGTCTGGTCCCGGAAGTAGGTCTGACCTTCCTCGGACAGCAGGAAGCGAATGAATCTCAGAGCATTCGCCCGGTTCGAGGAGCCCTCGAGCATCGCCACGCCGGCGACGTTGATCAGTGCGCCGGCATTGCCGGAGTCGGTGAAGTGGTTGGCCGCCGGCCAGTCGTCGTCGAAACGGAACAGGTAATAGTGGTTGACCAGGCCGATGTCGAGTTCCCCGTCGCCGACCGCCTGAACCTGCGGTGTGTTCTTGGGGAAGACCTTGACGTCGTTGGCGATCATGCCGCGCAGCCACTCTTCGGTCGCAGCGTCGCCGTGAATCTGGCGCATGGCGGTGACAAAGGCCTGGAAGCTACCGTTGGTCGGCGCCCAGCCAATGCGGCCCTTCCATTCGGGGTCGACGAGATCGAACACGGAGTCAGGCGGGTTCGGCACGCGGTCCGGAGAAATGATCAGAACTCGTGCACGGCCAGAGGTTGCAATCCAGCGACCATCATCGTCCTGGAAGTTGCGATCAACCATCGCCCTGATGTCGGGCGGAAGCTGCGCAGCGAGTGCTTCCTCAGCCAGGAATGACAGCGCGCCAGCATCCTGTCCGTAATACACGTCCGCAGGCGAACGGCTGCCCTCTTCAGAAATCGCAATCGCCAAAGCGGCGGTGTTGCCATAGCGAACCTTGACGTCGATGCCGGTCTGCTCTTCGAAGCGATCGATGAGTCCACCGACCAGCGACTCTCCACGCCCGGAGTAGATGACCAGGTCACCGGCATCTTCGGGAGAGACCACCTTGGCCACACTCGATTGCAACCAGAGATGCTCCCGGGCGCCGGCCGGGAAGATCTGGTTTCGCAACACCGTCTCACCATCGGCGCGGATACCGAACTCGGTGTCACCGTCGGCCTGGCGGATGGCGATCACCTGCAGCTGGACGCCGAGCTTTTCGACGACCGTGCTGACGTACACGCGACCAATCCGCGGCTCGGCGGGCAGGAAACGGCGTGACGGCGTGAGAACCTCGCCGTCAGCGCGGAGGCCGAACTCGATTCGGCCGTCTTCGTGCAACTGCGCTCGCACACGAACGTCGAAGGTTGGCGCGTTTTGCGCGCTCGCGAGGCCCAGGGCAGCGAACGAACCAGCCAGCAACGCCGTGAGGGTGATCAGCGCCACCAGCAGACGCGGTAGCTGGAGCCTGGCGGCTCGTGAGTCGGAGGTTGGCATTCGCCACTCTCTTTCGCATCATCGACTGCGTGAACGTGTCACAGCCGGATTTTCGTTACCGCCGCAGTTTATACACAACTTTGCAAAATACGCAAGTAATGGGGTCAAATAGTCCCGAGCGAACAACCCGGACACCGCGGTGTCCGGCCAACATTGATGTCAATCGAGTGAATCGAGCGGTGATGGCTTCCGAGGGCCCCTTGGAGGGAGACCTACCAGGAGCTTTTGCGCACGCCGGGCAGCAGGCCGAGTGATGCCATTTCGCGGAACGTGATTCGGCTGAGGCCGAACTTGCGCATGTAGGCGCGGGGCCGACCGGTCACTGCGCAGCGGTTCTTGAGTCGCGTGGGGGAGCTATTGCGGGGCAGCGCCTGAAGCTGAAACTGGATGTTCTGCTTCTCGCGCGGGTTGTTCGACTCTTTGAGCTGCTGCTTGAGCGCTGTGCGCCGATCCTGGTACTTCGCATGCATCTTGCGGCGCTTCAGGTCGCGGTGAACGTTGGAGGTTCGGGCCATACGTCGTCCAGTGGCTGTGGTTTCGATTCGTTCTCTTGAGCGTAGTGGCAGTCCGCCGGTTCGGGCTAGTCGCGGCGCTTGCGCTTGTCGATTTTGCGGCCGCTTTGTTCTTCCAGGCGGCCGAGGGCACGTCCCTTGTCCGGGTGCGGGTCCTTGCGTACGCCGTAGATCTGGATTCCCTCGTGGTCTTCGGGGAGATACTCGGTGATGGGAAGACCTTCCTCATCGCAGAACAGCAGTCAATGGCAGTACTTCCAGCGCTGCATCTCCTCGCAGGGGCAGATCCAGGTCGACTCCTTGACCTCTTCCGCCTTGTCCTCGTAGAAGTTGCACGGACAGAGCGGACGGCCGTAGTCGTCAATGTGCTTGGCCAGACCGATCACCAGGAACTCGGTGATCTCTTCCTGAGGATGCAGGTACGACCCGCTCTTCTCCGCGAAGTTGCGGGCGAACTTCCACATCTTGTTGAGGTTCTTTTCTGACGCCTGCTGACGATCGTCGTCGCTGACCTGGTCAACATCCGACATCGCTCACCACCGCTCTATCCGATTCCCGGTCGCCTCGTGGATTCCACTGTAGGCGCTCATCTCGAAACGAGAGGGAAATCAGTTGTTGTTGCTGTCGCCGCCTTGTCTGAAGAAATCCTCCAGGTCGGCGATCAATGCGTCGGCGCTGGGCAGTTCACCTTCTGGCTGGGGTTCAGCCTGAGGCATCGGGCTGGCCGCCTCGAGCCGGGCGACGTAGTCTCGCAGCTCGCTGTTTTCTTGCAGCGCCTCTTCGAGCTGGACGTGAAAACGCTGGATGCCGCGCTCGAGCGGTTCCAGATCGAATCTGAGACCGGTCATGTCGCTGACCACGCGTAGCAGCGACTGCGCACCGACCGGATTCGTGATGCCGGGCAAATAGTGTGGCACCGACGCCCAGAGTGAGACTCCGCCGATGCCCTGCCGGCGACAGTGGTCGTGGAACACGCCGACGATGCCGGAGGGTCCCTCGAATCGCGACGGATGCATGTTGTAGCGCTCGGCCAGCGCCGAGTTGTTGGCCGAGCCGCGAACGTGAACCGGCTGGGTGTGGGGAGTCCCTGCCGCGACCGCTCCAAGCGAAAGAATCAGCTTCGCCCCGATCGCGTCAACGAGCTCCGACATCGCGCTCATGTATCGCTTCCAGCGATGGTGCGGCTCGATCCCAATGCCGACGACGACGTCGCGTCCGCCATCGGGCGACTGTAGATGCACGAACTCGGTCGCCGGCCAGGCAATAAAGCGTTCGCCGTTGCGATAGCGCGCCATCGGTCGTGCTTCCGTGAAGTCGTAGAATTCTTCCGGATCGATTGTGGCGAACGGCCTCGCCCCCAGTTGCTGGATCAGGTACTGGGCCGCCGTCGAAGCCGATTCGCCCGCGTCGTTCCAGCCCTCCCAGGCGACGATCAGGACTGGGTCGGTCAGATTGGGGAGTTCCTCGATTTCGAGGTCGGGTGAGGTGGTCATGCGCAAAGTTTACTCCAGCGACCGCGGATCGTCGGCGGAGGAATTGACGCAAGCCTGGGCCGATCGGGTGGCGGCCAACCGCGAACAGGCAGAGCGCGTGCGTGAGGAACCGGCTAGCGGCGACCATTATCGGCCGCTAGCGTCGGCATTCCGGGCAGACCCTCGGCGGATCGGCGACTCGGCGCTGGAAGCGCTGCTCGACATCTCGAGGGCGGACGACATCTGGGTCGACATCGGGGCCGGCGCCGGGCGATTTTCGCTGCCCCTCGCCTTCCATGTGCGCAAGGTCATTGCGATCGAGCCATCACCGGCGATGCGGGCGGAAATGGCGAACCTGCAGATCGAGCACGGAATCACCAACGTCGACCTGCGCGATCAACGTTGGCCTTCCGACGCTCCCGAGATCACGGGCATGGCTGATGTCGCGCTGATCTCGCATGTCGGCTATGACATCGAGCAGATGGGCGCATTTCTCGACACCATGGAGCGCGCGGCCTCGCGCGAATGCGTGGCCCTGCAGTACGACCATTCGCCGGGGTCGCTGTTCTGGCAGGTGTGGCCTGCCGTTCACGGTGAAGAGCAGGTCCACCTGCCCGGCGCGAGCGAGTTCACCGAGCTTCTGGGGTCGCGAGGCGCACAGGTTGACGCGCGGGAACTGGAACGCCGAGGAGATCGACAACGTTTCGTGTTCGAGACGCCCGAGCAGGCGATGGAGTGGGCACGCAGACGGCTATGGTTGTCGGAAGGTTCGCAGAAGCTGAACGCGCTGCGCGAAGCCGTGGCCGAGCTGCTGATAGAACACGATGGCGGCTGGTCGCTGCCCGACCAGCCGAAACAGATGCTGATTCGCTGGAGGACAAGATGAACCGCGTCACACCACTGACGACAGAGGAGTTGATTGAGGCAGCGCCGTACCTGGCACAACTGCGCGACTCGGGAGTCACGCTGCCGACGTCGTTCCATGTACTGGGACGTCGTCCCAGGGTGCTGGAGGCGTTCCAGCCGTTCTTCGGCTCGATCATGCGCGAGGGCAGCGTCCCGCCGGGATTGAAGCAGTTGATCGCGCATGTGGTCTCGCGCACGGCGGGCTGCCTGTACTGCCAAGCTCACACCGGCCATTTCGCGCACACGCTGGCCGGCGAGTCGTATGAGCGCGTCGAAGCCGTCTGGTCGTTCGAGACCTCCGACCTGTACTCGGACGCCGAACGCGCTGCGCTGCGAGTCGCCCGCGACTCGGGCGGCGTGCCCAATGCCGCCACCGACGAACAATTCGATGAGCTGCGCACGCATTGGTCGGATTCCGAGATCGTGGAAATCGTCTGCGTGATCTCAATGTTCGGCTTCCTCAACCGCTTCAACGACACCCTGGCCAACGAGCTGGAGCCGGACGCGGTTGAATTCTCGGACGCCCACCTGGCCCAGTCGGGCTGGACGGTCGGCAAGCACGGCTAGCGGAGCTTATCTTCCAGCGGATTCTCCACGCCGCGGAAGAAGGCGCCGCGGTAGATTTTCGTGTCGCCCCGGACCCGCTCCTCCCACTCCTGGTCGGTCATCGCTTCCCTGAGCCGGATGGTCTGGATCGTGTCTTCGCCGATTGGCCAGCGCATGGGCAGCCGCTGTTCGAGTTCGACGATGTCGGCCACGGCTGTTGCGACCGAGCGTGAACCCGGCCGGGTGGCGGCTCGGGTACGGAATGTCTTGAGCGCGTGATCCGCCGATTCCTGGTAGGGAGATCGACCCTCTCGCACGGCGGCAGCAACGTCGAGGTTGGTGGTCTGCCAGTCCGAGGCGTACATGCCCGGCTCGAGGATGGTCACATCAACGTTCCAGCGCGAGACCTCATAGCGCAGCGCCTCCGACATGGCCTCGACCGCCCACTTGGAAGCGGCATAGAGACCCATCAACGGGGCGACAATCCGGCCCGCCAGCGACGAGACGTTGATGATCTTGCCGTGATGTTGCTCGCGCATCGCGGGCAGGACGGCCTGGGCCATGCGGATCTGCCCGCTGAAGTTCGTGTCCATCTGACGTGAGACTTCGTCGTCCGACATGTCCTCCACCGGGCCATAGAGTCCGTAGCCGGCGTTGTTGAAGAGCGCGTCGACTCGTCCGAATCGGCTCAGTCCGGCCTCGACTGCGGTATCAATTGAGGCACGGTCGGTGACGTCGCATCGAGCCACCTCGACGAGCGACGAATCCAGGTCGGCCAGGTTCGGGGCGTCCCGGTCGGCATTGCGCATCGTGGCGATGACGGGATGTCCTCGCGCGGTCAGTTCTTCGGCAGCGGCCAAACCAAAACCCCTGGAGGCGCCGGTGATCAGAGTGACCTGTCGCTCAAGTACCATTGGGATGCCTCCGCGTCTTCGGTTGCCTGTATTCGCAGATGGTAATGGCGCGTTCCCGATCGAGGCCTAGCAAGAGCTTTCGTGGACTGGCTGACTGACCCCTGGTCGTTCGAGTTCATGCAGCGCGCGCTTTTGGCCGGCATCATTGTGTCGGTGGCTGCGGGGATGGTGGGCGTGTTTGTCGTCCTACGGGGCCTGGCCTTTCTCGGAGACGCTGTCGCGCACACTCAGCTTGCCGGTGCGGCCGTCGCGTTGGTACTGGGCGGCGGCGCTGTCCTGATCACGCTGGGAGCCGGCGTGGCCGCGGTAATGACGGCGTTGGGCGTGGCCCTGCTCACTCTGCGCGGGCGGCTACGAGAAGACACGGCGATCGGGATCATGTTCGCGGGCTTCTTCGCGCTCGGCGTCGTGCTGATTTCGAGGCAACGCACCTTCGCAATTGACCTGGGTTCGCTGTTGGTGGGGCACATCCTTGGCGCCTCCTGGACCGATCTGATCGTGATGGCGGCGCTGGCGGTTGTGGTCACCGCGCTGGTGCTGTCTTTCCTACCGGAACTACGCTTTTCGGCCTACGACCCGGAAGTGGCCGCCGTCTCGGGCGTGCCCGTCGGCCTCATGCAGGTTGGACTCCTGGTTCTCATCGCGCTGGCAACCGTCGTCGCGTTCCGACTCGTCGGAGTCATTCTGGCGGTCGCCATTCTGGTGACGCCGGCGGCAGCCGCTGTGCTGCTGACTCGCCGATTCAAGTTGATGATGCTGACGGCGATCCTCGTCGGCGTGCTTTCGACGGTGCTGGGTCTGTACGCGTCGTTTCACTTCGATCTGGCGGCCGGGCCCTCGATTGTGCTGACGGCGGTCTTACTGATGGTGCTGTCCTTCGTATTCGGCCCGCATGGTCTGCGCGAGACGTTGCCATCGCTTGAGTTCCTCCTGGCCGATATTGCGGAACCCCCACCGCCCGGCTGGCGACGAAGAGCCCGGATCTGCTGGGGCGCGTGCTGCCTGGTCGGAGACGCCTCCTGGGGTGCGTGCTGCCGGGTCGGCGATGTTTGCTGGGGTGCGTGCTGCCGTGTGGGCGACCGCTTCTCGCTGCGCGGTCGGGCAGATTAGTCGCTGGGCTTGAAGATCTGCTGACGGTACCAGCGCAGCTCGTCGATCGACTCACGAATGTCGTCGAGCGCCCGGTGGCGCTCCTGTTTGACGAACGGTTCCATGTCGGGATACCAGCGCATGGCCAGCTCTTTGACCGTGGAGACGTCGACGATTCGATAGTTGAGCCAGTCGATCAGCTTCGGCATCTCGCCGTAGAGGAATCGCCGGTCCTGGTGGACGGAATTGCCGCACAGGGGCGCCTGGCCTTCGACGGTCCAAGCCTGGACGAACTCCAGGACCTGCTCTTCGGCTTGATCGATGGTGACATCCGACGCCTTGACGCGCTTGATCAGTCCGGAACCGTGGTGGGTGCGCCGATTCCAGGCGTTCATCACGCGGAGCTCGTCTTCCGAGCGGTGGATGGCGATGTCCGGACCGTCGGCGATGATGTTCAGTTCGGCGTCGGTGATCAGAACGGCCGCTTCGATGATCACATCGCGCTCCGGATTGAGCCCCGTCATTTCGAGGTCGATCCAGACCATGTTGTCCTTCGACGGTTTGGGCGACATGGATTCAGGCTACGGGAGACTGCCTTCATACGAAGAGGGGCGTCCACACTGCGCAGTGTGGGCGCCCCTGTGTTCGCTTCGGGATTCTCGGCTATTGCTCGGCGATTGCCCGTGCATTGCCGATGAGGATGCCGATGTAGGTGGGGTTGTCGTCGGTTGGTTGCGACCAGATAATGCCCCTGCCAGCTCCGCTCTCGTCGGCAACGGTGTTGAGGATCGACGAGTCGAACTGCGGCTCGTGGAAGACCGTCTGTACGCCTTCGTGCTCGATCAGCTCGATCAGGCCGGCCAACGCGTCTGCGCTCACACCCTGCTCCGGCCCTTCGACGACGAAGCCTGCGACTTCCAGTCCGTAACGCCGGGCGAAGTAGCCGAATGCGTCGTGGAAGGTGACGAGCAGTCGCTGACTGTCGCTGATGTCTTCGAGCAGTGCTCGCACTTCAGCATCGGCTTCCTCGATTGCGGCGAGGTAGAGCTCAAGCCGGTCGCTGAAGACGTCCGCCGCGCCTGGGCTCAGGTGGCTCAGCTCGTCAGCGATTGCGACGATGGCGGCAGAAGCGAGCTCGGTGTCGAACCAGAAGTGCGGGTCTTCGTCACCGTGATGGTGGGCGTGCCCGTGTCCATCGTCCTCGTGCTCCTCCTCGTCTTCATGCTCGTGCTCATCCTCTTCGTGCTCGTGTTCGTCCTGCTCTTCGCCTTCTTCGTGCTCATGCTCGTCTGCGTGACCCGCAGCGGGTGCGCCGCCCGAGTCGAGGACGCCGACGAAGGCCAGGCTCGACGGCGCACCGCCGATGTCCCATTCATGTTCGATCTCCATATGTGTGAGATGGACGCCCAGCACGTGACCGCTGTTCGGGTCGGCGGCGTAGAGCCATTCCCCGACGACGATCAATGCGGGAGTCGGTGTACCGAACACCGCCTCGAAGGGCTCAACCAGCTGCATGCTCCCGACGACCTCACCGTCGTGAGCGTCAACTGCGCGCAGCATGCCGTCGGTGGCGAGGAAGTAGAACGTTTCACCGTCACTTGAGAACACGCCGGCAACGCTCGGCTCGGGGAACACCTCGTGGAGTTCGCCGTGGCCGACATCCACCAGCCAGACGCCGCCCTGAATGCAGCATTCTCCGCCGGGGAAGAGGGTCGATTGACCGAAGAAGTTCTCGCTGTCCTGGTGGCCCCAGTACTGGCCAATCGCGAACTCTCCCTCTGGTCCGGCTTCCGCCGGGTAGGGGATGAGCTCACTCTCGTACTCGCCGTCGTGCGCGTGCAGGAACAGAGTCGCGGTCCAGCAGCCGAACACCGCTCCGTGCGCGTTGTGCGCCACGCCGTGGAGGCGGTGACATGGCTCGGCCTCGAAGACGAACTCGTTGTCAAAGGTGCGCACCTCGACACCCTCGGGCAGGACGTTCCAGAAGTCGGGATTGGTGAGGAAGTCTGGATGCGGAATCGTGATCGCGACGTGTCCCTCAGACATCACTACCGCAGAACCATGTTGCGGGCCGGCGTCGATCACGATTGGTTCGTAGTCGCCCGTCGCGTTGGCCAGGTCATGCTCGTTGATCAGGATCGCGTGGCCGTTGCCATCGGCGAATATCGCGGTCCAGCCGTGGCTGTTGACGACATGGACTCCGCTCTCTTCAGCGATCTCGAGCGCGTGCCGTGTGATCCGCTGCGTCACCAGGTCGTAGTGGTCGCCATGCGGGACGAAAAAGACACCACCGTCGAAGAAATGGATGCGATCGTCGCTGTCCTCGGGTCCGTTGGCGATCACGATCCCATAGCGGTGGGTCGGGCTGGCGTGGACGGAGGCACCGGGCGCCGCAATCTCGAACAGTCCGCGGTTCACATTGTCGCTCGAGAGATTGACGACGGACAGGTGTGCTTCCAATGCGTCGGCGACGAGCAACCGACCCACAGCCTCAGCGGCGCCGTGCTCGTCGTCGTGCATTTCCTCGTCGTGATGTCCATGCTCTGCCGCCATTGAACTGAATGGCGCGAGTTCGTATCCGGCCTCCTCGATTGCTTCGGCCAGGTCGAGGACGTGCTCAGCGTTCTCGAGGATCGCATCTTGATATGACGCTTCGAGACCAGCCCCGTTGATGATGACGAGGTCTGCTTCCGCCACCGCGCGAATGTCGGCCACGCTCAGTTCGAGCGTGTGGGCGTCGGCCCCGGCGGGAATCAGCGCCCGAACCTCGACGTGGTCGCCGCCGACCTGGCGGACCCAGTCGGCGATCACTTGCGTCGACACGACGATGTTCAAAGGATCGCCGGAGACCGCCTGAGGTTGCGATTGCTGGTCTTGTTGCTCCTGGGTCGAGCTCGATCGGGCCGGCGCGGCCGACTCGCTCTCTTGTTGCTGCTGTTGTTGAGGCTGGGCCTGTTGTTCAGCAGCCGCCTGCTCTTGCTGCTGAGGCTGTGCCTGGTCGTCGTCAGAGCAGCCGACGACCATTGCGGCTGTCAGAGACAGCGCAACAAGGGCGCCGAGCGCCAATCGGAATAACCGGGTCATGGGGGAATCGATCTAGGCGGACAGTGTGAATCGGTTAACGGCCCGTCCGCAGGGCCTTGAGGACCGCCTGGCCATGATCGGCGGCCTTGGCGCGTTTCCAGACCTTGGTCAGCACGCCGTCCGGTCCGATGACGAAGGTAGCACGCGTCATGCCTATGCTCTTGCGCCCATACAACGTTTTCTCACCCCAGGCGCCATAGCGGGTCGCGACCTCGGCTTCCGTATCGACCAGCAGCGGGAAGTTCAAGTCGTACTTCTCGCGGAAGCTCTGGTGCGACTCGGCGCTGTCGGTCGAGACGCCGAGCACGACCGCGTCCTCGGCCTGGATCTCATCCATCTCGTCACGAAACGAGCAGGCCTGCTTGGTACAACCCGGCGTGTCGTCGCGCGGGTAGAAGTAGAGCACGACCGTCTGGCCTTGGTAGTCGGTCAGCCGGTGGACATTGCCGTCCTGGTCGGAGAGTTCAAAATCCGGCGCGTGGTCGCCCCTGGCAAGCGTGACGGACATGATGATCGCTTTCTTCTGGTTCAGTCGCGAGGATTCGGCGGCTGGGTCTACTCGGTGTGCAGGACCGGGCTGCCGTGGTGGTGGATCAACAGCCAGGTGTTGGCAGGGGTATCGACGTTGTCGGTCAGGTCGGCGTTTCGAGAGCGCTGGTAGATGTTGGTAGCCACGATCGGCACGCCGGCGACGACCTCGCGTCCGGCCACGATGCCAATGTCGCCGACGACTCGCGCCTCTTCGGCGGCGAAGACGATCCGTGGTTGATCGGGGTTGGTCAGGATCGCGCGCCAGGTGCGTTGGACATCAGCATGTCCCCGGTTCACATTGCGATGCGGGTGGATGCAGGTCACGTCGTCGCTGCGTTGCCAGAGATCGGCCATTGCCTCGACATCGCGGGTATTGAATGCCTCATAGAAGGCGCGATTCGCCTCCAGCACTGCTTGCCGATCCTCAAGGGGATCGGCACTCGATTCGACGGCGGTCATATCGACTCCGGAGCGCTCTGTCGACGGCGTGAAATCGACGCGGATCGGGCAACTGAGCAATCGATCGGCGCGTATGCTCGGGGTTATGAAAATCATACGAAACTCGGCGCGAATGGTCGGCATGCTGGCGCTCATTGCCGGCGCGGCAGTGTTGCTGCTGACTGCGTGCAGCGATGAAACCGAGCGATCGGACGATCAACCTTCGGCCGCGGGGGTCGAGCAACAGGAACAGCAAGTGCGGCAGTCGACTGACACTGCAGCGGCAGCGCAATCGTCCGATGCGGAACAGCCCGCTCAAGCAGAACAACAAGAGGAGGAGGCCGCTGAGCCGACGGTCGCCACCCAGGCGGAACAGACACAACAGGCGCAGCAGGAGGGCCAGGAGCAAGGGGTTCAGCAGGAGGCAACGACGGCTCAGGAACAACAACAGGAGCAGGAAGAGCAAGAGTTCTCGCTGCCGATCGGTGCCGTCACTTACTTGCCGCCCGACGCGACCGAAACAGCAGAAGGGATCCCGATCATTCGCGACGGCCAGAGACCGAAGTACTTCGGTCTCGACTGGGGCACGGCCTGGGGCCTCAGACTGATCGACCTGGACGAACTGTCTCAGGGCGCCGGTCGCGACGCGATTCCGGCGATCAACGGACCGCGATACTGGACGCTGGAAGAAGCGGTGGAGGTCTACACGGACAACGTTCCGCTGGTGCAGGTCAATTTGAACGGCGATGTGCGAGGATTCCCGCTCGAGATTTTGACTTGGCACGAAATCGTCAATGACACCATTGGCGGAGTCCCTGTCACGGTGACGTTCTGCCCCCTGTGCAACACGGCGATCGCGTTTGAGTCGCAGATTGGCGAGGACATCCTCATATTTGGCGTGTCGGGCCTGCTGCGTAACTCCGATCTGGTGATGTACGACCGCAAGACAGAATCGCTGTGGCAACAGTCGTCGGGCCGGGCAATCGTGGGGACAATGGTGGGCGCGAGGCTCAAGTATGTGCCCGCATCGGTGGTGACGGTGGGACAGCTTCGTGCGGCCTATCCGGATGCGCTGGTGATGTCGCGCGACACCGGCTGGTTTCGCGCGTACGGCCAGAATCCTTATCAGGGCTACGACAACCCGGAGCGGGGTGGGCCGTACGGCTTCTTCTTCGACCGCGATTCCATCGACGAACGGCTGCCACCGGCGGAACGGGTCGTCAGCATTGAGGGGCCGTCCGGAGCCGCGATTGCATACGCCTGGTCGCGGCTGGAAGAGGAGATGGTGCTGCATGACTCGTTTGACGGGATTGAGCTGGTGGTCTTCTGGACACCCGGCGCATTATCGATTCTCGACGCCGGGATCATGCGGGACGCACGGGAAGTCGGCACGACTGCGGTGTTCGAATCGACGCTGGACGGCCAGGCTCTGACCTTCATCGTTAACCCGGACGACGAGGCCGGCCAGACGTTCGTGGATGCGGAGACCGGAACCGTATGGGACATCTTCGGACGAGGGGTCGAGGGAGAGCTGGCGGGATCGCAACTGACGCGCGTGATCCACTCGGACCACTTCTGGTTCGCCTGGCAGGCGTTCCATCCGGACACCGAGGTGGTCGCGCTGCCGCCGGCCGGCAACGACGCCGAGGAGGGCTAGTCGATCAGCTCGACATCGGCGCCGACGTTGACCGTTCCTCCTTGCAGCACGTTGCAGTAGCTGCCCAGGTGCTGTTTGGTGTTCTCGATCAGCGCGCGGCCGACGGCGCGGCTGGAGCCGAAGTCCCGCTGGGCATGGGCCGGGACCGAGCAGCGCACGGTGGTCGTCTGTAGCTCGATCACGACCTCACCCAGACGCAGCTTCTTTCCGGTCCAGTCGACCTCGAGCAATCCTTCGGTGTCGCCTGTATCAATCAGGACGTTGGGCCGGAATCGCCGCACGTCAACGTCTTCGCCGCCGCCGGCTTCGGCCAGGGTGTTGAGGGAAGACGTCGTCATGATGTGGATCGGGTAGCAGTCGAAGTACGTGCCGGGTGGGGACGAGAAGTTTTGCAGATCCGGGGGCAGCCCCGAGAAATCGGGTAGCGGATCGTCCTCTTGCATCCCCATCAGCTGGCGCAGGGCCTGCATCGGGTCGACGCCCTCCGGGATCTGCGCACGCGCGTACCAGGCGAGGTCGTCGGCAGGATGCAGCGGAGTCAACATGACCGGGCGGCCCAGAATCTCGCTGAGCTGTTGATCACGATTCTCGTCGGCGGACTGGACCTGCACGTTGTCGGGTGTCGTGATCGTCACCGCCGGCGAACGCTGGTCGAAACTCGGGGATTCGGCGTAGGCCGAGGCGAACTGCAACAGCTTGGGCATCTCCCGAGCGTTGCGCGTGACGTCGGCTTCGATTTCGCGGACGGCCCAACCACGGTCGCCGGCAACTCCGTTCTGATCGATCTCGGCAGCCGAAAGCTGCTCGCCCGCCATTGATTTCACCGGATATCGCCAGAGCTGAGTTACGATTCCTACCGACATGGCGCGTCCGCTCCGTTCGCAGGTTGCGTTACCTGTGTGTTTTCTTGCACTGGCGCGCAGGGTAACCAATGCTCATATATGAGTGATCTAGTAATGTTTGTCATGATTGAAGCTGACGTGCTGCGAGGAACCCATGACCACGACGGCGACGCGACCGGCGGCACTGGACACGCTGTCCTGGCTTGAGGCTGAGGGCATTCACATCATCCGCGAGGTCGCTGCCGAGCTGGAGCGGCCCTGCCTGTTGTTCTCGGGCGGCAAGGACTCGATTGTGATGCTGCGCCTGGCCGAGAAGGCGTTCTGGCCGGCGCGGATTCCGTTCCCGGTGATGCACGTCGACACGGGCCACAATTTCCCTGAGGCGATTGAGTTTCGCGACCGCCGTGTCGCTGAGTTGGATGTCGAGTTGATTGTCGCCTCGGTGCAGGACTCGATCGATCAGGGTCGCGTCGTTGAGGAGACCGGGCCGCGAGCGTCCCGCAATCGGCTGCAAACCGTCACCTTGCTCGACGCCGTTCTAGAGCACAACTTCGACGCGCTGTTCGGCGGCGCGCGGCGGGACGAGGAGAAGGCGCGCGCCAAAGAGCGGATCTTCTCGTTCCGCGACGCGTTCGGGCAATGGGACCCGTCCAATCAGCGTCCCGAGCTGTGGAATCTCTACAACGGGAAGCTGACTCGGGGCGAACACATTCGCGCGTTCCCGCTGTCGAACTGGACCGAGCTGGATGTCTGGCAGTACATCAAGCGCGAAGATCTGGAGATCCCGTCGATCTACTTCGCCCATGAACGAGCGATGTTCAAGCGCGACGGCATGCTGTTTCCGGCCTCCGAATTCGTCCCGCGATTGCCCGGCGAGGACCCGTTCGACGCTCGAGTGCGATTCCGCACCGTGGGCGACATGACCTGCACGGCGGGCGTGCTGTCGGAGGCGGAGACGCTTGAGGCGGTTGTGGCCGAGATTGCGGCGACACGGATCACCGAGCGGGGTGAGACGCGTGCGGATGACCGTTTCTCGGAGGCGGCGATGGAGGATCGGAAGCGCGAGGGGTATTTCTAGTGACGACGGCATCATGGGCCGACCCGCTCGATCCGCTTGGTCCCGATCAACGGACGCTGTTGCGCCTGGCCACGGCGGGTTCGGTCGACGATGGCAAGTCGACGCTGATTGGCCGATTGCTGTTCGATTCCAAGCAGACATTCATCGACCAGATGGAAGCGATTGAACGGTCCTCTCGCACGCGGGGCGAGGACGACGTCAACCTGGCCTACCTGACCGACGGCCTGCGCTCTGAGCGCGAACAGGGCATCACAATCGATGTCGCGTACCGCTACTTCTCGACACCGCGGCGGAAGTTCATCCTCGCCGATACTCCCGGTCACGTGCAGTACACGCGGAACATGGTGACCGGAGCATCGACCGCCGACGCTGCGCTCCTGCTGGTCGATGCCCGACGCGGAGTTCTGGAACAGACCCGTCGTCACGCATATCTGTCCAATCTGCTCGGCATTCGGCACTTTGTGCTGTGCGTCAACAAGATGGACCTGGTTGATTGGGATCGATCGGTCTTCGTTGCCATCTCGGAAGAGCTGACGCGTTTTGCGGGTCGGATGGGCGTGACGGATGTGCAGGCGATTCCGATCTCGGCGAAGCTTGGCGACTGGGTCGTGGAACCGTCTCAGAACATGTCGTGGTATTCGGGCCCGCCGCTGTTGGAGTTGTTGGAGACACTTGAGGCGTCGGAACCGCCGCAACATCACGCTTCCCGGTTTCCGGTGCAGTACGTCGTCCGGCCTCTGCGAGAGGCGTATCACGACTACCGCGGTTACGCCGGCACGATGGCTTCGGGCGTGCTGCGGGTTGGCGACCGGGTCAAGGTGATGCCCTCGGGCGCTGAGACGACAGTGGCGGGAATTGACGCATTCGACCATGAGCTGGCCGAGGCCACGCCGCCAATGGCGGTGACCGTGCGGTTGACGGACCAGTTGGACATCCGTCGCGGCTCGATGATCGTTGGGGCGGATCACCCGCCGATCGCCGCGAGCTCGATCGATGCACACGTCTGCTGGATGAGCGAGCGGGTCCCGCTTCGTGAGCGCGACCGACTGGTGGTCAAGCACACCACGCAGACGACGCGGGCGCTGGTCGAAGAGGTCGGCGCGCGACTGGATGTCAATACGCTCGAGTACGACCTGACGGCCTCGCAGCTGTCGCTGAATGAAATCGGCCGCGTGCGGCTGCGGCTCATGGCGCCACTGTCGGTCGACCCATACGATGAATCGCGAGAAACCGGCGCATTCATCCTGATCGATGAGGCGACGTCCGCGACCGTTGGCGCGGGAATGATCACCGCCGGCGAGTAGGTCGAATAGCGACTCCTGGGAGGTCCGATGAGCCGAGCGCTCGTGCTGGGCTGGTTCGCGCTGGTCGGGTTCGTGCTGTTCGGGCTCACTGCTGCTTGCAGCGGCGATCCGGGATACAACGAAGACGAACTGATTCTCGCCACGACGACTTCGCTCAACGACTCGGGACTGTTGGATCAATTGGTGCCGATCTTCGAAGCCGAGGAAGCGATCACGGTAAAGATCATCGCCGTAGGCACGGGAGCTGCGTTGCGGATGGGCGTCGAAGGTAATGCGGATGTGCTCCTGACTCATGCGCCGGCAGCCGAGCTACAGCTGCTGCAGGCGGGCGATGTGATTAGTAGAACACTTGTAGCGTATAACGATTTTGTGGTCGTGGGGCCAGCAGAGGATCCAGCGGGTGTCGCCGGGCTGACGGACGTGTCGGCGGCGCTGCGGACGATTGCCGAGTCGGGCGCCACCTTCGCGTCGCGCGGTGATGACAGCGGGACCCACAAGAAGGAGCTGGTCCTGTGGTCGGACGCTGGACTGTCGCCGAGCAGCGAGTCGCACGATTGGTATCTCGACGTCGGTCAGGGGATGTCGGCAACGCTGACGGTGGCGAATCAGCGTGGCGCCTACGCCCTGACGGATCGGGGGACGTTCCTGGCACTGTCGGAAGATCTTGCCGGCCTGAGACCGCTGGTCGAGGGTGACCCGCGGCTATTGAACTTCTACAGCGTGATGGAAGTGGATGGCGACAAGGGACGCATCAACGTTGTCGCTGCCCAAGCCTTCTCGGCGTTCCTCACCCGAGACGACATCCAGGCGATGATCGGCGACTATCTGCGCGAGCGGTACGGGCAGCCGCTGTTCATTCCGGCTGCGGGAGAGACCGAAGAGGGGATTTCCGCGCGCGGAGGCGCCGCCAACTGAGCGGGGCGAGCGCCATTAGGATCGCCGCATGGACTTGATCTGGGACGGGATCCGTGAGGCGGCGCGGCTGTGGTGGGCCGGCGACAGGGAGATCATCGAGATCACGTTGCGCACCCTGGCGATTTCGTCGGCGGCGACGGCCATTGCGCTGCTGATCGGCATTCCCACGGGCGCCGTACTGGCATTGAGGCGGTTCTGGGGCCGAGGGCTGATCGTCGCTGCGGTGAACACGGGCATGGGGATGCCGCCCGTCGTGATCGGCCTGCTGGTCGCGCTGATCCTCTGGCGGACCGGTCCGCTTGGCGACTTGAATCTGATCTACACGCCGACCGCGATGGTCGTGGCGCAGTTCCTGCTCAGCCTGCCTCTGGTCGTCGGGTTTTCGCTCGCCTCGATCCAGTCTGTGAATCCGCGATTGATTGGGCAGATGTGGGCGATGGGGGCGAATCGGATGCAGGTGCTCTGGCTGCTGGTCCGTGAGACACGATTGGGGCTGCTGGCTGCGGTGATGGCGGGATTCGGGGCGGCGATATCGGAGGTTGGCGCCTCGATGCAGGTCGGCGGCAACCTGGCGGGCGAGACTCGGGTTCTGACCACCGCGACGGTGCTCGAAACCGGGCGCGGCAATTTTGAGGTGGCGATCGCGCTGTCGTTGGTGCTGGTCGTGCTGGCCTTCCTGGTCAACCTGGTTCTGACGGCGGTCCAGCAGCGTCGGCCGGTCACATGACTTCTTCGCCGGATGCCCACCTGGAGATTCGGGATCTGGTCGTGCAGCGCGGCGGGGTGACGGTGCTGGAGATCAACTCGCTCGACATTCCACGCGGACTGGTCACGGTGATGATCGGACCGAACGGATCGGGCAAGTCGACGTTGCTGGGCGCGTTGCAGCTGGTCCTGCATCCGAGTAGCGGCAGCCTGTTGCTCGACGGCGAGCGGATGGATTCCGATCCGGTGGGGACGCGGCGGCGGATGGCGGCGGCGTTCCAGGAGCCGTTGTTGCTAAGCATGTCGGTCCAGTCGAATGTCGAGTTGCCGCTGCGGCTGCGAGGCGTGAATCGGCAGCGGCGGAGGGAGTTGTCTGACCACTGGTTGGAGCGCTTTGGGATTGCTTCGCTGGCCAGACGGCACGCGCGACAACTCTCCGGAGGCGAGGCGCAGCGGGTGAGCCTGGCCCGGGCGTTTGCCTCGCAGCCTGAAGTGCTGCTGCTCGATGAGCCGTTCGCCGGTGTGGATGCTCCGACGCGCGAGGGATTGCTGGAGGACTTTGCCGAGATCGTTTCGGAGACCAAGCCGACGACGGTGCTGGTGACGCACGATCGTGATGAGGCGCTTCGACTGGGCGACCACGCGGCCCTGTTGATCGGCGGAGGTCTGCGCCAGACGGGCCCGCCGGCCGAGGTATTCGAGCGACCGGCAGACCGCGCCGTCGCCGAATTCGTGGGGATGGAGAATGTCTGGCCGGGTCAACGTTCGGAGTCCGGCGTCTATCGAGCCAGCGGGGTGCGGCTCGCATCAACGTCGAAGTCCGTCGCGCTCGGGGCGCCGGCGACGCTGTGCGTTCGTCCTGAACGGATTGTGCTCTCGCGAGACGGTGACGGCAGCGGCAACCAGCTTCAGGCGACCGTTCGGACAGTCAGGCCGCGAGGACCGGTCGTACGGAGCAACCTGACGAGCGGGCGCCTAACGCTGACGGCCGACGTTCCGGTGGCCACCTGGGACGAGTTGGGACTATCGGTTGGCGACGAGGTAACGGCGAGGATCTCACCCGCGGATGTGCATGTGATTGAAGACTCGGACTAGGAACGCCGGAAACGGCCGAGGACTCCTCCGGAGACTTCTTCCCGGATGCCGAAGATCGACGCCAGCTCGGTGCGGCTGGGCTCGGTGGCGACGTGTTCACCGTCGACCAGGATGGTGGGGACTGAGCGACTGCCGCGATTGAGGGCCTCGACGATATCGGCGGCTTCGGGATGGTCGTCGAGGTCGATGGCGCGGTAGGGGATCTCGTATTCGTCGAGGAAGCGGATGGCGCGACGGCAGTCGCCACACCAGGCGTTGACGTAGAGGAGAACGTCGCGGTCGGATTCTCCGATGTTGTCCGTTGCCTGGATGGGGCCGGCGGCGGGGTCGATTTCGCAGGCGTCGCCGATTTGGATGTCGAGTTCGGATGGTGTGTCGGTCATGTGGGCTCTCCTGGGGGTGTGGTGATCATTATGCATGGTCTCGGGGACCCTCACCCCAGCCCTCTCCCAGAGGGAGAGGGGGTAGGAAGGGGAGAGGGGGCGGAGGGTGGGATCTGGTGGAGTTTGAGGAAGTTGGTGGGTTCTCCCTGGCCGAGGGGGAATCCTCCGGTGAGGACGATCTGGTCGCCGGGGGTGAGATCGAGGGTGTCGACGGCGGCTCGTTCGACTTCCTGGAGCATCCGGTCGATGTCGGTCGGCGGCGGGCAGTGGCGCGGGAGGACGCCCCACATGAGGGCGAGGCGCTGCAGGGTTGTGTCGTCGGGCGCGAGCACGAGGACGGGGACGGGGAGCCGGACGTGGGAGATGAGTCGTCCGGAGCGTCCGCTGATCGTGAAGACGATGACGGCCTTGACCTGGGGGTGTTGTTCGACGGCAGCGGCGACCGCGACGGCAATGGTGCGAGCGGCGTCGGCCTTGAGTTCGATCGAATGGGCGACGGCGGTGCGGCCGGCGTCGCCGGTTTCGGCGCGGTGGATAATGTCATCCATCATCGCCACGACTTCTACGGGATGGCGTCCGACTGCGGTTTCGGCGGAGAGCATGAGGGCGTCGGCGCCGTCCCAGACGGCGTTGGCGACATCGGAGGCCTCGGCGCGGGTCGGACGCTGGCGTTGGACCATCGACTCGAGCATCTGAGTGGCGATGATGACCGGCAGCAGGGCGCGTCCGGCGGCTTCGATGATCTGTCGCTGGAGCACGGGCACTTCGGCCGGGCCAACTTCGACGCCCAGGTCGCCGCGGGCGACCATGACGCCGTCGGAGACGGCGATGATCTCCTGCAGGTCGTCGATGGCGGAGATGGTTTCGATTTTGGCGATGAACGGGACCTCACCGCCTGCGGCGTGCACGGCGGCGCCGGCTTCGGCGAGGTCGAGGGCGCTGCGGACGAAGGACAGCGCGAGGAAATCGAAGCCGTGCCGGACGGCGAAGCCAATGTGCTCGCGGTCCTGGTCGGTCACAGCGGGCAGACGCTGGCCCGCTCCGGGCGCGTGTAGACCGGCGCGAGCGGTGAGTAGTCCTCCGCCGCGCACCGTGGTACGGATGCGATTGCCGTCGATTTCTTCGACCAGGAGGTCGAGTTCGCCGTCGCGCAGATAGACGCGGCCTCCGACCTCGAGCTCTTCGACGAGGGCTGCGTAGCTGCAACTGACGGTCAAGCTGTCTTCTGTGAAGGAGGCGTCTGCGTCGCTGCAGACGACGATGTCGACTCGTTCGCCGCGCGCGATTTCGGTGCCGTCGGGCACCAAGCCGATGCGGATCTTGGGGCCCTGAAGGTCGCCGAGGATGGCGACCGGCTTGCCGGTCGCCGCCTGGGCCTGGCGGACGGACTCGACGGCGCGCATCCATGAGGTCTCGTCGCCGTGCGAGAAGTTGATCCGGGCGACGTCAAGTCCGGCGTTGACGAGTTCGAGGACGGTGTCCGGTTCGCTGGAGGCGGGGCCGAGGGTGGCGACGATCTTGGCTCGACGTCGTGAGGTCATGGCTCAAGCGTATTGGTCAGTGCGCACTGGCATATTGTTCACCAGTTGCGGAAGAGTCTGCGGACGAGCGGGTCGTCGGGAGCGAGCTCGCGGCGGTTGTTTGAAGGCGGTAAGGGGCCGGGTGTGAGGAATTCGGGGCGGGTCTTCTTGCGTTTTGGCCTTGGCGGCGCCTGTACGGGCGGGTGGTTGCGTGATTTGCGTTCGGATTTGTTCGATTTTGGACGATTCTGTGCGGGGTTGGTCGGTTGGTGGTCGGGTTTGGGTTGTGGTTGGACGGGTTTGGAGGGGGTTGGATTGACGGTTGTGGGGCTTGCGAAGGCCGGGGACCCCCCTCTGCCTTCGGCATCCCCGCATCGAGTGCGGGGCAGGCTCCCGTCCGCTGCGCGGGGGGAGAGCGGAGTGGATGCGGCATCTCGCTCAGCTGCGCGGGGGGAGAGCCGAGTGGATGCGGCATCTTGTTCAGCTGGGTTAGGAGAGGGCAGCGGTTGGGTGAAGTGTTCGGTGCGGAAGGCTTCGGGGTCGGTGAGGTAGGGGGTGAGGTCGTCGATGCCGCTCTCGCGCATGGTCGCGGTGAGCTGGTCGAGGGCTTCGATGTACTTGATCGTGTCGGCCTCCTGCTCCATGACGACGCGGCGGTCTCGCTTCTGACGGCGGTCGGCGACCTGGTCGAGGGAGTTGACGAGGAGGCGGAGTTCGCGGGCGGCGTTGATGTGCTGGGCGTGGAGGTCGGGGTCGGGGTGCTGGAGGTTGGCGACGGAGTGGACGAGCAGGTCGGCGGCGAGCGACTCGATGATCTCGGCTCGGTTCGCCTCGAAGTCGCGGACGTAGTGGGCGGCGGTGGAGTGAGCGCAGCGCATGCGCTCGCCGATCTGTCGGTAGGTGAGGCCCTGGCAGCGGAGGCTGTGGGCCTGGAGGCGCTTGGCTCGTTGGGCGGGGTTCATTTGGTGGCTTCCCTTCTTGTCGTACATACGTTCACTTATGAGGGTAGCGAGCGCTGCGCAGGGAAGGACCCCCTCTGTCACTTCGTGACATCCGCGCATCCCCTGTTCAAGCCAGGGGCAGGCAAGTGCGGGGCAGGCTTCCCCCGCTCCGCGGGGGAGAACAGTCGGAGGGGTGTATGGCGTGGGTGACGGTGTCGCTGACGGGAGATGATTGTCGGGGTTGCAGGGTTGCTATTGATGTCGATCGCGGTCTGGGCCCCGTGTCAAGCACGGGGCATCGGAGGGGGTGGGATGGGGTTCAACGGGATGCGGGCCCTCACCCTAGCCCTCTCCCTCAGGGAGAGGGGGCCGGAGGGAGAGGGGGTGGGAGGGATGGGGCAGGGAGAATTGAAGCGGGCCGTCCCTCTGGGTGAGGGACGGCCCGTTTTGGGTTTGCCGTTGCTCTTGCCTAGTAGGCGGGCGCGGGCGGGGCCGCTAGTAGGCGGGCGTGGGCGGGGCCGCTAGTAAGCGGGCGCGGGCGGGGCCGCGAGGGCGTTCTCGTCGGGCTTTTCGGTGACCAGGCAGTTGGTGGTGAGGACCATGCCGGCGATCGAGACGGCGTTCTCGAGGGCGGCTCGGGTGACCATGGCCGGGTCGGCGATGCCCATGTCGATCATGTCGCCGTACTCGCTGGTGGCGGCGTTGTAGCCGTAGTTCGGCGTCTCGGCGTCCTTGACCGACTGGACGATGACGGAGCCGTCCTGGCCGGCGTTAATGGCGATGCGGCGCATCGGCTCTTCCAGCGCGCGATTGAGGATGCCCACGCCGGTCGCCTCGTCGCCGTCGAGTTCGACGCCACCCAGCGAGGGGATGACGTTGATCAGAGCCACGCCACCGCCGGGGACCATGCCCTCTTCCACGGCCGCGCGGGTCGCGGACAGCGCGTCCTCGACTCGGTGCTTGCGCTCCTTGAGCTCGACCTCGGTGGCTGCGCCGACCTTGATCACGGCGACGGAGTTGGACAGCTTGCCCAGTCGCTCCTGCGCCTTCTCACGGTCCCAGTCGCTCTTGGCGGCCTCGTAGACGTGGCGGATCTGGTTGACGCGGTCGTCGATGGCTGCGGCTTCGCCGTTGCCCTCGATAATCGTCGAGTTCTCCTTGGAGGCGATAAAGCGCCGCGCGCGGCCGAGCTGTGCAATCTCGGCAGCGTCGAGCTGGCCGCCGAGCTGCTCGGAGATGACCTCGCCGCCGGTCAGGGTGGCGATGTCGCCCAGGTTGTCCTTCTGGCGGTCGCCGAAGCCCGGGGCCTTGACCGCGATCACGTTGATCGTGCCGCGCAGCTTGTTGACGGCCAAGGTGGCCAAGGCTTCGCCGTCAACGTCGGAGGCGATGATGACGAAGTTCTTGGTGACCTTGAGCACCTTCTCGAGCAGCGGCAGGATGTCCTGCACGGCCGAGATCTTCTTGTCGGTGACGAGGATGTAGGGGTCCTCGATTTCCGCTTCCATGCGGTCGGGGTTGGTCACGAAGTAGGGCGAGATGTAGCCGCGGTCGAACTGCATGCCGTCGACATACTCGACCTCGGAGCGGATGCCCTTGCCCTCTTCGACGGTGATGACGCCGTCTTTGCCGACCTTCTCCATGACCTCGCCGATCAGTTCGCCGATGGCGGGGTCGGCAGCGGAGATGCCGGCGATCTGCGACATCTGCTCGCGCGTGGTCACGCGCACCGCGTTCTCGCGGATGGCGTCGGAGAGGACCTCGACGCCGGACTCGAGACCGCGCTTGAGGGCCATCGGGTTGGCGCCGGCGGCGACGTTGCGCATGCCCTCGTTGACGATGGCCTGGGCGAGGACGGTGGCGGTGGTGGTTCCGTCACCGGCGATGTCGTTGGTCTTGGAGGCGACTTCCTTGGCGAGCTGAGCGCCGATGTTGTGGAAGGGGTCCTCGAGGTCGATGTCGCGGGCGATGGTCACACCGTCGTTGGTGATGGTCGGCGCGCCGAAGGTCTTGGCGAGGACGACGTTGCGGCCTTTGGGGCCGAGGGTGATTTTGACGGCGTCGGCGAGGGCGTCGATCCCGTCGCGCAGGGCCTGACGAGCATCCTCGTCGAACAGCAGTGCCTTGGCCATATCGGGTTGTCTCCTTCTTGATTTCTTGGACGGAGTCTTGTTTCTCAGGTGCAGAGAATTAGCACTCAACGGCTGAGAGTGCCAACGGCTGTATTGTGTCGAATTTGTTGGCCCAGCGCAAGAGTTGTCGTCGTTATCGTTTGGTGCGCGCGGGCCAGTGCAACGGTGCTGTTAAATCGGCAACAGGCGACGCAGGTTGAACGCCAGTGGAGCGAGCCCGAGGACGGCAACGGCGCGGATCGCGGACAGCGGTACAGGTCCAAAGCGGCGGCTGTCGGTGCTACGGGCCGGGTTGTCTCCGACCACGAACCAGCCGTCGCCCTCTCTGGTGAGGGCGCGCTTGATGTAGAGGTCGGCGCCTTGCTGAAACGCGATGATGCGGCCGGGCTTGACGGCGATGATCCTGGGCGAGAGACCGATGACGGCGTGGCCCTCCTCCAGGGTTGGGGACATGGAGTCGCCTTTGACTCGGAGGAGGTAGAGCACGGTGTTGAGCCTCCGTGCAATTGGCGGCGAGATGTGCGAGAGCAGCGAGATACCCGCGGCAAGCGCGGGTATGACGAAGCCTGTTCGCTAGAAGTCGTCCATTCCGAAATCGCCCATGCCGAAGTCGTCGTGGCTGTGACCGTGGTCGTGGCCGTGGCCACCCATGCCCATGCCGCCCATGTCGGGCATGCCCATGTCTCCCATGTCGAAGTCGTCGAAGGACGAACCGGAGGAGCCGGTGTGGATGGCGACACCGGCGCCGAAGACGCGCTGTCCCTTGGCGTCGTCGCAGTCGGGACAATCGGCGGCTTCGGGGGCCTGTCCCATTTTGGCGAGCACGTCAAAGACGCTCGTGCAGGCAGGGCATTTGTATTCGTACATGGGCATGAGGCGGCTGCTCCGGTGAGGACTTGAACGTGTCGAGGTTGTTGAGTCATATCTTACGACTGAGACCGGCAGGCAACAGCCGCTCACGCGACCTAGTGCGGAGCAAGAATCAGAGGAGTAGTTCGATGCCCGATATCCGAGACTACTGTGACCGTCTGTGGCGCGGCGAGATCGACACGATCCATGAAGCTCATCCGGTGACATCGACGTGGAACAATCGCGAGCCGGAGGAGATTGAGGACGGGTTCCTGTATATCAAGTCGGCGGCGTCGATGAACACGATCGACACCGGCGACGGTCTGGTGATGCTGGATACGGGTACGGCGCGCGATGCGGAGGGTCTGTTCAACGGCGTGCGGGCGTGGCGTCCGGAGACTCCGCTGCGGGCGGCGGTGTTCTCCCATCATCATGTCGATCACATTTTTGGCGTGAACCGGTTCGACGACGAGGCGGCGGAGCAGGGGCAGGCGCGACCGGTCGTATATGGGCAACGGCATATTCCGGCTCACTTCGATCGCTACAAGCGGACGGTGGGGTACAACACCGCGATCAACTCGCGGCAGTTCATTCGTCCAGGCATGGATGCGGAACAGGTGCGGTTGCCGTGGCCGGACGAGTTTCGCTATCCGGATGTGACGTTCGACAACGCGATCAGGTTTTCGGTTGGGGAGCTGACGTTCGAGGTGACGCATACGCGAGGGGAGACCGAGGACGCGGCCTGGACCTGGGTGCCGGAGAAGAAGTGGCTGTTCCCGGGAGATCTGTTCATCTGGGCGGTGCCGAACGCCGGCAATCCGCAGAAGGCGCAACGCTGGGCGGGCGAGTGGGCGGCAGGTCTGCGGCAGATGGCGGGCAAGGGCGCCGAGATGATGAGTCCGGGTCACGGCTTCCCAATTTTCGGGGCGGATCGCGTGGCTGAGGCGCTGAATGACACAGCGGATCTATTGGACGAGATCGAGAATCAGACACTGGCGCTGATGAATCTGGGCTACACGCTGGACAACGTGCTGCACTCGATCGAGATGCCGCAGCATTTGCTGGACAAACCCTGGCTGCGGTCGGCCTACGACCATCCGGAGTTCATCGTGCACAGCGTCTGGCGCTACTTCGGCGGCTGGTACGAGGGCGAGCCGGATCGTCTGTTGCCGGCGCCGAGGTCGGCGGAAGCAGCGGAGTGGGTGACCCTGGCAGGCGGTCTGGCTCCGGTGATGGATCGGGCGCGGGCGCACATGGAAAACGGCAATCTGCAGATGGCCTGCCATCTGATCGAGGGGGCGGCGCTGGCAGCTCCGAACAGTACGGACGTGCATGCGCTGCGGACGGAGATCTATGAGGCCCGTGCGGCGGAGCAGGACTCGTCGATGGCTCGGGGCGTGTTCACGTTTGCGGCGTCGTCGAGCCAGCATGGCAAGCGGGACATGTTCAATCCGTAGGTAACCGTTCCGAGCGGAAGTGGTGGGCGGCGAAGGCGGTCCCGGTGGTGATCTGGATCATGGCGCGGTCGTTGATCAGTTCGTTTGAGGTGCCCTGGTTGAGGCCCCTTGTGAACGTGGCGTCCGAGAGGGGCCATTTGAGTCCGACGGTGGTGATGCCTTCGACCGTTTCGCTGACGGCGGTGATGGTGACGTAGTCGCCGATCTGGCCCTGGAAGTGGGCCTGGCTGATTCCGTTGCCGTTGAGGACGGTGAGGGCGGTCCAGCCGTCGACGGTCCAGGTCGGGATCTGTCGCAGGCTGGGATGGGTGAGGAGGTAGAGGTTGGCGACGGCGTGATCATAGCGGGGGCCGCCGAAGAGTCCGACGACGATGATGCTGGTTGCGCCTCGCTTGAGGGCGTACTCGATGGCGACGTCGCCGTCGGTGCGCTGCTCGGGGTCAGGATGCGGTTCGAACTCGACTCCGACGGCCTTGAGATTGAACAGGTCGTCGCCCTGCAGCGAGTCGAGATCGCCGATGACGATGTGGGGGAGGAGGCCGAGTTGTCGGAGCCGGTTGGCTCCGCTGTCGGCGGCGACGATCAGATCAGCGCTGTTGAGGGCATTGCGGACGAGGGGGGAGTCGTGGATCTGTCCGGCGAGGGCGACGAGGACTTGCATGCCCTCACCCTAGCCCTCTCCTATGGAGGTGCGATGGGGCGATGCTGTGGGCGCCTCACGCTGTCTCGCGGTGATCGGCCTGCCGACGCTGCGGGGCCCTCACCCTAACCCTCTCCCTCAGGGAGAGGGGATCGGAGGGAATTTGAAAGAAGACGAGCCTAGTCGGCGACGGGCTCGGCTTCGGCTTCGGCCTCGGAGGGGAGGGCGGCGCCGTTGCTGTCGACTCCGCGGGACTCGGCTCGTTCGATGAACGCTTCCGGCAGTTCCTTGCCGGCGTCCTTGAAGGCCTTGGCCATCGCCTTGGTGCCAGCGCCGAAGATGTCAAGCTGCCGGTCCTCAACGAAGTCTCGCGACGCAACCAACCGGTCGAGCTGTCCTTGATAGCGGGGCGCAACGTAGCGCATCAACAGTTCGTAGCTGCGGACGGTCGCCTCGGTCGACGCCCACTCGTGGTGCATGCTGAGCAGCCCGCCGATACCTCCGGAACGATCGTGCATTGCCTCGATCTGATCGATGGCATCCTCTGGCGAGCCGACGATGACCATGTTCTTGTCGATCGCTTCTTCGATCGTGTCGGCCATTTGCAGGACAATCCCGCCCCGCCGGCCGGGGTCGCGAACATCGCCGACGTAGGCGCGCCTGAGGAATCCGGTGCGGACGTCTTCGATCGCCTGGGCACGAGTCTCGGCGACGTGGATCGCGATTACCACGCGCCAATCCTTGCGCGATACCTGGTGGCCGTTCTCGGTTGCCGCTTCCTCATACCACTCCCATACGTTCTTCATGCCTTCGGAGTCGGCGCCGGCGACCGACAGCAGGCTGGCGCCGTGCTTGCCGGCGAGCTGCGGACCGGACGGTGTGAGGATCACGGCGACGGCCAACTCGGGATGCGGATCGGAATACCAACCCATCTGCAAGCGAGCTTCGGTCAGCGAGAACCAGTCGGTCTCCATCGTGACCGGCTCGTCGCTGCGAGCGAGCTGGACGATGGCGTCGAATGCCTCGGCCATTCGCTGTCGCTGAGTTGTTGGTTCAATCCCCATCTGAACGGCGTCCGAGGTCAGCGCGCCGGGACCGACGCCGAGCATCACCCGACCGCGGGTCATGTGGTCGAGTTGCAGCAGATCGTCCGCGACCATTAGCGGGTTGTGGTAGGGCAGCGAGACGACGCCCGTCCCGAGCTTGATGTGCCTGGTGCGTTCCGCCAGCGCTGCGATGAAGATCATCGGGTTGGAGATGATCTCGCGGGCGAATGAGTGATGCTCGCCGATCCAGGCTTCGTCGTAGCCGAGACGGTCGAGGTGCTCGATCAGCTCGACGTCGCGTTGCAGCGCGAGCGTGGGATGCTCGCCGACGCTGTGGAAGGGGGCGAGGAAGAGGCCGAATTTCATGCGCTTGGGTCGCCAGGACATGGTGGGGTCCGATCTGTCGGTTGTGGGTTCTTACGGGTTTGAGGATAGCGGTGCTGGTCGAGACGCAACGCTGATTCAATCGGAGCGAGAGCACGGACTCCGGAGGAGCTGCCCCGTACGGCCTTCGGAGGGTCCAGCTATGGCCTGCTGCCTGTTCGACGGCCGGCCCCCTCCGCCGCTTCGCGGCACCTCCCCCCGAGGGGGAGGTCTCTTAGCGGGCCTATCCGAGAACTTCGGGATTGACGATTGCCTCGGGGCGATTGCCGCTGACGACGTTGACCACGTTGCGCGTGGCGAGGGCTCGCATGGCGTAGCGGGTTTCCTCGGTGGCGGTTCCGATGTGGGGGAAGCTGATCACGTTGGGCAGCTTGACGATGGGCTCATCCGGGTCGGGTGGCTCGTCTTCGAGCACGTCGAGGCCGGCGCCAGCGATCTGGTTGGCGACGAGAGCGTCGTGGAGGGCCTTCTGGTCGACGGCCGGGCCGCGCGAGGTGTTGATCAGGTAGGCGGTGGGCTTCATCAGCGCGATCTCGCGCGCGCCGATCATGTGTCGGGAGGACTGGTTGAGGTCGGTATGGACGCTGACGAAATCAGACTCGGCGAGGAGGTCGTCCAGGGAGCGCTTCTCGGCCGGCGGGGCGTCGGCGGGCGGATTGTCGTAGATGTCGTACCAGAGGACCTTCATGCCCGCGAAGACAGCGCGGCGGGCGACTTCCTGGCCGATGCGTCCGAATCCGACGATACCGATCGTCTTGCCGTAGGGGTCATTGGCGAGACCGGGATACGGCTCGCGGCGGCCCCAGCCTCCGGAGCGGTTGTAGGCCTCGAACTCCATCAGGTGCCGGGAGAGCATGAGCAGGAAGGCCATCGTCAGGTCGGCGACGGCGGCGCTGAGCACGCCGGGCGTATTACAGAGCGCGATGCCATTGCTGGTCAGGAAGGGCACGTCAAAGGCGTCGAAGCCGACCGAGGTGGTCGCCATGACCTTTAGGTTGGGCGCGAGGTCGACGACCTGCTGATCGATGGTGATCAGCGGGTTGCCCAGCACGCCGTCGGCGTCCTTGACCGCTTCGAGGAAGGCGCCGCGATCGCGTCCGTCCACGACGCGGACGTCGCCGGCCTCGGCGAGCATGTCGTGGAGTTCGTCTTCAATCGGTACGGCCTGGACGATGGTGGGCATGGTGGGGTCTTTCGGTTGGCGGTTGCTGGGTGAATGGTAGGACAGGTGCAAAAGGCTCCCCCTCTGGGGGAGCTCCCGCGAAGCGGGTGAGGGGTCCCCTAGCAGTCGGGACGTGCTCGGAGCCCCCCTCTGCCTTCGGCATCTCCCCCCGCTTCGCGGGGGGAGAATAGGCAGTTGGGAGTGGGGTCCCTGGAGATCAACTCCTAATGAGGGTCCAGTCGATACACGCGCAGGGCCGTGTCGTGGAACATCTGATCCTTTTCGTCCTGGGGGTAGTCGGCGACGAGCTTGAAGAACTGGTTGTACATGTTGGTGTAGCTGCAGGAGGCCTTGTCGACGGGGAAGTTGCTCTCGAACATGCAGCGGTCGGGGCCGAAGGACTGGATGGTGTGCTCGTACCAGCGGCGGTTGACCGCGAGCATCTCGTCCGAGGAGGGGGCGCGCTCCTGCTCGTGCCAGCCGAACCCGTTGATCACCATCTGGATGCCGCCGACCTTGGCGACCACGTTGTCGCAGGTGGCGAGCTCGGTGATCGTGTCTCTCCAACCGGGGAATATCTCGTCGTGTCGGCCGGCGTAAGGGCCGACGCCGAGTGGTCCGCCGAGGTGGTTGAGGATGATCGTGGTCTCGGGGAAGGCCCGGGCGAGGTCGGTCAACTCGGGGATCTGAGGGTGGTAGAGCCAGGCCTCGAAGCTGAGATTGCGCTTGCCGAGCTCGGCGAAGCCGGCGCGATACGTCTCGTTCAGATACAGATGCCCCTCATGAACGATCCGCGAGTTGGGCACATCGGGCGACGGATCCCAGCTGGCGTGATGGCGGATGCCGCGGAAGCGGGTGCTCATCTCCATGTGCGCGTCGAGCACTTCGCCAACGGCCGAGCCGAGCAGCAGATCGGCATGCGAAACGATCCCGGTGCAAGCCCGCATGTCTCCGTACATGCCGCTGGCGCTCTGAGCCGAGACGCCGGCGACGTATTCGGTTTCGCCTACAGGTCGCATGGCTTCGTCGCCTGCAGCGCGATACATCGCGCCGCACTCGATGAAAACGGTCTGGCGGACATTGAGGTCGGCGGTGTCTTCCAGCAGTTCATCGAGGAAGTAACGCAGCAGTCGGCCGTCTTCGCGGCCGTCCCAGAGGTGGTGGTGCGGGTCGATGATCTTCTGATCGGGGTCGAATGCGGGTTCCTGATTGGTGGCGAGCCAGTCGAAGTTGTTGGTGACCATTGTTGATTCCTAGTTCGGTTCCCTGTTCGGAGAGGGATTGGAGCAAGTTGGCCAGCGCGGCCGACCCTCACCCCAGCCCTCTCCCAGAGGGAGAGGGAGTCGGACGGGCAGGACTAGGCGTTCATGAGCTTTCGCAATCCAGAGCCGAGCTCGGTGTAGCCCTGGTTGAGGAGGAACCGGTCCCAGCCGATGCAGAAGTGGCGCACGCCGAGGTCGAGGTAGCGCGGGGCCTGCTCGACCGCACCAATCTCGATGCGAGGCGCGACGTTGTATTCGAGCGATTTGGCGATGACGCGCTCCTCGGCTTCGCGGATTTCCTCCGGATTGGGCCGTTCGTCGAAAGAGAAGCCGTAATCGCTCGGACCCCACTGGGTCATGTCGACGCCGAGTTCGGCGGCGCGTTCGAGGATCGCGTCGATGTCGTCGAGGGCGACGCGCTTTTCGATCATGATCACGGTGACGATGCCGTCGAGGTCGGCGCCGTAGTCGCCGGCGGCGTAGCCGGCCAGGGCCGGACGGCGGGTCTTCACGCCCATGTGTCCGCCCAACTCACCCAGTGTCCCCGGCTTGTCAGGGCGGATCGCCTGCATGGCCAGGTCGACGTCCTGCGGGGTGCGGATATCGGTGTAGAGCATCGCTTTGAAGCCGGCGCCCAGCGCGGCCTGGGCCCAGAAGGTCTGGTTGGCCTGATCGAGCTTGATCATGAGCGGCAGTTCGCCGCACTGCGCCGCGCGGGCGAGGTGGTAGAGCTGCTTCATGTCGAAGGTGGAGTACTCGGCGACGTACTCTCCGTAGTCGAACTGGCCGGTGTCGCCGATCAGTTCGGCGATGTCCGGGTCGTTGAAGAGAAAATGGGTGCCGATCGTGGGTTCACCGGCGTCGAGTTTTTCGCGGAAGGTGTTGGCAAGCACGGCCATAGGTTGGACTCCCTGATTGAGACCTGAATGTGGTTCGCGGAACAGAGTAGAGCGGAATCAGACCCGGCGGCGGCGGACGGGGTCGAGGCGCTCGGTGAGGACGTCGCTGAGGAAGTTGAGAGCTGTCAGCATGAGGGCGAGGATGAGCACCGGTCCGAGGACAAAGTGGGGGGCGTCGCGCATGAAGGGGCGACCTTCCTGCATGATCGCGCCGAGGGTGGGATCGGGCAGTTCGGCGCCCAGGCCGAGGAAGTTGAGCGCGGCCATGATTAACACGGAGGCGACGATCGCGAGCGGGACCTGGACCGTGAATGCGCCGAAGGTGTTGGGCGCGACGTGGCGGAAGAGGATGCGGCGTCCTGAGAGGCCGAGGCAGCGGCCGGCGAGGACGTAGTCGCGCTCCCGTTCCCTGAGCACGCCGGCTCTGGCCAGACGGGCCGAGCCGGGAATGTTGAAGAACGCGATGGCCACGGCAACGCTGAAGATGCCCGAGCCGATGATCGTGATCAGGAGGATGGCGAAGACGATCCCGGGGAAGGCGAGGAGGACGTCGACTCCTCGCATGATCAGGGTGTCGGTGCGTCCTCCACGCCAGCCGGCGGTGTAGCCGATGGTGATGCCGACCACCCAGCCGACGAAGACAGCGATGAAGCCGTGCTTGATCGTGCGGCCGAGGCCGATCGAGTTTCGAGCGAGCAGATCTCGCGAGATGTGGTCGGTGCCCATTGGCGCGTCCCAGGTGATGCCGCCGTTTTTCGGGGTGTCGCCGGGTTTGTTTGGGTCGGTGGGGTCGAGGACGGGGAAGATGAAGGCGAAGAAGAGCAAGACCACCAGCACCGTGACGGCGAGGGCGCCTCGGGGTTCTCGCAAGACGGCACGCAACTCCGTGCCGACGCTACGGAGGAAATGAAAGCGATCGCTTTCTTCTTCGAAGGGAACGTCTGCGACGCGGCCGGACATGGTTATGTCTCCGCGCTCTGACCGATGCGGATTCGGGGATCGAGTCCGACGTAGACGAGATCGACGATCAGGTTGACCACGACGAAGACGAAGACGAGCAGGATGGTCGTGGCCTGAATGACGGTGTAGTCGCGGTTGTTGACGGCGTTGATCAGGGCACGTCCGAGTCCGGGCCAGGTGAAGACGGTCTCGATCACGAGGGTGCCGCTGAGGATGCTGGCCAGCTCGAGGCCCATGATCGTGACAACCGGAATCAGGCTGGGGCGCAGAGCGTGGCGGATGATGACGACGCGGTTGGTGAGCCCCTTGGATCGGGCAGTGCGGATGTAGTCCTCGGTCAGTGTGTCGAGCAGCGACTGCCGGGTGAAGCGGCTGATGTTGGCGGCGACGATGCCGCCGAGGGCGAGTGAGGGCAGGGCGAGATGCTCGAGCGCTTTGAGCGGATCTTCGGTGAGCGGGACTCGTCCGGAGACCGGGGTGAGATCGAACCAGACAGAGAAGACGATCAGATAGACGAGACCGGCGACAAATGATGGAACGCCGATGTTCCAGCCGGTCCAGAGGGCAGCGAACCAGTCGAAGAAGCCGCCCCGGTTGATTGCGGCGAGGATGCCCAGCAACAGGCCCAGCGTGAAGCCGATGATGATCGCGAGGCCTGCTAGTTCGACCGACGCAGGAATCGCATTCCAGAGGATCTCGGAGACCGGCAATCCGGTCAACGACATGCCAAGGTCGCCGGTGAAGATGCGGCCCAGCCAGATCCAGTACTGCTCGTACATCGGCTTGTTGAGGCCGAGTTCTTCCTTGAGCTGCTCGTAGACCTCTGGGTCGGTGTTGCCCATGGCGTCGCCGATCGCGCCGGCGACGGGGTCGCCGGGGATCAGGCGCACAGAGGCGAAGATCAGGATCGACGCCAGAAACAGGACCGGGATCATCTGTGTGATCAGACGACGGAGTACGTAGGTCATCGGTCCCCTACGGCGACAGTCACATCCGTGAATGGAGCCGGTGCGGGCGCCTCCTCAGGGAGGCGCCCGCTTCCGACTGCTTGAGCGCTACGTCTGCTCGAGCCAGATCGTTTGCGGGTTCGGTGTGGTCGGGCCCGGGTCGGGCACGTGGACCCTGTTGGTGTAGAACTCCGCGCCGCGCTGACGCGCGATGGCCTGGGCGAACATCACCTCGTGGAAGGTGTCGTTGAACGAGCGCCAGTATTCCTCGGTGTCCTCGTGGTTTCCGGTCTGGACATCGATGATCATGTCGAGCCAGTGGAAGTAGTTGTCCATGTAGGGACGTTCGCGGACCGGGATCGGGTTGCTGGCGTCGCCGCCGCGCTTGGCGTTGCCCTCGCCGTGCAGGGCATCCTGCATGACCATGGCGAGCGCCGCCGACTCGGGGCGGATCCAGTTTCCGAAGCCGATCAGGAAGTTGCCGAAGTCACCGGCCTGCTGCTTCTCGATCATGACGTTGTACTCGGTCGGGTCGAGTTCGAGTTCGATGTCGAGGGTCGAGAGTTCGGCCTGCAGCAACTGAGCCAGGGCCGGCGCGTAGGGGCGAATCGGCAGGGTGCTGGCGGTCAGCACGCTGCCCTCGCCGACGCCGGCGGCGTCGAGGAGCTTGGCGCCCTCGGCCGGGTCGTAGTTGGGGCGGTCCTGGTCTTCGATGTAGCCCTGCGAGCCGCGCTGGAAGAAGAGTCGTCCGGCGTCGTCGTAGGGACCGAAGTAGTCGCGCACCACGCGCTCCTGGTCGACCATCCGCCAGACGCCGTGGCGGGCGCGCGGGTCGGTCGTCGGCTCAACGTCGATCGCGAAGCGGAAGATCTGTCCGCCAAGGCTCGTGCCGGCCCAACCCCAGTGGTCGTCACTGGCAATCAGGCGGTCGATCGTCTCGGGGTTGTTGAACGGGATGCCGTTGTGGGAGTCGATGTCGCCCGCTTCCAGGGCGATACCGATGGCGTCGGCGTCGGAGAAGATCGTGTAGGTGATCTCGTCCATGTTGGGCGCGCCCATGTGCCCCTCGGTGAAGGGCACAAGACGCCAGCCGGTGTTGGGGTCGTAGCTGTCGGTGTCGAAGCGCCAGGGACCGGTGCCGATCAGCACGGCCTCTTCATTGCGGGCCATGTCGAGTGCCGGGGCGGTCTCGGAACCGGCCGTCTCGGGGTGACCCATGCGCACGTAGGCGGTGAGCGCGCCGGTGAAGCCGCGCGGCTCGCCCAGGTTGAGGCGCATGGTGAGGTCGTCCACGGCCTCGGTGCCGGCGATGACCTTGCCCAGGTTGTAGGCCGGCGAGCCGCCGCCGGAGACGCCCTGGTCGCGGATCGCCTCGTAGCTGTGCGCTGCGTCGGCGGCGGTGAAGGCGCGTCCGTCGTGGAAGACGACGTTGGGCTTGATGTCGAAGATCCAGGTCAGGTTGTCGGGGGTTTCCCAACCGGCGGCGACGTCGGGCTTGATTTCCCAGTCGGGGTTGGCGTACTCCCAGAACCGGTTCGCCGTCTCGTTGAGCTGCACGCCGCCGTATGACGTCAGGCAGTTGTACATGTAGCCGGTCGGGTCGATGGTGCCGTTGTTGCCGGCCGAGTTCCAGGGGAAGCGGATCAGCGTGAGCTGCGACGCAGCCGCGCGCTTGAAGACGCCGCCGGTCTGGATCGTGTTGCCCTGGCTGTCGACCATCGCCTGGTCCTGCGCCTGGGCGACAGCGGCCTGCTGTTGCTGTTGCTGCTGGGCGGCAGGCTGTTCCTGCTGCTCCTGCTGCATGGCCTGCTGTTCGGCCTGTTGCTCCATCGCCTGCTGCTGTTGCTGCTCGGCCTGAGCTGCAGCCGGCTGGTCGTCGTCGTCATCGTCGCCGCAGCCGACCAGCGCCAGACCTGCCGCGCCGACGCCGGCGCGGGCGCTCGCCCGCAGCAGCGAGCGACGGCTCATTCGTTGCCGCCGCATTCGTGACCAATAGTTGCGTTCCATGCGTCTCCTTCTGTTCTCGCTCCACGTGAGATCGTAAGCGGGCGGATCCCGCGCGTTGATCAGAGATTACCGGCGAGATGGCGCTTGGGGCAATGTGAAATTTCTCATCAATCGAGCAGTTGGGATAGATGATTCCCGCTTGTCGGAGCCGTCAGCAGGGGCAGATAGCCGTTAGCGGCCGTGACAGCGCTTGTACTTCTTGCCCGAGCCGCACGGACATGCGTCGTTGCGGCCGACGGAGGCGGTCGCGACATCGATCAGGCCGGCGTTGATCAGGGGCGGCAGATCGCGCTCGATGATCTTCCTGAGGCCCTGTTCGCCGCGCAGATTGTGCTGTCGATTGACTGTCGCGACGATTTCGCCCAGCGTTGTTCGCCCGTTCATCTGTCCGATGCAGGCCGCCATGACGGCCGTGATTGGATATGGCTCCGATCGCCGATCGCGGGAGTTGACCACGAGCTGGAAGGCCTGCTGAAAGTTGGCGCCGGCGAGGGCACGACGTTGCTCCAGCCTGACGTGGGCGGGCAAGGATGGAACGGCACGCAGCAGCGCGCCGGGTTCTGCGGTGATCGCTTCGGTCGTGCGGCGCCGGCGCTCGGCGCGCTCGTCCCGGCGGCGTACCTCAGACTCGATCTCGGGCGGCAGTTCGCCATGTTCGATGACGGCGCGTTCATAACCGGTCGGCGGCTGTCCGCTGACGACGCGCACGAACGCCTCCCTCGGCGTCGTGTCGCCATCGCCGAGGATCCGTCGCGCTTCCCAGAAGTAGGAATCGGCGCTGCGATTGGTCCCGTAGAAGAGTTGGGCGGTGAGATGGAAGTAGTCATACTGCTTGCTGTACAGCGATTCGTACAACTGCGCCGCCTGATCTCTGGTCTTCGGTTCTTCCAGCGCAGACTTGACGTAGTTAGCCGCCAACGTCGCGCTGCCCAGGGCGAGATGTACGCCGGAAGAGAAGAGCGGATCAACGAAGCAGGCGGCGTCACCGACCAGTACGTATCCGTCGCCAGAGAACTGCTTCGATGTGTACGACCAGTCACGTTCGATGTCGGGCTCGTCAACCAGCGTCGCGTCGGCCAACAGTTGCTTCGTGTGGGGCGCGAGCCTGACCTGGGCTTCGAGGAATCCTCTGGGGCCGAGCTCTCGCAGACCCTGTTGTCCGATGTCTTTGTCGACCACCGCGCCGACGCTGGTCACGCCGGTGTGCAGCGGGATCTTCCACAGCCAGCCGTGTTCGTAGGACTCGATGAAGATGTTGCCGTTGTTGGGCGGATCGAGGTGCCTGGCATCGCGGTAGTAGCCGTAGACGGCGAGGTTCTTGAAGTACTCGTCCCACTGATGCAGGTCCAGTTTGCGGCTGAGCAGTGCGGCTTGCCCGCTGGCGTCGACAAGGAACCGGCACCTCATCTGGCCCGCTTCACCTTGCGCCATGTACTTGACGCGGGTGACGCGTTCGCCGTCGAGTTCAATGTCGAGCACCTGGTGCTCTTCGCGGACGTCAACGCCATGCTCGGCGGCGTTCTTGAGCAGGATGTGGTCGAACTCGGAGCGAACGACCTGGAATGAGGTCGGGCGTTGGCCGGGATCGTCGGCGAAGTACCAGCTCCAGGGTTCGGGATCTTTGCCCCAGACGAGGGTGGCGCCGCGCTTGATGACGAATCCGGCTGACTCGATGGCCGGCATCACGCCAATCTGCTCGAGCACCGGGATGCTTGCAGGGAGCAGCGATTCGCCGACGTGTTCGCGAGGGAACTTCGCTCGTTCCAACAAGGTGACGTGATATCCCTGATCAGCCAACAACGTGGCGCAGGCGGAGCCGCCCGGCCCACCTCCGATCACGACGATGTCAGAGGATTCCGTCATCCCGACTCCCTGTCGCTGAGATTACTCTGCGTCGCAACGGGAGTCAGCCGGAAAGCAGGGACGACTTATGGACTTCTACGAGCACCGCGTGACGATGGTCGAGCCGAAGCGGTTTCCCGAGTACCGCGAACTCTTCCTGAAAGAAGCCTGGCCTCGACTGGTTGAGGCGGGCTTCCGGCCGCTCTGTCTGCTCAATCCGGCGATCGGCGGCACTCCTGAGGAGGTCCACAGTTTCATCGGATTTCCCAGTTGGGACGACTGGCGGCGCGGCCAGGAAATCCTCGTCGGAATCGGCAACGACGCATACCGCAGCGCGCGTCGAGACATGATCGTCAACGAGACCGCCAGGCCCAAAATCCCGTACTCGGGCCGCCCCCTGGCGGTAACCCCCGACTCCGATCGGCGCGCCGTCTACGGATTGCGCCGCTGGACCATCGACCCTGACACGTGGGAGCGCTTCGCCCACCTCACCGAGTTCGGCGTCTGGCCCGCCATGGACGCCATGGGCCACCGTGTCCTCGGCAACTTCTACGATGCCGTGCTCAGCGACGATATGGAGGTCACGAACCTGGCCGGCTACCACAGCGTCGGAAACTGGCACGCGACTCGCACCCCACAGGCGCCCGACTCCGGCGTCTCGCCGGAACTCCTCAAGCTGTTCCAGGAGAGTGGTCGCGAGCGGCACGCCCTCACCCGACACACCTGGGTCCAGGTCATGAACGCCCACTGGCCCGTCTGATATTCCGATGCCCCGCGCTCCGACGCGGGGCCCAGAGGGCTTTAGCTTGGGTCGGCGTCCCACAGGTACGCCCGGCGGGCGTTGTCGACGAAGAAGTCTTCCACCACGGTCTCGCGGAGTTGCAGCGCATCGATCTCGTCACGGGCGCGAGGCCAGGGGATCGTCGGGTACTCCGTGCCGAACATCATCTTCTGGCGGCCTCGGGTGTTGATGAACTGGATGAAGCTCGGCGTCCAATACTTGGGCGCGACCGACGTGCAGGACATGTAGACGTGGTCCCAATGAGCGATCGTTGAGATTGCCTCCTCGATCCAGGGTTGGCCGCAGTGGGTCATGATCAGCCGCAGCTCCGGAAAGTGATACGCGACCTCGTCGTAATGGATCGGGTTCTAGACCCATCCCGGTCGGCGCGGGCCGGGCATGCCCGCGTTCATCGAGACGGCGATGTCGAGCTCGAGCGCCTTGACGTAGAAGGGCCAGTAGACGCGATCGGTCGGTGGCAGCTCGTAGCGGAATGGCGGGATTCGCAGGCAACGGACGCCGTAGCGCTCGTAGTAGTCGACGACCTTGCGGATTTCGTCGTAGCCGTTGAGCGGGTTGACAATCACCGCGGGCAGGATCTTGTCGGGAAACTGCTGATGCGCGTCGCCGACCCATTCGGCGTGCTCGGGCTGCATGATCGAGACGACGCCGGCGCCGATGTCGGACTGGTCCAGCACTTCGAGCAGTTGCTCTGGTGTCTCGATTGAGCCTCGGCCCTCGATGTCTTTGAACAGATAGCGCAATGCGCTGTCGCCCGCGGGATCGAGGAAGTTCGAGTTGATCAGCGAGTCAATGGCCCGGATCCGGTCGCCCATGGTGAGTGGAGTCTAAATCTCGCCGCGCGGCATCATTCCGGCGGCTCGGTAGACGTTATCGATCACGCGCATGCTGACGACGCCGTCTTCGGCGTCAGTCGGCATTGGCCTGACGCCTTCGATAGCGTCGATGAACGCCTGGAGCTGATAGTCGAATGTCGGCCGGGTGGTCAGGGTCTCGCGTCGCGTGCCCCACGAGGTGACCAGTTCGATCAGGTGCGGCTCGCGCTGCGGCACCATCGGATTGACAACCTTGAGCCAGCCCTGGTCGCCGTAGAAGTTGGCAGCGCTGGAGAATCCACCAGCCGGGTTCATCCGTGACCAGATCCGAGCGGGAACATCGCCGGGGAACAGCAGTTCAGCCTCCAGCTCAATGTCGATGTGCTCGTGCACGATTGCGGTCTTCGCCGAGATCACTTCTGGCTCGGCGCCGAAGCTGTGCCGGAGGAAATGCAGCGGGTAACAGCCGAGATCCATGGCAGCGCCGCCGCCGAGTTCAATCTGGTAGCGAATCTCGCCCGGCGTGTCTTCGACGATGTTTTGGAAGTGGGCGTCCGCGAATCGAATACGACCAAGAATGCCGCTCTGGACGATCTCCCGCATCCGGCGGGTGAGGGGATGGTAGTAGTAATGAAACGCCTCGGCGCAGACGAGTCCGTTCTCCCGGGCGCAGTCGGCCATTTCTCGCGCTTCGGCCTCGTTCATCGCGAAGGGCTTCTCGCAGAGGACGTGCTTGCCCGCGTTCAGCGCCTTGATCGTCCACTCGTGGTGACCGCTGATCGCGAGCGGGTTGTAGACGGCGTCGACATTGGGGTCGGTGACAACCTGGTCGTAGGTGTCGTGAACGGTGGGGATGTCGGCACGGGCCGCGAAGACCTCTGCGCGTGAACGGTCCCGGGCGGCCATGCTGACGATTTCGACGTCGTCGAAGACCTGTACGGGCTTGACGATTCCGCGCGGAGCGATGTACGCCGCCCCGAGCAGGCCGATGCGCAGCGACACCTGATCAACAACTACGCGTTGAACTGCGGGACCAGGTAGTCGTGATCCTTGTGATAGACCTGCACCCGGCCGCGGCCGCCGTCGCTGATCGCGATTCGGTCCTGACCGTCGATGGCGATGCCTCTCGGGCGGTCGAAGATCCCGAACTTGATCAACTCAACCGGATCGACGCGGCGGAAGGCCTGCGCGTACTCCATGTTGACTTCCATGACCTTCTGTGCCGCACTGGAGAATTCGTGCGCATCGCCCTGCAGGCTGCAGATGATGTCGCCGTCCGGGTAGTAGATCTGCACGCGGCGGTTGCCCCAGTCGCAGACGTAGACATCTCCGACGCTGTCGACCGCGACGTCGGCGGGGCGCTTGAGGCTGCCGCCGTCATCCATGTCCTCGAACTGCGATCCGAAGCGGACCAGGAACTCGCCGTCGGGCGCGAATTTCTGCACCCGGTCGTTGCCCCAGTCAGCAATGAACAGCGCGCCCTCGTTGTCGATCGCCATGCCCCAGGGATGATTCAGCTGTCCCTCGGCCGAGCCTTGCGTGCCCCAGGCGCCGAGGAACTCGCCGTCCCTGGTGAACTTCTGCACGCGGTGATTCAGGCTGTCGACGACGTACAGGTTGTCGTCGGCGTCGAACTCGATCCCGGACGGACGATTGAACTGTCCGTCGCCGTCGCCGAACTCTCCCCAGTCGCCGATCGGCGAGCCTTCGGCGTCGTAGCCGAAGATGCGGTGGTGGAATGCGTCGGCGCACCAGACCGAGCCGTCGCGGGCGAGCGCCAGGCCCTCGGGCCATCCGATGTCGCCTGCGCCCATCTCGCCGAGAAACTCGTCCTCGATCCGATGCTTGTAGATCTTCGAGCCCAAGCCTCCGCCTCCGCCGTACTCCGCCAGGCCGATATCTGCGACGTACATGGTGCCGGCGGGCGTCATCGCAATCGGAGTCGGGTACGTGTACCCCTGCGGGCCGACGAAGTGCCCGATCGAATGGTCGAAATGCCAGGTGCGTCCGGCGACGGTCGTGGTCAGCATGGCGTTGTCTCCCAACAGGCCTCCACCCTTCGGGGGAGGCGTCACGAAGTGACGGAGGGGGCCGGTCTGAGGCTCGACGCGGAGGGCCCCCTCAGTCGCTCCGCGACAGCTCCCCCAGAGGGGGAGCTCTTCGAATTGCCTACGCGGTCGCCAATAGCGGCTCGACAAAGCGCAGCTTCTCGAACTCGCCGTCAACGATCGGCTTGGCGTCGAGTCCCATCCAGTCTTCGAGCAGGGTCGAGTAGACGCCGCGGAAGTCGTGGTTGGGGACGAGGTCGCCCTGCTCGAGGTCGCTGGGCTTGATGCTCGGGAACTCGCCGTGCATGCCGCCCACCGCGTGCGGGCCGATCACGAAGCAGCCGCCGCCGGCGCCGTGGTCGGAGCCGGAGCCGTTGTCGCGCACCCGGCGGCCGAACTCGGTGAACAGGAACATGATCACGTTGTCGGCGCGGTCGTGGGCCTTGACGTCGTCCCAGAAGTCGGCGATTGCCCGCGAGAGGTCGGTCCAGAGCTTCTCGAAGACCGGCTTCTGGTTGGCGTGGGTGTCGAAGCCGATCAGCTGGGTGTAGAAGACGCGCGTGCCGAGGTCGGCGCAGTGAATCGTCGCCATGTCCTTGAGACTGCGCGAGATCTGCTCGGGACCCCACTCGACCGCTGTCTCGTAGCGGCCCAGGCCCTCCTTGAGGATGTCGGCGCCCTTGAGCGCGTCGAGTCCGGTGCGGCCCAGGTACTCCTGCACGTAGCCGGTGCCGATCGCGCGACCGTACATGTTGACGAAGCGCTCGAGCATCTTCTCGCGCTGGCGCTGCTGCTCGATGCCGGTCAACAGGCCATAGGTCGAGAGGTCGGCGACGGACGCGACGGTCACGCCCGGCACGACCAGCGCGCGGGGCAGACCCTGTCCGATGTGGACGCCGGTGACGGGATTCTCGCCGGTCGGGTCGAGGTCGCGGATCGCGCGGCCCACCCAGCCCTCTGTGCCGACCTTGTTGGGCTCACAGGTGTGCCAGATGTCCATCGAGCGGAAGTGTGAGCGCGGCGAGTTGGGATAGCCGACGCCGTGGATGAGGGCCATCTCGCCATCGTCGTACAGCTCCTTGAGCGGCGCCATTGTCGGATGCAGGCCGAAGTGGTCGTCGATCTTGAGGACCTGGTCCTCACCGATGCGCAGGTCGCCGTTGCGGGCGTCGTTGTAGTACCCGTCGGCGTAGGGCACCACGCTGTTCATGTAGTCGTTGCCGCCGGTCAACTGGATGATGACGACAACCGGGTCTGTGTTTCTGGTCGCGGTGGTCATGGCTGGGGTCTCTCTGTGTTGCTCCCGTGTAGTGGTGATTTGCTGCTTATCCGAACTGGTACTCCGTGGTCGCGGCGATCAGGGCGAGCATCTCGCCGACGCGCTCGGATGAGCCGTCGTAGTCCTCGCTCCAGGAGATGTCGCCATCCTCTGACGCGTGCTCGATCAGTTCCATTCTGGTGGCCTCCGACACATCAAGCGGTCCGAATTGGTCGAGGCAGTGATCGACCATCTCGTCCGGAGTCATGCTGGTCCCGTTGGCCGCGGCGACGCGCTGGCAGATCTTTTGCACGCCGGGCAACTCTGTGTTGCTGACCCGATCGGCGACGAAGTTGATCCGTCCAACGACGGCGCCGGAGTTGATCCAGTTGGGACCCGTCGACCAGCCCTCAACCGACGGCGGGTTGTGCAGGCTCTGACCCATGTGCGCCGATTCCTGCCCGAGCTCGATCAGCGCGGGCTGCGGACCAAACATGTCCTCGGTCAGCCGCAATGTCGAGACAACGGTCTCGACCGGACTCTTGACCTTCTGGAACGTCGCCTCTTTGAAGAAGTCCGAGTTGAACAGCGCGCGAAGGACTGGCTTGATCTCGTAGCTCGAGTCTTTCAACACGCCGGCGAGGTAATCGATCGCTTCCGGATCCTTGGGCGGCTCGATGTCCCAGGCCGGCACCTGCGGCTCGTCGGCGACGAAGAAGGTGTACAGGTGGCGAGCGATGAAGCGCGGGCAGGCGTCTTCCTCAAGGATGATGTCGATGATGTCGAGGCCGTCGAAGTTCCCGGTGCGGCCGAGGAACTCCTTCTCGCCGAAGTCGTGCTCCTCGGGGCGGAACTCGAACTGGAAGAAGAAGCGGTGGTTGGGCACACGCGGGATCTTCGGGCCCAGCGTCCAGCCGGTGAAGGCGCGGGCGCACTCGAAGACGTCCTTCTCGGTGTAGTTGCCGACGCCCATCGAGAACAGTTCCAGCAGCTCACGGCCCCAGTTCTCATTGGGCGAGCGCTTGTGGTTCTCGTGGTTGTCGAGCCAGTAAATCATGGCCGGGCTCTGGGCCAGCATGATCAGCAGGTCGCGGTAGTTGGCCGTGCCGTGATCACGGAACATGTCGACCATCGCGATCAGGTGATTGTCGTTGTCGACCTTCGAGTTGCCGACCGCGAAGATGCCGTGCCAGAACAGGGCCATCTTCTCTTCCAGCGGCCGCTGCGTGTTGACCAGGTGGTAGAGCCAGTTCGCGGCGCCGGGAACGGTCACCGGACCGCCGGTCTCCAGCGACGGCATGTAGCGGAACAGCAGGTGCAAATCCGCGCGCGGGATGTCAGCCGGCGGGTCGACCAACTGCTCGACCGTCTCCTCGTAGCCCTGCTCGACGAGCCGTTCCAACTCGTCGCGGGACGCGCCAAACCCTGCCCGGCGCATCAGGTGCGCCATCTGGGCGATCTCTTGCGTTTCCGACATGTGTTTCCTCAGATTCCGTACCAGAATGAAGCCCCACTCACTGCGTGGCGCTCCGTATCACAAGCTACACAATTTGCAAAGCAGACGCAGTGTTTGTCATGGTGCCGCAGTGGGAAATCCGTTGGGTTCTGTGGGACGGGCAGCCACAAGGGCTGCCCCGACGGCGAACTTTGTAGGGGCGACCCTTGTGGTCGCCCTACCCGCGCAGATCCTAGCGACCTGCCAATTCCCGACCACGATTGAGGGCTTCGGAGACACGAGCCGGGCCCGGCATCAGGAAGGAGAAGCCTTCGTCAATCCGCTGATCGACGTTGGACATGTCGACCTGTGGCGAGCCGTAGGGCACGCTGCGCTCCTGGCAGACGGCACGGGCTCGTTGGACGGCCTCGTCGACCAGCGGTCCGGGCTGACCCTTCTGACCCAGCGAGACGGAGAGGTCGCTTTCGCTGATCAGGATCAGGCCCGGCTTGGGCACGGCGTCGAGGATCGCAGGCAGGTTGTTGACGCCTTCGATCGTCTCGCATTGCAGGATTGGCAGGATTTCCCCGTTCGGGTCGAGGGGCCAGACGTCGGCGCGGTCGAAGTAATCGGGTTGGTCGAGGCCCCAGTAGCGCAGCGCATTGCCCGGCGCGTGGCCGCGCCGGCCGACCGGCTCCTGGTCGGGGGCGTCATCGGCCTGGATGTAGCGCGCGGCCTGGAGGGCAGCGATCGCGTCGTCGGGCGTGTTGATCATCGGGAACACGATGCCGTAGACGCCGATGTCCAGGACCTGCTTGACGATCCACTGACTCTGCTCGCGACCGTTGACGGGGATGCGGACCATCGGGGTGACGGCCGGCACGAGCGATCCGGACTCAAGGATCTGGCGTCGGTTGAGCATGTACTGCAGTGACAGACTGAGGTCGCTGAGGTTGAAGGCGTTGTGCTCGAGTTCGTAGACGACGAAGTCGTAGTTGGACGACGCGATCCAGGTCGCGTCGGGAATCGATCCAGCGGGCACAAACGGCCCGAACGCCGGTTTGCCGGATTCAATCAATTCAATCACTCGATTAAGTCGTTCGGCCATGTCGCGATCTCCGAATCTGTTGGGAACGTTTGGCGAGAAGGTACCAGCGAGGCCACCTGGCGTGATCTAGCCTGCTGGCCAGGTACTGGAGACACGTCATGTCCACTGTTCACAGCGAACTGATCGTCGAGGACGGACCGGTCACTCGGCTGACGATCAACCGTCCCGAACGGCACAACGCGATCAACACCGAGGTTGGCGACGCCATCGTCGATGTCGTCAATCGGGTCGGGCGGGATCCGTCTGTATACGTCCTGGTCCTGGCCGGCGAGGGTCGCTCGTTCTGCTCCGGGGACGACGTCAGTGAAGGGGCTGAGGGCAGCATTTCCGATTACCCCTGGCAAAATCCCTATCACGCCCTGCACATCGCGCCGTTCAACCTCGAACGGCACCCATATTTCCGGCTGCAGTCCTTGCTGCGCCGGATTCCGCAGATGGTGATCGCCCAGGTGCAGGGTTACTGCATGGGCTCGGGTTTCGACCTGATGCTGGCCTCCGACTACGCCATCGCCGATCCCGACGCGAAGTTGCGCTTCGTCATACCCGCGACGGCATTCCTGCCCAAGTACGTCGGACTGAAGCAGGCGACGCGGCTGATCCTCGACGACCAGTTCATCTCCGGCACGGAAGCGGCCGAGCTCGGTCTGGTCACCAGGGTCGCCGAACCGGGCAGGTTGCGCGAGGAAGTCGACGAGTTGGCCAATCGCCTCGCCGCGATTGGCCGCGAACGGCACGGGTATCTCGGCGTGGTCAAGGAAGCGATCAACCGCTCGCTCTGGCCGCACCTGGACGACGACCTGCGCATGCAGCTGATTTCGCACCGGATGAGCGACCTGTATCGCCAACACGCCTACAAACCTAATCTGGATTGATGGCGAGCTCCGATCTTCCGCTGTCCGGCTCGGTCGTCATTGATCTGAGTGACGAGTGCCTCTGTCTCGGCGCGCGCTGGCTCTCCGACTTCGGCGCGGACGTCATTCGCATCGAATCGTCCTCAGGCGATCAACTGCGGATTGACGGACCACATCTGGACGACCGCGCAGACGTCGAGAGTGGACTCCGACATCTGCTCTACAACGCCGGCAAGCGAAGCCTGGCGCTCAACTTCGACGCTCCCGGCGCGTGGGACCTGATCGAACGGCTTCTCGACGCCGCGGATGTCGTGCTCGCGCCGCTTGACAAGTCGGTCGAGGCACGCCGCTTCTTCAATCGGGCGCGGCTACAGCGCATCCACCCTCATCTCGGCGTGATCGATGTCGTCACCCGACGCGGCGGCGAAGGCCTGCCCGCGTCCGACATCGTCGGCGTTGCTGCCGGCGGTCTGATGCAGGGTCTGGGTTTCCCCGACGTCGCTCCCGACTATCCGGCCGGCAAGCTGGCCTACAAGCAGGCCAGCCAGATCGCAGCTGCGACCGCCACAGCCATGCTCTACGACCGTCGCAACGGCGTCCGGGCGAGTCACGCGTACGTCTCTCTCCAGGAAGCGATTCTCTCGACCACGATCCACTTCGCCAACGAGAACATGTGGCGGCAGCTGGGCGAGAAGGCGTTCCGGCCCGGCGGCAACATCTCATCGCTGGTCCAGTCCAGGGACGGCAAGTGGCTCACGCTTGGCATCACACCGAATACGCACGCTCGCTGGGCGGCGTTTGGTCAGTGGCTCCACGAGCGAGCGGGCTACGACGGCATCATCGGGGCTGAGTATCCCGGCGACATCTACATCCCGGAATGGGGCGGTGAGACGCACCAAGCGCTGCAGCGGGCGTGCGCGTCGTTGGACCGAGACGAACTCTGCTACGAGGGACAGTCCCGCGGTTTCCTGGCCGTGCCGGTCAACTCGGCTCGCGACATCGTCGAGGATCCGCATCTGCATGAACGCGGCGCGTTTCTCTCGGTCGAGCATCCGCAGTTTGATCGCCAGATTGATCTGCCTCGTCTGCCAATTCACTCGACGGGGTATGAGCCGGTGGGTCGGCCTGCTCCGGAGCTGGGAGCGGACTCGGCGGACGTACTGTCGGAGCTGCTTGATTTTGAAGCATCCGAGTATGACGAGCTAGTCGAAAGCGGCATGGTTACGGGACGAAACCGCCGTGCAACTGCTGCGGCCAGAACCCCCTCAGCCGCTTCGCGGCAGCTCCCCCCAGAGGGGGGAGCAAATGGAACCCAGCCGCGGCAATCGCTACACCGAGATGATCTGCCGCTCAAGGGCATTCGAGTCATCGACTTCTGCTGGCAAGCAGCCGGACCGCTGACGACTGAATTGATGGCCAACCTTGGCGCCGACGTGATCAAGATCGAATCCGACGCCAGGATTGACACCCTTCGCGTCGCGCTGCCTGCATACGAGCCGCCAACGATCGAGACCGGCGCATTCTTCCAGGACTGCAACACCGACAAGCGCAGCATCAACCTCAACCTCGGCGCTCCCGACGGATTGCGCGTCGCTTACGACCTGATCCGCGAAGCGGATGTCGTGACCGACAACTTCACCGGCGGCGTGATGAAGCGGCTCGGTCTCGGATTCGACGTCTTGAAGAAGATCAATCCGCGCATCGTCGTCTGCAGTCTGCCCGTGATGGGCACCTGGGGACCGAAGGCGTCGTGGAAAGGGATCGGCAACAGCGTCGTCGCGCTCTGCGGCCTGGCCGCGCACACCGGCGCCGCCGATCGGAAGCCGACCGGCGTGCTGCTGCACACCGATTTCACGCTCGGACCGCTGGCCGCGACGGCGATCCTCTCCGCGTTGATCCAACGCGACCGCACCGGAGTGGGCCAGGAGATCGAGATTCCCCAATACGAGGCCGGTATCCACCTGCTCGACACCGAACTGATCGAGCAGCTTGCCAACGGCACACTGACGGAGCGCCGAGGCAATCGCTCGCCTGAAATGGCGCCGCACGGTCTCTTCCGCTGCGCCGGCGACGATCGTTGGCTGGCGCTATGTGCCCGCAACACTGTCGATTGGCTAGAGGTTTGCCACGTGATCGACCGCGAAGATCTGGCCTCGCGCGACGATCTCCGCTCGCTGGCCGGCCGACAGGCCGCCGAAGACGAGATCGAAGCGGCAATCTCCGAGTGGACCTGCACACAGGACGTCTGGCAGGCGACGCAGAGATTCGTGGAAGCCGGCGTTCCGGCAGGACCAAACGAGGACATCGAAGACTTGGTTGAGACCGATCCGTCAATGACGGGCTTCTTCCACGAGTTCGATCACCCGGTCGGGATCAAGTTCATGGCCCAGAATCAGCCGTTCCTCTGGAACGGCCAGCGCCTGCCCATCCATCGAGCTCCGTTCTTCGGAGAGCACAACGAACAGGTCTACAGACAGGAACTCGGTCTGAGCCAGGATGAGTTCACCCGGCTACTTGTCGACGAGGTGATCCGCTAGGCCCACGGATCGATGATCACTTTGCAGCCGCGCTGGTTGAAGGCGGTCTCGTAGGCTTTCTGCGCCTCGTCCAGGCTGAAGCGGTGGGTGATCAGCTGCTCAACGGGCAGGCCTTGCTGGACCAGCTCGAACAATTCCAGCATCTCGTGCGGCGCGACGCTCCAGCTGCCGATCAGCGTCAGTTCCTTGGGCAGCAGGTGACCGGCCACGGTGATCGGCGTCGGCCGAGGCACCGGGCCGTCGGGCGTCTCGTCGAACTTGAGGCCGATGAATCCAACGCGACCGCCGACCCTGACCGAGTCGACGCAGAGCATCTGGGGTTCGGTGTAGCCGGTGAAGTCGAGCGCCACATCAGGCCCGCGACCGTCCGTCAGTTCGATGATCCGCTCAAGCGCGTCTTCTGAGACAGGATCGATTGCGACATCGACGCCATAGTCACGAGCCATGCTGCGCCGGAACTCGGCCGGTTCCGTGGCGATTACCCGTGCCCCGAGCCGCTCGCAGATGATCGCAGCGGAGGCGCCCAGAGGACCCAACCCGGTGATCAACACCGTGTCGAATCCATTCACCCCCAACCGGCGAAGCGCTCGATACGGCGTCCCCACCGCGTCGACCAGGATCGAGCCGATCTCGAAGGGAACGTCGTCGGGCATCGGGATGCAGTGCGTGTCGGGACGCGAGATGTACTGCGTATGCGTGCCCAGGTACTCCTCGCCTCCTTCGGTCAGATCCGTGCAGAGCAGCCAGAGACCCTGGTGACAGTACCAGCACTGACCGCATTGCTCGCCCATATGGGCAATCACCGCGACCCGCGTCCCCTCCTCAATCCTGGCCGCCGGACCGGTCTTGACGACGATGCCGGCCGCCTCGTGTCCCGAGTTGTACGAGTGCGAGTTGAAGTCTCGCTCGCCATGCCGGTAGCTGCGAAGCTCGGTTCCGCAGATCGTGCTGGCGATCACCTTGACGATCACCCAATTGTCACGCGGTTCAGGTTCCGGGACCTCAATCACTCCCACTCGCGAATCGCCGTACATTTCCACGATCTTCATGACGGTCCTCGAATCCAATCATCTCCATCCAGGTGGCGTCAGTACCACTTGTCCTTGTCGACGACGTTAACGAATTCGCGCCCCTCAACGAGTCGGCGCGCGTTCTCAAGGATTAACTCAAAGCGTCGTTCGGGGATGTTCTCCGCGTCGGCGACCGCGATGTGAGGCGTCAGGATCACGTTTTCAGCCTGCCAGAGCGGATGACCCTCCGGTAACGGCTCAATCTCGTACACGTCGAGTCCTGCGCCGGCGATCAGACCCTCGTCCAATGCAGCAACCAGATCATCGAGCTTGCACGTCATTCCGCGCCCGATGTTGATGAAGTAAGCGGAGCTCTTCATCAGCGAGAACCGCTCGGCGTTCCACATGAACTCGGTCACGGGCGTGTGCGGAACCGTCGTGACGATGAAATCGGCCTCGGGCAAGCGGGCATCAAGCTCAGACGGGTCGATGATCTCGCCGTCGATCTCGTATGCCGGGCGCGGATCGACGCCGATGACGCGGCAACCGAACGCAGCACATAGCCTCGCGGCCTCTGCTCCGATGCCGCCCACGCCGTTGATCAAGACGGTCGCTTCGGTCAGGTCGACGTAGCCGCGCTTCCGGGCTCGGTTGTCCCAGCGGCCCTCGGCCTGCGCGGCGGCGTAGTAGGGCAGTCCACGTGAAAGCGCCAACATGTACATCAGAATGTGGTGCGCTATGTGGTCGGAGTAGATCCCGCGCGGATTGCTGACTACGACCGCATGCTCGGCGAGCTCGGAGTAGTACCAACCAACCGGCGGTCCGGCAAAGGGGTTCTGCAGCAGTTGCAGACGTTCGACATTGGGCAGCACTTCCGGTGGGACCCAGCCGTATGCGCCGTCGGCGTCGGTCAGCTCCTGCGGCGCGTCGGTCTCGTCCTCGACGATGACCACATCGAGATTTGGGAGTTCCTCCCGCATCTTCGCCGCCCACTCGCGGATGTCGTCGTCGATGGGCGGCAGCATCACGTACTTGGGCATGTCCGCTCCTCAACCAACTCGCAAATGCCTAGCCGACCACGCCGGCCGCGACCAACTCGGCAATCTCCTCCTGGCTCTTGCCGAGCAATCCGCTGAGGACTTCCTCGTTGTGTTCGCCCAGCATCGGCGATCGTTCCAGCACACGTCGTTCCAGGTGCGCGAATTCCCACGGCGCGGCGTCGATCCAGATGCCGAAACCGGGATGCGACGGTTGCTCGACGCGCTGGTAGTGATCGCGGAAGTGTTCGTCGACATCCATCATGTCGCGCAAGTCCTCGACGGCATTCGCGGCGATTCCGGCGGCCTGCATTTGTTTGGCAGCGTCCCACTTGGTGAGTGGTGCGGACCACTTGCCGATTGCCGATTCAATTTCATCCTCAATGGCCTTGCGACCAGCCATAGTTCGTAGGTCAACTCGATCGGCCCAATCGCTACAGCCGATCAGCCGCGCGAATGCCGGCCACCGATCATCGGATTCGAGCGCGAGCGCGACCCATTGGTCGTCGCCCTGTGAGGGAAACACCCCATGTGGGCACATGTTGGCGTCGCGATTGCCGGGACGCGGCAGATCCCGGCCCAGTTGATCAAACTGCATCCATTGCGCGCCGAGCAGGGCCACCGTTGCGCTGAGCTGACTCAGCTCTATCTCGCGGCCCTCGCCAGTTTCTTCTCTCGCTCGCAGTGCTGACAGGATTGCCGTCACGCCAACGTGCGGCGAGGTGAAATCGGGATAAGCGACGCCCATCCCTCGCGGCGGCTGATGTTTGTATCCCATCAGGAAGTTCATTCCGGCCGCCGCCTTGAGCAGGTTGCCCAGGGTGCGCAGAGGTCGCCAGGGACTGTCGCCGCCGACGCCAGGCAGATGGACCAGGATCAGGCCGGGATTGATCTGTCGCAGCTCCTCCCAGGGGAAGCCCATCCGAGCCAGCGATCCGGCCGAATAGTTGTTGACCAACACGTCGCAGTGCGCGACCAGCTCTCTGAGCAACTCCTTGCCCTGCTCGTTGGCCAGATCGATCGTGACCGACTTCTTGCCGGTGTTGACCTCGTTGAACAGGTCGGGCAAGTCGAAATGGAATTCACCCTTGATCGGCTGCACCCGGACCGGATCCATCCGCTCGCCGCTGGACTCGACCTTGATCACGTCGGCCCCGAAGTTGGCCATCAGCCGCGTAGTCAGCGGACCGGCCGCAACCCAGGTCAGGTCGAGCACACGGATCCCGGTCAGGGGCATGTCGGGGAAGGAGGCCTGCCCCTCTGTGCCTACGTCATGTCCCCCTGTAAGGGGCGGGAGTGGAGCATCGTTATGTTCACCCAACGACGGAGCGGGACGCATCTCCAGCGGCGACTGCACCGGATCGAGCGGACTGCGAGAGTAGCTCAGCTCCTTGCCGACATTCGGCGTGTCGATATGAGTGAACTGGCCGGATGTCGGGTAGTGTTCCGTCTCCTCGAACTCGCTAAAGCTCAGCGTAGGCATGGCCGGTGTCCCGCATGCCCAGAGCCGTTCCAGCAGTTTCTGACGCGGCCAGACCGCCGCCAAGTCCCTGGCCAGATCCTGGAGCGGATTGTCCAGGTACTGCCAGGCGGCGCGGTCGCCGCGATGGATCACTTCCCAGTTCTCAGGGTCTAAATGATGCTCGACGCCCGCCTCTTCCAGCATCGCGATGAACTCGGGCAGCTTGTTCGGCGAAATGTTGCAACCCATCCAGCGGCCGTCGGCGCACTGGATGACCTGCGATAGCGCTGGTCGATACGGCGCTTCCTCGCGCCAGCGCCAGATGTTCGGATTCGACGTTTGCACGACCTGGAACGAAGTCGCCTCCTGCATCGAGATATCAATGTGGCAGCCCGGCTGTCCGGGAGTGCGGTCGCGTCCATGCAGCGCGGTCATCGCGGATGACGCGACCGTCAGTCCGGTCATCGTGTGGCCCGGAAAGGCCGCGCCGTGCACCGGCGGATCCTCGCGCTCACCGCTAACTTGAAGCAGGCCGCCCGCTGCCGTGGCTGTCAGATCGGTCGCGCGCCAGCTCGACTTCGGCCCGCGCTTGCCGTACGGCGTAGCTGATACCAGGATCAGGTGTGAGTTCGCTGCGCGGATCTCGGCGAGCGGAAACTCGCCCGGCTGATTCGTCTCGATCAGGATGTCAGCCGACTCAACCAACGAGCCCAGTTGAGCCAGGCCGTCGTCGGATCGCCAGTCGAGCAGGATCGAACGCTTGTTGACGTTGAAGTACAGATGTTGATAGCTGCCGTCCAAGGATGGTTCCTCATCGACGAAGGGCGCGAGATGTCGGATGGGATTCCCGCCGGGCGGTTCAACCATCGTGACCTCAGCACCGAGGTCGGCAAGCATCCGGCTGCCGAGCGCCGCCCGATGGTCCGAGAGGTCCAGAACTCGGACTCCATGCAGCGGGAGTGTCACGAGCAGCGCCTTTCCGCGTTGTAGATCCCATGGTCTCCGTAGGGCTTTGCCATACTAGCGATTGCTCAGACGCCGTCATGAAGGGATGAGCCGATGGAAGCGCTTGAAGGAATCCGGGTTGTTGAACTCTCGATTGCCGTACAGGGACCGGCTGCCGGCGGCTACCTCTCCGACATGGGCGCCGATGTGATCAAGGTCGAGCCGCCGATGGGCGACGCCAACCGCTGGTACCGAGGCAACCACAACGAGTTGCCATTGGAGTCGGTCGGCACGCAGTTCATCGGCGCGTCGCACGGCAAGCGATCGGTCTGCGTCGACATCCACACCGAGGTCGGCCTAGAACTGGTCGACAAACTGGTCGACAGCGCAGACGTCTTCCTGAGCAACTACCGCGAACCGGCGCTGGAGCGGATTGGGATGGGTTACGAGCGGCTCTCGGCGCGCAATCCCGGTTTGGTCTACGCCACGGCCAACGGCTTCGGCCCCGACGGACCCGCACGCGAGAACCGGATGAGCGATCAGTACTCGCAAGCGCGCAGCGGGATCTCAGGCGTGACCGGCACTCCCGACGACCCACAGTTGATTCCGGGCGCGATCATCGCCGATACCGGCGGCGCGATGGCGCTGGCCATGGGCATCCTTACGGCGCTGGTGGCGCGTCAGCGCGACGGGCTGGGCCAGAAGGTTCAGACCTCCTCCTACGGCGCGATGATCTGGATGCAGGCCTGGGAGATCAACCACACTTCGGCGACGGGACACATGCCCACGCGCGACGGCGCATTTCACCCTATCGTTTCTGCGCTGAGCGGCATCTACGAAGCCGCCGACGGCGTCGCCTTCTGCCTGGGCATCCGCGAAGACGAAACCTGGCGTGAGTTCTGCGAGTTCGGAGGCAATCCGGCACTGGCCGATGATCCGCGCTGGAATCACCGCGAGGGTCGCGATCCGTTTCGTGATCAGACGGCAATGGACCAGATCGGCGACGTGCGCCCCTTCGTGGCCGAGATGATGAAATCACGCACCAGCGACGAGTGGCAAGACTTCTTCGACATCCACCCCGACGGCGCCATGGCCCAGCGAGTCCTCAACTACGAAGAAGTCCTGGAGGACGAACAGGCGCTGGTCAACGGCTACGTCGTGGACAAGGACATTCCTCATGTCGGTCGGCGCCGAGTCGCCGGCATCCCCACCCGCCTGAGTCGAACCCCCGGCACGGCCAAGAACATGTTCTCCGACCTCGGCGAGCACACTGCTGCGATCATGCAAGAACTGGGCTACGACGAGGCTGCGATTGCCGAGGTGGAGTCACACAGGGCGCCGCCGTTCTGACCTCGTTAAGGCAGATACGGAATCCGCGCCGTCGGGCCGAGACTCTGCTGGATGTAGGACTGCGCGTCGCGGACGAATTCGACCATCAGTGGACGCGTGTCTCTGGGATCGATCATGTCTTCGATCCCGAAGGCATGCGCTGTCCGCAGCGGTGACCGAATCTCGTTCAGACGCGCCTCAATCTCGAGACGCTTCTCCTCAGGATCGTCGGCCTCGCGGATTTCGCGGCGGTAAGCCGCGGTGACGCCGCCTTCGATGTGCATCGAGCCCCAGTGCGCCGACGGCCAGGCGTAGCGCCGGTAGAGCGCGTTGCCGCGGCGGTACTGCAGCCCTCCAGCTACGCCATACGCCTGACGTGTGATGAAGACGAGATAGGGCATCTGCGAGAGCCGGCTGGTCAGCATCAGACGCGCGCCGGTGCGAATGATCCCCGATTGCTCGTCGGCCGGGCCGACCGAGAATCCGGGCTCGTCGCAAAAGTAGATCAGCGGCAGATGGAACGTCTCGCAGAGCGAGATCATACGCATGATCTTCTCCGACGTCGCCTTGTTCGGCGAGCCGCCGTTCTCGCGCGGGTTGTTGATCATCACTCCAACCGGATAGCCGTCGACGCGGGCCAGTCCGGTGATCCGCGACTTGCCCCAGTGCGGCTGGATCTCGAAGAACGAATTTTTGTCCAGTACCCAGTCGAGGATCCGGCGCGCGTTGTAGATGCGCCGGATGTTGCGCGGGATGATCGAGACCAGCTTCTCCTCGCGCCGCTCCGGATCGTCGGTCGGTTCGACACGCGGCGGCATCTCCCAGACATTCTGCGGCAGGTAGCTGAGAAATCTGCGTGCCTGTTGCATCGCATCTTCCTCGGTTTCGGCGAGATTCTGCACGACCCCGTTGCCATAGACGTGGACATCCTCGCCGCCCAACTCCTCCTTGGAGATCTCCAGCCCGCGGCTGGCCTTGACCACCGGCGGTCCGCCGACGAAGAGTTGACTGGTGCCCTTGACCATCACGTTGAAGTGTCCGTCGGCCGCGATCACCGCCGGCGCGCCCGCGACCGAGCCGAGCACGACATTGACGACCGGCATGTACCAGAGCAGATCGTCAACGCCGGTGCCGCCGCCCACCTCCGGGCCGACCACGTAGGTCCGTCCGAGTTGCTCGAAGTGCTTGACGCTGCCGCCGGTGGCGTCGAGCAAGCGGACGTAGGGGATCCGGTTCATGTATGCGTGCCGCTGGGCCCAGCCGCCCTTGGTCCCGATCATGCCGTCGGCCGAGCCGCCGCGGATGGTGAAATCGTCGCCCTGCACGGCCACCTTGCGTCCGTTGATCCTGGCCACTCCGACGACCGAGTTGGCCGGCATCAGTCCGGTCAGTTCATCGCCGTCCCACTGCGGATTGCCGGCCAGCACCCCGGTCTCCTGGAACTCGCCCGGATCGATCAGCAGATCGATGCGCTCGCGCACCGTGAGTTTGCCCCGGCCGTGGTGAAATGCGACGCTGTCCGCTCCGCCCATTTGCCGAGCGAAGCGGGCGCGCCGCTCCATCTCATCCAGTTCGGACTGCCAGGTCATCGGCGACTCCTTCTTGTCGACGCGCGCCTACCTCTGGATGTTGCGCAACTGCGGATCCAGGAAGTCCCGCAGCCAGTCGCCGAACAGGTTGACCACCAGCGAGACCACGATAATCGCGATGCCCGGCACCGTGACCAGCCACCATGCCGTCACGATCACGCCCCGTCCCTGAGAGATCATGATGCCCCAGGAAATCGAGTCCTGCGGGATCCCGACGCCGAGGAAGCTGAGGCCCGCCTCGGCGATCACGACCGTGGCAACGTTCAGCGTCGCCAGGATCACGATCGAGTTGACCAGGCTGGGCAGCACGTGGCGCACCATGATCCGCAGGTCGTTGGCGCCGATCGTTCGAGCTGCTAGGACGAACTCCCGCTCTTTCAGGCCCAACGTCTCGCCCCGAACCAGCCGAGCGAAGGTCGCCCACAGAGCGAACACCAGCACAATCACAACGTTGCTCAGGCTCGGCTCCCAGATCGCGCGCAGAAACACCGCGATCAGAATGGCCGGCATCGCCAACTGGAGATCGACGAGCGCCATGATCACACGGCTCGTCCAACCTCCAAACCAACCCGCGAGGATGCCGAGGATCGATCCAATCACTGTCGCCAGTGGGATCACCATGACAATCGCGAGCAGCGAGATCCGGGCCCCGTAGATCAGCCGGCTCAGCGTGTCGCGGCCCAGGTCATCGGTGCCGAGTGGATGATCAAGGCTGCCTTCCGCCTCAAAGAAAGGCGGCTGCAGTCTGCCGACCAGGTTGAGCTTGAACGGATCCTCGGGCGCGATATGCGGACCGAAGAGGCCGAGCACAATGAAGAGCAGCAGAATCGACAGCGTCGCCACGAGCGTCTTCGGCGAACGCACGCGCCAGTTCCGCCGTCGTCCGGCGAACGGATCCTCGACCTGTTGCGAAGGCGACTGGGACTCGGCCACGGGTCAGATCGCTCCCGTCCGAATGCGCGGATCGATGAACGTGTAGGACACATCGACGACCAGGTTGATGAACACGATCCAGACCGAGGTGAGCAACACCGAGGCCTGCACGACCGGATAATCAGTGGCAACGATGGACTGGATGATCAACTGGCCCAGCCCCGGCCAGGCGAAGACGGTCTCGACGATGATCGCGCCGGAGAGGATGTTGCCGACCTGTAGCCCGAGCAGAGTGATCACGGCGAGCATTGAGTTGCGCAGCGCGTGCTTGAACAGCACGGCCCGTTCGCTCAGACCCTTGGCCCGCGCGGTGCGGATGTAGTCCTGCTGCAACGTGTCGAGCATCGCCGAACGGGTAAAACGCATCACCGCCGCGGCCGGGAAGGACCCCAGCGTGATCGCGGGCAGAATGATGCTCTGCGGCGACGTGCGGCCTCCTGTCGGGATGAAGTCGATGTACAACGCGACAAAGAGGATCAGCATCAGGCCCAGCCAGAAGTTGGGCACTGCCTGACCGAACAGCGCGCCGATCCTGCTGAAGATGTCGGTCGCGCCGCCGCGACGCACCGCGGCCACGATCCCTAATGGAATGCCGATCGCGAAGGCGACGAACAGGCCCGCAGCTCCTAACTGGATCGTCGCCACCAGCCGCTCGCCGACGACGTCCGTCGCCGGCCGCGTCGCGCGGAAGGACTGGCCGAACTCAAGCCGCACGATGTCCCAGAGGAATCGTCCGTACTGCTCGATCATCGGGTCGTTGAGCCCGTAGCGCTCCTTGGCCTCTTCGATCTCCTGCTGGGTGGCGTCGATCGGCGCGAGCCGCGAGACCGGGTCGCCGGCCCCCCGACTCATGAAGAACACAATCGTGACCACGCCGAAGACGACCGCGATCGAGCGGAGGAACCGTCCGACTGCGGTCGCCCCGAGTTCGCTACGCATCGTCGATCAGGCTCCTTTGGACAGGCTCCCCCCTGGCCGGAGGGAGCCTGCGATCAGGCGATGGCGATGTTGAACTCCTCTTAGGCCTTCAGCTTCTGCGCGTAGATCGCGTTGAGGCCGGTCGAGGTGTCGTAGTACTCGTTGTAGAGGATCTGCGGCGTCACCGCGTAGAGGTGAGGCAGACCGAACAGCGGCACCTGGAACGCGTTCTCGTACGAGATCACCGCAGCCTGGTAGTACAGGTCGTTCGCGGTCTGCTGATCGAACTCCGCATTCGCCTCTTCGATTAGGGCTTGGAACTCTGAGAACTCCGGCAGGAAGTCGTCAGATTCCTGGGCGTGCGAGTAAGGTGCGCCGACGGTCGTGACCAGTCGGTAGGCGAAGGCCGGACCGAGCGGCGCGCCACTGGACACGCCCGCCTGGTTGAAGACGAACGGGTGCGGCAGTTCGTTGTTCCGGATCAGCGCCAGCGCATTACCGAAGTCGGCGTAGTCGATCTCGACCTGGAAGCCGACGTCGTTGAGCATTTGCTGCACAGCCGGCATCCAGATCCGGTCGGCCGTCCAGAGACCGGTCGGCAAGGTGATCGTGAAGGCGAAGCCGATCTGACCAGCCTCCTCGAGCAGCGCACGCGCTTTATCCGGGTCGTAGTTGTACTGGCCGGGCAGGTTGCCGATCGGCGGGTCGTAACCGGCCGGGAACGGCGAGTAGGCGCGTTCTTCGGTCCCGGTGAGCAGGTTTTCGATGATCGCGTCGGCGTCGATCGCGTAGTTCGCGGCCTGTCGCACGCGGACATCGCGCCATGGGTTCTCCTCGCCCGTGATCGGATCCAGCGACTGATTGACCGGCAACTCCAGCGCCATCACGCGGACATCGGGCAGCGCGATCACCTTGAAGTCGTCGCGATCCTCGAACTGCTTGGCCACGTCGGGGCTGATCCGGTAGGCGATGTCGACCTCGCCGGCCTCCAGGGCCGCCGCGCGCGCCTGTTCCTCCGGGAAGTAGCGGCCGGTGATGTACTTGGCCCAGCCGGCCTTGTACTGGAACGGCGCATCGTGCCCGAAGGCAAAGTTGTCAAACCGCTCGCTGCGGATCTCTTGGTCGGGGATCCAGGACATGAACTGGTACGCGCCGCAACCGATCGGGTTGTTGGCGAAATGGTCGTCACCGTTCTCGATGATGTACTGCTTGGGCAGCAGACCGAAGTTGATCCCGCCCGACTGCTCGGGCGCGTCGACGAACGGTGTATCCATCGCGATGCTGACCGTCTGCTCGTCAACGACCGAGATGTCGCCCATCCAGCCAGCGCGGGCGCGAAGCTGAGATTCGAAGTCAGGGTTGTACTCGGCCCGGCCGAGGATTCGCTCCCAGTAAAACTGGACCGACTCTGCGTTCAGCGGTTCACCGTTATGGAAGGTCACGCCTTCCTTGATCCGCCAGATGAAACTACCCAGGTCGTCGGTGAACTCCCAGTCGCCGAATCCGCCCTCGGCCTGAATGACTCGACCGGAGTTGTACGCCGCCAGGGCTGCGAAGTGCAGATTGTTGCTGGCGCCCTGACCGCCGCCGCCGCCGGCGGTGGTGATGTCCAGCGTCGGCGGGAAGGAGCCGTAGCCGACGATGAGTTCGGCGTCGAGGTCAACTTCCGAAACCTCGGCCTCCTCCTGCGCCGTCGAGCGGTCCAGCTCCTCTTCCTGCTGGGCCTGCTCTTGCTGCTCGACCTGTTGCGCCTGTTGCTCGGCCTGCTGCTCCTGTTGCTGCTGCATGGCCTGCTGCTGAGCCTGCTCCTGCATGGCCTGCTGCTGCTGTTGCTGCTGCGTGGCCTGTTGCTGCTGCTCTTGCTCTGGCTGGGCCTGGGCGACGGTCTGCTGTTGCTGATCGTCGTCGTCATCGCCGCCGCAACCGACCAGCGCCAGGCCGGCAGCGCCGACTCCCGCCCGCGCCGAGGCGCTCAACAGCGACCTCCTGCTTAACTTGGTCCGACGAAGTTTGGTCCAGTGTCGTGACATGGCTCTCTCTTTCCACTTCCTGGAATTATTCGCTTCCGCGAAAGATAGTGAATTCCGAATGCCTAATGCGACCTGGAAGCCGCAAGCTCGGCAACCATGGCAACGCCACGGCTCTGCCACTGCCGCGACAAGAGCTGCAGTCTCGCAACCTTGCGCAGGCGAATGGACTCTAACCAGGCCTCATTGGATGTTGCGCAACTGAGGATCCAGGTAGTCGCGCAACCAGTCTCCGAGCAGGTTTCCGACCAGGGCGATGATCATGATCGTGATGCCCGGAATACCGGTTAACCAGAAGCGAATCTTGAGCAGATCGCGACCCTCAGCCACCATCTTCCCCCAGGAGATCGTCTCCGGCCCGGCGCCTGCACCGAGGAATGACAGCGACGCCTCGGCAATGATCACGATCGACACATTCAAGGTCGCCAGGATGACCACGGAGTTGACCACATTGGGCAGCAAGTGCCTGGTCATCAGGCGGATGTCCGACGCGCCAATCGTCCGCGCGGCGAGCACAAACTCACGCTCGCGCAGGCTGAGTACCTCGGCCCGGACCAGCCGTGCATAGGACGCCCAGAGGAAGAGAATCAGGATGACGATGACATTGCGCAGCGAGGGTCCGAGCATCGCCGCGATCAGCAACGCAAACAGGAATGCCGGGAAGGCCAACTGGACCTCAACCAGGCGCATCGCAAATGAATCGAACGGCCCGCGGCGCCAACCAGCGATCAGCCCGATCGCCGTACCAAGCACGAGAGATCCGGGAATAATGGTCACGATCACCAGCAGTGACGTCTGACTGCCTTTGATCAGCCGACTCAAAATGTCGCGGCCCAGACCATCGGTCCCGAAGAAGAACTCGGACGTTCCCTCTGCCTGCCAGACCGGATCCTGGAGCCGGTTGACCAGGCTCTGCTTGGTCGGATCGTGCGGAGTAATCCAGTCGGCGAAGATTCCCGCGAAGAGGAACAGACCCATGACCGCCAGGTAGACGCAGAGCAGCGGCCAGCCGCGTGGCAAGCGTCGGGACCATGCGCGCCAGCGTTGGCTGGTCTGCCCAAACGCATCAGCGAGCGTTGCGCTCGTCTGGCCCGCCTGCCCGCTCATGCGTCGCTACCTACGCGGATTCTGGGGTCGAGGAAGTTGTACGAAAGATCGACCAGGATGTTGATCACGACAAACCAGACCGCGATCAACAACACGCCGACCTGGATCAGGGGAAAGTCGCGCAGGCTAATCGAGCGGAAGATCAGGCGCCCGACGCCGGGCCAGGCGAAGACCACCTCGACGATGATCGACCCGGCCAGGAGCTGCGCCAGCGTGATCCCCAGGAACGTGACCAGTCCCAGCAACGCATTGCGCAGGGCATGACGCACAATCACCGTGCGCTGGGCGAGCCCCTTGGCCTGCGCGGTGCGGATGTAGTCGTTGCTCAGCACCTCCAACATGCCCGAGCGAGTGAGACGCATGGTCGCCGCCATGCCGAATCCGGCCAGCGTGATCGCGGGCAAAATCAGGTTCTCGAACCCGCCCTTCCCGCTGGTCGGCAGCCAGCCGAGCTGCACCGCGAAGATGAAGATCAGGACCAGGCCCAGCCAGAAGTTCGGCATCGCCTGGCTGACCAGAGCGAACAGCCTGGCTATCAGGTCTGGTATCGATCCTCGGCGAATCGCCGCCAGCACCCCGACCGGTACCCCGACCGCCAGGATCAGTACGAATGCGGCCAGGCTCAGCTGGACCGTCGCCCACATCCGCGACGACACCTCATCCCAGGCCGGCTGCTCGCTGAAGATCGAATCGCCGAAATCGAGGTTCAGCACCCCCCAGAGGAAATTCCCGTACTGGACGATCATCGGATCGAGCAGCCCCAGCCGATCGCGCTGTGCCTCGATCGCTTCTTCCGTGGCGTTGCGCGCCGCATACGCCTCGATCGGGTCGCCGATCAGCCGGCTGCCGACAAAGACCAGCGAGACCACAACGAACACGACCGCGATCGACTGCAGCAGTCGCGGGATCAGGTGCGCTGCCATGGCTTGCTCCCCGCTGCCTCAGGCAGCGTCGGGCGATGCGAGCCCTAGGTCTTCATCGACTTCAAGTTCCAGAGCTCGACCGACGGCGGCTGCAGGAAGTACGGATCCCAGTGCAGCCGCGAGGCCGCGACGTGCGTCTGGACCAGCTCGAAGAGGAAGATCCAGGACGCCTCCAGGTAGTGGATGCGGACCAGATCGCTGAGCAACTCGCGCCGCTTCTCTGTGTCGAACTCCGTCTTCGCCGCGGCGATCAACCGGTCCACCTCGGCCCGCTCGTCGCTCAGCACCTCCACGCGGTGCTCGTAGGTCGCGGCGCTGTCGACCGAGATCGCCATCGAACCGATCGAGGTAAAGCCCGCCGACTGCGGGAACAGATACGGCGCGACCAGCTCCTTGTTGCGCGCTTCGCCCAGGAACTTGGAGATGTCCTCGGGAATCAGGTTGACGATAAAGCCAACCTCGCGCAGCATCTCCGCGATCGCCTCCATGAACAGCTGGTCGTTGGTGTACAGACCGCTCAGGTAGATCAGGTCGGTTTCGACGCCGTCCTCATAACCGGCCTCGGCGAGCAATCGCTTCGCCTCCTCCGGGTCGTAGCCCCAGCGCTGCTCGGGAAGCTCTTCGGGGAACCCGAACTGACCCGACGACAGCGTGTAGGTGTAGTTCTCCCGGCCGGTCATGATGTTCTGCGTGATCGCATCAACGTCGACCGCCAGGTTCGCCGCGATCCGCACTCGCCGATCGCGCCACGGATTCGGCTGACCCGGGTTGTACGGGTCTTCTTCGATCGTCATCGGCAGCTTGATGTGCAGACCACGCTGCGCCGGGTGATAGAAGACGTTGTAGTCGCCGGTCTCGCCCAGCGGCACTGCCAGGTCGGGCGGAATCGAGTTGGCCACGTCGACCTCGCCCGCCTCCAGCGCCGACACGCGAGCGCCGATCTCCGGGATCAGCCGCGCCTCGAACCCTGCCAGGTACGGCAGCCTGGGCGCGTAGGCGTATTCGCGGTCGTTGAAGTAGTCGTCGTTGCGGACGCTCTTGATGTACTCGTCCGGCGACCACTCTACGAACTTGAACGACCCCGTCGCGACCGGGAACTGGCCGTAGCCATCGTCGCCGACCTCTTCCAGGTAGCTCTTGGGGAACACCGGGAAGCCGCCCAGCGCGAGACTGTTGGCCGCGTCGACGCTCGGCGCGCCCTGCTCGATGCGCAGCGTGTTCTCATCCAGCAACTCGTTGTCGCCGGTCCAGCTCAGCTCGCCCGTCCAGGCCGAGTTGTACTCCGGGTTGTACTCCGCCTTGCCGGTCAGCCGGTCGATCGTGAACTTGATGTCCTCTGCCGTCACCGAATCGCCGTTGTGGAACGTCCGACCCTCGTTCATCCGCACGATCAGCGCCTCGGCGCCTACGAACTCCCACTCCGCCAGCCCGCCGGGCACGGCGCTGCCGAACGGATCGAGCGGGAACACGGCGCCGAAGTGATAGTTGTTCGACGCCGACTGACCGCCGCGTGCCAGCGCGCTGCCCTGGTCGAGAATCTGCGGGAAGGCGCCGTAGGCGCCAATCGCCGTCGCGTTGTAGTCGATGTTGTCGTCGGCGACGGCCTGCTCTTCTTCCTGCTGCGCCTGCGCCTCGGCCGCCGACTGTTCCTGCTGCTCCTGCTGAATCGCCTGCTGCTCGGCCTGGTCGTCCTGCTGCTGCATGGCCTGCTGTTGCTGGGCCTGCTGCTGCATCGCCTGCTGCTGGTCCTGATCCTGCATCGCCTGCTGCTGGTCTTGGTCTTGCTGCTGAGCCTGCGCCATCGCCTGCTGCTGATCGTCGTCGTCATCGTCGCCACAGCCGACCAGTGCCAGCCCGGCAGCGCCGACCCCGGCCCGAGCCGACGCCCGGAGCATCGACCGCCGGCTCAAACGCGTCCGGCGGAGGTTCGTCCAGTGATTGGTCATCGAGTTCCCTGTATCTCGCTCTCAGAGTGCGCACTTGCGCACAGCCTGCCTAATTCTAGACGATGCGCGTGTCCACTCAACTGGATCCTCATCGAGCCAAGAAGCGAGGCGCACCGATGCCAGAGTTGGAACACGAACGCGGATTCACCGGCACGATTCGCACCACCATCGCCGATTCAGAAAGCTCCTGGAACAAGGAACCAACGGTCGAGCGGCCCAACGTCGTCGTCATCGTGCTCGACGATGTCGGCTTCTCCCAGCTCGGCTGCTACGGCTCCAGCATCGACACGCCGGCCCTCGACCGAATAGCCGAACGCGGCCTGCGCTACTCCAACTTCCACGTCACCCCGCTCTGTTCTCCCACCCGCGCCTGCCTGCTGACCGGACGCAACCACCACGCCGTCGGCATCGGTCGCGTGACCGAGATGGACAACGGATTCCCCAACACCGCCGGATTCATCTCGCGCGAGGCCGGCACGCTGGCCGAAATGCTCAAGCCCAGCGGCTATCGCACGATGTGCGTCGGCAAATGGCACCTCGTCGTCAGCACCATGCAGACGCCGGCCGGCCCCTACGATCACTGGCCGCTGCAGCGGGGCTTCCACCGCTACTACGGCTTCCTCTTCGGCGAGACGAGCCAGTGGAATCCCGAACTCTTCCTCGGCAACGAGCGAATCGACGCGCCGGCAACCGTCGATTCCGGCGACGACTACCACCTCTCCGAAGCGATCGTCGACCGCGCCAACCTGTGGCTGCGTCAACTGGCCTCCTCCGGCGACGACGCCCCGTTCTTCCTCTACGTCGCATTCGCCGCCGCGCATTCCCCGCATCACGTTCCCGCCCCCTGGGCCGACAAGTACCGCGGCCGATTCGACGACGGTTGGGACGTCGAGCGCGACCGGATCCTCGCCCGCCAGCGCGCATCCGGACTGCTCCCCGAGGATCAGCAGCTCGCCCCGCGCAATCCCAACGTCCGCCCCTGGCACGATCTCGACGACGACGAGCGGCGGGTCTACGCCCGCATGCAGGAAGTCTTCGCCGGATTCCTCGACCATGCCGACGCCCAGATCGGCCGCCTGCTGGACGAGTTGGATCGATTGGGCAAACTCGACGACACGCTCGTCATCGCGATCTCGGACAACGGCGCATCGGCCGAGGGCGGCGCCAGCGGCACGTTCGACCACACCCGCCGCCGAAACGCTGTGCGCGACACGCTGGAAGACATCTCCCCGCGGCTCGACGACCTCGGCGGTCCGCTGGTCATGAACCACTACCCGCGCGGCTGGGCCATGGCCGGTAACACGCCGTACAAGCGCTACAAATCGCACACCCACTCGGGCGGCGTTCGGGCTCCGCTGGTGATCTCCTGGCCCAAGGGAATCGCCGCCCGCGGCCAGACGCGCCGGCAGTTCTGCCACGTCGTCGATCTGGCCCCCACGATCCTCGACCTCGCCGGCGTCGACATGCCGGAGTCAATCAATGGCGTCGAACAGATCCCCATGCACGGCGTTTCCCTCGGCTCCACGCTGGAGGACCCGGACGCCCCCTCGCCAAAAGCGACGCAGTACTTCGAGATGGTCGGCAACCGCGCCATCTGGCACGACGGTTGGAAGGCTGTCACCTTCCACGAGCCCGGCGCCGACTACGACGCTGAACCGTGGGAGCTCTATCACCTGGAGCAGGACATCGCCGAGCTGACCAATCTGGCCGAGGCTGAACCGCAACGGCTCAAGGACATGATCGACCTCTGGTGGCGGGAAGCCGAACGCTTCGGCGTACTCCCGCTCGACGACCTGACCGGCGGTCACCAGTTGCGCCTGCAGCGTCCCGGTCCCGGCCGCTGGGTCTTCCAGCAGGGCGCCGTCCTGCCCCACTTCTTCCGCCAGGGACCGTTCCTGCTCGGCAGCTCGCATCGAATCGAAGCGCAGATCGAGCGCGACCACGCGGCACAGGGAGGCGTCATCCTCGCCGACGGCGGCCGCTTCGGCGGCGTCGCGCTCTACATCCAGCACAATCGGCTCTGCTACACCACCAACGCCTTCGGCCAGCGCAGTCGGATCGTCTCTGATTCGGCCATCCCCGTCGGAGCCGTGACCCTCCGCACCGACGTCGTTCGAGCCGGCGATGGCGAAGCCTCGGTCCGCATGTTCATCAACGACGAGCCGGCCGGAGCCGCCATCCTGATCCACTTCCAAGACCGCAACTACGTCAACGAGCCGCTCGAAGTCGGCCGCGACGGCCAGACCCCGGTCGACGACCGCTACAAATCCCCATTCGAGTTCGAAGGCCGCCTCCTCGACGTCACCATCGACTCCGCCGGCCGAGAAATCAAAGACCACCAGACACTCATCGACGACCTCATGCGCACCCAGTGACCAGGATCCCCACTTCCCACTCTCATCCCAGTTCCCCTTTTCTCCCCCGCTCCGCGGGGGAGATGTCCCGGAGGGACAGAGGGGGTCCCCCAGCATGTATCCAACGTCACAACATGCGGCCATATCGATCACATGTGCGACTAAAATGTCTCGCAAATCGCCAGCGTCAGCGCAGAAATCTACTTCCGATGTCCCAGCCACAGAAACCCGAACACCACTCGCGCATCACCATCCACCGCCGCACAGCATCGTCCAAATCCGAACAGAATCGAACAACATCGAACAAATCCGAACGCTCCGAACACCTCCTTCCACGCCGCACGCCCCGTCTCCACCTGGCTGCGAAGCCTGAACCGACCCGAAAAAACCTGAAAAAAGCTGAAAATCCTGAACGTCCCCAAACTCACGATCTCCAGCAAAACATGGGAGATCCGCGCCGCGGTTCCTGTTTTCCGCCCGATAGAAAAAAGTTCTCTGAAAACCTGAAACTCGCCAATCTGCATCGTCTCAAGCAGGCAGTACCCTCGGCCCAGCCGCGAAAATCACCGACTTATGGAGGATTCCGATGACAGCCGAATTTTGGACAATGGGCGCCGGTGTCCCGACCAGATCCTTGCCGGGCGCCAGCTCCGGCATGCCCTCCTTCGACGGCGTACAAATGGCCGTCGAAGCTGAGCGGCTCGGCTATGACGGGATCGTCTGGGTCGACAGCCAGAACCTCGCCCCCGACTGCTACATCTCGATGGCGCTCGCCGCCCACGCGACCTCTCGGATTCAACTCGGCACCGGCGTGACCAATTCCTTCACGCGCCACGCCGCGGTCACGGCGTCGTGCATCGCCACAATCCAGGCGGAAAGCCAGGGCCGGGCGCACATGGGCATCGGCCGCGGCGACTCCGCGCTCGCCCATCTCGGCCTCGCTCCCCACGCCGTCGATCCCTTCGAGCGATATCTCGAGGAACTCCAGGCCTACCTGCGCGGCGACAGCGTCGCCTTCGGAGAGACCGACGTCGACGCCCTCGGTCTGGCCGACACGCCGGAATCCAGCAACATTCGCTATATGAACGGCATGGGACCGAAAGTGCCCGTCGATGTCGCGGCCACCGGTCCGCGCGTGATCCAGGCCGCCGCCCGTCACGCCGACCGAGTCAGCTTCAACGTCGGCGCCGATGTCGATCGGACGCTCTGGGGCATGGAGGTCGCCCGCGAAGCGCGTGTCGAAGCGGGACTCGACCCGGAAATCCCCTTCGCCGCCTACATCCCGCTCGCTGTGCACGACGACCCCGAGCAGGCCATGCAGATCGGAGCGGGGCAGGTCTCTCTGTTCGCCCGCTTCTCCAACATGTACGGCGAGATCGTCGGTCCGGCGACGGAACAGCAGACCAAGGTCCTGACCGACATTCATGACAACTACGACATGCACGGACACGGACGCCCCGGCAGCGCCCAGGCAGGCGTGATCCCGGCCGAGTTCGAGCGCTCCTTCGGCGTCTTCGGTCCGCCCGACTACGTCGTGCAGCGGCTGGGTGAGCTGATCGAGATCGGCATCGACCGCTTCATCTTCCGCGGCTCGCCGCTCGATCCGGGCAACCCCGACACCGAATCCAGCGTCCGCTTCATTCAGGAAGTCATCCCCCAGTTGAAGGGCTAACCCTTATGCCGGTCGAATTCTGGACATCGGGCCGAGGCCTGGCCTCGAGCGATAATCCGTCCGCGTTCACATCAGCCAGGCAGGCGCAACGAGCCGAGGAATTGGGCTTCGACGGGATCACCTTCGTCGACAGTCAGAACCGGGCCAGCGACTGCTACGTCGCGTTGACCGTCGCGGCCCACGCGACCACGCAGCTCAAGCTGGGCACGGGCGTGACCAACTCCTACACCCGGCATCCCGCCGTCACCGCCTCGGCGATCGCCGCCATCCAGGCCGAGAGCGGCGGGCGCGCCTATCTCGGCATCGGACGCGGCGACTCGGCGCTGGCCCATCTCGGACTGGCGCCGCACGCAGTGCCGAAGTTCGAGCACTATCTGGAACAGCTCCAGGGCTACCTGCGCGGTGACGATGTGGAGTTCGGCGAGACCGACGTCCACGTCCTGGGCCTCGCCGACACGCCCGACACCAGCCGCATCGAATGGCTCAACCCGTCCTATGCCAAGGTGCCCGTCGATGTCGCGGCGACCGGTCCCCGCGTGATCGCCGCGGCCGCCCGTCATGCCGAACAGGTCAGCCTCGCGGTCGGCGGCGACCCCGACCGGATCAAGTGGGGCATGGACGTCGCACGCGAAGCTCGCGCCGAGGCAGGGCTCGACCCTGACATCGCATTCGCCGCCTACATCCCAACCGTGGTCCACGACGATCCCGAGGTCGCCCTCTCGATCGGCTCTGCCGGCTTGTCGCTCTTCGCCCGTTTCTCCAACATGTACGGCGAGATCGTCGGGCCGGTCACCGACTACCAGCGTGATGTGCTGACCAAAATCCACGACAGCTACGACATGCATGGTCACGCCCGAGAGGGCAGTCCACAGTCCGGCCACGTGACGCAGGAGTTCGCCGGCAGCTTCGGCATCTTCGGCCCGCCCGACTACTGCGTTCAGCGCCTCGGAGAGCTGATCGAGCTCGGAGTCACCCGCTTCTTCATCCCCGGCGCCACCCTCGACCCCAGCCACCCCGACTCCGAGTGCAGCGAACGCTTCGTCAATGACGTCGCCCCCCAGCTCAGGCGCTGAGTATCAAACCAGAGAGGTTTCATCTAGAAAACCCAACAGCAACTCCGTCACCGCCTCGGGCTGCTCCTGCTGGACCCAGTGACCGGCTCCGTCGACCAGGTGCATCCCTTGCAGCTTGGTGCACGCCGTGGCCATCCGGTCCCAGCCACCCGGCGACTGGTAGACGCCCCAGTCCGAGGCGCCGCCAATGAACGCCGCCGGCACATCGATCGTCCGGCCGTGAAACAGCTGAAGCTGCGCCACGCACTCCGGATCGCGCGTCGCCCGGTACCAGTTCAGCCCACCCTGGAATCCGTTGCGCGAGTACTCCCCCGCATAGACGGCCATCTCTGCTTCAGTCAGCCACGTGCAACTGGCAATCTCCTCTGCCGACGGCATCTCATGCGCCACCGTCGTCGGCATGTCTTCGTCGAGATCCATCACGTAGTAGGTCGGCAGCTTGGCCAGCTCCGTTGCGCTCCACGCCTCCAGCGGATGCGGTCGGTTCTGCTGCCAGTCGGCGCTCTTGTGGTGGTAGTACGCGCGCAGGAAATCATGAACGCCCTGCGGCGCATTGGTCATGTCGGCGTCCGCCGGTCGGGTGCAGTAGTAGAGCTGGTAGTGCTTACGAGGCCGATCCAGCGCCGCCAGGTCGTCGGCGATGCTCTCCGAGCCCGCCGCACCCGACCCGCGAAGCTCACCCGCTGGCAGTCCGGGCGCACCGCCGAACGGCCCGCTCATCGTCACGACCGAGCGGAAGATATCGGGCCGAATCAGTGCGCAGTACGCCGCCACCGGCGAGCCAAAATCATGCCCGAACACGCCGTCGACCGAGTCCCAGCCCAGCGCGCTGACCAACCCGACCGCGTCGCGAGTCAGGTTCAGCATGCCGTACGGAATCAGGCTGTCGTCATACTCCGCGGACCAACCGGTTGTTAGGCCGTAGCCACGCTGGTCGGGCGCAACCACGTGAAACCCGGCCGCGGCCAGCATCGGCATCACCTTGCGCCAGCTGTACGCGATCTCAGGGAAGCCGTGCAGCAGGAGGATGCGCGGTCGGTCGCCGTCCGCCCAACCCGCCTCGAGGATGTGAACGGTCAGTCCATTCACACCTTCGACGAACCGAGAGCGAATGCTCCCGTCGAGTGTGTCCGCGCCGTAGCCTGTCATCTCACTCATCGTGGCCCTGCCCTTCATCCGACCGCAGGAATGATACGCCGACGCTAGCCTGAGCCCAGAACGCAAGGAACCACCTCAATGGCGACGATGACCGAGGCACCGATACTGCAAACACCGCAGTGGCCGCCATTGCCCGAGGTGCGCAAGTCGATGCGCGTCCGCTGGTATCGATCGCCGATCGACAAGCCCACGCTCTGGCAACTGATGGAACGCTCCAACCGCCGCGGGTTCCAGCAGTCGTTGGGACATCTCGCACTGATCGTCGGTCTGGCTGCCGTGGTCGCGGTCTCATTCGAGTCGGGCTGGTGGATCGCCTTCGGCGTCTCACTCTGGCTGCTGGGTACCGTCTCGGCCTTCGTCCCCGGCCTCGCCTGCCACGAGCTCGTCCACGGCACCGTCTTCCGCACCAATCGTCTCAACCGCATCTTCCTGCGCCTGTTCTCGCTCTTCGGCTGGTTTAACTACAACGAGTACCGGATGAGCCACACCTTTCATCACCGCTACACGCTCTTCCCCGACGGCGACCGCGAGGTGCTCCTGCCCAGGGAGGCGTCGCTGCATCCCCTGGTCCTGTTGGAGATGTTCACGGTCAACGTGCGCGGAGCACTGCGGCTGCTGCACGCCACCGTGCGGATGGCGATGGGCAAGTTCGACATGGACACTCCCTCCAGCATCGGCGGAGCGGGCGCCACCGCCTGGACCTGGGCGCTGTCAGAAGTCCATCCCGCGACCTATCGCGCCGCCGTCAACTGGGCGCGGTTCTTGCTGGCATTCCACGGAACGGTGGTTGTGCTGTCTATCGTCTTCCAGCTCTGGTGGCTCATGATCGTCGTCAGCGGCGCCATCTTCATCGGCACGTGGTGGAAGTACTTCATCGCTACGACCCAGCACGCCGGCCTGCGCGACAACGTGCCCGACTTCCGTCTCTGCACGCGCACGATCAAGCTCGATCCGCTCTCGTCATTCCTCTACTGGCACATGGAGATGCACATCGAGCACCACATGTTCGCCGGAGTCCCCTGCTACAACCTCAAAGCGCTGAGCCGCGAAGTGGCCGACGACATGCCCGAACCGCGCACCTTGCTTGGCGCCTGGCGCGAGATGCGCTCCGCCTGGAAGCGCCAACTTGTCGAACCCGGTTACCAGTTCAACACGCCGCTGCCGGCAACGGCGAGTCCGGGGATGACGTCTGAGGATGCAGTGACCAGAGTCTCGGACGGGATCGAGGCCTCCATCGGCACCCTCGATCCCGACGACGACCAGATCGACCCGCGCGGCGCGATGCCCGCGGTCGCGACGTTGGACTAGCGCCCCTTGAACTGAGGCGTTCGCTTCTCCATGAACGCCCTGGGACCTTCGATCGCATCCTCGCTGCCGAATGCCCTCGCACCGAGCAACGACTCCATACTCCAGGCCTGCTCCCAGGACATGCCCATCGAGCCGCGAATGACGATCTCCTTCGCCGTCCGCACCGCGAGCGGGCCATTGGCGCAGATCAGATCCGCGATCGCGTGAGTCGTCGGCATCAGGTCGTCGAGCGGCACCACGCGATTGATCAGACCGCAATGCAGCGCCTCCTGGGCGCTCAGCCGACGTCCGGTCAGCAGGATCTCCATCGCCCAGGCCCAGGGGATCTGACGCGGCAGGCGGATGTGCGCGCCCGCGTCGGGGACGATGCCCCAGCGGACTTCCTGCAGACCGAACTCTGCGTGCTCGGCGGCGACGCGGATGTCGGTGCCCAGCATGTATTCGAGCCCGCCGGCGATGCAGTAGCCGTTGATCGCCGAGAGCACCGGCTTGAACACGCGGTGCAGGTTGCGAGTCTCGTTCACCTTGAGCGGCTCGTTGCGAGCGCCGCCGGCCTTGGCCGGAATCGTGCTGCTCAGGTCGGCGCCGGCGCAGAACGCCCGCTCGCCGGCTCCGGTGATGATCGCGACCCACAGATCCGGGTCGTTGTTGAAGTCCTCGGTTGCGTCGCGCAGCAGCGACAGCAGCTCAAGCGACATCGCGTTCATTCGCTCGGGGCGGTTGAACGTGATCACGCAGCGCTTGTTGGCGGGGTCTTTTTCGTAGATCAGCGGTAGATCGGATTGGTCGGACATCTATCGTCTCCTCGATTCCTATGGAGCGTATGGGGCTATCGGCCTGTGAACACCGGATCGCGCTTCTCCATGAATGCGCGCGGCCCTTCAATTGCGTCCTGGCTGCCGAAGGCGCGGGCACCCAGTAGCGACTCCATGCTCCAGGCCTGTTCCCAGGACATGCCCATCGCGCCCCGCACAGCGATCTCCTTGGCCGTCCGCACCGCGAGGGGGCCGTTGCGGCAGATCAGGTCGGCGATCCCGTTCGCGGTCTCCATCAGCTGGTCGGCCGGGACCACTCGATTGACCAACCCGCATTGCAACGCCTCAGCCGCTGTCAGCCGGCGACCGGTGAGCAGGATCTCCATCGCCCAGCACCAGGGAATCTGACGCGGCAGTCGGATATGCGAACCGCCGATCGGGATGATCCCCCAGCGAACCTCCTGGAGGCCGAACTCGGCGTGCTCGGCCGCGACGCGGATATCCGTGCCCAGCATGAATTCGAGCCCACCGGCGATGCAGTAGCCATTGACTGCCGCGATCACCGGCTTGTGCACATCGTGTAGGCCGCGAGTCTCGTTGACCTTGAGCGGCTCCTCGCGGGTCGCCGCGGTTGCATTGGGGATCGTGCTGCTCAAGTCGGCGCCGGCGCTGAAAGCGCGTTCCCCGGCGCCGGTGACGATCAGTACCCACAGATCCGGGTCGCTCTTGAACTCGTCAATCGCCTCGCGCATCAGGACCTGCAGCTCGGGGCTCATGGCGTTCATTCGCTCGGGCCGATTGAACGTCATCAGCGCCCGGCGATTTGCCCGATCGGGCTCGAACAACAGTGGTGGTTCGCTCATTGATTGGCTCCATCTCTCGGATAGGCGAGGTGTATTGAGAAGATACGCGCAAGCCGGTTGGAGCCGACCATAGGTAATCCGGCGGCCAATGGGCCGCGTAGGCTGAGTTCAGCGGATGTGAGGGGCGGCGATATGCGCTGGGTGCTCCCGATACTGGCGATCATGCTTCTGATCTCAGCTTGCCGCGGATCCGACCAGGCTGTGACTCAGGAGCAGGTCGAGTCTGTGGACCAACAGGCCGTCGAGCCGGAGCAGCCGGAGGCTGAATCGGGAGACCAGCAGCAACGCCAGCCCGCCGAGCAGGATGACCGGGCCCGGCAAGCGGATCAGGCGGTCGCCGAGACCACAGAACAGGGCGAACAAGCTGCCCGCGAGTCGGAACAGCAGGAGAGTTCGCAGCCGGACCCACAAGAGACTCAGCAACAATCGGAGGCAGTGTCCGACGGCCCCTTCCACCCGGACGCCGTCGAAATGTCGGAGCTGATCTACTGGGGGCCGGCGGATGGATTCTTCGGTCGATATGTGCCAATTCCGGGCTATGGACAGGCGCTGCTCGACCAACTGCTCGCCTCCGATTCTCCCTCGGTCGACAAGTACGTCATCGATCTGGCCGCGTTCCCCAGCCCCTATTGGGAGCAAGCACTGGAGTATCTGAAGGCGCGTTTCGGGGAGGCGTTACGCACTGTCTATGACTTCCCCGAGATCTTCGACTTCCACCCGGATGACAGCGCCACCCCGGCGTATCTGCGCTTCAAGCAGGCGCTGTTCGCGGGACAGTTCGAGGACATGGCGGAAATGATGGACCCAGAAGCAGCAATCGCAATCGACGCCAGGGAGATTCAGTGGGGCGGCGTTCGCGTCGACGGCATCCCGCCGCTCGAGTTTCCAACCCAGGTCTTGCCCGAGGACGCAGCGCAGTGGATCAATGACACCGATGTCGTGGTTGGCGTGGAGATTGACGGCGACGCACGCGCGTACCCGATCCGAATCATCGCCTGGCACGAAATGGTCAACGACACCATCGGCGGCGTGCCTGTTTCGCTCGCCTACTGCACGCTGTGCGGCTCGCCGATCCTGTTCGACGGCCGTGTCGGCAGCGAGGTTTACCGCTTCGGCACCAGTGGATTGCTGTATCGCTCAAACAAGCTGATGTACGACCGCAACACGCGCACGCTGTGGAACCAGTTCAGTGGTAAGCCCGCCTGGGGGCCGTTGGTGGGCGAGGAGATCAGGCTCAACGTGCTGCCCGTTGTGGTTACCACGTGGGGCGACTGGTACTCCCGCAATCCCGACACGACACTGCTCAGCATCAATACCGGCTTCGTCCGTGACTACGGCCCCGGCGTCGCCTACCGGGACTACTTCAACAGCCCGCTCACCTGGTTCAATGTTCCGGTCTCCGATGATCGCCTGGCGCAGAAGGACAATGTCTACGCGGTGCGAATCGGCGAGGCGCTGACGGCCTACCCAATCGCACTACTCGCCGAGCGCGCGTTCGCGCAGGATGAAGTGGGCGGCCTGCCGATCGTAGTTGTCGCCACCGCCAACGGCGAAGGAGGCCGTTCGTACGAGTCGGGCGACGTCCAGTTCCAATCTGCCGACCCGGCCAGCGACACGCTGATCGACTCCGAGGGCGCCGTCTGGAGAATCCGAGAGGACAGTCTGCTCGGCCCTGACGGAGAAGTGTTGCAGCGGGTCGGCGGACACAATGCCTACTGGTTCGCGATCACCAACCAGGTCGACAACGGCCAGCTCTGGGAGGGCTGATTCCGGCTCCTCTCCGTTCGCTATCTTCGCCGAGAACGGCCTGGAGCAGTGAGGGAGGCCAAGATGTCGGACGGGACAACGCTGCCGATCTCTCGCAGCGAATGGGTGGAGTTCGCATCGAACGAGTGGTGCGAGGAGGCGAACCGCTACCTGCAAGAGCAAGCGGCCCTGCATCCCGAGGCCCTGGACGGCGTCGAATGGTCTGTGACCGAGCGCTGGCAGAACGCTCCGCCGCACCTGGGCTTTGACGGCAACGTGGCGGGATTCTGGTTCACGATCTCCGGCGGCCAGATTGAGGTCGGTCCCGGACCTGCAACCGAGGCGGAGACCGAAATCGACGGCGACTACAACGCCATCCTGCCAATCGGCTGGACGATCTACGACGGCGACGCCGGAATCCAGGCGCGGGCACAGCGCGAGTACGGTCATCTCTCACGCGACAAGCCAGTCAAGATGAAGGGCCAGTTCCCCTCCCATCCGCCACTGCTGCCGTTCCTCGGCGGTCTGCACGACCACATGGCCCGTCGCACGATCAACAACCCAGACGTCGATCACCGGATTGAGCACTACGGGTTGCGTTCACACGTCGAGGAGTTGGATAGTCAGGGTCGCACCATCCTCAAGAGCGCATTCACCGACGCGATGGCTGATGAGCTGATCGAGCATCATGGAGTCGGCAGACACTGGGAGGAGATGGTCGTCCATCCCTGGGTGCTGACGCTGGTTGATCAGGCGCTCGGCGAGGGGGCTGTGCTGATCGAACTGAATCGAGGTACAGCGAACAGCGACGCGCTGACCGCTGTTTGGATGCTTATGGACGATGAGAATGCTGGCCTGGAGAAGGGCAACATCTACATCTCTAGGGGAGCGCCAAATGTGGCAGTTCCGGCGCAGGGATTGCAGGTGTCATATGGAAGTGCGATGTCAGGCCTGGCCCGGATGAGTATTGAGATCAGCGACGAAGCGTTAGCGCTGAATCCTCCAGTCTTCCAGACACTCTGCGCGAGTTAACCAAACCGCGGCGCGTCCTGGACGCGCCGCGGTATCGGCTGACTCGGAACTCGAAGCAGCTACGACCGCGGTAGGCCCAGACCGCGTGTCGCGATGATGTTTCGCTGGATCTCGTTGGTTCCGGAGTAGATCGTGCTGGGCACGGCGAGCAGGTACTGCTCGGGCATGTCTCCCGACCATGGAGCTGTCGGTTCCTCCGGGATCAGCTGGCCGCTGAGGCCGAACATCTTGATCCCGTAGTTGTAGATCTTCTGGCCCAGCTCGGACTGGAAGATCTTGATCACCGAAGCCTCGTAGTTGGGCACGTTGCCGGTCGCCTGGATGTGACCGATGCGGTAGCCGAGGTACTTGGCCACGTTGTTGCTGACCACCAGGTCGGAGAGGCCGAGCCGGTAGCGTTCGCGGTCCTCGGCAGAGCCGTTCTGCAACTCCTCTGTCATGCCCTCAAGCGTCTTGCGCTGGCCGGCCGTGGTGCCGATGCCGGAGCGCTCGAAGTCGAGCAGGGTCATGCCGACGTACCAGCCACGGTTCTCCTCGCCGATGCGATTCTTGGCGGGGACGCGGACGTCCTCGAAGAAGACCTCGTTGAAGTGGTGGCGTCCGGCCATATTGATCAGCGGTCGGACCGAGAGGCCCGGGGTGTTCTTGATGTCGTCGATCAAGAGGAAGGAGATGCCGCGGTGCTTGGGCGCGTCGGGATCGGTGCGGACGAGACAGAACATCTGGTTGGCGCGGTGACCGCCAGAAGTCCAGATCTTCTGGCCATTGATGATGTAGTCGTCACCGTCGCGGACGGCGCGGGTCTGCAACGAGGCGAGGTCGGAGCCGGAACCGGGCTCTGAGTATCCCTGGCACCAGATGTGCTCGCCGGAGGTGATCTTGGGCAGGTACTCGGCCTTTTGCTCGTCGGAGCCGTGGATGATCAGGGTCGGGCCAATCATGCCAACGCCGAAGCCGCGCGTGCCGGTGTCCGGCGCGCCGTGGTAGCCAAACTCTTCGTTGAACACGATCTGCTCGTAGATCGATGCGCCCAGACCGCCGTATTCCTTCGGCCAGGCCGGAGCGATCCAGCCGCGGTCGCCGAGCTTGCGGTTGAACTCGACGGCGTTCTCGAAGTCTTCGTCGTTCTCGCGGGCGCCGCCGGGACCGTCACTCGAGGTGGGCTCGGGGATGTTGTCGAGCAGGAATTGGCGGACTTCGCCGCGCAGGGTTTCCTCGGCTTCGGAGAATCTCAGTTCCATCGTGTCTACCTCGCTATCCCGTCGATCGGGACTTGTTCGGACCACCTGACTTGCTGGAGCGGGAGACGGGATTCGAACCCGCGACCCTCTGCTTGGGAAGCAGATGCTCTACCACTGAGCTACTCCCGCGGCGCTCGGATCTGCGTCAGGCATACCCGAATCACTTTCTTGCATCGTACACGCCGTGCTCGCGACGACGGAATCAAGTGGGCAGCTACCGATTCCGCGCCGACTGAGCGATATTCGCGCGTTCGAGGGCTCGCAACAACCCTCCCGCGGCCAGACTCAACACGCCGACAACACCGGCTGTCACCGTCACAATGGCCCCGTTGCGCACCAGCACGGAAACTGCGTCGGCGGCGATCAATCCGAGATCTGCAGCGAATGGATCCGCACTCGTCTCCGCTTGCCCTTCGAATGCGGACCGCGCCACAGCCGCGACGATCCAGACCAGCGCCGCCCCCAGTCCGATCGCGAGGGCCGGCGCGCCGATCCGGTAGAGGCCTCGGACCTGGGCTGCGGTGGCGAGGACCAGTAGCACGGCGAGCGTCCCACTGACGATGAACCCGATGCTGGCCAACTCGTGACCGCCGCCCGTCAGCCGGCCAACGGAGCCGTCAAACAAGGCGCCCCGCGACAGGATCCGGAAGGCTCGTGGCGATTCCGACAGCACATCGAGTCCGGCGTCGTACACCAGCGAGGCGGTTGCGGCCGCGATTGCCTCGGATACTGCGATTGGTCCCTCCGCCAGTCCGGCGCGATCGAGTTGGAGTGCAACCGGGAAGTCTTCCAGCAGAATCGGACTTCCATCCGCCGCCGCTGCCTCCAGTTCCGGCCAGGCATGGAGCACAAACTGATCGATCTCGAGCAGAGAGTGCAGCGCGCGGGCGAGGAAGCGCTGAGCCATGTTCCGTTCCGTCAGCTGAGTGGCGGACATGAACACGATTGCGACGGCCGTCGTCAGCGCGGTCAAGAGCAGGGTGAGGACCAGCACGGGCCGCCGCCATCCAGGCTCCCGATCCACCACCGGCCGGTACAGCGTCGGGCGCCTGTTCACCTCGGCCGAGTCTCGATCAGCAGTGAGCCGGACATCATGTCGGGCAGGCTGCGTCCCTGCGGATCGATCCATGGCCACCACAATCCAATCCCCAGCAATAGCACCGAAGGCCACCAGATGAGCCCGCGAACCACAAACGTCCGCCTGCCGCCGCGTAGTTCCCTGAGGCCGAGTGCCCGAGCTCCGAGCGTGCGTGCCCCCAGACCTGCATACAACGACGAGAGCATGAACCAACAGAGGGCGATGGCATAGCCAACTCCCCACTCACCTGCCGTTGGGTCACGCTCCAGCGGATCGATTTGCAGCAACATGGCCGTCAGTGCGGCCGCAGCGCACAACGCGCTGAACAGGCCAATCACAACGAAGTCGATCGCTGCAGCGACCACACGGACTTCACGGCGGACGATGGGGATGTAGAGAGATTCGGACTCTGAACGGGTCATCAACGCGGTTGAGCGTAGCATCGAATGCATGATGCGGCGTCGTCTCGCGCTGACCGTTTCGCTGGCATCGGTTGCCATCGGCATGACCGTTCTCTGTGCGCTGTTCGTCTCGACCACGTTGAGAGCCCAGTCCTCAACCGGCCTCGACGACATCGTGGAACGGGCGACCGAGACCCATCGCTTCTCGTTCTTCAAGTACGAGGTCACTCACCTGCCCAACCGCTGGCTGACCAATGTGGCCGGCTGGCTTGATCAACCGGATCTGGACGAGCAAGCGACGCTCCAGCGCTGGTTCGAGCAGGGGCACGAGGAAGACCGAAAGAAGGCGGAACTGCTGCTGGAACGGCAGCTCAGCAATGCGGCATCGGACCTGGGATTGGATACTCCGCTGCCCCTCTTCGGGCGGGTCAGAGTTGTCTGGCCGCCGGTCGATGTTGACTTGAGTGAGCGGTTGCACGTGGTCGCTGTCTCCCTGAGGGACGAGGTCCGAATGGTCCGTTCGGTGCTGCTTACATCGGATGTCGAGCGCGACGACTACGAACGAATCGAAGCGGCAGTCGAAGCAGACGGACGCTGGTCCGCGTGGGTCGGACCGATCGGCGGCGTCGCGCTGTATCCGGCTTCGGTCGTCTCGTCACGCGACTATCTCAGCACACTGCGGATCATGGCCCATGAGTGGACCCATCACTACCTCGGCTTCTACCCGCTTGGGCTGGCCTACGGCCGGGGATCCGACATGCGCACGATCAATGAGACCGTCGCAGATATCGTCGGCGACGAGTTGGGCGAGATTGCCGCAGGGTTGTCAGCGTTTGAACCTCCAGACATTGACGACCGAGTGCAACTCCGCACTGAGATTCGCGCTGCCACTGATCCGCTGCTGCGCCAACTTCGAATCGACGTGGACGCGTTGCTGGCCGATGGTCAGATTGAAGAGGCGGAGCGTCTGATGGAATCGACGCGACTACGGCTGATCGACCTGGATCGACCATTCCGCCGGATTAACCAGGCATTTCTCGCGTTTCGCGGCGGTTACGGCGCCAGCCCGTCGTCGGCCAGTCCCTGGGGCCCACGATTGATCCAGTTTCGCGCTGACCATGAGTCGCTGTCCGAGTTTCTTCAAGCAGTGCGCGGGGTCGGTTCTCCCGAAGAGGCGGATGCTCTGCTCCCCCGGTAGCGCGGCTCACTCCGATTCAGCCGTCTCGGACTCCAGTCCGGACACACTCGGCTGCTCAGGCAGGGCAATCATGATCGTCTCACTGATCGACCCCAGGTACGCGTCCATCAACTCCAGGCTCAGCTCATAGACGCCGCCGACGATGTCGCTGCTGTCCCAACGTGCCAGGACGCCGCCGTCGACACCCTGCGAGCCGGTCGCGATGGTGAGAACATCTTCACTACCCAACCGGCGCGCAGTCAGCGTCCAACCGGTCAACTCCGAGCTGTGTGCCCGCCCGGTGATCAGAATCTCGCCGCGATCGATGATCGCGGCGTCGCCAGGCGTATCGAACCTCACCGGCGCATCCGCGTCATCAACCGTCCCCGGCTGGAGATAGGCGACGCGGTTCCGACGCAGCCACTCGACTGCAATGGGATCAAGCGCCGTCGCCCCGCGTCGCGACACTGCGGGTGGTTCCAACCAGACGCCCTGCTGCAGATAGTCCTCAGGCGTGTCGACGGTTGCCCGCTGCAATGTTCGTCGATCAACTTCAACCTCGTAGCAGATGAAGTTGTCGAGCGGTGGCGCGACGCGGGCCGACACGAACAATTCCTCTCGCGGAGAGGAACAAGGGTTGTGCAGACTCGAATCGGGTTGCACCGCCGCATGCAAGTTCACCGCGGGCGCGTACACCAGGGACCGATGAATCCCGTCAGGTTCTGTAAACGCCTCGGCTGTCACGCCCTCGTGCGCTGAGCGCATGAATCGGTTCCAGATCAATCCTGCCGTCTGCACCGACGAGCCACCGGTCATCGCCGACTCGTCGGCGTTGCCGATCCAGACGCCGACGGCCAGCTGCGGCGTGTAGCCCATCGTCCAGTAGTCGCGGCGCACGTCGTCCTGACCCGGATCACCGGCCGTTCCTGTCTTGGCTGCAGCCGGACGATCCAACACGAGCGGGCTGCTCGTCCCGTACAGCAGGGAGCGGGCGTTGTTGTCCGAGAGGATGTCAGTGATCTGATAGACCTGCCCGGGACGTGCGGCGGAGCGGACTTCCGGCTCTCCCGACGCCGACCACTCATACAACAGCCGTCCTTCAACATCGCGGATCTCCAGCACGGCGACCGGATCGAGTTGGCGGAATCCGTCCGGGAGTGCCTGGACTGTGAGTTGGCCCTTCATCTCGCCGAGATTGGCCAGCGTCGCGTAGGCATAGGTCAAATCGAGCAACGTCACCTCGCCGCCACCGAGGGTGATCGAGGGTCCGTAGTCGCCGGGGTCGTGCATCGTGGTGATCCCCAGCCGATGCAGCGTGTCCAGCAGGGCCGCGCTTCCCAGTCGTTCGGCCACCTTGAACGCCGGTACATTCATCGAGTTGGCCAGGGCGCTGCGCACAGTCACCGGTCCCCGAAACACGCCGTCGAAGTTGACCGGCTTGAATTCCGTGCCGTCCGCTTCGACGTACGTGGTCGGCACGTCCCAGAGCACCGTTGCCGGGTGCCATGTGCGTGGATCGAGCTGGAACGCAGCCAGGTAGGTCAGCGGCTTCAGTGCGGATCCCGGTGAGTGCGTCGCCGTCGCCAGGTTGACCTGACCGTCAATCGTCTCGTCAAAGAAGTCTCGGCTGCCGACCATGGCAAGGATTTGTCCGGTCGACGGATCGATTGCCACCAGTGCGCCGTTATGTGCACCGGTCGACGCTTCGAAATCGTCGATCGCCGAGCGCACTTCGGCTTCGGCTCGGGCCTGGAGGCCAAAGTCGAGCGAGGTCGTAATCCTCAAACCGCCGTTGTTCATCAAGTTCTCGCAACCGCCCGTACCTGAGGGCGGCACGAACCGCTCCAGCCGGCACAGGCGCTCAACCTGCTCTCTTACATAAATCACGTAGTGCGGCGCCTCGATGTCGAACTCGGCCGAGTCGAACTCCAACTCTTCGCGCCAGGCGGTATCGGCCTGGGCGCGAGTGATGAACCCGTGCCGCACCATCAACTCCAGCACGTCGCCCTGTCGCTGCTTCGCTCCGTCAAAGTTCTCCAGCGGGTTGTAGAGCGATGGCGCCTGCGGCAGGCCGGCCAGCATCGCAGACTCGGCCAGCGTCAGCTGGGCCGGCGACTTGCCGAAGTAACGCTGGCTGGCAGCTCCGATCCCGTAAGAGAAATTGCCATAGAAAATCGAGTTCAGATACCACTCGAGAATCTGCTCCTTGCCGTACTCGTTGGTCAACTCAATGGCGAGGATCGTTTCCTTCAGTTTCCCGCGGACACGGTTGAGCGTGCGACCGGTTCGCTCCTCAGGCGGAATCAGTACGTTCTTGACCAGTTGTTGTGTGATCGAGGAGCCGCCCGAACCGCCGAGGAAGTCCGAACTGCCGACGCCGAAGTTCTCCCAGGCCGCGCGCAGCAGACCGCGGAAGTTGATTCCCTCGTTCGTCCAGAACGTGGCGTCTTCTGTCGCCACTGTCGCGTCGATCAGGTGTTGCGAAACTCGGTGCAGCCGAACCGGCGCGCGCAGACCGTCCGAAGGACGCGCGTACTCAAACAGCAGCACGCCGTCCTCGCCGTTGCGATCGAAGATGCGGCTGCTGCCCAGCAGTTGCTGCGTTTCCTCGATTTCGTCGGGCGGAGCCAGATCGTTGGCGAAGTCCGAATAGATCAGATAGGCCGTGCCCGCTGCAGCGCCGAGCATGACCAACGGCACGCCAAGCACGATCACCAGGGCGATCATCCAGCCTCTCATCCGAACCGGCTCGACGCGTTCGCCGCGCTTGCGCCGCCGCGATCTGATCGCGAGGCGCGTGGCCAGGCTCAGCCGCCGGCTGCGTTCGCCGTTACGTTCGGATGTCAATCGCGGTACTCCGTCTCAGCTTCCACATTACGTCTTCTGCCCTGGAACTCAGCGGCGCGATAGGCTGCATTTCACGCACGAATAACGTTCCCTGTCCTTCGCCTCGAGCCGCCCAAAATGTCCGATACCGACAGCAATCAGTTCACGAGCGCGCAGGTGCGCCATCTCGCATCGCTGGTGCGTATTGAATTGACGGATTCCGAGGTCGAAGAGTTCCGCGGCGAACTGGCCAGCATCCTTTCGCACATCGATGCGCTGTCGGAGATCGATACCAGCGGCGTGCCGCCGACCAACAACGGCGCGGACCTGATCAATGTCCAGGACGACGATGCGTCGATTCCAGCGATGCAGCGCGATCAAGTGCTTGCCAACGCACCGCAGCGCGAAGACGAGTACTTCCGCGTGCACGCCGTGCTCGATCAGTCATGAATGCTCCTAGCGAACCCGAGCTGCTGACGATCACGTTGGCTGAGGGCCGCCGACGACTGCTTGCCGGTGAAGTCACCTCAGGCCAACTGACCCAGACGTTCCTCGATCGGATCGCAGCCACCGACGACGAGGTCCGCGCATTCGTCACGGTGACGGCGGAGTCGGCCCTCGAACAGGCAGCTGAAGCGGACGCGGCGCTTGCTCGCGGCGACGCCACGGCCCCGCTGACTGGTCTGCCAATCGGCCTTAAGGACGTGCTGATGACCAGCGGCGTCCGGACGACAGCCGGCTCCAGGATGCTGGACAGCCTGGTTCCGCCCTACGACGCGACCGTCGTCGCTCGCCTGCGCGAAGCCGGAGCGATCTCCCTGGGCAAGCTCAACATGGACGAGTTCGCGATGGGTTCCTCGACCGAACACTCGGCCTGGTTTCCGACCGCCAATCCCTGGGATCACGAGCGTGTGCCGGGCGGATCCTCGGGCGGCTCGGCTGCTGCGGTCGCTGCGCGCCAGTGCATCGCCGCGCTCGGTTCCGACACGGGTGGCTCAATCCGCCAGCCCGCCTCGTTTTGCGGCGTGGTTGGACTCAAACCGACATATGGCCGAGTCTCTCGCTACGGCCTGATCGCGTTCGCCAGTTCGCTCGATCAAATCGGACCCTTCACCAGCACGGTCGAAGATGCTGCGCTGCTACTGCAGGCGATCGCCGGACCGGATCCGCTTGATTCCACCTGCTATAACGAACCGGTCCCTGACTTCAGCGAACGACTGGACCGCGGACTCGACGGCCTGCGCGTCGCAGCCCCGCAGGAGTTCTTCGGCGACGGCATGGACGACGACGTCGCGAGCGCTGTTGAGACGGCGCTCGAACTGCTGGCCGCCAACGGAGCGATCATCGACCGCACGCCGTCGATGCCGTCCGTGCCGATGGCTCTGCCGGTCTATTACATCCTCGCGCCCTCGGAATGCTCGGCCAACCTGGCCCGCTTCGACGGGGTCAAGTACGGCTACGGCGCGCGCGGTGGCGAGTCGATGTGGGCCGACATGGAAGCCACACGCCAGCACGGTTTCGGGCGCGAAGTCAAACGACGCATCCTGCTGGGCGCCTACGCGCTTTCGGCCGGCTACTACGACGCCTACTACTTACAGGCGCAGAAAGTGCGCACCCTGATCCGAAGAGAGTTCGATCGGGTCTTCGCCGATCACGATGTGATCGTTGCTCCCACGGCACCGACCGTCGCATTCAGGCAGGGCGAAATCACCGACCCGTATCAGATGTATCTCAACGACATCTTCACGATCCCGGCCAACATCGCAGGACTCCCCGCAATCTCCGTTCCCGGAGGATTCGGCAACGCCGGGATGCCGGTCGGACTCCAGTTCGTTGGTCAGCGACTGGACGAAACCACACTGCTGGGGGTCGCCAACGCCTACGAGCAACTGACACAATGGCCCACCTTCCCGGCAGGGAATGTTGGCTCAACGTAACGAGAAACGATGCGACAGCGTCCGGCACTGACACTGCCGGTTTCTTCACGTAAAGTTCGATCTTGATGGATCCAATTCTCGAACCCGTACTCCGCGAACTCGCGCGCGACGCCCGCCAGTCGGCGGCGCAGATCGCCGAGCGCGTCAATGCAGACGAAGCCAGTGTTGCGGAGGCGGTCCAGGACGCCGAAGAGCGCAGCATCATCCTCGGCTACGGCGCCAAGATCAACTGGGAAACGCTCGGCCTCTCAACCGTCTACGCGGTCGTTGAGGTCACCGTCGAGCCGCAACCGAACGTCGGCTACAACGCCGTCGCCCGGCGAATCGCACGGTTCGATGAGGTGCAGACCGTCTACTTCGTCTCCGGCGCCTACGACCTGCTGGTCATGATTGCCGCCGACAATATGCGCGGCATCTCCGACTTCGTCGGCGAACGCCTGGCCACCATGTCCGGCGTCAAAGGCACCACCACTCGCGTTCTCATGCGCCGCTACAAGGAAGACGGCGTCTACATCGACGCCGACCTACAGAACGACCGCCAGAAGGTCGTCTTTTGACCCGTCAATCGCAGCAGTAGGAATGAGTTCAGAGCGAGAGAACCATGCCGATAGCGTCCAACGACCGCCCATACTCGAGCGACGACGATCCCCGGCATACCGGCGCCGCGGGTGCCGGATCGGCGGCTGCGGCGCAAGGTGCGGGATCGGCGGATGGAATAGCTCGGGTCGCCGAGCGGGTGCAGGCTGTGCCCGGCTCAGGCATCAGGCGCTTCTTCGACATCATCGCCTCAATGGACCATGTGATCTCGCTCGGCGTTGGTGAGCCGGACTTTGTCACGCCCTGGCCGATCAGCGAAGCCGGCATCCGCGCGATCGAGCAGGGTCACACGCACTACACCTCGAATCTTGGGTTGCTGGAGCTTCGCGAGGCGATCGCGCGCGATCTGGAACGCCGCTACGGCGTCGAATGGGATCCGCGCGAGGAGTTGCTGATCACCACCGGCGTCTCTGAGGGCCTCGACCTGGCCGCCCGAGCGATCATCAATCCCGGCGACGAGGTGATTGTCGCCGATCCGTCGTACGCCGCGCACGCGCCCGCGGTCGTTCTCGCCGGCGGCGTGCCGGTGCCGATCACAACGCGTGCCTCGCAGGGCTTCGCGCTCGACCCCAAGGCGGTCGAAGCGGCTATCACTCCCAGGAGCAAGGCCCTGCTGATCGCCTATCCATCCAATCCCACCGGCGCCGTGCTCGAGCGACCGACACTGGAGGCGCTCGCCGAGATCGCCCGCCGACACGACCTCCTCGTGATTTCTGACGAGATCTACGACCGCCTCGTCTACGGCGGCTTTGAGCACACACCGATCGCCTCGCTGCCAGGAATGAAAGAGCGCACGATCACGCTGGGCGGCTTCTCCAAGTCGCACGCGATGACCGGCTGGCGCGTCGCCTGGGCGGCCGCGCCGTCCGACCTCTTCGCCGGCATGCTCAAGATTCACCAGTACGCGATGATGTCCGCGCCAACGGTGGCCCAGTACGCCGCGCTGGAGGCCGTTCGCGCAGGCGAGGAATACGTCGTCGCCATGCGCGAGGAATACGACCGCCGCCGCCAGTTGATGTGGCGCGGATTCAACAAGCTCGGCCTGGCCTGCGCCGAGCCGCGCGGCGCGTTCTACGCCTTCCCCTCGGTCGCACAGACCGGCTACGACGACGAGACGTTCGCCGAACAACTGCTGATCCAGGAACAGGTCGCCGTCGTACCCGGCTCTGCCTTCGGCGCGGCCGGCGCCGGACACGTGCGCGCCTGCTACGCGACCAGCTACGACGAGATCGAGGACGCACTCGAGCGCATCGGCCGCTTCCTCCACTACGCTCCCCTGGCGAAGTAACGGTGGGTCACGCGGCCTGGAGACCCACGAGTAGCCGCTAGCCTGCGGCCATGACCTTCCGCCTCAACCCGACTCCGGGAGAACCCGAACCGGAAGACCTGACGCTGAGAATCACTGGCGTGCAGGCGCGTCCCCGACCGGTCGAGGAGGGCGAACCCGACCCCTCGCGCCTGGAACTGCGTCTCGGTACGACCCGGGGCGAGATCAGTGCCCTGCTCGATGTCTCGGAAGGACAGACCGGGGCGCTGATCACGTGTTCCGGAGCAATGGGCGGCGAGCACGAGGTCCGCGGTCCGGCCGACAGCGTCTATCAGAGGTTGGCGGAGCAGTTGCCGGGCGAAGGCGTATCAACGCTTCGCATCCACTACCGAACAGCCGGGGAGTTCGAGGAATGCGTCCTCGACCTGCTCGGCGCCTGCTCGTTTCTCGCCGGCCTCGGGGCCGAGCGAATCATCCTGGCCGGCCACTCATTTGGCGGCGCCGTCGTGATCAAGACCGCTCAGATCATGCCTCAGGTCCGCGGCGTAATCTCGCTGTCGCCACAACTCTTCGGCACACGACAGGTCGATGAGATGCACAAGCCTCTGCTGCTGATCCACGGCACGGCCGACGCGATCCTCCACCACATGGCCTCCGAGGACATCTACGAGCGGGCCAACGAACCAAAGAAGCTGGTCCTGATTCCCGACGGAGGGCACGGCCTGGCTGAGGAGCCCGACATCGTGATGTCGGAAATGCACCAGTTCGTCCACGATCACGCAGGGCCGCAGTAGATCCGTCTAGTCGTCGTTGCCGTTGCCGCCCGCCACGCTGACGCCCAATCGCTCTGCAATTGTGCGCGCTGCGTTGGTCAGTTCCATCGGAATGATCCACTTGGTGCTGTCGCTGTTCGCCAGATTGCGCAGCGTGTCGAGGTATTGCAGACCCATCGTGTTGCCGTGCGCGACCTGAGCGGCCGTGTTGATCGAGTTCAGCGCGTCCGCATAACCCTGGGCTTCGAGAATCTGCGCTTCGCGGTGACCTTCGGCCCGCAGGATCTGCGCCTGTTTCTCACCCTCCGCCTCGAGAATGGCGGCCTGCCGTTCACCCTGGGCGACGTTGATCTGTGCGTCGCGTGAACCTTCCGACTCGGTGATCTGCGCGCGCCGCGTGCGTTCCGCCGACATCTGACGGGTCATCGCCTCGGCGATCGCCGGCGGCGGCTCGATCTCACGGATTTCCACGGCCGTCACCTTGACACCCCAACGGTTCGTCACCTCATCAAGCTTGACCTGCATCTGATCATTGATGTCGTCGCGTCGGGACAGCACTTCGTCCAACGCCATTTCGCCGACCACTGCGCGCAATGTCGTGGTCGCCAGTTGGCGCGCCGCCCCGAGGTAGTCGCGAACCTCGAGCACCGTGCGCTCCGGATCCATCACGCGCAGGTACACCACGAAATCGACATCCACACCGGCGTTGTCACGCGTAATGTTGCGCTGCGGCGGAACATCGAAATACTGCTCACGGGTGTCGACCTTGGTTCCCGCCTGGATGATTGGAATAATCCAGACCAGCCCTGGGCCCTTGAGGCCCACGTACCGTCCCAGTTGAAACTTGGCAACGCGCTCATAGTCGCGGACCATGTTGATGATTGCCATTGTGTGCTCCCCTAACTTTCCTCGCCGCCAGTGGTGCGGTCGCTGCGAGTATATGGATTCGTCCTGGTTGCGAATGTACACGCCTGGTGCAGCCCGCGGTTGCAAGCCGGGCGAATAAGCTGCCGGTAGTGAACCCAGCCGAACAAGATCCGCGGCCCGAGCCTCAGATCCCCTGGCAGACCAGGGTCTTTCGCAGCCGCGCCTATGCCTGGCTGGAAATGTCCCGGCCCGCCACCGGGACCTGGTTGCTCGTCTCGGCCGCGCTGATGGTCCTCACGGCGGCTGAAGGCTCGCTCGAATGGGGACTGCCCTTCCAGTACGGCGCAATGATCGTCGCGTTCGCTTACGCCGCAGCGCTGATCGGCAACGCCCTCGATGCCGAAATCGACTCGACCACGCGTCTCATGCGGCCGATTCCGTCCGGCAAGATTTCGTCCCAAGGGTCGTTGATTGGCGCAGCGGTGCCATTCGCACTCGGCACCGCGATCGGATTCGCGACTGACTGGCGCGTCGGCGTCATCGGCCTGGCCATGCTTGCGGCCAGCGCGATCTACAACTTCGCCTGGCGCGGATCGATTCTGGGATTTCTGGCCTTTGCGCTGATCGGCGTGCTCTTGCCAGTCGGGGCGATTCAAACTGCAGATGAGGGGTTCTCCAACGCTCATCTGATCTGGGTCGTTCCCGTGGGGGCGTTGTCCGGCGCGGCCACATTCATGATCTACAAACTGCCCGACTTCGAACTCGACGACTTCGACGGTGCGCGCTCGGTCCTGCATTGGCTGGGGATCGATACGGCGATCTCAATGTCCTGGGCAGTGGTCGCCGCCGCACTGGCGCTCGCGGCCGCATCGATCAATCTCTCCGGCGGCAACCTCGCCTGGCTGCTCGGTCCGTTGCTCTACTTCATCGTGGCCGGTCTGTTCTGCATCTGGTTGCTGATGAGGCGCGTCTCCGAGGTGCGCCTACGACTTCAGCGCTGGCTGATCGTCCCGTTCTTGCCGCTTTTGCTGATCGGTTGGCTGGGGGCCGCCGCTTCGGTCTGAACGGGTCCTGAATCTGTAGACCAACCGATCCGCTAGGTTGATCGCGCAGACTCCAGGAGCATGCGATGTCCGAACCGACCAACTGGCAACCCGAAGTCGATGAACTCAACCTCCGCCGCAAGCTGGCGCTCAAGATGGGCGGCGAGGAACGCGTCAATCGCCAACGCGAGCTGGGCAAGCTGACCATCCGCGACCGCATCGACGCGCTCGTCGATCCGGGCAGCTTCCACGAAATCGGCGGTCTGGCCGGGTACGGGACATACGAAGACCGCGAGTTCAGGGACTTCACACCGCTGCCCTACATCGGCGGACTGGCCAAGGTCGATGGTCGTTCGGTCGTGGTCGGCGGCGAGGATTTCACGGTCGGCGGCGGGGCCGCCGACATCAGCACCCAAGAGCGCTTCAAGAGCCTGTTTCTGGCCGACATGGCGCGTGAGTACCGCGTGCCGCTGATCGTCTTCCACGAAGGCGCCGGGGCCAACGTCGCCGCCGAAGGCGACGGGCACGGGCACCTGCCCAGTAGTTTCGACGTGTTCGGTCCCGACATCCGCGCCGGCCAGGAAGTGCCGCTCGTCTTCGGCGCCTCCGGTTCGACCGCTGGCGGAGTCGCCGCGCGGGTGATGCTCGGACACTTCACGGTGATGACGCCACAGGGGGCATTGTTTGCCGGCGGTCCGCCGCTGGTCAAACGGGCGCTAGGACTCGACATCACCAAAGACCAGCTGGGCGGGCCGGACATTCACGTGGCCCAATCCGGGGCCATCGACAACCGGGCCACGGACGAGTACGACGCAATCGATCAGATGAAGACGTTTCTCAGTTACATGCCGCAGAACGTCTATCAGCAACCGCCATTCAAAGCGACCGACGATTCGCCCGACCGCGAGGAGGAGGCGCTGCTCAGCATCGTTCCGCGCAAGCGGACGAGGCCGTACAACATGCTCAAGCTGATCAAGCTCCTTGTCGACGACGGCGAGTTCTTCGAGATCAAGCCGGAGTTTGGCACGACGGTGCATACGCTCTTCGCCCGGATCGGCGGTTATGTCGTTGGCATTGTGGCCAACAATCCCAGCATGCTGGCCGGCGCGATGACCGCCGACTCGGCTGACAAGCAGGGACATTTCGTCGAGCTCTGCGATCACTTCCACATTCCGATTGTGTTCATCGCCGACGTGCCCGGCTTCATGCTGGGTCCGCAGGCCGAAGCTACGGGCACGCTGCGTCACGGAATGCGCGCCTACTGGGCGACGTACCTCGCCTCAGTTCCCGTGTTCACCGTGATCACGCGCAAGAACTACGGCATGGCCGGTCAGGCGACGGCCAACGTCGGCACGATGAACTACCGCGTCGGCTGGCCTTCGGGCGACTGGGGTTCGATCCCGATCGAGGGAGGCGTCGCCGCGGCGTACCGGCGGGAGATTGAGAGCGCGCCCGATCCGGACAAGCGGCGTCGTGAGATCGAGGAGCACCTGCTCCAGTTCCGCAACCCGTTCCGCACGGCGGAGGCGTTCGGGATTGAGGACATCATCGACCCGCGCCAGACCCGCTCCTACATCTACCGCTTCCTCGAGCATGCCTACGACACGATCTCGACCACCCTCGGCGTCAAGGGCAAGGCAGGGGTCCGCCCTTAGACTCGGTCGAGAGCGCCTCACCAGATCAAGAAACGAGTGTGAACATGTCCGACATCTTCAGCGTCGACCCCAACCTCCCCGACTGGATCCGCGAGCACACTGAGCAATATCTCGGCTCCGGCGGCGAAGAGGGCCACATGTGGGACCGGCCCGACGGTTCCGGCCCGATTCCCTGTCTGCTGCTGGCAGCCAGGGGCCGGCGCTCAGGCGAGTGGCGCACTCTGCCGCTGATTTATGGCGAGGCCGACGACGCCTACGTGATCGTGGCCAGCAAGGGCGGCCATCGAAGTCATCCGGCCTGGTACCTCAATATCGACGCCAACCCTGACGTCCAGTTGATGGTCGGCACCGAGCAGTTCGAGGCCACCGCCCGCACCGCCGAAGGCGCCGAGCGCGACAAGCTGTTCAGTCTGATGGCCAAGGACTTCGCGCCGTATCTCGATTACGCAATCCGGGCAGGCGGCGCCGGTCGACAGATTCCGATCGTGGTGCTGGAGCGGAAGTAACTACCGGAGGTTCGCCACTTCCGGCAGCGACGCGGGCAGTCCGATTGCCTCCTTGACGTCGGCCAGGACCTCCGCCGCAATCACGCGCGCTCGGCGGGCGCCATCAATGAGGATTTCATCGACAGCGCCCGGATCGGTCGACAGTTCCTGCCGGCGCTCGCGGATCGGGGCAAAATAGTCGTTGACTGAGTCAGTCAGCATCTTCTTGCAGTCGACGCAGCCGATCTCGGCGCTACGGCAGTCTGACGCGATCTGCGGCTGCTTGTCCGGTCCGAAGAAGCCGTGCAGTGAGTACACGTTGCAGACCTCGGGCCGGCCCGGGTCGTTGCGGCGTACTCGCTGCGGGTCGGTGATTGCGGTGCGGATCGCCTGGAAGGTCTCTTCGGGCGTGGCGGCCATGTCGACGGCGTTGCCGTAGGACTTGGACATCTTGCGGTTGTCGAACCCCAGCACCATCGGCGCGCTGGTCAGCTCGGCTTCCGGCTCGGGGAAGGTGTCGCCGAAGATGTTGTTGAAGCGGCGCACGATTTCGCGGGCCAGCTCCAGGTGCGGCAACTGATCCTCGCCGACCGGCACCTTGTTGGCCCGGTAGAGCACGATGTCGGCGGTCTGCAACACGGGATAGCCGACCAGACCATAGTTGACATTCTCGGGCTGGGACTTGGCCTTCTCCTTGAACGTGGGCACGTTCATCAGCCGACCGATGGGCGTGACCATCGAGAGCAACAGGTGCAGCTCGGAGATCTCCGGCACGTGGCTCTGTGCGTAGAGGATCGTTTCCTCCGGGCGAATGCCGGCGGCCAACAGGTCAATTGCGGTCTCGCGCACGTTGTCTCGGAGCTGATCGGTCTCGGTCAGCGTCGTCAACGAGTGCAGATCGACGATCGAGTAGACGCACTCGTATTTGTCCTGCAGCGCGACGAAGTTCTGGATCGCGCCCAGGTAGTTGCCGATGTGTTGTCGGCCGGTCGCGCGGATGCCCGCGAACACGCGATCCTGCATGTTGAAATCCTCCGAAGACTTACATCTCTTCCGGCGCATCGACGCCGATCAGACGGAGCGTTGCCGCCAACGCCGCTTGCGACGCCTGGGTCAGGGTCAATCGTGCGCCAGAGCGATCGGGCTCGTCCGGCACGACGATCCGGAGGGCGTCGTAGAACTGCGTGAACGCCTGGGCCAGACTCTGCGCGTAGTAGGTCAGATGGTGCGGCTCTCGTCGCGCGGCCATGTCGGCGACCAGCTCCGGCAGCCGCAGGATTTCGCCGATCAGGACGGATTCCTGCTCTTCAGTCAGCAATTCCAGATGGTCCGACGACGGGTCCAGGCCAGCTTCCGCTGCGTTGCGCAAGACGCTGGCGCAGCGCGCGTGAGCGTACTTGACGTATGAGGCCGGATTCTGGCGAGGATCGGCCGATGCCGCCGCGGCCAAGTCGAAGTCCATTTGGGCATCGGCCGAGCGCTGGAGCATGAAAAACCGGGCGGCGTCCGCGCCGACCTCTTGCACGAGCTCTCGCAACGTCACGATCTCGCCGGTCCGCTTGGACATGCGAACGCGCTCGTCCCCGCGGCGCAAGTGCACGAGCTGGTAGAGCAGCACTTCCAGCGCTTCGCCGTCGCCGCCGACGGCGGAGACCGCTGCCTTCGTCCGCGCGACGTGGCCCTGGTGGTCGGCGCCCCAAACATCGATGACCGTGTCGAACTCGCGGGTGAGGAACTTGTCGTAGTGGTAGGCGACATCCGAGGCGAAGTAGGTCGGCTCGCCGGACGAGCGGATGAGGACGTTGTCCTTGTCCTCGCCCAGATCTTCCGAGCGGAACCAGACCGCGCCCTCCTTCTCAATCACGTAGGAGCCGCTGCGCAATCGATCCATCGCGACGTCATAGGTCGACGATCCGCTCGCGCCGTCGTAGAGCGCGGATTCCCGCTGCCAATGGTCGAACTCGACCCGCAGCAGTGCCAGGTCGTCGCGAATCTGCTCGATCATCAGTTGCAGCCCGCGCTCGGAGAGTTCTGGCGGCGGGTCATCGCTGCTCTGCAGCCAGCGGTCGCCTTCCTCGTCTTTGAGCTGTTTGGCTACGTCAATCATGTACGCGCCCTGGTACCCGCCCTCGGGCAGCGGGACCTCGCGCCCGAACTGTTGCTGATAGCGGGCGAACAGGGTCCGGCCGAAGAGGCGGATCTGCGCGCCGGCGTCGTTGACGTAGTACTCGCGCTGGACCTCGAATCCAGCTGCATCCAGGACGGAGGCCAGGGCATCGCCGAGGACCGCGCCGCGTCCGTTGCCGACCTGCAGAGGTCCGGTCGGATTGGCCGAGACGAACTCGACCTGGACGCGATGTCCGGAGCCCTGATCGACCCGTCCCCATTGGTCTCCAGCGTCGATCACGGTGAGCAACAGATTGCGTTGCCACTCGGCATCGAGCGTGACATTGATGAATCCCGGCCGGGCGACATCGACATCGGCGATTGGCTCGGTGCGCATGATGCGCTGCGCGATCGCCGCGGCGACGTCCATCGGCGGCATCCGCACGGCGCTGGCCAGCCTCAAGGCGACGTTGCAGGAATAATCGCCGTGTTCGCGCTCCTTGGGCCGTTCTATTCGCAGCTCGATCGGTGGAATCGGCGGCAACGCGCCGTCGGCCTGCGCCAGTTCCAGGGCATTGCGGACCAGTTCACCGACCAGATCCCGCGTCGCGCGCGCCATGTCGAAATCACACTTTCATTCGCCAGACTCACACTGTAGTCGGGCGCGGGCCAAAGGATTAGGATATCGCGGGTCGAGTGCGACACACTCGACTACCGTGGGCTGATTCACACGCAGCCCAAAGGCGGATCCCGTCATTCCCGCGCTTGTCGCGGGAATCTCGCTTGACTCTGCATAGCCTCGCCATTCACGGAACTCCTACCGTTCCGTGGGGCCGTTCGGATGTCATCGCGCTACGGACCAATGCGAGATACCCGCGACAAGCGCGGGTATGACGGAGGAAACTGCGGTGACTGCGTCCTGCATCGAATCGCGCTAATGCACGGCCGTCGCCCCTGACACATTCAGGGTCTCGGCTCGGGCGCGGAGGAGACGGTGTTCGGGGGCTCGGAGGTGGGGGTCGTCGTCAAGGATGCGGTTGGCCCAGTTGCGGGCGAGGTTCAATGTTTGGTGGTCGGTCAGTTTTGCTACCCGTAGCTCGGGCAGGCCCGACTGGCGAGTGCCGAAGTATTCGCCCGGACCGCGCATTTCGAGGTCGGCCTCGGCCAAGTCGAATCCATTCGAGGTCTGGACCATGAGGTCCAACCGGCGCTGGCTCTGCTCGATGTCCGTCTCCGAGATCAGGTAACAGACCGAAGGCAGATCGCTGCGGCCGACGCGACCGCGCAACTGATGCAGCTGGGCCAGGCCGAACCGCTCGGCGCCCTCGATCGCCATCACGGTCGCCCGGGGCAAGTCAACGCCGACTTCGACGACGATCGTGGAAACCAACACATCGGCGTCGCCTCGGGCGAGGTCGGCCATGACCGATCGTTTCTCCTCGGCGGACATGCGCCCGTGCAACAGGCGAATCCGGGAGGCCAGTTCGCGCAGCGGGCCGCTGCGCAGGAACTCGTACTGCTCGGTCGCGGCCTCAACCTCGAGCTTGTCGGACTCTTCAATCAAGGGACAGATGACGAACGCTTGCCGGCCCTGAGCGGCTTCTTCCCTGATGCGCTGGTAAACAATCTCCTCACGCTGTGACGGTTCGACGACCTGGGTCCGTACCCGCTGTCTGCCCGGCGGCAGTTCGTCGATCACCGAGTTGTCCAACTCGCCGTAGACCGTCAGCGCGAGGGTGCGCGGGATCGGGGTGGCAGTCATGACCAGCAGGTGCAGGCTGCGTCCCTTGCTGCGCAGTGCGTCCCGCTGGAGCACGCCGAAGCGGTGCTGCTCGTCAACGACGGCCAGGCCGAGGTCGCTGAAGTTGGCGCTCTCCTGGATCAGCGCGTGCGTACCGACCACGAGGTCGAGCATGCCTGATGCCATTTCCTGGTGAATCTGGCGCTTCCGCGCCGCGCGAACGCTGCCGGTTAGCAGCGCCATCCGTACCGGACGGCCGAGGGCAGGGGCGAGGCTGAAGTTGTACCACAGCTGTTCTCCGCCAACGTACTCGTCGCCTGCGAATAGGCGTTGGAACGTCTCGTAGTGCTGTGACGCGAGCACCTCGGTCGGGGCCATGAGCACCGTCTGGTGACCGGCTCGCACGGCTGCAAGCATCGCCGCCGCGGCGACGACGGTCTTGCCGGAACCGACGTCGCCCTGCAGCAGCCGCGCCATCGGTTCGCGGCGGAACATGTCGTTGCGAATCTCGGTCAACACGCGCTGCTGCGCGACCGTCAGTTCAAACGGCAGGGCGCCGATGAACTTGTCGAGGAAGTCGCCCGGCATCGGGATTGGCGGCGCGTCGGCCCGGAGGCGGGCCTCGCGCTTGCGCGAGAGCACAGCGAGTTGGATTGACAGCAGTTCCTGGAACGCGATGCGCTCTTTGGCGAGATCGACGTCTTCGAGGCGGTCGGGAAAGTGAATGGTGGCCAGGGCGTCAGCCTCGGACTGATAGCCCTGTTCGGCGATGATCTGCGGGGGCAATGACTCGGCCAACAAGGGCAGATAGTCGCGGACGGCGGCGTGAGCCAGGCGGCGGATGGTCCGGTTGGGCAGGCCCTTGGTCCGGGGGTACACGGGCGACAGCCGTCCCACGTGGACGGTGTCGTCGTCGGGATCGTCGAGCCGCTCCCATTCGGGCGAGACCATGCGCAATCTGCGTCCCTGGATCTCGACTTTGCCGGAGAGCCCGACTCGCATTCCCTCCTTGAGCGTGCGCGCCAGGTAGGGCTGCTGCCACCACCAGATGCGGAGGCTGCCCGTGCCGTCGCGCACGACAGCCTCGGTCGCTGTGCGTCCGCCGCGCAGGTACTTGACGCCAATGCTGGCGATCTCGGCGACGATGGTCAGTTCAATCCCCTCAAGCGCCTCCGAGATCGTGCGTACGTTGCGCCAATCCTCGTAGCGGCGAGGCAAATGCCAGAGCAGGTCGTAGACGGTCTGCAGTCCAATCGAGGTCATCGCCCTGCGCGAGATTGGCGGAATGCGGCCGAGGACGGAGACGTCGCGGGCGAGGGGATTTTCGTCGTCGAATGTGGCCGGAGGCCGTCTACGGCTGGACTTCGTGCGTTTCGTTGTCCGGATTTGTCCAGATTTGTCCAGATTTCGTGTGGATTGTTCCTGGTCGTTATTCGCCAGCTGCGCGTTTGTCCTGGCGGTTCTGGACTTGTCCGAGCGGTTGAAGCTGCCCGGGGCGGCGCCCGGGCGCAGGGCGGCGCCCACATCCGCGGCCCAGCGCTTGCGCTCGTTGGGGGTGAGCGAGGCGTAGCCATCCTGCGGTAGGGCTGCGACGATCTGTTTGAAGAACTGCGCCTGCTCGCCGTCCTTGAGGACGTGGCGCAGGAACCGGTCGAGTCCGCCGGCGACGGCGCGATCCTCGTAGCCGAGTTTCTCCTCCAACGCCAGCATCGACTGGAGCGTCTGCGTGGGCCGGCGCTGGTTGGTCATCAGGCCCGTCTCAGGACCGAGGCTCCAACCGTTCCAGGCCCGACGTGAGCACCGATCACGGGCGAGGAGAGGACGACGGGCACGGTCATGCCGTCGCAGGCTTCCGAGACGCGATTGGCGAGATCGCGAGCGTCAGACTCTACGCCTCCGTGCATGATCGCGACGCGTTCCGGCGTTCCCTGCGCCATGATCTGCGCGTAGAGCCGATCGAGCGCCTTCTTGCGTGTGCGCGGCTTCTCGATGTCGACGATCTCACCGTCGATCACCTCCAGCAGTGGGCGCATGCGCAGCAAACGACCGGCGAGGTGACGGGCGCGGCCGATGCGTCCGCCGCGCTGGAGGTAGTCAAGCGTTTCGACGAACAGCACCGCACGCGAGCGGGCAGCGCTCTCACGCGCTGCGTCGGCGGCCCGCTCAATGCTCGCGCCCTCGCGGTCGGCGTCGAGCGCGGCCTGCGCGGCCCAGGCAACCGACATCGAAGCGGTCTCGGTGTCAACGAACTCGAAGGGCGGCGCATTATCGAGGAGCGACGCTCCCTGGCGGGCCGAGTTGAGGGTGCCGGAGAGCTTGCCGCTGATGTGGACCGAGATGACGCCGTCCGCGCCATCGTCGATCAGCTGCTGGTAGGCATCGCGGAATGCTCCCGGAGCGGGCTGCGAGGTCGTGGGCAGTACACCGCCCTCCTCGACGACGCGATTGAGCCGTTGCCAGAAGTCGGGCTTGGTCAGGGTGACGCCGTCTTCGAAGACTTCATCGCCGAAGTGCAGATGCAGCGGGACGACGGTGATGCCTTCGATCTCGCCCTGTTCCAGGTCGGAGGCGGAGTCGGTGACGATTGCGATGGACATATGTTCTACCAGACTATCAGTGGTTGCCCTCACCCTAACCCTCTCCCAGAGGGAGAGGGAACGAGTGGATTACTCGAGCGCGAGCAGCCACGGGTAGTGAGGCTGTCCGCCTTCAATCAGGTCGACTTCCAGACCCGTTGATTCTTCAATCGCTTCGGCCAGCGCGTCGGCCCGCTCCTCGCTGACGTCCTCGCCGACGTAGGCCGTGAATAGCGACGCGCCGCTGAGGGAGTCTGCCATTTGCGATGCCAGGGACAGCGCGACTTCGTCGATTGACTCGCCGGCGCCGGCGATCTCACCGTCGAGCATCGCGAAGGGCTGACCTTCGGTAATCGGGACATCGCCTTCAAGCGTTCTGGCGGCGTGGGTGACGCGTCCGATGCGGACCGCCTGTAGCGCATCCTGCATCTCGGCGACGACATCCTCGGCCGGCACTCCGCCGATTACGGCGGCGAGGGCGGCCACACCTTCGGCCTGGCTGTCGTTGTGAATCACGTGGACGCGCTGCGGTTCGTCGGCCTCAGCGGCCAGTTCACCGGCGCGCTCGGCGGCGGGGGTGACGTTGTGATTGTTGGGCAGGATGATCACGTCCTCGCCCTTGACCGACTCGGCGGCCGAGAACAGCATCTCGACCGAGGGATTGTCGGCGGCGCCGCCGGAGACGATCGCCGCTGCGCCAAGCTCGGTGAAGACGCGGACAAAGCCGCTGCCCTGGACGACAGCAACGACTGCGGCGTCGGACTCTGACTCGTGGGTCCGAGCAGCCTGCATGCGCATGTCGACGGCGCGGAAGACGCGAATCCGGCCGGCCTCGTCCGCGGCGGCGTAGGCGTCGGCGGGCTCGGTGGTGTGCAGGTGGATTCGCAGGTCCTCGCCGTCGGGCGCGAGCATGACGGTCTCATCATCTCCGGACAGCACCTCGCGCAGTCCGTCGATGTCCTGGACATTGGCGACGACGAGTTCGGTGCAGAATCCGTCGAACTCGCCTCCGTCGTCGAGGCGGCGCGCCAGCCAGCCGGGGTCGATGGCGCCCAGCTCGGCGGGTACGTCGGGAATGGGCTCGCCGGCGAGGGCGCCGGCCATGCCGCGCAGCATGAACTCGAGGCCGCGCGCGCCGGCGTCGACGACGCCGGCGTCCTTGAGCACTGGGTTCTGCTCGGGCGTGTGCTCGACCGACTCATAGGCCGCCTCGACGGCGCGCTGCAACTGCGCGAGCAGATCGGTATCGGCGTCTTGCACAGCGGTGGCGGTATCGGCGGCGACGGAAATCATGGTGCCGCCGCGGGGTTCCGTCACGGCGTTGCGTGCCGCCTCCGCGGCGCTGGCAAATGCCGCGGTGAGCGACGCGTCGCCGTCCTCCGAGAGTCCGGCGGCAAATCCACGCAGCCATTGGGCCCCGATGACTCCTGAGCTGCCTCGACCGCCGAGCAGGGCCGCAGAGGCGGCGCTCGTCGCGATCTCGCGGGCCGAGGCGTCGGCGGCGACATCTGCCATCGCCTCGCTGGCCGCGGCCAGGGTGCGGCCGAGGTTGGCGCCGGTGTCACCATCGGGCACGGGATAGACGTTGATCAGATTCAGCGCTTCACGATGCAAGGCGACCCAGCCGGCGGCGCCCTGGATCATGCGCTTGACGTCGGCCCCGGTGAGTACGCTGTCGACCATTTGTAGCCTCCCGTATAGAGTGCCAACGTCGCCACAGGCACCCGCCCGGAAGCGGGTCAGGGTGCTGGTATGATACCTGCCAGGCGCCGGAGACTGTGGCGTCATTTGGCCAGTGCGCGTGGGCGGACGAAGGACTTGAGGGACGATCGATGGCGGGCAAGTGCGATCTCTGTCCAAAGCGGACCAGCTTCGGCCGCAACATCCGCCACAAGCACTCCGGACGCTGGAAGCGCAAGGCGCCTCGCACGTCGCGCACGTTCAAGCCGAATATTCACCGACACAAAGTAACCGTTGACGGTAAATCCCAACGGCTTAACGTTTGCACCGCATGCCTGAGAACGATGATGAAGCGGCTCGCCGCCTGATTCATCCATGACGATCGACCAAGCCCGAGCCGGATCGGATTATCCAACCGCCTGAGAGCCAGAGCCGCGGACGAAGCGTCCGCCCCTGACGACCTGTACCAGCCCGAAGACGGCGCACTCGCGCTGCCACACCGAGACCGAGGAATATGCGAATCTACGTTGGAAACCTGCCCTTCCGTACGAACTCTGAAGAACTGCGCGATCTGTTCGCCGAGCACGGCGAAGTCCATGACTGCGTGATCCCCGTCGACCGCGACAGCGGCCGATCACGAGGTTTCGGCTTCGTGGATATGTCCGATGACGAAGCCCGCAACGCGATTACCGCACTCGATGGCTACGACCTCGATGGTCGCCAGTTGCGTGTCAATGAAGCGCGCCCGCGAGGTGCCGGCGGTGGCGGCGGTGGCGGCTACCGAGGCGGCGGCGGTGGTGGCGGCGGCTACCGCGAAGAGCGCGGCGGTGGTGGCGGCTACCGCGAAGAGCGCGGCGGCGGTGGCGGTTACCGCGACGGCGGCGGCCGGGAAGGCGGTTACCGCGAGAATCGCGGCGGCGGCAGCCGTGAGCCGCGCTATGACGACCGTGGCTCACGCGACAGCTACGCCGACCGTGGACGCCGCTGGTAGCACAGCACCGGCGCTGCCCTCGCTTCACCTGTCGACATGACTTCCGGCGTCCGGGTCCGAGCGATCGGATTCGGGCGTCAGGCCGCTCCGTTCGTCGATCTGCTCTGGACCGTCTACGACGGTGATCCCAACTGGATCCCGATGCTGCGCCGGGCGCAGATGGAGCGCCTCGACCCTGGTAAGACACCGTTCCTGCGATACGGCGAGGCGCAACTCTTCATTGCCGAGCGAGATGGCCGCGACATCGGCCGAATCTCCGCGCAGATCAATCCGTTGCACGATGACAAATGGAACGAATCCGCAGGATTCTTCGGTCATTTCGACTGCATCGATGACGGCGAGGCAGCAACCGCGTTGTTTGAGGCCGCGGAGTCGTGGCTACGCGAACGCGGGGCCAGATTCTCGCGGGGGCCGTTCAGTTTCACTATCAATGACGAGTCGGGATGCCTGGTCAAGGGGTTCGACACGCCGCCGATGGTCGCCATGCCGCACGGCCGGACCTGGTTTCCCGAGCTGATCGCGGCCAACGGCTACCAGAAGGCCAAAGACCTCTGGGCGTATCGCTATCCCGTCGACGCCCCGCTCGGTGATCGGCGCGAGCGCGCCTGGCGGCGGATTCACGACCATCCCCGGATTACGGTGCGGCCGTTCGACAAACGCAATTTTCAGCGCGACGTGCGCATTGCGGCCGAAATCTTCAACGAGGCATGGGTCGAGAACTGGGGATCGGTCCCGATCACGGCGGAGGAAGCCGACCGCCTGGCCGCCGACCTCGCTCAGTTCGCCGATCCACGGCTGACCGCGTTTGTCGAGATCGACGGCGAGGCGGCGGCGATGGTGATATCGATCCCGAATCTCAATGAATGCGCGCGCGACATCGACGGCCGGCTGTTCCCATTCGGTTGGGCCAAGGTGCTCTGGCGGCTCAAGCGAGGCCCGGAGAGCGGGCGGGTGATGCTGCTGGGCGTGCGTCAGAAGTGGCGCACACGGGAGTTCGCGCAACTCGGGGTCATGTTGACCGCCGAGGTCCACGTGCGCGGCGCAGCCCAGGGGTACCAGTGGGCCGAACTTGGCTGGGTGCTGGAGGACAACCACCTGCTCAACCATGCGCTGCGACGCACCGATGCCGAGGTGTACAAGGTCTATCGGATCTTCGAGAAGACGCTCTAGTCGCTCGGCAGCGCCCGTCGCAGACGCGCCACGGCGTCGGCGACGGACTCGCGGTCGTTGTAGACGGCCGAACCGGCGACCAGCCAGTCGGCGCCGGCCTTGACGATGGCGGCGATCGTCGATTCGTTGACGCCGCCGTCGACGGCGACGTGCGCACGTTCACGGCCGCAGGCGTCGAGCATGGTTCGCGCCTGGTTGATTCGGTCGAGCGACTCGGGGATGAACTGTTGACCGCCCCATCCGGGATTGACGCTCATGATCTGGATACGGTCGCAGATCGGGACGACCGCGTCGAGTTCGCTCATCGGCGTGCCCGGATTGAGGGTCACGCCGGCCTCGACGCCGGCGTCGGTAATCTGCTGGAGCAGTCGATGCGGGTGACGCGTGGTCTCGATGTGGATGGTCACACAATTGACACCGGCGGCGATGAAGTCCTCGATGTGATCCTCGGGATGTTCGACCATCAGGTGCGCCTCGATCGGCAACTCGGTCAAGGAGCGCACGGCGGAGGCCATCTGCGCGCCGAATGTGATCGGCGGGACGAAGTTGCCGTCCATCACGTCGAGCGTGATCCAGTCGACGCCGGCCGCCTCCGCCTCGGCGATCTGGTCGGCCAGCCGGGTCCAATCAGCGTTGAGGATGGACGGCGCGATCTGCACCGGCCGGATCGTCGCCGTGCTCATCGCCGTCCCTGCTGTTTGGCGGCCGCTCGTTCGGCCGCGCGTCGCTGAGCCCGGTTAAGTCCAGTCTCGAGCTGTGGTTCCGACGAGGAGGTGGTCGGCTGGCTCGATGGCTGTCCGGCGGGCTTCAGTTGCAGCCGTTCCTTCGCTTCCTTCAACGCCGCCAGAACCTGGCTCGGCGCTGTCCCGCCGGGAACGTCTCTCGACTCCAGCGCCGTCTGCGCGGTCATCCCGACGGCGTCGGCCTCGAACGAGGGATGCTCCGACTGCAGGTCCTCAAGCGTGAGGTCCGACAGTCCGCACCCGCGCTGCTCGCACAGTCTGACCAGGCGGCCAACGACTCCGTGGGCCTCGCGGAAGGGCACGCCTTTTCGAGTGATGTAATCGGCGTAGTCGGTGGCCAGGATGAACGGATCCTGGTCGACCATGGCTCGCGCACGGTCGCCGTTTACCTGGGCCGTCAAGAGCGCCCGGGCAAGGACGTGCAGCGTGCCGATCAGGGTCTCGGCCGTGTCGAACAGGCCCGATTTGTCTTCCTGCAGGTCGCGATTGTAGGCCAGGGGCAGACCCTTGAGCGTGGTCAACAGGCCGGTCAGGTGGCCGAGCACCTTGCCGCTGCGACCGCGGGCCAGCTCAGCGATGTCGGGATTGCGCTTCTGCGGCATGATCGAGGAGCCGGTCGTGAATGCGTCGCCAAACTGGAGGATGCCGAACTCGGCAGAACTCCAGAGAATCACGTCCTCGCAGAGCCGCGAAATGTTGACCATGCAGATCGCCGCATTGGAAAGGAACTCAACGATGTAGTCGCGTGACGACACCGCGTCGATGCTGTTGCGGGAGATTGCTTCGAATCCGAGTTCGTCGGCGACGGCCTGTCGGTCAAGCGGGTACGCGGCGCCGGCCAGCGCGGCGCTGCCCAGCGGCATGACGTCGGCGCGGGCGAACGAGTCGACCAGGCGCTCGGCGTCGCGGTCCAGCATTTCCAGGTAGGCCAACAGGTGGTGCGCGAAGAGCACTGGCTGAGCTCGTTGCAGGTGGGTGTAGCCGGGCAGGTAGACGTCGAGCGAGCGCTCGGCCAGTTCGATCAGCGAGGCTTGCAACCCTCGCACGGCGCCGACCGCCTGGACAATCGCGTCGCGGACGAACATTCGAGTGTCGAGCGCGACCTGGTCGTTGCGCGAACGCGCGGTATGCAGCCGACCGGCAGCGTCGGCGCCGATGATCTGGCTGAGCCGCGCCTCGACGTGCGTGTGGATGTCCTCGAGCTCGTGATTGATCTCGAATCCGCCCGATTCGATCTCCGACTCAACCTGGTCGAGTCCCTGGATGATCGTTGCGGCGTCCGCCGTATCGATGATTCCCTGGGCAGCGAGCATGCGTGCGTGGGCGCGTGAGCCGGCGATGTCGTGCCGGAAGAGCAGCAGATCGGTCTGGATCGAAGACGTGTAGGCCTGGACCAGGGCGTCGGGCGCTTCTTCGAAGCGTCCGCCCCAGAGGCGTTGTGGGTCTTCGTTCGGGTTGCCGGCGTCTGCCATGCGCCGCCTGCTATTCGTCTGCGGGCAGCCTGGTCAGTCCTGCTGCGTTGATCGTGTGTTCGAACTGTTCGTCGTCGAAGTCTCCGGCGCGCACCGTGATGATCGCGGGGGGAATGGCGCCACCGGCGATCAGGGCCGGATAGAGGTCGCCCGCGATTGCGCGGATGAGCGCCTGCGTCTGCGCATCGGACAGAGGGCCGCAGGCAGCCTCGAAGGCCTGCCTGGCGTCGAGCGCCAGGTACAGGGCGACTTCCAGTGTCGGATGGCCGGGACGGCGGATTTCGAAGTCTGCCGCGTCGGGACCGCCGGCCGTGTCCACGGCCGTTTCGTAGCGAATGTCGATTTCTGCATCAGAGGCGTTCGTCGTCATCGCACGCTCTCCTGTCTGGCCGAATCGTCAGGCGAACCTGCCGGGTGTCAGGTCGTACGACCTGATGATACGTCGAGGACGCCGCCCGGTTGTTGCAGCAACTGCTTTTCGGCCTGGACCCGGACCGGCAACCCGAAGATGTCGATGAAGCCGACGGCCGATGTCTGGTCGAACACGTCGCCTTCGTCATAGGTGGCCAACGAGTATTGGTAGAGGCTGCTGGGGCTCTCGACGCCGACGGTCACTGCCTGGCCCTTGTACAGCTTGACTCGCGAGGTGCCTGTCACGTGACGCTGCATCGAGGCAGTGAAAGCGGCCAGGTCCTGGTGTGTGCCGGTGAACCAGAGGCCGTCGTAGATCAGGTCGGCGTAATCCTGCATCAGACGATGCTTGAGCCGAATCTGGGTCTTGGACAGGGTCAACGTTTCCAGCGCCTGGTGCGCGATCCGCAGCGTTGTTGCAGCCGGCGCTTCGTAAACCTCGCGGGATTTAATCCCGACCAGCCGGTCCTCGACCATGTCGATTCGTCCGACGCCGTTTGCGCCGGCGACGTCGTGTACACGGCTGATCAGCGTGACCGGATCGAGATCCTCGCCGTCCAGGGAGACCGGACGCCCGCGCTTGAAGCCGATCTCGATATAGGTCGGGTTATCGGGAGCGTCCTCGGGATTGGCCGTCCATTCCCAGACATTGTTGGGCGGTTCGGTCCACGGATCTTCCAGCGGACCGGCTTCGATTGAGCGGCCCCAGAGGTTTTCGTCGGTGGAGTATTGCTTGTCGACGCTCACGGTGATCGGGATGCTGTGCGCCTGGGCGTAAACGATCTCCGATTCCCGTGTCGTCAACTCCCATTCTCTGACCGGCGCGAGGATGCGCAGATCGGGCGCCAGCGCCTGGACGGAGACGTCGAAGCGGACCTGGTCGTTGCCCTTGCCGGTGCAGCCATGCGCAACGGCGGTCGCGTTGTGCCGGCGAGCGACGTCAACCAACGCCTTGGCGATGAGCGGCCGGGCCAGCGCCGTGGCCAGCGGATAGCGGCCCTCGTAGAGCGCTCCGGCCATCAACGCGGGAAAGCAGAAGGCTCGGGCAAAGTCGTCGCGCAGGTCGAGCATTTCGAATCCGACCGCGCCGGCGGCATAGGCGCGGCTCTCAAGTTCTTCGTCCGCCTCGAGATAGCCCATGTCGGCAGTCATGCAGATGACTTCCCAACCGCGCTCGGTCAACCAACGTGTCACGACAGATGTATCGAGTCCGCCCGAATAGGCCAACACGACCCGCTTGTCGTCAGTTCGTCTTGCCACCCCAGTGCTCCCAACTGTGTTCGATTTGTTCGGATCTGTTCGATCTTGTTCGATCGCGTTCGATTCTGAGCGACCGTTGACGGACGTGGAGTATTCGCGTCGGGTCGATCTCGTTCGCTGGCGTTCGATCCTGTTCGGTTCCGTTCGGGCCTATTCGGCGATTGAGGCCAGTGCGTCGTCGATGATGCCGATCGCGTCGTTGATTTCGTCTTCGGAGATGGTCAGCGGCGGAACGAGGCGCAGCACGTTCGGCTTCACGACGTTGCAGATCAGCCCGCGCTCTCGAATCGCTGCGACCAGCGCCGGGCCGACGTCCTCACTGAGTTGGACCGCGACCAGCAATCCCTTGCCGCGCACGTGGTCGATCAGCGGGTGCCGATCCTCAAGCGCGCGGATGCCGGAGGTCAGCTGTTCTCCGCGCGCGGCCGCCTGGGCGGGAATGTCTTCCTCGATGATGACGCGCAACGTCTCCAGGGCCACGGAAGTCGTGAACGGCTGGCCGCCGAACGTCGTGCCGTGATCACCGGGCTCGAGGATGTCGCCGCGCTCGTTGGCCACGATTGCGCCGATCGGCACGCCGCTGCCCAGTCCCTTGGCCAGCGCCATCACGTCGGGCTGGACGTTCTCGTGCTGCCAGGCGAACAGTTTGCCGGTGCGGCCGATACCAGTCTGGACCTCGTCGAGCATCAGCAGCAGGTTGTGCTCGTCGCAGATCTGGCGCAGAGCGACGAGGTAGCCCTCGTCGGCGACGTTGACGCCGCCCTCGCCCTGTAGAGGTTCGACCAGGATGGCCGCGGTCTGCGGACCGATGGCATCCCGCACCGCGCCGACATCGTTGAACGGCACGTGGCTGAAGCCGTCGAGCGGACCGAAGGGCTCGCGGTAGTTGGGATTGCCTGATGCATTGACGGAAGCCAGGGTGCGGCCGTGGAACGCCTCATCCATGACGATGATTTCGGTCGCGCCGTCGCGCCGGGTCTGACCCCACTTGCGGCCGATCTTGATGGCGCCCTCAGTCGCCTCGGCGCCGCTGTTGCAGAAAAAGATCCTGGTCATGCCCGACTGTTCGAGGATGACATCGGCGAGGTCGAGCTGGGGGATCGTGTAGAAGTAGTTCGAGACATGCAGCAGCGTCTCGGCCTGTTGCTTGATCGCCTCGACGATCCGCGGATGGCAGTGACCGAGGTTGTCGGCGGCGATGCCAGCGACGAAGTCGAGGTACTCGTTGCCCTCGTCGTCCCAGACCCTGGAGCCCTCGCCGCGCACCAGCGTGACGGGCAGACGGCCCGCCGACATCATGAATACGGCGGACTCGCGCTCAGCGGTGGTGGGCATGGTCGTCACTCCGGCTACGCAGACGGGACATTCAACCGATTCAGACTACGCGAGCGCTCAGTGCGCGTCTATGCAGTTGGTGGCGCTTGAGCGGCTTACTCCGCAGCGGCAGACAGACGCTCGAGGATCTGGCCCAGCCGTTCGATCGCTGCGCCGTAGCCGGCCCAGTCTCCTTCGCGCTGCTTTTGCAGCGCCTCCTCAAAGGCAACCTGCGCCTGATCGGCCAGCTCGGCGGCATCGTCGGACAGTTCGATCGGGGCCGCTGGCTCCGCTTCCTGCTCTTGTTGCTCGGGTTCAGGAGCAGCGGCAGGCTCTACTGGCGTCTCCTGCCCGGGGACGTCGCCGAGGAATGAAAGCCCCTGCGCAGCGCGACGCCCCAGCGCGACATCGACGGCGTTGACGAACGTGTCCTCGAAGGCAATCGTGTCGCCGTTGACGACGATCACCCCCTTGAGCTGCGGGAAACGTCCGGTCTCCGCCTGCAGATAGATCGGTTCCACGTACACATAGGAATCGCCGACCGGGATGAAGAGCAGGTTGCCGCGGATCACCTCCGAGCCCTGCTGTCCAAGCAGCGTGAATTGCCGCGACACCGCGACATCCTGGTCGATCCGGTTCTCAATCTGTTTGGGGCCGTCGACATTCTTGTTGGCCGGGAAGCGGAACGCGAACAGCTTGCCGTAGTTCTCGCCGTCCGAGCGGCCGGCCATCCAGGCGATCGAGTTGAGCCGATTGCGCGGGGTGAAGGGCAGGATCAGCAGGAACTCCGGCTCTTCCTGGTCGGGCAGACGCAACGTCACGTAGTAGGGCTCGACCGCGATCTCCTGTTGACGCAAGAGTTCCTGGGGGATCGCCCAGAGGTCTTCGCGGTTGAAGAGGCCTCGGGCCGACTCGATGTGATAGGTCAGATACTGGTCGGCTTGAATCTGGAAGTAGTCCTGTGGGTAGCGCCAGTGTTGCTGCAGGTCGCCGGGGAATTGCTCGGCAGGCTTGAACAGTTCAGGGAAGATGTCATCCCAGACCTGAATGATCGGGTCATCGTCGTCAACGATGTACAGGTCCACCGTCCCGTGGTACGCATCGATCACCGCTTTGACCGAGTTGCGCACGTAGTTGTAGCCGACGCCGTGCGGCTGTGAATAGGGGTAGCGGTCGGTGACCGTGTAGGCGTCCTGGATCCAGTACAGACGGCCGTCCTCGCCGACTACGATGTACGGATCGGCGTCGAGTTGCAGGAATGGCGCCAGTTCATTGACGCGCTCCTGGATCAGACGTCGGAAGAGGATCCGACTGTCGCCGTCCACGGAACCGGAGATGAGAATGTTGGCGTCGCCAAACGACCAGGCGAAGGCCAGGCGACGGAAGAAGCCGCCCAGTTCGATCCCGCCCTCGCCGGAGTAGCGCGTCGTGGCCTGGTCGGCCTCGCCGTCCGATTCCTCGCCGCTCAGCGGGTAGTCGAATTCTTCGGTTTCGCTATTGGCGATCACATAGGCGTCGGTCACTTCGCCGTAATAGATGCGCGGCTCGACGATTTCCAGGTCAATCGGTCCCGACGACGTTTCTTCAATCACCTCGGGCGGGATATTCGAGACCCAGAAGACGGGCTCACCGGCAGGTGAGACTTCGTCTACCGGCGTCATTACAACGCCGAATCCGTGCGTGAATTGCAACCGCCGGTTGACCCAGCCCTGCTGCGTCGGCTGCAAATTGGCCTGCGACAGCTCGCGCGCCGCCAGGAACACCTGGTGTTCCACGCCGCCCACCTTGTAGCGATCTACATCCACATCCGGATAGACATAGAGCGGCCGAATCGTCTGGATGGTGTTCAGCGTGTCGTTGAGCGGACGGTGGTCCCACAGGCGAACGTTGAGCAGCGCCTCCGGGTTGAGCGACAGGTCACCTTCATCAACGAAGTCGTCTGCCGCAAATTCTCGTTCCTGGATCTGGTCCAGGGCGAAGGCCGAGCGGGTCGCCGCGATGTTGCGTTCGATGTATGGAGTCTCGCGCTGCAGCTCGTTCGGCTCGACGGTGAAGCGCTGGATCGCGGCCGGCAGTATGGCGCCACCGACGATCGAGACCAGAATCAGCAGCGCAATCGAAGTCAACGGGAATCGCAGCCGCTCATGGAACGGCCAGGAGAGTACGCCAAGGATGACCAGGACGCCGGCGACCATTTTGACGATCTGGACCGGCGAGCGAATGTTGTCGTCGGTGAAGGTCGCGCCGAAGACGAAGCCGCCGGGGTTGAGCGCGAGTTCGAAGCGAGCCAACCAGTAGCTCCAGACGAACAGCCCCATGACGGCGGCGATGGTCAGCGCGATGTGGATCCGCACGGCCAGCGTCGAGCGAGCGTTGCCGCGGTGCATCATCAACCGAACGCCGTAGGTGGCGGCGGTGGTGAGCATGGCCATGATCGCCAGCCCGGTCGCCCAGCCCTTCATGAACTGCAGCGCCTCGAGCTCGAAGACGTAGAAGCCCAGATCCTTGCCGAATTGGGGATCCGTGGTGCCAAACGGCTTGGCGTTCAGATACTGCAGAATCAGGTCCCACTGCCCGGCGGCGACCGAGCCGAAGATGATCGCCAGCAGGATCATCGCCACGGCGGCAATGATGTGAATGACTCGCGACAGGCGCGGGTCATCGACTGCCGGGGCCAGGGCCTCCACTGGCATGCGCCAGGCGATCGCATACGTGCCGCCCAGCACCAGCAGGGCTACTCCCGCTCCCGCTGCGAACAGCCAGACCTGCGTCACGATCCGGAGATCAAACACTCCCTGGTATCCGACATTGCCGAACCAGAGCCGGTCGACGTAGATGTCGATGCCGATGTTGAGCAGGATCAGCAGCACCAGCAGGGCCACGCCGGCCACGACAACACGGGGCCACGTCCGACCGCCCTGCGGCGGCTGGCCTTCAGCCGCTGTATAGGGCGGCGGCTCGTCGTCGCCGACTCCGCCACCGCTCAATCCTTCGCGGAATACCGGCGGCGGCGGTCCCAGCTGTCCGGAACGGCCCTCATCCGAGGGCGGCACGTCGCGGGGGCCGTCATTGCCGTTACGCCAGCCGCCCTGAGTGCGCTGGATCCAGCCCGGCCAGTTCAAGTTCACACTGCTCACGAAAGCGCCGTCCCCACCGCTGCACCGTCGACCGCATCGCGGACAACATGCGGTTGTCTTCCGTCCACGATACGCACGATCACTCCTTCAGCGAACGCCTGGCGTCCGGCGCGCAATTTGGGCAACATGCCGCCGGCGATCACCCCGGCCTCCGTGAGCGCACGTTGTTGTGCTTCGGACAGACAGTCCATGCCCGCGCCTTGTCCATCCAGTACCTGCGGCACATCCGTCAGAAACACCAGCGCGGCCGCACCCAGCGCTGACGCAACCGCACCCGCGGCCGCATCGGCATTGATGTTGAGTGTCGTCGACAGATCGTCGGCCAGCCCGACCGGCGCGAGCACCGGCAGCAGGCCCGCCTCCAGGACTCGCCACAGGGTTTGCGGGTCGCAGCACGGCGTTTCCCCGACCAGCCCGATCCGAGTTGAGATTGGCGATCTGAGCGTGCGCCCGTCGACCCCGCTGAGTCCCACGGCCGGCGCTCCCAACTCTTGCAGACGACGCGTCAACTCCTTGTTGATCAGGCCGGCCAGCACGGCGACGACGACTTCCAGCGACTCTGGAGTGGTCGAACGCAGGCCGTCGACCCAGGCAGCCTCGGCTCCCAGACGCTGTTGCCAGTCAGTGACCGCCGCGCCGCCGCCGTGGACGACGACGACTCGTCGTCCCTCGCGGTGCAGTTCCACGCAGTCGGACAACGACGTGTCATGTTCGCCAAGGGTGGAGCCACCGATTTTGATCACGATCGCACCGTTGCCGGGACTGGCAGATCTCATGGATGCCAGCCTAGCCGACACCTGCCTCACGGACGCCGCCGGAGTTGGCAATCACGAACCGATACCGTCGCAGTATGAGCGCCCGCGCGACCAATCACGCGATCCTCTTCCTGCTTGGCGTCGAACTGCTCTCCGGGCTGATTTCCTTCACAGTCGGGCGACCCAGCGGCGAGTGGGTGTTCTGGCTTCACGGGATTGGGGGATTCTCGCTGGTCGGTCTGGTGATCTGGAAGTACCGCATCGTGCTGCGTTCATTTCGCCGGCGCGGAGTCGCATCTGAAACAGTTGGCTCGATCATTCTCGTGCTGCTCTTCGTCGGCGTCCTGACCACGGGCACGCTCTGGGCGATCATCGGCCGAGGCAGTCTCGACATACCCGGGTATGGCAACGCCCGGTTGCTGGTGATCCACACGACACTCGGGCTGGCCCTGACGATTCCATTGATCGTCCATGCGGCCATGCGTTGGCCGCGACGAGTCAAGCGCACCGACTTCACCAATCGCCGCGCCGCACTCAGGCTGATGGCAGTCGGGCTGGGCGGCCTCGTCCTCTGGCAGGGTGCATCGGCCGCAGCGCCGGCGGTCGGTCAACGGCCTCGATTCACCGGCTCACGTGAAGAAGCCAGCGGTCGAGGTAACGCTCATCCTGTTACGCAGTGGCTCTTCGACAGCCGCCAACGAATCGACGTGGACGATTGGAGCCTCACGATCCATGGCCAGGTGGACCCGCCTGTGCAACTTGCCTATGAAGAGCTGCAAGCCATCGCCAATCACAGAGCTACGGCCACGCTCGATTGCACCGGAGGTTGGTACACCATCCAGGACTGGAGCGGCGTGAGATTGTCGGATGTACTGGCACGAGTCCAGGTTGGAGAAACGGCAGAGAGCGTCGTGATCACGTCCGCGACCGGTTTCAATCGCCGCTTCTCGATGGAGGAGACAGACCGACTGCTGCTGGCCACCCACATCTCTGGCGAGCCGCTCTCATCGGGACACGGATTTCCCCTCCGACTGGTTGCGCCCGGGCATCGCGGATACAACTGGGTCAAATGGGTGACGTCGATTGAGGTCAGCAGCAAGCCGTCGTGGTGGCAATCGCCACTGCCGCTGCAGTAGGCGTCAGGTAGATGCTCAGGTGATTCGAACCGACGTGATTCTGACTGATTCGTCGTCCATCAGGAGCTCGTACCTGAGCCGAATCGGGCCGTTCTCAAGCTCGCGGAGGTCAACGCCCGTCGCCGTGGGATCTGAGATGATCCGACCGCGCACCCACCTATCGTGTTGGAAGCTTCCGACCATTTGGCGAGTCCAGACGATGCCAAAGGGTTCCGTCAGGCCGTTGAACTGCAGGTTGGCGGGTTCAGTCCAGCTGACTCTGAAGGGCATGCTTCTCCGCGCGCAGGTGCTTGAAGATAATCAGCTCTTCCCGGCTTGGCATGCCTAGTGATGCTGCCAATTCATCCCGCTCCGCGCCGAACTGCTCGAGGATCTCCTCATTGGTGAGTCCGGTCGAATCCAGGAGCTCGTGCGGCGTCTGTCCGTACTCGAGCATCATCATCCGGTCTTCCGTGAGACCATCGTCGCGAGCGTCGTGTTCGTCGATCAGCCGTTGGATCTCCGCGCAAGTGTCGGCGTCGTACCAAGCCTCGCCGATTCGCACGGGCGGGAGCTTTGACGGCTCCTGACCCGGCGGTCGCCAAACGTGTCGCGACGTCATCAGATCCTCCACGTGTCCACGATAGGAAATCCGCTACGTCACGTAGTCGGCGTTGAAGCGGACGTACTCCTCGGTCAGATCGCAGCCCCAGGCGGTGGCCGCAGCGTCGCCCTGCCCGAGGTCCATCCTCAGGAACACTTCTTCGCCCTGCGTCTTCTCCGAGGCCTCTGCTTCGGGCACGCCGGTGGCCGTGCCGTCGAAGACGCACAGGTCGGAAATCCAAATGCTGACCTGATCGAGGTCGTACGGCACGCCCGCGCGGCCGGCGGCCATCAGGATCCGGCCCCAGTTCGGGTCGTACTTGCTCAAGGCGGCCTTCAGCAGCGGCGACACCGCGATCGTGCGCGCCACATCGCGCGCGTCCTCCCAGGACATCGCACCCGAGACTGTGATCGAAATCCGCTTGGTCGCCCCCTCGCCATCGCGGGCCATCATCTTGGCCAACGCCGTCGACACATCCAGCAAGGCGGAGCCAAACGCTTCGAGCGAGGCCCTGGAGAGCGGTTCGCCGCCGGCAGCCCCGTTGGCGAGGATCACGGATGAATCGTTCGTCGACGTATCCCCATCAACCGTGACCATGTTGAATGATCGATCCATGGCGGAGCGGAAGCAAGACTCCAGAGCGCCGGCAGCAACCGGCGCATCCGTGGTGAAGAAGGCCAGCATCGTTGCCATGTCGGGATGAATCATGCCCGCGCCCTTGGCGCAGCCGCCAACGGTGTAGCTCACGCCGTTGGCTTCGAACGTCGCAACGGCTTCCTTCTGGAAGGTGTCGGTGGTCATGATCGACTGGGCAAAATCGGCGCCACCGTCGGACGCCGGCGCGAGTTGAGGAATCGCAGAGCGCAACAGGTCCATGGGCAGGTAGTGCCCGATGATCCCGGTGGAGTTGACGAACACCTCCTCGGCTTCGCAGCCGATCAATGAAGCCGTCAGTCGTGTCATCTCGCGGGCATCGGCGAGTCCTTGCTCACCGGTCGCGCAGTTGGCGTTGCCCGAGTTGACCACGACGGCTCGCAACGATCCGTTCGCCGTATGCGCCTTGCTGACGTGTACGGGCGCGGCCGTGCTCTGGTTCTGGGTGTAGACAGCCGCCGCCGTCGCCGGGCGGTCCGAGACCATCAAGGCCAGATCGGGCAGACCCGACTCCTTGATCCCGGCTGTGAATCCGCAGGCCGAGAATCCCTGCGCTCTGGTGAGAGCCCCTTCGGCGTCGGGATTCGCGGCCAGCGCATCGTGATTGCCGGTCATGGATACACGCCGATCTTGCTCAGCCCAAGCTCTTCCGGCAAACCGAACATCAGGTTGAAGCACTGCACGGCAGCGCCGGCAGTGCCCTTGACCAGGTTGTCGATCGCACTGATCACCATCACCTCTCCGGTCATCGGGTCGACAGTGGGATAGACGATGCAGGCATTCGAACCCAGCGTCTGCTTGGTCGAGGGCGCATTCGGCGCGACATGCACAAACGGCTCGTCCTCGTAGTAGGACTCGTAGACGTCGCGCAATGCTTCTACTCGCTCTTCTGAGTTCGGAGGTAGGCTTCCGTCAGCAATAGAGGGGTAGCAGGTGGCCAGGATCCCTCTCGTCATCGGTACGAGGTGCGGCACGAAGGTGACGCTCAGATCGGAATCGCTGTCGGCGCCGTCCTGCAGTGTCGAGAGTTCCTGAACCATCTCTGGCTGGTGCCGATGACCGCTCAGCCCGTAGGCAGAGAAGTTGGAATCAACTTCAGAGAAGTGAGAGGTAATCTTCAGCGCGCGACCCGCGCCGGAAACGCCCGACTTGGCATCGACGACGGTGCGGCCATCCAGCCAACCCTTCGCCGCGAGCGGAGCCAGCGCGAGGATGGCGGAGGTGGGGTAACAGCCCGGCACGCCGACCAGTCGTGATTCCGCGATCGCATCGCGGTGCAGCTCCGGCAGGCCATACACCGACTCCGGCAGCAGGTGCGGCGACGGGTGTTCGCCATACCACTGCTCGTAGGTCTCCTCGTCGTAGAGACGGAAATCGGCCGAAGCGTCGATCACGGGTGTGCCGCCCTCAATGAACGGGGTGAGTCGCTCGGCCGCAGCTGCGTGGGGCAGGCCGGAGAAAATCACATCGATGTCATCGTCGACCTCCGCGACGATCGGCAGATCGAGCGACCAGAGGTGCGGAAACACCTCGGGCAAACGCTTACCCACCTCGGAACGGCCGGTCACACAGACGATCTCCACACGCGGGTGTTGCGCCAGCAGACGCGCCAACTCCGCTCCGACGTAACCCGTCACATTGATGATCGCTGCCCGGATCGGCGATCCGGAGGCCGAGGTGCTCACAACCTGTTCCGTTCAACTGCGGCGCTGTTGCCGACTCGCCCGTCAGAAAAGAAGAAGATACACGGAATCTCGACGGCACTACCTGCCGTACTGTCTGTCGTACTGTATTGACTATGTCTCAGACTACGAACGGTGCGCTCGGTCCCTACCGAGTCATTGACCTGACCGCCGATATCGGCGCGCTCTCGAGCGTGGTGCTGGCCGGTCTTGGCGCCGACGTCATCCGTGTCGAGCCGCCCGCCGGCCATCCAACCAGACAACGCGGTCCGATGCTGCGGGAAGACACAACCTCATCCCTCTACTGGGCCCAGATGAACGCCGGCAAACGGTCGATCACACTCGACCTTGAGGATGAGGCCGACCGTGAACGCCTGCGCGGCCTGTGCGAGACTGCCGATTTCCTGTTTGAGTCGGATGCGCCCGGCAACATGCCGGCGCTCGGCCTCGGATTCGAAGACCTGCGTGACCGCGCGCCGCAGCTCATCTACATCTCGATCACCCCGTTCGGACAGAGCGGGCCAAAATCGATGTGGGCCGCCTCCGACTTGATCGGCCACGTCTCCGGCGGTCTCAGTTCACTCGTCGGCGACCCTGACCGTGCCCCGCTGCGGCCCTCCGTCGAACAGGCCTACAACATCACCGCTCTTAGTGCCGGCTCGGCCGCGATGATCGCCCTCCACGCCCGACACCTGACCGGCCGCGGCCAACACGTCGATGTCTCGATGCAGGCTGCTATGGCCAACACCCTCGGTAACGCCCGGCTCTACTACGAGATGGATGGAATCATCACCGAACGCGCCGGCGGCGCACGCGCCTTCGCCGACAGCGCGACGCGGATCATCTATCCCTGCGCCGACGGCTACGTCGCCTTCGTCCGGGTTCCAGCTTCGATGATCCGCCTGCACAAATGGATGACCGCAGAAGGCGCCGAACCGCGGTTCGATGCAGAGAGATGGGCCAGCTTCGCGATCGCGGGGAACACGCTGCCGACTGAAGATGAAATCGCCGAGCTGGAAGCAGAGATCGAAGAGTTCTTTGCCGCGCACGGAGCGCAGGCGCTGTACGAGTCGGGACAACACTTCAACGTGATGATCTGCCCCGTCAACACCATGCAGGACATCGTCGACAGCCCTCAGCTCAATGCTCGCGCCTTCTTCGCTGAAGTCGACGACCCCGCGCTCGGGCGACTCACAGTCCCGGGCGCGCCGCTGAAGATGTCGGCGACGCCATGGCGCACCCGACCGGCGCCCATGCCGGGACAGCACAGCCTTGAGGTACTGGAAGACCGTACACAGGCCCAACCAATCGGAGACTGACCCATGAGTGATGATCATCTGCTGATTGAACAACGCGACAACGGCGTCGTCGTGGCGACGCTGAATCGACCGGAAGTGCTCAATGCGCTCTCGCCCAGGATCCGCACTGGACTGCGCGAGATGGCAGCAGACCTGCGCGGCGACCAGGATGCGCGCGTCCTGGTGATCACGGGCGCCGGGCGCGGCTTCTGCTCCGGCGCCGACCTTTCCAACCGCGACGAGCGCGTTGCCGCCGAGAACGAGCCCGGCCTGACATCGACCGATCTGCGCTACGGTTTCGCAGCCGAGCTGCAACAGCTCGAGATTCCCGTGATCGCCGCGGTCAATGGCGCGGCCGCCGGCGCCGGCATGGCGATCGCTCTCGCCTGCGACATTCGCCTGATGTCCGACCGCGCCCGCATCCACCCCGGCTTCCTCAAGATCGGACTCGGTCCCGATTGGGCCGCCTCGTGGACGATGACCCGCCTCGTCGGGCACGCGAAGGCGATGGAATTGTTCTGGACCTCCGACCCGATTGACGCTCAACAAGCCGTCGCGATCGGACTCGCCAACCGTGTGATCCCGCACGACGACCTGATGACCGAGACGTTCGCCTTTGCCGATCGACTCGCAAGCATGGCGCCGTTCGCGGTCGGGTTGACCAAGCGCGCGATCTATGCCGCGCTGAACAACGACGCGACCCAGCAGGCACAGCTGGAAGAGCTCTACCAATCCTGGCTGCGCGGCTCACTTGATGCGGGTGAGGGCGCGCGCTCGTTCGTCGAGAAGCGCGACCCTCAGTTCCAGCGGCGCTAGGTTCGACAACCTGATGACCAGCAGCGAAGTTCCCGGCGCACACGTCTTCAACGGCATCCGGATTGCCGACTTCGCCTGGGTCGGTGTCGGGCCGAACGCGACCATGCAGATGGCCTTCCATGGCGCAGAGGTGATCCGGGTCGAGTCCTCGCACCGGCCTGACACGTTCCGCTCCAGCGGCCCGCGACCCGACGGTGACGGCTCGCTCGACGCCTCCGCTTACTTCGCCAAGTTCAATCGGGGCAAACGCTCGGTCGCGATCAATCTTGCTCATCCCCGTGGCGCCGAGGTAGCCAGGCGACTGATCGCGAGTGCCGACATCGTGACCGAGTCCTTCGCGCCAGGCTTCATGGAGCGCATAGGGCTGAGCTACGACGAGGTCCGCAAGATCAAGCCCGACGCGATCATGTGTTCCATGTCGATGGAAGGCCAGACCGGTCCCCACGCGAAGTTCCGCGGCTTCGGGCTCACGCTGCAAGCGACAGCCGGCGTCACCGGCGTCACGGGCTGGCCCGACCGGCCACCGGTCGGCACGGGGGTCGCCTACACCGACTGGGTCGCGACGCACGTTGCGATCATCGGAATCCTGGCCGCGCTCGATCATCGCCGCCGCACCGGTGAGGGTCAGTACGTGGATCTCTCCCAGCTGGAAGCCTCGACGCTGGTCCTCGACGCGGGTGTCATGGATGCCGCCAACACCGGACGCATTGCCCAACCGCTCGGCAACCGCGATCTCCGGCATGCGCCGCACGGGGTCTATCCCTGCGCCGACGACCACACCGGCGGCGACCGCTGGGTCGCGATCGCCGTCACCAACGACGACCAGTGGCGTCGCCTGGCGCTGATCATGGACCGTCAGGATTGGCTCGAGTCCGAGCAACTCTGTGACGCGACCGGTCGTCTGTCCGCCCAGGACGACCTCGACGAGGGCATCAGCCGCTGGACATCGACGCAGACAGTCGCCGAGGTCGAACAACTGCTCCAGGCAGTCGGCGTGCCGGCGCACCGAGCCTCAAATGTGCGCGACGCGCACGAAGACCCGCAGCTCGCGCATCGCAACCACTGGTGGACCAGTGACCATGCCGTGATCGGCGAGATGTCCTACGAGAGTCCCGCCTGGCGCCTCAGCGAGACACCGCCGCCCATGCCGGCGCCGTCTCCCCTGCTCGGCGAGGACTCCGAGTACGTCTATCGGGAGCTCTGCGGCTACAGCGAGGAAGAGTTCCAGCAACTCATCGTCGACGGCGTCGTCGAGTAGATCAGGGCACCGACCGGCCAGCCAATACACCCGTTGGCCTTCCGCGATCAACTGCAATCTGCCCATTCACAACCACGTATGGAATCCCCGCCGGCGGCGTTCGAGGATCGTTGAAGTCGGCCGTATCGATCACCGAATCCGCGTCGAACACGACCAGATCGGCGAACCATCCTTCCGTGACCACGCCTCGATCGGCCAGCCCGAATCGGCTCGCCGGCAGCGACGTCATCCCCCGCACCAGGTGTTCGAGCGAAACGCCCGTCCGCCGACGCAAGCGACCGACAATCCGCGGAAACGTTCCATACGCGCGTGGATGGGGGATGCCCTCGTCGAACGGGATCCCGTCCGAGCCGACCATGTAGTCGTCGCGCGACAGCAGGGCGATCACGTCCGCTTCGACCTGCCGCGCGACCGACGGACTGGCCGGCATGGCGTCGCGGAAGCCGCACTGCAACCCCGACTCGCGCATCACCATCAGGGTCAGGTCCGAGACCGACATGTCCATCCGCGCAGCGGCGTCGGCGAACGACAGACCTTCCAGATGCTTGAGGTGACCCGCCCCAATCCAGGTGAACGTAGCGGCGTCGTTGCGACCGGGGAACAAATTCTCGAGTGAATCAACCAACCGGTCATGCCAGGCCGGGTCGCCCAGACGCTCCAGCAACCGATCGATCCCGCCCACGTGGTACTCGCCACGCAGGAAGTAGCCCGGCACCGTCGCCGCTGCGGCGTAGGGGTAACACTCGAGCGTCACATCGACGCCGTCGGCCTTGGCCCGGTCGACTTCCGACATGATCGAATCGATGTCACCGGCGTTGCTCGGGAACGTGCGGTAGTGCGAGATGTGCACCTTGACCCCGCTGCGGCGGCCAATGTTCATCGCCTCGACGATGCCGGAGCCATCGGGCGCGCGGTCGTCGTTGTGGTTGCGGATGTGCGTCACGTAGACGCCGTCATAGCGAGCGACGACCCTGTTCAGTGCAACCAACTCGTCGGTGTCCGAGTAGGAGTTGGGGTAGTAGGATAGCCCGGTCGAAAACCCGGTCGCGCCCTGCTCCATTGCTTCGGCGACCATCCGCTCCGCCCTGGCGAGCCCCTCACCCTCAAGCGGCACGTCCTCAAAGCCGACGCTCTCCAGGCGCACCGGACCATGCGGGGCCTGCACGGCGACGTTGCAGCCCTTGCCCTCATAGTGCGAGCGAAACGCCGCCATCGTCGACATGTCCAGACCGACCGGCGGCGGACCGTACAGTCCCGCGATGTATCGGCCGTAGGAATCGAGATTCCCGGCTGAGAGCAGCGCATACGAGAGCCCGTCCTGCGTGATGAACTCCGTCGTCACGCCTTGCAGCAATCCATGCGCATGGACCGGATCACGCAAGAGCACACCATCCGAATGTGCGTGGGTGTCGATAAAGCCGGGCGAGACCGTCAGGCCGGTCGCGTCGATCTCCCGCTGCGCCGACATGCCGGAAAGATCGCCCACGGCAGATATTCGCTCTCCGTCGACCGCCACATCGGCGTCGAACGCCGCTGCCCCCGTACCATCGACGACGCTTCCTCCCCGCAGGATCAGATCAGCCATCTCCCGGAACCTCTCCCGTCGCGTCCCAGGCCGCAATCTTGTCGGCAATGTACCGCCAGCGGTCGTCGATCTCGTCATGCAGCAGCCGCACCGCCGCTCGCCACTGGATCTCGCCTGGACCGTTCTCGTCGGCCAGCACGTGCGGCTCAATCAGTTCGGTGATCGCATCGACCCTGGCGTGCATCTCGTCCAGCGTGACAACGTGTTCCATCAGCTCGCGCGACGCCTCGATGTATCGTTCCCAGCCCTGCGTCGCCAGCGCGTGGATCACGGGGTTGCAGTGAGGCGCTCGCGCATCGATGTCCCAGAACACCTTGCGCAACCGGCAACTGCGTTCCGTTTCATCCCAGTCGGGCATCTCGTAGTACGTCCGGATCGGGCTGGGCGAGCGCCAGCTGTTCTCAACGTCCCAGGGAATCAGGCTGAACTCACCAGAAAGCGCATCCTCGTACCAGAAAAAGTTGTGATTGCCGCAGACCGGCACGCAGTACCAGGCCACGATCCCGTCCCAGTTGTCGGTCAGCCGATCCGCTGCCAAGTAGCCGTAGAGCGCATCCAGATCCTGGATGTAGTCCTCCAGCACGACGAATACCCTCGCGGCTGAATCATCCGACTGCTCCGCTTCGGTCAGCGCTGCCGAGAACTCGCGCAGGCCCGACGGATCCTCGGGGCCGCGCGCGATCGCCCCCTCGATGGTCTCGCTGAAGGCCGGCAGCCGCTCGATGTTGCCCGGCCAGATCTCCTTGTAGAGCACGCCGCGCCCACCGTCGCGGAAACGATCGGCAATGAAGCGATCGTCGATATCCTCCGTCAGCGTGTAGAAGCCCAGCGGCTCGCCGTTGAGGCGCAATAGCGCGAAGACCGAGCGCGGCGCAGGCACGCCGGCGTCGCGGAAGACCTGGTAGGTCAACACCTCGCGCATCTGCGCTTCGTCGCTGTTCATCTGGTGGAAGTTGAGCCGCTTCAGACCGTGATAGCGCAGCGACGGCTCATAGTGGTTGAACTTCAGCTTCCAGGCCAGCTTGTCGCAGGTGTTCACGCCGGTGAAGAAGCACTGCCGCAGCACCCCGAAGAAACCCTTGTACCGCACGCCGATCGGCCCGTAGCGCTTGCCGTCGATGACCACCGCGCCCTCGACGTACTGCTCAGCGGTCGGGTTGGCGTCCAGCTTGGCCTGCTCGGCTTCGCCGAGCTGGATGTCGTAGACCCGAACCGTGTTCAGGTCAAAGACGATGTTGAACGGATCGCTGCGCTGTTGATCGACGCCAATCGTGGTCTCCGCCGCCCTCGACGGCACCCGCGGAGCCGAGGCGTCACCGGTGGTCGCAATGACCACGCCGGCAACGATCACCGCGACCGCCAGGACAAGCGCCAGCGCCGACCGCTTGTTCATCGCGCCTCCGGGGCCTCTTGAGCCGCGTCAACGACGGGATAGCATATCGGCATGGCGCTCACCTTACGTCGCCCGGACACTCGGAACCAGATAACGAAAGCGGATTCGCGGGAGGAACGCAAGTATCCGCTGCCGGCAGCCCGCGCCGCGCTGTTGACCGCCTGGCTCGACGCCCGCCTGCCCCGCGACTCCCAGTATCCGCTCGGCGTCATTACCAGCTGCTACTACGACACGCCCGAGCTCGACTCCTACCAGGAATCGGCCGACGGCGAGTTCGCCAAACAGAAGCTGCGCCTGCGCTGGTATGGCGATCCCGTCGACCCGTACGCCGGCGTCTGGCTCGAACTCAAGTCGCGCGACGGCGCTCGCTCAACCAAGCAGCGCGTTCGCTATCCCTCGACCGGAGTGCCCAATCAGCTCGGGCTGATCATCCCCGAGCGCGACGAGCTCGTACGACGCCTTCGTGACCTGACCGGCGTCGCCACGTTGCCCCTCGAGCCGACAGTCATACCCACCGCCCTGATTCGCTACCAACGAATTCGCTGGCAATCCGCCGATGGTTCAGTCCGCGCATCACTGGACACCGACGTCCGCACGTCAAACCCGCGAGGAGCCCCGGTCTGGTTGCCCGTTCCCAATGGCTCTGTCCTCGAACTCAAGTCAACCGGCGATCTGCCGACGCAACTTGCCCACCTCGGACGCCTCGGCCTCCGCCGCACCGCCCACTCGAAGTACGCGCTCGCCGTCGAGACGCTCTACGGCGGCGAATCCGCCCGCGCCGGCTGAACAGCCCCGCGCACCTGGACACACCTGGAGGAGCCGATGCCCATTGTCATGATCGAGTGGCCCGACATTCTCGGCCCGACCTCGGAAATCGCGCTCGAGGAGTACCTGCTCGCGATGGTCGTCTCGCTGGCCGCGTCGATCGCGATCTATGTGCTCTATCTCATCTTCTATCGCGACTGGCAGCGCGGGGCCGGCATCCACCGAGTCTTCCTGCTCGCCGGACCAGCGATCACGCTGCTCTTCATCGCCATCCAATGGTCGCTGCCGCTCTCGCTCGGCCTGCTCGGCGCGCTCTCGTTTGTCCGCTTCCGCACGCCGATCAAGGACCCGGCGGAAATCGGCTACCTCCTGGTGGTCATCGCCTCGTCAATCGGCGCCGCGACCTACAACTACGAGCTGATCGGCATCCTCTTCGCCGCCGTCGCACTGGTCCTGGTCGGCCAGCGCATCTTCGGCTCGACCGGCCTCAGAGGCCTGACCGCGGGCAGCCGAGACCTGATCATCACCATGCCCTCGGCCGACTACACCCAACACGAGGCAGAGTTATTGAGCTTCCTACGGACTAACCTGCGCGGCTTCAAGATCGCTTCATCCACCCAGAACGCCGGAACCGCCAGCCTGCACGCCAACTTCCGCCGCTCCAACTACGACGATCGCTGGGCCGAGTTCCGCACCGCCCTCGAGTCCACCATCGCCCCCGCCTCAATCGACCTCTACGTGGGCTAGTCTCCGCTAACCTCACTGGCACGGGAGCGGAAGGGGACCGGTGTCTTCCACAGTCTTCAAAACTGATGCGGGGCGGTCCGCACCGTCTCGGGTGGGTTCGACTCCCATGCGCTCCCGCCACGACAACCAAGAGTTGACCTACAGCGCGTCGATCACAGCCTGCGCGAACTCCTCGGTGCTTGCCGAACCGCCCTGGTCCGGCGTCAGCCGCTCCCCGGCCTCGTAGACCGCGTCAATCGCCGACTCCAACGCCGACGCCCGCTCGTGCTGACCGAGATGGTGCAGCATCATCACGGCCGAGAGCATCGTCGCCGTCGGATTGATCTGGTGCATCCCGGCGATGTCCGGCGCGGTCCCGTGGACCGACTCGAAGTAGGCCCAGTCCTCCCCGAAACAACCCGACGGCGCCAGTCCCAGGCCGCCGATCGTGCCCGCGCCCTCGTCCGAGAAGATGTCGCCGTACAGATTGGGCAGCAGCACCACATCAAGATCGTGCGGCGAGGCCACGATCCGACGGGCGAAATCGTCGGCGATGAAGGACTCAAAGGTGATATCGGGATAGCCCGACGCGACCTCGGCCGCGATCTCGACGAACCAGCCGTCGGTCCGCGACAACACGTTGTACTTGGCCGAGCAGGTCAGCTTGCCCTCAAACCCCTCCGCCTTGCGCTGTTGCGTCAGCCGGCAGGCGAAATGCGCCACGCGCTCGACGTTGGCACGGGTGAAGTACTTGATCGCATAGCGTCCGTCGGCCTCGGCAAAGTGGCCGAATCCCCCTGGAATCTGGGTGCGCGAGACGCCGCCGAACCGCGGACGGTCGGCCAGACCCGAAGCGGCGACCTCCGACAGATCACCCTCAATTCCGGCGTACAGGTCCTCCAGGTTCTCGCGCACGATGACGTAGTTGATGCCCTCCGGCCGGGCCATCGGCGAGCGGAAGCCGGGCCGCCACTTGATCGGCCGCACGTTCGCGTATGTTTGGCGCCCCCAGCGGAAATAGCCGACGCCCGGCGTCTGGCCATTGGTCGAGCCGAACAGCACCGTGTCGCAGCGCTCGGCAGTGTCGATCACCAGCTGCTCGCCCTCTTCGCGCGACATCTCCCGAGCCATCTCCGCGCCGTCGGGCAGGACCTCGAACGCGATCGGCAACTCCATCGCCTGCAGCACCGCCAGCGAGGCATGCACCGCCTCGGGCGCCGCGTCGTCCCCCGGCAGCACGCCGACCGTCGGTTGCGCGTCAGCTGAAGTGCTCATCCTCAGTCTCCGTCCCGGACTCGTTCGTCGCGGGCGAGACCGCGGAACCACTCATCGTCGACTCCTGTGACGCGTCCGATCTCGTCGAAAATCAAGCCCAGCCGATTCGTGTACATCAGGTCCAGCAAGTCGTCCCCGTCGACCAGCTCAATCGGTGGTTCCCCACCGTCCGCTTCGTCGATGGCCGACGAAGAAAACTCGCCATTCGAGACGAACAGACCCTCAGCCGCCTTGCCCTCCATCGACGCCCGAAGATCCCGAATCTGATTCGCTCCCAGCGAGCCAAACGAGCGGCGGAAGATGGCGTATACGCTCGCCCGCTCCTCGTCGTCATGGACGCCAAGACTCTCGACGGCCCCGTCGAAGGCAATCCGTTCGACCTTGACGTCCACCACCGCCAGCGCGCTGAGGATCCGAATCGTGAACTGCTCAAATGCGTCGCGCCCCAGGTTGCGTATCGAAGACTCCAACCGCGAACGCCACTCGTAGTCGTCCATCGGCGGAACGTCCGCGCGGCCCTCATCGCCCCAACCATCGCGCTCCGGGGCGGATTCCTCCATCCGGGCTTCGGCTTCGCGCCGCTGTCGGCTGCGCCGAAGCGTCCGCCAGCCCAGATAAATCATCGCCAGAACCAGCGGAGCAAACTGAGCCCAATCCGGAGCCGTCTCCCCCTCCTCCACCCCCGCAAGCCGGGCAAAGATGATCCCGCCAAAGATCATGATCAGCAACGCAACCAGAACATCAACCAGGACAGATCGCATGTTGCTCATCGGGAGTCCTCGAATTGGTCGAAGTAGGAGTCGTCAATGGCGACATCTTCAACAGTTCGTAGCGTCGTGCGAACACCCAAGGAATGCTCCTTGAGCAGTTCGCAGAGCGCTTCGCCATCAATCAGGTCAACGGGATTTGCGCCCGGTCTGGCAGCTTCGTCCCTAGCGTCACGCGTGAAGGATCCCGTTGTAATGATGATTCCGCGGTCTGAGCGCCCGATGAACGATCCTCGGAAGTCTCGGACTGTGGACGACCCCACGGACCCTTTGTATCGCTTGCACTGAAACGCTGTGTGAAACGAAATCAAGCCTGAGGGTCGGTACGTTCCAATGCCGTCAATTCCACCATCGCCACCCCGACCCGTAACTTCTACGTCGTCGAAACCCGCTGCTTGCAGCAGGGCGCCGGCAAGATGTTCGAACGCTGTAGGCGAAGCGTTCATGAGCCGGTCGAGAAGTTGGCTTTGCCAATCACCTGCGACTTCTGAGTCGTCGCTGTCTATCGCGTCGCTCGGTTCCTGGACTTTGGCTCGGCGGGTCCGTTGGCGTTGTTCTCGATAGCGTCGATGGCGTTCGCGATTCCGCTGCTCAACGTCATTGAGCGAGATAGCCCTGCCCTCTTGGGTCAGCTGATACAGGCCACGCCCGGGTTGTTCCGTGACACCAATGTGCTTGAGGTCGTTACACGCCCACTCGCACCACCAATCAACGAATGGACGAGAGCTATCGCCGCCTCCGCTCGCAGGTTCTCGCACCGCCAGTTGCTCTGGTGACAAACCGAGCCGTTGCGCAACCGCGTCGCCGATCTGCTTCCGATTCACAGGATTAACCATGTGTCTGAGGCAGTCGAGCACCAGCGCACGCATTTCGGCGCCTTTGGGTAGTCCAGCTTGCTCACGACGCGACGCCATCGCTCACTCCTGTACCCCTGCAGACTACCCGCCCAATCTCTCCTGGAAGCCCGGCGCGGCTCGAAACTGAAGCCGTCTGCCGACCCGCTCCCGTTCTAACAGCCCTCGTTTCACCAAATCGGCCAGATCTCCGTGAGAGACGGCATAGCTCACATCATTCGTCCGCCGGTAGCGGGCGATAGTGATGTATCGCGTCGGATCGTTCAGCAGTTCCGCCAGCAGGTCGGATTGGCGCTGGTTCAGTCCCGACTCAAGGCCAGTGGCCTCTCTCGCGTCCTCCATCCAGGAGCGGATGCCTCGCACGTGGCTGTCGAGCCGTTCAACTGATCGCTCGACGACATCAAGCTGGTGCAGCAAGAAGTGAGTCACGTCGTTGCCGTCGGCATGAACGAATTGGTACGCCCGCGAGTATTGCCCCGGCGCCGCGAGGAGGAACTCCGAAATCGGCAGGTATTGGGAAAGCCAGATTCCAGAACGAAGCAGCGACCAGTAGAACAGCGCACGAGCGGTACGTCCGTTGCCGTCGGCAAACGGATGGTCGTAGCCGATCATGAAATGCACAAGAATCGCCTTCAGCAGGTGGTGCAGGTCGCTTGCCTCAGGCAGTTGATTCTCGAAGTCGCAGAGCCGCTGCATCCGCTCCGGCAATTCGGAAGCCGGAGGCGGCGTATGGACGATCTCCCCACCGCGGCTGACCACATACACGCGCGGGTCCCCTGGATTCTGCAAGCGCCCAACATCGTCGGCTCGAAGGGTGCCGTCGGTCACGACACGGTGGACCTCGAGGATGTGATCGATGTCGAACGGTTCCTGTTCAGTTGTCCATTTGCTGATCAACTCCATCGCGGCATAGTTGTTGGCGATCATGCGCTCGCCGTAGTCCCGCGGGCGTCGTCCGTCCCTCAGCATCTCCAGTGCGACCTCTCGTGTCGTGTTCGCTCCCTCAAGGCGACTGGATTGAATCGACTCATACATCTGCGAACTAACCCGAAGCTGGTTCCGCTCGGCATCCTGTAGGCCCAGATCGCGATGGACGTTATGCGAAGAGACCGCCGCATCCCAACGCTTGAGGAATCCGGGAAGCGGGCCGGTTTCGCAGAACCAGAAGGCTTGGCCACCGCGTCCAAGTAGGGGCAGTTCGTTCCGGGCTGCTCGGCGGGCGGTCGCCAGGCTCAGCCACCATTGCCGGCGCGTCAGCCCGTTCGGCGCCTTTCGATAGCGGACTTCGTCCCACGGTAGGTAGCGACCCTGTGCGTCGACCGGGGTGAGCGTCCCCTGAAACTGGGCCCGTTCCTCGAAACTGAGCACCTCGAAGTCGACCTGCAAAGCGCTGAACGGCGGAGCGACATCCGGAAGTGCCATTGTTCCCTCGAAACGAGCTATCGGATTACTATCGGAAACTCTTGATCCGATAGTAATCCGATTCGAAAGTCGGAGAGAGCTCGAATTGGCCCAACTGTCAGTTTGTTATCGGATACTGTCAATCCGATAACAAGAGCATGTCCCTACACGGGCAGCGCCTTCACGTCGATGTTGTACAACTTCTGCACGTTGCCCCAGACCATCTTGTCGACGTCCTCTTGCGGGACGCCTTCCATGATCTCGTCCAGGATCCGGCGCGAGTTCGGCCAGATCGCGTCGTGATGCGGATAGTCGTTGCCCCAGAGCAGGTTGTCCACGCCAATGCGGTCGCGCGTTTGCACGCCGATCTCGTCGTCCTCAAACGTGACCATGAAGTTGCGGTGGAAGTATTCCGAAGGCAGCATCTCCAACTCGGGCGTCCGGTCGACCGCGCGGGCGCGGTAGTAGGCGTGGTCCCAGCGCTCCAGCGTGTGCGCGATCCAGCCCGTCTCCCACTCGGCCATCACGAACTTCAGACCTGGGTGCCGCTCGCAAACCCCTGAGGTAACGAGGTTGGAGATCGTGTTCCAGGCGGCCGAATGCGCCAGCGTGTAGCTCACGACCTCGTCCCACTCCTTGGGCAATCCCATCCCCGGCTCCGCGCCGCAGAAAATGTGCATCGTCAGCGGCAGTCCGGCTTCCTCGGCCGCCGTCCAGAACGGCTCGTAGTAGGCGTCCGAGTACGGCTTGTCCTTGGGCGCGGTACAGGGAATCGCCACGCCCTTGATCCCCATGTTGGCGCAGCGCTCAAGCTCGGCGATCCCGACCTCAACGTCGCGCAGCGTCAGACAACCGACGCCGATCAGCCGCTCGGGGCTGTGCGAGCAGTAGTCGCGGATCCAGTCGTTGTGACGCTGGAAGACGGCGTTCACCACCTCCACGTCATCGACCATGTAGGTCAGCATGTTGATCGACGGATACATCACCTCGCCGACCACGCCGTCGGTGTCCTGCTCCGTCAGCCGAGCAACCGGATCCTTGACCCCGGGATTGATTAGGTCCCAGCCGCGTTGCATCTTCTCCTTGGTTTCGGGCAGGTTCAGGTTCGCCCCGGCGATCCCCAGGCGACCGACCAGCATGGCGAAGTCAATCTGCGGCCAGGCCAGGTACACCCCCTGGCGGCCCTTCCAGCCGTCGACCACGCGCGGCGCGCGATCGCCGAATTTTTCTACCAATCCGTCAAAGACCTCCGGACCCTCAACCACGTGGGAATCGCAGGAGTAGACAATCTCGCTGACCATGACACTCGTCCTCTCGGCTTCCGAATCAGGATAGAGGGATACGACGTCCGCTCGCTGCTATGGTTCGTCTTCCCAAACCCGAGGCATGCTGCTGAAGAACACCATGAGGCTCCGAATCGTCCGTGCGCTCGCCGTCTGCTTCCTGCTCACCGGCCTCGCGCTGTCGGCCTGCGCGATCGAACCGCAGAGTCAGTCCGATCAGTCCGCTGGCCAGACAGCCGCGCCCGAGCCGCAGCAGGGCGTAGGCGAAGCGCAGCCCGTCCAGCAGACCGTTCCGGAGCAACCTGACGCCCAACCTCAATCGGAGCCACGACAGGAGCCACAGGATCGGTACGAAGCGTTGCTCGCCCAGCTCACGGTGGCTCCTGAATCGGATTCAGGGATCAACTACGACCGCGAGCTGTACATGCCCGACGGATGGCTGGAGACCGATCGACCGGCCTGTAACGTCCGCGAACTCGTGCTGATCGCCGAAGCAATCACCATCACTGAGGTCAACCAGGACTGTCGTCCGTTGGACGGCCTCTGGCATTCCTGGTACGACGACGATCCGTTCGACGACCCTTCACTACTGGACATCGACCACATGGTCCCGCTCGCTGAAGCGCACGACTCCGGTGCCGCCGCCTGGCCGGCCGAGCGCAAGTCGGCCTTCGCCAACGACCTCGATCTCCCCGCAGCGCTCACGGCAGTCTCAGCCTCAAGCAACCGAACCAAGCGAGCTGACGATCCCGCCGACTGGAAGCCTCCGCTCAGGAGCGCCTGGTGCCAGTACGCGCACGACTGGATCGCCGTCAAGGTCAAGTGGTCGCTCACCGCCGACCGGCAAGAGGTCGTCGCTCTACGTGACATGCTCCAGACCTGCCCCGCCAGCTACCAGCGCCGGGCCGAGTACCCGGAGCGACAGCCGACCGTGATCCACGTCCAGCGCGAGCAGAACGATCAACAGCGCCCGGACGCCGCAGAGCAGCCATCTGGTCCCTACGCCTCCTGCGACGAGGCCGAGGCAGCGGGCGTTGAACGACAGCAGGGCTCGAAGGGAACCGGCCAGGGGTTCCCCAGACAAACGGTGCCCTCAGCTCGAGATGGAGACGGCGACGGACTCGTCTGCGAACAGTGACTAGAACAACGGTTGGCTGTCTTCGAGAGCGTGCATGTTCACCTTGTAATCACCGTCGAGTCGATACACGCGATTCATGTAGAACCGTTCAGCCGCATCCAACCACCGTTGGAACTCCTGAATCCAGAGTTGCAACTCCGTGGCCAATCGGAAGACCTCATCGTCCATGCTCACCGCATCTCGGAGCCGCTGACTCAATTCGTTCTGTTCCTTCCTCAGCGCGACATCCAGGCGGTCGTGTTCGAAAATCCAATCGCCGGTCAGGTCCTTGAGCTTGTCGTGGTCGGTGAATAGCTCTGTCAGCGGTTGGATCGGCGTCCAATCTGCAGTGGCGACGCCGCTCTCGATTCGGTACAGGTGTTCACTGCGATGAAGACCGCGTTCGACCTTAATCTTGCCACGTCCCCGCTCCAACTCGTCCCAGATGTTCCTCGCGCGCCTGAGTGCCTTGTCGCCCGCCACCGACACACGCATCATCAGCCGATAAAGCGGATCACTCGGGTGCAACCTCGAGCGGCGGACCAGGTACGATATCTGCTCGCGGAATGTTGCTGGTTTGATCTCGATGTCCCGCATGCGAGACGTCACCTGATCCTTGATCGCGTTGTTCCCGCGACCCCGTTCGTCAAGGGCGCGGAAGGACCGGCTCAATTCCAGCGCTTGCGCTTCAGATTCCCAGGTCATGTCGATACCTCCGAGCCCGGGCCACTCCCGAAACAAGCGCCTGCCTGATTTCAATGTACGCCGATTCCCGGAGAGTTGTGACATGTTCAACGGCACCGTTGCCCGGGCAGGGCGAACGATCGTCCGGGGTCTGGCGGAGTCCCCATCTGCGACGACGGCTCCCGCAACTGCGCCAGCGCAGACACCGGAGAACTCCCCTACCGCCTATGGGAAGAGTGCCGCTAAGCGGATGCCGCAGGCGTCGCGTGGAGGACGGCGAGGACGTCTTCAGTGAGCGATCGGCCCGTCTCCGCTTCACGCCGGGATCCGCTCGCCGCCTCTACCCACCGGTCAACCCCGATGATCTCCGGTCCTCGGGTCCATTGGCCCGATTCCGAATACAATGCGAACATTTGAGCTTATCACTTCCAACGAGCGGCGGCATGCCTCACCGACAGCCGGTTCCCCATCCAGACACTCCCGGACTCTTCCGGAACACGCCGGACTCACCCTCACAAAACCCGGACTCATCTGGACGAATCTGGACTGATCTGGACAAATCTGGACTCCAACACACATCAACTGCCGCTGAGCACTGGAAATTGTCCAAAATTGACCCAATTTCGCCCGTCACCCACTCCGCACCCCATTCTGGAGCTCGCCAGCGATCGCCAAGCCCGGCGCCAGCGCCGTGGCGACGCCGATCGACACTCCGTAAACCACAATGCAGCGACGCTCGATCAGATCTCCAACGGGATCCCCATCTCCGCCGACAACTCCCGCAGTTCCTGCAACGTCGAGGCGGGATAGACGACGTGCCCGGCCGCAATCCGCTCCTCATAGGCGCGCTGCTCGATCTCGCCCGGAGCGAAGACCTCACCGACGTCCGGCAGCGGATCGGCCGACTTGATCTGTTCGACCATCGAGTCCACCTTCTCGGCGAACTCGCCGGCGTCTCCGAAGATCTCAGGGTCGATCACGAGCAGGAACTGTCCCCGCTTGCCGATGTTCACGTCTTTCGAGTGGTATCCGCCCGGCAGCGCGCCGGCGAGCAGGTTCATGAACATGCTTAGGCCCGAGCCCTTGTAGGCCGCGACCGCGCCCAGCGCCGGGATGATGCCCGACAGCGCAGTCTCCGGATCGGTCGTCGGCAATCCCTCGATGTCGAGGAAGCCCCATTCCTCAGGAATCTCGCGGCCCTCGGCTCTGGCCCGCATGACCTTGCCCAGCGCGACCGGCGTCAGCGCCATATCGAGCACGACCGGCGGACCCGCCGCCCGTGGCGCGGCGAAGGCCATCGGATTGTTGCCCGAAATCCGGGTCCGAGAGCCGAACGGCGCGATGTTCGGGACGCTCGTCGTCGTGCAGAACGAGACGAAGCCCTCGGCCGCCGCCATCATCGGATAGAACGCGCCCATCCCCCAGTCGTTGCTGTTGCGCAGCGTGCCCAGCGCCAGGCCGGTCTGCTTCGCCTTGGCGATCGTGCGCTCCATCGTCCGAGCCACGATCAGCTGCCCAATCCCGCCGTCGCCGTCAACCACGTGCGAAACCGGCGTCTCTTTCAGCACCTCAAGGCTCGGCGTCGGGTTATAGCGGCCCGCCTGCAGATGGCCTGCGTACCAGCCAAGCCGCTGGAACCCATGCGTGTCGACCCCGCGCAGGTCGGCGGTCAGTTGAATCTCGACCGTGAAGGCCGCGTCTTCTGATGGAACGCCGCAGGCCTCGTAGACCGACTTGCCGAACACCCTCAGCGGCTCAAGCGGGGCGACCTCGGTCGCATCCTGGTCGGCCATCAGTCGTCATCCCCGTCGCTGGATTCCAGCAGGCCGCCGTCGGACATGCCCCGCGCCTCGCCCGCCGTCTGCGCCGCGCAGACGATGAACTCCAGATCCTCGGGCCCCTGGCTGTAAATCTGGTGGGCGATGTCGGCCGGGAAGAAGAGGAAGTCGCCCGCCGTCGCCGTCGTCCGCCAGGGCCCGCAGTCGATCTCGGCATTGCCCTTGAGGAAGTAGTAGACCTTCTCGATGTCCTCATGAATGTGCCGCACGTTCGTCTCGCCCACCGGCAGCACGTTGTAGAGCACAAACTGGAAGGAGCTCTCAAACCGCCCCTCCGCCGTCGTGAACATCCGCCGCGAGTGAATGTTCCGGCCCACACTGACCTCTGTCTCGGAGATCGGCTTGATCACGAAGCGGGAGTCCTCGGGCGGAGGGACGGGGTCGCCCTCCAGGGCCGGCGCCACCGGCGGCATGTTCCGTTCAGGGGTCTCTTGAGTCATCGCGTCCTCCTCGTCAATGCCTTCGGCTCGCAGGATAGACAGGAGACAGCGGAACTCCAGTTAGAACGGCAACCCGATCGCCTTGGCCAGGAACGCCATCCACTCCCTCGACTCCTTGAACCGTTCGATCGTGTAGTCAACGAAGTCCGGCGCCGTCACGTCCTCAATCTCCATGCGGTGGGTCACGATGAAGTGCTTGCGTTTGATGTCTTCGATCATCGGGTCGTCGGCGGAGAAGCCTCGCGGCGGACGCTTGAGCATGTCGTGATGACCGTCGATGCTCCACTCACTCGTCTCCGCCAGTTCCTTGAGCGCAGTCCACTCGCGCGGATGCTCGGAGACGGCGCGCCGATAGGCGAGCAGCGCGTCGCGATCGGGCATCCAGCTGCCGGCGCCGATGAAGCACTCCTCGATCGAGATGTGCACGTAGTAGCCCGGCGCATGCACGTCCTTGCCCGACTCGTGCCGGAACTGAATCCCGACGTTGGTCTTGTAGGGCGACTTGTCCCGCGAGAAGCGCACGTCGCGGTAGATCCGCATCAGCGACCCACCCTGCTTGCGATCGGAGGCGCGGATGTGCGGCGAGATGTCGGCCAGCGGCCCGCCGACCTGCCGAATGTACTCCAGCGCAGGCTCGCGCAAGACCGTCTCGTACACGTCCTTGCGCGCGTTAAACCACTCACGTTCGTTATTGGCCGACAGTCCGACCAGGAAGTCGATCAGTTCCTCACTGAAGACCATGGTTGTCCCCGTTTCGCTTGGGCTTCTCAACTGACGAGAGTATCGGGCGCATGATCGGGAGCGCGGTAGCGGCTGATCGATCGCCAGAGCAAACCGATCAGCAAGGTCGCGCCCAGCCCGATCACGCCGCCCAGGAAGTAGGTCCGGTCCACGCCGATCTCATCGCCCCAGAAGCCAACCCAGATGATGCCCAGGTTGTTCGCCGTTTGCGCCATCAGCACCATCACCGAGAAGGCCCGACCGCGCATCTCGTCCGGCGTCGTCAGATGCACCGTCACCTGGCGCACGGCCACTGTCACGGCATCGGCCGCGCCCAGCATCGCGATCACGATCATCCCGACCCAGAGCCAGGGCGCCGCCCCCAGGGCGAACAGCAGAGACGCATAGACCGCCGACGCGGCCAGCACCATGATGCCCTTGGCCCGATAGTTGACCAGGAACAGCGCCAACAGCATCCCGCAGGCCGAACCCACCGCATTGACTGTGCCCAACGCGCCCGCCGCGCCGACGCCGGCCATGAACAGCCCGGTCGCCAGCAAGGGCAGGATCTCGCGGTAGTACGAGATCACGGTGATCCCCCAGTCGAGGATGAACAGCCCCGGCAGAATCGGGTGTCGGATCACATAGCGGGTCCCTTCAATCACCATGCGCAGCGTCGACTGCCGCTCAGAGACCGCTCGGGCGGAAGTCTTGATCAAGGCCGGCATGATTGCCGAGATCAGGGCGAATCCCGCCGCCACCCAGAGCATCCCGATCGCATCAAGTCCAACGGCCAGCGCCGTGACGATCAGGCCACCCAGGATCCAGCCGGTCATCTGAGTGCTGGTGTCGAGCGTGACGGCGGCGCTGAGATAGCGCGGCGGCACGACGCGCGGCGTGATCGTCGCGCGCGCCGGCGCGACGAACGTGGCCAGACCGCCCAGCGCGCCCAGCGCGACCCAGGCCATCCAGAACTCGAGCAAGTCGAGCGTCGCTGCCGTGGCGACTGCCACCAGGATGGCCAGCACGGCTGCATTGGCCGAGGCCATCAGCCAGCGCCGATCAAAGCGGTCGGCCAGGACGCCGCCATACAACACGCCGAACGCTTGGATCGGCAACTGCACCGCGCCGATGATCGCCACCTCGGTGAACGACTCACCGCCGGTCTGGTCGACGAACCACTGCGGGATCGCGACGAAGCGGATCATCTGCGAAATGATCATGCAGAGCGCCGCGACCCAGAGCACGCGGTAGTCGCGGATTCGGAACAGACTGCGCAGCGGCGGTCGGGAGAAGGTTGGACGCTGGCTCACGGGCAGCGCCGCCGTTTCAGGGATGCGTCGGGCATACTATGCGGCGAACGCGGGATCGGTTGGGGCATATCTGCCGAGGGTATCGCCCGCCCCGAGATTCATGGGAGGTCAGCATGAAGGTCGGCATCTACTTGCCACAGGTCGGCGGCGTCGCCAGCCCGGAGAACATCAAGCGAGTGGCGACCGCGGTCGAAGCCAACGGCTACGACTCGCTCTGGACCTTCGACCACGTCGTGCTGCGCCCGGATCAGGGTTCCGACTACCCCTACTCCGAGGACGGTCGCTTCCTGGTCCCGGCCGAGGCGCCCTTTCTCGAACCGCTCACCCTGATGACCTTCGCCGCCGCCGTGACCGAACGGGTCGAGCTGGGCACCGCCGTCCTGGTCGCGCCGATGCGCGCGCCTGTACTGCACGCCAAACTGATGGCCACGCTCGACCACCTGGCCGGCGGACGGCTGATCCTCGGCGCCGGCGTCGGCTGGTGGAAAGAGGAGTTCGAAGCGCTGTCGATGCCGTTCGACCGCCGCGGCGCGCGGATGGACGAGTACCTGCAGGTCCTGCGCGACCTCTGGGAGAACGAGATCGGCTCGTTCGAGGGCGAGTTTTACAACACCAAGGGCTGGTACTGCCGACCCCAACCGCCGCGCCGCGTGCCGATCCTGCTGGGCGGCAACAATCCCCGCCAGCTGCGCCGCGCCGGCCGCTTCGCCGACGGCTACCTGGCCAACCCGGCGATGCTCGACACGCTTGAGGACGACTGGGCGCTGGTCAAATCCGAGGCCGAGTCGCACGGCCGCGATTCCTCGGGTATGCAGCTCATGATCAACCGGATCACGGTGCTCGCCGAGGACACGATCGACGAAGCGGCCGAGACGCTCAACGAGATGAAATCCAGAGGCTTCGACCAGGCGATCGCCAACCTGCATCCCGCCGCCGACGCCGAGGCCGTGCTCGCCGAATTCGCGGGGAAGCATCTACAGGGTCTGCAGAGCGGGTGACAGGCGCACGATAGACTTGAACAGCTTATTCCAGCTTCAGGGCCTAAATCAGAATAGCGCTCGGCCTTATCCCGACTTCTGGAATAGCTGAAGGTGTTATTCCAACTTCAAGGCCTAAATCGGAATAGTGTTCGGCCTTATCCCGACTTCTGGAATAGCTTAGGGGGTTATTCCGACTTGATGGCCTTAATCAGAATAGCGCTCGGCCTTATCCGGACTTCTGGAATAGCTGAAGGCGCGTATCCTGATTTCGTGCCCAAAGTCGTAACAAAGAGAACGGGTCCAGGCCCACAGATCTGAACACAGACCCGGAGAACAAAGTGAGACGCGAGCGAACGGGACGATTTGAGACGATGAACTACGGGGACGAGACCGTCCGTGCGTTTGTCCCCTCACCCATGCCTCCTGTGCCCAGTCTGGACTTGACAGATCTCTCTCAGTCCATCGAGCAAGCCTCCGCGGCGCTCGGATCACTCGATGCGATTACTACACACCTACCTGATCCCGACCTGTTCATCTACTCCTACGTTCGGCGTGAGGCACAGCTCTCCTCTGAGATCGAGGGAACTCAATCATCGCTATCCGACTTACTCGAATACGAACTCGAAGGGGCTCCAGGAGCGCCAACAGACGACGTCGAAGAAGTGTCGAACTACGTCGCTGCGCTGAACCATGGTCTGGAACGCATGCGTGCCGACCAGTTTCCGTTGAGCAATCGCCTGATCCGTGAACTTCATCGATTGCTGCTCAACAGTGGCCGAGGTGCCGAAAAGCAGCCGGGTCAGTTCCGCAGATCTCAGAACTGGATAGGCGGAAGGCGTCCTTCGGCCGCGGTCTATGTTCCGCCTCCGCACCAGGAAGTCGAAGATTGCATGGCAAGCCTGGAGCAATTCATTCATACCAGGGAGGACGGCCTGCCTGCGATCGTTCGCGCCGGTCTCGCTCATGCCCAATTCGAGACAATCCATCCATTCCTCGATGGCAATGGACGTGTCGGGAGAATGCTGATTCCGTTCATTCTGATGCAATCCGGCATGCTCTCTGAGCCGATTCTCTATCTGAGTCTGTATCTCAAGCAGTTCCGTTCTGAGTACTACGAACTGCTGAATCGAACCAGAAGCGACGGCGATTGGGAGACCTGGCTCTCGTTCTTTCTCGAGGGCGTGGTACAGACAGCTCGCCATGGCGTGAAAACTGCCAAGCGGCTCAATGAATGCTTCGCGACGGATCGGCGTCAGATCGAGGAATCCGGAAGAAAGGCCGGCTCGGCTCTTCGTGCGCATCACGAGTTCATGCAGCGTCCGCTGCGATCTATCGCCTCTGTCGGCGCTCAAGCGCAATTATCACTGTCGACCGCTTCATCCGCAGTCCAGCATCTCGCCGAACTCGGCATCGTTGAGGAGATCACAGGAAGACGGCGAAACCGGTTGTTTGTGTACCGAAACTACCTGGCGATCTTGCATGAAGAGCTCAATCCGTTCGATTGATTCTCAGCTCGTCGTATTGCACGAATAAGCTGTTCGGCAAGTGTGAACCGCGAAGGAATCCCTGGAGGCACCAGATGGGCGACACCGTCACCTACGAGCGCAGCGGCCGAATTGGCACGATCACCTACAACCGGCCCGAGGCTCTGAACGCGATCAACCATGAGTTGCGTTCCGATCTCAATGCCGCCTGGGAGTCGTTCCGCAACGACGACGAGGCCTGGGTTGGGATCGTCACCGGCGCGGGCCGCGCGTTTTCGGCCGGCGCCGACTTGCGATCTCCGGCGCCGCCGGAGGAACACACCTTCTGGGAGGTGCCCTCGTTGACCTCACTCGAATCGGGTATGGAAGTCTGGAAACCGACGATCGCAGCGGTCAACGGATACGCCCTCGGATTCGGCCTGACCATGGTCGCCGCCTGCGATTTCGTCATCGCATCCGACCGCGCCCAGTTCGGCTTCCCCGAGGTGCAAATCGGCGTGCCCACGATCCAGGGAGCGATCCGCATGCCCAAACGGGTCGCCTGGCATCATGCGATGGAACTCCTGCTGATTGGCGACCGCGTCGACGCGTGGCGGGCCAAGGAGATGGGTCTGGTCTGGGAGATCGTGCCGCACGACGATCTGTTGCCCGCCGCCCGCAACCTCGCCGAGCGCCTGTGCAAGGGCGCGCCGCTCGCGGTTCGCGCAACCAAAGAAGTCGCCCACCGAGGCCAGGAGTTGCCCTTCGTGCAGGCGATCCGTTTTGGCGAAACGATGCGCCGCGTCGCCCGAGAAACCGCCGACGCCAAAGAGGGCCCGCAAGCCTTCCGTGAGAAACGCGCGCCCAGCTGGGGCGCTCACTGATGGCGGAGTCCGAGCGGCGCTTCTATCGAGCTGCGCGCGTCGCGAATGCGGCGATGGACGACTGGCTGCCGGACCATGCCGTCGGCGTCGCCAACAGCAGGATCTTCGATGTTCTTCCCGCGGCCGACGCTCCGGCGGACGAAACCGTCGACCTGGGCGACGTTTCGCTCTTGCCGGGCCTGGTTGAGGGCCACACGCACATTCCCTGTCCACCTCGAATCGACGCGTTCGACATCATCTCGCAGGAGCCCAACGAACCGGCGCTGATGCGTGCGGCCCACGCCGTCGGCCTGGCGCTGCGCAGCGGGATCACGACGATGCGCGATCTCGGATCGAAGAACGAAGTCGTGTTCGCAGTCCGCGACGCGATTGCCTCAGGCGTCATCCCTGGACCGCGACTGCTTGCCGCCGGCGCTCCGATCACCCGCACGATGGACCACTGCTGGTTCTGGGGCGGCGAAGCCGATTCGCCGGAAGCGGTTCGCGCCATGGCCCAGGCGCACGTCGACGAGGGCGCGGACGTACTCAAGGTCATGGCGTCGGGCGGGAACTTCACCCCGACCTCTAATCCACGCGACCGCCAGTACCCGCCTGAGACGATCCGCGAAATCGTCGAGGCCGGCAAATCCAGCGGGATCGAGGTGGCGGCTCACACGCACGCCGCCGAGGGCATCCGCGCCGCCGTCGAGGGCGGCGTCCGACACCTGATTCACTGCCGCTGGCTGTCGGCCAATCCGGAAGAGGGGTTCCGGTACGAGCCTGAGCTGGCGCAACGGATCGCCGATGAAGGCATCTGGGTCAACCCGACCATCGGCCTCGGTCTGCTCGCCGCCGAGGCCCGAAACCGGGGAGATGCCGCTCCGCGGCGCAATCCGAATCTGCAGGGACCATCGCCGAGGCAGCAAGGCCTTGAGATCTTGCGAGACATGCGCGAGCGCGGCGTCCGCTTCACCTCGGGTCTCGACATGGGCATGGCCTATGCCGACTTCAACCGAGCGCCGGCCGAGGCCTGGGCGTTCGTGGAGGACGTGGGCCTGTCTGAGTGGCACGCCATACGAATCATGACCTGCGACACAGCTCGGGCCATCGGCGTCGGAGAACAGGTCGGGCGCATTCAACCCGGCCTCGACGCCGACCTGGCCGCGTTTCGAGGCGACCCTGCCGCCAACATCCGCGACCTTGATCAACCAGTGTTCGTCATGCAGCGCGGGACGGTTGTCGTTGCTCCGAGTTAGGGAAACTTCAGCACGATCTCCCTGCCCTGGCGGGATTCCAGGTCCAGGTGCACGATCCGGTGGTTGTTGGTGTCGGCTACCAGCAGGGAGCGGCCGGGACCGGTGGTCAATCCGCCGGGCTCGTCGAGTTCCAACTCGCTGAAGCTGCCTAGTGCGGCTCCGTGCCCGCCGACGAGCGTGTTGACGTTCTCGGTCAGTGGGAACACTTGCTTGATCTTGTGGTTGAACGTGTCCGCCACGTAGAGCTCATCGCCCACGCGGGCCACATCGAGCGGATGCTGCAGCCTCGCCACCGAGCGACCGCCGTCGGCGTCGCCGAAATGGAAGAGTCCGCCCTGGCCGGTCTTGCCGATGAAGGTCGTCGTTCGGCCGTCAGGATCCCAGCTGATCTCTCGCACGCCGCTTGATTCGGAATCGGCGAAGGCAAGACCGGAAGGTCCGGGCGCCAGACCGGATACCTGGGCCAGCTCCGACTGCATTCGCGGCCCGTCGACGATTCCCTCGCGACCCGAGCCTCCCCAGGGACCGATATAGGAGGCGTCGCCGACCTGATCGCCGAGCGGCATCCGCCAAATTTGGTGGATGCCGGCCATTGCGATGTACAGGTCTCCCTCGTGGACGGCCACATCCCAGGGAGAACTGAGCGCCGTTCGGGTCGCGGGCTCGCCCGAGGGCATCATCCGCGCCTGCTCACCGGTGCCGGCAATCGTGGTGACACTGCCGTCGCGCAGATCGATCCGGCGCAGGGCGTGGTTCTCGTTGTCGGCGACGAAGACGTGGTCGCCGAATACCTCGACGCCCTGAGGCTGATTGAACCGAGCCTCTGAGGCCGAACCGTCCGTGAAGCCCGCTTCCGAGCCGCCGATCATCTGAGACACGTTGCCCTCGATGTCGGCCACGATGATCCGGTCGTTGTTGCTGTCGGAGACGACCAGCCGTCCAGAGGCGTCGTCCCAGGCGACCTTACCGGGGAAGGAGAGGGCGCTGTCCCGGCCGGTTTCGCGGACCAGTCCGAGGTCTTTACGCGTCAGAATCTGTTCGGCTTCGTACTCGACCAGCCAACCTTCGATTAGGGGGGCAGCCATGTCTTCCGTCAGCTCGCCCTCGTGAATGCCGATCACATTGCCGCGTGGGTCGATGAAGTAGAGCGTCGGCCAGGCCCGCGCGCCGAAGGTCTGCCAATACTTGAAATCGGCGTCATTGAGCACCGGGTGCTCAATTCGCAGACGCAGGATCGCCTGGCGCAGATTTTCGGTCTCGCGCTCGGTCGGGAACTTGGGCGAATGGACCGAGACGATCTGCAGCGTGTCGGCGTAGCGGCGTTCAAGCTTCCGCAACTGCGGAAGCACGTGCAGACAGTTGATTCAAGCGTAGGTCCAGAAGTGCAGGATCAGCAGGCGGCCGTTGAAGTCGCCCATCGACATTTCGCGTCCGGTGTTTAGCCAGGTCATCCCAGCTGGAACGTCGGGCGCGGGCGTCTTGCCAAACGCGCGGGAGGTGGTCATAGGGGATTCTCTCCGACCATCGAGTGCTGTCGACTCAGACTAGCGCTCCTCCCCAACCAGCTTGAAGATTGGACCGCCGAAGACCAGCACGTAGATCTCGCCTGCGTTGTCTACCCCAAATGACGCGATCAGCTCGCCGGTCTCCAGGATCACATCCCTCGTCCAGCCCGTCTCTGCGCCGTCGTCCGGCCTGAGGCCCCAGATTGTGCCCGAACAGAAATCGCCAAAGACGTAGGCGCCAACGAGATGCGGATGTGCCTGGCCGCGATAGACCACGCCGCCGGTAACCGAACAGCCTTCGTCGTGACCGTAGACGCCAACCGGCGCGACAGCCTCGGACAGCGCTGCGCAGTCGTCCTCGCTGCGGAAACACTGATCGCCCTCGAAGACGTTCCAGCCGTGATTTTCGCCAGCCTGGACGATCACGATCTCCTCGACCCGGTCCTGTCCGACGTCTCCCGCCCAGAGCGATCCTGTCTCCTGATCGAACGCCATTCGCCAGGGATTGCGCAATCCGAATGCCCAGATCTCGGGCCGTACGCCGGCGATGCCGAGGAATGGATTGTCGGTAGGGATCCGGTAGGGGGTGGTGGTGTCGATGTCGTTGACGTCGATGCGGATGATCGTGCCCAGCAAGGTCTCGCGATTCTGGCCGTGGCCCTGCGGATCATTGGCGGCGCCGCCATCGCCCAGGCCCAGGTAGAGCATGCCGTCGGGCCCAAAGCGGATCGCGCCGCCGTTGTGGTTCGAGTAGGGCTGGGGAATCTCGAGAATCACCAGCTCCGACCCGACGAACGCCTGTCCCTGCACAATCCGAAACCGCGACAGGCGGGTGACGTTCGCTTCGCGCGGTGAGTAGTAGACGTAGAGATAGGGATCGTCTTCGAAGTTGGGATCGAGCGCCATGCTGAGCAACCCCTGCTCGCCGCGAAAGGTGATCGATTCAGTCAGGTCGAGAATCCCCAACTGCCTGATCTCCGTGCCGTCCTCGACGAAGCGAGTGATGTAGCCGCGCTGCTCCGCGACAAGCAACGAACCGTCGGGCAGCTCGATCATCTCGATCGGTTGGTGGAACTGATGCCCGCCCAGGATCGGGCGCAGCGCCGGCGCGAAGCCCGGCGAGGCGGCTTCAGACGACTGGCCGTCTGTAGCAGCCGCGTCCGACTGGTCCTCGTTCTCTCGGGCGGATGCGTCCGATTGTTGAACCTCCCGGGCAGACGGCTGCGGCTGCTCCGCGTCCTCGGACCTAGCGGTCTCGGCAGTATCGGCGGCATCGACCTGGCCAGACGCTCCGCTGGGCGTTGACTCGGTCTGCTGCGCCTCCTGCTGTTCTCGCGGCCCACGATCGGGCGGGCTCGTTTGCCGTTCCTGCTCACCGCTACAGCCGAGCACCAGCGCCCCTCCGAGCAGGAGGAGTAATGCAGGTTGAGCGCAGAACCTACGGAGCCGGTTCATAGCGCAGCAGCGTCGTCTCCGTCTCGGGAACGTCTTCAAACACTGGCCGCACCCGCATCCCGACATCGATTTCGCCCTCGTTCACGTTGACCAGCGTCGAAGTCAGACGCGGTCCTTCGTCCAACTCAACCACTGCGATGATCTGCGGTTCGTCGCCGGCGAAGTCCGGCGCCGTTGGCCGGCGGGCGATCGTGTAGGTGTAGAGCGTGCCTTCGCCGGAAATGTCCCGCCACTCCAGGTCGTCGGCCAGGGTCAGCGGCGCGTGCGAACGCGGATAGAAGATCCACTTGTCGCTCGAGGGCGAGTACTGGATCCGCACCTGACGCTCCCGCAGGCCATCCCAGAATGGCTGCGTGCGGTCGATCGGTGTGGGCAACGGGCGCTGCGGCGTGTCGGCGGTCATTAGTCGCCCTCCAGGATCAGCGCGACCTGCTCCGACATCAGGCCGCCGTTGCCGGTGATGAACGCCACGTCGGCGTCAGGGACCTGGTGATCCTCGCCGCGGCGCATCACCTGCCGCGCTCCCTCGGTGATGTGCGACATGCCACCGGCCAGTCCGGCTTGACCGAACCCCAGCTGTCCACCGTGCGTGTTGCAGGGGAAATCACCCGTGAACGACAAATCGTGATCGCGCACGAACGGCTGCCCTTCGCCTCGGGGACAGAATCCGGCGTCCTCAATCGTCATGAGGACCGTGATGGTGTAGCAGTCGTAGACCGAAATCAGGTCGACTTCTTCGCGACTCCTGCCGGCCATATCGAATGCCTGGTCGGCTGCCGGAATCAGCGCGGTTGAGAGCATGTCCTCGGCATAGGTCGGAGTCTTGTGCAGCACCCGCTCGCCGAAGCCGGAAATCCAGGCCGGGCGATGCTTCGACCGTCGCGCGACGTCTTTGCCCGCCACCACGATCGCCGCACCGCCGACGCAGGGCATCACGATTTCCAACATGTGAATCGGGTCGGAGATCATCGGCGAGTTGAGCACGTCTTCGATTGTGATCGGCACGTTGTGGAAGACGGCGGACGGATTGTGATTGGCGGAGACGCGCTGGTCCACGGCGATCTTTGCCAGGGCTTCGGCGTCGTAGCCGTACTCCGCGCCGTACTTCATCGCGATCTGCGCGTAGCCGCAGTTCTGGGCCACGTTGCCGTAGGGGATGTCGAACTCGGCCTGGGGTGAGCCGTAGTTGGCCGACGAGGCCCCGTATCGCCAGCTGCTCGGTCCGTCCGGAGCAACCGGCGGCCGCGGCGACGGCCACGAAGGCGCGCCAATCACCACGACGTTGCACAGACCGAGCTCAATCGCCGCCGCCGCCCGCCAGACCATCGCCGCGCAGGACGCGCCACCGAGGTCGACGACCTCGGCAAAGTTGACCTGCATGCCCATGTATTCGGCAATGGTCGAGGGCACGAACGAGTCCGATTCGCGGATGTTGGTGCAGCAGATTCCATCGACCTCCGAGGGGTCGATGCCCGCGTCATCCAGAGCCTCGCGCGTCAACTGAGCCCACTGCTCCAGAGTGAACATCGGAGGAGCCGTCGGCCGCCGCTCCGGTTTCCACTCCGCAATCCCAACAATCGCCGCTTCGCCGCGAAGACCCATGATCTGCTCCCATCAGCTAGCAACAGCAGTCTACGGCTGAGCCTCAATGAGGAAGCGAGGACTCAGTCAAGCTCAACCGGCTCCGACCACACCACCCCCGCCGACCGCAAGCGCTCAATCTCCGCGCCGCGACCAATTGCCTCAAGGATCTCGTCCGTCTCCTGACCCGCCAACACGCCCGGACCGTAGTCGTCTCGACCGCCGGCCATCGTCGTCAAGGCTCCCCAGCGACGCACGTCGCCCAGACGCCGGTGATTCGCGACCGGACTGAACCCGTTGGCGAGCACGTGCTCATCCTTCGACAGGAACTCACCGACTGGTCCCGCGTCAGCTCTCACGCAACCAACCCCGACCGCCGTCAGGCGACGCTCCCATTCCGACGCCGGCGCCTGAGCAAACACGTCGGCGAGCGCCGCAATCAGAGCGCCTTCATCGGATCCTCGGCGATTTTCGAGTTCCGGCGCAGCCTCCTGACAGAACGTCGACCATTCGTCGTCTGTTACTGCCGCCAGGAAGACCCAGCCCTCCGACGCCTCGTACAGCCGATACCACGGCGCCGTGCCGTACAGCTCGCCGTCCACCTGACGTCTCGGCGGCTTGCCTTCGTACTGGAGGAAGTCGTCGCTGTTGGCATAGGCATTGGCGGTCAGCATGTTGACGTAGATTTCCTGACCCACTCCATACCGACGCTGCGCATACAGACCCATCAACGTCGCCGAGGCGACCAGTAAGCCGGTGTTCGGATCCGGATTCGCCTCGTTCGCCCGCATCAACTGCCGTGAGACTTCGCGGATTTCGTCGATTGTCTCGCAACCCGCCGGCGGCATCGCCGATCCGGCCTGGAACAGGGCTCCGCCGATCACTGCCCCCGGAATCGGGTGCGCCGACGGTCGATGCGCGCCGGGCGCGTCCGGTCCGTAGCCATTCGCAGAGACACAGACGATCTCGGGGTTGATCGCCTTTGCGGTCTCATAGCCAATGCCCAATCGGTCGGGCACGCCAGGTCGATAGTTGTGGACGATCGCGTCCGCGTGCGCGATCAGGTCGGCGACAATCGCCTGGCCCTCCGGATCCTTGAGGTTGATGCAGATCGATTCCTTGGCCGCGTTGGTCTTCGCCGCCAGCAGACCGCGCAGCGGACCTCCGCCCATGCCGCGGAAGGGATCGCCGCCGATCGGCTCCACTTTAATCACGCGGGCGCCGAGATCAGCCAGCATCGACACGCCGATTGGCGTTGCGATGATCGTGGCGAACTCCAGAATCGTGAAACCGTCCAACGGCTTGCCTGATGGAACAGCGCCATTTGGCGAGGTCGTCATCGGAGCGTCGCCATTTCTTGCGGCCCAGGCGAATCCGTTCGCCTCGCCGATTTCCGGCGCAGGTCGCTCGATCTCCGCTGGCGTCTCGCGCAAGTGCGCAATCGCACCGACTTGCTTAACCGGTCCGAGCTTCGGATCCTCAATCGTGATTGTGTCGCCATTGGCTGCCATGTCGAGGTTGTCGACGGCGTCGTGGGTCGGCGTGAAGGGTTCGGCTGCCACGTTTCCCTGGGCGCGGAAGATCTCCATCCACTCGTCGCAGGTCTTCTCCTGTATGCGCTCGAGGATGCGGTCGCGCATCTCCTCGGTCGCCTCCGGCGTCCACTCGGCCTGGCCGCCCTGCCACTGCTCCTCGGCGAACAGCAGGGTCAGGTCGGCGGCGTCCATGAAGGCGTAGAAGAGGTGCTCGAGCAGGTTGCCGAGCTGGATCCAGCGGCCGTCGCGGGTCATTACCGGGTGATAGTTCAGCGTCGGCATCCCGCCGCCGATGTTGAAGACCTGCGGATACACCTCGGGCTCACGCTCCGTCAGCTGCGTCAGGAGGAGAAGCAACAGGTCAAACGGCATCAGACCCTGTAACAGCGAGGTCTCGACGATCTGTCCCAGTCCACAACGCTGACGCTCGATCAACGCTGCGACAATGCCCTGCACCGCGCCCTGTGACGCCCCGTGCGCCCCGACCGGCACCGCGGCAAATCCCGGACCCTCGCGATTTCGCTGACCTGAGAACGACAGCATCCGCCCCGATTTGGCGGAGACCAGCGCCTCGTACGCCGGATACTCCGCGTACGGTCCGGTCGGACCGAAGCCCGTAATCGAGCAGAACACCGCGGCCTCGTTCAGCGCCCGAACGTCTGCATACTCCAACCCCCGAGCTTTCGCCTGACCCGGAGAGTCTGTCGAGACCACCACATCAGCCTCACGGATCAACTCCTCGAGCCGCCCCCGCTCCCCAACCACGTCCAGCTCCACTGAGCGCTTCCCGCGCAGCCACATCGGAGCCGCCGCCAGCGTCCGCCATGGGTCCCCACCAATCGGCTCGACCTTCACCACCTCAGCCCCAAAGTCGGCCAGCACCATCGTCGCGATTCCACCAACCGACCCGGTCGAGAGGTCGAGCACGCGAGTATCGATCAGCGGTGGGGGCATGGCGAATTCCTCAGATGCAGCGGATACGCAGCCGAGTATATTGCCGCCCCGGGCAGACTCTGCCTTGAGGTGACTTGCTCGCGTCCCTGGTGTTTACTCCGGCGAGACGGGCAGCCAGCGGTTGTCCCATTCGGGGGCGAAACTGAGGGCTCCCAGATCTTCGTGGTCTTCGAGGGCGTAGGTCCGAATCTCCTCGCCGCCGAGCAGGTGGATTCGTTCCCCAACCGGGATTGCGCGGCGCGCCTCTCCGTGAACCCTGAGCGTCGACTCGTGACTGAGGCCCTCACTGGTGACGCGGACCCCGAAGAAAGCGCCGTCGTGGTTCTGTCGCAGCCAGTGGTCGTTCGGACCGACCGGAATCCAGGCAACCCCGTCCTGATAGCGGAAAGCTCGATGGTCTTGCTCGACGGGACTGTAGGCATCGTCGCCCAGCGGCAGCACCGCGAGCTGGGTCGGGTTGGTCGGATCAGAGACGTCGAACAACGTGGCCTGCAGCCCCCGCTCCCAGCCGGTCTGCGGGTCGGCGTCCCGGCCGACGCCCAGCAGCAGCCCACCGCTGAGTGGATGCAGATAGCGCGAGAAGCCGGGGATCTTCAGCTCGCCGACCTCCATCGGGTTTGCCGGATCCGAGAGGTCGAGGACGTAGAGCGGATCGACCAAGCGGAAGGTGACGACGTAGCCCACGTCTCCGGCGAATCGAACCGACTTGATCTCCTCGGTCGCACCAAGTCCGCTGACGCGTCCGACCTGTTGCAGCGAGCCGGTGGGGCTACCAATGTCGCCGTCCGTCGATTCGTCAGTGACCGACTCCAGCACCGTCACACTGCTGACCCACGGCCAGCGGTTCCTGTTGGTCGTCGCCACGCGCAGGTATCCGTCGTGCTCGGACAATGACCATTGCGAGAGCAACTGGCCGGTCACGGTTGCGCCGCCGAAGTAGGTCGGATCGAGCGGGTCGGAGATGTCGAAGCGATGGATCGCGGTGTCGCGCCACCAGTTGTCCGGCGCGGCCAGGTAGAGCGAGTCCCTTGACGCGTAGACCGTCGGATCCGTCGCCATGCCGAGCACGCCCACGCTGCCCCATTCGCCGATGCCTGCACCGTCCTCGCCGATGTCGAACGAGAGCATGAAGGCCGTGCTGGGCAGCTCGCCCCAGCGCGTCGGCAGCCGGTCGTCCGGCGCAAATGTCTGAAGGCAATTGACGGCGTAACCGTGAGAGAACGAGTTGTCGACGTGGTTCTGCAGACCGTACAACGGGTACCAGCGTCCCAGCTGGAACGACTCACGCAGGGCGCGGTTGTAGCGCTCGGCGTTGGTCCAGCGATTCTGCCAGCCGAACGACCAGGGCGAGACGTAGGGAATGGCCGAGCTGTGCTGCATCGCGACTCGCAGATCGCTACCCACTAACCGCGCACTGAGGAAGCGGCCATCCAGATCGAGTTCATGGACCAACGTCGGCGAGGCCGGATCGGAGATGTCAATCTCCAGCAGCTCTGCCTGATGGCGGTCATAGAGGATCTCGTGGGCAGGCTTGGCCAGTTCGTCATCGTCGATTTCGAGCGCCGTCGAGATGGCCGCCAGCTGACGAACCACGATCGCCTTCCCGCTGCCGATCAGCAGTTCCTGGCGGTAGCCGCGCGCTGAGAAGTCGATCCGTCCAACCTCGACCAGCGGGCCGTCCACGGAGATCTCGGCAATCAGCAGGGATTGGGGACGCAGGATGTAGAAGTGCGTGCCGTCGGTCTTGATGATGTCCGATTCGTCGACGCCGCGTTCCTGAATGTTGGTCCCGGTCTCCGACACCTCACCCTCATCCACGGGACCGGTACCGGTGTTTGGCAACTCCGCGTCGCCTCCGACGCCGGAATCATCGGCCATCGCGTCCTCTTCAAAGGCGGCTTCCTCTTCCGCCTCCGCTTCCTCTTCGTACCGCTCCTCCTCTGCCGATTCCACGGCCAGCCGCACGTAATGGTCGTGCAACTCGTCGCAGGTGTTGAAGCCGCGTAGCGCCGCAGCCTCGGTCGTCTGCGCCAGCGCGAAGTGCTGGGTCGCCACAATGGCGAGCGCAAGTATCGGACTGGCTGCGAGCAGCCAGAGTCGGGATCGGGTCATGGGAAGCTCCCGTCGGTCGGTGGCGGGGCAACGCCGCCTCTTTGACAATTGACGCTCAGGATGAAGCTAGTGTTCCCTCGGCGCATCGGCACAGCCATCGAGTCCGTCAATGACAGGCAATTCCCAGACGCCGAGGCCGGCAAGGTCGAACGAGTCCGTGATTCTTGGATTGGAGGCGCTGCTGACCGTCAGTCGGTCCGCGCTCCTGATCGCCGCATAGAAGTCGCTGTCATTTCGCGGAGAGATGGCTCGTCCCAGGGAGGAGCGATTGCTGGTCCAGAGGTTCCAGGTCTCAGTCGCGGTCGTCTGATCGGCGGTCCACGAGACTTCGACGCTGGCGTCCGCGGCGGCGAATGGGAAATCTCGCTCCAGGCCGTAGATGACGATGCCGAGGCCATCGATCCCGCAGGACAGGACCAGCCTGGGCGACGGCTCGCTGGACTCCTCGGGATGAACGGCCAGCGAATCGACCTCTACCTTCACCCACCCGTCCCAGCGACCAAGGATGGATGTTCCCCAGCGGTAGATGATGCCAGGTTGTGAGTCCGCGAAGCGACCCGAACGAAGGACATCGGGAGAAGCGGGGAAGGACAGGCAGTGTTCCAGGAGACCCTGCACAGGCGTGCTGAACAGTGCGTCGAGTATCACGACAGCACTTAGTTGAAGATCATTGCCGATGGTCAATCGAAGCACGCTCCCCTTCATCGCGGCGTCGAGGAACGTCCTCAGGTCGATTGGCCGGTATCCGTCCCACGACTTGACCCAGACTTCGTCATGCACTTCTTCGCCGTCGACACTCCACAGAACACGTAGTTGAGCGCCGGTCGACAACCGTTCCGGCGAAAGCTGCGACTCCAAGGCGGAATCAGTACCGACTCCACCGGATAGGCCGTCCGGCCCACACTGCACGTCGAACCAGATGAGTTGGTTCTCTGAATCATCGGACTGCACGTTCAAACGTAGGGGCGCTTGTTGCCGTATGCCGATCGCATTCAGCGCCCTTGGACCAGCCTCCCGCCACCAGGAATTGCCGAACAACCGGTCATCGACGATTGTCGCCACGCTGAGCCCGCTGGCTGAATGCGGAGGAGGCAGCGGTCTGGGCGCTTCGTCCCTGTAGTTGCCGCAGTGCTCGATGTTGTCCTGAATTGGCGTGCTGAACAGTCCCATGATGCTGAACGTGTATCGAGGTAATCCGGTACCCGGCAACTCGATCTCAACAACCTGGCCGCTGTGCAAGAACTCCATGTGGCCGTACAGCCTTTGCGATTTCACGACGCTGAACAGACCATCCTGGCTCTGCCAGACGAACCAGTCGGCAATGTCCACCGCGCCGGTTTCCAGTCTCATGTGCACTGAGGTGGTGTTTCCGAGTTCGGTGATCGGCAACCTGCGAAGCTCGATTCTGAGGAGGTCGCCCTGGTGACAAGTGATTTCGAGCCTTACGCCTGGCTCACTCGATTGGCTAGATGTGGCATGCAACGAGGTTGTGACGCGACCTTGGGAATCCGTCCAGGTACGACAATCGATCGCTTGGCCGATGTGACAGCTGTTGACATATGCAAGGGGCACGTGCGTAGGTGGAGGCGCACGTAACGAGGAACTGTAGAGCCAGGTCTCCGGGGTCGGAAGCGCGGGGAACAGTCTCGCGACTGGCAGCAATCGCTCGGACCACTCACCCACGTCAAGGACCTGCAGAGAGAATTCGATCTGGTCGTTGGTGATTCTCCGCGCGGCGATCCGCACCTCGACTTCGTTGCCGAGCTGCAACGTGCCCGAGTGTCTCCATACGTCGATCGGTGAGTCCGGCGGCAAGAAGCGCGGGCTGGGCAGCCGCAGCTCGCCCCAGCCGTCCCGCTGCCGCTGTTGCAGCGCAAACTCAGTCGCGCCGCTCTCCAGCCGCTGTGCGGCGATCCGCACTTCCGCGGCGTATTGCCACTGCGCCCGCGCTTCGCGGACGAACCCGTCCCCTGGCTGTACAGCCAAGAAGCCGGCAACGACGCCCGACGTCAGGAAGGCCAGCAGAGCATATGGAACCGCGCGGCGGACCACCGCTCGTCAACAGGTTCGCGGAAGCGGCGGACTAGCCTCGAGGCAGGCCCAGACCGCGGGTGGCGATGATGTTGCGCTGGATCTCGCTGGTGCCGGCGGCGATGGTACCGCTGACGCTGCTCACGTAGCTTCGGCTCAGCCGGCCCTGGAGGGCGGCGTAGGGGCCGTCGGACCAGACGTTGCCGCGCAGACCGAGCAGATCCATGCCAGTCTTGGCGATCCGCTGACCGAGTTCGGAGCCGAACAGTTTCGACATCGAGGCCTCATGGTTGGCGACTACGCCGTGTTCCTGCATGTAGGCGATCCGGTAGGCCATCATCGTGCCGATTTCGACCTCGATGTGGCGCTCGGCCAGCTCGTAGCGCGCGTTGGGGCGTTCGTCCACGAGGTGACTGTTTTCCTGCGCGAAGCCGGTGATCTCTTCAACCGTGCGCCGACCGCCGGCGAAGGCGCCAATCCCGCTGCGCTCGAAGTCGAGCGCTACGGCCAGGTGGTACCAGCCGCGGTTGACCTCGCCGACCACGTTGGTCTGCGGGATGCGCACGTCCTCGAAGAAGACCTCGTTGAACCCGTGACCGTCGGCCATGTTGATCAGCGGGCGGACCGTGACGCCGGGAGTGTCCATGCGCATCATGAACATCGTGATGCCCTTGTGCTTGGGCGCGTCGGGGTCGGTGCGCGCGGCGAGCCAGCCCCAGTCGGAGACGTGCGCGCCGGAGGTCCAGATCTTCTGGCCGTTGATCACGTAGTCGTCGCCGTCCTTGACCGCGCGGGTCTGGAGCGAGGCGAGGTCGGAACCCGATCCGGGCTCGGAGTACAGCGTGCACCACCAGGTCTCGGCGTCGGCGATGCCGGCTAGGTGCTCGTCCTTCTGCTCGTCCGTGCCGTAGAGCATCAACGAGGGCCCCACCCACTGCACGCCCATGTTGCTGCCGCCGCCGGGCGCGCGGTGGTAGGCCATCTCTTCGGCCATGATCATCTGCTGCGAGTGCGGCGCATCGAGGCCGCCGTGCTCTTCGGGCCAGGCCATGGTCAGCCAGCGGCGCTTGGCCATCTCGGTCTGGAACGACCGCGTCAGCGACATGACATCGGCCTCGTAGCCTTCACCGCCAGCACCGGAGCCCCAGTCGTCGGGCAGATTGTCGGAAATGAACGTCTGAACCTCATTACGGAAGTCGACGATGGTTTGATCTTCGCGATAGTCCATGCTGAGCCCCCTCTGCGGGTCATCTGCGGATCGTGCAATCGGATCAAGTCTAACGCCTGATTGGTCCGATTCCGCGGCGTTACAGAGCCGATCGGCTGGTAAGGTGACGATGAGCGGGGTGACCGGACAAGCCTGGCATGGGCGACGTGCCTCGACGACAACACCTGTCTCTGGGAATCTGGGTCGCGACGCTGCTCATCGCGGCATGGGCGCTCAGCGGCTGCATATTCGGCGGCGAATCCGAACGCGATCTCTCGCAGTACTTCCCGCCTCCGCCCCAGGAAGGCACCCAGCAGACCCAAGACCAGGCAGCAGGAACCGCTGCGTCCGTTGACGGGACCGCCGATGCCTCGCAGGCATACACGCCGCCGGCCGAAGAGCTGGAAAACCTGGAGGTCGCGCCGCCCAGCGCTCGCTTTGCGGTGCAGAGTTTCTTCCACCTGATCGCAACCGGAGACCTGCGCAGCGCCTATCAACGAACTTCAACAGAAACCCGGGAACGAATCACCATCGATGCCTTCGAGCAGCGCTACCGGGATGTTTGGGCCGAGGCGACGATCCGCGGATTCACCTGGGAAGTGATTCCCCAAGATGACGAGAACGCGTCGTCGCATGAGGTGATCATTCGCTACCAGACCACGTTCTTCGGCGAGATCGAAGAGATCGTGCAAGCCCGAACCTTGCGTCAGCCTCATTGGGTCGTCGACTGGACGCCCGACCTGATGTTCACCGGGCTGGGTTCCCCCGGCTACCTGATCAACGCGCTGATCGAGACCCCGCCTCGAGGTCAGATCATCGACCGCAACGGCGTCGTACTTGCCGGTGAGACCGATGTGACCATCGTCGGCGTCCACTGGGATTCAATCACCGATGAAGTGGCTGTGCTGAATTTCTTCGTTGAGCGTCTGAACATGGCGGAAGAAGACGTCAGGGCGCTGATCTACCAGGATCTGCCCTCCTATCAGTTCATCCCGGTCGCTGTTCTGCCAATTGACACGCCGCCCGAGTCGATCGGCGAGTTCGAACGTCTGGCCTCGGATGGCATCCTGCTAACCCGGCAAACCCGTCGCTTCTATCCATTCGGCAGCGTCGCCGCCCATGTGATCGGTTACCTGCAGGAGATCAATCCCGAGGAGCTGGCCGCGTGGTTCGTCGAGGGATACCGCGCCGGCGACATGGTCGGACGGGACGGCATTGAGCAGAGTTTCGAGCGCGCCCTGGCCGGTCGTCGGGGAGGCAGCCTCCTGGTCGTCGATCCGATTGGCCGTCCGGTGCGGGAAATCATCACTCGCGCCCCGATCCCGGGCGCCGACATCCGACTCACGCTCGACATTCGCGTGCAGGAGCTGGCCGAAGCGGCGCTGGGTGAGCAGCCGGGCGCTGTCGTCGCGATCGATCCGCGCAGCGGACACATCCTGGCTATGGCCTCCTATCCCCGTATCGATCCCAACACCATCGTCGACGGCGTCACCCAGGAGGAGTACGAGACCTACTTCTTCGACGAACGCCAGCCCTTCATCAACCGGGCGGTCGAGCAACTCTATGCGCCAGCGTCGACGTTCAAAGCAATCACGCTCGCAGCGGCCCTCGAAGGGGGCGGTTACGAGATCACCGACCGCATCTCCTGTCCGGCCCAGTGGATGAAAGTCGGCGACCAGCCGCTGCGCAACTGGAAGGACGTCGACCAGGGTCGGCTCACGCTCTCTCAGGCCCTGGCCGAGTCCTGTAACACGGTCTTCTTCGAGGTCGGTCTGAATCTCGATCGGGTCGACGAGCGACTCCTGCCGTCCGTCGCTTCCGGATTTGGATTCGGCCAACCGACCGGCATCCTGGGTCTCAACGAGGAACCCGGCTTCAATCCCGGACCGGAATGGAAGAACGAACACTACAACGAGGCCTGGTTCACCGGCGACACCCTGAACATGTCCATCGGACAGGGGTTCGTCGCCGTGACGGTCTTGCAGATGGCCAATGCCTACGCCGCGCTGGCGACAAACGGCGTCGTCAGTACGCCGATCATCGCCCAATCGATCGAACCGCACGGGCGACCGCCGGAAGTCATCGATCGCCGATCGATCAGCGTCCTGCCGGTCTCCGCCGACACACTGGAGCAACTCCAGGCCGCGCTGCGCACCACGATCTCTCAGCCCTACGGCACGGGCTTTTACGTCTTCCAGGGCAGCATCCTGCGAGCGGCCGGCAAGTCCGGAACGTCGGAGGATCAGATCGTTGAGTCCGACGCTCAGGCCGACATCGGCGACGAAGAGTCTGAGCAGGACGAAGAGATCGACGTCGAACTGAACAGCGAGCAAACCGGGCAGGACGAATCGGAGGAGTCGGCCGACGAAGCAGATGACGAGGAAGATGAACAATCGCTCAACCATGTCTGGTTCACCGGATGGGCGAACTTTGAGGAACCGCGATTGGTCGTCACGGTGGTTCTGGACAACGCCAAATCGGGATCCGACGACGCCGGGCCGCTCGTCCGCCAGGTCCTCGAGGGTGCACTCCTCAACAACTGGGTACCCTGAGGTCCATGCGACGTTCCCGCTTTCGCCGCCTGGTTGAGCGTGCCCTGGACGAGATCCCGGACGAGTTGGCCGATCGAATGGAGAATGTCGTCATCCTGCTCCGCAATCAACCGACGCCGGAAGAACGAGAATCCGTCGGACTCGGACCGCGTCAGACGCTGCTGGGCCTGTATGTGGGCCAGCCGCTGACCAATCGTGGTTGGTACGGGGAGACCTTGCCCGACCGAATCATGATCTATCAGCAACCAATCGAGAGCATTTGCCGGAGCGAGGACGACATCGTCGAGCAGGTCCGCGAAACGGTGTTGCACGAGGTGGCGCACCATTTCGGTATCGACGACGATCGGCTGGACGAAATCGGCATCTCGCCGCCGCCCAGGAACCACGTTCGTGGTGCAATCAAGCTGAGCGAGCGCCGGACGCCCTACCTCGAATAACGCTCCAGCAGCCGAACGACGGCGGCCGGAATCAGTTCCCCGGTTCGAGCCATTGCCTCCTCGACGGGCATTCCGGAAGGCGTCGACGCTTCACAGTCGATCAGACCGGGCAGTTCCGCCTCACCCTCAATCAGGCCGGCAATAGCGAGACAGGGAACGTTCGCTGCCTTCGCCAGCTCTGCAACGCCGGCCACTGTCTTGCCGTAGGCCGATTGTGTGTCCAGCCGTCCCTCACCGGTGATCACGAGGTCCGCCCGAGCGATCCTCTCAGGCAAGTGAACAGCTTCCGATACCGCCGCAAAGCCTGACTGCAGTGTCGCGCCGCAGAATGCCATCAGACCCGCCGCGAGTCCCCCGGCCGCTCCCGCTCCGGGCACGTCGGCGACCTTGGCTTCCAGATCCCGCTCCAGGATCGCTGCAAAGTTCGACAACGCACGGTCGAGCTCGCCGACACAGACAGGGTCCGCCCCCTTTTGCGGTCCGTAAACAGCGCTCGCGCCCTCCGGCCCCAGGAGGGGATTCTGTACATCACAGAGGACAGTCATACCCACGTCGTCGAGTCGGGAATCGAGTTGGTCGACGTCGATTGCCGCCAGTCCGGCCAACGATGCTCCTCCGGGAGCCAGCCGTTGACCCTGCTCGTCGAGGAAGACGGCGCCTAACGCTTCGGCCATGCCCGCTCCGCCGTCGTTCGTCGCGCTGCCGCCCACGCCGATCAGGATTCGTTCGACGCCGGCGTCAAGTGCGTGCTTGATCAGTTGGCCCGTGCCGTAGGTCGACGCCCGGCGCGGATCCAGCTCGTCCCGGCGCAGCAGCGTCAACCCAGACGCCGCAGCCATTTCGATCACGGCGGTGCGACCCTCGTCGATCCGGCCCCAGCGGGCGTCTACCGGGCCACCCAGTGGACCGTCCACCCGGGCAATGGACGTGCGCCCCCCGGCCGCGTGAACAATCGCGTCAACCGTCCCCGGACCGCCATCCGCCATCGGTGCGCTGTCAATCACGGCATTGGTGAACACGGACATCACGCCGGTCTGAATCGTGGACGCCGCTGCGACGGCAGTCAAGCTGCCCTTGAACTCTTGCGGCGCGATGACGACGCGCATCGTTCAGTCGCCCGCGCCGATGCCCAGAATGCGCAGAATGCCGATGACCAGAATGGCCACGACCGCCAGTAGAAGCGCGAGCAGAATCCGTCGATAGACGGATAGCAAGTTTCCAAATGTCAGCAGGCCGCGCATGTATAACACGGCGATTAGCAGGGCCAGGATCACGATGGCGATGAGGATGCTCACCGCTCTATCGTACGCGCCTCCGACCTTTTCGCGGCCGTGATCCGAACCCACAGATCACACAGACAACGCGCCTCCCGTGACTCGCCGTCGGACCGGCGCAGCGAGGACAGACGGAACTTCCCCGTCGCGGACCCGGATACGAAACCCGAGCGGTGGGCGAGGATTCCATCATCAGCGGCAGTTGAGCGCCGCGAGCGATGAAGCCTGCACTCGAACCGGGACGCTTGCTCGCCATCGGATCATCCTGTACGTACGTTCGGTTAGGTTGAACGTAGTACGCACGTACGGCGTTGTCAATTGTGTCCGTTGTCTGCTTGACACGCGAGGAAGGCAGCGACCCCGGCAGCCCCGGGGCTGCCGTGGCTATTGCTGATCTTCCGGACGGTCCAGCCAGTCGACGAAGTCGCGCATCTTCTCATTCAGCGTGTCGTAGCGACCTCGGTCGGCGGCGACGAGGATGCTGACGAACAGAATTGCCAGGCCGATCTCCACCATCTCACACCTCCGTCAGCGCTTGCTGTCAGTATCGTAGGTTGGCATGAGCCGCCGTGCATCCTCCGATGTCTCTCCGCGCCCTCCGGTGGTCGCGACCCTGACCCTGGGTTGCAAACTGAACCAGGCCGAAACACAACAGGCCGCCCGCGAACTGCAGCGACAGGGTTGCCTCACGACCGACCGTCCGACTCGCGCCGATGCCTATCTGATTAACACCTGCACGATCACACACGTTGCCGACCGCAAGGCACGCCGACTGATTCGGATGGCCAATCGGCTCTCGCCGCAGGCGCCGGTGATCGTCACCGGTTGCTACGCCGAGCGAGACGCGGCAGCGCTTAGCGAGCTGGGGCAGGTGCAAATCGTCGGCAACGAACGCAAACACGAGGCGGCGGACGCACTGCTCGCCGCAATCACCCGAAACGACTGGAGTTCGGCATCCAACGGCGATGCATGCGTCTCTGTTGGGCGAACCAGGTCGTTCATCAAGATCCAGGAAGGCTGCGACGACGTCTGCGCATTCTGCATCGTCCCCTATGTCCGCGGGCGCGAGCGGGCCCTGCCAATCGATCAGATCGTGGCGCAGGCCCAGGAGCGGGTCGAAGACGGCGTCCAGGAAGTCGTACTGACCGGCACCCAACCGGGCGCATACGGGCGCGACCGCTCGGACGGCGCATCGGCGGCGGCGCTGATCGAAGCGCTCCTGACCCAGACCGACGCGCCGCGCATTCGCTACTCGTCGATTCAACCCCAGGACATCACACCGCAATTGCTCGCCTGCTGGGACGATTCGCGGATGTGCCGGCACTTCCATGTGGCCTTGCAGAGCGGGTCGGACCCCGTGCTCGCGCGCATGCGACGCCGATACACGTCGGATCAGTTCCGAGACGCCGTCCACACGATCCGCGGCGCTGTGCCGAGGGCGTCGATCACGACTGACATCATCGCCGGATTTCCCGGCGAGACCGAAACCGACCATCGACAGACGATGCGTCTGATGGAGGAACTGCGCTTCACCGATGTACATGTGTTTCCCTACTCTCCTCGGCCTGGCACCTCGGCCGGCTTACTGGAGGATGACGTCTCACCACAAACCAAGCAGAGCCGCGCGGCGGAGCTACGGGCAATGGGCGCAATTCATCGAACCGCTGCGCTCGAACGCTGCGTCGGAACGGTGCAGTCCGTGTTGTTCGAGTCAGCCGATTCCGGTCTGACCGACACGTACCTGCCGGTCCGGGCCAGGTCCGAAGCAGATCTCACAAACCAACTCCGCGGCGTGAGCATCAACTCTGCCGATGAGACCGGTCTGTTCGGCGAGCTCCTGGGATGACAACCGAAGAACCGGCCTCCTTGCCGCCGCCCGAGAATCTGCGGCTCACGTTGGAGGCACTCCTGCTGGTGGCTGAATCGCCGCCGAGCATTCGCACCCTGGCGCGGGTGACGGGAGTCTCAGACGCCAAGGTCCAGTCGATGATCGAGGAGATGGAAGCCGACCATTCGGGCGGCATCCGAATCCGCCGGCACGAACACAGCGTGGCCCTGGTCTCGGCCCCCGAAGCGGCGCCGTACGTCGAGCGGCTGCTCGGACTGGACACGCCGCCGCGGCTGTCCAGGGCGTCTCTGGAGACCCTGGCAATCATCGCCTATCACCAGCCGGTCACGCGAGACCAGGTCGAGCGAGTCCGCGGCGTCGGCGCCTCGGGCGTGATCCGCTCGCTGCGCGCGCGTGATCTGATCACGCCCAGCGGGCGCCTGGATACGCCCGGACAGCCGCTGCTCTGGAGCGTCACGCCGCGCTTCCTCGACCACTTTGGACTCAGCGCGCTTGATCAACTCCCGCCGCTCGAACAGTTGGCACCGCCGGCAGAGCAAGCAGTCCTTCCGCTCAAACCCCAGGACACTGCCGGAGACCAGACATGACCTTCATTACAGTGCTCACGCTGGAGCTGCTGATCTTCGAGTCGGCCTCGCTCAAGGATAAGCGCGCCGTGATTCGCCAGGTCATCCAACGGACACGCAACAAATTTCCCGTGGCGGCAGCAGAGGTCGAGAGTCAGAACGATGCCGCCCGCGCCACTCTGGCGTTCGCCGCCATCTCGTCCGACTCCCAGATTTCCCACGCCACGGCGCAACGAGTGTTGGCATTCGTCGAGGATCTGCGTCTGGATTGCCAGGTGCGGACGGTGTCGACCGAGACGATCGCGCTCTAGTCGACCAACTCGGCCCACAGATCGTGGCCCATCGCCTCGACGATTTCGACCGGCCGGAACTCTCCCGGCGCCGCCTCGCCCAGCGCGAAGACGAGCCCGTCCACTTCAGCCGCTTCGCGATACGTCCGTCCGGCGATGATCGGCTCCCCGTCTTCAGTGGTCTGGCCCGGCTCCGACTCGACCAGCATCGTCATCCGCCGGCCAACCTGGCGCTCGTTCTTGCGGGCCGACACATCGGCCAGCAGCAGCATCAGTTCTTCGTGCCGACGTTGCTTCACATCCTCCGCAATCTGCTCGGACATGACGGCGGCAGGAGTGCCGTCCTGCGGCGAGTAGACGAACGCGCCGGCCCGGTCGAACTCCGCGTCGGATGCAAATTGGAGCAACTCCTGAAACTCAGAATCCGTTTCGCCGGGGAAGCCGACAATAAACGTCGTCCGAATCGCGATGTCGGGCATCGCCTGGCGCAGCCGATCCAGGGTTCCCCGGACCATGCTCATGTTGTGCGGGCGTTTCATCCGCCGCAGGACCGATGGCGACCCGTGCTGCAACGGGATGTCGAGGTAGCGGCACACCTGCGGTGTATTCGCCATCACCTCGACCAGGCTCGGCGTGACGAATCCGGGATAGGCGTACATCAGGCGCAGCCAGTCGGCGCCCGACTCCACCGCGAGCCGCTCGATCAGGCGCGCCAGCCCGTTCGCGTCGCCCCATTCGGCGCCGTACGCCGTACTGTCCTGGGCAACCAGCACGACCTCTCGCGCCCCGCGCCCCACAAGGTCGCGGGCCTCCCGGACCAGCGCATCGGGCTCAACGCTGCGGAACTGTCGCCCCTTGATCGCCGGGATGTTGCAGAAAGTGCAGGGCCGCGCGCAGCCGTCGGAGATCTTCAGGTACGCCGACGGACCGATCCCGATTGAGGTTTCGGGTATGTCTCGTTCGGGTTCGACAGCGCCCGCGTGCTCGGCGATCTGCTGCCAGGCCTCGATCCCGAATGTGGCTCCAATGCCGTCGATCGCGATCACCTGTTCGCGCTCAATCTGTGACCAACATCCGGTCACGACCACTTGCTGACTCGGCAAACGCTCGGCAGCCAGCAGCTCCGCCGCCTGGCGCGACTCGTCGCGTGCGTCGTCGATGAAGCCGCAAGTGTTGAGAATCACCAGGTCCGCCGCCTGCCGATCGCCAGTCGAACGGTGACCGGCTTGCTCCAACTCGCGGGCAATCCGATCCGAGTCGGTCGTGTTCTTCGGACAGCCCAGGGTGACGATCTGGTAACGCATCAACCGCCGCCCGACCCGGTATCGGTCGACGCGCCGGGACGCGGCCCGCGGCTGACGACCAGTGTGATCACCGCGTCCTCGGGCGGTTCAGCGCCGGGCGCTGGAGACTGCTCCAGCACGGTTCCGACCGGCGAATCGTCATAAATCGAGACGACCACATAGGGCGCGTTGAGCAGCTTGATGTAGCTGACGGCCTCGCGCGATGTGAATTGCCGAAGGTCGGGCAATGGCTGGAAATCCGCGTTCGTGTTGATCTGCGGGGCATTCGTTTGATCCAGCGTCTCCGCCACCGTGTCGATTCCCGGCACGTCGCGGGTTTCCTCCACCGGCAACGCCTCTTCGCGCAAACTGACGACTGCCACGACCGCGCCGATAATCACCAGGACGACAACAGCGGCAACCAGCCACGGCCCCAGGTGGACTCGCGAGGGCCGCAGCTCCTCACGCGGCGTGCCGCTGCGTTCCACCGACTGATACGACTCAATCGTCTCATCGCTGAGCTGCAACCCCTCCCCCGGGGCGCTGGGCTCAAATGGGAAACGGGCCAGCAGCGGCCCCTCGTCAAGGCCCAGGTACTGCGCGTACGAACTGAGGAATCCTCGCGCGAACGGTGCGGCCGGCATGCGCCGCCAGTCCTCGGCCTCGAGCGCCTCAAGATAGTGCCGGGCAATTCTGGTGGCCTGGTGCGCCTGTGCGATCGAGCGGCCGCGGCGAATCCTGGCCTGGCGCAGTTCCTCGCCGATGCCGGTCAGATAGCCGTCGCCTCGGCCCACCATGATCAGGCGTCCGGTAACACGGCGGTCTTGAGCACCGATGGATCCTCACGCGAGGTGTACGACTGATCGGCCTCCGACAGCGCGAATCGATGCGACACGATGTGATCGACCGCGTCGAGCGTCGGCAAGATCGCCGCCGTACGGCGAAACTGGTCGGGCGTGGCGTTCTGTGTGCCGGTCAGCGACACCTCTCGATAGTGCAGGTCATTGACGTCGACGATCGCCGACGACTCGGGCGGGAAACCGGCAAACAGGTTGACGCTGCTCTGTCGTCCGGCGACCTGCAGCGCCGCCTCCGTCAGACCACCCAGACCCACCGAGACAATCACGACATCACAGCCATTGCCGCCGGTCGCCTCGTCGACGGTCGCCCGCAGTTCGTCCGGATCGCCGCCGCATACCCGCGAAGCGCCAACCTCGGCTGCCGCCGCGCGGCGCACATCGACCGGTTCCGAGACGATAATCTCGCCGGCGCCGAGCGCCCTCGCGAGCAACACATGGAGCAGCCCCATCGGTCCGGCGCCGAGGATCGCCACTGACGCGCCAGCGCGAAAGCGACAGGACTCCAACGAGTTGAGCACGCAGGCGGTCGGCTCCGTCAGCGCCGCCCGTCCCCAGTCGGCCCCGTCGGGGAGTTTGACCGCATGTCCCTGGGCGACCAGCGGTGCGGGCAACAGAACCTGCTCGGCCAGGCCGCCGTTGGCGTCATAGCCAAGTGTTTGGCGCGAGGTACAGCGGTTGCGTAGACCGCGGCGGCAGAACTCACATCCGCCGCAGGAAATGATCGGATAGACGGCGACACCGTCGCCCAGGCTCAGATCGCTGACGCCTTCACCGAGCGCGACGACCTGACCGGCGAACTCGTGCCCCGGCACCACGCCGGCCTTGGCGTACTTCTCGCCCCGGTAGACGCGCAGGTCGGACGCGCAGACGCTCGCCGCGCCGACTTCGATCACCGCCTCGCCGGGGCCCGGATTCGGAGACGGCAGATCGCCAACCCGAATCTCACCGGGGCGGTCGAAAATCAGTGCTCGCATGGGTGGGCCCATCGCCCAGATATCGGTGTCAAGGACACCGCGCGGGCTCAGTTATGGCGTGCGCGCCGGCTCAGGCGGTCGACTCCGGGGGCGAAACGTTGCCTCGGGATTCCGCGACGCGTGATATTGACGCAGCAGCCGCGACTTGCGCCGAGCGGCGGTGTTGGCGTGAATGACGCCCCGTTGCGCGGCTCGATCCAGGGCGCTGACTGCGCGCTGGATGGCGTCGTCGGCGTCCGTCCACTCCTGCGTGTCGAGCGCATCGTCGATGGCGTCCAACGCATCGCGAACCGTGCTGCGGGCAAATGTGCGCACCGGCTTGTTGCGCATGCGCCGCTTCTGGCTCTGGCGTAGATATTTGACGGCGGCAGCCTTGTTGGCCACAACTTCCCCTCTTTCTGAGTCCGCCTCATCGTATCAGCCGATCCGCGAGTGTCTACCGTTCTTCGGTCCAAGAATGACCAACATCGCGACGTCATCTGGCCCGGCGTGCATCTTCCGCCGCAGTTTGCGACAGTGGGCGGGTGAGCCTCAACGCCCCGGTATCGATTGGTGGACGACTCTTCGGCAGCCGTAGCGGCATTATCGGCGCGGTGCTGCTGATCGGCGTCTCGTTCCTCGGTTCTCGCCTGCTGGGCGTCGCCCGCACCGCCGTGATCGCCGACCAGTACGGCACGTCGGTCGAGCTCGACGCCTTCTGGGTCGCGATGCGGCTGCCTGATCTCGTCTTTCAGCTGTTGGCCGGCGCCACGCTGGCCTCTGCCTTCATACCCGTCTACGCCCGCGTCCTGCAACACCGAGGCGAGCGCTCGGCCTGGCGACTCGCCAGCATCGTGCTGAACTGGGTGCTGATCGGCACTCTCGCCCTCTCGATTGGTGTCTTCTTCGCTGCCGAGTGGATCGTTCCTGCCCTCGCGCCGGGACTGGGTGAAGACTCCGGGATTCAGGACTCGATTACCGAAGACGCCATCTTCCTCACCCGCGTGCTGCTCCTCTCGCCCATCCTCTTCTCCATCAGCGGCATGCTGACCGGCATCCTGCACGCCCGCCGCCACTTCCTCTTGCCGGCGATCTCGCCGATGCTCTACAACCTCGCGATCATCCTCGGCGCCTTGCTGCTGCCGGAACAGCTGGGCGTCGAGGCCCTCGTCATCGGCGTGGTTGCCGGATCGGGGCTGCATCTGATGATCCAGTTGCCGGCCCTCTCCACTGCGCTGCGGCGATCCGGAGGCGGGCTCGGCCTGCATTTCAATCTGGGCGACCTCGAGGCGCGCGAGGTGCTGCGCCTGATGGCGCCTCGCACGCTGGGGCTGGCCGCTGCCCAGATCAACCTGATCGTGCTCACCTTCTTCGGTTCACTGGTCGGCGATTCGTCGATCTCCGCGCTCAACTTCGCCTGGTTGCTCTTGATGTTTCCCGTCGGCCTGTTCGGCATGTCGCTGGCCACCGCAGTCTTCCCCAGCCTGGCCGAGCGCGCCGCGCTCGCCGGGCCTAGCGCCGTCAATGCGATGGTCTCGCAAACCCTTCGCTTCACGCTGTTCCTCGCCATTCCAGCGTCAGTCGGCATGTTCCTGCTACGCGACTCAATCGTCGCCACCCTGCTCGAGCACGGAGCTTTCGACGCCGTCGCGACCGAGCTGGTCAGCGACGCGTTGCTGTTCTACTCGATTGGGGTCTTCGCCCACGCCGCCATCGAGATCGTCTCCCGCGGGTTCTATGTCCTGGGCGATACGCGCACCCCTGTCGCGCTCGCGATTTCCTCAATGCTGCTCAACATCATCCTCTGCGCCGTGCTGGTCGGGCCCCTGGAGCTCAAGGGGTTGGCCCTGGCGCTCTCGATCTCGGCAATCGCCGAGTTTCTGCTGCTCACGCTGTTGCTCCATGGCCGGTTGAGTCGCCAGTTGCTCTCCGGCGCTGTCTGGTGGTCAACGGCCAAAACGATCGTGGCGACCGTGATCATGGCGCAACTGGTCTGGCTCCTGATCGAGGTGCTGATCGGGCTCGACATCGCCCGCGACTCCTGGATCACGCTGCTGCTCTGTGTCAGCGGAGGCGCCGTGGTCTACTTCGTGCTCAGTCTGATCATGAGACAGGAAGAAGCGGAGGCGCTGATCCTCCGGGTCGAGTCTGTGCTGTCGCGTGCATTCCGACGCTGACGGCTCGGGAGCGCCGCGCTGCCTCTGATAGAGTTGAGCATGTTCCGGCGCTGCTGCTTCGGCGCTCTCGGATTCACATACACCCAGTCACCGACAACAGTTGCGAGAAACCATGGCCTTGCAGGATCGCTTGATCGTATGCCGCGACTGCGGACGCGAGTTCGTCTTCACCTCCGGCGAGCAGGAGTTCTACCAGTCCAAGGGACTGCAGAATGATCCGGTCCGCTGCCCCGAGTGCCGCTCGGTGCGCAAGTCGATCCGCACCTCGCCCGAGGCCGAAGCCGGCTACGTCCGCTACGGCGGCGCCGCATCGTTCGGCGGTCGCACGCCGCGACAGATGCACCCCGCCGCCTGCGCCATGTGCGGCGACATGATCGAGGTGCCCTTCCTGCCCCGCGGCGATCGCCCCGTCTTCTGCACCACCGTCAAGCGGATTATGACGCTCGGCTACCAGATGGATGAGATTCAACAGCGCTGGGGGATCCACCCGTGCCAGGTCGAAGGCATCAACCAGGACCTGCGCCGCGGCCTGATCCCGCCCAAGCCGGGCGTCGAGATCCCGGACTTCGAACGCACACGCTCCTAGACATTCTCCGTTCACCAAGAAGGACCACATGGCAGACACGACGGCGCAACGCTGGATGCGCCTGATGGGCGGCCAGGGTCGGCCCACCGCCCGTCCGCCGAGCGACGCCGACGTCGCCGACAACGTGGCCCGCTATCCGGAACGCGCCGCCCAGGCGCTGGTCGACCAGTCCCGACGCCAGGGCCAGGCAGCCTCCGCCCGACAGGCCCGCGGCTGGATTAGCCGGCAGCTCGATGAAGCTGCCGAACTGCTCGACCAACCAACCCGCGACCGCATCGCCCAACTGGCCCGTGTGCAGATCGCGAAACGATTCCCCGAGGATTCATCCGACGATGGCTCAAACAGCTAACCAGTCCGCTACCGAAGCCGCAGGCTCCGAACCCGATTCGTCGACCCCAACCGCCAGCGACCAACCATTCCGACCCGTCGGGTCGCTGATGCCCCATCTCGAGCTCGAGCGGCGCATCCGCGAGTTCTGGCGCGACCGCGATATCTTCCGCCGCTCGGTCGAAGAACGGCCCGAGGACGACGTCTACTCCTTCTACGAAGGCCCGCCGACCGCCAACGGCACCCCCGGCGTCCACCACGTGCTCTCGCGCGTGTTCAAGGACCTCTTCCCCCGCTACCAGACCATGCGCGGCAAGCGCGTCCCGCGCAAGGGCGGCTGGGACACCCACGGCCTGCCGGTCGAGATCGAAGTCGAGAAGATGCTCGGCCTCGACAGCAAACCGGCGATCGAGGAGTACGGCATCGCCGAGTTCAATCGCCACTGCCGCGAATCGGTGATGGAGTACGTCCAACAGTGGGAGGACATGACCGAGCGTGTCGCGTTCTGGATCGACATGTCCGACGCCTACCGCACCTACACGCCCGAGTATGTCGAGTCCTGCTGGTGGATCTTCAAGACATTGTGGGACGCCGGATTGATCTACGAAGCCCGCCGCACCACGCCCCACTGTCCGCGCTGCGAATCCTCCCTCTCCAGCCACGAACTCTCGCAGGGCATGCAGGACGGCGTCCGCGATCAGGCCGTCACCGTCCGCTTCCGCGCCCACAACGACTCCCTCCCCGAGCGACTTCGCTGGGACGGAGCCACCGACTTCCTCGCCTGGACCACTACACCCTGGACGCTGCCGGCCAACTCGGGACTGGCGCTCAACGCCGACGAGACCTACGCCGTCGTCCGGATCTCCGCCGATGAGCGCCTGATCCTGGCCGAACAACTCGTCGGCGCATCGCTCGAGGGTGTGATCGAGAACCAGTCGATCGTCGCCACGGTGCCAGGTTCCGAGTTGGTCAACGTCACCTACGACGGCCTCTACGATCCTGACCACTGGGGCGTGCCGACCTACCGCTTCGATGGCGCGCGCCTCATTGAATGTCACGAGGACGAGGGACCGCTGCCGCTGCGCAAGGTGGCGGCGGCCGGCTTCGTCGAGATGGACAGCGGTACCGGCATCGTCCACATCGCGCCCGCCTTCGGCGAGGACGACTACCTCCTCGGCCGAGAGGTCGGATTGCTCTTCCGCCAACCCGTCGATCTCAGCGGCCGCATCGTCGGAGATCCCGAGGCCGAAGGCGCACCGGCCTTCGTCGGCAAGTGGGTCAAGGACGCAGACTCGATCATCATGGACGACCTCGACTCGCGCGGCCTCCTGCTGCGCAAAGATGTCTACGAGCACACGTATCCTTACTGCTGGCGCTGCGATACGCCGCTGCTCTACTACGCCAAGCCGAGCTGGTACATCGCCACATCGCAGGCCAAGGATTCACTCACCAGCTCCAACGCCGAGCTCATCAACTGGCACCCCGAGCACACAGGCACCGGACGCTACGGCGACTGGCTGGCCAACAACGTCGACTGGGCCGTCAGCCGCGAGCGCTACTGGGGTACGCCGCTCCCGTTCTGGCGCTGCGACGAATGCAACTACGTGTGCTGCGTCGGCTCCTTCGACGAACTCCGAGAGCGGGCCAAAGCGTTCAGCGGCGTCGAGCCGGACCTCACCGATCCGCACCGGCCCTTCGTCGACGAGATCGAGATCGGCTGCGACCATTGCGACGGCGCCGCTCGGCGCTGCCCTGAGGTCGCGGACGCATGGTTCGACTCCGGCGCGATGCCTTACGCGCAGTGGCACTATCCGTTCGAGAACCAGGATCGCTTCGACGAGCGCTTCCCTGCCGACTTCATCTGCGAAGCCGTCGACCAGACGCGCGGCTGGTTCTACTCGCTCCATGCCGAAGCTGCGATGCTCCACCGCGCCGAGGCCGTGCCCGAACCGATTTCCTTCCGCCACGTGATCTCACTGGGACACATCCTCGACGAAGCCGGCGAGAAGATGTCCAAGTCCAAGGGCAACGTCGTCGATCCCTGGACCGTGCTCGACCAGAGCGGCGCCGACGCCCTGCGCTGGTATTGCTACGTCGCCTCGCCGGCCGGCAATCCGCGCCGATTCTCGCCACGACTGGTCACCGAGGCCCAGCGCCGATTCCTGCATACCTTTTGGAACACCTACTCCTTCTTCGTCACCTACGCCAACATCGACGGCTGGCATCCTAATCCCGATCCGGCCCCGCCGACGGTCGAGCTGGACCGCTGGATCATCAGCGAGCTACACGCCCTGATCGCCCGCGTGACCGAAGCGCTGGACGACTACGACCCGACCACCGCCGCCCGCGAGATCGACGGCTTCGTCGACTCCCTCTCCAACTGGTACGTCCGCCGCAGCCGGCGCCGATTCTGGTCGTCCGCCCGAGGCGGCGCAGCCGCGGACCTCGACGCCAAGCGCAGCGCCTACCAGACACTGCACACCGTGCTCACCACGCTGGCCCGATTGCTCGCCCCGATGACGCCCTACCTAGCCGAAGACATCTGGCGCAACCTGGCCGCCGAGACCGACGCCGACGCCGCCGAGTCGGTCCATCTCGCCAACTGGCCGGTCGCCGATGCTTCGTTGATCGACGAGGCCCTCAACCACGAGATGCAACTCGTGCAGCGCGTCGCCTCACTGGGACGCTCGGCCCGCAGCGGAGCCGGGATCAAGGTGCGCCAGCCCCTGCCGGCCGTCAGCGTCGCCGTCCGTTCGGAGCAGGACGCCAAAGCGGTTCAGCGGCATCGCGCCACGATCGCTGAGGAACTCAACGTCAAGTCCGTCACCCTCGCCGACGCCGCAGCTGACTCGCGCCGCTACACGATCAAGCCCAACCTCCGAGTTCTCGGACCGCGTCTCGGGCCGAAACTGCCGGCCCTGCGCTCCGCGTTGGGCGACCTGTCGCCCGAACTGGCCTCGCAGATCGCGCAGGCCGCTGAATCGGGACAGGCGATTGAGATCGAAGGCATCGAACTGCAGGCCGGCGACCTGCTGATCGAGGTCGACACCGACGCCGCGGCGAGCGCCGCTTCGGCCGAGGACGATCGCTGCGCCGTGCAGCTCACGACCGAACTGACCGCCGAACTGATCGCCGAGGGCATGGCGCGCGAGGTGATCAACCGGATCCAGGGCCTGCGCCGCGACTCGGGACTCGACCCCGACGACCGAATCTCCCTGCAATTGTCGTCCGACGATCACCAGCTCGCCTCTGCTGTGTCAGAGTTTGAATCACTGATTGCCGCCGAGACGCTCGCCACCAGCATCTCCGTCGACGGCGCAGACATGCAACTCGGGGAACACCACACCGAAGCGGACATCGATGGGGCAGCTATCACCCTCGCGCTCGACCGCGCCTGACCGGCCGTCACTCGTCGCCGAGCCGCTGGCTGCGCTCCGCCGATCGCCGCTCCTGGCGCGCGGTTCGCGCGCCTTCGTCCGGAGCGTTCGTCGGAATCGGTTGATCGTGGACCAACTGCCGGGCCGCCGCCTGACGCACCCGTTCGCGCAGCGTCGTCGGCCCGGTTTCTTCCTCTGCTTCGTCGTCCTCATCGTCGTAGTGGCCGTACATCACTCGCGGCCACTCCGCCGCGATCTCCGCGCCGAACAGCAGCACACAGGCAGCGAGATAGACGAAGAAGAGCAGGGCAATCGCTGCGCCCAGCGATCCGTACACCGCGTCATAGTTGGAGAAGTTGCGCAGGTAGAAGGCGAATCCGTGCTTCAGCGCCTCGAACAGCAGCGCGCCGACCAGCGCCCCGGCGACCACATCGCGCACCCGCGTCGTGACGCTGGGCACGACCTTGTAGATGATCGTGAACGTCGTCCAGGTCAGCAGGAACGGCAGCAGCACCGTGACCAGGCGGAAGAATCCTGTCGCCTCAGCGCCGAACGGACCCAGCGAGTCCGACACCGAGTCCGACACATCGGTGCCGACCTGCAGCACCGCCGTCGCGCCGATCGAGATCGTCAGCAACCCGCCCACGCCCAGGACCAGCCCCAGGTCGACCAGCTTGCCGCGCACGAACGGCCGGCGGAACTCCAGGTCCCAGGCCGAGTCGAGGCTGAAGCGCAGCGCCGACATCATCCCCGTCGCCGCCCAGATCAGACCGAGCACGGATATCACGCCGACCGCCGACCGGCCGTCGGCGATCGGCTCGATCAACTGCTCCAGATCCTCCTTGCCCGCCCCCGACTGCAACGGCAGCAGCTCGAACAACCCGTCCACGACCTCCTCGCGCAAACTGTCATCGGTCAGCAGCACCCCGGCGATCGAGACCACCAGGATCGCCAGCGGGAACAGCGAGAAGAACACGTAGTACGACATCGACGCCGCGAGTTGGGCGCAGTGGTCGTCGAGGAACTCGGAGACCGACCGTTTGGCCAGCAGCTGCAGATCGGTCCGCCACCAGCCGAGATGCAGCACCAACCAGCGACGCCAGCGCAACCCGCGCTCGCGCAGCGCCTCGAGATCCATCTGTGGCGACCATCGCATGTCGCCATTATCAGCCCAAGACGGAGCCAACGGGGCCGGCTGGCGGTGATTCGATGACCGACAGCCAACCTCGCCGCATCATCTGCAAGCTCGGTACCAACCTGCTCACCTCCGGCAGCGACCGCCTCGACCCCGGAGTGCTCGAAGCAGTCGTCCGGCAGGTCGCGGAACTGCGCCTCGAGGGCGCCCAGGTCGCGGTCGTCACCTCCGGCGCGGTGACCGCCGGACGCGCCCGGGTCGGCGTCAGCAAGACCCGTTCCTCGGTCGGCGCCCGCCAGGCCCTGGCCGCGATCGGACAGGCTCAGCTCGTGCAGCGTTATGACTCGTTGCTCCAGCGCTACAGCCTGACCGCCGCCCAGGCGCTGATCACGCGCGGCGATGTGACCGAGCGCCGCGGGTACCTCAACGTGCGCAACACGCTGCTCCGCCTGCTCCAGTACGGCGTCGTGCCGATCATCAACGAGAACGACGTCGTCGCCGACGAGGAGCTCCGCGGCGGCGCCTTCGGCGAGAACGACGCCCTGTCGGCGCTGATCGCCAACCTGATCGACGCCGACCTGCTGATCCTGCTCAGCGACGTCGACGGCGTCTACGATCACGACCCGCGTTCGCACGAGGAGGCGAAGCTGATTCCCGTTCTGCACAATCCCGGCTCGATGATGCAAGCGGCCGGCGACGTCGACGAACGCAGCCGGGGCGGCATGCGGGCCAAGCTGGAGGCCGCGCGCCGCGCGTCCGCGGGCGGAACCGAAGTGGTGATCGCTTCCGGACACGAGCCCAACGTGATCAGCCGGATCGCGGGCGGAGAACGCCTGGGCACGCTCGTCCCCGCCGACACCACGATCCGCGACAGCCGCGAACGCTGGCTGCTCGCCGGTCTCCACAACGGCGAAGGCATCGACCTCGACCAGGGCGCGGTGACCGCACTGACCCGGCAGGGCCGCAGCCTGCTGCCGGCCGGAATCACCAATGTCCGCGGCCAGTTCGAACGCGGCGACATCATCCAGCTGTACGACGCCGACGACATCCCCGTCGCCGTCGGCATCAGCAACTATTCCTCCGCCGAAACGATGAAGATCCGCGGCAAGAAATCCTCCGAGATCGCCGAAGCACTCGGCTACAGCTACGGCTCCGCCGTCGTCCACCGCAACAATCTCGCCCTCCTCCCAAGAACCGATTGACCCGACCCCTCTCCGATGCCCCGCACTTGATGCGGGGCCCAGACCGCGATCCTCCCACGCAGCCCCACCGTCCCCCTCTCGTTCCGACTCCCTCTCCCTCTGGGAGAGGGTTGGGGTGAGGGCCCCTCCGTCACCCACAACACACCAACACCGAACATCCTTTCGCTACAGTTAACAGAACGTCCGTTCCGTACCGCGAAAGGCCCCGATCATGTTCATCCCGCCCAAACGCCGCCGACGCATCATGCGCGCCCACCACCTCCGCCAGCAAGGACACACCTTGCGCCAGATCGCCGAGAAGCTCAACATCTCCGTCGCCACCGTCCGCGCCGATCTCAAGCTCGCCCAGACCCACTGGGCCACCATCGCAGCCGCCTCGGCCGACGACCTCCTGCTCGAGTCGCTCCATTTGCTCCAGATCCGCCTCACCCTCGCCATCAAGCGCGACTACGTCGCCGACAATGCCAGCCGCCTCACCCCGGTCGACTATCTCCGCGCCCGCGACGCCCAGGAGACCCAGCTCAACCACCTCGCCCGAGAAATCCGCCGCACCGCCCACGATGTCCACCGCCGAGCCGCCCAGCGCCCCGACCAACCCGATCTGTTCGACGAAGAGCCGCAAAAACTGGCAGAAACCATCACCAAATCAGCACAAATTGAACCCTCCAATTCCACGATCTCCAGTCCAGAGCAGGAGATCGTCGAATCTCAGCCCTCCGAAGAAAAAATTCCCGCAGAAACCGCACCATCACCCGACATCCACGCCCTGATCGCCGAAGCCGTCGAACATTTCCCCCACCTCAAGGGACAATCCGAGCAACAAATTCTCCTATTCCTCGACCAACTCACCGATCCCGACAGCCAGAACCCGGAGATCCCACCCCAGATCTACGCCCAGGCCGCCGGCTAACCTCCCTCCGCCCCCCCCTTCTGGCCCCCTCTCACTGAGGGAGAAGCCTGCCCCGCACTTGATGCGGGGGGTTGGGGTGAGGGCCGCCCGCCATCAACACCAAAGCGGCCGACTGGCAACACTCCCACCGCTGCCGGCTTCCCCGTGCCCTCCCCGACGCTCCGTTACCAACCCACCCTTTACGATCCTCCCATGACCCAACTCACCGACTACCCGGCATCACAGATCTATTTCTCCCAGCGCCTCCGACTGCATTACGTCGACTGGGGCAATCCGACCGCGCCGCCGCTGATCCTTGTCCATGGCGGCCGCGACCATTGCCGCTCCTGGGATTGGGTCGCGCTGGCGCTCAAGGACCGCTACCACGTCATCGCTCCCGACCTGCGCGGCCACGGCGACTCCGAGTGGGTGAATGGATCCGGCTACTCGATGATCGACTACGTCTACGACCTGGCCCAGCTGGTGCGACAGAAGCACCTGGCTCCGGTCACCCTGCTCGGGCACTCGCTCGGCGGACGCATCTGCCTCGAGTACGCCGGCATCTATCCCGAACGGGTGGCGAAGCTGATCGCGATCGAAGGCCTCAGCCCCTCGCGCCGCGTCACCGACTCCCACTCGGCCGTCCCCGCGCACCAGCGCATGTCCGAGTGGATCTCGGACACCCACCGCTTCGCCGGACGCCTGCCGCGCCGCTATCCGACGCTGGAGGACGCGGTCGAGCGAATGCAGGAGGCCAACCCGCGGCTCTCGGACGAACAGGCGCTGCACCTGACCACCCACGCCGTCCACCAGAACGAGGACGGCACCTTCATCTGGAAGTTCGACAACTACGCCCGCTCGTCGTCGCCGTATCCGTTCAACGAGACCGACGCCGAGGAAATCTGGGGCCGCGTACGAATGCCCACCCTCCTGATCGCCGGTCTCGAGTCGCAGGGCGACCCCAACGATGATGAGCGGACCAACTCCTTCCCCCAGGCCAGGAGGGTCGGTATCGCCGAGGCCGGTCACTGGGTCCACCACGACCAGCTCGATTGCTTCCTCCAGGAGGTCAACGACTTCCTCGATGCATAGACTTGGGCCATGAGCGAGCGCCCGCCGCCGAAGTTCAGCTGGTTCGTCCCGATTGACGGAGACGGCGACCGGATCGGCTCACTTCGCGCGCAGCGCGAGCCGACCTTCACCTACCTCCGGGACGTCGTGCTCAACGCCGAGCGGCTCGGCTACCACTCGCTGCTGATCCCGACCCGCTTCGCCAACGGCTCCTTCGAACATGCCGCCCCGCTCGCCGAGACCTGGACCACCGCCTCCGCCCTCTGCGCCGTCTCATCGCGCATCCGGCTGCTGATCGCCGTCCGTCCCGGCATCACGCCGGTTGGACTCTTCGCCCAGCAGGCGGCGACGCTGCACGAAATCTCGGGCGGCCGGATCGATATCAACATCGTGCCCGGCGGGATCCAGGGCGACAATGAGCGCCTCGGCATCGGCGGCTCCCACGCCGACCGCTATGCGCAAGCCGACGAATTCATCGATGCCTGCGCCCAACTCTGGGCAACCGGCGGCCCGCTCGACTTCGGCGGCCAATCGATCCAGCTCAATGGCGCGATCGTCGCGCCAACCCCGTCGCCACCGGCCCCCGAGTGGTACCTCGGCGGCGCCTCGGACGCCGCACTGCGCCTCGCCGCCGAGCGCGGCGATGTCCTGCTCTGCTGGATTCAGCCCGAGGATGCGATGGCCGCCCTGCTCGATCGGGCCCGCGACGCATACGCGCGCGCCGGGCGACGGCCTCGGTTCGGACTGCGCACCCACCTCGTCGTGCGAGAGACCGAAGCCGAAGCCTGGGCTGCGGCGTCAGAATTGCTCTCCGAAGCGCATCCCGACGTTCTCGCTCAACGTGCGGCGGCGGTCAAGTCAACGGCGATGGTCGGCGCGGCGGCACAGGCCCGACGGGTCGATGACGACCGCCTCGGCGAGCGGCTCTGGAACGGAATCTCCCGCGTCCGCGTCAACCTCGGCACGGCGATCGTCGGCACGCCACAACAGGCCGCCGACGAACTGAGCGCCTACCGGCGGATGGGCTTCGACGAATTCATCCTCTCTGCCTACCCACATCTGGAAGAGGCGGAGCGGATTGCTCATGAGGTGCTGCCGCTCATTGAGGCCGGAAACACCATGCACGCAGAGGAGGCCTGAGAACATGGGTTGGCCAATCCATCGCCCGACAGGACTGACTCATCACAATCCGGCCCGTTCATCCAAGGGCTACCTGCGGCACCAACTCCAACGACGCGGTACTGATCGACATGCAGGGCCGCGTCGTCCACCGCTGGCACATCGACGACCGGCGCTTCTTCACTGTCGAGCTGTTGCCCAACGGCAACCTGCTGGCATTGGTCGCGCCCGAGCATCCGCCCGCGCCGCGAACCAGCGGGACCGAATCCCGCTTTGCCGTCGATCCCGGCGGTCCGCCCGAAATCTTCAACATGCTGGGCGGCCGCGGCAACGGCCTGCGCGAGCTCGACTGGGACGGCAACATCGTCTGGGAGTACGACAACCCGGGCATCCACCACGACTTCCACCGCCTCGACAACGGACACACTGTGACCCTCGAGTGGGTCGAGATGACCAAGGACATCGAAGAGGCCGTGATCGGCGGCGGACGTCAGCCCGAGCAACCGATGCCGCCCAACATGATGGGCGACGACATCATCGAAATCGACGCCGAGGGCGCCGAAGTCAGCCGGATCAACCTCTGGAAAGTGCTCAAGCCCGAGGATGCCATCATCTGTCCGCTTGAGAACACCTGGGAGTGGACCCACGTCAACAGCATCGAACAGACCCCGGATGGCGGCCTGCTCTTCTCAGCCCGAAACGTCAGCACGATCGGCATCGTCGATCCACCAGAGGGCGACGGCCCCGGCACGCTGCGCTGGCGATTCGGCCAACCCGAGATCTCCCATCAGCACCACGCCTCGTGGCAGGACGACGGCCGCGTACTGGTCTACGACAACGGGATGCACCGCTTGCAGGACCTGGCCTACTCCCGCATCCTCTCGATCGACCCGGAAACGGACGAGTTCGACGTCGTCTTCCAGGGCGATCCGCGAGAACAGTTCTTCTCCGCCCACATCTCCGGCGTCGCCAGACTGCCCAACGACAATCATCTGGTCACCGAAGGCGCCGCAGGACGTCTGTTCGAGGTAGACTCACAGGGAACAGTCGTCTGGGAGTGGGTCTCGCCGTTCCAGATGAAGCAACGCGGCGACCTGGCCAACTGGGTCTTCCGCGCCTGGAGATACGGAGCCGATTACTCAGGATTGGCGGGCCGGGAGTTGAATGCGGATCAGCACGTCGACTTCAACCGGCTGCACGGCCTGGTCGACTGACGGCGGCCGGGAAACCTAGGAACCGGAGCGCGGCGACTTCATCCTCCGCGTCGCGATCAGCAGGTCGTGCGTCTTGCCGTCGGCGTCGATCACGTAGTCCCAGAGCACGGCCTCGCGCTGGAAGCCGAGCCGCCGGAAGACCGATTGCGCGGCCGCCTGGTCCAGCACCATGCGGGCGGTCAGCAGTTGCAGCTCGAGCAGCTGGGCGATCGCGTAGATCTCCTCAGCCAGCACGCGTCCCAGGCCGCGGCCTCGCGCCGCCGGAGAGAGCAGCAGCCGGATCTCGCCGAGATGGCGCGTCCAGTCGGCGGAGGAGTAGTTGAGGTCGCCTTCGCCCAGCAGTTCGTCGCCGTCGAAGCCCAACACCGTGAAGGTGCGCTGTTCGACGATCTCCTGCATCCAGCGGTCGACCGCGAACTGCTGGGTAATGTCCCGGCGCAGGAAGAGCAGATCGTCGGCGGGCAGCGAGCGGGCGAAGTTGAGGATCAGTTCCTCATCGCCGGGCGCCATGAGCCGCAGCGATATCCGGTGGCCGTCTCGCAACGACGCGGAGCGTGGATAGCGGACGGCAATCTGCTGGTGTGCCTCGGACACTGAGTCGGCCATGGTGGCGAGCCTCTCAACCTGGAAGGATGCGTGTGAAATTCTGCACGAACTATCAAACCCTGACTGCACCAGAATATAAACGCGACCGGCTCGCGCCAGAGTCAACGCGGTGGGATCGAGGACGCCATCAATCGCGCAGTTTACGTTTGAGCATCCCTGAGCTGCGCGAACGGGTCGTTCGAACCACGGTCAGCGCCGTGGGGCGGACTTCTGAACCACTAGTCGCCGCCGGCAGCGGCGAGCAGGCCGACCTCCTCGACCGCGTCGAAGTCGGGCAGCCGGGTCAGCGGCGGGCGCTCGGGCTCCTCGAAGGCGGGCATCACCTCGCGAGCGAAGAGTTTGAGCGAAGCGAGGATCTTCTCGTGGGGCACGACCTGGTCGAAGTTGATCAGGAAGACCATGCGGTCAACGCCGATCTCTTCCCATTGGCGCAAGGCGGCGATCACGGTCTCGGGATTGCCGATCGGCGTGCCCTGCTGGAGCGGGTTGATCACGTCGCCGGGCCGGTTGCGAAGCTGGATCGCCGAGGCCTGTGAGCTGTAGGCGGGTGAGGGGTAGATGCTGCCGACGCCGACGAGATGGGCGGCGGCGCTCATGAAGGCGGCCGCGCCGGCGCCGCCCAGGGCGAGCGCTTCCTCGTCGGTGTCGCCGCAGTACATCCAGCCGACGCCGTTGACCTGGTTGTTGACGAACTTGCCGACCGGGTCGGCGTTGCGGATCACACGGCGGTAGTCCGCGATGCGCTGCTCGTACTGGTCTGGCGTGCCAATCGAGACGCCGAGCAGTCCCATGCCACGCTCGGCCGCCTGGATCGCGGTCTCGGGGCTGGAGACGGCAACCCACATGGGCGGGTGCGGTTGCTGGACCGGCTTGGGCAGGACGGCGCGCTCGGGCATCGAGAAGTACTTGCCGTCCCAGCCGGCGACCTCGTTGGTCCACATGTGCGGGATGGCGCGGATCACCTCGTCCCACATGTCCTTGGTGTCGTCCGGCTCGACCTGGAAGCCGCCCAGCTCGGTCCAGGTCGCGGCGCGGCCGGTGCCGAACTCGAGCCGTCCGTTGGAGATGATGTCGAGCGCGGCGGCGCGCTCGGCGACGCGGGCCGGGTGATTGACCTGGGGCAGGCAGAGCGCGATGCCCTGGCCGATGTGGATGTTCTCGGTCATCGTGGCAGCCGCAGAGAGGAAGACCTCAGGCGCTGGCGAATGGCTGTACTCCTCGAGGAAATGGTGCTCGACCTCCCAGACCTGGTCGAAGCCGAGTTCATCGGCGAGGCAGATCTGTTCAAGCGCCTGGTGATAGACGCGCCATTCCGAGGTCTCGGTCCAGGGACGCTGGACGGAATGCTCGTAGAAGATGCCGAATTTCATAGCTGACCTGCTGCTCTCCGGGTGGAATCATTGATCGATTCCACGGTCCGATCGCACTATCCAGAACGGATAGGCGACGCGCGAAGATGCTAGCATTCTGACCGCGCTGCGACGCTCCGCTATCCGACGAGAGGCGAGAGGCATCATGTCGGTCGGCATCGTCTGTGACTCATCCGTCGACCTGCCGGATGCGCTGCTGGAGGAACGCGGCCTGCGCGTCGCTCCGGTCGGCTACAGCCTGGGCGCGACGTACCACAGCCAGGGTGAACAGACCCACGCTGAGTTCTACGACGCCCTCGGACGGGGAGAGCGGCTGACCCTGAACGGGGTGACCTCCGAGGACTGGGAGTCCGTCTTCCTGGAGGCGGCGGAAGGACACGACGAAGGTGTGATCTGCCTGTGCCAGGCGTTCGGATCATCCAGTCCCTCATTCGACTCAGCGGAGTACGCGTCGCGGCGCATCGAACACTTCCATGAGCAGCAAGTGCGAATTCACCAGACGCCACGCTCAACGGCGGGGCAGGCAGCGATCGCCCTCGCTGTTGCACGCGTCTCACAGGCCGGCGGCGACCGAGCAGCAGTAGAGCACGCACTCGACGACGTCTCGGCCAGCGCCGACATTTTCATGCTTGCGCCCGATGTCGACGGCCTCGACCGGGCTGGCGAGCTGTCGGCGGTGCAGTCGCAGAGCGGAATCGGTTCCCTGGACTTCGGCGTCCCCGTCTTCCGCGCTCGCGACCGAATCAAGGCGGTTGAACTGGCGGACGACGCCGAACAGGCCGAGGACTTGTTGCTCGACCGCGCCGCAGACATCCTGGGCGGTCAGCCGGCCATCCTCGTGGTCACTCACGCGCTCGCACCCGATAATGCCGAGCGGCTGCGCGACAAAGCGTCCGCGCGGTTGTCTGTCGATGAGATTCATGTGACGGAACTCGGACCTACAGTCGGCGGTCTGCTCGGCGCCGGCGCGTGGGGCATGGGATTCTGCCAGACGCCGTCGATGTAGCGCACGGCAGGAAGGAACGCACCATGCCAGAGTCCGGTCTGATTGACAGTTCGGCCCTTCCCGCCGTGGATGTCGCCAGCGATGCGCCCGCTCCTCCCTGGGAGATTGGCGAGGCGTTGGTCCAACACATCACTTTCGAGATTCCCGTGCCGAACGCGCGGCGAAACCTGCCAGACATCGTCACCCGCTCGGCGCCGACCTACGGTCGGGTGAGCATGATCGACCGCAGCGACAGCCCGGTCGGCCCCTACCGCGAGGAGCTGCTGATGGTCGGCTGCCGAGTTGGGATCATCCCGGCGCTCTACGTCGTCGACGCGGTAGTCAACTCGGTGGCAGCCCGCGACGCGATCGCCGCGCACTGGAGGTACCTGCCCAGCGTCGGAGAGATCAACGTGCAGCGCGACGACGATGCGATCACGTCGAGCTTCGACGTCGGCGACGGACTGACGGTGACACTGCACTCTCCGACCACCGACGCGGCGGCGGTGGCAATCGTCAGGTACGACCCGTTGCTGGTCGTGCAGCCGAGCAACGGCAGCGGAGCGGCCTCGGAGATTCCCTGTGAACACGACGTCCGTCAGGCCTGGCTGTCGCGCTCGAGCACGCTGAGCTACGACGGTGGCTCGCGCCGACATCCCTGGATTCAACTCCGGTCGTCGAACGCAATTACTGCGGTGGCTGCAGTCGAGGGTCAGACGATCGAGGCTGCCGCGGCCATCGAGTTACCCGGGCGCTGAACACGACCCACATGCCGTGACAGGGATCGGTGGACCTCCGAAACGCTGTCGTGCGGAGTTGTCGCGGGACTAGTTTGATTCGATCTTCGGCCTCTTTCGCTTTTCCAGCTCCCGGCGGAGCCGCTGTCGAATCGCCGTTCGCACCCAGTGGCTCTCGCTCGTATCTTCAATGGCTGCCAAGCGGCGAACTGCCTCGCGATCGTTGACGCTGAGTCGCACGTGTAAGTGCTCTGAGCGAACCATCAATCAACACCCCTTTCAACACTCTTCGCACACGGACGATATGGCACACCTTGTGCCCAGATGTGTTCGCTTGTCTGCGAATGTGAGCACTAGTGTGCGACATTCTACACCGCTAGCTCTCACTCTCTCTTCGAGGCGCAACATGACCGCCTCTCAGAGAGACAGGAGCAGACATGCACCAGGAATCCCCAGTAGGCCTTTTGCGCTGGTTTGGGAGGTTGGCTGCAATCGTCATCATGGCTACAGCCGCATTTGGTGCGGCGAGCGCGCTTTCAGCCGCTCCAGAGTGTGGAGAGTCGCCTGGCAATTGGGAACGTTGCGTTCTCGACGAGACAACGATCAACCAATACGTTGGGCAATCACCAACTCCTGCTGATCCAGAACCAGACCCGCTACGCGACCATGTCGTGGAAACCGGTTCACAGCGCGTCGGAGACATAGTCGCCTGTCAAGGCGATCATGGAGCTTGCAGCCTGATGAGGGCGGCAGAAGACATCAGCGTCACAGCCGGAGTGATCAGCGACCGAGAATCGGGCCCAGAGTTCGCATCGACCGAAGTCGAGGATCGGGTGCACGAGGTTCTCGGTGGGAACGAGCCTCAAATGCCGGATGGATTGCCAGACGGCAGAGTCGGCACTGGAGATACTCATTACGACTCCAAACCCGACGACGCTCAAACAGACAACTCTTGCATTGCGCCTAGCTCTAGCACTCCTGGCCAAGTACTTTGGCCCGATTGCTAGTAGCTGGGCGTCCTTGGGACCACTCTGTTCGAGTGGTCCCAAGGCTGCTAGCAATTCCCAACATGAAGAGGAGTCCCAAGACCACTTCCCTTAGCCAGGTGGCCCCAGAAGTCTGGGTGTAGTCCGCGTCTTGCTCGAGGCCGCGATACGATGCGGCCATTGAACTTCGAGTTGCCCAAGTTCGTAAGTCGAAGGGCCACTAGAGACCCCTGTGATCACTAAACTCCGCAACGCCTACTACGGCTGGTACCTGCTGGCCGCAGCCGTACTCTGCATGGCGGTGGCGGCCGGGACGTCGTTCTGGTCACTGGGCTTCTATGTTGATCCGCTGGAGCGCGAGTTCGGCTGGTCGCGGGCGCTGCTGCAGGGCGGCCTTTCCGCCTCGCTTGCCATGAGTGGTCTAGTGTCGCCGCTGGCTGGCCGGCTGATTGACCGCTACGGCGCTCGCCAGGCGGTGATCTGGGGTACCGTCGCGACTTGCGCCAGCTATCTCCTGCTCAGCACCACGTCCTCCCTGTTCGAGTGGTACCTCTATCAGTCGATCAACGCGTTCTTTCGCGGGTTCATGTTCTACATACCCTTCCAGGTGCTGATCTCGCGCTGGTTCATGCGCAAGCGCGGGCGGGCTGTTGGAATCATGGCGACCGGATTCTCGCTGGGCGTGATCATGGTGCCGATCATGCAGCGCATCATCGACGATGTGAGTTGGCAAGCGTCGTTCGTATTCGTCGCCGTGCTGCTGGCGGTCGTCTTCATCCCGATTGGCCTCTTCGTAGTCCGCAACCACCCGCGCGACAAGGGCCTGGAGGTCGACGGTGAGCGGCCGCCGCCCTGTGCCGGCTCGCGCTCAGCGCCGGCGGCTGTCGCAGGACTGACGGTCCGTCAGGCTCTGCGCACATTCAACTTCTGGATCATCGCTTTTGCCTTCGCAACCTTCTTCTTCTGCATGTTCGGCTGGATGGTCAACGGCACCCCAGTGTTGGAGTCCTACGGTATCCCGCGCACCCAGATCTCCACCATCCTGCTCGCCGGTGGAATGGGCGGGCTCATCTCTCGACCAACATTCGGCTACCTCGCCGAACGCATCCCTTCGATCGAGATTGCGTCCGTCGTGCTCGCCGTTTTCATGAGCGTAGGCATCGGCATACTGCTGCTGACCGATGCGTCATGGCTCGGTATCGGACTCTTCATCGCCTGCTGGTGGATCGGCTCCGCCGGCGGGCCAGTGCTTGAGCCGTTGATCCTGCCCCGCGTCTTCGGATTGGCGCATTTCGGCGCGATCATGGGCACGATGTTCATGGTCGAAACAGTTGGTCAGGTGCTCGCGCCCTACATCGGCGGCTGGATTTTCGACCGAACCGGCGCCTACGACATCCTGCTCATCCTCTTCATCGGCTCGGCGATTGCATCGATGGGCTTCTTCACGATTGCTCACTATCTGCCGAATCCGCGTATTCCAAGTCCGTCGCTCAGGTTCCTGCGACCCGTGGTTGCGAGCCTGATCGCTCGAACCGAACCGCAACACCAGTTTGCCAACGGCGCGCGGGCGGCGTCTGGCAACGGCGCCGAGGCGGCTGCTGGGCGAGAACCGGGGGTTTCGAGTCGGGGCTAAAAGATGCCCAACTCAAACTTGGCTTCGTCGGAGCACATTTCGCGGGGATCCCATGGTGGGGAGAAGACGATCTCGGACTCGACGTGGTCAACGCCTTCGACGGTTGAGGCGGCCTGTTCGATCTGGGCCTTGATCATCGGTCCGACCGGGCACGCGGGCGAGGTGAGGGTGAACTCGACCTTGACGCTGTCATCCGTCGGCGTCTCGATGGCGTAGACAAGTCCCAGGTCGACGATGTTGATCCCGATTTCGGGGTCGAAGACCGTCTTCAGCGCTTCGAGCACTTCCTGTTCACTGGCCATGTCGGTCTCCTGTCCCTGAAGTCGTATTCAGAATCTAGCCGCTGGTGACGCGGGTGGGAATGTCGCTGTCGTCATTGAGCGCTTCACCACTAGCGTTGGCGAGCGCCTGGTCGAGCACCTTCCAGGCGAGCAACCCACACTTGATCCGCACCGGGAACTTTGCGACGCCGGAGAGCGCTTCGAGGTCGCCGAGGTCGACCGCGTCGAGGTCGAAGGTGTCGTCGGTCAACATTTGCTGGACATGCCTGGACATTTCCCGAGCCGATTCGAGGCTCCGACCGGTCAACGCTTCGGTCATCATTGAAGCGGAACTCTGGGAGATCGAGCAGCCGCTGCCGCCGAATCCGAGTCCGTTCAGCGTCTGGTTGACGATTGCGACCGAGAGCTGGATCTCGTCACCGCAGGACGGGTTGAACCCCTCGGCGGAGATGGTGGCATCTTCGCGCACCCCGCGATTGCGGGGACTGCGGTAGTGATCGAGGATGACGTCTCTGTACAGATCGTCCAGATCAACAGGGTTCTGCGATTCCCGACTGCTGGTCATCCCTACACTCCTCGCTCGAACCCAAAGCGCTCGCCTGCTTCCAACAGTCCATCGACGAGGGCGTCCACTTCCGAGCGTTCGTTGTAGAGATAGAACGACGCTCGCGCGGTCGCCGGCACTTCAAGCGTACGCATCAAGGGTTGAGCGCAGTGGTGTCCGGCCCGAATCGCGATGCCGGAACGGTCGAGAATCGTGGCGACGTCGTGGGAGTGGATATCGCGGTAGTTGAAGGCGATCACGGCCGAGCGCTCGGCGGGATCGGAGGGTCCATAGATGTCCAAGCCCTCGAGCCGCGACAGCCGCTCGACGGCGTAGTGAGTCAGGTCAGCGTCGTGAGCAGCGATCGCGTCCATGCCGACATCGTTGAGGAAGTCGAGCGCTGCGCCAAAGGCGACGACGTCGGCGATGTTGGGCGTGCCGGCCTCGAACTTGTGCGGGAGGGCAGCCCAGGACGATTCTTCGCGGGTGACGACGCTGATCATCTCGCCGCCCCCGAGGAACGGATCAAGGTCGGCGAGGAGTTCCTGCCGTCCCCAGAGCACGCCGACGCCGGTCGGTCCGAGCATTTTGTGGGCGGAGAAGGCCAGGTAATCGGCACCAAGCTGCGAGACGTCCACGGGCATGTGCGGAGCGCTCTGGGCGGCGTCGACAATCATGGTGGCGCCGACGGAGCGGGCCATTTCGGAGATTTCGGCCACAGGCGCGACGCTGCCGAGCACGTTGGACATGTGCACGATCGAAACGATCCGGGTGTTGGCGTTAATCGCGGCTCGGGCGGTGTCGACGTCAACCTGCTGATCGTCGTTGAGTTCGATAAAGCGGAGGACGGCGCCGGTCCGCTGCGTGACCAATTGCCAGGGAACGAGGTTGGAATGATGCTCAGCGGTCGTCAGGACGATCTCGTCGCCCGGTCGCAAGCGGGAGCCGAGCGTATAGGCGAGCAGGTTCAGGGATTCGGTCGTGTTGCGGGTGAACACGACCTCGCGGTGGCTTCCGGCTCCGATGAAGTCGGCGACCTGCTTGCGCACATCTTCGTAGGCGGCGGTCGCCTCTTCGGCCAACGTGTGGAGGCCGCGATGGATGTTGGCGTTCATGGTTGAGTAGTAGTGGGAGAGCGCGTCGATCACCGACTGCGGCTTCTGCGTTGTCGCCGCGTTGTCGAGATAGACCAGGGGCCGGCCGTGAACCTCGCGAGCGAGGATTGGAAACTGCTCGCGGATCGCCGCGGTGTCGAGCGGGGCAGCGGCTGTCATTTCAGTCAACTTCGACCTGGACCCGACCGTCGCTGACGGACACGGCGAAGCAGCGAACCCTGCCGATCGCGGGCAGGGTGACGGCTCGACCGGTGGTCACATCGAACAACGCGCCGTGACGCGGACACTCGATCCGGTCGCCTTCCAGCTCGCCCTCGCCGAGCGGTCCGTCGTCGTGGGTGCAGCGATTCTCGATGGCGTACAGTTCGCCGTCCTCGACCCGGCAGAGGGCGATGCTCTGTCCGCCAACCTCGACGACTCGCGCCGTGCCCGGCATGATTTCGTCAAGATTTCCGACCTGTTCGATACTCATGTCGTTGCCTTCGCAGGCTCGAGCTGAATCTCGACCAGTTCGTCGATCACCTCGCGCATGTGCTCATCCGGCACGCCATCGGCGATTTCGGAGAGGAATCCGCGGACCACCATCCGCTCGGCGATGTTGGGCGGGATGCCGCGCGCCTGGAGATAGAAGAGTTGATCCGGGTCAACGGGACCGACTGCGGCGGCGTGCGAGCATTTCACATCGTCCGCCTCGATCTCCAGCATCGGAATCGGGTCGGCGCCGGCGCCGTCGTCGAGCAGGAGATTGCGCATCGTCTGATGGGCGCTGGTCTTCTGGCCTTCAGGCTCAATCCGGATCAGGCCGTATTGGACGGCTTGCGATTCGTCGGTCAATACGCCGCGAATGAGCAGATCACTCGTCGCCCCGACTCCTTTGTGATGCTGCCGGGTGACATGTTCGATGTGTTGCTTGCCGTCGCCGACAAAGAGTCCGCGGATTTCGGCGAACCCACCGCTCTGGGACAGGTCCAGATCGATCCGTTGCTTGTCCAGGTCTGCGCCGAAGGCCGCCGTGGTCACGCGAAGCGAGGCGTCGCGGCCGACGCGTCCCCGGGTCGTGGAGATGGCAGCGCTCTGGCGATGCCAGCGTTGGACCGAGGCAAACTGGAGATTGGCTCCATCCTCGGCAATCAGCTCTACGGACGCATGGATCAATGGCGATTCTTCCAGATTGGCCCGACGATCGTCGGCGTCGCCGCCATCGATCAACGAGACCTGCGATTCCCGCTCGGCCACGACCAGGGTGTAGTGCCAGTGGTCGCCCTGCGCGACATCCTGCGTGATCAGGTAGAACAACGACTCGTCGACGACCGCACCTCTGGGCGCGTAGACAAAGACACCCTGGGTCCAGAGCGCGCGACCGAAGGCATCGTAACGATCGGCGGGCGGTCCGACGGCGCCGAGCCATCGCTGGATCAGATCAGCGTTCTCCCGTGCGGCGGCTGCGAGGGGCTTGACGATCACGCCCTGGGCGCGAGCCTGATCGGCGAGGTCGGAGGCGGCGACCCGGCCGTCGATCTGATGCACCAAGCCGGCGTGGGCATGTGGGGTAAACACATGCTGAGGCACGGTCACCGCGGTGCCATTTGATCCGCCGGCTACCCGTCCTACGCGCGCGCGTCGTGGCAGGCGCTCGCGCGGCGTGCGACGCCAGGATTCTTCCTGGCCGGTCCACCACTCCATGCCCAGAGCTTGCTCGAGACTGGCGAGACGGAAGGCGAGCAACCAGTCGGGCTCGCCCTTGGTACGACTGAGCTCTGCGACTTGAGCGCGCAGCTCGTCCGGCTTGATCTCTGCGTCCGCCGGGGCCTCCAGCGTTGCTTGCGTCATCGCCCACCCCTCGCAGGCACGGCGGCCCGGATCGAAGCGGCGGCAGGTTCGGCGGGGTTAGCCAATTGCGCCGTCCATCTGCAGTTCAATCAGGCGATTCATCTCGACCGCGTACTCGAGCGGCAGCGACTTGATGATCGGCTCGACGAAGCCGTTGACGATCATCTTGGTCGCCTCCGCCTCCGACAGCCCGCGGGCCATGAGGTAGAAGAGCTGCTCGTCGCCGACCTTTGAGACGGTCGCTTCGTGACCGATGTCGACCCGCTTTTCGTCGATTTCCATCACTGGATACGTGTCGGAGCGGGAATGCTCGTCCAGCATCAGGGCGTCGCAGCGGACGTTGGAGCGGCAGCCGTCGGCGCCGTCGTAGACCTTGAGCAGACCTCGGTAGGTCGAGCGTCCGCCGTCCATCGACAGCGATTTGGACGTGATTACCGAGGTCGTGTTCGGCGCGGCGTGGACAATCTTGGCGCCCGCGTCCTGGTGCTGACCCTGGCCGGCGGAGGCGATCGAGAGCACTTCGCCGTGCGCACCCGGCTCCATCAGGTAGACGGCCGGGTATTTCATCGTCAACTTGGAACCGAGGTTGCCGTCGACCCAGGTCATGACCGCGTCCTGGTAGGCGGTGGCCCGCTTGGTGACCAGGTTGTAGACGTTGTTGGACCAGTTCTGGATCGTCGTGTAGCGGACGTTGGAGCCCGGCTTGCAGACAATCTCGACGACCGCCGAGTGGAGCGAGTCGGACGAGTAGATCGGGGCGGTGCAGCCCTCGACGTAGTGCACCTGCGAACCTTCGTCGGCGATGATCAGGGTGCGCTCGAACTGTCCCATGTCCTCGGAGTTGATCCGAAAGTAGGCCTGCAGCGGGATGTCGACGGTCACTCCCGGCGGAACGTAGATGAAGGAACCGCCGGACCAGACCGCCGTGTTGAGCGCGGCGAACTTGTTGTCGTTGGGCGGGATCACCGTGGTGAAGTACTCCTGGACGAGGTCCGGGTACTCGCGCAGCGCCTGGTCGGTGCCGAGGAAGAGCACGCCCTTTTCTTCGAGGTCCTCGCGGATGTTGTGGTAGACGACTTCGGAGTCGTACTGCGCGCCGACGCCGGCCAGCAGTCCCTGCTTCTCCGCCTCGGGAATGCCGAGCTTGTCGTATGTGTCCTTGATGTAGTCGGGAACATCCTCCCACGAGGACTCATCACGGTCGGTGGCGCGGACGTAGTAGTGAATGTCGTTGAAGTCGATATCGCTCAGGTCGCCGCCCCACTCGGGCATCGGTCGGGCGTTGAAGTGGTCAAGCGCCTTGAGCCGCAACTTGCGCATCCACTCCGGCTCGTCCTTGATGTCCGAGATCGTGTTGACGACTTCACGCGACAGCCCCTTGGGCAGCTTGACGAGCGCCTCGACGTCGTCGTGGAATCCGAATTCGTAATCGGCGCTCGGTGAAACCGGCGCGCTGGTTGCAGGTGTGGTCATGAGCTCAAGACCCCCTCTTTGGTCTGTTCCATGAACGGTTCGTAGCCGTCCCGCTCGAGCCGCTCGGCCAAGCTGGCATCGCCTGACTCGACGATTCGGCCATCGATCAGGACATGGACATGGTCTGGCTGGACGTAGCGCAGGATGCGCTGGTAATGGGTAATCAGCAGAATCGCGTTCTGGTCCGAATGGAAGGTATTGATTCCTTCGCTGACGATTCTGAGCGCATCGATATCGAGGCCGGAGTCCGTTTCGTCCATCACCGCGACACGTGGCTGGAGCAATCCCAGCTGGAGAATCTCAGCGCGCTTCTTCTCGCCGCCGGAGAATCCGTCGTTGACATAGCGGCGGACGAACTGTTCGTCCATCTGCAGGCGGCCGAGGACATCGTTGAGCACCTGGCGGAACTCCCGCACCGGAATCTCTTCGCCTCGCCGCGCGCTCATCGAGCGGCGCAGGAAGTTGATCATCGACACGCCGGGAATGTCGGTGGGGTACTGGAAGGCGAGAAACAGTCCGGCGCGGGCGCGCTCGTCCGGCGCCATCTCGATCACGCTTTGACCGGACAGCCGAATGTCGCCGCCGTTGATCGTGTAACGCGGATGGCCCATGAGCGAATTGGCCAGCGTGCTCTTGCCGGATCCGTTGGGACCCATGATCGCGTGCACCTCACCGGGGCGCAGGGTCAGCGACAGACCGTTCACGATCTGCTTGTCTTCAACCGCGACTTCCAGCGCATCGATCTCGAACAGTGGTGATGTCATTCACCGGGTGCTTTCTGTTGTCCGGGAGCACCGTCCCAGCTGTGGGCGTTGCGGCCCGAGCTAGACGGCGTGTTTGAATTCTGCATCGAGGGAAATCGGCTCCAGCGGGATGATATAGACGCATCCGTCGTCGCCCGTGGCCAGCCTCTCGGTCTGTTCCACCTCGACGCCGAGGAGTTTTTCGATTGCGAGGCGGTCGGCATCGCACACGCAGGAGCTCGTGTTCGCCGCACCGATGTACGGGCATGCATTGTTGACCAGTTGCAGCTCGCTCTCGGTCCGCTGCCAGTGGTCGAGAATCCCTTCAGGGCGCAAGGCGTCAACCACAGCGTTGACGCGCTGCTCGAGCGACCCGCTTGGTACCTCGGAGCGATGCGCATCGGCGACCTGGTCGGCGAGGGCCTCAGAGATTGTCGATTGCTCAATCTGCAAGCGGACCATTTCGCTCAGCAAGCGTTCGGCCAACTCCGGCGTATGGTCGCGTACTGTCCTGACGCCGGCGTCGGTTGCTCGATAGAGGTATGAGGGTCGGCCTGGTCCGCGCCGCAGCGCTTCGATCTGGAGCAGTCCTTCGGCTTCGAGCCGATCCAGGTGCCGGCGGACCGTCGCGTCTGAGATATCAAGCTCATTCGATAGCTGAGCGACCGTCGCCCCACCGAGCTCGACTACGCGCTCCAGCAGACTCGTACGAGTTTCTCGTGGCCGCATCCGGGCCTCCCGTCCCCACTCTGCAAGCCGGCTGAACATGCCATGGTGCGCCGACTATGGAGTGGCACTTCTGAGTTTATCGCTAACCACAAGCAAAAATGCACAAATCACTGAAATTCCTCTGCTGTTTTGGCAGAGCGCTGCGTCGTCTGTCGTCTGTGACGCAAGCTCATCGGGTGGGCAGACGTCAGCCTCGTTCGTGCGAAACGGTCGAGGGCAAGGGCACCAGCATTGGTCGATCGAGGTCTGGATGCGGTTGATGCACGAACTCAAGCCCAAAGACCGGACCGAGGAGATCAGGATGCAGTGCCGTCTCGACAGGACCCGAGGCCACCAGCTTGCCGCGGTGCAGGACCAGGGCGGTGTCGACATACATTGTCGCCAGGTTGAGATCGTGCAGCACGGCGACGACCGCTGCGCCTTCCGACGCGAGCTCCCGGGCCAGTTGCAACACCAGATGTTGGTGGCGTAGGTCCAGGTGCGCCGTGGGCTCGTCGATCAGCAAGATCGGCGTTTCCTGGGCCAGTACGCGTGCCAGGGTGACGCGCGACTGTTCGCCGCCGGACAGCGTCGGGTAGGCGCGGATAGCGTATTCCTGCGTGTCGGTCAGACCCATGGCGTAGTCGGTCAGTTTGGCGCCGTGCTCGCGTTCGCCCCGCTCGCCCTCCCAGGGCGCGCGGCCCATGCGAACGACTTCGCGGGCGGTGAAGAGGAAGGGCAGATACGAGCTTTGCGGCATCACCGCGCGGCGGCGTGCCAGCTCGCGCGAATCGAAATCGCTCAATGGACGATCATCGATGTAGACCGCTCCTTCGGACAGTTCCAGATCGCCGGACAATGCGCGCAACAGCGTGGTCTTACCGGCGCCGTTCGGTCCGACGATGCCCAGCAGTTCGCCGCCGTGCACGCCCACGCTGACGCGTTCGAGCAGCGTCTGGTCGTCGATGCTGACAGTCAGATTCTCCCCGCGGATCGCGGGCGCTCCGGATTGCACGTGTGTAGCTTACCGTCACCGGTCCTCTACACCGTCCCCAGGTCCGGGCCCCAGTGTCGAACAGTGCAGAGTGATTTGATGTCGGTCGCTCAGTCGTACCGCGAAGCTGGTCAGCCTACAGGTCCAGCACCGCGCCGTCGTACGCGATCGCTACATCGCAGCCCAGGACACTTCGAGCGGATCGAGCGGCAAGATCGCGGTCGGCGTCGTGCCAGAAGTGAGTCAGCATCAATTGCCGTACTGCGGCCGCCTCGGCCAGTTCGGCCGCCTGGGTCGCGGTCAGGTGGCCCTGCACAGGACCGACCTCCGGTTCATCCAGGGTCGCCTCGGCGAGGAGGAGATCGGAGCCGCGGGCCAGATCGCAGATCGCGAGTGAGGGGGCGGTGTCGCCGGTGTAGGTCAGGCTGCGGGTGCCGTCGATCCGAATCGCCCAGCCGGGGATGTAGTGCACCCCGCCGGCGAGTCGCACCTGCAGTCCGGTGGAGAGTTCGTATGTCTCACCAGATCGATACTCCTGGATCTGCCAGACATTGTCGAAGAAGTCGGCTGGGAAGCTGACGGCGGCGAGAATCCGGGATAGCGCATCGCGACCTCCGGGAGGGAGATGCAGCCATCCGCGGGGCGGTGACCGGCCGTCCATTTCCTTGGTGACAGCGAAGCGCAGCGGCAGCAGGTCGATAAAGTGATCGGCGTGCATGTGAGAGACGAAGATATGGTCAATCTCGTCGGCAGACATCATGGCGACGAGCGAGCTGGCCACTCCGTGACCACAATCCAGCAGGATCTGGACGCCCGCATCCTCGACCAGATATCCCGAGCTGTTGCCGCCCCCACCGGCACACGCCGCCCCGGAACCAAGTACTGTCAGTCGCATCCTGAATCAATCTCTGATCCAAGGCACACCATCTACGCCAGTGGCCGGGTGCGCGATTGCCGAACGTTGAATCTATGCTATGCAGCCGCGTCGCGCGGCTTCAATCAAGTCCGCCTCAGAAAGCAGCGCCTGTGACACTTTCCAGTCAGCAACTGGGGCTGTGCAGCGAATGTCAGTTTGCGCGCCTGGTACCGACTCGGCGGGGATCGACCTACCTCCGCTGTGGGCGAGCAGACGTAGACCCTCGGTTCCCTAGGTATCCGGCGTTGCCGGTCCGGCATTGCGACGGATTCGATCCGAACAGCGATCAATCAGCGACTACCCCGGCACTATGATTGGCGCACCGTTGGCCCGTATTCGTTGGTTCGGCCCATGAGTTCGCTCTCGCCGCGTTGGCTTCAGACTGTTTCGGAGCTGGCCCTGCGCGTCGTGTTCGTTGCCGGGTTCCTGATTCTGCTTGGCCTGGCGATCGATCGTCTGCGGCTCATCTTCCTGCCCTTGCTGGCCGCGTTGATTCTGTCCGCAGCGCTGCTGCCGGCGAAACACCTGCTCACCCGCCGGGGCGTCAACAACGCGGTCGCGGCGATTGCGGTGGTGATCAGCGGTCTCGCGGTGTTGGGCGTGATTGGATACTTCACGATTACGACGCTCACATCTGAGTTCGCGGACCTCGAAGTTGACATCGAAGCGGGATTCACCGAGGTACTTCAGTCGATCGGCGACTGGGCCGGTGTCTCGGATGAACAGGTCGACGAGGCGATTGACGACGTGCTAGAAAGCGCCCGGGGCAACGCCGACACGATTGCCGGAGGAGTCTTCTCCGGCGTTCGGATCGCCGCCGAACTGCTTGCCGGAATCATCTTGCTAGCGGTGCTGACGTTTCTGCTGGTCAAGGACGCCGAATCGATGCAGCGCAGCATTGCCAGGCGGCTCGGCCCCGATCGCCGGCGCAATTTCCTGGTGTTGTCTTCGGGCCTGTTCGACACCCTGGGCAAGTATTTCCGCGGGGTCACGATCGTGGCCTTCATGGACGCTCTGTTGATCGGCGTCGGCCTGGTGATCATCGGCATCCCGTTCGCCTTGCCGCTGGCCGTGTTGACGTTCTTCGGGGCGTTCATTCCCGTGCTGGGCGCGGTCCTGGCCGGACTCGCGGCGTTCCTGATTGCGCTGGCAACCGAGGGTGTGACGGCCGCATTGATCGTTGGCGGGCTGGTGCTCGCGGTTCAGCAGATCGAGGGCAACGTGATGGCGCCGTTCATCCTGGGGCGGTCAATCTCATTGCACCCGATGCTGGTCATTCTGGCGGTCGCCACGGGCGGGGCTCTGTGGGGGATCATGGGAGCGTTCGTGGCGGTGCCGTTGACGGCGATTGCCGTCTCGCTGCTCGACTTCTACACAGGGACCGGACGCTATGCATCGCGGAAGCGAGCGCGCCGCGCTGCGATCGGACCGGGGCCGGAAGAGTAGCGAACTCAGAGTCTCCGAGCCTGAGCGTCAGGCGAGAAAGAAGAGCAGGGCGCTGGCGCCGGCGTATCCGCCGACGAGCAACCCTCCTTCCGGCGTCCACAGGTTTCTGATTCGTTGCCTGGGTCTGGTCATGATCCCGACGATGACGATCATCGTCATCAGCAGGGCAATCAAACCGGAAATGATGTGCACCGTCGAGACGGCCGACCAGATGGCGCCATCGGTGAAGGCGATGTCGTCGAAGAAGAGCACGATTCCCATGTTGAACACATTGCTGCCCAGGACATTGGTGATTGCCAGGTCGGGTGCGTTGAGCCGCAGGGCGGCGAAGGATGTACCGATCTCGGGCAACGATGTGCTGATTGCAAGGAACTGGGTGCCGACGAAGCTCTCTTCCCAGTGCATGGTCTCGGCGATCTGTTCGCCGGTGTTGGAGAGCCAGACGGCGGCCGCCACGACGACTGCGGCAGAGAGGGTGTAGATCAGGAGGGCTCTCGACAGCGACTGGTGCGTTCGACCAGTTTCGGGTTGCGGACCCGGTTCGGTCGTCTCGGCTGCTTCCTGCATTTGTCGGTCATGGCGATAGATGAGGAACATCGCAGCGATGAACCCGAGGATGAGCACGATCGTGAACGGGCTGAGGTACCAGTCTGAGGTGAGGTCGGTGGCGCTGTAGACGAAGATTGCCAGCGTGGCGAGGCCGATCAACCCGGCTCCCAGGGCGCCGATCATGACCGAGGTCCTCGTGACGGCGTTGAGGACGGGACCGTTCTGCCAGTAGAGATCGGCCAGGCCGATGATCAGCAGGTTGAAGAGGTTGCTGCCGAAGGCGTCACCGATGGCGAGGTCGGGCGCGTCGAGCCAGGCGATGGCACTGATTCCGGTGGCGAGCTCGGGCAGCGACGTCGCCGTGGCGAGCATGACCACGCCGATGAAGGAACGGCCCAGCCCGGTACGTTCGGCGACGGTGTCGGCCGAGCTGGCGAGGAAGTGGGCGGCGAGCAGAATCAGAACGGCGGACGCGACGAACTGAAGCCACAGCAATGCCATCAGCGTCGGTCCTGCCCTGACCCAGGCTGCGATCCCTCTGGTTCCCTCTCCCTCGGGGAGAGGGTCAGGGTGAGGGCTCTCCGCCGTTCGCGTGCTCGGTGGCTAGTCCCAACTGGGCTTCGACGGGGCCGAAGCGCCGCGCATCAATTCGCGGTCGTGCGGGGCGTTGGAGCGGGCGCCGCGGAAGTCGCGGAATGGACCGTCGCGCCATTCGAGGGCCGACTTGAGGCCGTCGCGCTGAACGCGCTCTCCCCATTCACCGGCCTCGGGACGATGCTTGGACATCGCCTCGACATCGGTGCCGGAGATCATCGCGGTCTTGTAGCCCTGGATTTCGTAGGCGCGGTTGACCGATCGCTTGGAGTACATCAGCAGGTGGTTGTCGATGTGGCCCATGCGCTGGGCGAACTCCATCGTGAACTCGTCCAGGTCGTCGGCCGGGAGGGCGTAGTTGGCCCAGCCCCAGCGGTACATGTCGGCGCCAGAGTGCGGGTCGCCGAGGTAGGCGAACTCGCGCGCCTTGGCCTGAGGCAGATGCCAGGGCGCCCACATGGCGTCCATCGTGCCCATGGCGCGGACCGGCGGGTAGCCAACCTGGCAATCCTCGGCGATGATCCGCAGATCGCAGGCCGAGGCGAGCTCGGTCGCGCCGGCGAGGCAGTAACCGTGGATCTGACCGATCACCGGCTTGGCCAGCTCCCAGATGATGAAGTTGCCCATCACGGCATGTCGTGACCAGTCGTAATGCTGGGGGTGAGTGGTACCGGTGTCGGGCAGGCCGGTCCAGTCGTTGGTGTGTGGATGGTTCGGGTCGGGCGATGGCTGGAGGTCGTAGCCGGCCGAGAAGGCGCGGCCCGCGCCCTTGATGATGACCACGGCGATGCCCGCGTCGGCCTCGGCCGCTTTGAGGGCATGGAACATTTCACCGCGCAGCTCGTTGGAGAGCGCGTTCAGCTTTTCGGGCCGGTTGAGGGTCACGGTGGCAACGCGGCCGTCGGTGTCGTAGAGGATGTTGTCGTAGCTCATGGGGTTGTCCTTTGAGGTGACTGGAAATCGAAATCGAGTATACGCGCGGGCTTGGGGGCGGAATTTGGGCGGTATGGGTTAGAAATGCATAGTTTTGCAGGGAATTCGGCGGAATTCCGTCCGGGTTTGTCCAGATTTGTCCAGATTTGTCTGGATGAGTCCGGATGGTTCCGGGGATTTGCAGGGTGAGTACGTGGTTGTCCGGAGATGTCTGAGTTGCGTGCAGGGATCATGTCAGGCTCCATCGCACTTAGTCTCGTCGGTTGAGGCGGCCGATCGTATCAGAACATGCAATCTGTTTCAGGAGCGAGAATCGGGGCTGTCTTCCAGGACGCAGGCGGTCACCTACTCATCAATCTCTATGAGGATGCGGCAATGGTCGGAAGGACCCCAATCATGCGGATCGTTGAGTGCTGTCGCTTTCACCGATGAGGCGAGGTCCCGCGAGGCGAAGACGTAGTCGTAACGTCGGACGGCGCTGCTCGGAGATTGTCGGTGGGGTCGACTAAAGAACGTTGGACCATTGGTTTCGACCAGTGGAAAGCCGAGAGCGCGCATGTCCTCGAAGACGCTGGACTTGGTCGTCTGGCGCGGAGTGGTCAGGTCACCGGCGACAAGAACGGGCGTATCTCTTCCCACTACACGTTGGACGCAACCGACTAGCTCAGGCAAGTGTCGCGCCGGTTCGAGGTACTTCTCGACGGAAATGACGCAGATCGGAGAACGGCTAGTGAAATCGACGAGCGCCACTGCAAGATGCCCTAGCCACGCTTTCATCCGCGTTGGCTCTGATGGTCCCGCATCTATGAGTCTGTCACGCGTGATCCTCACCCGATCCGACAGTCCAACGATTGCTCGCTGGCGCTTGACGGGTTTGCGTTGCCAAGGTGAGAGATCGATGTCCATACAGGCGGCAACCGCAACTTTAGTGGGCGTGCAGGCCTCCTGGAGGACGCCGAGATCGTCGTCGGCGTGATGTTCGATCAGATAGTTCCAGCTGTCACGTCTGTTCTCCATGTTCCAGCTGACGATCTTCATGACACTCTCCTGTCGGCGAACTGCGCGTGATCTCCCCTCGGAAACGCTCCATCTCCCATCAGGAGTGCACAGGGGCGACGTTCCATTGAACGCAGCTATCCGCTCGATGCCTCTTCTCGAAGCGGTCGAGGCCCTCACCCTATCCCTCTCCCTCGGGGAGAGGGGACCGGAGGGGACTACGCGGAGGTCTGGAGAGGGGACTGGCGGAGGTGGGCACGGCGCCAGGTGAGGTAGAGGATGAGTCCTCCGATGGCGAGGAGGGCGAAGGCGAGGGTGAAGCCGGCCTGGAAGTCGAAGGCGTCGACGAGGGCGGAGGCTGATCCGATGACGATGGTGATCATCACGGCAGTGCAGAGCGAGAAGATGGAGAGCACGGTGGCGCGTTGGTCGGAGGGGATGCGGCGGTTGATGTAGCCGCCGGCGAGCGGGTGCACGGCGGCGGTTGCGGTGGCCAGGAGCGCCAACGAGGCGACCAGGCCCAGATGATCGACGAGCAGCAGCGGGATGAAGACCAGCAGACCGGCGATGAACACGGCGGGCAGGGACCAACGCTCGCCGAGTCGCTTGGCCAGGGGTTCGGCCAGGATCGCACCCGCCATGAGACCGACGAAGGAGGGCAGCATGAGGCTGGAATAGGTCAGGCCCTGTGTGAGGTCGAGGGAGGGATCGACGCCGTGCGAGCGCACGAAGGGCTGAATGAAGAACTCCGGCAGGTCGAGCGTGGCGAGGAGGATGCCGCCAAAGAGGATGGCCCAGAGCACCTGCGGCGTGCGCAGCGCGATCCGCATTCCGAGGCGAATCTCGGTGAGGACCGCAGCGCCCGAGGGGGGCGTCGGGTGCTGCTCCGCGCCTCCGCTGAGATCAGCTTCCCGGCGAGGCGGCTCGCGCAGGGAAAGCGCGATCAGGCCGGCCAGCCCCATACCGACGGCGCTGATGATGATGACCGTGCGGAAGTCGAGCACCGAGACCAGCGGTCCGGCGAGAATGGTGGCGGCCAGGAGCGAAGCGGTAGCGACGGCGCTGGCGCGTCCGGCATGACGCTCATACTCATCGGTCTTCTTGAGCTGTCTGAGGCTGTCGAAGAGCAGCGCATCGTCCGAGCCGGACATTAATGTGCGCGTGATCGACATGAACAGGTGGCCGACGATCAGGGCGGGGAAGTTGAGCAGGGCGAAGAGGACGGTCGCGCCGGCAAATCCGAGCGCCCCGAAGCCCAGCGCCACACGGCGTCCGAAGCGATCGGCGATCGCTCCGGTCGGTACCTCGGCGAGGATCGTCGCGATCCCGAAGAGCACCTCCATCAGGCCGATCTGCACGTATGAGAGTCCATGCTGGGACTGGAGGAAGAGAAACCAGATGGGCAGCCAGAAATGGAAGCCGCGCACGAACTGGAAGAGGTAGTAGAGAGGGATGTTGCGCGCGAAGGCGCTGCCCGGCGCAGAATCGGCCGGCGCGGGATCGCTCACGATCGATCTTGGCGGGTCGGAACCCTCTCCGGGGTGGCGTCTGTCCCATTCCTGTAGTCAGGGCCGCTGCCGACGCCGTTGCCAGGGACGGGAATCCCGGTCGGATGGACGCCGATCGTCGTGCCGTCGGGCGTCAGCGCGATCGCGTGGGGCACAGCCTGGGGTGCTGGGCGCAAGCTGATTCGGCGGAGCGCGTCCGTCTGCTCGCGGCGGTGTGAACGACGCCAGTACAGGAGGAACACGACGCCGACCGTCAGGACGACCCCGATCGACAGTGCGTAGGCGAAGCGGAAGTCGATGACATCGGCCGAGGCGGAGATCAACGGCACGATCACGGCCATCTGGGCCGCCATCATCAACTCGAAGATCGAGAGCACGGTGGCGCGTTGATCGGAGCGGATTCGGCGGTTGATGTAGCCGGTGGCGATGGGCCGGATCGCGGCGTGGATGCCACCGAGAATGGCGATCGGAGCGACGATGCTGATGTGGTTGAAGATGAGCAGGGGGATGAAGAGGAAGGCTCCGCCGAACATCAGCAGGGGGATGGCGCGACGCTCGCCGACGCGGGCGACAAACGGAGCGGCGAGCAATGAGCCGGCGGACATGGCGGCGAACGCGGGCACGATGAGACCGCTCCAGATCGCGCCGTCGAGCAGCCCGCCGGATGGGCTGAGCCCGTGGCTGCGGAGGAACGGCTGCACGAAGAAGCTGGGCATTTCGTAGGCGACCGTGACGATCCCGGCGAGCAGGATGATCCAGAGGATCGGCCGCTGGCGCAGGACGATGCGGAAGCCTTCGAACACGTAGCCAACAAAGCCGGAGGACCCGTGCATGTCGGAAGCCGCGTCGGCGGCGGAGATCGGCGCCGCATGGAGGCCATCGGGACCGAACTCGGCTTCGGTCCGCGGCGGTTCGCGCAGCATGAGCGCCACGAATCCGGCGGCGGCCATGGTGCCGGCTCCGATGAGGAAGACGGTCTCGAGCCCCCAGAGACCGGCCATGGGCCCGCCGAACAGCGCCGCGCCGAGCAGAGCGCCGGTCATCAGCGCCTCGGAGCGACCCATGTGCTTTTCGTACTCTCGGGTACGGCCGAGGACGCGCAAACTGTCGTAGAGCAGGGCGTGACCCGAGCCTGAATAGAGCGTCATCGAGATCGCCATGATCACGTAGCTGATGGCGAGGCCGGCGAAGCCGTCGGAGAGGACGAAGAAGATCGTGCCGCCGGTGAAGAGGAACCCACCCAGGGCCAGCGAGGTGCGCCGCCCGAACCGGTCGGCGATTGCGCCGGTGGGCACCTCGAAGAGCATCATGCAGGCCCAGAAAACGGCTTCCATCAGTCCAACCTGGGTCAAGGAGAGGCCGCGCTCGTCCTGCAGGAAGATGATCCAGACGGGCACCCAGATCAGGAATCCAGTGGCGAACTGGAACAGGTAGTAGATCGGTATGTTGCGCGCGTAGCGTTCAGGGCGAGACATGAGACCTGGTGTCTGACGGGGCGTCTGACGGGGATCGGGCGGGCGGCGAGACCGACAACGCAGTCAATCCTACGAAAACGAGGGGCAGGCGCGCCCGCTATTCAGTCGAGGTTCTGCACATTGCGGTACAGAGCCGAGCCCTCGCCATTGTTTCCGTTCTGACTTGCCGAGGGAGGTCGCTGCGGCGCTTGCGGTTTGGCCACGGAAATGGACCATCGGCGGATGCGTTCGGTCTGGTCGCGCCGGTGGGCCAAATGCCAGAGCAGCCAGAGACCGGCGCCCAGGGTCACTATCGCCAGTAGGCAGATGCCGAATGCGACCGGGAACGAGATGAGATCGGCGGCCGGCAAGATGACCACTACGGCGACACTCATGGCAATGCCATGGGCCAGCGAGAAAATGGAGAGCACGGTGGCGCGCTGGTCGGAGCTGATCCGCCGGTTGATGTACCCGTTGGTGATTGGCCTGATCGCGGCCTGGGCGATGCTGACCATGAAGATGGCGCCCAGGAGCCCGAGGTGGTTCCAGATCGCGAGGGGGATCAGGAAGACCGCGCCGTAGACGAGGATGGCCGGGAACGAGCGGCGTTCGCCGAGTCTGCCGATCAGACGGGCGGCGACGAGCATGCCCAGCACCGTTCCGATCTGTCCGGGAATCAGCAGGGCGGACCAGACAAATCCGTCGACAGCGCCCGCCAACGGGTTGAGGCCGTGCTGGGCGACGTAAGGCTGGGCCATGAAGTGCGGCAGACCGAACAGGGTCATGGTGATTGCGGCAAACGGGATCAGGTAGCGAATGGGGCGATTGCGCCAGACGATTCCGAACCCCTTGGTCATTTCCTGGAAAATCGGTACGCCGCTCGCCTCATGCTGGGCGATGTCGGAGGCGGTATGGCGGACACTGGCCGGCGCAGCGTTGAGGGGATCGACCGGGAAATCGGACTCGCGGCGGGGCGGCTCGCGCAGGAGCATGGCGGCGACAGCGGATCCGAGGAAGACGGCGGACGAGATCAGGATCGTCACGGTGTAGCCCAGGAGGTAGGCGGCCGGTCCGCCGACGGCGGTGGCGAGCACCATGGCGGCGAAGAAGAGGCCGTGCGATCGGCCGGCGTGATGCTCGTAATCGCGCGTCCGACCGAGGACGCGGAGGGTGTCGAAGAGCAACGCGTCGCCGGCGCCCGAATAGAGCGTCATGCCGATGCCCATGACCAGGTAGGAGCCGAGCAAGAGGGGGAATCCGTCGGCGATGGCGAAGATCACCGTGGAGAGGGCAAACATGATCGCGCCGAGCGCGAGGGAGATTCGGCGGCCGAAGCGGTCGGCGATGGCTCCGGTCGGCACCTCGGCGATGATGACGGTGAGCCAGAAGAACGATTCGATCACGCCGACCTCGGTCAGCGAGAGGCCGCGCCCGTCGATGAGGTAGATGATCCAGACCGGCAGGAAGATCATGAAGCCGGTCGAGGCCATGAACAGGTAGTACACGCGGATGTTGCGCCGGTAGCGTCCGGGGGCGAAGGTGGCCGGCGTGGGAGCAGCAGCGGACATACCTGACCAAGGTATGGGGACGAGGTTGCCGTTGTCTGCGTTATGGGCGACGCAGGCCCAGCGGTTGACGCCGAATCCGGTTCCAGGAGCGAGGAAATCTGGCCTCGGTCTGGTGAGTCCTGGTGGCGACGATGATGTCAGCCGGCGGGTCGATCGGCGTCGGCTCTGCGCCGAGCTCCCTGAGCGCGCGCGATACCGCCTCCTTCTCGTCGACCGAAAGTTCTCCGGTCCAGGCGGCGGCGATACCGCCGATCTGGAGGAAGGGCACGGTGAGCTCCAGGGCGACGGTTGGCGGCGCGGCTGCCCGCGTTACGGCGACAGCAAACTGCTCTCGTAGTCCGGAGTGGGCGGCCTGCTCCGCCCGTTGATGCCGGACCGTGATTTGCGGCGCATCGATCTGCTCAATGACCTGGATAAGGAACCGGGCAGCGGCCTGGCGTGAATCGAGCAACGTTGCGTTGCGGTCGGGCTCGCAGAGGGCCAGCGTTAGTCCAGGAGCGCCGTTGCCGCTGCCGATGTCGATCAACGGCCCGTGGGGGATCGCCAGATCGGCGGCGATCAGGCGATGTCGACCGGTCAGGGGTTCGATCAGATGCTTGTTGATCGCGGTCTCCGGGTCCCGGATCGCGGTCAGATTGCGTGGCGCGGCCAGCATCATGGTTAGCCAGAGAGCGGCCTGGCGGGGCAGATCCGGGTTCAGGTCCTCCACATAACTCAACCCGGAGAGACGAAGCGCTGCGCGAATCTGCTGCTCGTCTATCAGGTATGGCATCGACAAGGGAGTAGGATAGGGGTGTCGGAGCCGGGTGACGCTCTGGTTGTGCCGCGTGCCAATCGAATTCGTTGCTGTGCGTGCGACCAGGAACCTCTCAAACGCTGCTCGATGGTTGGAGACGACCGATGGCATTCTTTGACGACGAACAGACGACGGACACGCTTGAGGAAGCGATGGACGACGTGGTTGAGGGTGACTCGGACTTTTTCGACGAGGGCGCCAGGGCTGAGGAAGCGGGTCATAGCGTCGCTGCACTGCAGCCGGTGACGCTGGACACGGCGGTGATGGAGTATTTCTCCTGGGAGGAAGAGCGCGAAGCCAAGCGTTCGCGGCGCAAGACGGCCAGCAATGTCCGGGCACGGCGAGGCACCTTCGTCCTGGATGAACCGGCCCGTGAAGCGGTCACACGGTTTCTCTGGCACTTCGGACCGAGCACACCGATTTCCGACCTCTCACCGAAGTCCATGGAGGGATTTCAGGAGACGGTTGGCACGAACACGATGGACCTCGCCTCGCGGCTGCAGCCGGTCAAGGAATTCCTGCGCTATTGCTGGAAGCAGGAGTACACCGTCACGATTGACGCCGAAGGCAACTCCAGCGCGCAGAACCTGGGCAACTATCTGCGGATCAAGCGACCGACCTCGGTGGTTCGGGATGATTCGCGCTTCCAGCATGAGCAGGCGCAGACGTTCGAGATGACGGCCGACGGGCTGGAGTCGTTGAATGAGGAGCTGGGACAGCTGAATGCGGAAATGCCGGAAGCCGTGCAAGCGGTCGCCGCGGCGCGGGAAGACAAGGACATCCGCGAGAACGCTCCGCTGGAAGCGGCGCGCGAGTACCAGGAACGGCTCAAGTCGCGGATTGACGAGCTTGAGTACCAGATTGCTCACGCGGTGGTTCGCGAGGAGCGGGCCACCGGCCGGGCCAAGCTGGGCAGCCGCGTCTCAGTCGTCGAGGTCGACGACAGCGGCGCCGATCTCGGCGAAGCCAGAGAGTACACTCTGGTAGGAACCACCGAAGCGAATGCGGCGGCGCGGCGAATCTCTGTGGAGAGTCCGCTGGGCCGTGGACTGCTTGACCAACCTGCCGATCGGCAGATTGAAATCCAGGCCCCGAGCGGTCGCAAACGGTTCCGTCTGCTCGCGGTCACGGGCTAGCCGGACGGGATCACCGGCAACCTGAGCGAGACAATCAACGAGCGAGATGTTCCGCGCCCCGTGCGCACCGGGTCGCGGTCAACATCCACGTCTGCAGCGTGCGCGCGGGGAAAGTGATGCCGATGTCCGACATCCCGACCATTGAGTTCACGATCACCAACGACCAGCTCGATACCGGCCTCAGGGGCTACCCGGTCGGCACCTGCGAAACCAGTTATGTCGATCCGCAGGAGGGTGTCTCATACGTCGGTTATCCGATCGCCGATCTGGCGTTCCTGCCGGCCGAGGACATCATCCATCTGCTGTTCAACAAGTCGCTACCGACCGACGCCGAGCGGCAGGCGGTGGCCGACGACATCGCTGAACGCTCCGAGGTGTCCGAGGATGCGCTGGCGGCAATTTCGGCGATGCCGATGTCGGGCCATCCGATGGACCTGTTTTGCGCGGGCATCCAGATTCTCGGCATGACCGGCAAAACCGACGACTACTACGAGGACGCGCTCAACCTCGTCGCGCGGATTCCCACCGCGCTGGCGGCGATCTTCCGCAAGCGAGAGGGCTGGGGCGAGTTGATTCCCTCAGAGCCGGCGCGCGGCTACGTGAACAACTTCGTCCACATGCTGGGCATGCCCGGCGGCGACGAGGACGCCCTGACGAGACTGCTCTCGGTTTACTACAACCTGCACGCCGACCACGGCGGCGGCAATCTGTCGACCTTTACGGGCCGCGCGGTTGCTTCGGGTTTGGCCGACATGTACCGCTCGATGGCCTCGGGCATGAACGCGCTGGCCGGACCGCGACACGGGATGGCCAACCAGGACGCCTTCAAGATGGTGCGCGAGGTGGACAGCGAGGACCCGGACGAGGTCTATCAGATCCTGAAGCAGCGGCTGGCTGACGGCGGGTTGATTTTCGGCTTCGGTCACGCGGTGCTGCGCCAGGAGGACCCGCGCGCCAAGGTGCAACTCGGCGTCGGGGAAGAACTTTGCCCGGACGACCACTGGTTCAAGGTCGTCAAGGCGGTTCGCGAGGGCGGTATCCGGGCGCTCAAGGAGAACCCGAAGGTGTCGAATCCGTACCCGAACGTGGACCTGATCTCGGGGAGCCTGGTCAATGCCCTGGGCTTCTCCGATCCCGACTACTACACGACCCTGTTCGGCTGGTCGCGGATCTCCGGCATCGGAGCGCAGATCGTCGACGAGCGCACGCGCGCTCGCGGCGGCCGCGGCGTGGCGATCTATCGTCCTCGCTACATCCCGATCAACCAACCTGCTCGCTCGCTCTCGGACTAGATGCTGCGACGCGAATCCTGTGGACGTTGCCCCGGCGGGGGATAGCCTCTGTCGCAGGGCTGGGTTAGGATCGGAGATCGACCGTACGTCCCGCACAGGGAGCGGCTGAGCGAGAGGCGAACAGACGGCAATGCCCACGCTGGAATCGGCGAGGCAGAAGCGCGCCAGTGTCCTTCAGCAGATTGCTGAAGCGTCGTACGGCTATCCGAACGACGAGTTCCCCGATCGTGAAATCACAACCAACTTTCCCAGCGAACAGATGGGCGTGCGAGTCAGGTCGGGCGGCTGGCTGTACCCCGACATCGTCGTGACCGACGAACCGGGCCACTTCATCGCCATGGCTGCCGATCTGGCCCTGACTCATGAGGTCACCAATGAGACCGCCATTGAACGCTGGAAGCCGCTCGCCCAGGCCGCTCCACTGATCCTCTACGTGCCCATGGGACAGAGCGGCCGCGCGATCCGCCTGTGCCGAATGAACGGGATCAAGCTGCACAAACTGATGACGTACCGGCAGCGGCCTGCGGGCTTCGGCATCGATCTGCAACAGGCCTACAGCGGCCCCGATCTGCTCAAGCCGATCGCGGGACTGCTGCCGCCGGCGCTGCGACCGATGGCGTACCGCAACGAACGCAAGGTGGTCGCCGACGCGTATCTGCAGCCGCTGCCCGCCGCCCGCAGCGGTGACATTCCGGCGATCGCCGCGCCGGCGGAACAGCCGGCAGCGACGCTCGCTTTGCCCTCCGGACTTGACGACGAACACGGCCATGGCGAGCACGACTCGCCCGAGTCGCATCTGCCGCCGCCCAGCCTCGCACCGATCCTGTTCGCCCTCGGCCTGATCGTGATGGCCGCCGGGGCGATCTTCGTCGGTGAGATGCTCAGCGTGGGGATCACGCTGATCGTGCTGGGAGCCGCTCGCTGGTTCCTGGAGGACATGGGTTACTTCGAAGCGGGTGGACCGGCCGAGTTCCGTCAGCGCCCGCTGCAGGTCATGCCTGACGTGGCGCCGCCGCCTCCCGGTGTGCACATGCCGCCACCCAGTCTCTCTCCACTGATCTTCGCCGCCGGTCTGATCATCACCGCGGCCGGGGCCGTCTTCACCGACCAGGTGTTGGGCGCCGGTATCACGCTGATCGTGTTCGGCGGAGTGGGCTGGTTCCTGGAGGACATCCAGTCGTTCGAGGAGCCGGCTCACGACGAGCATCACGACGACCATGAACCAGATGCGCCGCAGATGCACAGCGACGGCGGCGCTGAGCAACGCGCCAGCTAACCGGCTGCCTCGGCAGTCATGAATCTGCATGAATACGGGACTGAAACTGGGAGCGAACGGAGCGGGCGGATGAGGGCATACGTACGGCTATGGCGAACCCGGATCGGGCGTCTCTCGCTGATCATGGGCGTTGCCGCCCTGGCGCTGCTCGCCTTCTCCGGACTGGCGAATGCGCAGGTCGCGCTTCCCGAAGCGGTCACCGAACAAGGAGACTCGATTCGGGCGTTGTACTTCGTCGTGCTCGCCATAGGGGTGATCGTCTTCGTCATCGTCGAGGCGATGATCATCTGGGTCGTGTTCCGCTACAAGCGCAAGTCCGACGACGAGCTGCCGACCCAGGTCGCCCATAACACCACGGCCGAGATCCTCTGGACCGGGATCCCACTGGTCATCGTGGTCGTGCTGTTTGTCGTGTCCTTCTTCGTCCTGCAGGACATCCAGGCGGCGGCGGATGAGGATGAGGACGTCACGATTGTTGACGTCCAGGGCCGTCAGTGGGCATGGGCCTTCAACTACGGCGTGCCGCTCGGCACCGAACTGGCCGAGGGCATCTCGCCCGATCCGGCCGAGACCGAGATTCACCTGAAGGATCCGTCACTGGTCGTGCCATTCATGACGATCAAGATCGGCATTGAGCACATGCGCGTCGTGGCGCGCACCGGGTACGTGGTAACGGTGGACCGCGCGGTCAATGGCACGGTGCCGATCCGTCACGCGGCCGGCAGCCCCATCGAACGCGTCTTCAACGGTACCGACACGGTTGCTGAAGGTCGGCTGCAGGCCGCGGACAACACGCCGATCGTGACCGTGCCGGTGGGTCAGATGATCCGCTTCAACATCGCTTCGGCCGATGTGCTGCACGCGTTCTACACCCCGCAGTTCCTGACCAAACTCGACGCCGTCCCGGGCCGGGTACAGACCCTATGGGTGCGAATCACCGACGCGGGCGACTTCATGAGTCAGTGCGCTGAGTTCTGCGGACGCGACCACGCCCGCATGATTTACACCGTCCGCGCCCTGCCCGAGGGTGAGTACAACTCGTGGTTCGAGGAGAAAGCCGGCGAGGCGCCGGCGCCGATCGAGGGAGACTTTGGCGGCGAAGAAGAGGTTGAGCAGGAAGAAGGCGCGGTCGGCAACGCCGCCAACGGGCAGAGCCTGTTCTTCGAGATGGGCTGTAACGTCTGTCACGGCGATCGTGGCGAAGGTCTGGTCGGCCCGACGATCGCGATGACCGTCGTTCCGCTCGACCGCGTGATCACGCAGTATCGCGAGCCGCTCGAGGCGATGACGGCGTTCCCGCCGGATCAGGTCTCGGACGAGGAGATCGCCGACATTTACGCCTGGCTGCAGACGGTCCCCCGACCGCCCGACGCCGACGTCATTCCAAGCAAACTCGCAGCACTGATTGAGGCCGGCGGCTAGCCCCGCCACGGCGCGACGCGTTCAGGGGAACTCGCAGAGGGAGGCGAAACGATGGCGACACTGGCGGGGGCACAGACGAGCAGCTATGCCGGGGCGAATGCCTGGCGTGTGATCCTCGAGTGGTTGACCACGGTCGACCACAAGAAGATCGGCATCATGTACCTCTGGACGGCCGGCGCATTCGGTCTGGTCGGCATGGCTTTCTCCCTCGTCATGCGGACCGAACTGGCCCAGACCGGCACGATCATCTCCGCGGAGACGTACAACTCGATTTTCACGATGCACGGCAGCGTGATGATCTTCCTCTTCCTGCTGCCAATCGGCGCGGCGTTCATGAACTATTCGATGCCGCTGCAAATCGGCGCGCTCGACATGGCCTTTCCCAGGATCAACGCGCTGTCCTTCTGGATCTTCCTGTTTGGCGGCGTGCTGATCACGCTGAGCTTCGCCGCCGAGGGCGGGACCGCCTCGGCCGGATGGACCGCCTACCCGCCGGTCACGCTAGACACCGGCAACAATGCCGAGCCGCCCGGCGCCGGGATGGACATGTGGTTGGTTGGTGTCATCCTGTTGGGCCAGGCGTCCATCTTTGGTTCCGTGAACTTCCTGGTCACGATCTTCAAAATGCGCGCGCCGGGGATGACCATGTGGCGCTTGCCGCTGTTCACCTGGACGACGCTGGTCACGGGTCTGCTGATTCTGCTCTCGACCCCGGTGCTGGCCGCCGCGCTGGTGCTGGGCTTCATCGACCGCAACGGCGCCGGGGGCGCATTCTTCGACCCGGCCGCCGGCGGACAGCCGCTGCTCTGGCAGAACCTGTTCTGGTTCTATTCGCATCCGGCCGTCTACATCATGATCTTGCCCGCGATGGGCATCGTCTCCGACGTCTTCGGCGTCTTCACGAGGCGTCCGGTCTTCGGTTACCGATCGATGGTCCTGGCCTTGATCGCCATTGGGCTGCTCGGATTCATCGTCTGGGCGCACCACATGTTCACGACGGGCGGCGTGTTCCTGCCGTTCTTCATGGGCGCGACTTTCCTGATCGCGGTGCCGACCGGGGTCAAGATGTTCAACTGGATCGCCACCATGTGGCGCGGTTCCAACATCTTCCCCACCGCGATGCTGTTCAGCGTCGGCTTCCTGATGCTTTTCCTGATCGGCGGGATCACCGGCGTCTTCCACGCCGCCGTGCCGGTTGACTTCGCCCTGCACGACACATACTTCGTCGTCGGCCACTTCCATTACACGATGTCGATTGCGGCCACCTTCGGCTTCCTCGCCGGTTGCTACTACTGGTTCCCCAAGATGTTCGGCAAGTTCATGAACGAGGGTCTGGGCAAGCTGCACTTCTGGCTGGTGTTCATCGGCGTCAACCTGATCTTCTTCACCCAGCTGCTGCTCGGCCTCGACGGCATGCCTCGCCGGATCAACGACTACGTCGACAACCCCGGCTGGGAGCTGATGAACATGCTGACTACGATCGGCGCGTTCGTGTCGGCCGCCGGAATGATGGTCTTCCTCTACAACGTCTTCTACTCACTCAAGTGGGGCGAACGCGCCGGCTCCGACCCGTGGGAAGGCACGACGCTCGAGTGGGCGACGACCTCGCCGCCGCCGGCGCACAACTTCGACTCGTTGCCCGAGATTCGCTCTGAGCGGCCGCTGTTCGACCTGCGCTTCGGCGAGAAACTGCAGGACGACCCGCACTACCACGTCAACAACGGTCACAACGGCAACGGCCGCGGGGGCGGCGCCAAGGCGCCCACTGCGTCTACGCGGGAGGAGGCGTAGTCATGGCAGCCAGCGCCATCCCGCACAAGCGCGTTCACCCCGTCCGCAGTTTCCTCGTCGGCGACGAGCCGATGACGACCGGCCTGTGGGGCATCATCTTCTTCATCTTCTCCGAGATCATGTTCTTCGCCGGACTGATCGCGGCGATGCTCGCCCTACACAGCGACACCCTGCTTTGGGAACCGACCAATGGCGCCCACCGAGTCGAGGGTGCTCACCTCCTGCCGATCCTGTTCACGGTGCTGCTGGTCTCGACCAGTATCCCGATGCAGTTCGCGGCGTTCGCGATTCGCAAGGGCAACCGCAAGGCGATGCTGATCAACATGGGCATCGTGCTGGTGGTTGGCACGGCGTTCATCATCAACCAGTACTTCGAGTGGAGCCACGCCGGATTCGGCATCTCCGACGGTCCCTACGCGGCGACGTTCTACACGCTGACCGGCTTCCACGGCGCGCACGTGATCGGCGGGCTGGTGTTCATCTTCGCTCAGTGGCTGCGCGGTCTGCTTGGACACTTTGACGCCAAACGCAATACGGCGATTGAGGCGGCGACGCTCTACTGGCACTTCGTGGGTTTCGTGTGGTTGCTGGTGATCTTCCCGCTCGTCTTCTTCCTCAGCTGACGCGGAACGGTCCGTGACCAGGAGACCGCGAGCGCTGATAGCGCTGGTCGCGGCAATCGCTGCTTTCGCGGCAGCCCTGATTCCGACGGTCCTGCTGGCCCACGACGGGCGCTATGCCGAGTCGGGCGAGCTCCTGAATGCGCTCCAGGTCTGGAGCATCGACGCGCCCGGTCTGGCGATCGTGATTGTCGTCGGCGGACTCTACGCCTGGGGTTACTACCGGCTGCGCCGAGACTCGCCCAGCTTCCACTTTCCCCGCTGGCATGCCTGGTCGTTCGCCGCAGGCTGGCTGGTCATGCTGCTGGGGTTGATGTCGCCGGTCGACACGTACTCGGACGACCTCTTCTGGATGCACATGATCCAGCACGTGATGATTACGATGATCGTCGCGCCGTTGATGCTGCTCGGCGCGCCGGCGACCCTGGCCCTGCGCGCCGCGTCACCTCGAGTCCGCACGACCTATCTCGTTCCGTTCCTCAACTCTAGGCTCGTCCGCGCGCTGACCTGGCCGCCGGCGGCGATTGTGATCTACATCGCCAGCGTCTGGAGCTGGCACTGGCCCGACGCGTACGACGCGGCGATTGCTTCAGAGGCGGTCCACTTCGTCGAACACGGCGTCTTCCTGCTCGGGGCGGTGTTGCTCTGGTGGTTGGTGATCGGCGTCGACGCGACCAAGCTCCGGCCGCATCACGTCTGGCGTTGTGCGCTGCTGGTGGTGGCAATCCTGCAGAACATCGGGCTCGGACTCATCCTGATCAACGTCGGCGAGCCCGTCTACGACACCTACGCGACCGCGGCTGCGGTCAGAGAATGGGGACCCGACGCGCTGCTCGACCAACGAATCGGCGCCGGGATCATGTGGGTGCCCGGATCGATGATGTTCGCGCTGGCGATCATCGTCACGGTTTACTACTGGGCGGAACGCGAGGGATTCAAGGATCGCCGCAACGACACGGTCCGCGACATGCAGATCCGCGTCCATGGCGAAGTTCCGACCCTTGGCCCCCGACCGGGCGAGCAGTAGCCGATCGCCTGCATTCGGCTCATGCGTCCGGGCCGGGCGCAGACCCCCCCCTCCCATTCGTCACCTGGATAACAGGCGGGACGGATAAGCGAACGTATGTCCGTATACGATCTCCGTACTCGATCCTCTGAACCCCGACAGGAGCGCCCAGTGCCCGTCATCCCACGCCGGCAAACCGACTCGACCCTCGCCAATCCTTCCTGCATCGACTCACCGCCATCCGAACGCAACCGAACAAGATCGAACAGCTCTACCCCGAACTTGCCTGAAGAAACCTGAAAGGATTTCGACGCCGAACCACCACGATCTTCAGCAATACATTGAAGATCAGCCTAGCGGTTCACAGTTTCAGGGCCCGAAAAAAAAGTTCGCCCAGAACCTGAAACTTGCCCGCTCGCTGCCCACGACACGGCGAGCTGACTGCCGCCAAGCAGGCAACCATGAGGCGCGGTGGTTATCGCCAGTACGCCCAGAAGTGAGACACTAGGGGGTGCAGCGCCGACTCGTGCCGGTCGGCAACCAGAGCGGGTTCAGATGGCATCGATGACCAGATTTCAGCGTGTCGGCCTCGGGCTGGTGATCGGCCTGCTCGTGCTGACGGCGCTGGGCGGGATTGTTCGCGTGACCGGCTCAGGGCTCGCCTGCCCCGACTGGCCCGGTTGCTACGGCGCCGTCATCCCGTCGGGCGATTTCGGCGAGTTCGCTGCGCATCAGGTCTGGCTCGAATGGACCCACCGGCTGGTCGCCGCGATCATGGGATTGATCATCCTCGGCTACGCCATCGTGGCCTGGCTGAAGCGTCGAGATCAGGTGCGGATCTGGCTGCCCGCAGTGCTCTCGATTCCACTGCTGGCCGTGCAGGTCGTACTCGGCGGCCTGACTGTGACCGAGCGTCTCGAGGAGCTGATCGTCACGCTGCATCTCGCCACCGCGATGCTGATTCTGATGGTGGTCGCATTCTCCTGGCTGAGTACATTCCAGTGGCGCGTCGTCAGCAGCGACGACGAGGCGCCGCTCGGATCCGATTCGCCCTCGCAGGCGCGGAACTACGCCTGGGTGGCATTATTCACGGCGGTGCTCGTCTATGCCGTCGTGGTGGTTGGTTCCTATGTCACCCATGTCGGGGCTGGACCAGACGCGGGCGCACACGTCGGGCCCGGCGGCGCGGCCTGCGGCAACAACTGGCCGTTCTGCTATGGCGGGCTGTTCCCCGACGGAGAGTACGCTCAATGGAACATGGGACATCGATTCCTGGTTCTGTTCGGCGCGATCGCCCTGTTCGCCTCCTCGATGGGCGTGGTCATGCTGCGACCTCGCGCGCGCGGCCTGACGTTCATGGTCCATGGGGCGGCGACGCTCTACGTGGCACAGATCTTTATCGGCGCGGCGATGATCTGGATCAACTTCGATGCCTGGGCCAGAGCGCTACACCTTTCGATGGGCTCAATCACCTGGTTGCTGGTCTCCGGAGCGGCATTGGTGGCGATCTATCGCGCCGGTGGCCTGCGACGGCACAGCGAGCCGGCCACGGCGTTGCAACCAGCCGGTATCGCCGATGCGGGCGTGTCGGCGGAGAGTGAGAGCAACGGATGACTGATCGTCCGCTCACGCTCGAACGAACGGCCTCACTCCCGAGCTCGAGGCGCGCACTTGAATTCTCGCGTGGACTCTGGGACCTGACCAAGCCCGGCATCATCGGTCTGCTGTTGGTCACCACGGTTCCGACCATGCTTGTCGCTGCTGACGGTTGGCCGAGGGGCAGCTTTGGCGAGGGACTGGTGTTGATCCTGCTCACGCTGCTGGGAGGAATCCTGACAGCTGGCGGCGCCAACACCTTCAATCAATGGTTCGATCGCGATATCGACGCGATCATGGAGCGGACCGCAGGGCGACCACTGCCGGCCGGCGTGGTCCAGCCCTGGCAGGCGCTGACCTGGGGCGTATTGCTGGCGACCCTGGGCGGGATTCAGCTCGCACTGACGGTCAACCTGCTGGCGGCGCTGCTGGCCGAGGCCGCCGTGCTCTTCTACGTCCTCGTCTACACGGTCTGGCTTAAGCGCTCGACGACTCAAAACATTGTGATTGGCGGAGCAGCCGGATCGATTCCTCCGCTGGTCGGCTGGGCTGCCGTGACCGGCGAAGTCACCTGGACGCCGTTCATCCTGTTCCTGGTCATCTTCATGTGGACGCCGCCACACTTCTGGGCGCTGGCGCTGAAGTACCGCGAGGACTACGCCAGGGCCGACGTGCCGATGCTGCCAGTCGTCTCCGGCGAACGCGAAACACGCAAGCAGCTCATGATCTACTCGGTCGGCCTCGTTGCGGTGAGCCTGCTTGGACCGCTGGGCGGACACCTCAGTTGGTGCTACCTGACGACGTGCGCCATTTCGGGCGCCGCATTCATCTGGATTGCCTGGCAGGTCTGGCGCAACCAGGCCCCGCCGATGCGTCTCTTCTTCGCCTCGATCGCCTACCTCTTCATCGTCTTCGCTGCCGTCGGCCTGGACGTGCTGGTCTAAGGGGCCAGCGCCTCAACAGCCGCTTCCAGTTCCGCCTGTTCCACGACGATCTCGAATCGCGCCGCGATTGTGCCGTCTTGGTCGACAAGGAAGAACTGCGGCTCCGCCTCAATCGACCAGGCCTCGCTGGCCTCATCGATCAGCCCTTGCAGCGGCTGCGGACGCGGCCTGCCGAAGGGTTCTACATGCAGAACCGCAATCGTGCCCTGCTCCAGCACGGCACTGGCCTGTTCCAGGGCACGCGCACAGACGCGCCTACCGGCGCACCGTTCCGCTGACGCCCAGACGATGAGAAACGGCTCTCCAACGGAGATCAGTTCAGTGGCGGAGCGTTCGTACAGACCACCAGCCTCCGGTCCCGGCTCCGCCATGCGCTCAAGCACGCCGTCGGCAGTCGTCGGCGTGGCGACCCTGGGCGCCGGATCGCCTCGCGCAAGGCCCGTTGCATTGCCTCGGACCAGAAATGGCAAGCGAGGCGTGCTCTCGGCTGTACCGTCAGGCAGTTCGACGGTCACCGCGAGCGCCCATTGTCCGGCCGTATCGAAGGGTGGATCCGAGGCGATCAGATAGCGCAATCCCTCAACGTCGATCTCTCGGAGCTCTGCCTCGGAGTGAAATTTGATCCCGTCTTCGGTCGGGTCGAAGTATCGGATGCGGAACGCGGCGTCCTCGGGGAACTGTGGCTGCGCGTCGCGTTCCAGCAAGGTCAGCACCAGGCGCGGGACGCCGACGTGGATGTCCGAGGACTCGATGACCGGCACGAACGCCGCCTCCGATGAGGTGATGACCAGGCGATCGGTCGAACCGCCGCAGCCCACGGTCGCCAGCACTGCCAGCGCGAACCCAATGGCGCCGCCACAGAGCGCGAGTGGACGAGCGGGCCGGTACATATTCCTACACCGCCCGGGGCGCACGCCGAAGACCAAAGACAAAGAGCAACATCGCCAGGCCGCCTAACACCAACCCGTCGATCAACGGCCCGATCAGCCCATCAGGCGAGTCGGCGTACGACGCGTAGTGGAGCAGGTCGACAGCGTAGGTCAGCGGATTGATGTAGCCGATCACTTCCAACCAGGTCGGCACCTGGTCAAGCGGGAAGAACGCTCCCGAGAGAAAAAACAGCGGGAACAGGACCAGGTTCATGATCAGGTGGAACCCCTGCATGGTCTTAATCCGCACAGCCAGCAACAGTGAGAGCCCAGAGAGCATGAAGTTCAGAGCGAGGACGGTGATTACGACAGTGGCGACGCCGCCCAACCAACCGAACTGCCAGGCCAGGTCAATTCCCGGAATCACCACGGCGAGCACCAGCACTGCGAGGGCCTGAACCGTGCCGATCAGGATGGCGCCGAGCGCCTTGCCGAAGAGGATGGTTTGCGCGCTGTGGGGCGAGGCGAGCATCGCACGCAGCAGGCCGCTTTCGCGGTCGCGGTAGAAACCGGCGCTAGAGAAGGTGGAAGAGAACAGCGCGGTCATCGCGATCATGCCCGGCGCCAGATACGAGGTGTAGTCGCCGTTGAGGATTCGCGGTGACGTCGGCGCGAGGCCGCTCGAGACACCGGTGCCAAGCAAAGCCAACAGCATCAGTGGAAACAACAGCGAGGAGTACAGCTGTGATCTGGACCGGGACACAGCGCGCAGATCGCGGCTGAGCAAGGCCCAGGAGGCGTAGGCAGCGTCGATCACCGCTCGTCCTCGCGGCTGTTGGTCATTGGCCGTCCGACGATCTGAAACCAGGCATCGCGCAGGCTCGATTCGCGGATCCTGATCCCCTCGATCTGCGAGCCGTAGCGCTGGAACAGATGCGGCACGATCTCGCTGGACTCTTCAACCGTCAGGACGATCTGATCTTCCGTCCACAGCACGGTCCCAACACCCGGCCACCGCTCGAGTTCTGCGACATCATTCCCGGTGGCCGACGGCCAGTCCAGCTCCAGCGCGTCGTGAAGCAGTCCCGAGGTGAGACTGGCCGGGGTATCTTCCGCCACGACTTGCCCTTCGTTGACGATGACCACTCGGTTGGCATATGCCTCCGCCTCGGCTGTGTCGTTCGAACAGACGACGACCGCAGCGCCGGCCGACACCCTGGTACTCAGCGTGTCCCAGATCGCGGCGCTAGAGTCGGGATCGAGCGCCAGGGTCGGTTCGTCGAGCAACAGCAGCTCCGGCTCGTGCAGCAGCGCGCGAGCGAGATCCAGCCTGCGTCTCAGACCCCCGGAGAGGGTCTCGCAGCGGTCGCCGGCGCGCTCGCCCAGCCCGAGCGAATCGAGCAGCTCGTCGCAGCGGCGATGCAGTGTTCGTCCTCGGAGCCCAAACAGACGCCCGTGCAGATGCAGGGTCTCCTGCAGCGTCATCAGGTCGTCGGTGCTGGGTTCCTGGAGGACGAGGCCGATTCGACGCCTGACTTCGCGCCCGTGGGGCTGCTCGAGGATAGTCACTGAGCCCTGTTGCGGCTCGATCTCGCCGCTCAACATCTTCAGAATCGTGGATTTTCCAGCGCCGTTCGGTCCCAGCAGGCCAATCACCTGGCCCCGCTCAACCTGGAGATCGATATCGGAAACACCTCGTCCGCCGGGCCACTGGAAGCACGCCCCGCTCAGCCGAGCGGGGGTGGGCGAATTGGGGGTCTCGGACTCAGCCTTGGACACTGCTCTGAGTGTATCCGGGGTGCGATACGCTGCGATCCGACGGACGCTAAACAGCTCAGGAGTCCCTGTGCGTCGCTTACGCGCCTCACTGGCGCAGATCAATTCGACCGTCGGCGATCTTGAGGGCAACGCTGCCAGGATCATCGACCAGATTCGCGAAGCCGAGTCGATTGGCGCAGACCTGGTTGCGTTTCCCGAGTTGGCGCTGACCGGCTACCCGCCTGAAGATCTCGTGCTCCGACGTGGCTTCGTCGAGGACAACCTGGCGACGCTGCGGCGCGTCTGCGACGCGACGAGCGGACTGCATGTCACTGCCGTTGTCGGGTTTGTCGACTATGCGCACGACATCTTCAACGCTGCCGCGGTGATTCATGACGGTCAGTTGGCGGGCGCGTATCACAAGCAATATCTGCCCAACTATGGCGTCTTTGACGAGGCACGCTGTTTCCGGCCGGGGACCGGCGTGCAACTCTTCGATATCGCTGGCGCTCGCGTGGGCGTGACGATCTGTGAGGACATCTGGTACTCCTCAGGTCCGATGCAAGATCAGTGCCTGGCCGGGGCTGAGGTCGTGGTCAACATCAACGGGTCGCCCTTCCACGCCGGCAAGTCGATGCAGCGCGAGCAGATGCTGGCTACGCGTGCGTCCGACAATGCCGTCCTGACCCTCTACTGCAACCTCGTCGGCGGCCAGGACCACTTGATATTCGATGGCGGTTCGACGGTCTTCGGACCCGGCGGCGACCTGATCGCTCGCGCTCCGATGTTCCGCGATCATCTGCTCACGGTGGACCTCGATGTGGAGGAGGTGCGCCAGACGCGGCTGCACGATCCTCGCTTACGCCGCCTGCCGCAAACCCAGGCGGACCTGTGCCCGGTGTCCAGCGATCGGCCGGCCGAACGGGGACCGGCGCTGGATGCCGAGTTGATCGACGCGCTCGCCGACGACGAGCAGGTCTATGAGGCGCTGGTGCTGGGCACCCGCGACTATGTCCACAAGACCGGGTTCAACGACGTTGTGATTGCGCTGTCCGGCGGGATCGACTCGACCCTGACGGCCGTGGTCGCCGTCGACGCACTGGGCCCGGAACACGTGCGCGGAGTCTCGATGCCCTCGCGCTACTCCTCCGAAGGCAGCGTCGCCGACGCGCGGGCGCTCGCCGACAACCTCGGCATCCGCATGGATGTCTTGCCGATCGAGGGCCCGTATCAATCCAACATCGACACCCTCGCGCCGTTGTTCGAAGGCCTGGCGCCGGACGTGACAGAGGAGAATCTCCAGGCCCGCATTCGCGGCGTCCTGATGATGGCGATCTCGAACAAGACTGGGGCCTTGGTGTTGACCACATCCAACAAGAGCGAGTCCGCCACGGGCTATACGACGCTCTACGGCGACATGACCGGCGGACTGGCCGTCATCCAGGATGTACCCAAGCTGCTCGTCTACCGGTTATCTGAACTGGTCAATGAACGCGCCGGCAGGGAGATCATTCCGGTGTCTGTGCTGACGAAGCCGCCCAGCGCCGAACTGCGACCGGACCAATTCGATGAACAGTCGCTGATGCCATACGAGCGGCTCGACCCAATCCTCGAAGCATTCGTCGAGGAGGATCGCTCGCTCGATGAAATCGTCGAGGCGGGATTCGAAGCAGCGGATGTGAAGCGCGTGATGTCGCTGGTGACTGGCGCGGAGTACAAGCGTCGCCAGGCGGCGCCGGGCCTGAGGATTACGCCACGCGCATTTGGTCGCGACCGCCGCTTCCCGATCGCCAATCGCTACCGCGGCTTCTGAGCCGGCAATGCCCGACACCGGCGGCGCCGACTGGCAGCTCCTGGCCGAGCGAATCAGCGCCCGATACCGCGGACGTGATTCTCTGATCCGCGGCGTTGCCGTTGTCGGCGATTACGCCCGCAACCAGGTCTGGGAGGGGTCGCTGCTGCAGATCGCCCTGTTTCGGCATCGCAGCGAAGCATTGATCGACGAAGGCGGCGTGATCGAAGAAAACGGATGCTCCGTCGTCGTCGACACGATCACTTCCGGATCGCTCGTTGAGTTGGAAGAGCTGTTGCACCTGGAACCGTTGGCCGGGAATCTGGCCGACATGCTCACGCTGCGCATGGCCGATTCGACCCTGCGTGACGTGCTGGCCAGCTTTCGCGATCGCTACCACTCGTCCGACGGCCGTCAACTGAGAGCTCGGCGAGCGCTTCAGCGCGCCCGCGTGGCCCTTGACGACTACGAATCGACGGGACGGCCGATCTTCGCGATCGAGGCGGTGCGCTCGGGCATGTTCCCGGCGGCGAGCGCGCTGGTCGGCGAGCGGGTGGATGCGCTGCGAATGCCGCGCCGCCTGCGCGCGGCGTCCCGGCTGCTGAAGCTGCCGA